>CAMUYI010000057.1 GCA_947164985.1 uncultured Bacteroidales bacterium | reverse complement strand
AAATTGTTGAATCCTGAATAGCAGGAGTACTAACTTCAGAGGTCAAAAACTTCGAAAGGAATCGTTCATTAATAACGGAATTGAACAATTGGCTTTTGTTTTTGAAGAAATAGAAAATGGCTCCACGCGTTCTCCCAATAGAACTTTCTATCTGTTCTATTGTTATTGCCTCCCAGTTGTAGATAAACAATAACCGATAAGTCTTGTCTAAAATGAGATCACGCGTATTATTCTTTGCCATAATATAAAAAGAGTATGGGGTTGCTTCACCATCTGTGTCCCTTGTGGTATTGGTAGAAGAATAGCAAAGTCCCCATACTCCATAATAGAGCATAGTGAGAACTTCATATTCACCTTTCTTCTTCCTAATCTACCACAATTACACAGAAGATAAACATGATCCCACAATATTTTCGGCAAAGGTAATTAAAAAAATAGAAAGTCAAGCATATTTAACAGTTAATAACACAACACCGTATGTAAATCGACCACTTTCTGGAACAAGCAAAAGTATTTTATTACCATCTATTAGCCTACCGGAGTGTACGAGTTCGTCCAATCCCGCAAATATTGAAACTGATCCTATGTTGCCAACAGTAGTCAAATTTGTGAACCACTTATCTGTTTTCATATCAATACCCCTACTATCTATCTCCTTTGCTAATACGTTATAAAAATACATTGAAGAAATATGAGGAATGACATAATCAATAACTTCTGGCGACACGTTATGTTTTTTTAATGCAATTTCTATGGCATCTACAAATAATGGAATAACCACTTCATTCAATAGTTTCACATTTTGCTTAATACACCAAACTGATTTTTCGCCCATTTCTTTACCATCAAACTCCTTCCAACTTTTGAGCCGTCCAGATTCATTATATTCTCCCCACATATACATGCATGCCGGATATTGATTTGCAAACGATATAGTTTCTATCCAATTTATTTCTAAAGACATTTCTCCAGACATTTCCTTTTCTAGATAGCAACAGGCAGCCCCATCTGAAAGCATGAATCTGAGAAAATCTTTGTTAAATGCAATAATTGGATTTTCTTCTATTTTCTTCAAGGAATTATATTCTTCGTTAAAGAATTTTGACAAAAGCACTGGGGACACTAGTTCTGAGGTAGAACAAACGGCATTCGATGAATTGCCTGACATTATTGACATAAACGCAGTTTTCAATGCCGCAATACTTGTCATACAGACTCCTGCTAATGAATATATCTCCATAGGATGATCAAATGCTGCTCCATGTACCATTGAGGCCTGAGATGGCAACATCATATCAGGTGTCGAGGTCCCGCATGCTAATACCTGAACCATTGCTCGTTGTTTTTCATCTGGTAGCATTTCCTTTATTGAAAGTGCTGCCATTTCTGCATTCGAGTGAGTAATATTCTGTTCCTTATCCAAAGCATAATATCTACTTTTTATACCATTTTGTCTCAATATTACGCTTCGGACTCTAGATTTTTTACCTCCTATTAAACCCAGATAATCTTCCATTTCATCATTGCCGACTGGCATGTTTGGAAAAAACGATGCAGTTTTTGTAATAAATACTTTCTGTTCCATAAAGTTGATTTTAAATCGCTAAATACACATACTAAACGTTATGTGTGCAAAATTAGCAAAATTCAACCAATCCACAAAGGATTTCACATTTTTTTTATTAGATTATATAAGGTGTACATATGTTCTCGTAGTTGAGAAACATTTAACCCGTTAGACATGGAATCAATAGTAGATAATCCATAAAAGGCTGATACGAATTGGCGAGCCACCGACAAAACATCAATGTCGTCTTTTATTTCATCTCGGCTAACTGAAGCGTTAATTATCGTCGCCCATCGAGCAATGTCATTATTTACATTAATCAAGTAGCGATGTTTAATATCTGGAAACATCGAGCAAACTTGAAGCAAAGTAGATATATACGCTCTGCTAGCATTGTCACGAGAATCGGGATCTATTAAATTAACCAGTTCTTCCATAGTTTTCTCAACGCCGCCTACATAACGGTCTATGTAATCTCTCAATGAGCAACCATAATCGAACTTCACTTTATTATCTACATTTTGTGTATCTATTATATAATACTCTATGACCTGTTTGAATAAGTCCAATTTCGTTTTTGCATAATAAAACACGGTCCCTCTAGTCATACCGCATTCCTTTTCAATATCACTTATTGAAACTCCGTCAAATTGTTTTGTTGCAAACAGTCTAAATGCTGCTCTGTAAAGCTTTTCTTTATTGCTCTTTCTCATTTTTCTTAATTTTTTGCAAAAATACAATAAATATTTCATCAAACAAAAAAAATAGTGTAATTTTGCAAAAATACCAGTTGGTTAATACAGGGTGCGGTTTTTAGTGTATTTGTGCTCCTTGTGGTAAGTATAGGTAGAAGGATACACTCAAAATGCCGCATCCTCTTTTTTATATTAGCGTCAAAAATTAAATAAAACAAAATATATTTAATTATATCTAACAAAAGTAGTACTTTAAATACTAATCAGTATCTTTGCGCCAAATGTTTCACATAAACATATTCGTTTAATCAAAAAAGTGTATGAATAGCAAAGCAAAAAAAGTCATTCAAATGACATCGAAAAAAGAGGTCGTAAATCAACGCGTCATAGACAGGTTTGATTTTAAAAGTTTTC
>CAMUYI010000056.1 GCA_947164985.1 uncultured Bacteroidales bacterium | reverse complement strand
AGACGATTGAATAACAAAAAATTCATCCCAATAAGCAAAATCGCATATATATGATACTCTATTTTTCAGGAACAGGAAATAGCCTCGCAATTGCGCGGGCGATTGCGGAACATGTAGGCGATAAGGTGTTGCCGTTGCGAGAAGCGGTGCAGACGGACTTATTGCAGGAGAAACGGATAGGTTTTGTCTATCCGGTGTATAACTTCAACGCACCGGCTATCGTGCCAAAGATCGTGGCACAACTGACGTTGCCGAAAGACGCGTATTACTTCATCGTGTGTCCGTGCGGTGCGCAGACGGGTGACGCTATCTGGCAAGTGGAGCGCGTGCTTAAGCAGAAAGGGTTGACGCTGCACTACTGCCATAAGATTCGTGTACCGGATAATAGTGCCATCGGTTTCGGACGCAACCCGAATGACCAGTTGTGGAAGTTCGAACGTTTTGCACCTCGGTTGGAACAAATCAAAGCAGATATCGCAGCATGCACGAGCAGACACCATTTCGGCAGTCGTGGCTTGGCGGGAGTGATTGCACGTAGACCGGTATTCTCGCGTATGGTTCTCGAAGCCCTGCGTCCGAAAGCCAATGCCGACAAATGTATCGGTTGCGGTATCTGCGCGAAGGTGTGTCCGGTGTCGAACATCGAGATGGTGGATAAGTGTGCCATCAACGGCGACCGTTGTGAGTTCTGCTTGGCGTGCGTGCATTTCTGTCCGCATCAGGCGATGGAACTTGGTCACAAACCAACTCTCAAAGAGCGCCAATACCACCACCCGAGCATCAAAGCAAAAGATATGATACGATGAAACTTTGGAACGCTTTGAATTATGACGGATATTCACATGATCTCCAACAGCGGCACAGCCGTTGTTATTGACTAACGAAGTCTATGATGCCTCCGGCAAAGACTAACTACGCATGTACTCGCTCGGAGTGATGCCGGTTTTGTTCTTGAACATACGCGTGAAATGATGCGGGTAGTCGAAGCCGAGCATATATGCCGTTTCGCTAATGCTGCGGCCGCTTATGAGGATGTTTTTGGCTAAACGGATGATATACGATTGTATATATTCCTTGGCGGAAGCACCTGTTGCCTGCTTGACTAAATCTCCGAAATACCCTGCTGAATACGCCATCTCCGAGGCACAATACGCTACTGTCGGCAAGCCCTTTTCGGCTTGCCGGCTTTCGTAATAATAGCGGTCCAGCAATGCATGAAAACGCTTCAATATATCCGGTTCAGACGCAGTAATCCGGGCATTCTGCCGCCAATAAGCCCGCTGGCAATAATCCAAAATCAGCCTAAGATAGCTGACGATAATATTCCGTAGCGCCGAACTATCCTTATGGGCTTTCAGTTCTTCGCGTAAAGCGCTTATAAGCATTTCGATGGCATCCCATTCCTTCGGCTCCAAAGGTAGCGAATCGGTAAAGAAATATGAGAAGAAATTATACTCCGCGATGTGTGCCTCGAGGTCTGTTTTGCTCATCAACTCCGGCGACCACAACACAGCCCAGCCGTTCAGAAAGAGCGGATTACCGTCATCCTCTTTACCGCCTATCTGTCCGGGCGCAACGGCAATAACCGACCATTCGCTCACCTGTACAGGCCGCACGCCGTACGACAAGTTCTGCGGAAACTCCCGCTGGATAAACAACCCATACACGCTGTAGTTGTTCAAACTTGTCCGCACGCCTTTCTCCAGTTCATCGAAATGAACCACACTAATCAGCGGATGTAGAACCTCCGCCTCCAAATGCCGCGCATACACATTCGGCTCGCGTATATTCAGGATCTTTTTCATAACGGATGTAATTTGGCTGCAAATTTACAAAAATTCTGTGAAATATGCAAAAATGGCGGCTAAAAAATGATGTTTTTCTGCGTTTTCTGCGTTTTTGGTAGTTATTCGGGCAATTTATGTTTGTACATGTCTTGGAAAAGTACTAATTTTGCACTCGATTTCAATAAGAGAGATTATGAGACGTTTTGTAACACTTATTTTTGCGATAAGCACAATGACCCTTATGGCACAAACACCGATTAACATCATCATCGGCTCGAAGACCTTTACCGCCACGCTTGCCGACTCCGAAACCGGCGAAGCCTTTGCTGCATTGTTACCCCTAACGGTCACGATGAACGAACTGAACGGCAATGAGAAATACCATTACCTATCCTCCTCTCTTCCCACCGCTGCATACCAGCCCGGCACAATCCATGCCGGCGATCTTATGCTCTATGGCAATAACTGCGTCGTCCTCTTCTACGAGACTTTCAATACCTCGTATTCCTATACCCGCCTCGGCGCAATAGACAACCCTTCCGGCCTTGCTTCGGCTCTCGGTTCCGGTAACGTCTCCGTGCGGTTTGAGAATGGAGGTGCCACCGAAAACATCACCCCAAAGGTACAAAGTGACAAAACACCAAGTACAAAGGTTCTCCGTGACGGACAATTGTTCATAGAGCACAATGGAGCGACGTACAATGTACAAGGGGTAAAGGTAAAATAGTTCTTTTTCTGTCCGACTTTTTTGTACATTTGAGAAAAAAGTAGTACCTTTGCACCGAAATTCAAATAATAAATTCATTAACGCAAATAAATAAAACAAAATAGCTATGCAAAACTTTGATTATCAGACACCGACACGTCTTATCTTTGGTGAAGGCGTAGTAGAGAAACTGCAGAAAGTAATGAGCAGTTTCGGCAAGAAAATACTCCTGACTTACGGCGGAGGCAGTATAAAGAAAATACCGGCTTTCAGA
>CAMUYI010000055.1 GCA_947164985.1 uncultured Bacteroidales bacterium | reverse complement strand
CCATTCGAGCCGTACAAACAATCAAAGGTTCCCGTTCTCAAGAAAACCGGCCTGACACACACCTAGCCACCTACGCCGAGAACGTCTATGTCGGCGGACGCAAAGCCCTCACCGAAGGCAAGTTCCATGATATGTTTCTCGCAGGAAACGGTCACGAACTCGAAGACTACACCGATGAGAACGGCAAGCTCCACGTTGCCCACGCACAGTCGCTACACCTCCACGGCTGGGCTCTGGGTCAGCGTGTTTTCGGGCAGACCTCCAAGTGTTCAGTTCTGCTATCCTCAACATGCCTCGCCGCCGCCCGGCTGTTCCGTCTCCGCTCCTTTCTCACATGCCCGATATGTGAACGCTGTTCCTGTAGAAGGCGTATTGGCATAGATTATCATTTATGCTAAAACCGGCGCGAAAATGGCGGCAGACCACCAAGTGTTCAGTTCTGACTCGCTATTTCCCCTCCTGCCTGCTACAGTCGCAACTACGCCATTGCAATACGAGCATAGCCGCCACCCATTCGTGATGGCAGCCTTCTCCCTCCCCATTTTTTTTTTTTTCTTTTTGCTTGTCATTTGAGGGCTTGGTTTTTCGCCCTCGATACCGCAATTGTCTGCTATGCCAAGTATATGTTTCTATACGAATACATTTGTCCGCAGCAGATCCGCGTTTATCTGATACAATCCTTTCCGGTGCAAAGTTAGTTACCGCTACGTTGATTTGAAAGGTCGGAGCACGTTTCGCCGTTCCGATTGTCGCTAAAAAAATCTCCACACATTATTCCGGCGCAAGACCTCCCTTTGGTCACTTCTTGCGCCGATGGTAGTATTTTGTTACGAAAACCTTGCAAACACTCCCACGGAACACTTGTAAAGCACCGTAAAGGTTATATCAAACGCTAACTGCTTTATACATGAAGCGAAACAGGCGCACCGAGGAGTGTCCGGGGGACAGTCATCGGAGTAAGTGCGCCGCGCGAGTCCGCGGCAGCCCTCACTGCTGCAAGGACATAGAACTCCTTATTGGTTAAATTCTAAAACAATCCCTTCTTGGCGGAGGCCGCTCTTCCCATTCCGTTGGGAAGACGCTCCGGGTATCGATTTCGAAAGCCGCTCAAACAACAATCAAAGTTTTGTAAAGGTTGCTCACCGCTCCAGCATTACCGCAAATGAAGAAAGCGATTTCGGAGATATTTACGAGGAATACGGCTACTTCTCCGCCGCTGCGCTCTGTCGATTAATCGTTCCGATTTTTCAAGAACTTGCCGCAGTGGCTACAATGCTGCATTGATTATTCGGCAGTGTGGCGCAGTCTCGATACGGGCGGAGATTATACCGAGGTCGATGGGTACATCTTCCGGAACTAAGGCAAGCGGGGCGACCCGCTTTCCTTTTGGACGACCTCCGGCGTCCTCCCCGACCGGAGGTCTTTTGCCATGTCCTCAGAAAGCAGTACTTTTGCATCGTCTTCAAATGAGGATGATGATTAAACATGTTACGATTTCATTGTTGCGAAAGTTTTGCCGGAGGACGCCTGCCTGTGAAGGTCGGCGCCTCTTTTTTTATGCCTTTCAGATCAAATATGCACTTTTTTTAGACGGAATGACATTTGTTTAGACTATACGGGCTTCCGACTTGTGTATGTCACTCTTTTTTAGTAACTTTGCACTCGTTTTTGAACCTAAACCCTAACTATTTTATGAACGAGTTCCTTATTTATCTCTCGCTTCCGCCGTATCTGGCGCAATGGTATGCACATGAATGCAACCAAGTTCACAACCGGGACAAAGCTACTTGTCCGCGAGAAATCTACCGTTTCCCGACGCCCGTCGTACCCGTGCGCGGTTCACAAGAGTCCGGAGTAATCCAGGCACACCTTCAGAAGCAACCCGATTTGGCGCCTGCGCCTATACCACAGGACGCTACAATCGCGATCGTTATTCCATCCTTCCCCTACAAGCCGGTGGAATACTACAACTATGTGCCCCGTATCGGACTGGAGCATCTGGCCGATACCATCCGGAACCGTTTTCAGGTGGAACTGTTTGATGATATCCATGAGGCAAGGCGTATCACTCCCAAAACGAGGATCGATCTTCTCGTTATGGCGTGGATGGAAGATCATTGTATCGAGGACGATGACACGAACTTCCGCACCTTGCTCAAAATCTATCAACGCAGGCGTGATGCCTATAGAAAAACAGCCAAAACCAAAAAAAGTTAAAAATTCGCTATAAGTTTCGGGACGTTTTTTGATAATCTTTCCATTGTATTCCACTCTATTCCAGTTTACTCCACCTTGCTATGAATAACCATTTTTCTCTTCCGGGTATTAAAGCCATTGCCTATATCAATGCGCAACAACTCCCCTCCGATTTAGGACTGCTGGCCATTTCCGGCTCTCCCTTAACGCTCATTTCTCCTTCTGTCGAGATTCCCTTTACCGGGGAGGCAACATGCACGTGTACGCGCAGTAATATAGGTCTTTTCGCATATGCGCGAATGGTAGTACTTTTGCAGCACAAACATCAAGAAATCCAAACGCTCAAAGCCAAAATCGAGGAGTTGAACAAGCAGCCGGGCGATTCCACTACGCACCCCATCAACGATGGCAAGGCACAGGAGGCTACTCCGATGGATGATTTCGTCGCTCGTGTGAACGCTGCACAGAAACTGTACGATTTGGCGTAAACCTCAGTCATTAATCCTAAAAATTATTAACTATGGCAGAGATTACAGAAATGACATTTCCGTTCAGGAAGATTATCGGACGGATTGGAAACATGAAGTACTACACGCGCAATGGAAAACAGTTCGTGCGCGAGTACAAACCACAGGTACGCACAACAAAAGTGACTGAAAAAGAGATTGCACACCGCAAACGGTTCGGAATCATTTGTAGTGCCGCAGGGAAACTACGCAAGAAACACGAAAGCTTAGGTCGCTCACAAGACGAAAGCAAAAGATTGTATAGTACATTAGGTGCTGTGTATGACGAATTAGCCGCACAAGAAGGGTTATCGTTCGGTGCGGATGAGGTAGTTGCGAAATGGGAGGCGGATGGGAAGTTGAAAGTTGAAAGTTGAAAGTTGAAAGGAGACAAAAACCCAAACCACACGCATACGCGATATAAACCTATAAAACAACTATAATCAAAAAAAGGAAGAGAAAAATACGGAATCAACAGTTACGAGACGTAACTTAGTGTACTTGGCAATCAGTCCGCTTGTATGCAAGCATCCAGACGTACCGATCCCCAAATCCACTTAACAGCACCGATAAATCGTTCCTGTTAGATTCCTTACAAAAAATCGCTTTGCTTCAAAAAATGACGAAAATGGTTTTTCTCAGTCCAAAACAAACAAAAATGAATCAAAAATAATTAACTATGAGAAACGAGACAAAAGTAAGTTTGGCGGGAATATGCAACGTAC
>CAMUYI010000054.1 GCA_947164985.1 uncultured Bacteroidales bacterium | reverse complement strand
AACCTGCAGGACATTGATGCCGGACGGTATAGTTACCAGTTAGGTGTCTTCTATGTGGATTTTATCTGCGAGTGCGAGAAACTTGCTGATTATGTCATTAATATAGTAGAAACAGAAGAATAATTAACAAAAAACTTGTATAATTCAAAAAAATGTAGTAACTTTGCAGCCGCTTTCGGAGATGAAAGCGACGTCGGTTCTCATAGACGTTAAACAGGAGGACATATTGAATAGCACTTAGTGCAAACAGGCATATTCCTTTAGAAACAGGTCAGCAAACTATAGTAACGAAAAGAAATATGTCCCTGTTATCCGTGTTCAGCACGGGTCACGGGGACATCGTTACAGAAAATATTGCTGACCTGTTTCTTGTTCCAGTGGCCTGTGCTTTTTATGTCCTCCAGAAAATTCTTAATCTTTCCATGAACAATGTAATTTATTATTTCCACTTCGATGGGAATTACTATGCCGGTGATCACATCGACATTCACGACAATACCTCTGTCAATTTTTATCAAGGAGAACAGACCAGAGAAACAAACACACACGAGACATGTGTGGAAGATATTGTGCCGATTGTGGAGCAGGCTCCGTGTCCTTTCCTCGTGACGGAGAAACTGACCGAACTTGGGCTATATACGCCGGAGCTGTTTGAAAATATGTTCCGCGAAGCGGCAGAGAGTGACGCTAAGACCTTAGCGGCCTTTCTCAAGAAGTACCGACAAATGGGTGTGCTGGATTTTAAAGGTATGGACAAGAAGCAGATATTTGCCGAACTACAATCATGTTTCCCGACCATGAGACATTATAGTTATAGCAATTTTATCTATTATTTTTGACCGTTTCTCATTTGTATTGCATTTGTTTTATTTGTTCGAGTGAGCCGTAAAAAAGCCCCTCTATTTGTTTTTCATTTGTTCCTTTTGTTTCTCATTTGTTTATGGGCTTCCTTTTAATGGGAAGCCTTCTTTTATCTCTAACTTTGCATTGCATTTCGCTAATAACCGCACGTTGCGGCATGTAAAAAACGGAGTGCTGTGTATTATGATTTACAAACCTATTTCTGTAGATGCGTACGGTTTTACAGACGAGAGCCAATCGGTTGTGCGTATCTACACGGAGGGCGGTGGAATGATTACCGCCAAACGATGTCCAACAAACAAACCTTTGTACTGCACAAGGGACGGACATTTCTTTTCACTCACCAAGTTCGGGTTACGGGAGGTCAAGCCATGCTTCGCCGTGCCCAGAGATCCGCGAGTGTGTCACACGCGTTACCCCTTCATGCGGCAGTTCGGGAACAGGACATGCCACATGCTCATGGCTCTCACATGGATTGGTCCAAGACCTGAGGGCTACGAAGTAGATCACCTTAACGGAGATATGCTCGACTGGAGTACGGACAATCTGCAATACGTCACGCCGAAAGAGAATATCAAGCGCGCTAAGTTGCTGCGGGCAAGGCGCATGGTGGCGCGGCAGGACAATGATCCGAGCAAAGACCCGAAGAATATGTCTTCTAAAGAATTACTCCAATTGTTTAACATGTACAACGTAGCCGGTGACGTTTACGCCGGAGAATAATATGAACACAACGAATTTGAAAGAGTTGCGTGAGTTGCGCAACCAAGAGAAAGCTATTAAAGCACGTATTGACGAGATTTCTACCGAGGCAACCAACGAAGCCGTTGCCATCCTTGCTGAAAAGGGTTTGGAAAAAGGCGAGTTTGAGGTGGATGGTGTTGGTAGATTCCAACTGCAACGGACGGAGAGTTTTGACTTTAGCGACTACCGCCGATACCCACAAGAACAGGCGGTAAAATGGCGCGAGAATGCCAAGGAGAAAGTCAAAGAGCAAAATCTGGTCAAGGCGCGCACCGCTGTGATGGCAGGATATGTAAAGACGTTCGTGGAACTTTATCCCGACAAGGAGCCGGACGAGGTAAAGTTGACGGTCAAGGTCGTTGAATAGCGGTTGCGGACAGCCTAAAAGCCATGCGGATAGCGTATATACCCTCTGAAAACGTACTGCCCCGTACTCGTGTTCCGCGTTCCCCAACCGCTCCACAACGTTTCAACCGGATATATACTATATCGCTCGCAGAGCGGGCTGTCCGAATATCGCAAAGAAACAGAAAAAAGAAGCAAAAAAGAAAAAGAAAATTCGTAGTAGGGAGACTATCTGCATAGTATATACTCCCTCTGTAGTCTCCCTCTACTTCTTTTTGAAAAATTATTTATGGAAGCCTTAGACGACATACTAAAGAAGCGCAGAAGTTGGGCGGTTATGCTTGATTTGCTCAAACCGTACATCGCACCGCAAAACGAACGGATGATACGACCTGCCGAGGAGCAATGGAACGCTATCCCACTCCAAAGGCAACGGCAGATCTGGGTCACGCTGTGGGAGCAGAAACTGCGCGGTGTGGCTATTAAAGATCATCCGTACTACGCTATCAAAGATTGCGTACCGATGCCCTTTAATTGGAACGGCACCGAGCATATAAAAAGTATGATGGCTAACTTCAAGATGGTTAGTGCGAAGTACTACAACCGTTACGGCATTTATACCGTTCAAGCCGCCGAGGCATTCCAATTGACGGATGTTAAACCACTTAATTTCAAGAAAAATGAAAAAGAATTTGGAAAGCAATGAAGCGTTTTTGGAACGCATGATAAAGGAATTTGACACGTGGCAGGACGGGAAGAAGAAAGAGCGTGTCGCGTTGGTGGTCATTCAAGACGAGACCGGAAAGACCTCAGTTGAGTGCTTCGGTGACAATCGCGGAAAAAGTCCGCTGCTGCGGTTCATCGGCAGGATGGTCGGTGTTGTGGCAAACCGAGACGGGCTGTACGAAGCGGTGCTGATGGTTGCGAAGTTCGCTTGTAAAATGCGTAACAGAAAGGCGAAGCATGAAGCGAGAAAATAAGATTCCGTTAGCGCACATCAAAGACGGGATTGAGCAGTACAAGAACACGGCATATACGTCCAAGGAATGGGAGACGTTGTTGTATGGTTGGCGGCAGAAGAAGCATTACCGCAAACGGGAGACTAACAAAGGGTGGCTCAAGACAGAGGACGCAACAAGTCTGATTCAGTACGCACTCAATGACCGAGTGAAGATCACATTCGCGCATTTTGCGACGTTCATCGTATAAACGACCACTTTTGGTCATCGGCGGAGACGAAAATTTGCACGTCTCCGCTTTTTGTTGTACATTTGCACCGTCGTTTGAAAAAGAGGTGCGGACAAAGCTTCTAACCTCGGCTTAAGGTCGGCTTAACATGTGCTGTCGGCAATTGGATCGCAAGGGTCTATACCACTCCGCTAAATAGACAGGCGACCAATGCCTCGGCACTCCCCAAAAATTAAAATTATTTGGGGACCCCAAATAACTATTAATTAACATTATTAACTAAACCTAACCTAAACAACTATGGCAAAGTATGTTCCTATTGAGATGGTCAAGTCGTATAGCGGCAAGATCTGCGAACACTCCGATGTGTATTTTGCGAAGAAAGGTAATACCCTGTACACGGGTAAAATCTGTAATCCTCGCACCAAACCGTTCAGCGAGCAAGAACTGGCTCGTCAGACGAAGTTCCGTCAGGCGATTGCGGCTGTCAATGCGTTGACGGTTGAGCAAAAGACCGCTTACGCTACTGCGTTCAAGAACCAGAGCAAGTATGGCACGCTGCGCGGATATATGTTCGCACAAGAGTACGCGAAGTTGGGCGATTAAGCCCTGCTTCCGGCTCTGTTAACAAGAGTAATTAACCATTAAACCTAAACTGAAACTATGGCAAAAGTAGCATGGCAAGCCGGTATTGACTATGTATCCGGCGCATTGTGCAAGTGTGGCAAGAAAGAGCCGCACAAACATGGTCGAATGCTGTTAGCGACGCACCGCAGGG
>CAMUYI010000053.1 GCA_947164985.1 uncultured Bacteroidales bacterium | reverse complement strand
CGTATCATAGTACTCAAATTACATATTCACATTATTCGTCTAAGCAGTTGACATTAAGTAAGAATTCAAAAACTCCTATCCTCAAAATACCTTCGTCATTATAGAATTTTCCGTAATTGTCTCCGGAAATGATGACTTTGCGGAAACTATCACTTATCTTTGTAAGCGGGCGTTGTTCTTGAGCAGATTTGACTTGATCGGGCATCATATATGCTGATTGGATATAGATGCGCTGTGAGCCTCGATTAATTACATAATCCACTTCCAAAATTTTGTGCTCCATCTTGCCTTGCTCGTTCTTCTCCCAGACTTCTACTAGTCCTACATCAACCGAGTAACCGCGTGCACACAATTCATTATATAGTACATTCTCCATCATGTGGCTAAATTCCACTTGTCTGAAACCGAGAATAGCATTGCGTATGCCAGGGTCTTCAAAGTAGTATTTACTATCTGCACCAATATATTTACGTCCTTTTATATCATAGCGCTCGGCTTCACTAACCATAAACGCATCCTTTAGGTGCTCTATGTATTTGGAAATAGTATGAGAGGATATTTTGAGGTTTGATACTGACTTGAAAGTATTTGCAATCTTGGTGGGATTAACCGTAGTTCCCATAGATGATGCCAAAACTCGAAATATCTCTTCCAATCCTTCCTCATTTTGAAGACGGTTGCGCTCTATAATGTCCTTCAGGTAAATTGTACGGTACAGATCTTTCAGATAAGATTGTTTCGACTCTTTGCTTGACATCATTGCGACAGCAGGCAGTCCTCCATAGGTATAGTACTCCTCTATAGCATCACGTTTTTCACCTCCAACACCTTCCAAGTATTCAGCAAAACTCAATGGACGTACACGTATTTCCCATCCGCGACCCCGAAATTCCGTCACCACATCCTTACTGAGGAATTTTGAGTTGCTTCCAGATACGTATGCCTCAACATTTTGCATGTGTGTAAGACTAAGTAACACTCCGACAAAATTATCCACCAACTGAACCTCATCCAAGATGATATATGTCTTCTTGTCGTCATTTATGATGTGATTGTCTATATAATCAAGTAGTTTCTCGGGTGTGAGCAGTCCAATATTGCGTACATCATCGAGTGCTAAGCCAATGATGTGGTCTTCCTGAACACCATGGGAAAGAAGGTAGTTCCGGAAGATATTGAATAAAAGAAATGATTTACCGCACCGACGTATGCCGGTGATAATTTTAATCATACCATTTCCATCAGCGGAAATGAGTTTCTGAAGGTACAAATTGCGATTGAAAATCATAATTTATAGCATATTTGGGTGAATATTCACTAATTTCGGCTGCAAAAGTACTGCTTTTTTTTGATATACGCAATAGTTCTGTTAAAAAAATCGCATATTTATAGCATTTTTCCGTGAATTTTCACAAATTCCTGCTATAGAACCGCATTGTGGACTATCAAAAGTGTGGACTACCATCGTCTGGTAGTCCACGCCGCTGCTTCTAATTTACCTTCCTATAGCCTTAATTTTGGCTTCCTCAAGCTTCATCAGTCTTGTTTCAATGCGAGGCCTTTGGATGTAAGCCATGCCTCCAGTTCCGCGAGGGACTTCTTGCCGAAGTTGCGAAGTTTGAGCATGTCGGCATGGCTGCGACGAAGCAAATCATACAGGTTGTTGATCTCAGCAGCCTTCAGTCCGTTTTGGCAGCGTACCGATAGCTCGTCAGAACTAATCGGGGTAAGGAGTAACTCCTTCTCTTCCGGAGTAAGATTCTCCAAACGCTGCTTCTCTTCCTTAATTTCCTTCAAATTGTGGATTTCTTCCTTCAACTCCTCGATAATCATATTCTTCCGCTCTAACTCATCCGGCATTGCTTCTAACTTCTCCAGAGCTTTCTCAAATATCTGAACGGCTCTGTCCCTGGTTAAGCCCAGTTTTGCAGAAACATCCGGCCACTTGCCTCCCTGCAACATCTCCATGATGACCTCTACTTGACGAGGGCTTAGAGTGGTATCCAAGTGCGGGATGAGAGCGCACAGCAGTTCCTGAATGTGCTTGATACGGTGCGGGTATAGTTTGAGCGCGTCCAACTGAGTTTGCGCGTCAGTCTTTGCAAGGCGAAGTTGCTCCATCTGCTCTTGCAGTTCGAGTTTGTAGCGCTCCATTTTCTGCTCCGATGCATGAATCGTAGCAATAGACGCAGCGTAACGCTCTAAATCCTCTTTGCAGGGATAGAAGAAGTTGCCGTGTGTTTCGTAGCCGATAGCGCCCCTCTTACAGAGGTTACGAATAGTCTCTTTCGTGACATGCGCTATGGCTGCCGCGTCGGACATTGATATGTATGTGCGGCTTTCGTTCATCAGTCAATCACTACGGCTGTGCCGGAGATGGAAATCATGATCATGCTGTTGGCTTGACCCATCGTCTCATAGCCAAAGCTAACTCCCACGATGGCATTGGCGCCCAGTTTCTCGGCGCGCTCGCGCATTTCTTTCTGCGCTGTCTCGCGTCCTTCGAGCATAGCCTTTTCGTAACTGTCGGTACGTCCTCCGAAGAAATCACGAAGCGACGCGCCAAAGTCCTTCAGGAAATTCATGCCGAAGATAACCTCTCCGGAAACAAGACCTTTGTACTCCTTAATGGTGTGACCTTCAATGGTCGGTGTGGTTGTAACTATCATAATTCCCTTTTCATTATAAAATTATCAAAATCTCCTTGTGCGTTTGCAATACGCTTCGTATTCTTCGCCGAAATCCTTTTGCAGCCTATGTTCTTCCGTCAGCACTTGGACGAACATGATGACGAAGAAAATACACCAAACCAATAGTGCCTGCCACGTCCATAGCCAAACGATATATCCTGCCAGATAGCAGAGCGTGCCGGTCAGCATCGGATTGCGATTGAGACGGTATGGCCCATCTGTCATGAGATGTTGCGTACGCGGACCAATCTCTTTGCCAAAGGCGTCCATCGGATTGCCCTTTCCGCGCGTCTTCATATACACGATAGTCCATACGCTGAGCGAAAGACCGCCAATGATTAGCATACCCGTTCCAAGCGCACGCCATGCACCAATATGCACCTCCATATTCGGCATACCTGATGCCAACCACATGATGGCAGGCAGCATCACTACGAACATCACTCCGCCGAGCACGTAGCCGGCTATCTCTTTACCCGCAAGGGGTACGATTTTTTCTTTACGCGTTGTTTTCATCTTTATTTCTCAGGTTCCATGTGGATAGTGATATGTGTGGTAGCACCGAAGCGTTCGCGCAGGCGCTGCTCGATGAACGAAGCGTGCTGATGCGCTTCGGCTAAGGTAGTTGATCCCGTCATGCGCACATGCATCTCGATAGCGATACGATTGCCAAGACGGCGTGTGCGCAGATTATGCGGGTCAGACACATTGGGCACCGACTTCACAATCGCTATTATCTCCTGCTCTGTCTCTGCCGGAAGCGAGCATTCTGTCAGGTCATCCATGCTGCCTCGCAGCAGATCCACAGCCGTTTTGATAAGCATCGCACCCACAACGATAGATGCTATTGGATCAAGCACCGTCCATCGGTTACCAAGCAGCAGCGCGCCACCTATACCTATCGCCGCTCCGATGGAGGAGAGCGCATCGCTACGATGATGCCACGCGTTGGATTCGAGTGCTTGCGAGTCAAGTTGCCGGCCTTTGCGGACGGTGTATTGATAGAGCAGTTCTTTGACAAGGATGGATAACAATGCTGCCCATAACGCGATGGCATGCGGTGCTTCTAAGTCTGCTCCTTGAAGCCATGCCGCAAACTGTTTGCAGCCCGATACGATGATACCTATGGATGCTACACCAAGTGCCATGGCGATGATGAACGAGGCTATGGTCTCGTACTTGCCGTGGCCGTAATCATGGCTCTCGTCCTGCGGTTTGGCGCTGATGCGTACGAAGACCAGCACGATGATGTCTGTCAGAAAATCCGACAGAGAATGTACTGCATCCGCCACCATCGCGGCACTATTACCCATGATGCCTGCGACGAACTTAAAGACAACCAGCGCCACATTCGCCGCGGAGCCCCATAGCGTCACACGAACTATCTCTTTTTCTCGTTGCATAATTTCTTCTTACTATATTTAGCTTTTACTATCTCGTATGAATTGCGGATGAGGAGTTAATTCCCGCGCAAG
>CAMUYI010000052.1 GCA_947164985.1 uncultured Bacteroidales bacterium | reverse complement strand
CGGTAGAGGCTGAGTTGGCAGAAGCCAAAGAGGCACTTGCTTCCGGTTGCAAATACTTCATCGGCGGACACGGAGGCTTGGCGGAGAAGAAACAGGTGGAGTTTAAGATTGCGTACTTGGAGACCGTTCAGCGTCTGCTGGCAGAGAATACCGATGCCGAAGGATTCTTAGCTGCACTGAATGCCGCTTATCCGGGGTTACCGGGTGACGCAGCCGCTCTGGCTAACGCGCTCTACGCAGCGAAATAAACAGTTAATAAAGCTTTAAAACGAATCAGAGGAGCTCGCGAGAGTTCCTCTGATTGCGTATGATTATCTGTTTTTCAACATAGCCACGCACTCCGCCGGATCGTCTGTTTCGTTGAGACTTTGGTCCATAGGACACTGACCCGTCTTGTCGCGGTTGAGAATCATCTCCACCTCTTCGGAGGCAAAGACCTGAATGCCGGCTTTCTCCAGCATCTCACGTGCCGGCGTAGAGATGAGGTTGGTATAGACCTGCTTCACGCCGCCGACTGCCATGAGCCACGGCTTGCGGCTCATGCGTGCCCAACAGACGACACCGCCGAGCAGCGTACCCAGCACCGCCGCGCAGAACGTAATCCGCAGCGTCACCTGCAGACCGTCCAGAATCATCCGATAGCGTTGCTCCGCTATCAGATTGTCGGTGAAACTGTTTGCTATGCCGGCGATGAGGGAGTGCATAAAAATGCGTTATTGGTTTAGTTTGCTACTTTCTTTACCAGCGTGAGGATGTTCTTGCCCTCCACGCGTTCGTAGCGGATCTCGTCCATGAGTTGGCGCACAAGGTGTATGCCCAAGCCGCCTATCTCCCGGTCCTCCGCCGCGAGCGATGTGTCCGCCTCTTTCTGTTTCGTCGGGTCGAAAGGTATGCCGGAGTCGGAGACGGTGAAGATCAGTTGCTTGCCGTGTTCGTCTTCAGTCTCGGTATATTCGACAAACACTTTGCCGTCCTTGCGTCCCGGGTAGGCATAGAGCATAACGTTGCATACCACCTCCTCCAAGGCGAGGTTGATAGGCATGTTCAGTTCGTCGGGCACATGCAATCCGTCCACCCATTCGGAGAGGGTTGGAATCTGCTGTATGTCGTTGCGCATGACGATGGCCGATATCTGGTAACGGATGGCAAGCATGGTGAGGTCGTCGCTCTGCGGCGCTCCGTTGACGAAGGCATCGACATCTTTCTGGAAAGTCTCTACGAGGTCTCTCGGCGGCATGCCGTCGGTGGTGGCGAGCAGGTTCAGCATCCGTTCCTCGCCGTACTGGGCATGTACTTTGTTCTCCGCCTCGGTGAGTCCGTCGGTGTAGAGGAAGAGCGTGTCGCCGCGTAGTATCTGCGTAGTCTGGCCGACATACTCGAAGCCGCCCATGATACCTATCGGCAGGTTCGGCAGCACCTCCAACTGACGGCTCTCCCGCTTGTGTACCAATACAGGGGCATTGTGTCCGCCGTTGCAGTAATCGAGCACGCCGGTCTCCATGTCGAGCACGCCGATAAAGAGGGTGGCGAACATGTCCTGTTCATTCTGCTCGGTGAGAGGGTCGTTCATCTGGCGCATGATTTGGTCGGCATGTTCCTCATGCGCTGTGACGCTGCGGAAGAGCGAACGGATCATCGCCATCACCAGCGACGCAGGCACTCCCTTGCCGCTCACGTCGCCCACGCAGAAGAAGAGTTTGTCGTGGCGGACATAGAAATCATACAGGTCGCCGCCGACCTCTTTGGCGGGATGCACCACACCGTATATATTCAGGTCCGGACGGTCCACGAAGGGCGGGAACACCTTGGGCAGCATGGCGCTCTGGATGGTCTGCGCAATCTCCAGTTCGCCTTCCATACGCTCTTTCTGGTTGTTGATCTCAATCATCTTGTAGGCGTTCTTGGTGCTACGGTACATGATGAACACCAACAGAGCAAGGCTGATCAGCATGAGGATATTCACAATCAGCCCGACGCGCTTGAGTTCGGCATACAGGATGTCCTCCGGGATGATGATAGACAGTTTCCATCCCGTAGCGTCAATCTCCTCGTCAAAGATAAGGTACTTGCGTCCGGGTACGGTGTCCGGCGTGACGATATCTTTGCCGGAAGCCGTGTTGATGGAGTAATAACTGTCCGGATAGACCTGCAGGTAATCGAAGATGAACTTCAGTTTGCTGAGCGAAATGTCGATACAAACGACTCCCACGATACGTTTGTCGGCATCATAGACGGGATAGGAACAGGTGACTACGACCGTATGTGCGCCTTCGTTGTCCGCGTAGGGGTTCGACCAATAGGCATGGTCTATTGTGAGACCGTTGTTGAACCACTCCGACTGCGTGTAGTCGTGGTCGGCTCCGCCTATCTGACGGATGGCAAAACCCTTCTCGGTCCGTTCGTTGCGGGTGCCATAGACCTCGTACCAGTGGCCCTTTTGCGGGTAATAATCCGGCACGAAAGCTATTCCGGCTCCCTCCACGTTCTCCAGTGTCTCAAGCAGCGTGCTCACGCACCCCGGTATGAGGTCGGGGTCGTACAGACAGAACTCCGCCATCTTGGAAAGCATCTTCGCTGCGGCTTCCAGCTCCACGGCGGCGGTGTTGATCTCCTGTTCCGCCGACCGCAACTCGGATTGTGCACGATAGACGGCATCCGCTTTGATGGTGGCACGCGTGTAGAAATACTGTACGCAGGCAATCGACTCCATCGCCAGTATGGCAACGAGCATCAGCCACAGTCCTGCATGTGACCGCAAGGATTGCTTGTTAAACTTTTCTTTCAGGTTCATATGTATAAACGCCTTATTTTCAGTTGCTTGTAATATGGCTGTCGGAGGCAAGTGCTGTACACAACCTACTCCGGCTGGTCGTTTTCGGACATGTTCCGGAAGAAGAGATCAACGACGCGCTTGGTGACGACTGTTTTGCGCACGGCATGGCGTACCTTGTCGGCAGAGGACGATCCTTCTTTCTTTGCAGCTGCCGAGGCAGCTTTCTCCGCCTCTTCTACTTGTTTCTCGCGTGCGTCAATCTTGGCTTTGAGACGCGGTGAGGCATGGTTATAGATGACATTATAGCACGGCACGGACGCCTTCATGATATAAGGCGTGAGGAAGGTAGTGAGCACAGACGCCGCAACGATGATGGGATAGATGACCGGGTCCGTGACACCCAGTTTGGAGCCGAGCGCGGCGATGATGAACGAGAATTCGCCAATTTGCACGAAAGCGAAGCCTGTCTGCATGGCATCTTTGAGCGTCTCACCACCCCACCAGCAGCCGAGCGTGCCGAAGAGAATCATACCAAGGATGATAACCAGTGCGACATAGAGGATTGAAGACCAGTAGGTTACAAGCGAGGAAGGATTGATCATCATTCCGACAGAAACGAAGAAGATAGCGGCAAAGACATTTTTGAGCGGCGCCATGAGATGTTCGATACGGTGCGCCTCTTTGGTCTCGGCAAGAATCATACCCATGACGAACGCGCCGAGTGCGGAGCTGAATCCGGCTTCTTCAGCCGTCAGCACCATGCCGAGGCACAGGCCGAGCGAAAGGACAATTAGAATCTCATCGTTGAGATAGGGCCTCACCCACCGGAAGAGAGTAGGGATAATCATGATTCCGACAACGAACCAGACGACAAGCGTTACCGCCAGCACACCTACTTTCTCCAGCAAGACGGAGCCTTCAAAACTATTCTTGACCGCTACGCTGGAGAGCAAGACCATGAGAACAACCGCCACAATATCCTCAAAGATGAGAATAGAGGTGGCACCCTTGACAAAACGTGCTTTGGACAGTCCTGCTTCGTCCACGGCTTTCATGACAATAGTCGTAGAGGACATGCAGAGCATGGCAGCGAGGAAAAGCGAGTTCATGGTGTTCAGTTCGGCTGATTTGCCGACCCCGAAGCCCAAGAGCAACATACCGATGACAATAGTAGCAACGCCTATGAGCGCGACTTTGCCGGACTCGAAGAGGTTCTTGAGCCGGAACTCCAAGCCGATACAGAAGAGCACGAAGAGGACTCCGATATAGCCCCAGGTCTCGACATTCTCCATCTCGACGAGTTTCTCGCCGAAGAGATGCGGTCCGACTAACACTCCGGCTACGATGTAGCCTAAAACAACGGGCTGCTTGAGCAGCTTGAACAGCAGGGCTACAATGCCTGCCGTGATCATCAGAATGTAAAGATCGTGTACCATGTAAGTATAGAATTTGATGTTAGACCCTGAATATCATACAATCAGTTTGATGCGGAAACCGCGGGTGGTGGGTTCTTCGATGAGTTCCTTTACCTGCTGACGGAGGGAAGCACGGGCGGCATCGGTTAGAGGCGAGGCACTGAGGTGCTCCACCATGAAATCCAATGCCGTCACGCCGGAGAGTTCGGTGTGCG
>CAMUYI010000051.1 GCA_947164985.1 uncultured Bacteroidales bacterium | reverse complement strand
GTTCGAGCCCCTTATTCCACCCGCCTGAAAATCAGCACTTTACGTGCTGATTTTTCTTATTTCTGTCCCGAAAATGTCCCGAGTGGGCGGTAGAAAGCAATACGCACGTGCATAAGCGCTCGCCTATGCACATGCGTACGTGTTTTTTTAAGGAAAGGTATAGCTCAGATGATATGCTTCTTATGCAGCCATAAGTAGCCGAATATAGCACCTATGATGAGGAGCGTAATACCCAATCCCAGCACAATGAACACCGCCGTTAGGTTTGGTGGTTCAGCGCCACCGATGACCTCTTTAGAGTCATCAGTGGATGTGTGGGACTGGGAATTGCTCCGTGTGCTATCGGCCACGTTAGTCTGCTGACGCACATCCGAGCCATGCCTTTCCTCTTTGTTGATGCGAGGCGCGTGTATGGTAATGCGCTTCTTGGGTTGTGGCTTTGCCGTCACCGGCGAAGCTTGATCCGAAGGTGCGACGGGGTTGAGCGAGTCAGCGACCGGCGCAGGCGCATCACCATACAACTCTATGGTTATACTATCCGCAGAAGCGGAGAGCGTTGAGATAAGACTATCCAGCCTTTGGGTGGTAGTCTGTTCATGGTGCGTGGACTGGGTGTCTTGCTCTGCATCAACGACAGACACTGTGTGTCTGGTTGTGTGGCAAGCACAAAGCAGGACGCAAGCCATGAGTATCAATGCGCGGAGGTTTTTGCAGATAGTTCTCATAGGGCAGCGTACTCGTTAGTGGCATCAAAACACGGGCATGCTTTCTGGGCAAAATCTCGGTGTCCGTGGATAGATGCGGATGGATACTTTTGTTTGAGCTCGGTTAGTAAACCAAGCAAGGCGGCTCGTTGGGGTTCGGTTCGCGTGTCGGCTGGCTTGCCGCTTGCGTCGAGCCCGCCGCAGTACGCGATACCGATTGATTTCGCGTTGTGCCCAAGGCAGTGTGCACCGGGTGTGGCCTCCGGTCTGCCGGGGAACACATTCCCTGCCTGATCAACGAGGTAATGATACCCAATCGTAGCGAAACCGCGTTGCTTGTGCCAGCGCGTGACATCAGCAACCGTGACCTTCTGCGAAGCGCGTGTTGCTGTGCAGTGGACGATGATTTCATTGATTGTTCTCATCTTCCCTCCCTTCTGCGGTGTCCGCGTTTTCGGTATGCGCATGGCGCTTACCGGAGATGGTGACTTTGGTTTTGCCGTGCTCAAACTTGGTTTCGAACCCTCGTATGACGGCATCCCATCCAAAGAAGATGGCTACGAGGACGATCATCAAGCCGATACCTTGGATGATGGAAGGATGCACCTCGCCCGGAGGCGGGATAATCATACCGGCAATGAAGGTGGCTGCTGCCACAACAGCGAGGGCGATTGCGACCCACGCTTGGGGTGTTAAGGCTTTGATTTTTGACATGATATTATAAAGTTTTAAGGGTTGGTTTAGGCGTGTCTTTTGAGATTTCGACTATTTTATGTACTTTTGCAGCGGATTACGGAGAGCCCCGTTGCCTCGTGCGACAAAGGACCTCGGCCCCTGCTCTCTGGGATCTGCATCCAGTCTTGAGCGTGCCCCGCTCCGCGAGGCCTCTGTGCTCACCGGCGGGAGTGTAAGGAGGAAGCGCGTGCCTGCAGCAATGCAGCCCCCCGTGCTCCTCCCCCTTTTTTTATCGGCTGAATGCCCAAGTATAGATATCATCTCTTTTCCTCTGTCCTCGAATAAAGAACGGTGCCAGGTTCGATACGAGGCTGCCGACAGTAACGGCGGCTTGCTCGTCCGTTACCTTTTGGGCAAAGCCGATTGCGAACGGCAGGCGCACCATTCGGTAGCCGTTGCGATTGCTCCGGCTAATCGAGCAGCACCCCCAAGTAATGCCGCGATTCGTTTCTACATCGGCATTGGTACGAACAAAGGTATCGGCAGTAAAGCGATAGTCATCGCCGGATAAATTGTAGGTGTTGATCACCTTGTAATTCCGTTTGACGAGACCACCAGTACCTATCTGAAGGGTGTGCTGCTTGCCGTTCGCGAACCAGCCTTTCTTTTTCGGGCCGTACTTCAAGTTAGAGCCTTGGATGTTCCAGCGGTTTTTCTTCTTGATGTAGCGGAACAAGATAGGCTCTAACCCAAGCGCCGTGTAGTACTCGTAATTACGAAGGTACAGCAAGCCATTGCGCACTTCGCAATAGAGCAAAGGCGCGTCGGAGGCTTCGATAGTGGTATCACCTTGCGGGGTGGTCGAAGCCGAATTATTATTCAACTCCGTAAGAATGTTCGCCAACATGTTTGGCGTGATCGAGTTTGCGGCGGTCTGCATTCGCAAGTTCTCGATGAGGGATTGGATTTGCGTCTTATTCATAGTATTACAATTTATTGATTCTTTCAAACATGTCCGCCATGATACCTTGGAACTCTCGACCAAGGTTCTCTCCGAAGAAATCGCGGAGGTTGAGGACGGAGGAGTAGTATTTTTTTGAGAACCAAGGTCGGCGTTGGCGCACTTTGGTTCGACCTATATCTCCCTTGTTTCCGCGAGGCGTTTCGCGCCCAGTTCCGAAGTCCTGCCAAAGGCCGTATTCGAGGAACTGTTCAGAGATGGTAAGCTCGACAAATCGCCCGTCAGCCTGTATAGGTATTGTGCAAGGCGATTGGAGTAATCTGCCCGTATCAATGACGTCCAGTAAGGTGATACGTTCCTGCCAGATTTTTATCATCGTATCATTCCAGGCGCGAACGTATTGCTCGCGTTCGGATTGGGCTTGCTCTTGTGTGGGTGCAACTTCGATCATACGTACTCCTCCGAATATGGTTCGGTAAAGATGCCATCATCAAGGCTAAAATCGTTCAGCGTTAAGCGCTTGTCGGCAAATTTCCACTTGAAATTGACCTGATTATTACTTCCAGGCGCATCGGTTATTTGGTGCTCATAGTCGGCTATGAGCACGAGCGGATTCGTGCCATTGATCTTCTGCGCGAGTTGTATCTTGGGCGAGGTGAAGAACTGCTCCAGCCAGCGTGCTTGCATGAGGAGCAGATCTCCTGTTTGTGTTTGGTAGGTATGCGTGTGTTCTACGTCGTAGTAAGCGAGTTGGTGCTCGATGACCGCTTCGGAGAAGTCGGTTTCCAACTCGGTTACGGTTTCGGAGAAGAAAGTAACTGCCTCTTTGCAATTGAACGCATTCCAGAAATAGAAACTCCGCGTAGAAGGTGTGCGCTGTATGAAGAAATGGCAGCGGCGGGATTCAATCTCATAGGAGAACTGAAGTAGCTTTACATCCATGTGTAAAGCGTCCGACAGTTCTTCCTCGATTGTAGCCGGATTGACGGTGATTGTCTTCATACCGACGAGCGGTACGTTGATGCTCTCGGTGTAGCCGGTTGACTTCGTAGTGCCGTCCGGCAGTTGATACATGGCGGACACTCTGACGGAGTGGCGACCCCTGCTGAAATACCCGGCAAGGGGCTGCGGGCAGTTAAGCGATACGACACGGCTTGTGGCGGTGGTAAAGAAGTTCTCCTCCACAAACTCTTCAGCAGGCTTTGAGATGCAATGGAAATGGCAATAGACGGCATGGAAAGTAGCCGTGACGGGCTCATCCCCATCATCAGCCGTGATGCTCACGGTCTGGTACGAATAGCCTTGCTGAATGAAGTACGCTTCAATGATAGAAAGGATATCGCGCACCGTAACTTTGCCGTTGGAGGCATAGTAGGTGCTTTTGAAGATTTGCTTTCCCTTCACCTTGAGAGTGAAGACAAGCGAAGCTCGGTCGGTATCAATACCGATATTGGGGATGTCGCACGTGTAGTACGTGGACTGCAGCTCTGTAGTAATAGATAAAGCCATACCTTTGTATTTTTGTGCAAAGATATGGCTTTGGCTTCAATTACCAAAAGACACCAAAAAAAAGCCGCAGGTAGGCTCATCCCTGCGGCTGGTGTATTTAAAAAACAAAAGCGAAAATCTTTTGTGAGCCTAATTGTCCACGCCCTGTGGATTATAGCATCACGCAGATGCGTCCGGCTTCCTTGGTGAAGATTGAGGGATAGCGGCAAATGCAGGCGTATACCTGCGCGGAGGTAACCGGTTTGCCGTCCTTGCGGATGTGCCAACCATTGCGGTTGATAGCGGCGGCTATCTGGTCAGTCGTCTTTCCATGATCATCCGACATGATGGCGTACGTTATGGCTTCCTCAAGCTTCAAAACTCTAACTTCTCTACTTTTAACTGTCCGCAATCACGCATTGCCTTGCCGTATTTCGCGAACTCCGGTGTTTCGGAGTGAGCCTTGAGCGAAGCATCATCTTTCCATGTCTCGCAGAACATGAAAACGTCCGAGCGGGTCGCGCTCTGGAATACATCGTAGGCAATACAACCTGCGTGTTTGCGTGAAAGTTCGGTAAGAGCCACTGCAGCACGCAGTGCGTCCTTGTAAGTGTCGCCATCGGTGGCTTGGAAGAAACAATTTACTCGTATCATAGTACTCAAATTACATATTCACATTATTCGTCTAAGCAGTTGACATT
>CAMUYI010000050.1 GCA_947164985.1 uncultured Bacteroidales bacterium | reverse complement strand
TTCTTCTCGTCATGAACATGGAACTTGCGAGTTTTATTGACAAACTTGCCATAGATGGGGTGTTTCTCTTTCCAACGAACAGCGACCACGATGGTCTTCTCCATCTTGTTGGAAACAACTACGCCCACGCGCTCTTTTCTAAGATTTCTTTCCATTGTCTTTGTCGTTTTTTACTTGTTAATTTCTCTTGCACGCAATTCAGTTGCAAGGCGAGCGATATTACGACGCGCAGCCTTAATTTGCAACGGATTGTCAAGCGGAGAAATGCTGTGATTTAACTTGAGACGTACCAGCGCCTCTTTCTCTGCTGCCAGACGCTCCTGGAGTTCAGCAGTCGTTAATTCTTTGATTTCAGCTGTTTTCATAATCCAAATTAAGCATTTTGTGTTGCGTCGTAATCACGTCTTACGACAAATTTAGTGGTCACAGGCAGCTTCTGAGCGGCGAGACGCAATGCCTCTTTGGCTACGTCGTAGCTTACGCCCTCTACCTCGAAGATGATACGACCGGGTTCCAATGGTACTACGAAGCCTTCCGGAGCACCTTTACCTTTACCCATACGGACATCCAACGGTTTCTTCGTGATCGGCTTGTCCGGGAATACGCGGATCCAAACCTGACCTTGACGTTGCATATAACGGGTTACGGCGATACGGGCTGCCTCGATTTGACGACCGGTCAACCATACGGTACCCATACTCTTGATACCGAACGAACCGAATGCCAACTCCTGACCGCGGTGAGCGAAGCCCTTGATGCGGCCTTTTTGGCAACGGCGGAATTTTGTTTTCTTAGGTTGTAACATAACTGTTCTAATCTACAAATCGGTTAAACATTAATTTTGTTTTTTGTTGCGGCGGAAGCCCTTGCGATCTCCGCGGCCCTCACGACGATCCATGCCGGGACGGCCTGCCTCTTGCTTCTGCGAGAAGTTCGGAGCCAAGTCTTTCTTACCATACACTTCTCCACGGCAGATCCATACCTTAACACCGAGTACACCAACCTTGGTGATAGCACCTACGTGGCAGTAGTCGATGTCAGCGCGCAGCGTGTGCAACGGGGTACGACCCTCTTTGTACATCTCGCTACGTGCGATCTCGGCGCCGTTCAGACGACCGGAGATCTGTACCTTAATACCCTCCGCGCCCATACGCATGGTGCTTTGGATAGCCATCTTAACGGCACGGCGGTAAGCGATCTTACCTTCCAACTGGCGTGCGATCTTATTAGCTACGATGGTAGCATCCAATTCCGGACGTTTTACCTCGAAGATGTTGATCTGCACATCCTGATGGGTAATTTTCTGGAGTTCCTTCTTCAATTTGTCAACCTCTTCTCCACCTTTTCCGATGATATAACCGGGGCGAGCGGTGCAGATAGTAACAGTCACCAATTTCAGAGTTCTTTCAATAACGATACGGGAAATACTAGCCTCTGCGAGACGAGCGTTGAGGTACTCGCGAATCTTGCTATCCTCAAGCAGCGTATCTCCGTAATTCTTGCCTCCAAACCAGTTGGAGTCCCAACCGCGGACAATGCCCAGACGGTTAGCTATAGGATTAATTTTCTGTCCCATAATTGATTACTTTTCAGCGTTAGTATTTTTAGTATCTACAAATATTGTAACGTGGTTGGAACGTTTGCGGATACGATAAGCACGACCCTGAGGAGCGGGAAGCATACGCTTGATCGACATACCGCCGTCAACCATGATTTTCGTTACATAGAGAGTTTCGTCCTCTGCTTTCTTGCCCGTCTTGGTCTCCCAGTTGGCAATAGCAGATTTCAGGAGCTTCTCGAGTGCACGGCTTGCCTCACGTGTGGAGAAATGCAGCGCACCCAGTGCACGATTCACTTCCATGCCGCGGACCATGTCTGCTACGAGACGCATCTTACGCGGGCTGGTAGGAATTCCGTTTGCTTTGGCAAAATACAACTCCTTGCGAGCTGCTTTCATTGCCTCAGCGCTATTATGTTTTCTTGCACCCATTTTAATCTGGAATTTTAAATAATGTTAATTGATTGCAATGGATTACTTCTTGTTATTGCCCGAGTGACCGCGGAAGGTACGTGTCGGAGCAAACTCGCCCAGCTTGTGACCTACCATGTTCTCCGTTACATAAACAGGAATGAACTTGTTTCCATTGTGAACTGCGATTGTGTGACCTACAAAGTCAGGGGAGATCATACTCGCGCGAGACCAAGTCTTGATGACTTCTTTCTTGTTCGCCTCATTCATAGCGAGCACCTTGTCTTCCAACTTAACGTTGATAAACGGTCCTTTTTTCAATGAACGACTCATAATGTTAATTTGACTTTAATAGGTTATTTTTTACGTCTTTCTATAATGTACTGGTTGCTCTGGTTCTTCGGGTGACGTGTCTTGTAGCCCTTAGCGAGCAGACCCTTACGGCTTCTCGGATGACCACCGCTCTGACGGCCTTCACCACCACCCATCGGGTGATCTACAGGGTTCATTACTACACCACGGTTGCGCGGACGACGACCCAGCCAACGGCTGCGACCTGCCTTACCGCTCTTCTCCAAAGCGTGATCACTGTTACCTACTACACCAACGGTAGCCTTGCAAGCTGCAAGCACCTTACGGAGCTCACCGCTAGGCAGTTTGATGATAGCGTACTTGTCCTCACGGCTCGACAACTGAGCGAACGTACCGGCACTACGTACCATAGAGGCACCCTGACCCGGACGAAGCTCGATGTTGTGAATCAGCGTTCCCAGAGGGATCACCGACATCGGCAGTGCATTTCCTACTTCAGGAGCAGCGTTCTCTCCCGACATTACAGTTTGACCTACTTGCAGTCCATTCGGTGCAAGGATATAGCGCTTCTCTCCGTCAGCGTAGAACAACAGAGCGATACGAGCACTACGGTTCGGATCGTACTCAATAGTCTTTACTACTGCGGGAACACCATCTTTATTGCGCTTGAAGTCAATTACACGATACTTCTGTTTGTGACCACCACCGATGTAGCGCATCGTCATCTTTCCGACGTTGTTGCGACCACCCGTTTTGGTTTTACCAAACACAAGCGATTTCTCAGGAGCGCTCGCGGTAATTGTCTCGAACGCACCTATAACTTTGTGTCTTTGCCCCGGTGTTGTGGGCTTTAATTTACGTACAGCCATTTTTAGATATTGCTATAAAAATCAATTGTTTCACCTTCGGCCAGCGTTACGATGGCTTTCTTATACGCCTGCTGTGCACCCTTCAACAGACCGGATTTCGTCCAGCGCTGTTTAACTTTCGGAGCACGGATCAACGTATTCACATCCGTAACCTGAACGTTGTACATTTCTTCTACCGCTTTCTTGATCTCAACTTTGTTGGCATTGCGAGCAACAACAAAACCGTAACGGTTCAGCTTCTCGCCGGCGGCGGTCATCTTCTCAGTGACGATTGGTTTGATAATAATTGCCATAATTCTACCTCCTTATGCGTTTAAAGTTGCCTCGATAGCAGCAGCCGAAGCCTCGGTCAGAACTACTACGTTCGAGTTCATGATTGTGTAGGTGTTGAGCTCGTTGACGTTCACTACGTTCACACGCTGAATGTTAGCGGCGGACTTGCGAGCGTTGAGATTAGCGTCTGCTACTACGAACAGCACTTTCTTACCCTCTACTTTGAGGTTGTTCAATACCTCTACCATAGCTTTGGTCTTCGGTGCGTCGAAGGTCAGAGCGTCCAATACGAGCAACTCATTCTGTTTTGCGCGAAGCGACAGAGCGCTCTTGCGAGCCAACTGTTTTACTTTCTTGTTCAGCTTGAAGTCATAGTCACGAGGTACCGGACCGAAAATCGTACCACCACCTACGCGAACCGGAGACTTCAGATCACCCGGACGTGCACCTCCGCCACCTTTCTGGCGACCGAGCTTACGGGTCGAGTGAGCATTCTCGCTACGCTGTTTTGCTTTCGCTGTGCCTTGGCGCTGTGCTGCCAAGAATTGCTTAACGTCCAAGTAGATAGCATGGTCGTTAGGCTCGATGCCGAAGATAGCGTCATTCAGAGCAATCTTCTTTCCGGTCTCTTTACCGGCTTGGTTCAAAATACTAAGTTCCATAACTAATTACTTGTTAATAATGACGATTGAATTTTTTGCACCCGGTACACTACCCTTGACCATAATCAAGTTGTACTCGGGGATCACTTTCAGTACCACGAGGTTCTGAACCGTTACGCGGTCACCACCCATCTGGCCGGCCATACGTGTGCCCGGGAAGATACGGCTCGGGTATGCACATGCACCTACCGAACCCGGTGCGCGCAGACGATCGTCCTGACCGTGCGTGCTCTGACCTACTCCGCCGAAGCCATGACGTTTAACGACACCCTGGAAACCGTGGCCCTTGCTGGTTCCGATAACGTCTACGTACATGCCCTCCTCGAAGAGGTCTGCTGCAGTGATTGTTTGACCCAGAGCCAGTTCTCCATCGAACTCAAACTCTGCTAAGTGGCGCATCGGCTCTACGCCTGCGGCCTTGAAGTGGCCTGCCTCGGCCTTGTTCGTGTGCTTCTCGCTCTTGTGCATAAAGCCTACCTGAGCTGCCTTGTAACCGTCTTTCTCAACGGTCTTCAGCTGAGTCACTACGCAAGGACCTGCCTCAATAACGGTGCACGGGATGTTTTTGCCGTCGGCACCGAAGACGGAAGTCATTCCGATCTTTTTTCCTAATAAACCTGGCATTGTTGCTTAGTTTTTT
>CAMUYI010000049.1 GCA_947164985.1 uncultured Bacteroidales bacterium | reverse complement strand
GCATCGCCGATGGTACTGCACTGCGTTGTGGGAGAGTAGGTAGCCGCCACTTTCGGAAGCCGATGTCTTAGGATGTCGGCTTCTTTGTTTGTGTTGGTTACAACACTACTCTCCACAACTCCATTGCACTCCAATCCTTTCCAAATGGCTCTACACTAAATTAGTACGTCAAAGATCACTTGCGTCGCTTAGGCTAAGGCTCGTGTGAGTCGCTACCACGTAGCTCCTATAACACTCCGCCTTGCCCTACGCTCTCCCCACTGGACGCGCAACGCTTGCGTCCATCGGGGACCCCACTTATTTTGCTTTGCACAGGACAACATACAAAAAACATCCGCAAAGTGGATGCTGCCTTGTCTATCGCTTGCCGGCAATGCAAGCAATAGGCATTTAGTATGCCGTTTGAGAGTCTGCTATCTCAGCGGAATAAAATAACAAAAACCTAGAAAACCCCTCCGTTGAGTGTTGCCATATGGGCTTTGTATCTTAGCCGTCTATCCGTTCTTGTGAGCAAGCTCCCAGCCCAGCTATTCGTCTAATCTACACTCTGACGAGTAACACCCAACTTCGGACATAAACCTAAAAAACATTCTGCGTTTTTGGGTTATAGTGTCAAAATCGAGTGCAAAAATAATACATTTTTGAGCGAAAAACAAGACCCTCTTAAAAATAGGAAATCGATTTTGGGAGTTGTAAACGATTTATGTTGTAAAACATATACCAAATCTTAAAATTTGGTAGGTTTGGAGAGGGATAAAAAAATACAGCAAGCAACTTTTATGGTCGCTTGCTGCTCAATTTCGGAATTACTAGTTGTCTTTTTCTCTTGATTCCCTAAAAACTTAATCTTTGTCAAGAGCTTCTTTGGTAACCCTCTCCATACAATTGTCACGATCCCACGAAGATCCATTGTGACTTCCTGTTGCTACATTTCCTTTTTCTGTGATAACAGTAATCTGGTTGTCATTCTCAATAACTTGTGCAATTGGCATAATTGTGCGTGCCGGTTATATCCCATCGGCTCATCGGTTTTAATTATTAATATTTGTCTTGATATGGGGTGCTCTCAAAACCCAATTTGTTTAGTTTGGTCACCCATTTATTCAAGGGCTTTATGAGTATATTGCGGTACCAATTCATTGCCCCGAACCATTTGTCAAGAGTCGGACTAATAGCATAATAGATTTTTATAAACAATCTGCCATACTATGTGGTATCCAATACATTGTCACGGTAGCGACGTAGTGTCCAAACTTCTGGACAGTCGTAAGAACCATACACTGCTGTTGCTATATAATGACCTGAATTAGATTGACCCGTATATATAGCGTTTTAAAATGTTATATTAAAAATTCCAAACAGAAAAAGCACCAAAGACTAAAGCTTCGTCTGCTTCAATTGTTTCACGAATAGGTATACTGATTGTTCTCTTGTTTTTCATGTCATATGCATATATAGACGAAATATCATCATTAAAATCGCAGGAAAGATATGCTTCTACATTTTGTTTTTCAAAGAAAAAATTCATACAATCATTGTCGCTATCACAATATCTACTTCTCAACGCATAATATTGAGATAAATGCGTGCCTAAATATTCTAGTTGCTTTATAGAAGGTAGTGGAGCAACGCTAACAGCATTTTCTCTCTTTAATGATTTTTTAACTTTTTCTATCTCAGCTTTATCTTTTTTTGATATATAGATGCTGAATGAAAGGAAGTGTCTAGATAACATATCTCCTAATTCCACATCCTCTATTTCGCCTACACCTTTAAGCCTCAGACTTAAGTATTGGCCATGCATCGGATTATCTAAACTAATCACCATATTATGGTCATCATACCAATTACCTCCATTATAATAGCTACCAACTTTATATGGGCCATGAGTCATTTCACTTTGCATTCTATTTTCAAATGCTTGCCTCTCCTCTGCAACACTTCTTTTTGACTTAATATCCTCTACTTTTACGAAAAGGAGAACGATAACTCCTATAACGATTAAAAACAAAAACCACATTTTTATATTACTTTTAATTATACATGCTTTTTAATCTGTCCTTCTTTTTAACGCAGGAAGAGATGATCTTAGAGAATATGAGAGACATAAACTACTCATTGTGCTAATTTTCGAACAATTAAACCTGTTATCGAAAACTCTTTAGCTTTTCCGATAGATGTACGTTTACTATCTTTGCCTTCAATAACAAGACTACCAGATTTTGTATAGGTATCTCCTTCTCTTGTTGACTTTTCTATTTTCCATAATACGTTTACAGTAAAATTATTATAATTTCGAAAAGTAAGAATATACTCACTATCATCCCAACTACACATTCCTGACTCTTCATAATCTACCTCAACACCTCCTATATCCTCGGAAGCACAAATTCCATTGATGCGGTAGCCGCAATCCATTGAACTACTTTGATTGTTTATAACTACATTTTGAGCGTTTGCTACTAAGTTTATGTTTGCAAACGCAAGTAATAAAAATAACTTTTTCATTGTGTCTGTTGGCGGTTATATCCCATCGCCTCATCGGTTTAAAATTTAGTAATATTTACACACATATCAAATTATCGCACAAGACGAACAGAGTTTCCATCTAAATCGCAATGATGCGAAAAGGCAATTTTTTGAGCATTGAGATAAATACTAATTGCCCGTGTTTCACAATATAGCCAATAACCTCCTTCTTGACCAACTCCATATATTTGATTGCGGTAATTACGAATACCTGCTGCTGGTAAAAATATAGAGTTCCCATTAGAACCCGTTACTACATATCCATATCCATTCCAATTCCAAGAACACTCGTTGCCTAATTCTTCCCACTGTTGTTCTGTTGGCAACATACGTCCAAATAGGCTTATTGCCTCCTCATGAGAATAGATACCTGACTCGTTTGCATTTTTCCATTTTGTCCCACTTGGCAGACCTAAATCAACATACTGGGCACTCATTGAAAGAGCCATTAAGCACATCAAAAAAGTAAAAATAGATTTCTTCATTGTTTCTTTTGCCTGTTATAACCCATTGGCACATCGGTTTTTTATGATTAATTGTTTGTGTTTATACATATATGTACACAAAAAGCGTAGATTATTCTTTATTAAAAGCTCATATCTTAATCCTGGCTCTGGTAAACCATTGGTGTATATAAGCACGAATAATCCACGCTCACGCGTGAACTTTAGTGGCTTATTCTCACACCTTGAAATTTACCAGATTTCGGATTAAGGAGAATAAGAGCTAAAGCTCTATATATTATGTATGTTGCCTTTTAATCGTTTTTCGTCATAGGCGGTAATTTGTTTGATTTATACAATAAGTGAAACGGTATCTCACTTTTATGCAAACTCATATTGGAGAATGGGCACGTTGAGCGCATTCTCCAACTTGCAAATGGTCTCCAAAGAGAGGTTCTCCTCGCCTTTCAACAGACGGGAGACATACTGCGGTGAACAACCCATACGAGTTGCCACATCCGATCGCGTAAGGTCTTGGCTCTTCATCGCCAAGGCTGTTTTGATAGCAATCTTACGTGAATAAGGAAGCCATGCTTTATTGGCTCTGCGCCATTCCGCTTCTTCCCGCCATTTGGAAGGTGTCGGGGAAGAATGAGCTTCCAAGAAAGCAATTTGTTCTTCTGCGGTTTTCATAATCAGTCCTCCTTTATTAAATCGTTAAAACTATCATCATCGACAACTCCGTTTGCTACTAGATATTGCCGAACTTTCTCCAGTTTTTCCAATTCGATGAGCGTGTGCTCACGTTCTTGCATTGTGCGTGTCAGTTTGATAGCACCTCCGGAAATCACATAAATACCCGGATTAAGTTTGATGGCATACAATCGCAGCCAACTGGCGTGGCGCGGACGATTGCGCAAACGCGCTTTCTCTTTGCTCAGCATCATTTCCGATGTACGACCATTCTCCAACGGACGGAACAACTCATCGAGATTAGCATCGGGAGAGATGTCCAAGATAAGACATTCCAACTCATCGCTATCTTCCATCGTGTCATATACGGCTTCGTCCAGTTTGGTGATCTTGAAGTACGAAACGAGGTCGTCAAAGTTCTGCGTAAAGAAATCCGCCAGCCACTCGGCATCATTCCACTGCCCCATTACTTTTTGGAGCGCGTTCTCGTTGTCGCCTTGATAGCGAACCGCCCACAAACGACCATCTTCTATTATTTTATCAAACGTCATACACGTGTTCATTTTGTTTCACGCTGCAAAGATACAAAAATATTTTTATATATGCAACTTTTAGGTTGCGTTTTTTGCATTTTTCTGCATTTTAACGCAAAATGGGCGTTTTTGAGACGGAAAAGGGTACTAATCTGCTGGTTGTTGGGCGGATTGTTGGGCTTTGAGGGATTGATAGACCATAGAGCGGATGAAGTTGTCGAGGCGGAAATAACGCTTCGGGGCGTGGGTGGTTTTATCTATCGGAGCTTGCGGATCTGGACGAGTGCCGCGTGTGCTCGGTAGTTGGGCTTTGTAGCGTTTGCGATAGTCGGCAAGTAGGGCTTGGGCTTCCTCTTTGGTGAGGAACTTCGGACGTTGGGGAAGGACGGAGACGGTCGGTGTCTCTTCGGGCTTATCGGCATCGAGAATCTCCTTTGTGAGCCAGCACGCTTGGCGGAACATGTTGAGATGCGCTAACTCGGCTCCCTGCGGCGGGTTCTTTTTGTAGTCACGCGGATTACGGACGGCATAGGACTCCTGCACGCCTTCGTGGATGATGCGACCGTCTTCGGAACGGTACTTCTTCATGCGGTTGATGATGCCCTTTCGCTCTAACGCGCCGTGGATCTCACGGACAGGGTGTTCAAGGATGGTTGTTGCCATATTATATAAGGTGTTTGGGATCAGCCAAACGTGGCTGATGCAATGTTAGAAATACGCTTTAATAAGCCTATTCTTGGCTGACTAACATAGTAACTACATAGTAATCACCTACTAACCACCTACTATAGAAAGCTTGCAATCTGCTTGCACTTAGCTTGACGATTGCAGATTCATAGGATGATAATAGTTGAAAATCGGGTGCAAAGATAATAATTTTTTCTTAAATAAACAAATAAAATCGGCAAAAAAGGACGAAATACATTGGAATTGGTTATTTGGGTTCTAACTCCTGATGGGAGGACACTGCATGGTGGGTAGTTTGACTGGGGTGGTCGCCTCCAAAAGAGTAACGGAGGCTTCCAAAGGTGCGTTCATGACGATTGGTAACCGTCAGTAGAGTG
>CAMUYI010000048.1 GCA_947164985.1 uncultured Bacteroidales bacterium | reverse complement strand
AGTACAACGAGGAGCACGGCATTACGCCGACGCCGATCAAGAAAGAGATCAACACCAGTGCTTTGGCGGGTCTTTATAAGGATCCGGAGGAAGAGAAGAAACGTCTGGAAGCAACCATTAAGGAGAGTTGGAAAGGCGCGGCATGGCAGAAGATGGATGCCAAGCAACTGGAGAAAGCGATTGACGAGAAACGCAAACAGATGCTTGCCGCAGCAAAAGCGACGGACTTTGAGACCGCCGCTTTCCTACGAGATGAAATGCTTGAAATGCAGAATCGCCTTCAGGCGATTAATGGGTAAGGGGTTACAGGTTACAGGTTATTCCTCTTCCGGCTGCGGATATTCAGCGATGATCGTAGCCGAATAAGGAGCAACGGTCTCCTGTTCATGCGAAGCGAAATCGAGTCCTTCTGCGTTCGCGTGACCGTCATAAGCCAACAGTACATAGTTACCTTCCGCTTCCGGCATCGTTACCGTCGCTTCTTCAGCGCTTCCATTGAGGATGACAAGAAGGGATTTCGCGGTGTCGATGCCTTCGAGATCTTTGATGCGATAAACGATGACTTGGTCGTTGTCGGCATCCAAAAACTCTACGTGCTCTTCTACAGCCTCAGCGCTACCAAGACGGAAGCCTTTGTGCGCACGACGGATGGCGATCATCTGCTTGTAGTATTCGTGCAGATCGGCATATTTCTCGAGATTCTCCCAAGGAATAATATTGATCGAATCGGGACTTTGGTAACTATTATCAATGCCCTGTTTGGTGCGGTAGAGCTCTTCGCCGCCGTAGAGGAAGGACATGCCTTGGGAGACGAGCACGGCTGTTTGAGCGAGTTTATTCATGCGAAGACGGGTCTCTTCGTTCACGTCTTTTGTAGAAACCTCGATACGGTCACGGAGACAGTAGTTGTCATGGCATGTGATGTAGGACACGTGCTGCATGGGTTCACCGGACCATTCGGGGCAAGCGATCAGGCCACGCATAACGTCCTTGACACCTGCAGGATTGCCGGAAGCGAAACCGGGATCGTGATCGAAAGGCGAGCCAATGAGGGCATTACGGATATCATCGCTGAACGCGCCTACACGCGGCATCTTATAGGTCCATTGTTTCATGGCGAGCTCTTCGTACGGATAAGCAGGCGACATGGCTGCCCAGCCTTCACCGTAGGTAAGGATCGTCGGATCGATCTCGTCGAGTGCGGCACGGATCTGACGCATGGTCTCTTGGTCATGGATGCCCATAAGGTCAAAACGGAAACCGTCGATATGGTATTCGCGCGCCCAGTAACAAACGGACTCTACCATGAACTTACGGTACATCTCATGGTCGGAAGCGGTCTCGTTGCCACAACCGGAACCGTTGGCATAGGTGCCATCCTCATTGAGGCGGTAGAAATACTGCGGTACGACGCGACCGAGGGCGCAGCCCATGACATCGTAGGTATGGTTATAAACGACATCCATAACAACGCGGATGCCGGCTTTGTGCAGGGCTTGAACCATCATCTTCGCTTCGCGAACACGACAAGCGGGATCTGCCGGGTCGGTGGAGTAACCGCCTTCGGGAGCATTGTAGTTAACGGGATCATAGCCCCAGTTATAGCGGTTTTTCTCAAGGGTCGTCTCATCGATGGATCCGTAGTCAAACATCGGCAGGATCTGGAGGTGGGTGATTCCGAGTTCCTTCAGATAATTGAGCGGCGCCTCTTCGGTCATGCCGAGGAACTTGCCTTTGTGCTCCACTCCGGAGTTGGGCGACATGGTGAAGTCGCGAAGGTGCGTCTCATAGACTACTATATCCGTCGGATCGGGCATGGCGGGACGAACGTCTTTATCGAAATCTTCAGGGTTCGTGGCTGCGAAATCGATGATCGCGGCACGTTGACCGTTGATGGAAACCGCTTTAGCAAAGATACCCGGGGACTCGGGAGCCCATTCGCCGTTTTGGAAAGAACGTACGGTGTAGTACTTACCGGCAAGGTTGCCTTTGACAGAAGCCGTCCAGAAATCGTTTTCGCCTTTTTTGAGCGCAATGGTCTCGAACTCTGCGGCATCGGCAGCGTCATAGAGATGGACTTCCATCTGTTCGGCTACATTGGACCAGAAAGCAAATTGGGTTTTTGAGGGACTATAGAGGCACTCGTCCTCCATCTTGGGTTGTTGCTTGGCAGCGCAAGCGACTAATGCTAACGAAAGCATAAGAATAATTGTTTTACGCATGGTATGAATATAAAATTTTCAATTTTATGACCGTTTCACTATAAGATCGCTACGCTGTAGGACCGTTTCACTGTTGGACCGCTGCGCTGTTAGATCTAAAAGCCGTGCAAAATTACAAAAAAAAAATAAATTATGCAAGTAAATGGAAGAAAAATAAAGTTTTTTGTACAAAATGGAGGATGAAAATTTGGAAATTTGAGAAAAAAGTTGTATCTTTGCAGAAAATTTCGGAACGAGCTATGAAAGTTAAGTGGTCAGGATTGATAGACGATTTTAAGGGGCATATAGACGGCAGGCATTATGCGCGACATATTCCCGGGAATAGTGAAGAGGCAGCGGTGTGCTTGAAGCCGGAATTGAGTAAGAAGACTAAGAAAAAGAAAGCCGCTCATCCGACTTGCAAGAGTTTTGGGAACTATATTGCTGAGAGTAAGGCGATCTTACATGATCCGGAACGGAGATCCATATGGCAGGCCAAGTATGACGAGGCAAAGCGGAAGGCAAGGAAATATAATAAGCCGATTCAAGGAAGACTTTGCGATTTCGTGCGACATCATGTGAGTGTGGCGCTGAAAGATGGGCGAGCGATAGAGTAAAGATTGGGAAAAGAGAGTTATGAAAGGGTGCTCTGGTTGGGACATGCAACCATTGAGCACCCTTTCAGCATCCATTGAGCATCCATTGAAACATGCTGGAGACCAGGTGGAAAGTAGTCATTTTTTTCACAGATTCCAGTCGAAATATTTGCACATATCAAAAAAAAGTAGTAACGTCGGACTCCGCCTTGGCTACGCCAATTCCCCCGAAATTACGTTCGCACTTTCGTGCAAACTTCAATAATTTACCCCTAAATATTAAATTATGCAGGCATATTTAACTTTTTAAGGCTAAATTCTTGCAAATTTGAAAAATTTGTAGTAATTTTGCAGCCGCAAAGGTTTTGAAAACAATCATCGTCCGGGCTTCGGACGAAAAAAGGAGCAAGCTGGAACCGACAGCGTAAAAAAACGGAGACAAGCGCAAGGCGTTGCGCAGACATATAGAAATATAACGAAGCATTTGCTTTCGCTCTCAAGATGAAAACTTAGGAAACTTTCATTAATGATAAATGAGACGAACGCAAATAGTCTTCACGCTTGGCGTGGAGCTCTATCTGCATACTTATTTATCAGGGTATCCTAAGACCTTCATCTTGAGTGTGCGGCATAGCAGCCTCACGCTTTTATTTGTATACTATTAACCTTTTAAATATATTGAGTATGAAAAAGTATCTATTTATCTTTGTCGCATGGACTTGTGTCTTTGTGAGTTGTGGAAAAAAGACTACAACTGAAAATGAAAAAGTTGGTATCTCGCAGGATCTTGTCGCAGAAGAATCTGCTATAGTAGAGAAGGTTAGTTCAACGGAGCCAGTAGAAGAGGTTATTTCTAATGAGCCTATTCCACAAGATGTAGAACAATTTATCTCTTTATACAAAGAACTATTAAGTTTCAAAGATAAGAGTGATTTTAAAAGTTTAGGATTTGGCAAAGGAAGCAAATATCAAAAATGGTTGAACAAAGCAGATAAATTAGCGGAAACTGCTGATATATCTCACTTTTTAAAGTATAATATAGTACCGGGTGATTTGACTTCTTTAGCTTATGTATATGTTTCTACACAAGGCAAAGAAAATGAAGCTTCTAGAGTGATTCGCGCTAACATTGACGAAGCAATAACTCAGATTAACAAAAGTCGCTAACTAAATATATATGAGTTATGAAAATATTCACTTGTCCTAAATGCGGCAACAAGATGGAAGAAGTTGCCCCAAATTTCTGCCCTAATTGCGGATGTCAATCTTCTAAGTTTTCGGTAGAAGAAATCGAAGAAACCAAATCGGAGCAACCAGCTCAAACAGAAGAAAAGTCTGAAGAACCGAAGAAAAAAGGTTGTTCTTTCTGGGGCTGTGCTGGTATTGGAGCCCTTGTATTAATCATCGGCTTTATCATTTTGGCTATAAGTGGCAATAATGACGGAGGTTCTTCTACAAAGAGACCACCAGTCGATAGCAAAATCTTGGCTAAAAATATCTTTGTTGATGACTGCATCAAGAAGAATATGCATGACCCTAAATCCTACAAAGAGGAGAATTATGTAGTCAATTTTGATTCCAAAAATGATGAGTATATTGTTACTGTATCATTTCGCGGTAGAAATGCATATGGTATATCTGTTTTATCTACATGCAAGGGTGGCGTAAAATTTTCAGACAATTACAATCGGTATAAATGCAGGATTATTTCTGAATAAAGACACGAAGAAGTGGAAGCGGTGGCAGGGATGTCGCCGCTGTTTTTATGCCCGATAGCATCGGGCGGAATGGATATAGAAAACCGGCATTAAATGCCGGGCTAATGGACGAAGAACACCACTAATAAGCTCAAGAAAAAATACCACCGGAGGTAAACAGCCTAAGCTACACCCGCATTGAGACCGAGCGGGCGGGGCGGTGTTTTTCTATCCGCCAAGATTGGACGGATACGAGAGAAAAACACCGGACGCGAGGGTCGAATGGCACGAACGTAAAGAGAGTACCGGCGAAGCGGTAAGCCGCCTACACCGCGAGTTAAAAAGAGCGGGCGATGATATCGCCCTGGAAAAGAAGAAAGAGAAATAACCCAGGATAGAATCTCTGGAAACCGACGAAGGTGGGAAGGCGAATGGCATTCGCCTGAAAAAGAAGAAAGAAGACGAAAAATTTCGAGGGCACCGACACGCTACGCGTCCCACCTCGAAATAAAAGAGGCGTAATTCCGAAAAATCAAAAAGGTCTCCGACCTAATTCATTCGGCACTTTGAACCTATTTATGCAAGCATAACAGGTCCAAAATGTCAAACGAATCATGCAAAAATGCAAGTTTTTTGATTTTTCTTACAGAAATATTTGCTCAATTCAAAAAAAAGCAGTACCTTTGCATGCTTTTTTCGCGGAGAACGAATAGGAAGCCATAGGAAACTATAGGTCGGAATAGGAAGGAATCCAGAAAAAGCACAAATTATTATTAACAAATTATTAAAAATTTAAAGTTTACTACAATGGTAAATCATTATGAAACAGCCTTCGTATTGACTCCCGTTT
>CAMUYI010000047.1 GCA_947164985.1 uncultured Bacteroidales bacterium | reverse complement strand
AAGACGTGCAGTTGCGTATCAACGGCATCGAAGCAAGCAATTCTGAGGTCATGGCGATTAACCCAAAGGATGTCATCCGCATCGAGTACCACGACCAGCCGGGTGTGCGTTATAACGGCGCGGCGGCTGTCATCAACTACATCGTCAAGCACCGCGACACGGGCGGTAATCTGATGCTCAACGCGTCCAACGGCGTGACCATGCCCGGCTGGGGCGAGTACCATCTGTCGGGCAAAGTGAACTTCGGCAAATCGTCGTTCAGCCTCATGACGCACTACTCGCCGCGTGACGTCTATTGGACGCGCACGAACGCCGAGACGTACAACTTTTCAACAGGCACGATAGAGAACCGTGAAGTGGGTGAACCGACACGTTTCAAGATGAATCCGGTCAATCTCGGACTGACCTATAATTGGACAAACGGCGAGAAAAACATGCTCCAGATAGCCTTGCGCGATAACATGCTATTTATGCCGCACTCGAAGACTAACCGTGATTCGCATCTGTATCAGGGCACGGACAGTTTTGCCATCCACGACCACGAGAGCACCCAATCCATTTCGCCCTCGTTGGACATCTATTACGAGCATAATCTGCCGAACGACAACCACTTGTATTTTGACGTGGTGGGCACGTATATCAACAGTAGCAACGACCGCCGTTTTGAGCAAACACCACTAGGCGAAACGGTCGCCGACACAACGGATGTTTTGTCGCGCGTAAAAGGTAACAAATACTCACTCATCGGCGAAGCTATCTATGAAAAGGATTGGGAGAACATCGCCCTGACGGTCGGTGTACGCCACAACCAGCAATGGATGGAAAACCTGTATAAGGGACAAAGTGACCAAGGACCAAGTACAAAGGTTTCTATGACCACCGCCGAGACCTACGCTTTTGCGGAAGTGCAGCAACGTATCAAGCAGTTTTCCTATGCTGTGGGTATCGGAGCCATGCACACGTATATCGAGCAAGCCGGACAGAAACAGTCGAACTGGATTGCCCGTCCGCAACTGACGCTGAGTTATGACTTCGGCAAGGGCGTGTTCTGGAAATACAAAGGTTATGTCTCCGGCTACCAACCCTCGCTGTCTGCTATGTCAGACGTGGCGCAACAGATTGACAAATACCAGATTCGGCAAGGTAATCCGAACTTGAAGCCGGTTATGTTCGTTGCCAATGAGATGCAGCTTTCGTGGCAGTCCAAACACGTCAATCTGAACCTTTGGGCGAACTACTCATACGACCACAAACCTATTATGGATGAGACCTTTGAGCAACTGATTGACGGTCAATCATACGCGATACGCACATACGCCAACCACCGCGGCTTCCATCGTCTGCAAGTGGCTCCGAGTGTGCAGGTGCGCGTGCTCAATAACAGCCTGATCTTCACCGTTGCGCCGTTCGCCAATTACTATGTGAGCCTTGGCAATTCCTACACGCACAAGCATTTCAATCCGGGCGTTCGCGCAAGTATCATGGGCATGTACAAGGGTTGGCAGTTCTTCGGCGAAGTGACCACGCGCAGCAATAACCTCTGGGGCGAGACGCTGGAGTACGGCGAGTTCTACCACCATATCGGTGTCGGTTACAATGCCGACAAATGGGGCTTCCGTGCGATGCTGATGAATCCCTTCTCTGTCAAGGGCTACAGCATCGAAACAAAAGACCTCTCCGCCCTTGCTCCGAACACACAGCACGCCGAGATGCGGGATTTCCGCCAGATGCTCATTCTCAACTTCCATTGCAACCTTGATTTCGGTACCCAACGCCGCGATTCCGGCAAACGAATCAACAACGAGGATAAAGAAAATGGTATCTTGAGTGGTACAAAATAAGATGCTTCTGTACATCCGAGAATCCCGTAACCGGTAACCCCTAACCCCTAACCCCTAAAAAAAATCGCCCAAAAGGACGATTTTTTTTGCATATATCAAATATTTTCACTACCTTTGCACCGTATTTCGTCACTATGCCGTCGAAATACACACGGATTATTTACGTAAAATATACGTATGATACACGTAGGATATACGTATTATTATGCTTCCGATATGCTAATAAATTAACACCTCTTGCGTGGCTTAGAGGGCATCCCTCGGGACGTAAACCGAAGCCGAAGGCTGTTTGCGGACCGAAGAGCGGGTGCATCCGAGTACTTACTACTAAAATCTTTTTAGTACATGTACGAGGATAGCCACACGCGAATGGCTAAAGTTATCCCATCCCTTGCCTTTGACAATTTCAGTGGCAAACTCGGTCGCAAAGACCGCATCATCCTGCGTACCCGTTATGGCAAAACCCACGCTTACGCGTTCGACCATCCCTTCCGCGGCACTGCATCGGAAGAACAGGCCCAAACCCGCTCCACCTTCGGCATGGCTGTCAAGCAAGCCTCAGCCATCCTCAAAGATCCCGAACAGAAAGCCGATTGGGAGCGCCGTTACGCCTCCTACCGCAAGCACTACCGCGCCTCTTCATCCTCCCATTACTACTCCACCCTCCGCGGCTTCATCATCGCCACCCTCAACGCCGAACTGAAATCCAGCAAGTAAGACGTTTGTCCCTTACCACGGATACTATCCGTTTAGATTACGTCCCTGACAAGGAGCGAAAGCTCCGCTGCTCCGTGTATTCTGCTGTCTTTAAACATTAAACTTTAAACTTTCAACTAAAAATCTTTGATTTTTCTTGCAAATATAAAAAATATTTGCATATATGAAAAAAATTTTGTACCTTTGCACCCGAAATTATAAACTATGGCAGATATCAAAGTTTTCATAAGCAGCGTCCAAAAGGAGTTCGCCAACGAACGGCGGCTCTTGTGCGATTACATCCGCACAGACGGCTTGCTCGGGCGGTTCTTTGTGCCGTTCATCTTTGAAGACATGCCAGCTTCTGAGGTGTCTGCGCAGAAAGCCTATCTCACCCAAGCGGCGGAATGTCATATCTACCTCGGCATTCTCGGCACCCAATATGGCTACGAGGACGAAGAAGGTATCTCGCCTACCGAACGCGAATACGATACGGCCACGGCTCAACACGCGCACCGGTTGATATATACCTTGCGCACAGACGCGCAGCGTCATCCCAAAGAGCAAGCCTTCATTAGCAAGGTAGAGCAAGAAGTTGTCCGCCGTGGGTTTGCCACGTACGAAGAACTGCGCACCGCTGTTTATAACTCGCTTGTGGATTATCTGGTTCAGAAAGAGATTATCCGCCGTGTGCCTTTTGATGCAGCGGCTCATCCGGTAGCCACGTATGACGATATTGACCCGGAGAAAGTACGGACTTTTGTGAATCGCGCCAAAGAGAAACGCAATTTCCCGCTGAACTTCGAAGATGGCATTGAGAAAATCTTCTCCGCTCTCCATGTGCTCACGGATGACGGCCGTCTGACAAACTCTGCCTTACTGCTTTTTGCCAAAGACCCGCAACGCTTCTTTCGTACTTCGGAAGTCCGCTGTGCGCAGTTCTATGGAACGAAAGTGGAAAAACCAATCCGCAATTATCAGGTCTTTACCGGTTCGCTCTTTGAGATGATTGACAAGGCGGTGGGTTTTGTCATGTCGCGTATTGACGCACATGTGGGCAAGCGCGACCTCTCGCCGGACGCTCCGGTGGAGTATGAACTGCCGGAGAGCGCGGTAGCCGAGGCGATTGCTAATGCTGTAGCGCATCGTGACTATACGAGCAATGCAAGTGTACAGGTCATGCTTTTCCGCGACCGTCTGGAGATTTGGAATCCGGGCAGACTACCCGATGGCTTCACGATACAGAAACTGCATGAGGTACATCGGTCCGAGCCGACAAACCCGGTCATTGCACATCCGCTTTTCATGGCGGGCTATATTGAGCATCTGGGCACGGGTACTACGGATATGATTGCCGACTGCGAAGCTTTGGGGCTCCGTACGCCCGAATTTATCCAAGCGGACGACTTCCGGACTATCATCTACCGTCAGGAAAAAGTAACAGAGCAGCCCCCAAAAGTGTCAGACCCGACCGAAAAAGTAACAGAGCAGGGGCAAAAAGTAACAGAGCAGGGGCAAAAAGTAATAGAGCTCGGCGAAAAAGTAATAGAGCAGGAGCAGAAAAGTAACCAAGCTGAACAAGAAAGTAACCAAGTGCGTTTAACGGCAAAGCAACGAAAAGTGTTAGAGTTTTGTGATGTGATGCCGCGAACAGCCCAAGAAATTTTAGAAATGGAAGGTGTAAAATACCAAACGCGCACTCTGCAACAATATGTAACCAAATTAGTGCTTGCCGGACTTCTGCGCCCGACCACCACGCATAAAAACGACTCCAACCGCCGTTACATCACCGCCCATCCATCCACTGACCGATGACCAAACACGGCAACTATTAGGAAAAACCGAATAGTTCAAAGAAAGAGACGACCTCGCCAAAGGTCGCCTCTTTCTTTGTTACTTCTTTCTGTGCTTCTCCACATGGTAGAAACCCAGCGTGATGATCTTGATGATGATCTCAAACAGGACTTTCACCCAGTCTTTTTCTTCATTCTCTTGTTTCATATTCAATCGTGATTTTAATAGGTTCTTTACTCGCTTGCAACGCAAGCCATTTTGCTGTGAGCTCTTGCTCGTTGACAGCACTTACCAAGATACATCCCTTCGAATGTTCTGGTTTCGTGCCTCGATGAAATCGGATGCCGCTTCGCCCGGGAACTTGCTCTACCAAAGGCAGCATGCGCTTGAATCGTGGCGACCACGTTACGCTAATCGCATATATCCCAACAGGTATGATATAATCTGCGTTCTCAAGCGTCGCTATCTCCTGCCCTTCAAAACACAAGCGCCCTCGCACGGCTCTGCCGTCTTTACTCGCCCTAATTAGGTGGATGCTTGTCATTTTTGCTGCGGTATTTATAGGTATAGTCAATTCCGAACAACGCCCCAGCAAAGGTCGCTACTTCGCCGAATCCGACCAACAGGCTTTCGTGTATCTCGCCCTGCGGAGCAATAAACGCCCCGCAGAACAAGAGCACTAATCCACCTACTGACAGCACGGCTGCGGTCACTAATTGGATGTCTAATCTCATAGTTTAGACTCCTTTTCATTAGCCGTGCTGCTCGTCGTACTCCGCGCCACAGATTGCCCAATAATAGGCTTTCAACGTCCTGCGGCCGCCCGGTTGGTCTTTCTGAGCCATGAAGGCCTGTTGGTCGGCCAACTGTTTGCTCAGGTCTGCTGCACGGGTTGCAACGGCTGCGCGTACTGCGGTGAAGCGTGCGCGTACTGCTACCTCACGGTTACTCAACGGAGTACTGCGTTCTACTTTCTTGCGGAGGTACAAGCGGTTACAGTCTTTCGACTCGGTTGCTGCTACGCGGTGGGTACCCAAGAGCATCTTGGTGCAACTGTGTTGACCGCTCTTACTCGGTTTGCTCAATGCGCCGGAT
>CAMUYI010000046.1 GCA_947164985.1 uncultured Bacteroidales bacterium | reverse complement strand
TAAAAAATGCCCTTTTCTCTTGCATATATCGCAAAAAAGCTGTACCTTTGCAGCCTGTAATCCGCTATATATCTCGATACAAACACGAAATATATACGATAGATATACGTTAGATACACGATAGATATACATTATATTATGCTGCTTTCGCGCTGAGAACGTAATAATGTGACCCCAAATTGTTAGACACATGGCACACGTACAACCCGCCCTTCCGTTTGACCATTTCAGTGGCAAACTCTCACGTAACGAACGCATCGTCATGCGCACCCGCAACGGTCGCACGCACGCTTATGCTATCCAAAACCCGTACACCGGACCTCTTGCCGAGAGCCGCAAACGTGCCATCAGCACGTTCTCTGAAGCCGTGCGTCTCTGCAAAATGGAGATGTCTGATCCCGACCGCCTTGCCTATTGGCAAGACCGTTACATCCTGTACCGCAAAGCCGCTAACAAACACGTCGTCCGCGCCAACGCCAAGTTCCTCGGCACAATATCCGACAAGTTCTATAGCACTCTACGTGGCTTCATCATCGCCTCCCTCTCCGCCCAACTAAAGTCCACAGAATAGCATTTTCTCTGACAAAATCCACTTTCTCATGCGAATTTTGCAAATAAATTTGCATATCTCATTTTTTTGTAGTAACTTTGCGGCGAATTTGGAGAAATGTAGCTATATGGCACACTTGCATTTAGAAAATATTGGTCCGATAAGTATCGTTGATATTGATTTACGGCGATACAATGTGTTTATCGGTCCACAGAGCAGTGGTAAGAGTACCATTGCTAAACTGATTAGTTTATGCTCGTGGGTGGAAAAACGCGCAGCAACCACTTTGTCTGAAAACATTTTTACGAATGCCGAGGATTTCAAAACTCAGGCAGAGGACTACCACAAAATGCACGGCTATTTCAATACGGACTCTGTTCTTGAGTATAGTTCGGACATCATCCAACTGAAATATAAAAAGAATGAGTTCTCTTTGAATTTGCTTAATAAAACCGCCTATAAGCGCAAAAAGATTTTATATATTCCTTCAGACCGAAACTTGGTCGCTATGGACAAGTTGGATCGCCTGATTGTAGAGACGAATACTAATTTGCGTGGTTTCATGTTCGACTGGTTTGATGCCCGCGAAACGTACGGCAAAGAGCATCATCTGAACATTCTTGACCTCAATATGGAGTATTACTATGATAAAGACGCGAAAGTCAACAAGGACAAAATAATCCATATCAACGGAAAGACGTATGAAATAGCGCTTTCTGATGCCTCAAGCGGTCTGCAATCAGTTACTCCGCTTACTCTGTTGCTGAATTACTTCTCTAAACAGTATTTCTTGGATTATGGAAAGACCACAACATATGAGAAGCAACGGGAACAAAAAGAATTAGAAGAAAAAATTACTTCGTTATTTCCTGTTATTGTACCGAACAATAAAGAAAAAGGACTTTTTAATGCATTAGAACACCGTTCTTTATATAATAAGCTCACCAGCCCGAATACTACTGATTTTATCATTGAAGAACCGGAGCAAAACCTGTTCCCCTCAACCCAAACGCAACTTATTGCATATATACTGCGTGCTTGTAACGAAACAGGTTTAGAACATTCATTTACTATAACTACCCATAGCCCGTATGTCCTTGCCCAACTCAACATTTTACTTTTTGCGGGAATGTTAGAAGATCAAGGAAAGTCTGACGATATAAAAAAGATTGTAGAGCCTCTATCTGTTATCAAACCTCAAGAATTGGGAGTCTATGCTGTACAAAATGACGGATCGATAGAATCTATAGTTGATGAAAAGACAGGTTTAATTTCTCAGAACTATTTAGATAGCGCATCTATTGAGTTATCTGAGAAATTCCAAAATCTGTATCAGCTACTTTTTTAAAGTAACGAATGGCTATGCTTCCACCATATATTACCGAACTGAAATTGTCACAAGCCTTCCGTGACATCCCTGTCCCTATTGAAGATTGTCTGCGAACAAATACAAATGCGGAAACCTATATTGCAGATGATGACCAAACGAGCATAAGTGATTTTGTTGATAATAGTTCAATGGTTCATCAAAATGGCAAAACATTGATTGTTGCCAATCCTCATCAGTCGGAGTTCTCGTTATTGCAAATAGACCACAAGTTAATAAAAAGGCAAGGAAGACGATGCGATTGTGCTATCATCAATAATCATGTGTTCAACTTTGTTGAATTTAAATCGAACGTACATGGTTATAGACAAAAGGATATTGATGATGCTTATCATTCTGCAATGGAACAACTGTCTGTCACTATCCATTTGTTTAGGGCAAGATTAAATACAGAGAACATAGATTTGGACAAAAAAAGAAAGGTTGAAGCCTATATGTGTACTAATCCTCATTTCCCGCACGCATTGGCAACAGAAATGAATTACGCCTTACAATTCAAGCAATTCAACAATTGTCCATTGTATATTTCTAACAAGATGACAATATAAATTATAAAACATACACTTCCTCTCCAAGACGTAAAACCATAAATAATGTATCGACCATATATGGGCGATTAAAAATAACAACCAACCACCGCCTATGGCATAAAACAACAGACAAACAACATACATAAATTATAGCGTTGCGCTGAAACTTGGATTCGCAAAAACTGGACACTTTTGTAGAAATTCAATAGACCAAGGACAAAGCACAATGCTCACGTTTTTAGCGTGGGCTTTGTTCGGTAAAATTGGTCTATTGGGGAAGTCCAGAAATCCCGCGAATCCAATGAAGCGATACGAAGTACCGCGCTTTTCGTATATATACCGAAACTAACAATATCAATATTAGAAACCGATGGGGCGATGGGATATAACTGCCACCACAAATTATGAGAATATCTATTTTGAAAATCAGCATTTCTCTTAACGGATGTAATTCAAATCTGACGATTTTAGAGCAACCATGGACATTTGAGAATATCCTTGCGCAAAGTATAGTTCTCAGAGATTTTGCTAGCAACGCAATAATAACATTGAAGGTGTTAGCCGTCGATGAAAGGGGTAATTGTCATGTAAAATGCGGAGACAGAGAATTTCTAATCTATGTAGAAGGCGATTGTCTTTACATCAGAGAAAAGAATAGTATTCCATCCTCTAAATAATAAAAACATATGAAACACAAATTACTTTCTCTCCTTATTGCTATAGCAGCAAGTGTTGGAACAATGGTAGCAGAACCCATTACTGTGGGGCGGGTTAGTCCCTATAGCTCTAACTATACTGTTCCCTCTTCTAGTGGTATTGCCGTTTACCTTTGGGCGTGGACATCAAATGGAAATCTTTTTGAATCTTGGCCGGGAGTAGCCCTTGTTGCGGATACCTTAACAAAAGGTAATGGTTATTTGACTGAAGATATAAATGATATAGAATACGAATATTTCTATACTTATACTTTTGATGAGAATATACAAGACGTGAATATAGTGTGGTATATTTGGAACGGTTATGCAGGAACAGCTCAATCCGCAGATATTAACCATATCACAAGTTCAACATACTTTGATTTTGTATGGAATACGGAAGAAGGTGTCGGAAATTGGCTAACGGTTCAACCTATACGCACAGACATAAATCAATTATATTACGAGTTGGAGAATACAGACATGACCGCTCAAGTGTTCGGAAGTAGTCCCATGGAGTATTATACTAACCATGGACTTCATGATACATTAGTTATTCCGTCCTTTATTACTCAATGCGGAAAGACATATAATGTAACACGTATTACACACAATGCTTTTAAAGGCTATTATATGTCCCATGTAACCATTCCTAATAGTGTTACATACATTGGAGAGGATGCTTTCTATCATTGCACCGATTTAACCTCTGTAACTATTGGCAACAGCGTCACTAGCATAGGACTTTTTGCTTTCATTGATTGTTACAATTTGACCTCTGTAACTTGTTTAGCGACAACGCCGCCATCTTCTGATGTGGCTTCTTGGGGTTATGATAGCATGTCATCCATGACCTTATTTGTTCCATATGGAAGTTTATCCGCATATCAATCTCATGAAGTGTGGGGATTGTTTGGACATATCTATCCCATAGCAGAGACTTGTCCTGATTATAGCAACTGTGAACTGGAATTGGTTGGAACAGCAATTGCCCCACAAGCCAATGTTTCCGTAGATGGGTCTGCATGGAATTGGGGAAATGTATATCCAATGGGAAAACCTCAAAAGGAAGGTGTTCTCTATACATGGCGGGCCAATAATGTAGAAATATATCGGTATGATTATTGTGCTTGGGGTGAGCCAGACTGCTATACTGCTAATAAAGAATTCAAAATTCGCGCAAAGAATGCAATGTCATCCGGAGGAATTGATTATTTTGATTATGGATACCAAGGGTTGTTTAGTAGTGACAATTTATATGTTGAAGCTACCGATTTTTATGATATTACATTCTCCATAAATGCTCAAACGGGAGAAATTGAATATTCCTGTGTCGTTTCAGAGACTCCACAAATCAACTACTATACGATCCGTTTTGTCAATTATGACGGTAGCGAATTGCTCAAATTAACGGAAGTTGAGGAAGGGAGAATCCCTGTTTATACTGGTCCAACACCTACTAAACCGGCAGATAATCAATACACCTATACATTTAGTGGCTGGTCACCGACCATCGTAGCAGCTAATACGGATGCAACTTATACGGCGCAATTTACGGCTTCTGAAATACCAATGAATACTTGTGAAGATGTACATACTTTATGGTTGCAGACAGGTAGAAGTGGTTTGGGTGAGATTACCACAAATAATACAGCTGTATGGACGTATAATTCTCAATATGGCGCATATGGCAAAAAACAAGGTGGTGCAACAGGTTGGTTACTGACACCTGCTAAAGATTTAAGTGGAATGAAATATGTCACACTTTCGTTTAGTCATACGCACAGATATGCCCAAACTCCGTCTGAAGAACTAACCCTTTGGGTGTGTGCTGATTATAAAGGTAGTGTAGGAGCATCTTCTTGGCAACAATTGACCATTTCGCCCTATGCAGCCAACACCAACTGGACTTATGTGAATGTATCTATTGATGTACCACTCGATAAAGTAGGAGAAAACACCGTATTTGGGTTCAAGTATGTAAGCACCTCTAGCAGTTATTCTACATGGGAAATAAAAAACCTCAAATTAGATGCAGAATGTGACGATTTTGGCACGGATATAGAAAACGTTGCTTCGGATACGTCCAACATCGCATATAAAGTATTGAAAAACGGTCAAATCCTTATCCTCCGTGGAGACAAAACCTATACTCTCCAAGGTCAAGAGGTAAAATAATCATTTCAGTTACAGACAAAGAAAGTGCAACACCAACCAGTGCTGCACTTTCTTGCTATTTTTATCTCTCGCTTCGCGAAAAAGAAAGCCCCCATTTATTTTTTAGCCCCCAAAAAGCAAAAAATGATGACAAAGTAACTTTTTTAGAGCGAATTTCC
>CAMUYI010000045.1 GCA_947164985.1 uncultured Bacteroidales bacterium | reverse complement strand
TTTTTAGATTTACTCATAATGATTATATTTTAAAATAATAATGTTCGCGTGTATAAGCGGATGAGGCAATAATAAAAAAGCAGCGCCTCAACCAAAAGCGCTGCAAAGGTACTACATTTTTTCTAAAAGATCAGTATACTTTTCCTATTTCCGTGAATACTAAACTAAAGAATCGTGAATACCAAATTTTTGAGTTTGAATACCAAAGTCAAATTCATGAATACCAAACTATTTTGTATATACATATTGGCTCTTTGATCTCATGAGCATGTGTTCAAAGATGCCGGGAAAATTGGGCTCTTGTGCGGCCTTATTGATGATGCGGGCATAGTTAGTAAAGTCGGCACCAAAGAACTCGCCCAAGGCTTTCATGAACTGTGTTTTCTGTCTCTTAAGTGGAGACCCATCCGCATTAACAAACAAATCGTCATCAAACATATAGGAGAAAACTTTGATGGCATCTGTCTTGCGATTTTCGGCGATATGGAATGCGGGCACCCTTTGCTCAGGTTGGGGCGTATCTTTCGGAGTATCATCTTCCATCCAATCTGCGCGTTGTTGGTAATACTCATCTACTAATTTCATACCTTTCTTGATAGCTTCTTTCATGACATCGTAGACGATGTAATTCTCCATTAGGGGAATACCTTTTTTAATCCATTTCTTATCGTCGTGGTAATAATAATAGGATGTCACAATCATTCGCGCCCATATGATCTGATACAACATGACGATTCGTCCCGCTCCAGTCGTTACATTAGTTTGCACAAAATTCTCGCTTAATGCCTGCTGATAGACAGTATCCATATCCTTAACAAAGTTTTCAGGGTGAGCGGATATAATTCTTCCCAAGTATACCAATGACTTTTGCCCATCTTCATCATAATTCGCAGGAATTTGTCGAAGTTCCCTTGTTTTTGCCAGTATAGCAAAGTTAATGTGCTTAAAATCTTCTTTAACAATCTTATTTTCCATAGTTTTAAATTATAACGTTTTTCATATTTTCACGTTGACTATCCTTTCTTCGGTCTGACGCCCGAAGCACTTGACAAAAGTGGTTGGGAGGCGGGGACTCTCATTCTTTGGTCTGACGCCCGAAGCACTTGACAAAGATACGGATTTGTTATGTGGGCGAGACGTCAGGCTCGCGTGGTTTTGTTGTGTGCATCGTGCGTAAGAACGATGGAGGTAGATAGGTCTGCGGCATAAGCATTCATATCAAGACATTGTGAGCGGGATATACGCGTGGCTGCAGTCTCCGGACTAAAGTCCGAATAAGGAGCTAAAATAAGCAAGAATCCATCCGAGCAACCCTTTAGGTCTCTGCCGGACGGATAGATGAATTTGCCATCCAGACCACGATTGACAATACGTATCATCCGTAGTTTCTCATTATAGCAAGCATCATACACGGCTTTTTCGGCAGGAGATATAAACGGAGAAACTAAGACGGCTCCGCTTCGCGCAAGACCTAAATAATGCGCGACTTCGCTTTGCATTTCCGAATCGCTTAGATTGCGATGACATCGCACTTGTACGCGTTCAGGATAAGTAATATTAAAGGTATTGCCTACTGCAGTATAGCGATGCTCTTGTTTGCCAGCTTTGAAGTCGTATATCTTGCGAAGTCTATCAGGATAATGAACTTTTAACCAGAGTCGGCGCGGATTGTCGTGGAGATAATCGTACCAGCCTTGTAGTTGGCCTTCATGAAAGAGGATCTTATCATTGAAGTTGGGCTCAAAGATGGGGGGTTTCTCCGGCCTTACGTCCGGAGCACCTGACAAAGATGGCGAGGAGAGACGCCAATACTCCCGGGAGCAATCGCCTTTCCATGCAGCTATCATCCGCGCCAGCTGCCATCCCTCAGGCAGCGGATCACGCACATAGAGAATGCCGTGAAAATGGTCCGGCATGATTTGATATTGCAATACTTGTATGCGGCTACCGGTCTTCGTCGTGACGATCTTTGCCATATTGCAAAACGCATCGGCAACGTATTCGCCAATAGGCGATGGATTGATATGTGCCTCATTAGGAGTATTGCCAACTAACGTACCCAAGAGACGCTGACGATTGGCAACATTAACGGAGATGAGATAGATTCATACGCCTGCATAGTCATGCCCCGTCTTTCTGCGCAGACGATTATGCTTAATCGGGGCATAATAACTATTCTTCGGTCTGACGCCCGAAGCACTTGACAAAGAAGGCTCTATGTTAGCGTTAGTGGGCATTTTATTTCGTTAATGCTTGGTACATTTCAAAGAGTTTGGCGACACATTCTGTTAAAAGTGTGATTGTTTATGCTTATTCGTCTAAGCAATCTCTATTCAGAAGGAACTCAAATACCCCTATCCGGTAAATACCGTCATCGTTATAGAATCCCCGCATATAGTCGCCTGAAATAACAACCTTCCGGAAACTATCGCTGATGTTCTTCAGCGGACGTTGCTCTTGATTCATTTTCTCCTTGTCCGGTAACATAAATGCCGACTGGATGTAGATACGCTGTGAACCGCGATTTACCACAAAATCCACCTCCAGTATCTTACGAACGGTCTTGCCTTGTTCGTTTTTCTCCCATGTCTCTACCAATCCTACATCCACACTATATCCGCGCGAGCATAACTCATTATATAGCACGTTCTCCATCATGTGACTGAATTCTACCTGCCGGAAACCGAGAATGGCATTGCGTATGCCCGGATCTTCGAAATAATACTTACTGTCCGCACCAATGTATTTGCGCCCTTTGATGTCGTAACGCTCTGCCTCGCTGATTAAGAATGCGTCCTTCAGGTGCTCAATATACTTGGAGATGGTATGAGCAGAGATTTTGATATCTGTTACTGATTTGAAGGTATTAGCAATCTTGGCGGGATTGACGGTCGAACCCATCGCAGAAGCAAGCACCTTGAAGATTTGTTCTAATCCTTCCGAGTTCTGTAATCGGTTACGCTCAATGATATCCTTCAGATAGATGGTCCGATAGACATCTTTCAAATATGCCTCTTTCTCCTCCGGTTTGCTCATTTTAGCTACAGCAGGCAGACCTCCGTAGGTGTAATAATCTTGCAGCGCTTCGCCTTTATCACCGCCGACCTCCTCATAATACTCTGCAAAACTCAATGGGCGCACGCGTATTTCCCAACCGCGACCGCGGAACTCGGTGACGACATCCTTGCTGAGGAATTTGGAGTTACTGCCAGATACGTAAGTCTGAACATTGCGCATGTGTCCCAAGCTGAGCAATACTCCCACAAAATCATCAACCAGTTGTACCTCGTCCAATATCACGTAATTGGTCTTTCCGTCATTGACAATGTGCTCATCAATATAATCCAGCAATTTGTCCGGATCAAGCAACTTCTTGTTCTGACGGTCATCTAATGCCAAGCCAATGATATGATCTTCCGCTACTCCCTGCGAAAGCAGGTGGTTCCGAAAGATGTTAAACAGCAGATATGACTTACCGCACCGACGAACGCCAGTCACGATTTTTACCATATCGTTCTGCTCTGCTCGAATGAGCTTTTGGAGGTAATTATCTCGCTTGAATTCCATATTTTATAGCATTTTTCTGTGGACTTCCACAAATTTTTGCCGCAAAAGTACTGTTTTTTTTTTATATAGGCAAATTTTCTTTCAATAAAAATGTCATTTTACAGCATTTTTTTGTGATTTGCCACACTTTTTTGCTATAAATCGGGCAAAAAGAGCCAAAAACGCGCAATCAGAGGTTGCGCGCACAGGACACTCTGCGGGACATCGCAGAGCACTTGACCGGCGCGCCCACAAAAGATATGATAATAACATTAGAGACAAGCAGCGAAGAGAAGAAGAGAAAGAGACCCCGAATGGGTTAGAAAAAAGTAGTAATGTCGGCACGCAGAAAAATTTCGGGGACACCGTCACCTCGAAATAGTACGGGGTAAATTCCGAAAAATCAAAAAAGGTCAAAGACCATATTTCCCTGGCATATTCAACCCGTTTATACAAGCATAATCGGTTAAAATGCCATGTAAATAATGCAAAAATGCATTTTTTTTGATTTTTCTTTAGAAAATATTTGGTCATGTCAAAAAAAAGTAGTAATTTTGCAGGCTTTTTCGCGTGAACGGTGCTTGAGCGCACGTGTACGTAATAGAAGAAGCAGGAACATTTATTAACAAAAATCAATTAAACAAAACAACAAAATGCCTACAATTCAACAATTAGTTAGAAAAGGAAGAGCAGAACTGGTGGACAAGAGTAAGAGCCCGGCTCTTGACAGCTGTCCGCAGCGTCGTGGCGTTTGTGTACGTGTTTACACAACGACCCCGAAGAAACCTAACTCCGCGATGCGTAAGGTTGCCCGTGTGCGCCTGACGAACACCAAGGAGGTGAACGCTTACATCCCGGGAGAGGGACACAACTTGCAAGAGCACAGCATCGTAATGGTACGTGGCGGTCGTGTAAAAGACCTGCCGGGTGTACGTTATCACATCGTTCGTGGTACGCTTGATACCGCCGGTGTGGCTAACCGTTTGCAACGCCGCTCTAAATACGGAGCTAAGCGTCCGAAAGCGAAAAAGTAAAGCAAATTGACGATTGGACGATTGACGATTTACGATTGATTGACGATTGAATATAATTGACGATTGACGTTAAACGCAAGAAGCCAAGTCAAATCAGTTAAGCTCTGAATTTTATTAACTAAATGTTCCATATTTGGGACGAAACAATGGGTTGAGGGTTGAGTAAGGGAGTCAAAATCGCGGATTTTGAATTTAAGATTTAAGATTTAAGATTTTAGATTTGCTGAAGTAATCGACAACCAAAATTAAAATTATTTAAGACAATGAGAAAAGCAAAACCGCAAAAACGAGTTATTCTGCCGGATCCGGTGTACGGAGAGGTAATGGTGGCAAAATTTGTGAACCACCTGATGCTCGATGGTAAGAAAAACACCGCATATGGTGTGTTCTACAGCGCACTCGGCGTAGTAGAGAACAAAATGAAGGGTGAGGAGAAAGCTGCTCTGGATATCTGGAAGCAGGCTCTCGATAACATCACCCCGTTGGTAGAGGTTAAATCGAAGCGTATCGGTGGTGCAACCTTCCAGGTTCCGACCGAGATCCGTGCTGACCGCAAGGAGAGTATCGCAATGAAGAACATGATCGCATTCGCACGCAAGCGTGGCGGCCACTCGATGGCTGAGAAGCTGGCTGCAGAGATCATGGATGCGTTCAACAACCAAGGTGGTGCGTTCAAGCGTAAAGAGGATATGCACCGTATGGCTGAGGCTAACCGTGCATTCGCACATTTTAGATTCTAAAGAATCTGACCGCAGTAAACTGCTGTAAGACCGTTAACACTGAAAGACCGTTACACTGTAAGACCGCAGCAAGCTGCTGTAAGACACAAAAAAGATTGGATAAGCAATTATGGCAAAACATGATTTGAAATTAAACCGTAACATCGGTATTATGGCGCACATCGATGCGGGTAAGACGACGACGTCGG
>CAMUYI010000044.1 GCA_947164985.1 uncultured Bacteroidales bacterium | reverse complement strand
TTACCGCTGGTCATGGCTATTCAAACTTAAAGATATCGAAGAAGCGGTCGAACCAATCGCAGAGGCGGTCAAGGACGCGGCGTTTGGTGATAGCACGCTTGTTATCCGATGTAAAGAGCGGAAGCGGAGGAAGGCATTTGGTGATGCGGTCGCCGTTGCGCTCTACTTCGCCGATATGGAACGCATGACGCATGAAATCTTCCGTCTGTTCGGGATTCAGGTTCTCGTCCGCAATCAGTTCGTCGAGTTGCTTGTGTGCCTGATTGGAGACATAAGCAGCCCATTGCTGGCTGACCTCGCGATCCATCGCATAGCGGCGGACAAACTCCTCAATCAGTTCCGACTTATTACGCAGCAACGGACTGGAGCCAACCGCCTTTTGAATCTGAATCATCAGTTCGGTTTTGTCTTTCTCTTTCTTTGCGCGGTGTTGCTCAATGAGTTGAATGATGAAATCGATATTGATATCCACCTGTTTGATGAGTTCAATTTCGAAGACCAGATCATCATTAATCTCCACTTTGTCCCCATCATGCTCGTTGCGATATTTGTCGTGCAGATTGAGGTAAAGCGAACGGTAGTCTTGCTCTTCCGCCGGAGTGATAAAACTATCTTTCTCCTCCTCAAAACGGTCGAACGTAGATAGCACATTATTGAGCCGCACATACGTACCGAAGACACGAATGAAATCTTTTTCTGTTTCCTCGCCCATCATGTGCAGCGCTTGCGGATTATCCAGCGGGAACCGCTCTTTCATTGCCTCTACCAACTCCTCAAAGCCCATGTGATACTTGCCGTTGGCATCGGAGTAGCCATGGACGTACTCGTCGTATGTCTTGAGAAGTACCAAGCCTTTCGAATCCTTATCGCCAAAGAGCGCGATGGTATCGTTGGTCTCTTTCTCCAGATTGCGGAAACAAACGATCATACCAAACTGCTTGATGGTGTTGAGGATGCGGTTGGTTCGGCTGTATGCTTGCATCAGTCCGTGCTGACGCAGGTTCTTATCCACCCAAAGGGTGTTGAGCGTGGTGGCATCAAAGCCCGTGAGGAACATATTCACCACAATGAGCATATCCAACTCACGCTTCTTCATGCGCTCGGACACATCTTTGTAGTAATTGGCAAACTGGTCTCCCGTATCGAAATTGCAGGCAAACATCGCATTGTAGTCCGCTATCGCATTATCCAGAAAATCTCGGTCGGTCTGGTCAAGTTGCGACGTACCCTCGCTGTCTTCCTCCAACAGCAATCCATTTGCCTCCGGATCATCATCATTCACGCCGTAACTGTAGATCAACGCTATCTTCAGCCGCTCTTCCTCGGGCAACGCAGCTTGCTGGCGTTTGAACTCCGCATAGTAGAGCCTTGCCGCCTCGATAGAAGCTGTAGCAAGGATCGAGTTAAAACCGCTCACACGTTTGTCTTTGAGCGTATAGACATGGTTGCGGAAAGTCTTTTGGTCGTAGTGGGTCAAGATATACTCCGTGATATTCGTGATACGCTTCGGGTCAAGCAGCGCTTTCTCTATATCTATCGCAGAGACTTTCTGGTCCGCAATGCCGGACTTGCTATCCACGGTCTTGATATACTCCACGCGGAACGGCAGCACGTTATTATCCGCTATCGCCGAAATGACGGTATAGGTATGCAGCCGTTGACCGAAGATCTTCTCCGTCGTAAAGAGTTTGTTCGACGCATTGTCCGGGAAGATAGGCGTGCCGGTAAAACCGAAGATATGATAGCGTTTGAACCGTTTGACGATCTGATTGTGCATCTCGCCGAACTGCGAACGGTGGCACTCGTCAAAGATGATCACCACATGCCTGCCATAGACCAAATGCTCTTTCTCTTTCTTGCAGAAGGAGTTGAGTTTCTGAATGGTGGTGATGATGATACGGTCGTTGTCGTTCCCCATCTGCTTGGTCAGAACCGCTGTGGATTTATTGGACGAAACGCAGCCTTTCTTGAACTTCTCATATTCGCGAACGGTCTGATAGTCGAGGTCTTTACGATCCACCACAAACAGCACTTTGTCCACATAATCCAACTGCGTACATAGTTGCGCGGTCTTGAAGGACGTGAGCGTCTTTCCGCTACCTGTCGTGTGCCATATATATCCGCCTGCATCGATCGTACCCAACACACGCTGGTTGGAAGCGATGCGTATCTTCTGAATGATGGCTTCGGTAGCGGCAATCTGATATGGTCGCATCACCATCAGTTCGCGGTCTGCCGTGAAGACACAATACCTCGTGAGGATATTGAGAATCGTATGTTTGGCAAAGAACGTAGCCGTAAAATCATCCAAGTCCCGAATGACATTATTCTCTCCATCCGCCCAATAGGAAGTGAACTCAAACGAATCGCATCGTTTGGTGGATTTCTTGATCTGCTCCTCGCCGGTCTTGTTCGTCCGTTTGCGGTTCTCTATCTGCGCTTTGTTACGAGTGGTGTTGGAGTAATACTTGGTGTCCGAACCATTAGAGATAACAAACAACTGGATGTACTCAAACAGTCCGCTATCCGCCCAAAACGAATCATTGCTGTATCGTTTGATCTGATTGAAAGCTTCCCGAACCGCCACACCTCTACGTTTGAGTTCGATATGTACCATCGGCAGACCATTAACGAGAATCGTCACGTCATACCTTGTGCGGTGCTTGCCTTCTGTCGGTGTGTACTGATGAATGACTTGCAGGCTGTTCTCGAAGATATGCGCTTTGTCTATCAGTTTGACGTTCTGAAAGCCGGAGTTATCCTCTTTGATGTATTGCAGTTGGGCAGTACGGTCGTCTTGCAGCAGTTCGGCTTTGTCGGCAATAGAGGCTCCTGTGTTCGCGAGTTTTGTACGGAAGAAACCTTTCCACTCATTGTCGGTAAACTCGATATGATTGAGTTTCTCCAGCTGCTTGCGGAGATTGGCAATCAGTTCTTCCTCCGTATGAATATCGAGATACTCATATCCTTGCGCCTGTAACTGCTCAATCAGCGCGTCCTCCAACTGCGCTTCGCTCTGATAAGCGATGCGTTGCGATTGTTTATGCTCGTAGCGCAGAACAACCGTCGATTCGGTATTTTCAGCAATCAGTTTCATACGGCTTTGCGGTCAAAGGTTAGCAATAGATCTCGGTAATACTCATATCGTTTCTGCTGACGAATCTGCTCCGCTGGGATTCCTTCCTCCATACTGGTAATGAGTTTCTCAAACTTATCCAAGATAGAGACTATACGGGCTTGCTCTGCGAGAGGAGGGAGGGGGAATGGCATCTTTCTAAGCGCATCCATATCTACAGATTCAAAACCAGAGATATTAGTATGTGCTTTGCAAAACTCATCTACCTTGAACATATAGTGAAAAATAAACTGTGTATAAAGCAAATCCTTATATTGCTTCCGAACTTTTAAATTGGTGAAACGCTGATTTGTAAGAGCATCAACAGCTAAAAGTGCATGTTCGCCAATGGTTGCAGATGTCGCTAACACAAAGGAATCTTTCTCAAACAATCCTTTTCCCTTCACCGCTTCGGGTGTGATATATAGCAAAGCATCGGATAGAACTCTTCCATTAGTGCGAATATCCTCCATTCTAAACCAAGGTATAGTACCGCCCTCCCAGAATTGTGGCTTGTTTTTAGATGGAGTATAGCCACCGCGCAACTCAAAAATCTCTTCAAATGGCTTGAAAACCCAATTGCAATCATCGGTATTGTCAGCAGAATTGCAATCCGAGTGTGGCGTAAGTAGTTGGGTACGATAGTACTCATACTGCTTACGACGCATTTGCAGCTCCGCTTGCAGCTCCGCTGCGAGTGCCGAGAATTTATCGAGGCACTCGACGATTTTTTTCTGAATTTCAATCGGCGGAATGGGGATGGATAGTTTTCCAAATTCCTTTTTAGACACGTTAAACCGCGTAGTACCATTTGCCGTACGGCGTACAGCCTTTCGGAAATGGTCACTCCTAAAATAGTGTTTGTAAAAAGCAGGACAGATACCTTCTAAACTATTGAAGCGGAATCCAAAACAGAAACTATTGAGGTACAACTTCTCTTGCGGGTAGTCAGTTACCACAGAAGACATAGCGCATTCATCTGGGGTCTCGGAAGAACCCGTAAACAACGCATCGCCGTATTGTACGATATTTTGTTTTTCATTCGGACCAATCTTTACAGTTTCGTCTATATCTAAACGCAACGCAGGATTGTTTGCAATATTAAGATAGGTAATGAACTTTTCGTTACCTTCCTTGAAGTCATCTTTTGTTTTGCCGGATAGACCTCCATAGAAAGCACCTAATTCGTCAAATGTCTTCCACTCCACGCCATTCGGACACATGTCCTGTATCATTTGTTCTATGTGTGTCATAGCGGTAGCATTTAGAGGTTGGCAATCAGTTCGTCAATCTGTGCGCGGAGTTCGTTCTCTCGGGCTACAATCTGCTTTAGTTCGGCATTGAGGGCATGGATGTCGATCACCTCGCGGGTGTCCTCTTGCTCTACGTACGAGTTTACAGAGAGGTTGAAGCCGTTATCCGCAATCGTGCGTTGCGGCACAAGGGCGGCTTGATGCGCTACATCCTCACGGTTGGTATAAAGATCGAGGATATGCCGGATATTCTCCTCCGAGAGTTTGTTCTTGTTGCCCTCGTGTACAAACTCATTCGAGGCGTCAATAAAGAGCACTTTGTTATCGCGTTTGTTCTTGCGAATCACGATGATACAGGTGGCGATAGACACGCCAAAGAACAAGTTCTGCGGCAGTTGGATGACCGCATCCACGTAATCGTTATCTACCAAGTACTGGCGTATCTTCTGTTCCGCTCCGCCACGATAAAGCACACCCGGGAACTCAACGATAGCCGCTGCTCCATCGGCAGAGAGCCAGCTGAGCATGTGCATCGTGAAAGCCAAGTCCGCCTTGCTCTTAGGCGCAAGCACTCCGGCTGGCGCAAAACGCTCATCGTTAATCAGGACAGGGTCTTCGTCGCCTTTCCATTTGATGGAGTACGGCGGATTAGAGACGATGGCATCAAACGGCTCGTCATCCCAATGCTTCGGGTCTAACAAAGTATCGCCTAAAGCTATATCGAAATGGTTGAAGTTGATGTCATGCAGGAACATGTTTATTCGGCAGAGGTTATAGGTGGTCTGGTTGATCTCCTGACCATAGAATCCTTGTTGCACGTTCTCTTTGCCGATGACTTTGGCTACCTGCATCAGCAGCGAACCACTACCGCAAGCCGGGTCATACACCTTACGCACTTTCTGCTTGCCATACGTAGCGATACGGGCCAGCAGTTCGCTCACTTCCTGCGGCGTGAAATACTCACCACCGCTCTTGCCTGCATTGCCTGCGTACATCTTCATCAGGAACTCATACGCATCGCCGAAAGCATCAATCTTATTATCCTGCGGACCACCAAGGTTCATGTCTCCCACGGCATCCAAGATCTTCACCAACCGCTCATTACGTTTGGCAACCGACGAACCGAGTTTGGAAGAGTTGACATCAAGGTCATCAAACAGACCCTTCATATCATCCTCGCTGTCTGTTCCGATAGCCGAAGCCTCGATGGACTTGAACGCAGCCGCAAGCGTCATATTCAGGTTCTCGTCTTTCGCAGCGCGTTTCCGCACATTGCAGAAAAGTTGCGATGGCAGAATAAAGAAACCTTTCTCCGTCACGATACTCTCACGAGCGGACTCCGCTTGTGCATCATCAAACGCAGCATAATCGAAATCCGGATAACCCGCCTTACGCTGGAGCGCGTTGATGTAATTGGTGATGTTCTCGGATATATACCGATAGAACAGCATTCCCAGCACGTATTGCTTGAAATCCCAACCATC
>CAMUYI010000043.1 GCA_947164985.1 uncultured Bacteroidales bacterium | reverse complement strand
TTTTTAGATTTACTCATAATGATTATATTTTAAAATAATAATGTTCGCGTGTATATATGTGTCGGATACAATCCGACGAAATGGACATACATTTAAAATCAATTTGACGGTGCAAAGGTACTGCTTTTCTTACACATAACCAATTATTTATGCAAAAAAATCCACTACTTTTCAGAAACGAAAAATAGTGGATAAAAAGTGGATAAATAATGACTTTTTTCTATCCTATATCAATAAAAAAAGATAAAAAATGACCTCAATGGACGGATTATGACTTTTGCTTTTTGATCGCATGCGCCAGCGCATCGTAGGTCCAAGTGAACCCATAGGCTTCTTGCATCTCGTTAAATAATCCTTTAATGTTTTTAATTTTTCCTATACGCTCTTGTCCTCGAAGCATTCCTAATGTTTGCAGATTACAAAGACATTCGGCCATAGAAGCCGGTGAGCCTATGGCTTTAAAGATATCCTCATATGCCCATCTGATATTTTGCTCATCTTTTCCGTTAGTTTCAATAAAGCTCATACGGAGCGCTTTGGGTTTCTTGAGTTCAGCTATTTCGGCCTCTTTGTCAGCCAGTTGCTGCTCTAAGTCGGTGATTTTATCATCCTTTTCCTTAATAATATCGGAATTTAGAGTAGTTCCTTTACAATCCTTTAATTTTTTTTCTAATTCTGCTACCCGTTTTTTTAGTTGCTCATTCTCAATAAAAACAGCGAAATCATCAGGAGAAGGAGCACCAGCTGCAACATAATCTACCATCCATTGTTGTTTATCTTTATAGTATTTGTCTATAAATTTTACTGCTGTATTTACCTCTCCTTTTAATGATGGTTGGGGTAAAATTTCATACATTTTAGGCAATATTACATTTCTCCAAAAGTCATCTTCATACAGAGTAAAATATCCAACAACATACATTCTTGCCCATATAATATAGCAATCATAAAATGAAGGAGTGAAAGCGTGCGAAGATATCATGCTATGATTCTGTTTTACTATAGCAAATGTCTCAATCATAGCATCATATATATCTGCCGGTCCTGCAGAATATATTGTATTAAGGTATTTAAGAGATGTGACACATTCTTTATCGATAATTTCTCCCATACGGTCTAACCGATTAGAATGAATAAATGCCACCTCATTCAACACCTTGATATTCTTAATGGTAAGTCTATTTTCCATACCTATTATTTCGTTAATGCTTGGTACATTTCAAAGAGTTTGGCGACACATTCGGATTCGGTCATGCGTGTGGAGAATCCATAGGCGGCCATGACAGCCCGATCGTTGTCTTGGTGGGCACGGCGGAGTTCGGGCGGCATGGCAACCTCATCGTAGAGGTCGGCGAGAGAACAATCGGGATATTTGGCGCGAGCGTCCAAAATGGCTTGAGCGGTGGCTTCGATGCGGGCTTGCTGTTCATCGGTCGGTGTCGGCCACGGGAAGTTGTTATACACGATATCTTTGGAATAGCGATAGTCCGATTTAAGACGGCCGCAGACCACACGCATCCACGCCATATGGACGTTGGAGGTTAAGATACCGAAGTGATAAAGGGAGGCGTTGGGGATGATATGTACGGAGTCGCTACTTAACATATCGGGAGACATATACCCCATAGGAATATATCTGCGCCGTTCGGAACTAACACGAGGAACTAACAAATAATTTCCATCTGGCATATTCTCTACATGAAAATGCGTAGGTTTGTCAGCCAATTTAATAGTACCTGCACTCGGGCTTTTAAGGCGATACTCACGCACGTTCAATACGCGCTCATAACAAAGTGGCATAGCACGTAATTCTGCGGGGGAACAATCGCCGAGCCACAAACAGAAACGCTTCTTGTTGTTGATGAACTCCTCTGCTCCGTACCAAGGTCGGAAATAGGCAGCCGACTTGGGTTCTTTAGCGACAAACTCCTGCATTTCGGGCTCAGTAAAGAGATAGAAACCGCCATCAATTGGTTTGTTACCAATACCTATCTCTGGCACATCGCAGAGCGGTTTGTTGCGGCTCTCAATCCAAACATCATCGCCATCCATAAGATAGCCGTTGATATTGGAAGCGGAGATGGTTTGGGCATCGGAGAGATAGATTTTCTTTGGGCGCCGAATACTATTCGGCAAAATGGACGAAGCCGAGAAACCTATAATGACACAATGCACGTGGGCTTTGATGTCGGCTTCGGAATCCCAACGGAAGGTACGATAGGCAAAATCAAAACGGATGCCGTATTGCTCAAAGAGGGGCTTCCACAGATTCGCAACTTGCTCACCTTGTGTGATGGAATTGGTAGAAACGAGGGCAGTACGGATAGCAGGGTTAGCAGCTATCATCTGAGCCGATTTAAGATACCACCCGCACACGTAGTCCATATTGCCGAGGTTCTTCCATTTCTTACCGAAAATCTCCAAGAGGTCATCCTTTTGTTCGGAAGACATCAGACGCGCACCTACAAACGGGGGATTACCCATTATGTAATTGAGCTTTTCGGGGGCGATGATGGTGGACCAATCGACACGGAGCGCATTGCCTTCGTGGATGTAAGCGTTCGTTTTGAGCGGGAGGAAATCCATAGGACGACCGGCAATAGCTGAGGTCTCTTTGAGTGTCTGGCTTTCCGCTATCCACAAAGCAGTCTTGGCAACCGTACAAGCGAAGTCGTTGATTTCGATGCCGTAGAACTGCGAGATGTTAACTTTGATAAGGATATCGAACGTGAGGATGTTTTCCCCGCCGAACATGGCTTGAATGACTTTGTTTTCGAGACGACGGAGCGAGAGGAATGTTTCTGTGAGGAAGTTACCGCTACCGCAAGCCGGATCAAAGAATGTCAGACTTGCTAACTTATCTTGGAAGGTCTGCAAGGCTTGCTTGCGAGGACCAGCTTGTTTGATCTCTTGAATCTGTGCGAACTCCGTTTTGAGGTCATTGAGGAAAAGCGGGTCGATGACCTTGTGGATGTTCTCGATAGAGGTATAGTGCATGCCGCCGGAACGACGTGTCTCCGGGTTCAAGGTCGATTCGAAGACCGCACCGAAGATAGTAGGAGAGATTTCACTCCAATCGAAGTCGTCGGAAGCTTTGGCAAGGATGAGTTCTTTGAGTTCGTCCGTGAAGCGCGGCACGATGATTTTCTCCTCGCTGAACAGACCACCGTTCACGTAGGGGAAAGCGGCAATGTCTGGCTCCAGATACGGGTCACGTTCAGCAATCGGCGTATCGAGCAGCACGAACAAATCCATGAGTGCGCGACGGAAATCGGTGGCACCGTACTTAGCCAGATAGTCGTGGAAAGCTGTGCGGCTGTTGAACAGGCCGGCATCTTCGGCATAGAGACAGAACACGAGACGCACGCAGAGGATATTAAGACTGCGGAGCGTTTCGGGACTATCCTTGTCGATGTATTGCTCGAGCAATTTATCGTAGATATGACCGACTAACTCACCAGCCTTGACGCTAACTTCCATCTCGCGTTTGAGATGTTCGTTGCCTTCGTCCACAAGGAATTGCAGGCGGTAGTATTCCTTTTCGAGGTTTTCAAGAAGAATCTTCTGCGGTTCGCCGTTGGGTTGCTCCATGTCATAGACCCAGAACTCGCGGAAGTTACATGTGACGATCCAACGCGGGCGCTGGCTGTACGGCAGTTCTGCGGCATAGCGTTTGGCCTGTTGGAAAGGATTGAGGGACGTACCATCGGACTGTTTGATCGGTTCACCAAGGTCTTTCTTGATACTCTTCTGCTCGATCATAACGTGCGTCGAAGGGATGAAGCCGTCGATGAAGGACGTGTGGTCAAGGTGTACCTGTTGCTCGTAGAGCAAGAAGGTATCCACGTGCTCGATGCCGAACACTTCGGTTAAGAGTGTGCTCCAGAAGATTTGGCTCTCGCCTTTCTCGTAGCCCTTACCTTTCCATCTTTCTGCAAATTCCTTTGCTGCTTTTTGTTGCTGTATCTGGGTCATGGTTTGATATATTTGCGGTTTAACCTTTGCGGCTGCAAAGGTACTACTTTTTTATGACATATGCAAATATATGGAAAGAAAAACGTAATTGCGCATGCATTTTACAGAGAGCTATGCAAAATAAAGCCGGATATTATCCGGCAAAACGGACGAAGCATCACATAGCCGGATATTATCCGGCAAAATGGACGAAGCATCACATAGCCGGATATTATCCGGCAAAATGGACGAAGCGCTTCGTTAATTTTTCCGAATAGGATTCGGAGAAAGGGTGTCGCATATATCCTCCGCCATGGCGTTCATCGCCACGCATTCATCGCGTGAGACACGCTTTTTGCCGGGGGCATAGGGCCACGGAGAGAGGATAAGAAGACGCCCCTCTGCTACGGCATCAAACAAGGCATCCGAAGGTTTGAAATAGCGACCAAAGCCATTATCGGCGATATAGATAATCGGATGTTTCTCCTTTAAGAGCACATCTAAGACGGATTTTTCATGCTCGCTGATGTACGGCGAGACCATGATCGCGCCTTGACGAGCGGCAAGGACACAGCCGTTCTTATAGTCTTTGAGGGGCTGCACATTGCTGTTCTGTTCTGCATCTTTGACCCACATGCTGCGCACATGCACGGGAGCATACTTATCTGCATGCAGCAGTTGGATATTTCCAACGGCGCTGTATTTGCGATCGCCAATTTCCACATTCTCCTGCACATAGAAATAGCCGGGTTTGAGGCGCTTGGTAGCGAGGCGCTGCGGATTCATCTGCACATAGCGTATCATGGATTGCAGTTGCCCTTTGCGGGACATGGGGCGGATGAAGGGGCTCCCCGTGAAGATGGGATTCCAAGCCTGCTCGTCAGGCCGAATATTATTCGGCAAAATGGACGAAGCATCATATGGCCGGATATTATCCGGCAAAATGGACGAAGCATTGTAGGACGAATATAGATTGCCGGCTTTTTTGGCTCCTTGCCAGAAACCGCGGACAACGGATGCAATGCCTTTATCCATCGCGCGCTTCACGTGCAAAATAAAATGAATATGATCCGGCATCAAACAGAACTGGAGGATCTCTACTTCCGGATGGTAATCCGGTATCATAAACATTAGTTTGAGAACGGCCTCGCCCAGTTCTTTACGGGCTACGTAGGCTTGCTCAGGATCATCATCAGGTATCACTAATTCACCCAACAAAGGCATACGACTCGGAACCACCATGGTCACATGGTAGATACCGACCCCGCGCCATATGCGCCCTGTTTGCCAATGCCATTTATCGTCGCTCATAGCCATCTGCTGATTTGCAAATGCAAAGGTACTGCTTTTTTGCGATATATGCAAGTGTTTTGGAGAAAAAAATGCTCCCTATCAAAACAATTTGATTCGTTCGTTTTTGGAATTGATGAAGAGGTATCTGCCGCGTTTCTTGGCGGAGATGAGGTCTTCGGTGCGGGAAGGCATGAGGTAGTCGTAGTCAAAGGGCACAAGGGTATTGCCTTGCGGGTCGATCAGGCCGCATTTCTGTTTCTTTCGCCCCTCTTGGATGTAGGCTACATAGTATGCTCCTTTCCAGTAGAGCGCTTGGTAAGCCGGCGGGATGATCCATTCCTTTTTTTCGTCGATGACGCCTATGTGCTTATCATCATAATTGACCACAAAATGGTTAGGAGCGTCTCCCCTTCCTAAGGTGGAGAATAGTTCCGGGAAGATGATGTTGCCCTCGATATCCTTTATGCCCCAGTTCATCCGCTGGGTGGAGAAACCGATATAGTCGTCCGAGAGGTAGCGCAGGGAAGGGTAGTCAAAGAGCCCCGGTACATCGGGAAAGAAGGGGATATGCGGTGCGTCCTCTACCATCTGCCGCGCTTTGGAGAGCGGGCCTCTATCGATGATCGGTTCGTCAACGAAGGTTTTCTTCTCTACGTCATAGTACACAAACTCATGCGTATCGTTGATGGACTTGAAGAGCTGCGGGTAGCCCGGGATGCGCATGGTGATATGGCGCCAAGTCCATAGGATCTCGCCTTTGCGGTTGATCACGCCATGGTACGATCCCTGCTCGTCTTTGGCACGAAAGAGCGCATATTCGCCTTCGAAATTCAGGATCTGCGTCAGGTCTTTGAGTTCGGTAATAATCATAGTTGTCATTTTGCCCGCAAAATTACTGCTTTTTTTCGACATACGCAAGCGCGCACGCAACTTTTTTTTTTATTTTTTACCGTAAAATCCTTGTATATTCCAAATATTTGTTGTAACTTCGGCACGCCCCTAAAGGTGATGTGACCCCAAAAAGTTGGACGGATTAT
>CAMUYI010000042.1 GCA_947164985.1 uncultured Bacteroidales bacterium | reverse complement strand
TCTATCTTAAAACTCTTACAGAGTTGCCCCCGTGCGTTTACCCCTTAACTTAACGAAATACTATGCAAATGGCAATCAGGACTAATTACAACAGCAGAAGCCGCACGTCTAACAAACTTGCCAACCTCAACCTTTAGATATAGAGCAATATCCTATCAAGAATCGAAAAAAAATAGTCAAAAGGTGTACTTTTTTGTTGGGAAGTGCTAACTGAACAACCGGAAGATATGATTGTATATTAAAGAAGAGTTTTACCTGAAAAAACAGTATATAGACATAAAATACTGACAGTTATATAATAATAACAAACGTATAATGATCGAAAATCAAAAAGTACACCTTTTTGTTAATAATTATGGCGGCAACTCATTCAATCCAAAAGAATTACACACAGAGCAAAACAAAAAAACTCGTAATAATAGGTGCCGGCGAGTTCGGAGAAATTGCGTATGAGTATTTCTCTGATGATTCCGAATATAGTGTTGTCGCTTTTGCTGTTGAAAAAAATTATCGTTCTTTCAATAAACTTCGCGACTTACCTGTTATTGATTTTGAAACAATAGAAAACTATTATCCTCCGTCTGAATACGAGACATTTGTTGCCATCACATATGTGAAACTAAACCGCTCCCGCAGAAGACTTTTCCAGATATGTAAAGATAAAGGATATAAATGTGCTTCGTACGTTAGTAGCAGGGCATTTTTTTGGAAAAATGCTACAATTGGCGAAAATACTTTTGTTTTTGAGAATAATACAATTCAGTATAATGTTCGTATCGGAAACAATGTTGTTTTATGGTCTGGAAATCATGTAGGGCATCGCTCCGAGATTGGAGACGATGTGTGGATTACAAGCCATGTCGTTATTTCAGGTTTCTGCAAAATTGGGAGCGGCTCTTTCCTGGGCGTAAATGCCACTATAGGCGACAGTGTTATAATTGCAAAAGACGTAATTGTCGGTGCAGGTGCTGTTACAGTAAAGAATCTAACACAGGAAGCAGGTGTCTACGTTGGAACCCCTGCAAAAGTCCTAACTGATCGAACATCTTATTCACAATTTGGAGTTAAGGAAAACGAGCTATGAAAATAACAAAGAAAGGGCTGGTTTACTGCCCTGTTGGTAGCTGTAATTGGGATGCAGATACATATATGACCCCTCATGCTACTCTTATTAACAGGAACATCATACGCATATACGGCGGCACACGTGATACAAATGGAGTAAGTCGAATTAGGTATATCGATGTTTCAGAATCAAATCCTCAGCACATTGTCCATATAAGCGAGAAACCCTCGTTGGATATTGGAAATCCCGGTTGCTTCGATGATAATGGTGTGATATTAGGAGATGTAATTCCTGTAGAAAATGAATATTACATGTATTATGTCGGCTTTCAGATCGTTCAAAAAGTAAAATTTTTTGCTTTCTCAGGTTTAGCAATCAGCAATGACGATGGCAACACTTTTGTCAGGTACTCAGAAGTACCAATTATGGATAGGACTAGCACTGCTCGATATGGTCGGTGTATACATACCGTTTTACGAGAGAACGGAATATTTAAGTGTTGGTACGCACTTATAAACGATTGGAAAGTGATTCATGGAACACCATATCCGATATATAACATTTGGTATGTTGAGTCTAAAGATGGCATTCACTTTCCCTTAGAGGATTCTATTTTATGCATTGATGTTGAAGGTTCTGAATATCGAATAGGTCGTCCAAAAGTATACAAAACCGACTCTGGGTACGAAATGTATTATACAAGAGATCTTATTTCTAAGGATTACCTGATCGGCTATGCTCAATCTCCAGACGGCATTCACTGGGTTCGACGTGACGATTTATTCCAGATTCCAAGATCCTCCGAAGGATGGGATTCAGAAATGACTTGTTATCCCGTTATTCTGAATGGCAGGTCCCGAAAATATGTTTTTTACAACGGAAACGGTATGGGAAAAACGGGTGTGGGGTATGGCATAATAGAATAAAACAGTACTTGTAAGAATAGCCGTTGTTTCATAGGGTGCACTGTATGAAAGAGTTTACAATTATATCATTAACATATAATCATGAGAGATACATACAACAACATCTAATTAGCATTCTCTATCAAGTATCTACCTACGGGCAGAATTGGAATATTGACTACGTTCTTGCAGATGATTGTTCGACCGACAACACCATCCCTACAGCCAACAAATGGCTTGACATGAATCACCATCTTTTCAGAAATACGCACGTAATAATTCATCCCCATAACATCGGAACGGTGCAAAATATAAAAACCGTCTTAAACACTGTTAAAACCGACAAATTCATCATCATTTCCGGTGACGATCTGTTCTATAAGAACAGTATTTTCGACATTTGGCATGGCAACTATAACATAGGGCCTTTATTGTGCTACACAGGTGACTGTTTTAATATTATAAATTCGGACATTCATAAGGAATTATTACTCTGCAGGAACAATAATCATCATCTTCAAAAACTCTTGAAAAGAAGAATGCAATTACATATTGAAACATATTCCGCTTCATCTTACTATACGAAATCAATGGTAGATGAAAAAGTCTTGCGTAGCATGAATGGATATAAATATATTGAAGACTATCCGATGCGTTGGGCAATGATTAATAATCCGGAAATAAACATATACGTATATGAAGAACCAATTTATATTTATCGTGCCTACTCAGGGATATCGAATAACGAAAACCATAATCACCGGGAGGATTTCGACAACGACAACAAGCGAATATTCTCAGAAATATCAACTCATTTCAAAGAGAACATGTATCTAAATCCCTACCAGTACGAGTATCATTTCGAGCGAAAATTCAAAAGAGTATTCCTATATCCCTTCAACGAAGACATTCAGCGATTTGAAAAATGTAAAAAGAAAATTGTAGATGAAGCATTCTCATATATGAAAATGATCGAGGAAAAGGCACTTGAAGTATAGGCAAGATAACACCAGAATCAAGATAATAGTACGCATGGATGGCGGTATATGTAGTCAAATCCATCAATATTTGATAGGTTTGTACTATTCAGAAAAAGGATATGATGTATACTATGATCTTTTGTGGTTCTATCTGGACGGAAAAGATTTATTAGGAAACAAGAATCGTTTTTTTAGGCTCAATAAACTCATTCCCAACCTAAGAATCAAACGATCCTGTATTGTCAGAAGCCTGTATTACAAGAAAATTTATCAAAAAAACAGTGCCAGCACAGAGCCTCTGCCCGATATCAAAAAAAATGCCTATCTCGGCGGATACTACACGCTTCCATCCGCTTTTTGTATAAAAAAGCTAACCGAATTGACATTAAATCCCACTCACTTAAACATAGAGAATGAACGTTTAAAGAACACCATAATGCATGATGCTTCTGCAGTGGCCGTTCACTGCAGAAGAGGCGATATCGCTTTGGAAAATGAAAACGGATATTGGAAAGAAATACAAGCTGAGTACTATTTTAAAGCCATGGAATTATTCCCTGGACACTCTTTCTATTACTTCTCTGATGACATTCTCTGGGTCAAACAAAATATTTTTGCATCGCAGAGATCATCTGGAAAAAGAATAATCATCTGTGATGTGAACAGTTCCTCCGATGGCTATTTGGATTTATATCTGTTAAGTCTTTTTCACAGATGGATTTGCTCGGAAGGAACCTTAGGAAAAATGGGCTGTATGTTAAGCAAGAACAAAAATAAGTGTATCGTCCTTCCAAACGATAGAGATCAAGATTTCTTTAGTAAACTACCTCATACTCAAGTTGTTGTTCAAAGATAAGTCCTCGATGACGGAAATATTCTCATGGATAATAGCCACGCCGAACAGACTATAGATCCATTCAACGTTGGTCGCAAGAACTTATTAATCATTGAATCCGATAGAGGCGCAAAGCAAAGTGCCATACTGTATAACCTGGCGGAAACAGCTAAGGCAAATCAGGTCCATACCTACATATACCTCGAACTGCTTAACTGCTTATTTCCGTAAGTCCTGTACTCCAGGATAAAACATCATGCTAATGCATTGATGTTTCCATTATCCATTATCCACTATCATCAACACAAGCAATCTACTTACATCTGCCAAACAACAAATAATCGCATAAACTCGTATAGTCTCCGATGATTTCAAATACACACTTCAAATTATCACTGGCAAACTAAAACGCTGCTACTTAAGCAATCTCCTCATTTTACCCCTTTAATCGTTTAAACCCATCACCCAGTGCGACTTCACCGTTTGCAATTGCCGCTTCAACTCCCCGCGTCGCGGCGTTTTCTATCATTTGGTCACGCCTATTGATTTCAGCTTCATAGCGTTTTTCCTTCAATGCATTGGATATTGTACCTTGTGATACATCATAAAGTTTTGCAATCTTTGCTTGAGAAAACCCATCGGCGGATAATTCAGCGATGCGGTTTTTTTGCCCGTTTGTAAGGGAAGATTTTGGCATTGAATCGCCTCCTTTTTTATTAACTTAGTAATACACGATAGTGTTATTTGTATCAAATGCGCGTTTTTCGCGCTTACATTTGTCATTTATTAATTTGCTTCTTGAATTGTTTACAAAACCTACGCATTTATATATAGTCAAAACGGGGTGAGTAATGGTCTTTCACCATTCGACTCGTCGGTTATCGTAAACCACTTTGAGATATACTGATTCAGTTTTCAGCAATATCCACCCATGCAAAATGGTCAGGATTACGTTTACATTCCAAAGCCGGTTTTCTCAGTATAGGCACTCTCTTTGTTTGTCCATTTGAGTTAACTTCGTCTCGCCACTCTGCTACCTTATTAAAATAACGCGTTTCGCCACCGCAAACAGGGCACTTGAAAGGACGGATTTTTTCTAAAACAATTCTATTGTCACGTCCACAAATTGAGTATCCCCAGATAAGCGGTTCTCTGATCTGTCTCTTTACTATATTTTTCAGTTTAAAGGCTATCGCCAAAAGAAGCAATATTCCAAGAAGAACATAAACGTATGCATTACTAAACGCGCTTTTAGTACCCATTCCCTGTAACGCACTTCTTATATAGCTAATAACTTTACTAATGGGAAATAACGCCAACACTGCTAAAATAAAACTCGCCCAGTTTAACACCGCCAAAGTAAACGGACTTCTCCACTTGGGCTCTGCAGTATATGAAAATGTTTTCTTGTCTTCATCAAGTGATCCGCCAGCAATAATCGTCGTTGTACCACTAAACGTATTTCCCGATATATTGTTCGTATTATTATTCAATTTTATTCACCTCTTTATTCTTCTGAATATCTCGTTCATTATTTCATTTTCTGAGGCTTCGATTCCTTTGGTCTGATAATCAAGTTGAACTTCCATCAAGGTATCATTGATCACTTTTTTCACGTTCTCTGCCATTTGGTCGTTTTCATGCATTCTTTGTTTTGATATTTCCGCCTTTCTCTTTAAAAAACTCTCGTATTCTTCTTCATTATACACAGGCGGATTGTTAACTATTTCACGAAACACCTTATAGTAATACGAGTAATATGCTTTTGACTCATCCGGCAAATTATCTAAATCGGAATCGGAGTTTAAATCAGAAAAATAACCCATAAGTTCACGCATAACAGGTTGAATCCTATATTGAGATAACAATATCAAAATTGCATCGTATATTTTTTTTCCCCATTGTCTTTCGCTCATATCCGCTACCATCTTATTATGTATGCGCGCAACTATATCTGCAGCTTCCGGATCAAGCGTCCCTATATCATACCTTCTGTCTCTCTCCAGCAGAAACTTTATTGACTCTAATTGCCTATCAAACGCTTCCCTGTTCGTGTCGAAATTCGAGAAGAGTCGTTGAAAAATGATATTATAGCGTTCATTTTCAATATCATTTCCATTTTCATACATTTCAATATACTGATTGAGTGTAGGGCGAGAAATACCAAGTTCAAGGGCTAGCTCAGTTTTTGTTTTTTTTATTTTCTTCAAAAAAGTGTTTATGTTCATAGTTCCTGATGTTACATATAGGCGCGCATCAATTATGCGCGCCTATAGTTCAACTACACTGCAAGAAGGTCGTTATCTCTTACAAAAAAAGGGTTCGTGTTGGCAGGATTATTACACTTTTCGCAAAGTGGAACAATATAAGTGTCTGAGCCATTTAATGGCCTTACATGTCCGCCGTCCGTAGCATTTCTGGTACACTCAACACATGAGCAATCCGAAAACCTTCTTTTAGTTTTATCTTCCCAATAATCTTTCCAAGAGCTGTATCCACTCGGGAGGTCATATTGAGAAGAACCAGTGACGTTTCTAACCAAAATCATTGTCGCTTACTCCTTTCATAATACTCAACAAAAGGGAGTTGACAATGCGCCTCGCGTCATAGATAATAAATATGGTATATGCTCATATCTATGGGTACGGGGGCCTTCGGGCTCCCTTTTGTGCAAATTTCGCTTGACCGGTATGAGCGTTTCGCTACAAACGGTATAAGCATTTC
>CAMUYI010000041.1 GCA_947164985.1 uncultured Bacteroidales bacterium | reverse complement strand
AGAAGACCGAGGAGTTCTACCTGCAGGAGAACGAGAAGAACATGCATATCGCGACGGACGAGCTCTATTTCGTGATTGACGAGAAGAACAAATCCATCGAGTTGACCGACAAGGGTATCGATGCCCTCACCGGTACGACCGACGACCCGAACTTCTTTGTCCTGCCGGACGTAGGTTCCGAGATGGCGGAAGTAGAGCAATCAGCCGTCAGCCATCAGATTTCAGCCGAGGAGGCCCAGCAGAAGAAAGACGATATTCTGACCAACTACAGCATTAAGTCTGAGCGTGTACATACCGTACACCAGTTGCTCAAGGCTTACACCCTCTTCGAGAAAGATGTCGATTATATCATCGACGGCGGAGAGGTGAAGATCGTGGACGAGCAGACAGGCCGTATTATGGAAGGTCGTCGCTGGTCGGATGGTCTGCACCAAGCGGTAGAAGCCAAAGAGAACGTGAAAGTTGAAGGTGCTACCCAGACTTTCGCGACGATCACGCTGCAGAACTATTTCCGTATGTACCACAAGCTCTCCGGTATGACCGGTACGGCAGAGACAGAAGCAGGTGAGTTCTGGAATATTTACAAACTCGATGTAGTTGTTATCCCGACCAATAAACCGATCGCGCGTAACGATATGAACGATCGCATCTACCGCACCAAGCGTGAGAAATACAATGCGGTGATCGAAGAGATCGTGGAGATGGTGAACCAAGGTAGACCGGTTCTTGTCGGTACGACGAGTGTCGAGATTTCCGAACTCTTGAGCCGTATGTTGACGCTTCGTAAGATCAAGCATAATGTCCTCAATGCCAAGTTGCACCAACAGGAGGCACAAGTAGTCGCTGAGGCCGGTAGAGCCGGTGTCGTAACGATCGCTACTAACATGGCCGGTCGTGGTACCGATATCAAGTTGACGCCCGAAGTGAAAGAGGCCGGTGGTCTTGCGATCATCGGTACGGAGCGTCACGAGAGCCGTCGTGTGGACCGTCAGTTACGTGGTCGTGCCGGTCGTCAGGGAGACCCGGGTAGTTCTGTTTTCTATGTATCGCTAGAGGATGACCTGATGCGTATGTTCGGTTCCGAGCGTATCGCGTCTGTCATGGACCGTATGGGTTTCCAAGAGGGCGAGATGATCGAGCATAGCATGATCTCCAATTCGATCGAACGCGCGCAGAAGAAAGTCGAAGAGAATAACTTCGGTATCCGTAAGCGCTTGATCGAGTACGACGATGTGATGAACCAGCAACGTAACCTGATTTACGCGAAGCGTCGCCACGCCCTCATGGGTGAGCGTATTGGTGTTGATATCACGAATATGATCTACGAGACGGCAGAGAATATTCTCAATGAAGCCCGTTCGGTAGGTGACTACGAAGGACTGAAATACGATGTGATGCAAACCTTCGCGATCGAGGTGCCGTTTGATGAAGATACCTTCCATCACAGCAAACGCGATATGCTCAGTGAACAGCTGGCGGAAGCTGCGCTGGATAGTTTCAAACGTCGTATGGACAAGTTGATGCAGATCGCTGATCCGCAGATCCAGTATGTCTATCAGACCAAGGGACAGATGTACGAAAATATCCTCATCCCGATCACGGACGGTAAGAAAGTGTATAACATCGCCGTGAACCTCAAGTCGGCTGCCGAGAGTCATTGCAAAGAGGCGGTACGTGAGTTCGAGAAACGTATGTTGCTCTATGTCATCGACGATGAATGGAAAGAGCATCTCCGTCAATTGGATGACCTCAAACAGAGCGTGCAGAACGCGTCCTACGAGCAGAAAGACCCGTTGTTGATCTATAAGTTGGAGTCGTTCAATATCTTCAAACAGATGCTCGATGCCCTCAACCGCCGTGCTTTGGCTATCCTCTTACGTGGTCAGATCCATATGACCGAACCCGATAAAGTGCAGCAGGCACAGCAGCAACGCCGTATGGACTATAGTCGCTATCGTACGCAGAAAGATGCGGTACAGCAAGCGGCGCAAGCTTCGGGCGCTGCCCAAGCAGCCGGTCGTGACACCCGTGAGAACGCGCGTCCTGAACCGATCCACGTGGATAAGAAACCGCGTCCGAATGATCCGTGTCCGTGCGGAAGCGGTAAGAAATACAAACAATGTCACGGTAAACTCGGTGCCGAAGGTCTATAACGTGACGAAGTCACCGTTTTAACCCTTTAACGTGCGAAGCACCATCTTAACATTAGTAACACTTGTTTGCGCTGTCATGAATATGGCGGCGCAAACATTCTATCCCGATACCTTCAAGCTGCAGGACCAACAGGCCACGGCGGATATCGACTTGGTGCTCTTGGATCTGGTTTCCCAACAAAGCGAACAGATTCATGCTTCGGACACCGTTGATACGCTCACGCTGGCCGAACTGATGCGACTTGACTCTATTCAACGCGAGATCCATGAGATAGACTCCTTGCGGCTGGTAAATGCCGAACTGCAGGTGCAGGAGATGAACCGTACTCCGGCTATCGTCATTGAGAAATCATGGGTCAAAGATGAGGTGGAGGACCGGAATGAGGTGCTGCGTGCGATTCGTGAGATGCGGTCTCCTTGGCGACGCGAAGCAACGCTCATGGCGCAGATCACGCAGAACTACGTCACGCCCAACTGGTATCAAGGCGGTTCGTCTTCCTTTGCCGGACTCGGTATCGCCAAGGGGCAGATCAGTTATATCCGCGAACGCTTCACTTGGGAGAACTACGGCGAATGGCGTATGGGCGGTTCGACGATCTCTGCTGATAGCCTGCATAAGGTCAACACGACCGATGATCTCTTCCGGATATACAGCAAAGCGAACCTGCGGATTGTGCCGAAGTTGTTTACTTCTATCTCAGCAGAGATAGAGACACGCTTGCTGCCTACCTATAAATCCAACTCGATGGAACTGAAGTCCGGACCCTTCTCGCCTTTCCGTTTCAATGCGGCTTTCGGTCTCGATTACAAACCCGTTCCGGGCTTGTCCGTCTCTTTCTCTCCGCTGTCGTATAAGATGATTCATGTGCACGACACCGTGCGGGTGAACGCCAAAGACTATGGCCTTAAAGCCGGTGAGCGCACCCAACATAATATCGGTTCATCGGTGCGTGTGGAGTATACATGGAAACCGGTTCGTGAAGTGGCTCTGGATACGAAATTCTTTTTCTATACCAACTATCACGATGTGGAGATTGACCTCGAGGTGAACTGCGATTTTATTATCAACCGCTTTATGTCCGCACGTCTGTCCTTGCATCCGCGCTATGACACCTCGGTCATTATGGATGGCGATACGCACGCCAAGATACAGTTCCGCGAACTGTTATCGGTCGGCTTCGCCCATAAGTTCTACTAATTCCTGCCAGCGTACAAACGCATCATTTGAGTATTTCTCCCTTCGGTCGATTTACTCACACAATGCGCATAATTCGTACCAACGAATGATCGCATCGTGGCCATATTTCCAGATATTGTACTTGATCTTGTTGATATCTACCTCTTCGCCGAGGTGACTTTTGCTGTAGAATTTATCGGCGTAACAGATGATTTTCTCTTCGAGACTCTGCGGACAATAATCCCGCTCAGGAATCGGTAATTCCTCGCGTTCTATCTGCTCGATCGTGATACCTGTACCCGTGTGCCGTTCGGCTACCAGTGCATGTTTTGGCAGGTTCTCAGCGCGCAGCAGTTCTGCCCCTAAATAACCGTGCTCAATGTACTTATGCGACCCGCGGCAGTAGATCTTCGGTGCATCGCAGAAGATGATCCCGATATCGTGTAGCATAGCGGCTTCTTCGATAAATTGCCGATCTACCAGACCCTGTTCCGTCCATTCGGGATGGGCGTCCACGATCTTCAACGCACGGTCAGCCACCTGCCGACTATGCGTCACCAGTACGTTCCGTAACTCGGGGTAGTTGCCGTAGTACTTATCTATAACTGCGTTATAATTCAAAATTTAAAATTTAAAATTAAAAATTAATGCAGACCGTTCAGGAAAGAACGAATATCCATGCGTTTTTTACCGGGTACTTGCAGCTCCAGAATGCTGACCGCCCCTTCTTTGCATGGCACGATGATATCGTGAGAGGTTACGGGTGACGGGTTATGGGTTATGGGTTTTACGGCATAGATCTTGACGTTTTCAAATGGCTCGCCCTTGATCGTCAGGTTTGCCCAAGCGGCAGGGTAGGGACTTAAGCCCCGTACGAAATTATGCACCTCTTCCGCGGTTTTCTCGGCCCACTTAATCTCGCAGTCTTCTTTGAAGATCTTCGGCGCCGGTTTTAGTTCGACACCCTCCGGTTGAGGCGTTGTTGGTACAGGAATGCCCTTGTTCTCGCAGTCGATGATCATATCTACGGTCCTGAGAACCATGCTTTTGCTCAGTTCCATGAGCCGGTCATGCACTGATCCGACGTTCTCGTCTTCGCCGATAGCAATTCGTTCTTGCAAGATCATATTTCCTGTATCGATCTCGTGCTTGAGCATAAACGTCGTCAGACCCGTCTCTTTCTCGCCGTTCATGACCGCCCAGTTGATCGGCGCTGCTCCGCGGTACTGCGGCAGCAACGAACCGTGTACATTGAACGTACCTAACCGCGGCATCGCCCAAACGACTTCGGGTAACATGCGGAACGCCGTAACGATCTGCAGATCAGCCTGATACGAACGCAGTTCCTCAATGAATGCCTCGTCCTTGAGCTTCTCCGGTTGAAGTACCGGAAGACCTACCTCTAACGCGTATTTCTTAACGTCCGAGTACTGCAGTTGGTGGCCTCGACCGGCAGGCTTGTCCGGCATCGTCACCACCGCTACAACATTATATCCGCCTTCTACCAATGCCCGCAAACCTGCGACGGCAAACTCCGGCGTACCTAAATAAACGATTCTTATATCACTTTTTGTCATTATTCTGATATTTGGGGTCAAGACTCTTCGGCTGCTTGTCCACTACCGGACTCAGCGGTCGCTTATACGCGCGTATAATAAGGTAGATACCGAGGGCGATGAACGGAATACTGAGTAATTGACCCATATTGAACATATGTCCGGCCTCAAACGCCTCTTGGTCGTTCTTGATGAACTCGAGTATAAAACGGGTCACGAAAACGATCTCCAGGAACACGCCTAACAGTAGTCCTTCGCGTCGGCGCGCGTCCGTGAACCAGTACAACGGCCAAACGACACAGAGTGCCACGAAGCAATACAGCATCTCGTAAATCTGGGTCGGGTGACAAGGTACGGTCTGACCGTCACGAACGAAGATAAATCCCCACGGCAGGTCGGTCGGACCGCCGTAGATCTCGCTATTCATTAAGTTACCGAAACGAATCAGCATCGCCGTGAAGCACACGCCGATACACAGGCGGTCCAGGATCCACAGCCAACTCGTGCCGAACTGCGGATAGCGGCTGAACTTATACTTATTCAACAAGATAGCAGCGATGATAAGTCCGATCGCGCCGCCGTGACTGCTCAGCCCGCCTTCCCATATCTTGAGCAGCCGTAATGGGTTCTCAATGTACGGGTTACGGTATGTAAACTCCCAGCCAAACAGATACCAAGGCTGACCGTACTGGTGCCATTCATAGAACCAACAATGCCCCAAACGCGCACCGATGATCACGCCGGCGGCCATCCAAAAGAACAGCTGATCAGGCCATTCGGCAGGGCAGTTCTCCCGCTTGTACATCTTCTCGTTTACCACCCAACAGATATACAGACCGATGGCCCAGCATAAGCCGTACCATCGTATTCCGCCGTCCCCGAAATGAATCAAAATCGGGTCTACATTCCATACGATCGAAGAAAGCATAATTTTTAATTCTTAATTTTTAATTCTTAATTGCCTTTACTTCCCCCAATTAAGCTTGTTTCGAAGCGATTTAATAAATCCGTTGTCACCTATCTGCACGACTTTCACCGTGTACGGCGCCCGTTCGATATGCAGGCTCATGTCGGTACTCAGGCTCATGCTGCGTCCATCGACCGACACCATATACGCGTCGTAACGGCTGCTAACCTTGATATCGATCTTCCATTCGTCGAGAATGACGATCGGACGAACGGTCAGGCTGTGCGGTGCAATTGGCGTTAAGATTATTCCGCGGCTCTGCGGCACCAACAACGGTCCGCCGATAGACAGGTTATACGCCGTACTGCCGGTCGGAGTCGCAATGACCAGACCGTCGGAGTGGTATGTGTGCAGTAACTCACCGTTGATCTTCGTCTCGATGGTCAACATGTTCGTCAAACCCTGCTTGAGGATAGCGATCTCGTTCAGCGCGTTCGGCGACATCATCAGACCGTCCCGCACGATGCCGTCCTTATCCAAGATCGTCAGGTGCAGCAAGCTGCGTTGCTCGATCGTGTATTGACCGTCCACAAGTTGTTTGAGAATCTTGTCCAGATCGTCCGTCTGAACCTCCGCCAAGAAGCCCAAATGACCGCAGTTAACACCCAAGATAGGAATGTTCTTATCGCCGATAGCGGCTGCACTCGTAAGGAAAGTACCGTCACCGCCTACCGACACAGCGAAGTCGATCGGCTCACCGTATACGTTCTCCGGCTGCGTCTCTCCGTCCCAGTTCTCAGGAAATCCCGGGTATTCACGCAGGTCTAACTCCTGCCTCAACTCCTGCGACAACAACACATGAATCCCCTTCTCGGTCATAAAGTCCAATATATGCCGAACTTCCGTCACCGTCCGCGATTTCATCGCGTTTCCAAAAATAGCAATCGTCATAAGGCCACAATACGCTAATTTAAATTCGGCTGCAAAGGTACAACATTTTTTGCATATATGCAAATAAAAAGGTTAATTTTTTAGTTAGACGGTATAGAAACGTTGAGTAATGGTCCGTAGATGAAACCGGTTATAACCTGCTAACCACCTACTAACTACCTACTAATCACCTACTAATCACCTACTAACTACCTACTAATCACCTATTAATATCATACTATAATATCTTAAATTAATGTGCTTGTGTGGGCGTAATTCATAAAAAGGTAAAAAAATGCAAACAAATAATATCATCGGGGGACACCGTCACCTCGAAGTTACAGTCGCATACAGGTCTGACCTGCAAATAACAAGTATTTCCCGCTAAAAACTCAAATAAATTCGATTTTTATCGTTAAATCCTTGTGTATTTCAAATATTTGTTGTAATTTCGACCTCCTCCCCTAAATGAAGTGAACCCCAAAAGTTAGACACAAAACAAAAGTGTCGCTTATGGTAC
>CAMUYI010000040.1 GCA_947164985.1 uncultured Bacteroidales bacterium | reverse complement strand
TACTTCGTTGAAGTTCCAACGCAAAGTTGCTCAGGCCGTTAAGAAAGCACGCCACTTGGCATTGCTGCCTTACGTAACGGATATGATGAAGTAATTGGTAATTATTAATTAAAAATTAAAAATTAAAAATTACGAATTTAGTAATTAACATTAAAATTAAGAATTAACAATTATGGAAGTTATATTGATTCAAGACCTGGCTAATCTGGGTTTCAAGAACGACATCGTTAAAGTACGTGACGGCTACGGACGCAACTACCTGTTGCCGCAGAAGATTGCAATCATCGCAAACGAGAGCAACCGTAAGCAACTGGCTGAGAACCTCAAACAACAGGCTCACAAGGCAGCTAAGATCCTGGCTGATGCTCAGGCATTAGAGGCTAAGTTGGCAGAGACCGTAATCGAGGTTAAAGTAAAAGCAAACGAGGACGGCAAGATCTTCGGTACAGTAACCACCCAAAACATCGCTGACGCGCTTGCAGCACAGGAGATCATCATCGACAAGAAGGTGATCACGATTGCAGAGCCGATCAAGCAGGTAGGTGAATATACCGCACAGGCTCGTCTGCATCGTGAGGTAAAAGCTGACATTAAGTTGAATGTTGTAGCTGAGTAATTAAAGTTTAAAGTTTAACGTTTAAAGTTTAAAGAAAGACTTATGAAACAAGGAATTCATCCTGATAACTACCGCGTAGTAGTTTTCAAAGATATGTCTGACGGTACTCAGTTCTTCAGCCGCTCTACAGCCGCTACCAAGGACACGATTGAGATTGACGGCGTTCAGTATCCGCTGATCAAGTTGGAGATCTCGAACACGAGTCACCCGTTCTACACCGGTAAGTCCAAACTCGTGGACACCGCAGGTCGTGTGGACAAATTTATGTCTCGCTACGGCAACCGCACTCGCAAGTAATGCGGAGCAAAATAAGAGCGGACGATCGTGTCCGCTCTTATTTTTATTTAAGATTGAAGATTGAAATAATCGTTCGAGTGAAACGAGATAAGAAAATTGAAGATTTATGAAAAACACACAACTATGGCGCGCGTTAGGCCGCAACGTTATTATCTCAATTGAATTGTTTGCAACGTTATTAGGGATTCTATGGATCATGGAACTGAGTTTTCCGTCCCTGACGTTATTGAAATGGCACGATCCCGCATGGGTAGTCGGTATTCCGGCTTCTATCATTGGCGTCGCATATATCCTTACTATCCGTGACCCGCATAACTACACGGGTTTCTATGCCGGTATTATCATGTCGATCTTGCTGGGAATACAGTTTATCCTGCAAGGAGGCTACGATAGCGCGTTCCTGTTCTTCCTGGTATTCATTCCGTTCCAGATGATGAGCATCTATAAATGGAGTCGGAACAAAGAAGAGGGAGGCGCGAGTTTCGAACCTAAGTTCCTCGACACTCCGCGACTTGTCATGTCGATCGCGATGTTAGTGATCATCACAGCGGGTGACTACGTGCTGTCCACTTTTGCGCTGATGCACGATGGGCTCACGGATAATATGCTGGTTAAGATCCTGAACGGCTTGCTGATCTCGTCGTCGTTCCTGGCGAACTACTGGTTGATCTACCGCAAGACGGACAGTTGGATCTACTGGTTTATCTATAGCGTGGCAGGAATCGGGCTGTTTATTATATTAGGCAATGTGTTCTCGATCGTGCTATTCACGTTCTTCCTTGTAATCAACTCGATGGCGGGTCTCGCGTGGATCAAGGGCACGACAGACGAGAACCTCGGCTGGCTGAAAGGAATTAAAAATTAAAAATTAAGAATTAAAAATTATAAGTTAATTGTGATTAAACGTAAAGCAGATACAGTTCTTAAAGTGGCGGAGCCGGCGCAGTTGATGGACTTCCTATTGGCGAAGATGGGAGGCATGGCGAAGTCGTCGGTGAAGCAGTTATTGGGTCAGCGTCGTGTGAAGGTAGGTAATGCTATTCAGACACGCCATGATTTTGCATTGAAGGCGGGCGATGTAGTGACCGTCAGTTCGGGTAGAGGCAACAGTCAGTTGACACACCCGAAGTTGAAGATCGTGTATGAAGACGATGATCTGATTGTTGTGAACAAGCAACCGGGTCTGCTGACTGTGGCGGCAACGCCGGGTAGCAGCGAGACGACCGCCTACTCTATCCTACGCGCGTACGTTAAGAAACAGAACGCGCGCGCAGGTATCTATGTGGTACACCGGCTGGATAGAGAGACGAGCGGTTTACTGGTGTTTGCTCGTTCGGAGGAACTGCAGCATTATATGCGGGAGTACTGGCGAGAGTTGGTCACGGAGCGCACGTATATCGCTTTGGCAGAGGGCGTATTGAAACCCGCAGAAGGCAAGATCACGACCTGGTTGACCGAAGACAAGCGCAATGCGGTTGTTTATTCGTCGCCTGTGGACGACGGAGGCGATATCGCTATTACGAACTATAAAGTATTGAAAACCTCTCCCTACCCCTCTCCTCAAAAGAGGGAACACTCTCCCTTGAGGGGAGAGATGGAGAGGGGTTATTCGCTCGTCGAGTTACATCTGGAGACGGGACGAACGAACCAGATCCGTGTGCATTTGGCAAGTAAGGGTTGCCCTGTTGTAGGCGACCGAAAGTACGGGCATGGAAATGAGTATAGCCCGATAGATCGACTTTGTCTGCATGCTAAAGTGCTGGCGTTTATTCATCCTGTAACGGAGAAGACCGTACGTTTTGAGAGTCCTGTACCTAAAGAATTTAATCGCGTGCTAGTGTAAATAAGAATTAAGAATTAATAATTAAAATTTTGTGATGCGGAAGTTTTTTATCCTTGCTCTTTGTTCCTTGTTCTTTGTTCCGATGTGGGGAGCGAAGCGGAAAGTACATACCATCGGAGACAGCACGATGTCCAATTATTCGCCTGCTGCAACGCCTAAACGCGGCTGGGGCATGTACCTTCAGGCTTTTTTTGCTCCCGACTCGATAGAGATAAATAATAGAGGTAAGTCGGGTGCGAGTACCCGTACGTTCTATGAGACAGAGGCTTTATGGCCGAGTGTGAAAGCACAGATGCAAGCCGGCGACTACCTGATTATTCAGTTTGCGCACAATGACGAGAAATGCAAAGGGGAAGATGTGTATGTGAAGAATGCAGACTTGCGCGCGAACGGACAGGACACATTGACCGACATGCGTGGCACGGAGCCGAACACGACCTATAAGGAATATTTGCGCAAATATATCCATGAAGCCTGGGAGATGGGCGTGACGCCGATCTTAATGGCGCCGATCTGTCGTGCGTATTTTAAGGAAGGAAAGATCAATGATGAAGGCAGGCATGTGCTTTCACCGGAGAAGGACTATGTGCGTGCCATGCGTGAGGTAGCGGAAGATCTGGGCGTGGTCTTTCTGGATATGACGACACGCACGCAGGAGTTTTATGAGCAATGCGGACAGGACTACTGCATGGCGCACTATTTCAACTGCGGCGACAAAACGCACACAAGTGCAGAAGGCGGTATGGCTATCGCCCATCTGGCGTACGAGTTGATTCGTCAGAATTCGGAATTGACTGCGATGCATCCCTGGTTAGTATCTCCAAGCAAAACGCAATATATCCTTTATGCGCAGGCTATCGAAGAGAGCGGTAAGAAAGCGGCATTTGATGCCGATGGAACGCCATTCCAACAAGAACTGAAGGTTGCTAACCTACGGAACCTGAAAAAGCACATGAACGGTTATGTGCCGCTTAACAATGCGTGGCCGGCAGGTGAGATAGACGAGGTGGCGAACCGGTATGTGGAATATACAATCAGTGCGGAAAAGAAGAAAGGGATGGTAATTGAGTCGATCGTGGTACCTATCTGCGCGATGGGAGGTAACGGGATGAATATTCATATCAATGCCGGTCTGGGCGAAGCGTTCAAAGAGGTGACGACCATCTATGAGAACACTGCCATCCCCGGCGGTCAGGCGTTTTTGATCACAATCGATCAGCCGATTCTGGTACCGGCCGGTGAGACTTTACACCTCCGCGTGCTGCCGTGGTATGACTCCAACGGCAGGCCGCAGAGAGGTAAACATATTGAGTTAGGAGACTTGCAAATCTCCGGCAAACAGCTTAAATAGATCAGCGCAGCAGTTTGCCTTGCGCGTCATACACGCGTCCCTCGAAAGAGACATAGGTTTTTCCGGCATGAAGCCATTTGTTCGCCCGACGTATCTGTTCGGGCGACAATTGTTGTATAGCAGATGGTACATCCGTAGATGCGATCGTGAAGGTCTGCATAATGACCGTTGTCGGGAGATAGTTCTCGTTACCGGGGTGGTACGCAATAACCGTCACTTCGCCTTCGTTCTCCGCGTAAATGCGACCGTCCTCTATGCGGAGCAAGCACTCGGTATAGGCATAGGTGATCGGCAGGCCGGAAGAGATGGTAGCTGTACTGAGGACGTCCGTTCCAACGGTGAGTTCTGTCTCTTGGTTCTCCCAAGCGATCGTCTGCACGGCTTTATTGACATGCAGCGCGACAGGGAGCGTGCGGGTGTTATAGAGGCATGTATCGGTCGGCGTGAAGAGCAAGGTCAGGGCATAGTCGCCGGCATTGAGAACGGAATCCGGAGCGATGTCCTGCCATGAGAAGGAGCCTTCCACCTGACCGAGTGTCTCTTGAATGCTCGCTTCGCTGAGCATTTGACCGTAAGTAAGGTCATCTACTGTGACACCCAACATAGGATCTGCTTTGCGGATAGTGAGCTTCTTGGAGATGGATTCAGCGGCATTGAACTTATAGTTACCCGGCTGTGTAGCGGTGATCGTCACTTCGCCAGAACAAGCGATGATCAGTTCATTGCCCTCGACATAGGCGATATTCTCGTCGGAGGTCTCATATACGACGTCCAGGCCGGAGGAAGTGAAGGCATTGAACGAGAGATGATCCGTAGCCACGCACTCATCCAGCGTTTGAATCCAGGTCAGGGTCTGGTCGTATTTGTTGGTCTGACCGGAAACAGCAATACGCACTTCTTTTCCTTCACCGGCAATGACGATCTCACCGCTATGTTGACCTGCTTCTGCGTGCGAATAACGAATCGTGAGAGCCGTGGTCTGTTCGATAAGGTTCTTCTGACCGATGGTAGTGAGCGAAGCCGAGAAATGCGGATCAGTACTGCTCACTTCAGCCACGATATTGGTCCAGGTGACGGTAACATTCTTTGTAGCATCTGCGTCATCCACCATTGCTGCGCCAAACGGCCATTCGTCGGTAGAAGCGGAGATGGCTTTGAGTTCGGTCACTTTGATCTTACGGAAAGCGACAGCCGTCTTACCGGTAGCGGCAAACTTGAGATAACGGGTATTGGTTGCCAAGTCCGCCGATGCTTCTGTATCGGTAGAAACGGTATTGCCTTCGTGCGTATAAACAAGCGACCAGTTATTATGATCCGGAGACTGATAGACACTGAGCGAACCGGCACTACCCCCTTGCCATGCAAAGGTAAGAGTCTCCGCTATACCTGTTTGCGGCAAAGCAATCACACACTCATCTTCAAAGGTTCCGATAAACACTATTTTTCCTATCTTCAAACCACCAAACAATCCTAAAGTAGGCTCATCCCAGTCGACATTCTCTGTTTTTGAGATGACGGTCTGCGCGTTCTCGAAATCACTCTTGGCAAACTCGGTATCCCAAGCCAGTTGGGCATGGATACCTAAACAAAGCATCAAGGATGCAAGTATAGATAGAATCTTCTTCATATTCGAACTAATTTTGCATGCAAAATTACTAAAAATATGTGAGACTGACAAATGTATGCTGCTTTTCCTTAATGACAGACAAAAAAAAAGCAACAATCGTGTTGCTTTTTTTCGATATGTAGTTACTGCTTAGTAACTGGTGCGTTGTGTAGCAGCATAGCTGATCTTGAGTGCATAAGCACGACGGAGTTCCTGCTTGATGTCCGCAATGACACCCATCTTGGTCTCCTTATCAGCCTTGATGGAGACGGTCATAAGACCTTGGTCGCTCTCCTTCATGGAGGAACGCTCATTGATGATATACTCGCCGATCTCCTTCACTTCTGCGAATTGGTCATTCAGCTGGATACGCGTCTCCGCACCGTATTGCTTACGGAACTCAGCCGTCGGCGTACCAACGTAGATATATCGCACAAGGGATTTATTCTCCAGTTTGGTAAGTTCAGTAGCCTGGGGGGTCTTGAACTGTACCTTATAGCTGACCTCTTTCATTGAGGTAACAGACATGAAGAAGAACAGGAGCATGAAGATAATATCAGGGAGAGAGGACGTATTCAACGCCGGCATCTCACGTTTCTCATTTCTACGTATCTTTGCCATAATCAGTTACCGTAATTTTTAGGTTCAGCCTCGGAAATCTTCTGAGGATAGATCTTTTGGATCTTTTTCTGTTGATCCTCGTCGAGTTCGTTGTAGCTCTTGTGGAAATACTTCTGCGCGCACTCTTCACGCAATTCATTATATGCAGCTACGAGTTCGTTCTGAACATCCAGATATGCCTGATACTGCGTATCAACATCGTTTTGAACGGAAATCACGTGGTCCTTCGTATAAGCTATTGTACCAAAGGGAGCACCGAAATCCTCCTCCACGAGTTTCGGATAGTAGTCTGCATTCTGTTCGTTTTTGATGAACTCTTTTGCTCTCTCTCTCAGTTGCTTCACATCCATCAACTGGCCTTGCACCATGAGTTGGTTAGCGGAGTTGATCTTCACAACCAACAGGTTACGCTTGTTGATATCCTTGTCCTCCACTTTCTGATCAGGAGGAATAGGAGCAGGCAGACGGCGAGCCAGTCCCTGGTTCACATCCATAGAGGTGGTCACCAGGAAGAAAATCAGCAACAGGAACGAGATGTCCGCCATGGAGCTGGCGTTGATCTGTGGGACTTTCTTTGCCATGATAAATGTGATTTACTTCGATAGTTTTTTAGTGTAGCAGTATCCCCAGATCATTGTACCGATAGTAGCAATGATGAGGAAATAGCAAGCATAGATTACAGCGTCAGCCATCTGAGCCCAGAAGCCTTCGTTATCCGTACCCTCATAGCCGATGATATTGATTTTCTCCGGGCTACCGAGGAACCAGCATACGCATGCCAAAACGATGAATCCGCAAACTACGCCGAGCGTCATATATGCTTTGCGGCGATTGGTCTTCCAGTTATTGACAAAATCTACGATCACTACAGCAAGTGTGATCAGGACTACAATACCGAAGAGGATGTAGTTCCAGATGAGGAAAGCATCGGTGAAGCGAGGAATATCCAGGAAATCACCGGCTACCTCCAGACTACCGTTCGAACCACCGAGGAAGAACAACGCGATAAACACGATGCCCAGACCCAACAGCGACCAGAGGGCAATCTTAGGGATCATTTTATAGTTTTTCATTTTGCTCAAAATTGTTTAATGATTAAACATCAGTGTTCAGCGATCTGCGATCAGCGATCAGCTTATTACTTTTTTTGAGCCTTGTCGTACTCTACTACGATATCGAGCAGGCTGATGGAGCTATCCTCCATTTCGTTAACCAGACCCTCTACGAGCGAAAGGATATAGTTGTAGAACAACTGAAGCACAACAGCAATAATCAAACCGAGGAGGGTAGTCAACAGAGCGACCTTGATACCAC
>CAMUYI010000039.1 GCA_947164985.1 uncultured Bacteroidales bacterium | reverse complement strand
GCCATCTCGTCCGGCGTCTTGAGCCACTCCTGCTTCGTATAGTGCATTCGGTTGACGTCGTTGACGAAGTGGTTGGTACTCAAGCATATCAACCGGTCATGCGCCTCTGCGTCCTCTTCGTTCACGAAATGCGCATCGTTGGTGGCGATGATCTTGATGCCGTACTTATGCGCCAAGTCAATGAGGATGGGGTTCACTTGTTTCTGCCGTTCATAGACCTCCACATCTGCCCCTGCTTTCTGCGTCTCATGGCGCTGGATCTCGATATAATAGTCCTCGCCGAAGAGGTTCTTGAACCACTTCACCGTCTCTTCCGCTTCGGTGAAATCACCGCCCTTGGCGATGCCTTCGAGGATCTTCTGCGGTAACTCGCCACCTAAGCAGGCGGAGCAGCAGATGATCCCTTCGTGCCAGCGTTCCAGCAGTTCTTTATCGATACGCGGGGTATGGTAGAAAGCATCGGACATGTATCCGTGGGACACGATGCGGCATAAGTTATGGTATCCCTCCATGTTCTTGGCCAGCAGGATGAGGTGCCAACCAGAACGGTCAATGACGTACGTACGTCCTTCACCATTCACGGCCTTGTCATCCTTCATCGAATGCCGACCGCGACGGGCACAGTACGCCTCTACGCCCACGATGGGTTTGAACCCTTCCTTTCCCTTGCAGTAGTCCAGCAGCTCCTTGATACCGTACATGTTACCATGATCGGTCAAGGCAACGGACTGCATGCCTGAAGCGATACATTTATCCACTATCTCTTCCACCTTGGACAAGCCGTCCAGGAGCGAGTAATGGCTGTGCACATGTAAATGTGTAAAACTCATACGTCCGTTTTATTTGCAAATCATTCCTGCCCGTTGGGTTACCTTGGCGGGTAAAGAGGCTCTGCCACTGTTTGTAATCGGGGTTGAGCCTGTCAGATTAATTGCCGCTCCGTTGCGTGCATGGCCGGAGAGCGACCAACTATCGGCCGAGATAATCAACTCGCCATCAGAGATGAGCCATTGTGCTTTGGGATCGAGGTAACCCTGCTGAAAGTATGATAGGGAGGTGAAATAGAACATACTACCGAAGATCTCGAAGTTAGCATCGTCACGCTGACCGGCTAATACCGTTCCGGGTTGTTCGGTAGTGTTCACCTGGAACGTGCCCTCCGGCAGCGTGGGCGTAGCGCTATAGGGTGCCACGAGATAGATCCGGGCAAAGGGGACACAACTGGTGCCCGACACGCTCACAATAGCATTGGCATTGTATGCCTGAATTTGCCAGAGGGTAATGCCCTGCGTTGCGTACTGCGTATAGTAGGCTGAAGCCACGCTGAGCGTCTCAGAGCGATTGCTGGATATATCACCGGGACCCTGGGTGGCATTCGGCTCGGGATAGTAGTCCGCTATAGGTACCGCCGTGATTCCGCCGTGTAGAATGTCGGCGCCGCCTTGCGTACCGGCTACTACCGGTTTCTGTTCCGCTTGAATGATGGGCTTGAAGGCTTCGCTCAGGAAGGCTACAACCATACAGTTTTCTGCTACCCATTTATTATTGAGCGTCACCGTGTATTCAGCGCTATAGTGTTGATTGTTCACCTCTATTGCATCTCCCTTTGGGGCGGTCATGAAAGCACGAACGGCATTCGTATGACGAAACTCCTTCCAACCCTCATAAGTCTTATAGTAGTCCTTTTGGTAGTCAACCATACCGGATTCCTTCACCAGTACCGTGAGTTGCAATGAACCTATATCGTCGCGACCTACAAGCCCCGACACTTTGACCTTCAGTTCGCGACTCGAAGCATCGTAACTATTGGCGATGTTCAGCGATGCGTAGGTGCTGTCTTCGAACTGCTTCTTGGAGACATTCTCCAAATAGCCCGGATGAAAGACAGTGGTATTCTTGCTTCCGTATTTCGTATTGGCACGGTTAATCGCCATGCTGGGAGCACCGCTTACGCTCAGCGCACTCGTGATCGTCTTACTGCCGGCTACCGAGAAATGGTCCGCCTGATAGCCATAATGGTGCAGCACCAAGATCCAGTTCGTATCGTTACCTACAAACTCGTGGATGCAATCCATGCCGTTCGGACAATAACCGCAATCTTGACCCGTGAACTCTTCAATAAGGTGTTTCTTCGGGAACGATGCAGGGATGACTTCTTTAGTCGGCTCCGACTGAGGTTCTTCCGGTTTATTCGGCTCACATGCGGAGAAACACATAGCTGCAAACGCAGCTAAAATTGTAAATTGTAAATTGTAAATTGTAAATTGTTTCATAATATCGTATATGTTTTATTGTCCGTAATGATATAAAGTATTCCGTCCTTGAGGATCTTCTGACTTCTGACTTCTGACTTCTGAACACTCTCTAAATCTTGTGTCGTATAGTCAAAATGCACCGTCAGGCTGCGGCTCTCCGATCCGTCGGAGAACAAGTACGTGATCGTCTCGTATGAACCCGGGGTAGGGGTATAATGGATATACCAATTGGCCATACCGCCAGGTGTGAAGGAGAGGTCTTCGCTTGTCTCTCTGTTACCTACCGTACATTGATTCGCACAGCAGAACTCGTCCGTGATACCTGCTGACGAACGGGTGATCGTAACCGTCAGAGGGTTCGTACAAAGGAGCGTTCCCTCTAACTTCATCTGCATGTCGCCCGATAGAATATCTTCCTCGGCTTCGTTGATGGTTAGTTCCATACCTTCTGCAGGCACATCGCCCTTGTTGGCGACACTAATGATGAGTGCCAATATCCAAAGTAGTTTCATAGGCTTGTACAATATGTTTATCTTTTGTGTCTATATATAATTTCAAAATGCTCAAATATTCCCGACGACATCCTTCCGGCACCACGATAGCCGCTTCTTCATCCCATACGCCGCGCAGCACATGACGATGGTAATAATGGTCGTTCACTCCGTCCGGCATGGCTTGTACGCCCAGCACACTGTCTTCAACGAGCCAATAGGAGGTCTTCAATTGGTCGGGATTCGCTATCTCTGTCTCGTTCATCGCTTCATACACCATCGTGGGCCATTCCGAACTGTTCGCGAACCACTCGCCCTCATAAGGCTTCATATCCACGTTTCCCGCCGGAAAAGGAGTTGAGGCATCGCCGCCCATCCATTGGTATATACTGTCGGCGGCAGGGCAGGTGTAGTCGTACTTTCCTTGCGTGAACGGGTTCGAAGCCGGATGGAGTGCCACGACATAGAGTTGCCCTCTGTATGTCTGCTGCAGGTTCTGCGCCAACTCCGATGCCGCCGGACAGTTCACGCAGCGGAAACCCGTGAACTCCAGCAGTACATGGCATCGCGTACCCGTATGGCTGTCCACCGGTTTATACCGCTCTTCGTCCGGTATCAGTTCGCATCCCGCCAAACACAGCGCCGCCAGTACTATGTATAAAAAACGCTTCAATTTTTAATTTTCAATTTTCAATTTTCAATTCTTAATTTTTAATTTTTAATTAAAAAGTGAACGAATAGTTCACGCATACGCCTTCCATCCGGGGTATGTACCGGCATATACCGCCGGAACAGTTAAACCCTTCTCTTGTCTTTGTATAGCCTATATTGGCGCGGTGCGCACCGTAATTAAAAGTCAAGCCCGCTGTGTAATAATGCTCGTTCGTTGCATCCGGCGCAAAACCGATATTGTACATCCATTGTCCGCTGAGCGTCCAGTGGTGAAAGAGGTTCAACTCACATAACGCAAAGCACCATTGGCCTTCGTGGTGCGGCGAATAGAGGTACTGCAACTCGCCTCGCAACGACACGTCCGGCGTCATCTGCACCCGCGCATCGACAACCGCTATTCCCGAACGGATCATTCCTCCGTGACCTTCTACCGCTTGCTGGTTATACGCCTGGTACATCAGCATCGCGTTCAGCCACCATTGTTTGCTGATCCGTTTGTTCAACTCTACATGCACGTCCGTGTACGCTTCGCCGGCGATGTCGTTCTGCTGCGTGCGTATATGACTACCGGCCAACGTAAGCGTTGTACCGTACTTGCCGCCGAAAGCCGTTTTGCGAGGCGCCGTATAACGGATCTCTCCCTGTACCGCTAACTCCCTGTCGCTGTAGTTGGTGGCATAAGGATAGAGTGCGGCTAAAGCGTACGTGTGTTGGTGCGCAAACGCAGGTAAGTGGTTCAAGCGTCCCGCTAAACCGATCCGTTGACGCTCCGATCGGAACGACATATTGTCCGAATATTTGGCCTGTAGCAGTACCGCCAGCCCCTTGCGCGAATAACCGGTACTCAGCAAGGCTGCATGGCCCCAACGGTAGTCGTAGTTATTCTCTGCACACGGATCGTTCGCTTTGACGGCGTACTCCGCCAGCAGGTTAAATCCCTTCACGTTCAACTGTGTCCTCACTTCTCCTGCGCCTACCCACCGCGGCAGGTTATACATGTAAGTGCCGCTGATGTCGGTTTTGGCGATGATCGTATCAAACGCCTCGTATTTGCTTACATAACTGCCGCCGAAGCTGAGGCTGATATCGTTTTCCTGCATCTGTTTGCTCCATTGTTCGACAGCGATCTCGATATCCGCTCCCATCGCGGCGTTCTGCGTGTAGTTCCATCCCCATGCATGATCCTTATAGCAGTCCCAGTACCGCCTTTGCTTGCCGCCTAAAGCGGTGAGACGGATACCTTTATAGGGCTGCACTTCGATCTTCGCACCCCGTAACGCCCCGTCAATACCTAATGCCCGGTCTTCATACAGGTTCAAGATCAGACCCGAACCGAACTGTCCGTACACGTCGCCTACCGTGATCTCACCCCATGTGAAAGCCGCCGCTACACTCAGATGCCCGATGCCATGACCCGCAAAATCGGCTTCGTACCCGGGCATAGGCCATTGGTTCATCTCCAGCCGCGTCTTGGCGCGTAACTCACGGAACGTACCGCGCTCTGTCTGCCAGTTCACACCGATATCGGCATAACTGTTGCTATGGTACATCACCGGCGTCCGGTCCAGCAAGCCATCGTGCTGCACTCCTCCGCTCACAAACACGGTGTCATTCGCCCAGAGGCTGAGGCTCGCAAGCAAAGTAACTATGAAGATTTTAATCCTCAATTTTTAATTCTTAATTTTTAATTTTTAATTGAGATATTTCTCTATCTCCGTCTCGTCACCTGCGCTATATCCGGTATGATTATATACGATCTCGCCTTTGCTGTTCACCACAAACAAGTGCGGTACGTTCTGCACGTTCATTGCCCGCTTGAGTGTCCCGTTGGGATCGAGTAGCACGGGAAACTCCCATCCGTTACCGTCTACCAGCGGCTTCACCTTTTGTACATCCTGCCCCTGATCGATCGAAACCAGATAAACGGTCACACCGGTCTCCTCCTGCCAGTCGGCATAGAGCTCGTCGATCGCCTTCAACTCCCGCATACAAGGCTTGCACCAGGTCGCAAAGAAAGCCAATACCACCGGCTTACCGCTCTGTGCCAGCGAGCCTACCTCCACCCGCTTTCCGTTCATATCCTGTAACGTCACCGCCGGCAATGCCGCCTCTATCCCGAGGCAACAAACCAGCATCATCAAGCCTATTCCGATTCGTCTTTTCATATACCCACATATTTTGCGCTGCAAAATTACTCATTTTTTTCGACATACGCAAGCCCGCGTGCGTTTTTTCTTCTTTTTTTATTTGCATCCGCTTCTAGTGAGCGGATAATCATTAGGCAGATTAGATTATCCGCGTCATATCTCCGCGATATGACATTCTTGGCTTGCGGAGCGTGCGTCACATTGTCTATAAATCCAATTATAGCCATGTGCCGCCCTGCCCGCTCCGCAACCCCCGCGCTGGATGTGCCATCGGTATGTACTATCCTTTCTCTTCTTTGTATTTCAGGCGGATGCCATTCGCCGCTTAGTGATTCTTCGTATTACGCCGACTAGTAGTCGGCATCAAAAAGGCAGCGACATCGCTGCCGCCGCCCTCTTTCTTCCATTACAGGGCAATATTATTGCCCGCTATCACCTCATGGAAAACATGGTCAAATAATATTTACTTCGCAGGTGACTTTACAAGACGGACTGAACATTTCATAATAGCAGGCGCTGCTCCAATTTTTACATTTAGTTTGTCCGAATAATTATCTATACTAAGATTAAATGCATTATCATTACCAGAAGTTGTAGAAGACCAATAGTAGCCATGTTCGCCTACCTCTTCCAATGCATCATCATGGGTGGGGTCACGCCAACCGGATGCAGGTATGGAAATATAATTACCATTTGGTCCAACCACCTTACAACCTAGCCCGGTCCATGACCAATTACACTCATTAACCAATTCCATCCATTGTTCTTTCGAAGGCAGTTGCTTTTCAAATTTACTTTCTGCCGCATAGAAATTAAAAAATCCGTTTTCTTCTAGCGAGTTTGGTTCATTAACACTTTTCCAAAGTGTTCCGGAAGATAAGCCAAGATTAACATAATTTTGTTCTTCTTGCGTAGTAGATGGTTGTTCTTCTCCTTCGCATGAAGAGAAATTTACGCACACAACTGCACAAATAAGGACAAACAGATAATTACAATAATTTTTCATCATTTAAATAAATTTAAATCCTGTTCTAACGGCTTCACAGGTCTTGCCATATACATAATAAAAAAATGGACGTCCCTTATCCCCTCCGAGGCTGTAGGAAATGCCCATTAAGTCGATAAGTCACGCCCATACAAGTATGGACGCTTGCGGACTTATTCATGACTTAATTCTCAACTTCCTACATTTCGAAGGGTCAAATAAATCGCAAACGCGAAAATTCAATATGTCCTTGCTCTTTTACGTCGGCAAGCGACGACCGCTTTTTTCGCTCGCGGCAAAGCGATATTTTTATCTTATTGACTCAATAATTGTTTCCGTCCATTGAGGCAATGTTTCCACGTACTGCTTAGCGAGCTTACCATCTATTGTGCGGAACAATAATTGTGCATTTTGATTCTCAATAGAGTTGTCATAAAAGTATGTTCTGTCAGCAAAGCCGGCTACCTTTATGGAATTGATGATTGCTTTCTCGTAACGAGATATGATCTTTTTTATCGGAACATCGTGTCCGCCTTCCATGACGCGATTTGCGATACGTGCAGCATTGATGGTAGGCGATTCGGTGCAGATAAAGAACATACGAATGAAATATCCTGCCTCTTTAGCACGTTTTAAGAAATCGACCTTACCATCCGAAGACAAAACTGTCTCAAAGATAAAATCTTTGCGTTCTTGTAACAATTGTTCGCGCCATGTTTCACAATACTCTACCGCTTGACGCACGGCATTGACATCATTCCAATCGCCGAACTTGCTCTGTGCTATCTCATCAGGATTGATGTACACACATTGTTCCGCCCACTCATGTTTGATTACCAAACGAGTGGTAGACGTTTTTCCTGAACCATTAGGACCGGCAATAACTATCAGAACAGGCTTTCTCATAGTGCTTGCGCCATTTGACGGATATGTGCGAAATAGGCAGCGTGAGCGCGATCATGACGCTCCTTCGCTTCTGCTGCAACCTCGCGCATCAATTGTGCCAATTGTTCCTCTGTCGGCTCCTGATCAATGTTTATGAAACGATAGTCATTCATAGTTTCAAACCTTTGCCGCTGCAAAGGTACAACAAATATTTGAAATATGCAAGAAAATGCGCAATTTTCGTCAAAAAACTTAACTTTTTGTGTTTCAAAATTTGCATATCCCAAAATATTTTTGTATCTTTGCACC
>CAMUYI010000038.1 GCA_947164985.1 uncultured Bacteroidales bacterium | reverse complement strand
CTGTTCTGCCAAAAACCGACACCTGCTTCGATGAGCACGAAGAGGACGTTCAGTAAGATAGAGAAGATAAAAATGCCGTTCAACGATTGCGTAGGGGCGGTATGGTGATGGTGATGTTCGTGTGCCATAATGGTTGTGTTTCAAAATCGAGTGCAAAAGTACTGCTTTTGCGCGATATGTGCAATACCTACTAATGGCTATTTTGTTTCCACACCGCAGGTATATGCTCACGCGCGCGGGCGGGCGTTCGGGCTAAGAAATACTTTTGGCTCGTGGAGAGAGTAGCGTAGCCGCCACTTTGAGAACCTCTGAGATTCGTCTTGGGGGTTCTTTCTTTGTATAGCATGTCCGGCGATGCAAGCGATATGCCCCAAAAGCGTTGCTAATTAGATTATCGCCGTTGTGATGTCTTCGGCTTCGGGGAGATTGAGTTTCTGACGAACTTGGGTCTTGCGCTGGTAGATGGTTTGGAGACTTTGACGAGTGAGCATGTTGATCTCCTTGGTGGAGAAATCGGCTTTGAGCAAACAGCACAGTTGCAGCTCCTTCTCGTTCAACACATTTCCATATTTCTGCACGAGACGTGTATAGAAGCCGTCATAGACCAAATCGATGGTTTGGTAAATGCTTGACCAATCGATGAGGGCATTGGCGGTTTCCTCGTTCAATGCCATGAGACGCGCAAGCAGTTGTTGGTTGGCTTCGGTGGGTGTTCCGGCAATCGTTTTGATGACACCCAATTGCTGCAACATCAGTTTGCGCACACTTTCCTTATCGTCCGGTTTATCTGCTGACGCCAACATGTTACGCAGGGTCTCAATTTCTTCCTCTTTCTCCCAAAGCAGCCGTTGACGGCGGCGATACAGATAGACGAACAGTAGGATTCCGCCCAAAGTTACAAAGAACAGCATAATTATCACAATCATCTGCCGTTGGCGGCTGATGGTCAGGTACAGATTACGTTCACGCAAGTCACGGATAGAACGCTCTTTGGCTTCCGCTACGCGGTAACGCACATAGTCCGCCTCCGACCAATGGTTATTGTATTGTACCAACGGGAAACAATGGTACGAACCCTTCTGGGCATATTCCAGCACTTGTCTGTGCGCAAGAAAAGCCGCTTCGGCTGCCGGGTCAAACTCCGCGCTCTCTTTGTATTTGGCGAACAACTCCTCCACCTCGCGCATATACCGCTCAGCACGCTGTTTGTCACCTTTGTTCAGCCACAAGCGCGAGAGCGAATAGAGGCTCTCCACCTGCAACCAACTGTCCGCTTGGCGGTATTCTTCCGTCAGATCTTCCAGCATCTTTATTGCACGGTCGGTTTGTCCTATTTCGCCTAACAGGTCAGCATAATTACGGCGAACCACATTGACAATAAACGCTGAGTCCGCAGCTTGTGCAATCGCTTTCTCAAAGCACTTCTCCATCTTGTCATATTCGCCGAGCGAGAAATAGACAATCGCCAACGCATTATACACGCGCTCCACTTCGTCCAGATGAATCGCCTTACCGTTATCCAGACCGATGAGCGTCTCCGTGTATTCGCGCACATGTTCGTAATCATAATCGCGCATGGCTATCTCCGCCGACACGCGCAGTACGATCACTTGCCATAGATGTTCTCCTGATTGTTCCGCTACCTCGTCGGCATATTTCTTTTGCCGTTGCAGCACTTCCTGTGTCCGCGCTTTGTCACCGTTCCACCAGAAATACATCGCCTCATCCAATCCGGACAATATCATATGGCGTGCATCTCCGTGCTCTTCTTCCCATTGCGTGCGATAATACTCAGACGCCCAACAAATCATGGAATCCTCGGACAGCGATTGCATGGAATTGGCATGTAGGTCGCAAATAACGAACCAATACTTAGCCAAATGCTCATCGTCCAACCGTTCAAGACGCTCGACTTGTCGTATCAGCAACTCTGCGGTATCCCTGCTGCTATATAATAACTCTTCCGCAGTATCAATCCGTTCCCTATCCCTCCGCACACTGCAGCTCACCATGAGGCAAAGAGCCATCGCTCCTATCGTCCATATCAAAAGCTTGCTTTTCATCTGTTTGCTCGAAATTTTTTGCAAAGATACTACTTTTTCACGAATTATGCAAAGCAAAACGTCCGCATATAAACTTTTCTTAAGCAAGTATGCTATATTTCAATGGTTTAGGAGTAGCAAATATAAAGTTTTTGATTATTAAGATTTAGGCTATTTATTCCCTTTTGCACGATTGTGCGTTTGGCAGAGCATTTGGCAGTTGGTGATGTCCGTTGCACCGCCTTTAGACCAAGCCGTTACATGGTCGGCATCCATTTCCGTCAGTTTCCATATACGTGCATGGTTTGCGTCATGCCCGATGGCACAAAGCGGACAGTTGGAAACCTCGTTTTTCTTGGCCTCTTCCGTCTGACGGGCATAGACACTTTTCTTGGTCGGTTCATCAAAACAACGCACCTCTAACAGTTTGGTATCTTGACAACCGCCAAGGATATATTCGTAGATGCCTTTTTTGTTCTTCACGTAGTAGTCTTCGTATAGTTCGCGCTGTTTGGCGGCTACTTGCGCCGGGTCGTAAGGCGTCTTGTGGTATTTCTCATAGAGTTCACCCCACGGCAGACCGCACATCTCTTTCTCTATATTGCTGAACACACCGCTCGCCCAATCGATGACGCTATTGAAATAGGTCTCCATCTCTTTGATCGATTCATCGTTGCGGTGGAGAGACATATAAGCGCTTATGTTGCCTTTGCTGACCCATTCCAAAGCGGTATGCAGATACGCTTGGCGTTTCACGTTACCGCGCAAGAAGGCAGCCCATTTGTTGATATTGGCGTTTTGTGAATTGGAGAACACCTCTTTGGCGCGTGTCACAAACGGTCCGCAATACACGGCATTCAAAATCTCCTGTTCTTCCAAAGGAAGTCCGACGATATTGATGGTCTTGAACCATTCCTTGATCTCGCTTTCCGTGCCTTCACACTCATAAACGAGCAGCTCCGTTTTGAGTATCTTCGCCCTTAGATCTTCCGCCATGTAATCGAAATACTGCTCCATTCCGTCTATACGGATAGCGAACTTGCGGGTAATAAAACGCCCTAAAGAGGTGATTCGTTGCTGTCCGTCCAATACCTCCAGATGGTTCTCGTCCACACGATTAAAGTATAGCAATCCAATAGGATAGTCTTTGAGCACGGACCCAATAACCGCAATCTCACGTGCGCCGTTTTGCTCGGCGTAGAGATAGTTACGCTGGTACTCCGGCTGAATGGTTAGTTTGCCGGAAAGTCCAAACAAACCTTTTCCCTCTGCCTCATTGTAAGTAAACCCTTTGCAGATTTCCTCAACGGTGTATATCTTACGTTCTGCTTTCATGGTATTTATTGTTTTTTATGTCGAATGAATATTCTTTTATAAGGTATTACTGCCATCCCATCATTGTCTACATAATATGGTAAAGGCCATCCAACAGATATTTGTCCCTTGTTCCCCTGTGCATAGTATAAATCGCAAAATTCCTGTGTAACTCCATGCCATCCCTCAATATCATTTATAGCAAAATCGGAAGCAGATATAATTTCAAATTGTTCTGGACAGTATTTGTCTAGAAACGAAATAGGAACTCCCATTATTCCTTCAAAGTCATTAGGGATAACTTCTGTATATGGAACTTCTATGGCATCATAGTTATTGTAATGCTGATATTCAGATTGTCCTTTTAACTTTTTGTTAAACTTTAAATTGTCGGTCATACTCATGAGTTGTAGTGGTTTATGACGTGCCCCGTGATCTATATTTGTAAACCAACGTGAGTGTGCTGCTTCATAAAGAGGGCTATCCGTGCTTTCTTGATAAAACCAACGTACATCTGTTGTGCCAAGCCATAATTTGTTATCCTTTATTAGAGGAAAAACTTCTTTGTACGTAATGGCATTCATATTTCCGATTACAAGACATTGTTTCTTTCCTTCCATAATCCATGCAAGAAATTCCCGGAATAGCGAGAACGGCGGGTTTGTGATAATAATATCTGCTTCGTCACGGAGAGCGGTTACTTCGGCAGAACGGAAGTCGCCGTCGCCTTCGAGGTAACTCCATTGCAGGTCGTCAATGTCAATCCGGCCACTATTGTTGGTATCGTGTGTAAGCGTGAAGATTTTGCCTTTGATACGGCTTTTCTCTACGTTGTACAGCGGATTCTCCGTTTCAAAGAGTGTCGGTTGCCAGTTGGTTTGGTACTTTTTGCTTTCTATGGCATATGAAGTAGAAATGAGTTTCTTCAGACCGAAGAACTCAAAGTTTTGTGCAAAGAACTTGGTAAAGTTGCTCCATTCGGGATCATCGCAAGGTAGCAAGATTGTCTTGCCCCGAAAGACATCGGGGTTGTATTCAATGTATGCGTTTACCTCTTTTTGTATATCCGCATACTGGGTGTAAAACTCATCGTTTTTAGCATTCTTTGCTGCTCCTAAATTCGCGTTTTTTGCCATGGATTGATAGTATATTTGCGCATACTATCAATCACCAAAGGACATAAAAAAGGTGTGAACCTCTATTCGCGTTCACGGAGGAGCCTACGAAGAACCGCCGCCTATACTCTTAGAAGCCCACACCAAAAGTGTGAACTATTAGAGTATAGTTCGGAAGTCCTACTATTTAGGTCATCCGTGAAGCATTATCCGTTTCGTTAAGAAATCAGTTTCGTAGGCTTTTTCTTTTCGAACGCGAAAAATAGTAATGCTATGTTAATATGTTATTTTGTCACTCCGACGCTTCGGATGTGAAATGTTACTTTGGATACTTATTTCTAATATTAATTGCTTCTTCGACCCAACTTTCTATATGATTGCTTATATAATCATAAACCTCCTTACTATTGTCGCCTAATGGATAGTGATCACGACATACTTTTGATAGATTTATTTCATTAGCATCTGCAGGAGAATTATGCTCTGCAATATAATTAATTTTTGTATCAACACAAAACTTTTCAAATGGGTTCTTACCCATTTTACTGGTAGCACCCCATACATTTTTTAATCCATGTATGTATATTCCGACAATCCCCTTCCCCTCTTTCCATGCACGTTTAATTTCATACAGACACCATTTGCGATTTGCTGTTTCTTCTCCTATTAAAACAATAACGCATGAGCGGTAATTCATAGCATTATTAATCCATGTTTGAATAGCAGATTCTCCTTTCTTTTTCACCTCTTCCCACTCATTAGAGGACACAGGAGTGTTTCCTTCAATAACACCGATATTTCGTACTTGACCTGCTCTCCAAGAGTCATTGGCAAAATGAAAACTATAAAAAACTTGTCGCTTTGCCATTTTTAACAGTTACATGTAATAGTGATACAATCTTTGAACACAAGGTAAAGTACAATTAGGACAATAAATACCAAAATTGTACAATACAGACCTGCTATTGTTTTAGACCAAAAAACATCACAATATGAATACTTACAATCTTTCTTCTTGTTATATTCGCCGATTGGCATTTTGAATAATGGGAGGTCTTTCCCTTCAACGATATCGCTGTATATACCTCTAAATTTTCTTTCCTGTTGCAAATAATATGCATCCAAGAACCAAAAAACTAAGATAGGGAAAATTGAAACTATAAGATATCCGATATTCCCTTTATCAGCATATATAGCTAATAACGCCGATACAATGGTTATCATCCAACCCTTCAGCATAAAAGAGTTTTGATTCATTCGGGTTATTATCCCTTGAATCATCTCCAAGTGTTTAATTTTTTGTTCTTCCATAATAACATCACCTATTATTTAACCACGCCTGCAGTGAGATACGAGAATTATTAGATTCCACATAGTATCCAGGATACCTCGGATTATCACCATTAAACATCAAATCAAAATCTGTGTACTTAGTAATATGTGGATATATTTGCATATATTCATGACCTTTGTAAGTACTATCCGCTGTTCCCTTCGGTTTTATAGGAAATATGGCAATGTTGTTTCTAAATTTACGCGCATCTCCATATCCAAGTTCCCAGTTACACCATGTGGAATCAATTGCGTCGTTGGTAGCCAAAAGAATAAACTTGTCAGACTTATCAATTATATTTTTTATTCTTGTTGCAGTAACTCCCGATGTTCTTGCGGGCATTGAAGCATCCATACTATCAATATATACTTTTGCATTAAATTGAGTTTGGAGCAAACCGATGATATCTTTAAGATCATCCAAATCTTGATGTTTGTGTGATAGAAAAATTGTTGTTCTAGATGTAGAGACTTGTCCAGCAGAAAACTGTCTGGATTCCGTTAATAAATTATTATATGCACTATCCGTTATACGGTTCGAGGAGAATTCTCCACTTTCAAAAATCTGTTTCATAGTTTTATTAATTTTAGTGTCCTTTATTTTGCCATCAGTTGGCGGTGCGTCGAATACAATTAAACGCTTGCTATTCCGCTCAATTGTTTAAACATATCCGCTTGAATATCAATTTTATGTTGCTGCTCTTCTTTCTGCTGTTCTGTTAGGAAAGGATTGTTCTCGACATTTCTTTTAGATACGGATTTAAGTATCTCAATTATATGTTCCATATCCTCTTTCGAAACAGGCACATTCGGGTTGAAATTAAAAGAAAAGCCTAACTTCGCAAATATCGGTTGCGCGTGATATGCTATCGTCGCATTGTATTGCTGAATTTTATTTTGATTAGCTAATGACATAATTAATGTTTCATTCGTACTCTAATGTTCCCATAAAAAAGAAGGCTATTTAGTTCTCTTGTTGTAAGCGATATATTTCCTTTTGCCGTTCGATCTCCCGACGCAATTCCTCCGGGGTCGGCAAGAACAATTTGTATTTTGTCGCAAAGAGCTGTTCATTGCCCTTCAAAACCGAATACCGGGCAATATCTTCATCCGTTTCACTACAAAGCAAAATACCAATTGTGGGGTTGTCGGTTTCTGTACGCTTCAAGTCGTCGAACATACGCACATACATATCCATCTGCCCGACATCCTGGTGGGTCACCTTCCCGATTTTGAGATCTATAAGCACATAGCACTTGAGGATGACATTATAAAACACGAGGTCAATATAATAATCTTGCGCTGCCGTACGTACCAATTGTTGTCTACCCATAAAGGCGAAACCCTTGCCAAGTTCCATTAAGAAATCCTGCAAATGGGAGATTATGGCATTTTCAAGGTCTGTCTCTGAATACTTTTGGTCACGTTTGAAACCCAAGAATTCAGCCATAACCGGATTCTTAATCAGTTCTGTCTGTTTGATATGCGTTACCACCGCGTCACTCTCTTGCAGTTGCGGAGCAGAAAGATGCCGCTCAAAATATTGCGTGCTGATGTTCCTGTCCAAAGTGCGCACGCTCCACATTTGTGCGGAAGCCTCGCCCAGATACCAACGGATAGCAGTGTCGTCTCCGACACGCAATGTACGGTAGATATGTGTCCAAGTCAGATTTGGAAACCGCGATTTCCAAATGTCAAAATCCGGGAAAAGCGCATAGAACTGCCGGAAAGAGCGAAGGTAACGCGGAGAGTAACTCTCACCGTACTCATCTGCCAATTTTTCAGCGAGAAAATCAATTATTTGTGCGCCATATTCAGCACGTTTTGAACCCTGCTGTTCTTCTTCTACAATACGTTCTCCGATATGCCAGTAGGTCTCTATCATCGATGCGTTAACAGACATATAGGCCTGTTGCTTGCCCTGCTCGATAATAGCACGGATATCATCCACAAAAGTCGAACTGACAGCCGTAGCAGAAATGCGAATATGTGGTTTGATATTACTCATATTTGCTAA
>CAMUYI010000037.1 GCA_947164985.1 uncultured Bacteroidales bacterium | reverse complement strand
GCTTCCTCATTTCTTAATGCACCATTGCCGCGATGTATATATAATGATCAAGGACGAAACTGGGCGGGTAGCCATGCTCCACATTGTGGATGATTTCACTGTCTTTTATGTGCGAAAACACCTCGCGCTTCTCTTCCTCCGTGAACGGTAATCCATACCTGCAATTATCAAGACCGCTTGATAATGCTTCCCAGTACTCCTGGCGATGTTGTGCGAGTTCTTCAGCTGACATACGATTAGAAATTGAATGATAAGCCAGCACCGTTGCCGGTGTAATTGATATTCATTTCGGCGATCCGCTTGCCGTGCACATTGAGCGGTATGCCGACAATCGTAAGGGCAGCGCCCATGGGAAGGAGCACATAACCGGCTGCAGCGCAGTTGGCTTTGGTCTTTAGTTTCTCGGCATCCTTTATATCTCCTCCGGAATTACCGACACCTACGAGAATAGCGCCGACGATAGCTGAAGGAATACCGATACCCATGCAGACGCCGCCGGTCTTTTTCAGCGCATTGCCGATGACCAGGTTAGGATTGGCGGCTCGCTCGCTGACGAGTTGCGCGTGTGCTTGCCGCTCGACGCGGGTCTTTTCCAGTTTGGCCTTTGCCTTCTCGGAAGGGACAAACTTCCCGTCCTCGACGTTATATCGACCAATGCCGGAGATATTGAAGTACTTTACGCGCTCGGGGTAAATGGTTATCTCCTTATTCCCCGTAGCCGCGTAATACGCGCGAATGACCAGCGAGGTATCGGTAAGGTTGATCAACTCACCTTCCATGTTCTGATTGTTGTTGAAGGTGACAGTTACATTGGCTGCAAGAGCCGTGATGGTAGTGGCTACGCAAGCCATAAAAATAAGCAAAAACTTTTTCATAACGCATCGGGTTTTGAAATCCGGTGCAAAGTTAACAAATAAGTGTCCAATTACTTTGGACAGTTTTCAAAAAAATGCAAAAAAAGTGAATTTTTTCACGAAATTCGCGATTTTTGGCGAAAATCGGCGTGAAAAAAGGCGTTTTTTGCGTCGCGTTAGGGATTGGAACGGGCAAACTTGGTACACGGAGTGTGCGGAACCCCTGCAAAGCCCGACCGACGTAGCTCTGGAGAGGATGATCTGCAGAACTATGGAGGAACGCCCAAATAAAAATAGTCGAACAAAATACCAAGGTGCAAGTCGCGCCAAAGACCAAGCTGCCGGTGGTGCTGAAGATACGCCCGCCCGTCGGGAAAAAGCCCGCCGAAGCGAGCCTTCCTCAACCGATAGGACCGAGGACGCGCTTGTGCTTGCCCTGCGCGCGCTGCGCCAACTCGGTAAACGCCATAGCGTTAATGCCGTACACTTTCCAGTACTGCTCGTTCTCGCCTGCGAGATACGTGGCAGAATGACCGGAAACGTACTCAAAATGCTGCATGATGGCTCGGGCTGAAGACATGAGCGATTCCAACTGCTCATCGGTACAGCGACAAAGGATTTGTTCAAGAGTAATCATAACTAATACGGATTTTAGAAATTATATTTATAAGATTCGGCGCGGAGGGCTTCGAACTGCCGCTCTGCCTGTGCTCTTTTGCGCTCGCGCGCAAGCTCTCTTTCCAATTGGGAATAGAGCCATGCGCCACGACCATTTATTAAATCATTCTCAACGGCGAGAATTTCCTCGAAATCGGCTTTCGTGAAATGCGGTGCTTTCTTGACCGGCTGCTCTGCTACCGGCCTGGGCTGCTGCACTATGATTTCTTTCTTTTCCTCTACAGAGGCAGTAGAAACCTGCTCAAACTCGAAGTTAAAACTGAGTTGCTGTGTGCTACACTGATTTTTCATAAAGCCTATTCATTTAAGAGGTTAAATGCCACCTGCCATTAAAGACAGGTGGCTTTCTTCATATCATGCTTGACAAACTGCTTCCGGTACATAGAAATGGGTTACGGGGAAGAAAGTGTAGGACTCACCTGTTTCTTTGTTCACCCGGCTTACCGGCTTGCCCCATGCGGGGAAACGATTCTCAACGGTGTTCATAACCTTGAAGCCTTCGCGCTCCCATTGCTCGCGGGTTTTAAGGATGGAGAGATTGTGAAGCTTCTTGTAGTAGATACAAAGCAGATTGTTGATGCGCTCATCCGAGCCGTACTCTTCACGGAGTTTCTTGCAGAGGGAACGGAGGCTCTGACGCTCTGTTTGCGGCTGCTCCATTGCATTGTTCTTTACTTCGGTTGCCTGACTGTTTTTCTTAGATGCTTTCATAACTGTACTGTTTTTGAATTGTTAAACTTATTTGTTTGCGATTTGTTTCTTTTACAATGCTTTCAGAGTTGACGAAAGTGAAGTTCGCATATTCCGTGAACAGCAAGACTTCCGCAAAATTTACTACCTCCCGGCTTGTTCGGAGGCTGGAGAAATTTTTAGCTATCGCAGATCAGCGCCGGAACATGTTTAGCCTTGCCATACGGAAAGAACCAACTACCTTTGCATTGCTAAAAGGAACGACATAAATCGCCAAACAGGTAAGTAATTCAAGGAACAGGACATGAAAGCCAAGAAATGGTTAGGCTCGAAGTGACAATGCTTCTTTGGCAGCTGCTGGAGCGGGGCTGATAGGTAACTCTGTGCTCCGTGTGTACGGCTTGAGTGCTTCAACTGCTGTAGCAGATACAAGGCTTCCTTGACAGACTAACAGCGGGCTTTATTGGGGCTTGCTTGGCTTGGTTGAGCACCTTAATGGAAATCGTTGCAGGGAAAAGGGTGTACAGTTTGGGCAAGAAACAGTGTCCACAACTTCCACAACCTGAATTTATGCGGGAAGAAGTAAAGTATGATTGTAGAAATAACCGGTTTATTGTGGAGGAATTGTGGAAATGAATAGGAGTTGTGGAAAAATGTGGAAGAAATGTGGAGCGATTTACACAACACAAACCCAGAAAAATCAAGGTTGTAGCAATTGTTTCTATTGTAGAAAGAAAAATATATATAATAGTGCGAAGAGTGGCAAAAAAGAAAGACGCACCGCGCTTCACAGCGCAGTACGTCCGGGATGATAATAAATTGAAGAAAAGTTAAGGTTTAGGCGGGGTACGGCTAATCCTTTACTTGGATCAACCGTGAGAGATGCCAGAGCACATCATGGGCCTCTTCAACGGCAATGTTCTGGGCGTGACAGGATGCGGAGACCGTCATGCCGGGCACGGATGCGTCGGTTATGATTACATGAAACTCGCTAATCAATCCGGTGTGTTCCGGGGTAGCTACTTTGACGATTTGCAGTTGCTCAGACTGCGGGATAGCATTTTGTTCTTCGTTCATAATTGCAATGATTTAATTGTTATTATAATAGGTACGTGTGTACGGCTATTCAAGGGTTATACCGTAGCGCTTGCAGATTTCGAGGTAATCGAAAACAAGCACCTGGTCGGTAAACGACTTTTTGCGATTGGTTCGCTGACCTTTCTCATCTTCCTCATACTGTACGATGCCATCTTTGATGTCATCAAACCGGACAGAGTGCTTATGACCAATCAGCTCGGGACTATGCTCCAGATAGTAATCGAGCGATGCCTTGGGAAGCACCTTCTGACCTGTTTTCTTGGCGTGCTCCAGATAGAGTTCAAATATCGTTTTAACTCGTATCTGAAGGATAGTCTTTGCTTGCTGATAGACCATCTTGCTCTCGTCGGTTGTCAGTTCCTGCACCGAATCGATGCGGTAATGACAACGCTCGTATATCTTGCCCTGCGAAGCCAAGAAGTTAACGATGTTCCACCATACTCCGACATCCTGGTTCGTTTTACATTTCTCGCTCTGTATCTTGATACCTTTGATGGCGATGGCTTTTAGATCTTCATAGGTAAAGGGCAGTTCGAGTTGGTTACGAAGAGTCTGGAAGGCAGCCAATGGCACTACCCAGTTCTTGAGAATACGTATCTCGACCGGCTCGCCTTTGAGGGCAGTTTGTATATCTTCCAGCGTGGAGATATAGGCAGTATGGAAGTTCTGCTCGAAATAGGATCGGTTGTTTAGTATCTGCAGCGTGAGATGCGAACATCCGAGCTTCCGGACTTCCGTCATGCGCTCAAAGCGGGCTGTCTGCTCCGAGGTAGGCGTATGCAGATCGAAACTCAAGAACACGAAACGGGTAAAGAGCGCGATATCCGATACCGCCATCTCCTGACCGGAAATGATGACGCCGGTATCTACCTTGGTTATCTCGCGCTTCTTATCCTTATCCATATTCATACGGTTACGACCGGTGCCATCCCACAAGCCTTTCAGGAACTCGCGTTTAGTTATATCTATACTGTCCTTGTACTCGTCGAGATGAACAAGCGCGTTGGAGGTCTGGGCTACAGCATCCGACAGCGCCGCCACGGTAGAGTTCTCTATATTCGGCGGGTTGTTCTCGATGATGAAGAACGACATCAGACTGTGACCTAACTCGGACTTTCCGGAGTGTGGTGGACCGAACAAATTAAGTAGTGGGAACCACTTCGTATAATCTACGATTATATCACGGAACAAAGAGGCGAGAAGATAACACAAACCAATCTTCGCATTATCCCCGAAAACCTCTACAAGCATGGAAGAAAAACCTTTGAGGGTGACGCTGCCGTACGCCTTGTGAACGAAGCTGCGTTCAAACTCATAGAACTTGGTATCCTTGTAGAGTTTGGAGAATGCCGGAAGATAGTAGTTGGATTCGATAGGCTCCTGATCCGGATTACTGTTGGGGTGTTGGATGGCAACAATGCCGAACTCATTCACCGCTAACCATTGGCCATTATAATATATACCATTGCCAAAGGCGAAGAAGCCGTCGCGTTGCCAACCGAGTTGGGTGATGAGTTCAGCAGACTTGGTAGCCTTGTAGAGGTACTGCTTCAGCTTCTGTAGTTGTTCCTCTTTGGCTAACCATATATAGTTGCCCAGCGATTCCACCTTTTGTCGAAAGCGGGCGAGGGAAATAAGATCCTCCTGCCGAAGTTCGACTGTTTCCTGATGACCGTCTTTGTTTGTCATCTCGTAGAGACGAATCGCTGACTGTGTGTCCTTGATATGATAGAGCGGCTTCATGGTAAAGTTAGACCACACATATCGCCCTCCCTGTTGGTTAAGCGAATAGTAGCTATGGAACTCGATACCGAAGCCGAGTTCTTTGAGCAGATCCAGTTCCTTGGATAGGTTCTGCTTCATTTGTTCCTCCGCACGTCTGACACGTGCTTCTTTAATAGCACTTTGCCAAACCAACTTGGGAGGGTGTATCTTATTGAGTTGATCGATATAGTGGTTTAACTCGAAGCCTTCCTCCAGATAGGAAAGGATATCAGAGATGATAGCCACTGAATTAAGGGCTTTATCCTCATTGGCTTTATCGTTATTCTTGCTCTCCGGCGGGAATAACTTACGTGCATACCAGAGGATAAAATCCTCCTCCTGCACTTGGTCGAACATAGACTTGGTTTTGAAGAAACTGTCGGCATCCCGTTTATCGCCTTTGTCGCCTGTGCCAATCTCCTTGATAAAGACCTTGAACTTGATCTGAAAAGCCTTTGTTCCGGCTTTGATGACCTTGTTAATGCCGACACCGAATTGCTCTCCGGCTTTGGGTGGGTCGGAATCCGGTATGAAGCACAGTGTATCACAGCGCTTCCGGAGTAGGGCTAACTGGTGGTCGGTCCAATCCGAGCCAAGACAAGCGACAGCGTTCTTGAAGCCGAGGATGTGCAGCCGGAGCGCGTCGGGAGCACCCTCGACACAGTAACACCGGCCTTGGGATGCAGCGGCAATCCAAGCCTGATCGATACCGAAAAGCGTATTCTCCTTGGAATAGACTTCGCTGTTGGTGGAGTTGATGTACTTTGGCGGGGTGTTGCCCTTCTTCGTAGTTTTGTCGGTTACTCCAGGAATGACGCGGGAAGTGTAGCCGATGACGTGCTTGGAACGGTCACGTATCGGAATCATGACCCGGCCACGGAAGAAATCGTAGATTCGTCCGTCTTCGCTCTGGGCGAGCAGATGGAGTTCCTTGAGTATTTCTATAGACAAACTATGTGCCTTCGCATATTCGTATAGCGAAGGGCCATTTGAGGTGTAGGCGTAGCCAATGCCCTCATTCGCAACAAAATCATCGCTCCATCTATCCTTCGCATACTGATATGCGGCAACTGCCTCTTTATCGGCATTGCGGATGTTCTCTTCGTAGAATTTCTGAACGATTTCATATTGGTTCTGGACGGATTCTCTATATAGGCGCTTGCGGCGCTGCTCATCTGTTTCCTCGACGGCTTGATCATGGAGAGTGACATGATACTTGTTCGCAAGGTATTGGATAGCCTCCATGAAGGACATGCCTTCCTTTTCCTTTAGGAACGAGACAACACCGCCACCTTTACCGCAACCGAAGCACTTGTAGATGTTCCGGGCGGGGTAGATATGGAAGGAAGGTGTTTTCTCTTGGTGGAAAGGACAATTGCACATGTAGCCGGAGCCGGACTTCTTGAGCGTAAGAAAGTCAGACGCTACCTCGGCCATGTCCACACGGGAGAGGACTTCTTCTATTTCGTGCTGAGGAATCATTGGAACATAGAACGGCTACCGGGTACACCGTATATCTTTATATGAAACGCGCCCTCGCATATACGCGCGCTCGCGAGACGATCTGCGAGCTTGCGCAGCTGATTGGGTTCAAGGCTATACATGGCGCTGATCTTCTGATTTACGATAGAGAATGAGACAGTGAGAGGAGTCTGCTCCGGATAGCCTTCTTCCGTACCGATACGATGATTGGTAATGAAAGCCAATAACTCAGACATGGGCACATAGCCTTCTTTCTGAAAGGCGTCCCTACAATCGAAGTTTATCTGCACCAGATTATCCCATCCTATAGATTGGAGGTGCATATTAAGCCGCGGAATTGCTTCCGCGAAAATAAATGTAGGTGTTTCCATGGCAATCAGTCCTCGAAGACATCGTAAATCTTACAGCGCGTTTTCTTGATGTAACAATGACCCTCGGCGTTCCATGAAGCGAACTGCTTGGTACGTGAGGTTAAGATAACACCATCGGGAAGAGTAGAACTAAAATCCATTGCTACTTGCCCAACCATGCGCTGTACAAACAGCGGTTGACCGTGTTTGAAGAAGACTCCGGTAAACTCAACGTCCTCACCAAACCGCTTAATTTGCTTCGACCACTCGTCAAAATGACGGAGATTGACATTTTTTTTACTCATAAACACTTATTTTTACTAAAAAAATTCAAAAAAATCACTTTTTTCTTGCACATATCAAAAAAAAGTAGTAATTTTGCGGCTGCAAAGGTACAATAAAAAATTGATATGTACAAATAATTACGCATAATTTTGCAAAAAATGTGTAATTTTAATTGCGAAAATGCAATTTTGTACGCGAAAGTACCTTGAAAATGATAATAAATTGAAAAAAGTATAGGCTATGTACAACGGAAAAGTTGTCAAAGCGTTGCTCGCAGCCAAGGGCTTAAAGGGCACGCAATTGAGTAATTACCTCTTTGGCGATCCACGCCGCTCATTGACCCCTCTATGTAACGAGGGAGTGAATCCCGGAGTAAACATATTAGAGAAGATGGCGCAGTTCTTGGAAGTGTCCGCTGACGCATTCTTCACTCCAACGGAAGAGCTTCCGGACATCAATGAGCTGCTGACCAAACAAGCGGCACCGTCACCGGAGAAATTGGAGCAACTGGATAATGTAGATGAACTGCTCCGATTGAAGGACGAACAGATCCATCTTTTGGAGGATAGAATTAAGGCGCTCGAAAGCCTTAACGATACCTACCGGAGAGAGAAAGAATTGACCGCTAAACTATAAGGTTTTGAAGCCGGAGGATCATTCGAGACGATCAACTGAATCAATTGTTATGAAAAAACTAATCATCCTGGC
>CAMUYI010000036.1 GCA_947164985.1 uncultured Bacteroidales bacterium | reverse complement strand
TGGCCGCGAACGAGAAGAGCGACAGGATCGTCGAGAAGAGGTTAAACAGGATATTAAGCACCATCAGCCCTTTGTAAGGCGGTACGAAACGATGCAGGATATTTACAATTTTACCATTTACCATGGGTCATTTATTTTTTCTTGTTTTCACGTACATATTGCAGGATGATCCGGTCAAAATCCGCTGCCGGCGTGCAGAACCGCACTTGGATCGGCAGGGTCAGCAGTTTTTTACCTTCGGCCTGAAGACGTGCTTCCAGATCGGTGGTCTGCAGACGCTGGATATCTTTCTCGGTAGTCAGCACAAAATCAAAATGCCGTGCCTTCTCCATAACCGCATCGATGTCGGCAGGGGTGAAAGCATGATGATCGGGGAAAGCAACCAACTCTGCTTGCGGGTACTGCACCTGCACATGCGCGAGCATATATTCGGGATGTGCGATACCGCTGACGATGAGAGGTACACCGGGTTCGCTCATCGGCGCATAGTCGATACCGGTGAAATGGAGCGATTGATAGGTAGGCAGATGAAGCCGGTTATCAATCACCCGCATGTCGATCGGACGGATGTTGTCCGGACACTTGGTCACGACAATCGTGTCAGCCTTGAGGGCCCGCGAAGGGATGTCGCGCAACCTACCCCAAGGTAACATATGATCGCTGATATAGATGTTATCATAGGCCGTGAGCAGGACGGTGAAGCCGCAGCGGATGGCCCTATGCTGCATCGCATCGTCCAAGACGATGACATCCAGATGTTCCACTTGTCGTTGGAGTTGCTTGACCCCTTTGACACGGTTCTCACACACCGCTATCGGCAGGTCCGGGAAGGTCGTATGCATCTGCATCGCTTCATCGCCGATGGTCTCCACCGTAGAGGCATGGTCTGCCATGACGAACCCCCGTGTCTTGCGTTTGTACCCGCGCGAGAGGATAGCCGGATGGTAACCGTGGGCGATGAGTAACCGCACCAGGTAAGCCGTCATCGGCGTCTTACCCGTACCGCCTACCGCTAAGTTCCCCACACAGATGGTAGGTATATCCACAGCGTGCGAACGCAGCAGACGATGGTCGTACAGGCGATGCCGGATCCAGACTCCGAACTGGAACAGCTTACTAAGAAAAGGATATACTAACGTGCGAAGCACCATATTAACCGTTTAACGTTTTAACATTTTAACGGATGACTATGTCATCCATCCTTGCCATAATACGCGGCTTGGAACAGAAATTCTTTATCTTGAGGATCATCTTCTCTTCGTCCGTAGTGTCGTCGAAGAGTTTCAGCAGTTCTTCGTATGGATCGGTCTTTTCAGGATAGTAGGTTAACTTATAGCACTCGAGTCCCGCCAGTTCGACAGCCTTGGCGATCGCATCATCGATATTACCCATTTCATCGACGATACCGATCTCTTTACCTCGAACGCCTAACCAAACACGTCCTTCACCGATGGACTTGATATAACTCTGACTCACATGACGGCCTTCGGCACAACGACCGGTGAAGAGGTCGTATCCGCGCTCTACCATGGTCTGCATCAAGGCAAACTCCTCTGCATTCATACCTTTATAGATCATGTTCGCCTCCAGATCCGCATGCTTGTTGGTCTTGATACCGTCGATATCGAGACCCACTTTATCGCGCAGTTTAGCAGCATTCGGGATGGTACCGAAGATACCGATCGAACCGGTAATAGTGGTCGGTTCCGCATAGATATAATCCGCACCGCAGGAGATGTAATAACCACCCGAAGCGGCATAGTCACCCATCGAGACTACAACAGGGATGCTGTCGGCTTTGATATTCTGGATCGCATGCCAGATCTGCTCACTGGCGTCGGCTGAACCGCCGGGACTGTTGACGCGCAGCACGAGGGCTTTGACATCGTCATCCTTACGGATCTTCTTGAGGGTCTTGATCACCTCTTTACCTACGATACCGTCCCCCTCCTCATCGGTGATCTCGCCGGCAAGGTACAGCACCGCTACTTTATCTTTGGCCTTGGAGTCAGGACGTTTCACCTGCGCCAACTTATCGGTAGTGAGCATATGGTAGTCCTTGGTACCGGTATAGACACGCAAGAGGGAGTCCATATCCTGGCAGTACACGATCGTATCCACAAGACCGGCTTTGAGATTCTCTTCGGCACTCTGCAGACCCATAAAACGGTCCGCCAGAGCATCGAGTTGATTGACCGTCAGGTGACGGGAATCGGCTACGGCGGCTTTGTACTCATCCCAGATGCCATTCAGGTACTGCATGGTCTGTAGGCGATCGGCATCGGACATGGAGGTACGGAAATAGGGTTCTACGGCGGACTTGAACGTACCTACCTTAACGATCTGCATCTCCACGCCGATCTTCTCCATGAGGCGGGTGAAGTACATCTTCTGCGCCGTGAGACCGTTCCAGTTCACCGCTCCCGTCGGGTCGAGACAGATGCGGTCGGCTACCGAAACGAGGTAGTAGTTGGTCTGACCGTAGTTCTTCGCGGAAGCGATGATCCATTTACCGCTGGTCTTGAAGTCGATCAGCGCATCGCGTATCGCTTTGGCGCTCGCCGGCGCCATAGACAGTTGACCGCCATCTAACCAGATACCGAGGATCTTATCGTTGTTCTTCGCCATACGGATGTTACTCAGGATCTGATCCAGACCGACGTTATCTTGCTGAGCATAACTGCTGTACGGCACCGAACTGATCATCGATGCCCACGGCAACTCTTCTTGTGCCTGCTCTACCAGCGTACCTTTGAGTTCAAGACGATAAACCGTTTGGTCCTTGAGTTCCACGGGAGACGAAGAGAAAGCATCTTCCATGATCCATCCGATGATTGCGCTGCATAAGAAATACACCGCGAAGAAGATGAGGCAGCCACCGAGGCAACCTACTCTGCGACGAGGGCGTTGTTCGCTCTGTGCGTTTTGACGAGAAAAGAAAATCATATCGTTGTTGTTTTAATTTTTAATTCTTAATTCTTAATTTTTAATTTCAAATTAAAGCTCATCCGATGGTACGGCGTCGGACCGTATTGCTTCAATGCCGCATAATGTTCGGCGGTCGGATAACCTTTGTTACTATCCCATCCGTACTGCGGGTAATCGGCATGGAGCCGCAGCATGTAATCATCCCGATAAGTCTTGGCCAGCACGCTTGCCGCCGCGATACTCATGTAAGTCGCATCGCCATGCACCACGGTATGCGCCGGTATCTCCAGCAACTCTCCTTCCGGCACGTAGGGTTTCCATTTATTGCCGTCCACCAGTATATGTTGCGGCCGAACGGTCAGTTTATCCAAGGCCCGCTGCATACCGATAATGGAACACTGCAGGATGTTTCGTTCGTCGATCTCCTGCGCCGTCACTTCGACTACCGCCCAACTCACAGCCTCCCGTTCGATGATCGGTCGGAGTGCTTCGCGTTGGCGTTCGGTTAACTGCTTGGAGTCATTGAGCCATGCGAACTCCGGCACCAGCTCCACTTTCGCCGGATCGAGTATCACCGCCGCGCAGAACACACTCCCTGCCAACGGTCCCCGTCCCGCTTCATCACAACCGGCCTCTATCAGCCCCGATATCATTTGAGTTCTTAACATTAGAATGGATATCCGATTGCAAAATGGAACGTCATATCATCTTTCCATCCCAAACCATTGGAGACGGTGCGCCATTGTTTACCTTCCGCTATACGACTCGGGTCATGTAACTTAACTCCGAAATCGATACGGAAGAGGAAGATCGAGAAGTCCAGACGTACACCTACGCCGTAACTCCAGGCGATCTGCTTGTAGAACTCATCCCAGAGGAACTCACCGCCGCGTTGGGTTTCATATTGGCGGATAGTCCATATGTTTCCTGCATCGAGGAACGCTGCCAGTTCGATGAACCGCCATACCTTATAGCGGTACTCGATGTTCATATCCAGTTTGATATCACCCACCTGCAGGTCATAAGCATACGCACCGTTGACGCCACGGAAAGTACCCGGACCGAGTGTGCGGGCCTGCCAGCCGCGGACACTATTCGCACCGCCACCGAAATAACGTTTCTCGAACGGTAAGACGGAGGCATTGAGGTACGGCATCGCTACACCGAGGCCCACATGGCCTACCAGATGGTGCTGCGGATCGATGATACCATGGTAGGTGAAGTTGATATCACCCTTGGCGTACTGCGCAAACGGTATACGCCAGAGCATGTACTCTCCGGTCTCTGACTTTTTGAAGTTAGCCAGGTTAGCTATACCGTACAGGACGTTTCCTGCCGTCTCAATCCGCATGCCTAAGTTGAGATAGGAGCGGTTAGGTGTACGCGGGTTATAGGTGCTATACGTACCGAAATAACTCCAGTCCAAGATGAAATGGTCCTCATAACTGGAGATCAACACCGACGAGCGATTGAGGAAGCGGTTCTTGAAAGTCTCCGACATCCATGGCACGTAGATATAATTGACATCGATCAGGTTGAATACATGCGTCCATCGGCTACCTGGCTGGCGCGGCACGATGTACCCTAAACCGGCATTGGCAATCGTACGCGTATATTCCTCCGGTCGTTGCTGGTAGTTATAGGCGATATTGATCTTCACGTTGGATGCAAATTGCAGTCCGGTCTCTGCCCGTGCCTCGATAGCACGCCCACCGTCCGTTCGCCATTCGTAAGACCCCCTTCCACCGATTGTGAACACTTCGGCACCGCGGAAGAGGTTCTTATTCGTGTAGTTGATTCCTGCCGCCACACCCCAGTCTCCGGCACTGTACGTTCCTTCGACCTCTGCTGCAAACGAGTGACGTCTACCGCGGGAGATGGTGATATAGCAGTCCAGCAGGCTGTCTCCTGCCGGCACGAAAGCGATATCTACGTATTTGACAGGCGCTAAACCGTTCATGCGTGCATAGGTGCGCTCCTCCCGCCAAACGGAATAGGTGTCCCCGCGACGGATACGACTTGCCGAACGGATAGCACCTTTACGCAAGAAACGGCTACCGGTCCAACTGTACTCGTTTCCGAAACGGTCTGTCTCGTGCTTCAACTGCACCGAGTCCGGTAAGCGGGTCGGGTTATAATCCATCTGATAATGCACGTCGCGGATCTTGTAGCGGGTTCTGAGGCGCGCCAAGGACTCCGAATCCAACTGCGCTACGTAGGGTGCGAAATGCAACTTCACGTCCACCTCATGTGAATTCAGCGCACTGTCGGCCGTGAACTCCAACATCGATTTCTCGAAATAGAAATAACCCCTGTTGCGCAGCACATTGGTGATACGTACGCGCTCCTCATCCAGCACCTCGGTAGAGAATTGATCCCCCGAATGCACCTTACAGCGATCGTCCTGCGCGATGACTCGCACCGCTTCTTCCGGGATATCCACCGTGTAGCGACGAATATAATAAGGCTGATTCGCTGTCACCAGATAGGTGATATCCACCTTGCGGTCCTTGATCTTCTTCACCGTATCCACCTCAGCATGGAAATAACCCATGTTATTCATCTGCTGCTTGAGTTGCTGCATGCTCACGCGGGTCAGTTCCTCATCGTAGATCACCGGCGCCTCACCCATCTTATGCGCATTACGTGCCCTACGTTTCTGCGCTTTGGTCGTCGTGTCCGCAGGTGCCGTGTTATAGACATCGAGTTGCAGTTTCCAGAAACCCAAGATCTCGGTGTTCTGGTGCTGACGCAGATAGTCGTTCAACTCACTGGCAGAGACCGACTTGTCGTCCACACATTTCACCCGTGCCTTATTCAAGAGGTACTGTCCCTCCGGCACGAATTTCGTCGTGTTGCACGATGCCAGAAGCAATAACAACACGAATAAAAAACCATATGTGCGGACTACGCGTAACATAAATTGCGTGCAAAATTACGATTTTTTTTGCATATATGCAAATATTTTTGTACTTTTGCACAAAATTTCACGGAGAATGGAGAAAATATCGAAAGCGCAGATCAAATTAGTGCGCTCCTTGCAGCAGAAAAAATATCGGGATGAGTCAGGTCTCTTCGTAGCCGAAGGTGCCAAGTGTGTGGACGAATTGCGTAAGTCCTTCGAGTTGGTGCACCTCTATCGGGAGGGCGAGAATGCGACCCGTACCGAGATCGAGCAGATGTCCGGTTTACGGACACCGCAGGGAGTGATCGGTGTTTTTCGAAAGAAATCCTACAGCGAAGCGGTCTTACAGCAGAGCGGTCTTACAGCAGAGCGGTCTTACAGTCCGGAGGACGGTCTTGTCCTCGCGCTTGACGGCATCCAGGATCCGGGTAACTTAGGTACGATCATCCGAACCTGCGATTGGTTTGGGGTACATGATATCGTCTGCTCGCCGGACACCGCCGACTGCTATAATCCCAAGGTCGTACAAGCTACGATGGGGGCATTAGCCCGCGTTCGTGTCCACTATGTGGACCTGCCGGCATGGCTCAAGGAATTAAAAATTCAAAATTACGAATTAAAAATTTTCGGGACACTATTAGACGGCCGCGATATGTACGAGGTCTTACAGTCCGAAGGACGGTCTTGCAGCGACAGCGGTCTTACAGGCGAAGCCGGTCTTACAGCGAAGCGATCTATTGTTGTCATGGGCAATGAAGGGAACGGTATTTCGGATGAGGTACGGAAGCTTGTCACCCACCCTATTCGGATCCCATCTTATCCAAAAAACGGTGCTTCCGAGCACTCCGAGAAAAACGTAGAGGCTCCCGAAGTTATCGAAAGCCTCAACGTTTCTATCGCAACCGCGATCGTTCTCGCGGAATTCCGCCGGTAACCGGTAACCTGTAACCCGTAACCCTTAGTACGCGGACATCTGTTCGCGTACGGTATTATTGATGAAGTCCGCAAACTCCTGGATGGTCATCTGACCCTTCTCTTCCGCACCCTGTTGGCGAACGGACACGAGTCCCTGTTCCGCTTCTTTCTCACCCACGATGAGCATGTACGGGATACGCTTCAGTTCGTTATCACGGATCTTACGACCGAGTTTCTCGTTACGGTCATCTACGATGACACGTACATCCTGTTGCTCCAGGATCTCCTTCACTTTCCAAGCATAGTCGTTGCTCTTCTCGGAGATCGGCAGAACGACCGCCTGATCCGGCGTGAGCCAGAGCGGGAACTTACCGGCGGTATGCTCGATCAGTACGGCTACGAAACGCTCCATAGAGCCGAACGGCGCACGGTGGATCATCACCGGACGATGTTTCTGGTTATCCTCACCCGTATATTCGAGTTCGAAACGCTCAGGCAGGTTATAGTCCACCTGGATGGTACCCAACTGCCAACGACGACCGAGGGCATCCTTCACCATAAAGTCCAATTTCGGACCATAGAAAGCGGCTTCACCGGTCTCTTCACGTGCCGGCAGGTTCATCTCCTTACATGCCTCGCGGATCGCATTCTCTGCATGCTCCCAGACTTTGTCTGAACCGACGTATTTCTCGTGGTTATTGGGGTCACGAAGTGAGATCTGTGCTTCGTAGTTCTCGAAGTTCAGCGCCTTGAAGATAATGTTGATAATTTCCATGACGCGAATGAACTCCTGTTTCACCTGATCCGGACGGCAGAAGATATGGGCGTCGTCCTGAGTGAACGAACGTACACGGGTCAGTCCGTGCAGCTCGCCGGATTGCTCATAACGATAGACGGTACCGAACTCTGCGCAGCGGAACGGCAGATCCTTGTAGCTCTTCGGGCTGTTCTTGTATATCGCGCAGTGGTGAGGGCAGTTCATCGGCTTGAGCATATATACCTCGCCTTCCTCCGGCGTCGTGATGGGTTGGAAAGAGTCCTTGCCGTAGTGGTCCCAGTGGCCCGAAGTCATATACAGCTGCTTGGAGCCGATATGCGGAGTGATCACCTGCTGGTAACCGTAACGTTTCTGGATCTTCTTGAGGAAGTCCTCGAGGCGCAGACGGAGAGCCGTACCCTTCGGCAACCAGATAGGCAGACCCTTACCGACCATGTCGGAGAACATAAACAGTTCCAACTCTTTACCGATCTTACGGTGGTCACGTTTCTTGGCCTCCTCCAGCAGCGCGAGGTACTCATCGAGCATCGCTTTCTTGGGGAAGGAGATACCGTAGATACGGGTCATCATCGGGCGTTTCTCATCGCCACGCCAGTAAGCGGCAGAGCAAGAGAGGACCTTCACGGCCTTGATCGGCTCCGTGCTCAACAAGTGCGGACCCTTACAGAGGTCGGTGAAGTTACCCTGGGTATATGTGGAGATATGTCCGTCTTCGAGTTCGCTGATCAACTCGCATTTATACGTCTGACCCTTGTCACCAAAGGCTTTGAGCGCATCGGCTTTGGCGATCGAAGCCTTCACTACCGCTTCTTTCTTCGCACGCAACTCCAGCATCTTGTTCTCAATAGCAGCAAAACAGGTATCGTTGATCACCACGCCCTCGGGCGGCATCACGTCGTAGTAGAAGCCGTTCTCGATAGCGGGACCGATACCGAACTGGATGCCCGGATACAACTCCTGCAGCGCCTCAGCCATAAGGTGCGACGAGGTATGCCAGAACGCATGCTTCGCCTCCTTATCCTCCCATTTATGGAGCTTGATAGCGGCATCGGCCTCGATAGGATGATTCAGTTCTACGATTTGATCATTGATGGATGCGCAAAGGATATCTTGCGCCAGACGACTGCTGATAGACTCAGCGATTTGCAACGGCGTCACGCCGTTCTCGTACTCACGGACAGATCCGTCCGGAAAAGTAATTTTAATCATAAATAATAAAAAAAATAAACCTACAAATGTTTACGGCTCGAGGCGCACAACTGCCCCTTCGCACAAAATCGGCTGCAAAGGTACAACTTTTTTCTGAACTATGCAAGAAAACGGCCACAAAAATGTGACAGACTTACAAAAAAACACCGTCCCTCGAATGAGAGACGGCGCCTTTGATGGTTTGTTTACCTATTCAACCAATTGACCGGTGATAGAATAGATCTTATCGCCGCGAAGGATATAAATCTTATCATCGATTATTACCTTTTTAGCGGGTTCCGGCAACGAGAGATTATCTACATAGGTAGCTGCGCCTTTTTCGATCGCATTATATACCGCTGTATATACTGCCTCTCCGTTTACAGGAACGATCTCCGGTGTCCAGTTAGCGAAGCTATACCAGTACAACTCATCTTCCGCTTTTTCAGGCTCGTCGCACGAAGGCATTTCGCCATACGACCACTCTCCACGACAGAGTTCCGTGCCATCTTCATCCAAGAAGATGATGGTATAACTGTTGATCACGCTGTCATACTCTGCCGTATAAACTGCATCGCCTGCTACCATCACTACCTCCGGACTCCAGCCCTTGAACGTGTAGGTGTATTGTACGTTCGCCGGTTTAACAGGAATATTGCCGTTGTATGCCGGCATTTGACCGTAGTCAATCATACCACTCTGCAGCTCTGCGCCGTCATAGTTAACGAACGATATAGCGTATTGGTTGATCACGCTGTCATACTCTGCCGTATAAACTGCATCGCCTGCTACCATCACTACCTCCGGACTCCAACCCTTGAAGGTGTATGTGTATTGTACGTTCGCCGGTTTGACAGGAGTTTCACCGTTGTATGCCGGCATTTGACCGTAGTCGATCATACCGCTCTGCAGCTCAATGCCATCGTAGTTCACGAACGAGATTGCGTATTGGTTGATCACACTGTCATACTCAGCGGTATAAACCGCATCGCCTGCTACCATCACTACCTCCGGACTCCATCCCTTGAACGTGTACGTGT
>CAMUYI010000035.1 GCA_947164985.1 uncultured Bacteroidales bacterium | reverse complement strand
GCGCGATAGCCTCGTCGAGTGCGTTGGTGTGGAGCGACTGGGTGTGACCGAGTGCAGCTCCCATGGCTTCGATACAGGTACGTCCGACGTTGTTGAACGGGTCCTGCTCGGTGAGCGACCAACCGGAGGTCTGGCTGTGCGTACGGAGCGCCATGGATTTGGGGTTCTTCGCGCCGAAAGACTTGACGATCTTCGCCCACAACATACGTCCTGCACGCATCTTGGCAATCTCCATGAAGTGGTTCATACCGATGGCCCAGAAGAAGGACAGACGCGGTGCGAACGTATCGACATCCATGCCGGCGTTGACACCTGCACGGAGGTACTCCATACCGTCGGCAAGCGTGTAAGCCAACTCGATATCCGCCGTCGCACCGGCCTCCTGCATGTGGTAACCGGAGATGGAGATGGAGTTGAACTTAGGCATGTTCTGCGAGGTATATTCGAAGATATCGGCGATGATCTTCATGGAGAACTTAGGCGGGTAGATATAGGTGTTACGCACCATGAACTCCTTGAGGATATCGTTCTGGATGGTACCTGCCATCTCCTCGAGTTTGGCACCCTGCTCGAGTCCGGCGTTGATATAGAACGCGAGGATCGGCAGCACGGCGCCGTTCATGGTCATGGAGACGGACATCTTGTTCAATGGGATACCGGCGAAGAGGACTTTCATATCCTCGAGCGAGCAGATGGACACACCTGCTTTGCCGACGTCACCTACGACGCGCATGTTATCGGCGTTGTAGCCGCGGTGGGTCGGGAGGTCAAAAGCGACGGACAGACCTTTCTGACCGGACGCGAGGTTACGGCGGTAGAAAGCGTTGGACTCCTCTGCGGTGGAGAATCCGGCATACTGACGGATGGTCCAGGGACGGAGAGGGTACATGGCGCTATACGGGCCACGGAGGAAGGGAGGAATACCGGACACGTAGTCGAGGTGCTCCATGCCCTGCAGGTCTTCGCGGGTGTAGATCGGCTTGACGTCGATGAGTTCGGGCGTCTGCCAGTCGGCGTTGTTCGGGCCAACAACCTTGCTGGCCGAAACTTGCTTAATGTTGATATCTTTAAAATTCGGCTTCATAGCGATTATTTTTTAAGAAGTTGTTGGTTAAACGATTTGAGTGTCTCGAGGACGTTGCAACGGACGTGGATGAAGTTGGTGATGCCGAGCTTCTGGAGGTCCTCCATGCAAGCCGGCGCACCGGCGACGATGAAGAGCTCTTTCTTGCCCTGCAGCTTCTTCCATGCCTTCGGCGCGAGGTCGGCGTACTCGTCGTCAGACGAACAGAGGACGATGATGTCCGCTTTCGCCTTGCGGGCTGCCTTGATGCCTTCGGCGATGGTAGCAAAACCGTTGTTGTCGATGACCTTGTATCCTGCGCACGCGAGGAAGTTACAACTGAACTGCGCACGCGCAATACGCATAGCGAGGTTACCGATGGTGAGCATGAACGCAACCGGCTGTTTCTTAGCGGCTTCCGTTTCGAGACGCAGAGCCTCGAATTCTTCGGCTGCACGTGCTACGGGCAGGGTTGGAAGACATGCCTCGCCGTTATTAGCGCAACCGCAAGCAGCCTGTTTCTTATCCGTCTTGCACGTGCAAATACTACTGCAAGCACCGGCATCGGCTTTGATCTTCTTGCCGGCTTTCTCGGTGAAGTTCGGGAACTGGTTCGAACCCAGCAGCACTTCTTTGCGTTTAGCGACGTCAGCGAGACGCGCTTTGAGGTTAGCCGCCATGTGCTCTTGTACCTTGCCTTCGGAAACGAGCTGGTACATACCGCCGCGCTCCTGGATGTCGAGGAACTGCTTCCATGCCTCAGCAGCGATAGAAGCCGTCAGGTTCTCGAGGTAGTACGAACCCGCTGCGGGGTCAACGACCTTATCGAAATGTGCCTCTTCCTTGAGCAGCAGCTGCTGGTTGCGGGCGATACGCTCGGAGAAATCCGTCGGACGCTCGTAGGTGATATCGAACGGCGTAACGGTGATCTCATCCACACCTGCGAGAGCCGCACTCATGGTCTCGGTCTGCGAACGAAGGAGGTTCACATACGCGTCAAAGATGGTCATATTGAAACGGCTCGTTTCTGCGCTGACGTTCATCTTAGCGGCGTTGCGGAGAGCGGTCGTGAAGATCGGGTCTTTGTATGCCTCAACGATCTTTGCCCACAGCAGACGACCCGCACGGAACTTAGCTATCTCCATGAAATAATTGCCGCCGATACCCATATTGAAACGGATAGCATTGGCTGCGCGGTAGTTCGGGATTCCTGCCTCGGTCATCATCGTCATGTACTCGGCACCCCAAGCGAGGGCGTACGCGAGCTCCTGAGCAGCATAAGCGCCGGAGTTATTGAGGATGACGCTGTTGACGCCTACTACGCGGTAACCCGGAAGCGACTTGGCGGCTTTGACGGTCTCGGCGATCTTCTCCGATACCTGCTCACGCGTCAGGGCTTTGCCCTTGAGGAGCATGTTCTTGATCGGATCGACGTTGATAGAACCGATGAGGCCCTTGGTGTCATAACCCATACGGCCGTAGTAACGCACGAGGATATTCGCCAGCTTCGGAGCTGCACACGCGCAGATAGAGAAGTTGATAGCTACCGCCGGAGCGTAGATACCGTTCAGCAAGGTCTTGATGAAATGGTACGTCAGCTTGTCTGCGTCCAGACAGAAGCCTAACGACGTGATACCTTTGTTGAGCACCTCCAGCGCTTTCGCATTGGCCTTACGTGCGTTCTTGCAAGCGCAGATGTTCTGGCGGATTGCCCATTCGTTGTTTGTACGCGTACCGCGGACGTAGGGGAACTGACCGGGCGCAGAGACGGTGGTCTTCAGGCCTTTGAGGTCCTCACGGCGGTAGAACGGCTGCACGTTGAATCCTTCCGGCGTGCGCCATACCAACTTCTTGTCGAAGTCGGCACCTTTCAGGTCAGCGATGATCTTGTCCTTCCATACTTGCGTGGAGACCGGCGCAAAATCCGCTAACATGTTTACTTTGTTGTCTGCCATAAATTTGTGTTTTTATAATGGTTTTTTGTTTGTTGTTCGTTATGTCGAGATCTCGAGATTTCGAGATATCGAGGGCTCGTTTTTGGCGTTTCAACGCGTTACGAACCAAAAATCGCACAAAGTTAGCACTTTTTTTTCAACCCCGCAAGAAAAAAGGCGAAAATCTTCAAAATATTTTCATTTTTTCGCCTTTTCACGCAATTGCGAACGCTTTTCCCTTAAATTTCCCCCTAACCCAACGCCTTCTATCGCCAATCGCCTCGCGCAAATCCGTCGCAAAACCTCTCCCAATGCCGCCAAACCGCATTTTTGTAACTATTATTCGTTTGTTTTTGCGGAATTAAATCCCACTCTTACACCCTACTCACCATCATTCCGGCAACACGGTTAATCGCTCAGCCATTGTTGTTTAGAGCCACGTGATATCGAGGGTGTAATCGTCGCCGTCGTAGACGCAGCCGTCGCTGTACTCGTGGCCCTCGATCTCGGTGTACATATGGACGGGTTGGTCGGGCGTGAGGTAGTACTTGCGTTCGTAGAACGAGATGACGATGAGGTCCTTGGTGATCCGTACGATCTCGTAGTTCCAGAAGCCCCGCACGTCCAGTTTTCCGAGTTTGGCAATGCGGTCCTCTTCCGTGTATTCCCAGTCGCGACTGCCGGAGATAGACCAGTGTTTATGGCCGGCCTTGAGATGGAGTTTGATCTCGCCGTCGAAGGCTTCTTCGGGCACGAGGCAGCCATTATGGAAAAGGCCCTCATAGCGCGCGTTATCATGGTAGGCGTCGCCGACGAGCACGCCCTGTCCTTCGGGTCTATTATCGGCAATTTCGCCGTCGTAGATGAACTCGCGACCTTTGTATTGGATATGTCCGTCGGCCCAGACAAAAGCGTCCATCGTCTCGTCATAGCCGAGGGGATGGGGTAGGCGGACAAAGGTCGAGGCCCGCAGGTCCCGCACCCATTCTTTGGCCTCGATACACGCGCCGTTCTCCCATCGTTCGTCCCGGCATTGCGCGGTCTGGGCATTATGAAAAACAGAGTACCCGTCGTAGGGCATCAGCCCCTTGGGTACGGCGCCGTAGTTATAATCGCGGGAGTCGCCATTCGGCGCATAGACGGCGGATTCGATATAGGGCGCGTAGATGGAATGATCATAACTATTCGTCTCTATCTTACCGCCCTGCTGGATGATCTGCCATTCGCCGTCTTCGTCCTTTAGGACGACGGTCAGTTTGAGCAGTTCGTCGCCACGGGACTCGTCCAGTTCGTAACGCACCAGTTCGAGTGGTTTGGCAGGCATCTGTTCTTCGCCTTGGTACCAGAGTTTGAAAGTGGGTTGGGGCGTGAGGAAAAGTTCAACACCGCTCTTAGCACCATAGAACATCGCGACGGACTGTATGCCGTCGGGATGATGGACGCGGAAGACGCCCTTGAGCGGGAAGGGCGAGTTGTTCGAACCCGTCTCGATCCATGCCTCATCGATATAAGCGCCGTCGGCAAAGGTGTACCGACCGTGGGCCGTGTAGGCTTTGTTATTGATACTCTGATAACTAAGGTTGAACCAACCTTTGAAGAAATCGCCGTTAGGGTAGGTCACTTGGCCCTCACCGATCGGGCCTTCGAGTTCCTGGCGGATTACGTCGGCGAATTGCCATCCTCCGCGATAGACTGGAGCTGTATTCATGGTGCCAAAAAATATTTTCGAGGGCAAAGATACAACATTTTTTTGAAATGCGCAAGTTTTTTGTCCAAAAAGACCAAAAATGTTCCAATAAATTTGCATATATGCAAAAAAAAGCGTACCTTTGCACCCGATTTTTTAAAGCAGATGATACAGGACGCAGATTTCTGGTACACGTTTTTGAGGCCGACGGTAGATTGGTATTTCCGCCATTCGTACCGTCGTTGTACGTACGAGGGGATGGAGAACATCCCTTCTGAGGGTTCTATCATCTATGCGCCAAACCATACGAACGGTCTGATGGACGCCTTGGCTGTGCTGGCGATTGACCGGCAGCCGAAGGTGTTTGTGGCGCGGGCGGATATCTTCAAGAAGCCGAGGATCGCGCGGATCCTGAACTGGCTGAAGATTATGCCGATCAACCGCGTGCGGGACGGTCTGGACCAGGTGCGGAAGAACGATGAGACGATGGATCGCGCCGTAGAGGTGCTGCATGCCGGTGTGCCGTTCTGTATCCTGCCGGAAGGTAGGCATCGCCGCAAGCATGCCTTGCTGCCGCTGCAGAAGGGGATCTTCCATATCGCGCTGCGGGCGATCGAGAAAGAGGACAACGACCGGCCGCTATATATCGTGCCGATCGGACTCGACTATAGCGACTGGTATCATTACTGGGGTGAGTTGACCGTGAAGATCGGTAAACCGATCAACGTGCAGGCGTTTGCCGCGAGCCGAGGTGATCTGAGCGAACCGCAGTTGATCAACGCCATGCGCGAAGAGCTGTCGATGCGAATGCAGGGCTTGTTTCCTTGCGTGGCGGATGATGAGGAGTACGAGGAGAATTGGTCTAAGGTTGAAAATTTAAAGTTGAAGGTTGAAAGTAGATGGGTGAAGATCCTACGGTGGGTGCTGCTGGTATTGCTTAGTCCGTTGGTGGTAGTGAGCGGGATTGTGGCGATGCCGCTGTGGCTCGTGCCGCAGATCCTAAAGACGAAGGTGCAAGACCCGACTTTCCAGATCGCGATTCTATTCGTCTGGAGTTGGATCAAGATGCTGCTCACGCTCTTCCTGTTGCTGCCGTTCTGGCTGTTTATTTGCGAATATTTATACCAATGTAGAAAGATATGACGAAGATGTATGTGGTATTGGCGATCTATCTGTTATCGCCGATTGTGATTATGTATTGTTTTGAGAAATGGACGACGTTCCGCAAGTTAGGCACGGTGGTGAGCGCCTATATCATCGGTATTGTGATGGCGCTGACGGGTCTGGTCGATTTCAGTGCAGATGCCGAAGTGGCGGCTTCGTTCACCAAGATCCAGTCCACGATTATGTCGATTGCGGTGCCGCTGGCGATTCCCTTAATGCTTTTCAACTGCGATTTTAAATTATGGACCAAGGCGCTGCCCAAGACCTTGTTCAGCCTGATTGGCGGCATCGTGGGTGTGCTGACGGCGCTCGTGACGGGTTATTTCATCTTCCGCAACCAGGGTATCCCCGAGTTCGAGAAAGTGGTCGCTATTATGACGGGTATCTATACCGGCGGCACGATGAATTTCAATGCTATAGGTGCGTCCTTGGGCGTGACGCCGACGACGATGGCCGTCGTGCTGGCCTTCGAGATGGTGCTGACCACGCCCTATATCTTCTTCATCATTGGCGGCGGATTCAAGGTATTCCGTAAGATCCTGCCGTACGCGGACGACCTGTCGACGAAATTCCGTCAGGCGGACTCGGAGCAGCTGACCAAGGACATTGAAGATTACAAGAGTCTGATGCAAAAAAAGAACTGGCCGGGCATGTTTATCGCCTTCTGTCTGAGCGTGCTGTTTTTGGCGATTGGCGCGGGTCTGGCCCTGCTGATCACGGGTAAGCTGAACGAGCTGGTGGTGATATTGACGATCACAACGCTGTCGATCATTGCGTCCTTCTTTAAGAAGATCCGCGAGCTGCCGCACACCTTCGAGATGGGCATGGTGCTGATTCTGCTCTTCTCCGTGATTGTGGCATCGCTCTTCGATATCCATAGCGTGAATATGAGCAGCATTATGATCGGCGCGTTTGTGCTGTACGTGATCGTGGTAGGTGCGTTGATTCACCTGCTGTTTTGCCGCATTTCGAAATGTTCCGGCGACCTTTTCACCGTCAGTCAGGTTGCGCTCCTCTGTTCGCCGCCTTTCGTACCGCCGGTGATTGGCGCGATGGGGAATAAGAAAGTGCTGCTATCGGGTCTTGTGATCGGATTGATCGGATACGCCATCGGAAACTACTTAGGCGTTATTATTTATGCAATTTTATCGTGATAACTATGCAGATAGCGCATGCTACTCATCAAAAGACGTACTGCCCCGTACTCGTGTCTCGCGTCCCCAACACGCTCAACAACGCTTTTGATTGAGCACATGCTAAATCAATAATAATTAAAAATTCAAAATTAAGAATGAAAAAATATTTTATCCTTATTCTTTGCGCTTTGTTCTTTGTTCCGGCATATGCCAAGAAAGAGAAGAAGCAGGAGGTGGACTCCTTGGGCAACAAGATCAAGACGGGTTGGAACTTCGGTATCCTGCCGTCGATTGCGTACGATGCGGACTATGGTTTTCAGGGAGGTATCCTGACCAACGTTTATTACTACGGTGACGGCTCGCAATACCCGGAGTACATCCATTCGATCTATTTTGAGGGTGCCTACACGACGAAGCACCATGGTATCTTCCGTCTCAACTACGACTCGAAATACCTGATTCCGGGTTACCGTCTGACGCTGGATGCGACGTACTTGCCGGACGCGATGTGCGATTTCTACGGCTTTAACGGCTATCAGGCGAAGTACAACTACGATTGGCATAACTGGAATGAGAAGCCTGAGAAGATGAACGTAGATGCATACAAGACGCGTGTTTTCTACAAGTATAAACGTGACCTGATCCGTGTGGCGGGCGATATCGAGGGTACGATCTACAAGGACCTGAAATGGAATGCCGGTCTGGGTGTGTTAGGTTATATCATCGACGATTGCGACATCAAGATGCTGAACGGCAAGAACGAGTACGACCCGACGGCGACGCACCAGAAGCCGCTGAATCCGAATGCACAGTTGCTATACGACAAGTACAAGAAATGGGGTTTGATCGGTGCCGACGAGGCGAATGGCGGTTGGCATCCCTATCTTCGCGGCGGTATCACGTACGACACGCGTGACAAACGGCAGGGCCCGAACAAGGGTATCTACACGGACCTCTTCCTGACCTACTCGGCGGCGTTTAATGCGGCGTACGGTCAGCAGGCGAGTGCAGGGTATAACCACTTGCAGTTCAACTTCACCTTCCGTCATTACGTGCCGTGCTACAAGGATAAGAACGGCATTGACCGGATCACGTTTGCGTACCGACTGGGCGTGCAGAACAACATAGCGGGTAAGTCGCCGTTCTACATGAATAACTATATGAATACGCTCTTTATCCAGCGCGTGTATTACGAAGGACTGGGCGGCGGAAACTCGGTGCGCGGTATGATGGCGAATCGTATTCTGGCGAACGGTTTTGCGTTTGCGAACGTAGAGTTCCGCTTCCGCGTCGTCAATTTTGATATCGGTCGCCAGCATTTCTTCGTGGGTCTAAATCCGTTCTTCGATCTGGGCGTGATCACCCAACCGTACAAACTGGACGAGTTGGTAGCGGAGAATACCAACGGTCAGTACAAAACGCTTAAGCAGATTATGGCTGTTAAGACTCCGACAGACAATTATGAGGATTATTTCACGACGAGCGTGAATGATATCTATCGTCCGCATATGACGGCAGGTCTGGGTCTTAAGATCGGTATGAACGAGAACTTCGTGCTGTCTGCCGACTGGGGCATGCCGATCGACAGCCAAGATAACGGCAAGTGGGCGAACTTCTACGTGAAGATGGGTTACCTCTTCTAGTCCGACTAGGTGATTAAAAGAAAAAATCACCACGAAGGTGATTTTTCTTTTAAGAGCCACTTCCCGGACTCGAACCGGGGACCTACGCATTACGAATGCGTTGCTCTACCAACTGAGCCAAAGTGGCGACGTTCGCCGGCAACCTTTTGCCAAGAACTTAGCAGTATTGCTGGCATGATTTTTGAAAGCGGCTGCAAAGGTACTACATTTTTTTGACATACGCAAATATTTTGTGAAAAAAAGTGCAATCATAGTTATTTTTTTGTTCTGTGTGGGTATGGTTTTCGCGCAGACGCACACGCGCGTGTTCCATGAAAACGTGCTTACGTTACGTGTCGCGCGCGAGGTGCTGCTGCTGGACGAACCCGAACCGCTGCATATCTCATTCGACGAGATGAGTCACGATGTGCATTTCTACACCTACACCGTGCAGATGCTGAACAGCGACTTGCTGAGCGGCGAGTACCTGCGCGGTTTTACGACGCAGGATATTACGGACTATGCGCACTCGATCAATACCAGCCGCGAGTACACGCATTACTGGTTTGATTTTCCGAACGACGACATGGCCCTTACGAAGAGCGGTCAGTACCGGATCACGATCTACGAGGACGGCAATCCTGATAACAAAGTCGCGGAGGTCGATTTCTGCGTCGTAGAACCGCAGGTGAAGATCGATGCCAAGGTAAGGGCGAACACCGATATCGAGTTCAACGGCCGCTACCAGCAGGTCGATGTGGATGTGGCGATCGACCAAGCAGTCAGTTTTCAGCCCTCAGAATTCCGGATCGTCGTGACGCAGAATAACCGGCTCGATAATGCCGTGACGCTGAGTCAACCGACTTTTGTGGAGCCGCACCGACTGCGGTATATCAACAACAAAGCCCTGATCTTCGAGGGCGGGAACGAATACCATCATTTCGATGCGTTCAGCTGTTTCTATGCGGGTCACGGCATCGATCGAGTATTCCATGAGAATGGTGACTACCAGGTGTTGCTGTTTGCGGACGAGGTGCAGAAGGGTACGTACATCCATGAGTTCGATTCGAACGGCCGATATATCGTGAATGCGGAGCGGACGAACGATGTGGACACCGAAGCGGAGTATATGTGGGTACATTGGACGCTCCCTGCCGCGAGTCCCTGGTTCGATGGTGCGCTGTATGTAGGCGGTGAGTTGTTCGGCAACGAGATGATGCTCCGTAACCGCATGCAGTACGACAACGAGAGCAAGTGCTATTGGCTCACGGCCCTTGTTAAACAAGGGGGATACGACTACCAGTATTGGTTCGTACCCAAACAAAAAACAACTACCACCCAACGTGTGGATGGCAGTTATTGGCAAACGGAAAACGAGTA
>CAMUYI010000034.1 GCA_947164985.1 uncultured Bacteroidales bacterium | reverse complement strand
ATAGCCTTACCCTCGATCATCTTCGGCTGGAACGCCAAGATACCGTGACGGTGCAATGTCGGCGCACGGTTGAGGAGTACAGGATGTCCCTCCATTACGTGTTCGAGAATCTCGTAGATCTCCGGATCACGACGGTCGATGATTTTCTTCGCAGACTTCACGGTCTTTACCTTTCCGCGCTCGAGGAGCTTACGGATGATAAACGGCTTGTACAGCTCGGCCGCCATCTCTTTCGGCAGACCGCACTCGTGCATCTTAAGCTCCGGACCTACGACGATAACGGAACGGGCGGAATAGTCCACACGCTTACCGAGGAGGTTCTGACGGAAACGACCCTGCTTACCCTTGAGGGAGTCGCTGAGGGACTTGAGCGGGCGGTTGGCCTCGGACTTCATGGCCGTGGTCTTACGGCTGTTATCGAAGAGGGAGTCGACAGCCTCCTGCAGCATACGCTTCTCATTACGGAGGATGACATCCGGCGCTTTGATCTCGATGAGTCGTTTGAGTCGGTTATTACGGATGATGACGCGACGATAGAGGTCGTTGAGGTCGGAGGTGGCAAAACGTCCACCGTCCAGGGGTACCAACGGACGGAGCTCCGGCGGGGTGACAGGCAGAGCCTGGAGGATCATCCATTCGGGGCGGTTCTTACCGTTCGATGCGCGGAAAGCCTCGACTACCTGGAGACGCTTGAGGGCCTCCTGACGGCGTTGCGCCGAAGTCGATTTATAGGCGGTATCACGCAGTTCATAGGACAGACCGTCGAGGTCGAGGTTGCAGAGCAGGTCGTAAACAGCCTCCGCACCCATCTTGATGATGACCTTGTTGGGATCGTTATCCTCGAGCATGTCGTTATCCTCCGGCATGATGGTAAGGATCTGCTGGTACTGGTCCTCATCGAGCAACATATTGTTCTCGATAGGAATTCTATTCTTATCCGTTTCGCTCTTCTCGCCGATCTCCTGACCCTCGAGGATGCCGGCACGTACGACGAGGTATTTCTCGTAGTAGATGACAGACTCCAGTTTCTTGGTCGGGATACCGAGCAGCGCAGCCATCTTGGACGGCAGGGAGCGGAGATACCAGATGTGGGCAACGGGAACGACGAGCTTGATATGACCCATACGCTCACGACGCACTTTCTTCTCGGTTACCTCCACGCCGCATCGTTCGCAGACGATACCTTTGTAACGGATGCGTTTGTATTTGCCGCAGTGGCACTCGTAGTCTTTGGTAGGACCGAAGATACGCTCACAGAACAAACCGTCACGTTCAGGTTTGTAGGTACGATAGTTAATCGTTTCCGGCTTAAGCACCTCGCCAGAGGAGATCTGCATGATCTCATCGGGAGAAGCGAGACCGATAGTGATCTTAGTAAAACCGGTTTTCTTATTTTCTTGTTTAAAAGCCATATTAGTCCTCCAAAATTATTCCATTTTAATACTAAGTGCAAGACCTTGTAACTCGTGCAGGAGCACGTTGAGCGACTCGGGCAGACCCGGCGTCGGGAACGGCTCGCCTTTGACGATGGCCTCATAGGTGCGGGCACGACCGGTGACATCATCGGACTTGATGGTGAGGATCTCCTGGAGCACGTGTGCGGCACCGTGTGCCTCGAGTGCCCAAACCTCCATCTCACCGAAACGCTGACCACCGAACTGTGCCTTACCGCCGAGCGGCTGCTGGGTGATGAGGCTGTACGGACCGATGGAACGCGCGTGCATCTTATCGTCAACCATGTGACCGAGCTTCATGAAGTAAGTCACACCGACGGTAGCCATCTGGTCGAACGGTTCTCCTGTCTCACCGTCATAGAGCTGGGTCTTACCGCCACGCGGCAGGCCTGCTTTGTCGGTCCACTCGTCGAGCTGCTCCATGGTACAACCGTCGAAGATCGGGGTGCTGAACTTGACACCGAGTTCTTGTCCGGCCCAACCGAGGACAGCCTCGAAGATCTGACCGATGTTCATACGGGAAGGCACACCCATCGGGTTGAGGACGATATCTACCGGCGTACCATCTGCGAGGAACGGCATGTCCTCTACGCGGACGATCTTGGAAACGATACCCTTGTTACCGTGACGACCGGCCATCTTATCACCTACGCGGATCTTACGGCGCTTGGCGACATAGACCTTGGCCATCTGGATGATACCGTTCGGCAGTTCGTCACCGATGGTGAGGTTGAACTTATCGCGCTTGAGCTGCGCGTCCATCTCCTTATATTTCGCGATATAATTGAGGATACACTGCGCTACGAGTTCGTTCTTATGCTCATCGTTGGTCCATTTCTCGAGGAGGACCGAGAAGAAGTCGATCTCGTTGAGGCGCTCCTTGGTGAAGTGCTGACCCTTGGCGATGAGCTCAGTACCCATGATATCCTTGACGGACAATGCCTGACGGCCGTTGAGCATGGTGTAGAGCTTGTCGATGAGCAGCTCGCGGAGTGCTTCTGCGCGTTCGCGGAACTTGAGATCCATCTTCTGCATGGTCTCCTTATCTTCCATCTTCTGCTTGCGGTCTTTGTTGGCGCGGCAGTAGAGTTTCTTATCTATGATGACACCGTCGAGAGACGGGCTGCACTTGAGGGAGGCATCCTTGACGTCTCCGGCTTTGTCACCGAAGATGGCCTTGAGGAGCTTCTCCTCCGGACTCGGATCGGTCTCGCCCTTCGGCGTGATTTTACCGATGAGGATATCACCCGGCTGCACGTATGCACCGATACGGATGAGACCGTTCTCGTCGAGGTCTTTGGTAGCATCCTCGGATACATTCGGGATGTCGGCCGTGAACTCCTCCATACCGCGCTTGGTGTCGCGCACCTCGAGCAGCTGCTCTACGACGTGGACGGAGGTGTACATATCCTCACGAACGATACGCTCGGAGAGGACGATGGCATCCTCGTAGTTGTAACCCTTCCAAGGGATGTACGCCACCTTGAGGTTCTTACCGAGCGCCAGTTCGCCGCCAGCGGTGGCGTAGCCCTCGGTGAGCATCTGACCTTTGGTCACCTTATCGCCCTTGCGAACGATCGGATGGAGGTCGATGGTGGTATTCTGGTTGGTCTTCTCGAACTTCGGCATCTTGTACTCTTTCTCTGCGGGCTCGAAGGAGATGAACTCCTCTTCCTCGGAGCGGTCGTACTTGATACGGATGACATCAGCATCGACATAGGTGACGGTACCGTCGCCTTCGGCGATGAACTGGGTGCGGCTATCGGTGACGAGTTGCTCCTCGATACCGGTACCGACGATCGGCGCTTCAGACGTGATCAGAGGCACGGCCTGGCGCATCATGTTCGATCCCATGAGGGCACGGTGGGCATCATCGTGCTCCAAGAACGGGATGAGGGCTGCTGCTACCGAAGCGATCTGGCAGGGCGCTACGTCCATGAGGTTAACCTCCGACGGCGCTACGACAGGGAAGTCGGCACCGAGACGGGTCTTGACCTTGGTACGGATGAAGCTACCGTCCTCGCGGAGCGGTGCGTTACCCTGTGCAACGACCTGGTTCTCCTCGTCCTCAGCGGTGAGGTAAACGACATGGTCGTTATCGAGGTCCACGATGCTGTTCGCCACCTTACGATACGGCGTCTCGATGAAGCCGAGGTCGTTGATCTTGGCGTAGATACACATGGACGAGATAAGTCCGATGTTCGGTCCTTCCGGCGTCTCGATCGGGCAGAGACGGCCGTAGTGAGTATAGTGTACGTCACGCACCTCGAAGCCGGCACGGTCACGACTCAGACCGCCGGGACCCAGGGCCGACATACGGCGCTTATGGGTGATCTCGGCGAGCGGGTTCTGCTGATCCATAAACTGGCTCAGGGCATTGGTACCGAAGTACGAATTGATGATCGAAGAGATCGACTTGGCGTTGATCAGATCGGTCGGCGCGAAGACCTCGTTGTCACGGACGTTCATACGCTCACGGACGGTGCGCGCCATACGAGCCAGACCGATACCGAACTGGTTGTAGAGCTGCTCACCGACGGTACGCACACGACGGTTGGACAAGTGGTCGATATCGTCCACCTCGGCGTTGGAGTTGATGAGCATGACGAGGTACTTGATGATCTCGATCATGTCTTCCTTGGTCAGGACACGGGTGTCCTCCGGGATGGACATATTGAGCTTGCGGTTGATACGGTAACGACCTACCTCACCCAGGTCATAACGCTTCTGGGAGAAGAAGAGGTTCTGGATCATCTCACGTGCCGTAGCATCATCGGCCGGCTCTGCATTACGGAGCTGGCGGTAGATATAGAGGACCGCCTCTTTCTCGGTCTTAGCCGGGTCTTTCTGCAGGGTGTTGAAGATGATGGAGAAGTCGTTCTCACGCTCCTGATCTTTGTGGAGCAGGACGGACTTGGATCCGGACTCGAGGATGATATCGATGATCTCCGGGGTCAGCTCTTCCTCACGCTCTACAACGATCTGGTTACGTTCGATGGACGAAACCTCACCGGTGTCCTCATCGACGAAGTCCTCGATGGTCGGTTTCATGACGTAACCCGCGAGTTTACGACCCATGCAAGCCTCGAGTGCCTCACGATTGACCTTCACTTCCTCAGCGAGGTCGAAGCAGTTGAGGATGTCCTTATCGGACTCAAAACCGATGGCGCGGAGGAGCGTTGTAACCGGCAGCTTTTTCTTACGGTCGATGTAAGCATACATGACCTTGTTGATGTCGGTTGCGAACTCGATCCACGAACCGCGGAACGGGATGATACGCGCCGAATAGAGCTTGGTGCCGTTCGAGTGAATAGATGTTCCGAAGAACACACCCGGCGAACGGTGAAGCTGAGACACGATGACACGCTCCGCACCGTTGATGACAAAGGTGCCTTTCGGAGTCATGTAGGGGATTGTACCGAGGTACACATCGGAAACGACAGTATCGAAATCCTCATGATCGGGATCGTCGCAGCTCAGACGCAGTTTGGCTTTCAAGGGCACGGAATAGGTCAGACCGCGTTTGATGCACTCCTCGATGGAGTAGCGCGGACGATCGATGCTGTAGTCCAGGAAAGCAAGCGTGAAGCTGTTACGGGTATCCTGAATGGGGAAGTTCTCCGAGAATACCTTAAAGAGTCCCTCTTTACGACGTTGCTCCGGAGTAGAATCCATCTGGAGGAAATCGGCGAAGGACTTCAGCTGAATGTCGAGAAAGTCAGGATACGGCATATGCTTTTGCATACGGCTGAAGTTGACTCTCTGCTGTTTTTTGTTTGTAGCCATTATTTTATATGGTTAATAATTATTTAACAGAATTAAACTGTTGGTAATGAATAATTTAAATCTAAATAGGCGGTGATATATTTTATAGTATTTTAACTTTCACCCTATAATAATTACCAAATTTTTCAGTTTTTTAATCATCCTGTCTTATTGAGCAGAAAAGGTTTAGACCCATATTTTGCGTATGGATCTAAACCTATTCCACCCTACCTTAGGTGGTTGGTTGCAGGAGGTATTACTTGAGCTCTACCTCAGCGCCTACCTCTTCAAGGGCTTTCTTGAGAGCCTCAGCGGTAGCTTTGTCAACGCCTTCCTTAACGGTAGCCGGAGCAGCGTCTACGATGTCTTTAGCCTCTTTCAGACCAAGACCGGTTTGCTCCTTAACGGCCTTAACAACCTGGAGCTTGTTAGCACCTGCGCTCTTGAGAACAACATCGAAAGATGTCTTCTCCTCAGCTGCCTCAGCAGCTGCACCAGCAGCGGGAGCAGCAGCAACAGCAACAGCTGCAGCAGCCGGCTCAATACCATACTCCTCTTTGAGGATGGTAGCGAGTTCATTTACTTCCTTAACGGTAAGGTTAACTAATGTTTCAGCAATAACTTTAAGATCTGCCATGATCGTATAAATTTTAAATGTTTTTTAATTCAGTTAATAGATTATTATCCACGCTTCTCGAGTGTCTCGAGAACACCATGGATGGTGTTTTGACCGCTCTGCAGTGCAGAAACGACGTTCTTCGCCGGGCTCTGGAGCAATGCCACGAGTTCTGCGATGAGTTCGTTCTTGGACTTGATAGCGCAGAGGAAGTCGAGATTTTGCTTACCTACGTAAACAGTCTCTTCTACGTAAGCAGCCTTGAGTTGGGGCTTAGCCTCTCCGGTCTTGTCGCCTTTGGTAAACTCTTTGATGAGTTTAGCGGGAGCATTACCGGTGTTGCTGAGCATCAACGCTGTGTTACCCTTGAGAGCAGCGAAGATCTCTGCATCGATACCCTTTGCTTCGAGGGCTTTCTGGAGCAGTGTGTTCTTAGCTACCAAAAGTTTGATGTCTTGCTTGAAGCACGCGCGACGCAGGTCACTGGTCTTCGCAGCATCCAAACCCTCGATATTCACGAGGTAGAAATGTGCATACTCAGCCAGTTGTGCGCCTAAGGCTTCAATGACGAGATTTTTATCTTCCTTTTTCATACTTGTCTGTAAATTTTGAGATTAGAGAGATTTGGTATCAATCTTAATACCCTGACTCATAGTGCTGGAAAGATAAACGCTCTTGATGTACTCACCTTTGGATACAGCCGGCTTGAGGTGCTTGATCGTATCGATGAACGCGAGTGCGTTCTCAGCGATCTTCTCAGCGCTGAAGCTAACTTTACCGATGGAGGTATGTACAATACCGAACTTGTCAACCTTGAAGTCGATCTTACCGCCCTTGACCTCTTTAACAGCTTTCGCTACATCCATGGTAACGGTACCGCTCTTGGGGTTCGGCATCAATCCGCGAGGACCGAGTACGCGACCGAGAGCACCGATCTTACCCATGATCTGAGGTTGGGTGATGATGACGTCAATGTCCGTCCATCCACCTTTGATCTTTTCAATATACTCATCCAGACCTACATAGTCGGCACCTGCCTCTTTTGCAGCTGCTTCCTGGTCCGGCATACAGAGTGCGAGAACGCGAACAACTTTACCTGTTCCATTAGGGAGAGCCACGACGCCGCGAACCATCTGGTTAGCTTTACGCGGGTCAACGCCGAGGCGTACGTCGATATCGACACTTGCATCGAACTTAGTGGTTGTGATCTCTTTAACGAGCGCAGCAGCCTCTTCGATGGTGTACAGCTTACCTGCTTCAATCTTCTCAGCAGCAAGCTTCTGTTTTTTTGTCAGTTTTGCCATAATTGTTGATTGATTGAAAAAGGTTATTTAACTACGATACCCATGGAACGTGCGGTACCCTTGACCATTTTGAGAGCGGACTCTACGGTGAAGCAGTTGAGGTCCACCATCTTGTCCTGCGCGATCTGGAGCGCTTGCGCCTCGGTGATCGTTGCTACTTTGTTACGGTTGGGCTGGTCCGATCCGCCTTTCACTTTAGCAGCCTCGAGGAGCTGGATAGCTACAGGAGGAGTCTTAACGACGAAGTCGAAGGACTTGTCCGCATACACGGTGATGATAACAGGCAGCACTTTACCTGCCTTGTCTTGCGTTCTGGCATTGAACTGTTTGCAGAACTCCATGATGTTCACACCCTTCGAACCCAGAGCCGGGCCTACCGGAGGTGCAGGATTGGCAGCGCCACCCTTGATTTGGAGTTTAATAAAACCAGCAATTTCTTTAGCCATAGTTTTACGTTGTTAATAGTTTTTGGCCTGCTAACGGGTTTTGAGCCCTCGGCCGGTTAATAAATTAGAAACTACCGAGTAGTACACACGACCTGTAACGGGGTCTCCTACTCTTTTTCTACTTGATTGAAGCCCAACTCCAGCGGAGTCTGACGATCAAAGATCGTAACAACCACTTTGAGTTTATGCTTATCCATGCTTACTTCTTGGATAGTACCCTTGAATCCGTTGAACGGACCGTCTACTACCTTGACGCTTTCTCCGACGATGAAAGTAACCTCGCTAGCCGCGCGTACCTCGGATTCGGAAGCCAGACCAACGAGTTTGTTGACCTCAGCCTGCGAAACGGGTTCGGGCTTGACTGTTGTCTTTCCACCGCTAAGGAAGCCCAGCACGTTCGGGATGTTACGCAAGAGCGGGAAGCTCTCGTCGCAGAGGTAGCACTCAACGAGCAGATAACCCGGGAGGAGGTTGCGTTCCTTCTCCACGCGTTTACCGTTCTTGAGCGTCACCACTTTCTCCCGCGGGATGAGCACTTGCGACACGTACTCGCGGAAGAGAGACGAAGAGACGAGCGCATTATTGATGTACTCCTCTACCTTGTTCTCCTTGCCGCTGATCGCGCGCAAAACGTACCATTGTTTTTTGTTTTCTGCCATAAAACGATTTACGATTTGACGATTTACGATTAGAACAACCCGTAAACAAAGGTCATGATGTTCTCAAAGCACAGATCCATAAGCCATACGATGAGCGCCAGGATGATGGAAGCAATCAATACGATCACCGCGCTTTGCGCCAACTCCTTACGGGTCGGCCAGCTTACTTTGTGGACCAGTTCGTTGTACGATTCTTTAACGTTTTCTACAAAAGCCATATCAGTAGATTTTTTATTATTCTTATCTGCGCACCACAATTCGGCTACAGCGGGGTGCTGAAGTCGAATTGGAAGCTATTTTAGTAACAATAACTCCATTCCCGTTTAGGGGACGAAGCTAACCCGTAACATTGGTTGGCTTCGAGGAGTTTAGCACGGAAGGCAGGAATCGAACCCACATTGACGGTTTTGGAGACCGCTTTCCTACCATTGGAAGACTTCCGTAAATCTTGGGACCGAAGTCCCAAGAGAGTTTGCTGATTGATTAGTCAATCAACTTGGTGATCTGACCGGAACCTACGGTACGTCCACCCTCACGGATTGCGAAACGCAGACCCTCAGAGCAAGCTACCGGATAGATCAGCTTAACCTGAATCTCGAGGTTATCACCCGGCATTACCATCTCAGTTCCTTCCGGCAGAGTGATCTCACCGGTAACATCCATGGTACGGATGTAGAACTGCGGACGATAGTGGTTGTGGAACGGAGTGTGACGGCCACCTTCCTCTTTCTTCAAGATATAAACGGAAGCCTTGAACTCACTGTACGGTTTAACGCAACCCGGGTGAGTCAATACCATACCACGTTTAACCTCATCTTTGTCGATACCACGGAGGAGCAGACCTACGTTATCACCAGCCTCACCTTGATCGAGGAGCTTACGGAACATCTCAACGCCGGTTACAACGCTCTTCTTACCCTCAGCACCGAGACCGATCAGCTGAACCTCGTCACCTACTTTGACGACACCGGTCTCGATACGACCTGTTGCTACAGTACCACGACCGGTGATCGAGAATACGTCCTCAACCGGCATCAGGAACGGTTTATCAACGGCACGTACCGGCAACTGGATCCAGTTGTCGCAAGCATCCATCAACTCCATGATCTTCTCTTCCCACTGCGGAACACCGTTCAGGGCACCCAGTGCAGAACCGCGGATAACCGGGGTGTTGTCGCCATCGAACTCATAGAACGAGAGAAGCTCACGCATCTCCATCTCAACAAGGTCAAGCATCTCAGGATCGTCAACCATATCACACTTGTTCATAAATACAACCAGGCGCGGTACGTTTACTTGGCGAGCCAACAGAATGTGCTCGCGGGTCTGAGGCATAGGACCATCAGTAGCAGCAACTACGATGATTGCACCATCCATCTGAGCGGCACCGGTAACCATGTTCTTTACATAGTCAGCGTGGCCCGGGCAGTCTACGTGTGCGTAGTGACGGTTAGCTGTTTGATACTCTACGTGAGCGGTGTTGATAGTAATACCACGCTCTTTCTCCTCGGGAGCGTTATCGATTGAATCGAAAGAACGCTGCTCCGAAAGACCCTTCTTTGCCAATACGGTGGTAATAGCTGCGGTCAGAGTCGTTTTTCCGTGGTCAACGTGACCGATGGTACCGATGTTAACGTGCGGTTTCGAACGGTCAAATTTTTCTTTTGCCATAGTAATTCTTTAATTTTTTATTAACGTTAATAAACTAAAAATAGTTTGTTATCTTCATTTCATTTAAAAAGGTCGGTCAATGTTTGACCGTTGACCAACCTTTGTGTTTTTCGCGTTTGCACGCGAGTGGAGCTGCTTCCGAGAGTTGAACTCGGGACCTCATCCTTACCAAGGATGCGCTCTA
>CAMUYI010000033.1 GCA_947164985.1 uncultured Bacteroidales bacterium | reverse complement strand
ATCTTATGCGTAGAAATTAATTTTTACTAAATTTTTATTATAGTTCGTTAATAATTGTTCTTTATCGGCTGATACGAGGATGCAGCCTTTGGAGTGTTCGGGAAGTGTTCCGCGATGGACTCTGATCCCAGTGCGACCGGGGACTTGCTGGAGGATGGGCAAGGGCCGCTTGAAGCGAGGGGATTGCGTGACGGCGACACGGTAGATGAGTGCAGGAACGAGGTAATCTGCGTTTTCGAGGGTGTCGCAGATGTAGTGCAGACGTTCCACGAGGAGGCCGGTACGCTTGTTGATGTAGTGCGAGGTGCGGTAAAGCTTACCGTGTACGGCTTTACCTTCTGGCGTATGGCGGATGAGTTTATAATACATAAAAAGACACAAGCTAAAAAATTAATACAAGCTAAAAAAGACACAAGCTAGTTTTTCTTCTTGTAGACGTAGTCGATGCCGAAGAGTGCACCAGCGAAGGTGGCTGTTTCTCCGAAGGCTACAAGGAGAGAGGAGTGGATCTCGCCTTGTGGGTCTATAAAGATTCCGCAAAAGAGCAGAACTAGACCTCCGATGGAGAGTATAAATGCTGCGATGAGTTGCAATTCTATTTTCATAATTTTACTGTTTTTAGTGTCGGATGCTACTCGTCAAAAAACGTACTGCCCCGTACTCGTGTCTCGCGTCCCCAACACGCTCAACAACGTTTTTGCCTGAGTACATCCTCCAATGCGGATAGGACTTTTTTTAAAATCTGGTGCAAATATGCCCACAATTTTGAGGGTTTTGCAAGAAAATCCCCAACTTTTTGGGATTTGGTCAGGGATTTTCTGCGATTTGGTTATCTAAGCGGGTATCCGAGCCATTTTGCGAAGTCGTCCACTTGTTCGGTTGTCAGTTCCTTGGCATTGAGGATGTCGTCTGGTTGCTTGGTTCGTTCGCAATAGATGCTAAACCAACGAGAGAACTCCTTTTCGGAGACCGGCTGCTGCATGTTTTGCTCTAATGTCAGCCGAAGATCTGATTTACGATATCTTTTCATATTGCTATTGTGTTACTATTGGGAGATGATCCCGTGATGGTCTTGTTTAAGTCTTGTAATTTAAAGGTTTTACATCGGTTAATTGGAACGCTTGGGCGGCTTTGAGGGTGTAGACTCCGTAGCGGTCGAAGTACTTGGCAGAGACCATTTTGAAGGACTTCATCATGGAGTTGATATGGTCTGTGCCGTTCCAGTTGAAGGGTATGGGAACACAATCTTTGATGGCGTAGTACGGGTGATCTTTGATCTTGACACCGCGCATTTTCTGTTCCCAGAGTGTGACCCAAATCTGCCGCTGGCGTTGTAGCGGGATGGCATTCCATTGCTCTTTTGCGGGTCCTATCATGTGCCAGTTTTGGGGCGCGATGTAGGGTTTGAGCAATTCGAGCATGGAGGTCCAACTGTCCCGCTTGATGATAATGTCGTCTAAGGATTCCATAAAAATTTTGAAAAAAAGTAGAGAGAGACTACAGAGAGAGTGTTACTATGCAGATAGTCTCTCTACTACGAAATTTTCTTTAATCTTTTGGTTCTTTTCTTTTTCTTTTTAGTCGATGACTTTGACCGTCAGTTTGATCTCGTCGGGTTGTTTGTCGGGATAGAGTTCGACGAAGGTCTTGACGTAGCCGTTCATGATAGCTGTGCGAGCTTTGACGCAGTTCTGCTCTTTGACCTTTTCTCTGGCATTCTCTCGCCATAAGACGGCCTGTTCTTGTTGGTACTTGTGGTAATCGGTAAAGTCAAAGACATCGGTGCGCTGGAGTTGGAAGGTGCCTACGCCTTCGATCTCGAACTCGCCTCGGTCGAGACCTTTGGCGGCAAGGATGGTGACGGCTTCGGAGGTAGCAGCGTCGGAGATAGAGTCGATTTGTGCCTTGATGGCTTTCTCTTGGGTGCGCAGGGAGCGCAGGAGTTTTAAATTTGTTGTTTCCATAATGATAAATGTTTTGGGCGGGCAATGACATTGCCCTGTAATACAAAGAAGATTTTTTGATATCGGGATAATATCCCGACGAAATTGACGCTGGTTTTTAGTGAAAAGGGACCAAGCGGGCAGCTGAGTCAGATTTCCATGTGGTGGGACATTTCGGATTGCATGATCTCGTCGGTAGAACGGGGATCGATGACATATTGCTGCGTGACTTCGAGGATCTCGGCAGGGGTCATCTTATCGAGGCGGCCGGCCATACGGAGAGAGCGCTGGACAGCATCATAACGGCGATGCTCTGCCGGTGTGAGCCAGATGAGGTTATCGGCAGAGTAGTTATAGACATCGGGGATGATGTGGTGGCACTCGCGTTTGATACCATTGAGATAGCGCGAGCCATGGAAGGTGGCGCAGACTATTTTATGGCATTCGAGACTACCGAAGTTTCGCATACATGGATATTGATTTCCTCGCACGCCATCATGGCATTTACGACCATGTGTACGACGAGCGGGCGAGAAATCATGCACTACTTCTGTCAATTTGCCTCGACGGGTGAGATGGAACCACTGTTTATAACGGGTTACATAGAGGTTAGGGATGGGAAGATCGGTTCGGTAGTCGATAGCCTGATAGACCGTGATCCGTCCGCCATTGGCCGTGTAGGCATGGATAATGTTGGGGTTGCTGCTGTCACGCGCGAACTCAACGATGATGATTTTTTGTTTTTTATATATCATAATACACCGCTAATCGGAGGGATGTTTGTCTCCGAAAAGCGGTGCAAAGGTAGAGGTTTAAAATTAGGGAGGTGTTGCAAAATGCAATGAACAATCAAAAAGCTTTATTTTTCGTTGCTCGCCAAATAGTTGTACGTTCTTCGCCTAACCGATCTCCAGCTGCTTTATAGTGATCAGGTAGTTGATACCGTACGGCTGTATCATTCATATCCACACGCACTTTTTGATTAAAATCAGCGAGATAGAGGTAAAATCCTCTAAAACTTTTCTCGTCATGTACATACTTGTTTTTGATGCTTAAATAAGCCTCGAACAGTTCATCATTTGCAATTACGCTCATACCCATTTTGTTTTAAACGGGCACAAAGATACTGCTAAAGTTTTGATCGGCAAAAAGCACAAAAAAGGACCAAGCTGAGCTTGATCCTTAAAACGATTTACGATAAGTATGTCTTATTTTACTTCTTGGCCTTGGAGAGTGTAAGTGTGATCTCCACGGAGGATGAGGATTTGGCCGTTATGGAGGATTTTATCCGGTTTACCTCCAGTGGAGATGGCATCTATACCTTCGGTCGGACTGACAGTTTCTCCCTCAACGGTAGTGGTGAAAGAGCCGGATTTATGGTCAATAGTCCATCCTCCTTCGTTCTTTGAGTCAATCGCATATCCGTACAGTGTACCGCTATTCAAGCCGGTGACGGTGAACTTAAAGCCAGTGGTTTGTGCCTGTTGGGTATGGTTGGTACCATTACGTCCGGGAGCAAAAGCGATACCGGCTAATTGACCGTTGGCGTTAAAGATGAGTGTACAAACGACTTCTCCGTCTTTGGTGATGACAATCTCATAGGTCTGCGCACCGGACACCCAAGGCCATGTTATCTCCACCGTGTTATCGCTTGGTATGACGGCCACAGAGCCATCCGTTGTCGTTTCTTCAGCGCCCTTGATCTGTATATCGAATTCGCTCCAAAACTCATCGCGCAAATAAGCACGTTTGCGGTCTTCCGGTACGTAGAGATAAATGTATTGTTTGTTACCGATATTGGCAAAGGTGTAGGCCGTGATAGCCGGAACGGTAGTTGCATAACACGTGATATCATCAAAACCACGGCATTCCGAGAAAGCATAGTCACCGATAGAAGCAACATTACTGCCGATCGTCAGGTGATTAATCGTTCTCATGCCATAGAACGCAGAATTACCGATTGCCGTCACTTCATTGCCAATGATCAGATTCTGCATCTGTTTCGGAGCTTCTATGCCATAACTGTAATTATAGGTCAGCTGTCCGCTGCCGGAGATGGAAAGCGTTTTGGTGATGGTATCATAAGTCCAAGTCAACGCATTGTCGTCTCCGCAGGTGCCGGACCTATCTACTGCAAACTCGGCAGTAAAGGTCGTATCCTGCGTTACGACGCATGAACGAGGATTGTCTTTAACGCCATCCGACCATTGTGTAAAATGGTATCCGTAGTTTGGGTACGCTCTAAAATGGGCGGTATCACCGCGAATAACAATCGTCTCGCCAAGGATGTATCCTTGCTCTTCATTGCATACGTAGGTGATCGTGTCTCTCGGGAGCAGTTTTAATTCAAACGGAATAATAGTCGGCCAAGAATCGCAATAACTATGATATACTTCGATCACGAGTTGGTACAGCGTGTTTGCTTGGGCTGTTTGCGGTATTTGAATCTCTAAATAATCAGGTTTGATCATTATATCGTAATCGCGGAATCCATCTTCGCTTGCAACGTTGTCAAAGTGAATATGTGCATTATCACGCAAAGGTATCGGGGATTGGTAAATGATCTTGAAACTATTTACCTCTTCCATAAAGATATCCCCTATTGGTTCGTACGTAACGACAAACGGTCCAACCGTAACTTCCATATGAATCGTATCTATCTTATGAGAAGCGAAAGCGGTTGCAGGTTGTTCAATAATGAGTTTAGCCTGATATATTCCCGCTTCCGAATAGGTATGCTCAAAAGATGCAATCGTATCATTTTGTGCGACACTTTCCGTTCCGTCACCATAAACGACCTTCATAGATTGGAATTGAAAATCCGTATGGCAATTCAGTGTTAAACCGTCCTGTGCACAAAAATCCACGCTCCACTCATACGGTAATTCAAAACGCATATCGTTGATTTCTATTTGCGGCATATGTATATCTGAAAAGCCGAGTGCATATGCGTATTCTTCTCTATTTCCTATACCATACAAAGAGGCTGATACTCCAGATGCAGAAGATAACACATGTAGACTATTGTTAATAGGTATGCGTGCGTACATAAGTGAGGAATTTCCTTGTAACGGAGCAAACTGATTACTGATGCTTACATTATCCAATTGGACAGAGTTTATTCGGTTTGTCGGAGCAACAATATTCAGGAAGAAGTCCGTTATGGAAGTTTGACTAAATGGAGCAAACTGGATCGTCTTCGGCATGTATTCCAAAGGCAGCAGGCTCATCATAGAGGGATCGCCATTACAATAGTTACCATTCTTGGTCGATTTGTCATGGTCGTACCGATTACTTACAGTAAACTGATGAACGGCACAAGGCGTGGTGGTTTCCAAATAACAGGTGGACGATTGAATACGCAGGATGTTTGGTCTTGATGGATCTTGCGTCCAATTACTCATAGAGTCCAAAACTCCGAATTCGAATTCAAAGAAATGTTTCTTGTCATCTTCATCTCCATTGATAAAGTCAAATATGTGTACAATCTCTCCGTTAACTTTTACAACAGTACCATCTTCAGAGGCCATCACACGCACCTTATCTAATCTCTCCCATGTTCCATTCTTTCCATCTATCTTCGTCAGTGAAGAGACAAGTGCATACTTCGTTCCCCAATAGGTTGTCGGGATCGCTTGGGAGTATAAATGGTCACGATCCCTCACTTGGTATGGGATATTGGTCATCGGGTTTCCTTCAAAAACGACTATTTGTTTATTATCCCGCGCTTTAATTCGTGTTCCACTCAGATCATAATCATCTCCGCCTCCATTGCCGGTATATACGTAAAACACTTGTCCCTTTTGCAGAACCGGAGTGGTAAACGTATCGCCCATTTGCCAATTGGCCAGCGCTAGTTCTTCGGGAGACATGAAATCTCCCCCCATATAATCATACATAGATTTAGCGGATCTAATATGAGGTGTTGCGGCCGTAGGAATGTAATCCACAATCGTATTGTCTTCTGTTGCTACAATCGCAAAATGCGAACCATGCGGACGTGCATCGTGCGAAGATGGTGAGTAACATTGCACCATGTATTCGCTCCCTAAATAAGGGGTCGGGATAAGCGCAGTAGCGTCCGAATTTTTGTTCCGGCAATTACCGGCCACAACGGTAATCGGCGCAGTAGCTGTAATATGCAAGGCATGATTGCTAACAATCTCCGACACCGAATCATGTAGATAGCAGTCATTCAGTTCAAGGTTGATTTGAGTAACTCCTTCCGGTGATACATTGATAAGATTCGAATAACCTGTATAAGGATTCTCTACTAAAACTTGAGCATTCTCCTCTGCCGTAAACTGCAGAACAGGAGTTACTGTGTAATTAGCATCCTCATAATTTTGCGGGAATGTCACCCAAAAATCGCGTCCTCTATCATTAGCGGCATGAAGCGGATTTTGCGCGAACAAACACATAACCAAGCAACACATCGTTACCATTGCTGCTTTTGACCAATTATTTCTCATATCCTGAATAGTTTTAGATTTTTCGTATGTTTAACCTTTGCGGCTGCAAAGGTACTGCTTTTTTTTAATATACGCAAGAAAAATTTTCATTTTGCAAGCAAAACGGCCACAAAAATGTGACCGAAGTGCAAGATGAGCGTCTCATAGACGGGACAATGGACGAAACCGGCATCCAATGCCGGGCTAATGGACGGAGGACGACCGGATGGCATCCGGAACAATGAACGATGTGACCCGATTGGCAATCGGGGAAATGGGAAGAAGAAAAAGATGAATTAACAGAAATGGATACGCTTGATTTCGCTTTGGCGATTGAAGATGTGGGCAGTGCATAGCCATTCCTTACGCAAGAACCAGATTGTTCCTTGAATGGAGCGATTTCTGCGCTTGCTCGGTGCTTGATACGGATCAATCCAATCCAAATCAAAAACACGCTCCCATGTGGCAACGATTTTGTGCTGTAAAGTTTGTGGCCAATCGCTCAGTTGCTTACATTTTCCATGCTCCTTTTCGTAGGCTTCTTTTTCTTTGTCAAATAGTTTGCTTTCTTTCTTGCCACATATTTCCCAACCATTCAGCGGATGAATCCACAAATCCAAATCGGACAAAAGTACCATATCGTCAGGCACTTCCAATTCAAGCATAACTGCTTCGTTTTCTTTATTCGGAATCTCTTTGGGCGACATCGGAGGTATTGGATCCTTCTTGCTATTGTACTGCTGCCAAACCCATACAGGATATTTGATTTCGGCTAAAGGCGGTTCGCCAATTCGTTTGCGCATCTGGCCAACCATCCAATCGTATTGGAAACGATTATTTCGACACCAATATCCTTCTCGGGCACAATAGGCGATTCCATTGCGCATTAACTCCTCGTAGAAGGCGACCGTTTGTATTGTATAGACTTTCATTAGACCAATTCTGCGGTAATAGCGACGACATAATCCTTTTTGCCGCGTGAGGGCTGAGGCTTGGGTGGGAGGTTGAGCCGGTCTTCTGATGGCATAAAACGCCAATATCCATAGTGCAGGATATACTCGCCAAAGGCGACCGGATACTCCCCACGTTTTGCACGCTCCACGAGTTGCCCCCCTATATGGGCGAAAAATTTACGAATTGCCCCCTATAGGGTGTTCTCTTGCTGTAATAAAAATGGTATCACACCCATGTATGTTATTCCTTTTTCGTCCGTCCAAGGCAGGGCATTTCCATCCAAGATAACGATTTTACGGAAGGAGTCTTTCGTATGGCGAAGCGAGAAGGTCTCTTGATCTCTTTTCGCCTCGGTGTCTATATTAAGCGCAGACTGGATATAGATTTTCTGTGAACCATTGTTAATGATAAAATCAATCTCATACTGGCTCTGTTGGCGTTTGCCATTTACCATTTGTTCCACTTCTACTACTCCTACATCCACACGATAACCGCGCCGAATCAACTCATTGTATATCATATTCTCCATGAGATGCGAACGTTCTTGTTGTCGGAAGTTAAGCCGCGCATTACGCAGACCAAGATCCATAGCGTAGTACTTCTTGATATTTTCAAAATAGCGCTTGCCTTTCACGTCATAGCGTTCTGCCTCTGAAATCAGATATGCGTCTTCTAAGTAAGACAGGTAGCCTTTGATCGTTTTATCCGTGGTATTCTGCCCCATGACGGATTTGATGGTATTGGCAAATTTATATGGATTCGATAGAGAGCCTACCGCTGAATAGACAGCATCGGTTAATGAATCAATAATAACATCATCCTTTAATTTATAACGCTCTACGATATCCTTCATATAGACGTTCTTATGCAGATTCGCAAGGTAATTGCGTCTCTCTTGCTCGTTGGGTTCCAAGACAGCCAAAGGCATTCCGCCATAAGTGAGATATTGTCCAAGCGCGGCGTATGAATCCATTCCCGAGAAGGTGTAGAACTCTGCAAACGACAAAGGATAGACTCTAATCTCACTACCACGGTCACGGAAGTTGGTGACGATATCGGTGGATAGCATCTTGGAGTTGCTACCGGTCACATACACATCCATATTGGGTTGCGCACGTAGATCATTTAAGATATCATAGAAAGTAGTATAGAGCAAATCTCTGTCCTCCTCCGGCACAAGCGCTTCGTCTATATCTGTGTTCTTGACTTTGTAACATAATTGTATTTCATCAATAAAGACATAATACTTCCGCTGCTTGTCTTGGCATCGTTCCATGATATAGTCATACAACGTATTAGGATTACGGTAGGCGATATTACTCTTTGGTTCCAAGTCAATCTCGACAAAGCTATCTTCTTGTGCTCCTTTTTGCAGCAAGTATTGCTTATACAGATGAGATAACAGATACGATTTCCCACAGCGACGTATGCCGGTGATAATCTTCACTTTGCCATTCCAACTCTTGGAATAAAGCCGTTCTACATAATCATTTCGTTGTATGTCCATAATCTACTAAACTACGAATACTGTCGCAATTACGACGATTTTCGGATTAAAACCGCTGCAAAGGTACAGCTTTTTTTTGATATACGCAAGTGTTTTTACAAAAAAACGCACCCGAAGATGCGTTTTTGCGATTTTTTACGAATAGCCCCCTCTACTGCGCCATTCGGACGGTGTCATTCCCGTTATCTCCACAAAGGTACGCGAGAAATTGCGTCTGTACGAAAAGCCGCATTGCTTGGAGACTTCTTCTATTGTCATCTCCGGCTGCTCGGTCATGAGACGCTTTGCTTCCTTGATACGCAGGTCGTTGACCCACTGATAGAACGAACAACCATATTGGGCATTGATAAGTTGGCTTAGATAAGTGCGGTTGAGCGGCAGCACCTGACGCAAGTCCATCAACTGAAAATCCGGATTGAGGTAGGGTTTCTCTTTTGCGAGCCATTCCTCTAACTTGGCACGATAAGCGGCATAGGCAGGATCCGGTTCTTCCTTCTCTTCCTCCTCCACCGTACTATGCAAGCGCTCCCAGGGGTCGGGACGGAAAAGCACCTGGTCAGTGGTATAACCAAGGACGAACATGAGGTACCATTGTTGGGTGAAGGCACGCGCCGGATCGTCGCTTACACAGAGGTAATAGAACACCAAGCCGGAAAGCACGATCATCACCATATACCGCACAATCCATTGCGCATCGATATCATCCAAAGTGGAGAAGTTATCCTCACACCATTGGCGGTACTTGCGTATATTCAGAAAAATAACAACCATCAGCCCCATAGGATACAGGGCGATGAGGACCCGCAAGTCAACGGGAAGAAGATAATCAATGCCTCCGAGCGCAACCAGCGGCAATAAGAACAACGCATCGCGTCCCCAGTTGAACTTCCCGGGACGAATAGAGATTCTGGGGTAAATAAGCAGTAACCATGCGAACACACAGGCTGCCAGCATCGAACCGCTCTCCATGATTTCATTGCCCACCTGAAAAGGATTGGAAGCGGATTTAAACAATGCCACCATCACCAATTCCAAGCCTCCCCATAGGATCAGGATGATTGCCCATACCTTACGGATGCGGTTGTTCTCCAGATGCTTGAGGCACAACGTAGCACCGAAGAAACAAACCACCGCAAAAGCAAAACTGAGGGCAGGATTGAGGAAACTATCAAAGAACTCCTCCGGAATAAGCCGCGAGAGGAAGGTGCTTGGGATGAGCACCGCCAGCAGCACCAACCCGAAGATCATTTCGGATTTGTAATCGTCCCATATCTTCCTAAGTGCAACATTTTTGCTATAGGGGGGGGGGTAAAATTGAACATTCTGTTTTTCATTGTTTCGTGTGTTTAACCTTTGCTTCAAAGCTAAATGTTTTTTTTTCGTGCATGTTTGCACTCGATTAAAAAACCTTTGCGGCTGCAAAGGTACTGCTTTTTTGGCAAATATGCAAGAAAAATTTGCATATGTCATTTTTTTTACAAATATTTGTAGTAACTTCGGCACGCCCCTAAAGGTGATGTGACCCCAAAAAGTTGGACGGATTAT
>CAMUYI010000032.1 GCA_947164985.1 uncultured Bacteroidales bacterium | reverse complement strand
GTCGCGATATGCATGTTCTTCTCGTTCTCCTGCAGGTAGAACTCCTCGGTCTTCTGGAGGCGCACCTTGATACCGGGTTCAGAGAGGTACTTGATGAGCGCCTTCGATTTCGGCATACCTTTGAACGAACGGAAGAGCGCCAATTCTCCTTCTTCGCGCACTTTCTCGTCCTCCGATCCCATCTTTGCCTTGGCCTCAGCGAGCAACTTAGTCGTCAAGGTCGTCTGCTGACGTACGAGGTTCGCCACGCGATCTTTGTACTCATCAAACATCTGATCCTCGCCACGCGGCACCGGACCGGAAATGATCAACGGCGTACGGGCATCATCGATCAAGACGGAGTCCACCTCATCGACGATCGCGAAGTTATGGCCGCGTTGCACGAGGTCCAGCGGGCTGATCGCCATGTTATCACGCAGGTAGTCAAAACCGAACTCATTGTTCGTACCAAAGGTAATATCGCAGGCATAAGCCTTACGACGCTCGTCGGAATTGGGTTTATAGCGGTCGATACAATCGACACTCAGGCCAAGGAATTGGTACAACGGACCGTTCCACTCGCAGTCACGTTTAGCGAGGTAGTCGTTGACCGTCACTACGTGAACACCTTCGTGCGTGAGGGCGTTGAGGTATACCGGCAAGGTAGCCACAAGGGTCTTACCTTCACCGGTCGCCATCTCGGCGATCTTACCCTGATGCAGAACGACACCACCGAAGAGCTGCACGTCATAGTGTATCATGTCCCAAGTGATCTCATTACCACCTGCCATCCAGTGGTTGTGGTAAACGGCTTTCTCGCCGATGATCTCGATGAAGTCATACCGCGGATCGGCTGCCAGGTCCTTATCCATCTGCGTAGCAGTCACCTCGACCGTCTCACTCCCGGCAAAACGACGTGCCGCCGATTTGACGATCGCAAAAGCCTCCGGCAGAATCTCATTCAGTACTTCTTCGTACTTATCCTTGATCTCTTTCTCTAACTTATCTACCTCGTTGTAGATCTTCTCACGTTTCTCGATCGGGGTCTCTTCGATGGATGCTTTGAGTTCAGCAATACGGGCTTTCTTGTCTGCCACTGCCGCCTGCAGCTTGTCCATCAGCGCCCAAGAGTGCGCACGCAATTCATCATTAGACAACGCGTCTATCTGCTCGTACGCTGCCTTCACTTGGTCTACTATCGGTTGAATGGCACGGATGTCTTTCTCCTGCTTGTTACCGAATAGTTTGGTAATAATCTCTAAAAAATTCATATGTCGTTTCAGTATTTACACAAAATGCGGTGCAAAGGTACAACAATTTTCTGATATATGCAAGAACAAAATGCGTACCACGTTATTTTTTCTGCCAATTTGGCAGTTTTTCGCACGCGCGCTTGTGCAAATCAAAACTTTTTTGTAATTTTGCGGCCGATTTAATTTGCGTTATTGTGTACGTATGAAAAATATAGCATTTATCATCAACCCGGTGTCGGGAAGTAAGGAAACGCAGAGTGCGAAGAAGAAACTGCCGAAATTGATCATGCAGACTCTGGATGCTGAACAATGGTTACCGAACATCGCATTCACGGAGTATGCCGGTCATGCAACGGAATTGGCGTACCAGTACGCCCGTATGGGTTTTGATGCAGTGGTAGCCGTTGGCGGTGACGGAACGGTGAATGAAGTGGCGAAAGGACTCGTTAAGAGTTATCAGCAATCAGGTATCAGCCGTCAGACTGCACTCGGTATCATTCCGATGGGTAGCGGGAATGGATTTGCGCGTCACCTGAACATTCCTATCCGTCCGCAAAAAGCACTGGAGATGATCAACCACAGCGAACCGATCAGCGTGGACTATGGTCTGGCGAACGGGAAGTTGTTTGTTAGTACCTGTGGCACGGGTTTTGATGCAGTGGTAGCCGATAACTTCGCTGCCAGCAACAAACGCGGGTTCATGACATACGTGCAGAATGTGCTCAAGGATGTCTTCTCCTATACGCCCCAGACGTATCATCTGGTAGGTGACGGTTTAGACGTGACGCACAAGGCCTTTCTGATCACGTTTGCGAATGCCAACCAATGGGGATACGAGGCACTTATTGCTCCGAAAGCGAGTGTGCAGGACGGTAAGATGGATATCATGCTGATGTCAAGTCACGCCATTTTGGGTAGCGCCAGCCTGGCTTTGCGGCTCTTTGCCGGCAGCATTGATGACAGCCATTTCATGGACACGATACGTGCGAAAGAGGTAACGCTGGAGCGCGAAGAAGCGGCACCGTTCCATCTCGACGGCGATCCGGTAGAGATGGAGAAAGACATTCATATTCAAATCATTCCGGACGGACTACGCGTTTTAGTAGAAAAACGATTCTAATTGACGATTGGACGATTGACGAGGTACGATTGATTGACGATTGAATTTAATTGACGATTCTATGGAACTGAAGATCATTAATAAGAGCAATAATCCGCTGCCGAAATACGAGAGTGAACAGGCGGCAGGAATGGATATACGGTGTAACATTGCGGAAGCAATCACGTTGCAACCCATGGAGCGCAAACTCATCCCGACAGGTTTGTTTATTGAGTTACCTGCAGGTTTTGAAGCGCAGATTCGTCCGCGTAGCGGCTTAGCTTTGAAGCGCGGCCTGACCGTACTCAACACCCCGGGTACGATCGATGCAGACTACCGCGGTGAAGTGGGCGTGATCTTGATCAACTTAAGCGGTGAACCGCAGACGATTGAACCGGGAGAGCGTATCTGCCAAATGGTGATCGCCAAACATGAGACACCGGAGGTGGTGGAAGTAGAAGAACTAAGCGACACCGAACGCGGTGCAGGAGGTTTCGGACATTCAGGTCGAAAATAAAAGTGAAAGGTGAAAGGTGAAAAGTGAAAGGTTAAATAAGGTTACAAATTACGGATTACGGATGAAAGGGATTGTATTCCTTTCAATTTTCATTTTTCAATTTTCAATTTGCCAAGCGATCACAGTAGAGCAAGAACAGCAATTCATGTACTACTGGTACGCGGCGCGTCAGGCGATCACCGACGAGCGCTACCAGGAGGCGTTTGCATTGCTGCAGTTCTGCAATACGATTAAGCCGGATGATGCCAAGACCTTATCGTTCCTCGGCGTGATCTACGAGAGTTTGCATAAGGAGGAGATCGCGAAGGAGTTTTACAAAAAGGCCTACGAAGTGGATCCGGCGAATAACTGGCAGAACTGGTTAGAACCGCTCAAACGGGAGTATATCGCGCAGGGAGAATGGAAGAAAGCACTGAAGGTGCAAGATGAGATCGATGCACGAAAGGGTGAGATCGATGCATACAGTGCCTTGACCAGATATGAGATCTATGCCCGTTGGGGGAAGACCAAACAAGCCATCGGAGCGATCGATGCGTACCTGAAGACCGATCCGGACAATTTGCGTTTTCAGCTCTTCCGGCTGGAATGTCTGGAACGCACCAAAGCGAACAAGAAGACCCTGTATGCACAGTACGAACGCATATTAGAGTTGGATCCCTATAATGCAGTGGTACTCAATAACTACGCTTACCATCTGGCGACGCATGGAGGCGACCTGACCAAAGCAGAGAAGATGAGCAGTCTCGCTATTCGTGAGCAACCGAATAATCCGGTCTTCTTGGATACCTACGGCTGGATCTTGCATCTGCAAGGACAGGACGAGTTGGCGAAGTTCTACCTGCAAAAAGCGCTGAGGAATGTCGATGCAGCAGGTGTCGAAGAAATACAAAGTCATATCGATGCGATTAAATAAATACATAGTATTTTTGGCGGTAGCACTCGTATTGGCGAGTTGCGGAACGAAGAAGAAAGTAGTTGAAGTTCAAGAACCTGTCGTTGAGAATGTTCCGACGTGGCATACCTGCCTGATTCAGGGGGCACAGGCGACGGTGAGTACGGAGACGGACCGGATCTCTGCCGCGGTGACGATGCAAGTTGTGCGGGACTCGATGCTCGTGATCAGCGTGATGCCGATGTTAGGCATGGAGATGCTACGTGTAGAAGCTACACCGTTGGAGGTGATTGCGATTGATAAGATACACGGCCAGTATGCCACCGCTACCTATGCCGAACTGAACCGAAAGTTAACGCCTTCCTTGAACTGGGATATTTTGCAACAACTCTGTTCGGCGGAGTTGCCTACGGGAGACCAGAAAGCACGGTTGCAGTATATGTTCGGCGACGATACGATCGAGATCGTGATCAACTACTCGCCGCGTCAATTGGATGTACCGGTACGCGTGATGAATCAGCCGACCAAACGTTATACAAAAGTAGATATATCTAAATGGCTATAAAACGAAACATAGTAGTCTTGGTGCTTTGTGCTTTGTTCCTTGCTCCCGCCTATGGCGAGAGCGTGAAGGATCTGCAGAAGAAGCAGAAGAAGCTGCAAGAGGAGATCGAGCAGACGAATAAGATGCTCAAGCAGACCAAGAAAGATGAGTCGGCTACGATGAATAAATTGCAACTCATCGGGCAGAACATCAAGACGCAGAAGAAGCTCATCAACACGCTGGACAACGAGATCACAGCCTTGAACCGCGAGATGCATCATCTCAATGCGACACGGGACTCCTTGCAGAAGGTGCTGGAGGGATATAAGAACGACTATGCCGAGATGGTGCGGCAGAGCCATTATGCCCGCATGCAGCAGTCCCCGTTGTTGTTTCTGCTCAGCAGCGACAGCTTTCAGCAGTTAGCCCGTCGTGCCAGGTACTTGCAGGAGTTTGCCAATTACCGTCAGGAACAGGTGAAGCGTATCCAAAACACGCAAGCGGAGATAGACACGCAGAATGAGCTACTCAAGGCCAATAAGAACGACAAGCAGACGGCATTGAGTAATAAGAAAAAGGAGCAAGAGAACCTCAAGCGGGACGAACGCAAGCAGAAGACGATGCTGAATCAACTCAAGACCAAAGAGAAAGACCTGACCAAGCAGATTAAGCAGAAACAGAAAAAGGTGAACGAGCTGAATAAGAAGATCGATGATATCGTTCGTCAGCAGGCGGAGAAAGCGTCCAAGACGACCTTGACCAAAGAGCAACAACTCATCGCCGGTGGTTTCGAGGCCAACAAAGGACGGCTGCCTTGGCCGGTGGAGAAAGGTATGATCTCCGGTCATTTCGGTAAGCAGCAACACCCCGTGTACGCCCAAGTGATCATGGATAACAAGGGTATTTACCTGCAGACGGTTGCAGATGCCAAGGCAAGGGCGGTGTACAAGGGTGAAGTGACGAGCTGCTTCATGGTGAACGGTACCTATGCGGTGATCATCCAGCATGGTAACTACCGTACCGTCTATTCGAACCTCAGCAAGCTGAGTGTGAAGCAAGGTGATAAAGTGGAGACCAAACAGGCACTTGGAACGATCTTCACCGACCCCGAACAAGACCGGAAGACGGAATTGTATTTTCAAGTATATAAAGACAGAGACATTTTAAACCCTGAATTATGGATAACAAGATGATAAAGGTGAAAGGTGAAAGGTTAAAGGTTATAGGAGCCTGCCTGGTGGCACTCTTGCTAGCCGCGTGTACCCAGAACAACTGGGCTGATTGGAAGGTGCAGAACGAGCTATGGTTAGAGAATAACCTGAAGAAGGAAGGTGTACAGGTGACGGAGAGCGGACTGCAGTATAAGATTATTGCCGACCCTACTCCCAAGGATGCACGGCCGAATACGACCAGTACCATCGTGTGTGACTACCGTCTGACGCTTATCAACGGTTGTCTGGTAGATGCCGGTACGACTGTTTCATTGAGCCTGCAGAACGTTATTCCGGGTTTCGTGGAAGGATGCCGTAAGATTCACAACAACGGTGATATCGAGCTCTATATCCCGGCGTACTTGGCCTATGACTACAGTAAATACGAAAGCAACGAATACGATCAGGCCGAAGGATATGGAACCGAAGGTACATCCTCTTATATTCCTCCCTACTCGACTTTGATCTACGTGATTCATCTATGCAGCGTTTCGGATTAATAAGGGTTATAGGTTATGGGTTATGGGTTATGGGTTTAGCCTGCCTTTTCACGGCCTGTGAGAACACGACGTTTCGGTCGAGTGTTCCGACCTATCCGGTGCATGTGGTCGTAGATACAAAGGCGGTTTTTGTGGATTTCCTGCCGGAGAACACGAACGCCTATATCACCGTCAACACAGAGGGGTACAAAGAGAACGGACAGTTCATCAAAGCGCTCACCATCGAGGATGCGTACGGCTATGCCGGCGTGTTGGTCTATGTGAGTCTGAACGGTTACGTGGCTTTTGATCTGGCATGCCCGTACTGCGCCTCAAAAGGAATGAAAATACCCTGCGAGATGAACGGTATCCATGCTGTTTGTCCGCATTGCGGAGAGAAATACGAAGTGGGAAGCGGTTATGCCACTCCGCAAAAAGGAATCAGTCATGAAGCGCTGCGGGCTTATAATATCATGTCTTCGGACGGACGCTTAACCGTTACACAAAAATAAACGCCTATGATCAACGAGTCAGATTTGCTATCTATCGGTTTTCTCAAACGTACCCGTTACAAGGACCTGCCGGAGTTCGTTTTCGTTAAACGCGACGGCTTGTTTGTGCCCTTTCGCTCAGAGCGTATCGCCGAACTGATCGGCGAAGAGGGGTTCGTACTGAAGGGCGATATGGAGATAGACGAAGATGAGATGGCATGGGTGGATTTTGAAGGATGGACCTTACAGGAAGGCGATAACACCTTGGGAAAGATTGTGCGGGTGGACGACAGCACGATGAATATTTTCTCCGAGTTGGAAGACGGTCGTATGGTACCTCTGCACGAAGATTTTATTGTTGAGATAGACGAAGAGGCAAAAGTGCTTCACGTCCATTTACCCTTTACCTTATGAGCCAAAAACTAACGACTGCTGAGATGGGTCGCATGAATGTCGACCAGTACCGTGAAGTGGATAAACTGCCGTTGGTGGTTGTACTGGATAATGTGCGCAGCCAGCATAATGTGGGTGCGGTGTTCCGTACTGCCGATGCGATGCGTATCGAACGCGTAGTGCTTTGCGGTATATGCTGTTGTCCGCCAAATGCAGAGATTCACAAGACCGCTCTCGGTGCCGAAGAGAGTGTAGCATGGCAGTATTACAAGGACACCTTAGAGGCGGTCAAAGCACTGCAGGATGAAGGTTATACGGTCTATGCCGTCGAACAGGCACATGATTCTGTCACGCTGGAAGAGATTGCAGAGCGTCTTTCAGGCGCAGCCGGTCACGACCGCATCGCGGTCGTATTGGGACACGAAGTATTCGGTGTTCAACAATCAGTAGTAGATCATTGTACGCAATGCATAGAGATCCCTCAATACGGAACCAAGCACTCGATGAACGTGTCGGTGACGGCAGGCATCGTGATGTATCGCCTTTCCGAGGCACTACGTGCTGAGAAATTAAAAATTAAAAATTAAGAATTACGATTTCTCCTCTCCAAATACTAAGCCCAGCCAGAGACAAAGAAGTAGCGAAGGCTGCGATACAGGCAGGTGCAGATGCTATCTATATTGGAGCGCCTGCTTTTGGTGCGCGGCAAGCAGCGGGAAATAGTCTGGAGGACTTGGCGGAGGTGGTGAACTATGCGCATACCTTCGGTGTACAAGTGCTGGTAACGCTCAATACCCTGCTCCATGACGATGAGTACGCGCAGGCGGTCGTACTCGCGCACGCGCTATATGAGATAGGAGTCGATGCACTTATCATTCAAGATCTGCATCTTCTGGATTTCGACCTGCCGCCTATTCGCTTGCATGCGTCCACACAATGCGATAATAGAACGCCCGAACACGTAGCTCATCTGCGTGACTTGGGTTTCAAGCGCGTGGTTTTAGCCCGCGAATTGAGCATAGAGGAGATACGTACGATTCATGAGGCGGTGCCAGACATCGAATTAGAAGCGTTTGTTCACGGAGCGCTATGCGTTTCTTATTCGGGACGATGCTATATATCCGAAGTGCTGGCGAATAGAAGTGCGAATAGAGGAGCGTGTGCGCAGTTCTGCCGAATGGCGTACGATGTGCTGGATGCGAACTATAACGAGGTCTTGGACGAGAAGGGTGAACCGATTCATCAGCGCTATGTACTGAGTCTGCAAGATCTCGACCGATCTGCGTACTTAAAGGAACTCATCGATGCCGGCGTGACCACTTTTAAGATCGAAGGACGACTAAAGGATGCGGAATACGTGACGAATATCACGGCGTATTATCGGGAGAAGCTTTCAGCCTTCAGCCATCAGCCGTCAGTTATCAGCCGTTCTTTTACTCCAAATCCGGAGAAGACTTTTCACAGAGGGGCGACGGATTATTTTCTGCATGGCCGCACACGACCGATGGCCAATTGGTCCACACCCAAATCGACCGGTGAGTATATCGGTGAAGTACTCGAAGCACACGGCAACACACTTCGCGTACGGCTCGAACCCGGCGTGACGCTCCATAACGGAGACGGTCTAACGATCGGTAGCGAAGGCTTCTCGGTCAACGGTGTTGAAGGAAATATCGTCAAGATCAATAAAGCCTTAGAAGGTCGTTATAACGTTATCCCGTTATACCGTAATAATGACGTCGAGTTCACGAAATCCCTGCACTCCGAACGCCGTATACCCGTCGATATCTTGTTCCGCGAGACCGAAGACGGATTTGAATTATCATACCAAATAGTAAATGGTAAATGCCTAAATGGTAAATGGATTTTTGCCCATGAACCTGCGAAGAATGAGGCCAAAGCGATGGAGACGATTCGGACGCAGTTGAGCAAACTCGGAGACACACCTTATATAGCGCGCGACGTGCGCGTGGAGAGCAAACCCTATTTTATACCCATTAGCATCTTGAACGAATGGAGACGACAAATCGTCCTTTGATGACCTGCAAGTACTGCCTGTTGTTTGAACTCGGGCATTGCCGCAAGACGAATCCTTATCCAAAGGATAAGGAACCGCGCTTCCTGCGTCTGCGTACGGGTAAAGTGTTGGCGCTCCATTTCGATTGTAAAACCTGCCAAATGACCGTAGACGAATGTTAGCCTTTCTTTTATCATTGGTGCTGCATGTACATGCCGGTGAGTCGATCAACGCTGCGTTGGATTCGGCGCGGGCGGTGTATGCGGCGAAAGCAGAACGAACGACCATCCTTCTTGAACCCGGTACCTATCAGGAGGAATTGACGATTGATGTGCCGGGCTTGAAGATCAAGGGAACGAGCAAACACGAACCGGCGAAGATCACCTGGTACTACGGACATGGGTATCAGTACCGCAGCATGGGTACGATCAACTATGGAGGCAGCCGAAATAGAAGATGGAACGCATCAGTACTCGTGACGGCACCCGATTTCTATGCAGAGAATATCATTTTCGAGAATAGTTTTAACCTCTATGTCTCCGAGAAAGAAGCCGCCGACAGCCTCTATATCGTACCGGAATACACGGCACACGAGATGCCGATTCGGCCGAAAGAAGTAGGCAGTACGGTCGTCGCTACAAAAGCCTATCGCGAGCGTGCAGCAGCCATTTCATTTACCGAAACAGCCACGAACGCGCACCTCAAGAATTGTCAGGCGATCGGTAAGCAAGATGTGCTGTACGGTGATCAGGGAGCATCGATCTGGTGGGAAGGCGGTGTTCTTTCCGGTAGTGTGGATTTTATCTTCGGCGGCATGACGCTTTGTGTCGACCGGGCAACCATCATCGCCAATATCACGGAAGAGAAAAACGATAAGTGCTATATATCTGCCGGCAGAAGTGAAGTGGGTTCTCGTGGCATGCTGTTCTATAAATGCCATATTAAGTCGTCGGTTAAGGGACGAGTGTGGCTGGCACGGCCTTGGCGTTGGTGGGGCGAGACCGTTTGGGCATATACGACTTGGGATGAAGGAGTGTTGGTGCCGGAGGCATGGAACACCGGACTCGTACATAAGAAAGAGGGCTACAATCCCGAGAACCCCTGTCCATATAGTTATGAGTATAGGTCGCAAGATGCATCAAAAAACCGCCCGGCATGGGTGACGATCTTGTCTAAACCACAACTGCCGGACGGTACGAAACTTAAGCCTAAAGCGTGGCTCAATTATTAATTTTCAATTTTCAATATTTAATTTTGAATTTTGAATTTTTAATTTTTAATTTTTAATTGCCTTAAAGCTCATATCAAGGCTCTTGTAGCTGTGGGTCAAAGCACCTACGGAAACAAAATCCACGCCTTGCAGCGCATAGTCGCGGATGGTATCGATCGTGATGCCACCGGAGGACTCGATCTCCATATGACGACCCGCTGACCGCTCCCATGCACGGATGATATCGACTGCTTCTTTGGTCTTCGCAGGGGTGAAGTTATCGAGCATGATACGATCAGGAATATTCGTTGCCAGCGCCTCGTTGATCTCATCAAAATTACGCACCTCGATCTCGATCTTGAGGTTCTTGCCTTTCTCTTTACAATAATCGCGTGCACGCGTAAGGGCGTTCGTGATACCGCCGGCAAAATCGACGTGATTGTCTTTGAGTAGGATCATGTCGAATAGACCGATACGATGGTTCATACCGCCGCCTAAGGCCACTGCCTCTTTCTCCAGGTAGCGCAATCCCGGTGTCGTCTTGCGCGTATCGAGTACGTGGCAGCCTGTATCTTCAATCAGGCTCTGGTACTTATGTGCCGTGGTCGCTACGCCCGACATACGCTGCATGATATTGAGCATCGTACGTTCGATCTGAAGCAGGCTGAGTTCCTTACCATATACCTTGAAAGCTACGTCGCCTGGCTTCACGTGATCACCGTCATGCAGGAATTGCTCAATGCGGCATTCGGGATCGAAATAGTTGATTATCTCTTTCGCTACTTCAACGCCGGCGAGCACTCCGGTATCCTTGATAATCAACTGCTGGCAACCCATTTGGGTCGGCGGAATACAACTGAGCGAAGTGTGGTCACCATCACGGATGTCCTCTTCAAACCAGATAGCAATAAGCTTACGAAGTTCTTGTTTGTCCATAGTAAAAATGATTTTCGCTGCAAATTTACTACAAATATTTGGAATATACAAGGATTTAACGGTAAAAAATAAATTTATTTATGTTTTTAGCGGGAAAGACTTGTTGTTCGCTCAACTAAGCGAACGTAAATTCGGAGGGAACCCTTGAAGTGAACCCCAAAAGTTAGACACAA
>CAMUYI010000031.1 GCA_947164985.1 uncultured Bacteroidales bacterium | reverse complement strand
CTGTCCGAGTCCGGAACAGTTGCACGTGGCATATGTGAGACCGACGAGAATGGCTATCTGACGAAAGTGACGGAGCGCACGAAGATCTTGCGTGAAGAGGACGGCGTGATCCGTTATATCGAGGAAGAAGGCAAGACCGCAGTCGCAGACAACACGCCTGTATCGATGAATATGTGGGCCTTTACACCCGACTATTTCAAGCACTCGGAAGCGTTTTTTGTGGACTTCCTCAAGGAGCACGGACAGGAACTCAAGTCGGAGTTCTATATTCCGCTGATGGTAGATCATCTCATTCATTCCGGTAAGGCCACCTGCCGTGTGCTGGATACCCCGAGTAAATGGTTTGGAGTGACTTATGCAACCGACCGTCCGCAAGTGGTAGCCAAGTTCGCAGAATTGGTAGAAAAAGGTATTTATCCATCCCCCTTATTCTAATCGCTATGCATATTCTAGTTACCGGCGGAGCCGGCTTCATCGGCTCGCATACATTGATAGAATTGTACAAAGCAGGTCATACGGCATTGGTAGTAGATAACCTGTATAACTCCAATCCGGAGGCACTGCGCCGTGTGGCTCAGATCATCGGTGTGGATGAGATTCCTTTTGTGCAAACGGACATCCGCGATCGCGAGGGCTTGGAGCGTATTTTCGCCACCAATCATTTTGATGCCTGCATCCATTTTGCAGGCCTCAAAGCAGTCGGTGAATCCGTTGCCAAACCCCTTGAATATTACGAGAACAACATGAACGGTACGTTCGTCCTGTTGGATGTGATGCGCAAGCATGGATGCAAGAACATCATCTTCTCTTCGTCCGCAACCGTCTATGGTGATCCCGCTATCATCCCTATCACGGAAGAATGCCCCAAAGGACATTGTACGAACCCGTACGGTCAGACCAAGTCGATGCTGGAGCAGGTGATGATGGATCTGCAGAAAGCCGACCCCGAGTGGAACGTCGTGCTTTTGCGTTATTTCAATCCTATCGGTGCGCACCCCTCCGGACGTATCGGTGAGAACCCGAATGGAATCCCCAATAACCTCATGCCGTATATCACGCAAGTGGCTGTCGGCAAACGGGAACAGCTCGGTGTATTCGGCAATGACTATCCGACGCATGACGGAACCGGAGTACGCGACTATATCCATGTGGTCGATCTGGCGACGGCGCATGTGGCGGCGCTCCAGGCTATCACGCGTAAAGCCGGACTCGCCATCTATAATATCGGTACCGGTCACGGCTATTCCGTACTCGATGTAGTCAATGCTTTCATTCGCGTCAACGGCGTGGATATACCCTATCAGATTAAACCGCGTCGTGCAGGCGACATCGCTACCTGTTACTGCGACCCTGCTAAAGCAGAGCGCGAACTCGGCTGGAAAGCGCAGTTCGGTCTCGACGAGATGTGTCGCGACTCGTGGAACTGGCAAAAAAATAATCCTAACGGCTATTAAATCCAATCAATATGAATAAACAACAACTTATCGCTGCTTTTGCAGACAAATTTGCCGGTCAGACCGGCACCGTATATGCCTCTCCGGGCCGTATTAACCTTATCGGTGAACATACCGACTATAACGGCGGTTTCGTCTTCCCGGGTGCCGTACAACAAGGCATCATGGCTGTTATCCGTCCGAACGGAACCGACACCGTACGTGCCCTCTCGCTGGACCTCAACGAATATGGCGAATGGCCGGTCAATGATCCCAACGGACCGAAAGAGACTTGTCTCCGCTTCGTCTATGGTGTGGCGCGCGAACTCATCGAACGTGGTGTAGATGTACATGGCTTTGATACCGTTTTCGCAGGCGATGTACCGCTGGGCGCAGGAATGTCTTCGTCTGCAGCACTGGAGAGCTGCTTCGCTTTCGGTCTGAACGAGCAGTTCGGCGGTTCGATCTCTAAGTGGGATATGGTACTTGCCGGACAAGCTACCGAGCATAAGTATATCGGCTGCAACTGCGGAATCATGGACCAGTTCGCTTCCGTCTTCGGTCAGGCCGGCAAACTGATGCGCCTGGACTGCCGCAGTCGTGAATTCGAGTATTTTCCGTTTGATCCGAAGGGTTATCGTCTGGTGTTGGTTAACTCTTGCGTGAAGCATGAACTGGCCGGTTCGCCGTATAACGACCGCCGCCGTTCCTGCGAGAACGTCACCAAGGCCATCCAAGCGCTCCATCCCGACCGTAAGATAGAGACCCTGCGTGACTGCACATGGGAAGATCTCGAAGCTGTGAAGGCTACTTGTTCGGCAGAAGATATCCAACGCGCTACCTTCGTGTTAGGCGAGAAAGACCGCGTGTTGGCTGTCTGCGACGCACTGAATAAGGGTGATTACGAGGAAGTAGGCCGTCAGATGTACCGCACGCATGAAGGACTGAGTAAAGAGTACGAAGTGAGCTGCGAAGAACTGGATTTCCTCAATGACATCGCCAAAGAGTGCGGCGTCACCGGTTCTCGTATCATGGGTGGCGGATTCGGCGGTTGTACGATCAACCTCGTCAAAGACGAACTGTACGGAGACTTCACGAAACGTGCCGTAGAGGCATTTGAGGCTAAGTACGGACATAAGCCTATTATCATTGATGTAGTCATTGGCGACGGAAGTCGCAGAATAGACTGATATGAAAGCGATACAATTCTATACGATTAAAAGCAGTGGTGGTCTGAGAGTGGAGATCAGTAATCTCGGCGCGAAGATCACCAAACTGCTGGTCGCGAACCGCAAAGGGGAAGTAAAGGACATCGTTCTTGGTTTCCGCACAGCGGAAGAATGGCGAACCAAAGAGACCTATTTCAACGCCATCTGCGGTCGTGTGGCGAACCGTATCAAGGACGGCGTGTTTGAGTTAGATGGTACGGCCTATCATCTGCCGATTAACAACGGTCCGAACAGTTTGCATGGAGGAATAGAAGGTTTTAATGCCAAACTATGGGAGGTTACTGCGCAGAGTGCATATGAGATCACGCTCCATTACCGCTCCAAAGACGGTGAGGAAGGGTATCCCGGTAACTTGGATGTGTGGGTAACCTATACTGCGACCAAGGACAATACACTCCGTATTCATTACGAAGCCAAGACGGACCAACCGACCCTTGTGGCGATGACCAATCATGCCTATTTCAACCTTGCAGGGGAAGATAGCGGTAGGGTGGATGACCATGTGCTACAGGTCTTCGCGGATCGTTTTACGCCCTTTGACGAATGGACCTGTCCGACAGGTGAGATCCGTCCGGTAGAAGGCACACCGATGGATTTCCGCCAACCGGTTCGTTTGGGAGACCGAATGAATGATCCTTTCTTTGAACCATGGAGGGGAATAGACAATAACTGGTGTCTATGCGGCCATGATGCCCCGAAAGCACTGCGTCATGCGTGCACCTTGCAGGCAGACGGACGCACGATGGAGTGCTGGACGACGATGAAAGGTCTGCAGGTCTATACAGGCAACTGGATCGAGCAGAATATCGGTAAGAGCGGTACGATGTACGATATACAACATGCCGTGTGTCTGGAAGCGCAGGCTTGGCCCGATAGTGTGCATCATGACGACTTCCCCGATGTGATACTCCGTCCGGGAGACAGATTGGACGAAACAACCGAATACAGATTCCTATGAAACAACGTAATTTTATCTTGTTGGTTTTAAGCCTCCTCTTGTGTGCCTGCTCTACCAAACAGGCATACCGCACAGATACGCTGCTTCGTCATTGGCAGTTTACGCAAGACACCACAGCGAACCCCGTATGGGAAGACGTCACTATTCCGCACGATTGGTCCATCCGTGGTCCTTTTGACCGCGCTAACGACCTGCAAGAAGTGGTTGTAGTGCAGAACGGCGAGAGTGAACCGAGCTGGAAAACCGGTCGTAGCGGCGGTCTGCCGTGGATGGGGACGGGACATTACCATACCCGTGTGGCGGTAAAGAAGGACCGCTTCTATACGCTTGTGTTCGATGGCGCGATGAGTCATGCCGATGTCTATGTGAACGGCGAAGAGATGGTCTATTGGCCGTACGGGTATAACACCTTTGATTGTTATATCCTGCCCCAACTGATCAACGGTGACAGCGTGGATATAGACGTCTATCTGGAGAATAAACCCCAGCAGAGCCGTTGGTATCCGGGTGCAGGTCTGTACCGCAATGTGCACCTCATTGAGACCGATCCGATTCATATACCTACGTTCGGTGTACTCGTGCGTACGCCGGAAGTGACGAAAGAGAAAGCTATCATTCGATTTGCCGCTGAACTGCAGAACGGTGTGGAGCCGGTATCTGCTGAGGAGGAAGGCCTTGCCATAACGACCGACATTCTCTATAAAGGCAAAGTGGTAGCGACCATAGAAGGCCAAGAGGGAGAAACCGTTGTTAAGAATCCGGAATTGTGGAGCCCTGAGACGCCTAATCTGTATATCGCTCGTACGCGCGTAAGCAAAGAAGGTGTGGTTCTGGACGAGAAAGAGACACGCTTTGGTATCCGTTCGATCTCTTATACCCCGGAGCACGGTTTCCAACTCAACGGCGTGACCCGTAAGTTCAAAGGCGTATGTAACCATCATGACCTCGGTCCGCTCGGTGCAGCGGTGCATAAGGACGCGCTCCGTCACCAGATAGTGATGCTCCAGGAGATGGGATGTGACGCTATCCGTACGAGTCATAACATGCCGGATCCGCAGTTAGTCGAACTATGCGATGAGATGGGCATGATGATGATGATCGAACCGTTTGACGTATGGAATTGGGGCAAGACGGAGAATGACTATAATAAGGAGTTCAACGACTGGTGGCAAGCGGACATCACGAACATGGTGAAGCACTACCGCAATAACGCCTGCGTGATGCTCTGGTCCTCCGGTAATGAGGTTTGGAATCAGGTGCTGGATGACGGTATTGAGATCGTGACGAAGCTCCAGGCACTATTCCATGAGTTAGACCCGACGCGTCCTGTTACCAACGGTATGGACCAAGCTAAACAGGTGATTCATAACGGTTTCGGTGCAGCAGTCGAGTTGCCGGGGTTGAACTATCGTACGGCGTATTATCATGAGGCGTATGCGAACCTGCCGCAAAAGATGATTTTGGGTTCCGAGACCGCTTCGACCGTTTCGAGTCGTGGCGTGTATAAGACCCCTGCCGTTATTCAGCCGGACGCGCACTATGCCGATATGCAATCTTCCGGTTACGACGTGGAATACTGCGCGTGGTCCGGTCTGCCCGAACAGGATTTTCAGTTACAAGACGATTATAACTGGACCCTTGGACAGTTCGTTTGGACCGGTTTTGACTACTTAGGAGAACCCTCGCCGTATGACACGGACGCATGGCCGAGTCACAGCTCCTATTTCGGTATCATCGATTTGGCTTCGCTACCAAAAGATCGCTACTGGCTCTATCGTTCGCAGTGGAATACGAAAGAAGCGACCTTGCATCTGCTGCCGCACTGGAACTGGAATGAAGGGGATAAAGTGCCGGTTTTCTGCTATACCTCTTATCCTTCGGCCGAACTATTTGTGAATGGCAAGAGTTACGGCAAGTTACGTCATGCGACGGCAGAAGAGACGGAGCGTTTGGCGAAAGGCGAGACGATCGAAGGTATTAGCCCGATGCCGCAGGTAGCGCAGTTTGAAGTACCTTGGTGGGGTAGTGCGCCGCGTCCGGAACTCCTCCCGCGATATCGTCTTATGTGGTTTGACGTACCGTATGAGGCAGGTCAGATAGAAGTGGTAGCCTACGATAAGAACGGCCAAGAAACGGCGCGTGCGATTGTGAAGACAGCCGGTGAACCGGATCATTTGGATGTGGTGTGGGCGAACAAAGAGGAAAACCCCGAGGAACTATGTTATATGACGGTTCGTGTGGTGGATAAGGACGGCAATCTCTGTCCGCATGCGGATAATCTCATTTCGTACGAGGGGGACGGATTCATCGCTGCGGCTAACGGTGATGCGGCATGTCTCGACTCGTTCGTAGAACCGCGTATGCATGCTTTTTCCGGACAATGTACATTCATATTGAAAAAAGGACATAAAGGAACATTTATACTGAATTGATGTGGACGTTTCTGGCGTTTATCTCTGCGCTGTGTCTGGGCTTTTATGACATCAGCAAGAAGATTGCCTTGCGAGATCATCCGGTCGTGGATGTGCTGACACTGAGTGTTTGTTTTTCAGCGGTACTTCTATCTGTACCGCTGATTTGTTCGCGGTTCTGTCCGGCGATGATGATCGGGACCCCGTTCTATGTACCGACAATGGATCTGCAGGCGCATTTGTTTACGGTTCTCAAATCGTTCATCGTGTTGAGCAGTTGGGTATGCGCGTATATGGCGCTCAAGTACCTGCCAATTTCGGTCGTCAGTCCGATGCAAGCGACGCGACCGATGTGGACACTGGTAGGTGCACTGCTGATCTTCGGCGAACGACTCAATACCTGGCAGTGGATAGGCGTCTGCATCGCGCTTGGAACGATCTTGGTTTTTTCGTTTTTCACTAGGCATCCTAGGAGTCCTAGGGGACCTCGGGATCCTAGTGTAAATCGCTACTACGTAGCGTTGGCGCTGGCGATCTTGCTGGGTGCGGCGTCGGGATTGTATGACAAATACCTGATGCGGCGGTACGACCATAATGCCGTGCAGGTCTATTACACGTTCTATCAGGCGGTGATGATGATGGTCTTTTTTGCGGTAGATCGCGCTAGGCATCCTAGGTGTCTTAGGGTTACGAGTTTTTCTAGTCTTCTTCCGATAGCCCTCATATCGATTTTTCTGATCATCTCGGATAATGTGTATATGCTGGCTTTGCGTGATCCGGACTCGCTGATTGCTGTGGTGAGTACGATTCGTCGCGGTGGAGCGGTGATCGGTTTTGCGTACGGATTGCTTTTCTTAAAAGAAGAGAACCCTCTTCCGAAGGTTCTCTGTATGATAGGTATCGGTATCGGACTGCTGTGTCTGGCTTTCGGCGCTTAGAAACGCTCCCTAAATTCAGATGGCGTACATCCTTTGGATTCACGAAAGAGTCGGTTAAAATGGCTGAGGGTGTTGAATCCGCAGGAATAACCTATTTCCGAAACAGGTAGTTGGGTGTTAAGCAATAACCGTGCTGCGATGCCTAAACGATAGTCATTGACATAGCGGTTCGGTGTGCGACCGGTTTTATTCTTGAAGAACCGGGAGAAAGAGTCCTCGGACATGCATATCAGATCCGCCATTTCCCGCAAGCATATATCGTGCATGTAGTTCGACGCAATATAATCTTTCACTTGTCGTACTCGTTCGTCCTCATTGGTCTCTTCGGCGTCGGTAAACGCGGTGGAGGAAAGTTCCTTGGCATTCTCTACCTGCGACAGACGGTTCAGTAAGTTGAATAAACGTATCACCGATGCGAAATTATCGGTACTGTGCGCGAGGTTGATGATATCTTCGCGTACGATCTGGATAGCTGCTTCGGGAAAAGCAAGGCCGCGTTGTGCCCGCTCTAACATGCGACGGATAGAGGCGAAAGCGCGCTTGTCCATCAGTGCGCCGCGGAAGACATCCGGCGCCATATGGATCGTAATCTCATAGATATCCTGTTCCGGACATGTGCCCTGTTCCCATACATGCACAAGCTTGCTACCGGTGATCAAGACCAAGTCTAAGTTTCCGATCGTCTCATGGCTGTCTCCGATCGTTCGTGTAGCTCCGGCGGCGTTTTCTACAAAGTTCAGTTCGTACCCGTCGTGACTGTGGGCGGGGTACTCAAAAAAGGTCTTGTGCCGTTCCCCGACATAAAAGATGTCCAGGGGTTCCAAACGGGTGATTTCCGTAAACGTTTCTCGCATGGTTTTTCGATTTTGGGTGCAAAATTAATAAAAAAAAATGATATTTGCAAACTCTATTTTGCATTTTTTACAGAAATAGCATAAAATCGGTCGGAAAAGTATTAGTGCAAGTAAAAAAAATGCAGTAATTTTGCAGCGTAATTTGAATGATTGTTTTTTATGAGCAAAGAATACGGCCATTTTGATGACGCGAAGCGAGAGTACGTCATCACCAATCCGAAAACACCTTTCCCTTGGATCAATTACCTTGGAAATGAGGACTTTTTCGGTTTGATCTCCAATACAGGAGGCGGTTATAATTTCTACAAAGACGCCAAGTTCCGTCGTATCACTCGATATCGTTATAACAGCGTACCGATGGACAGTGTGGGACGCTATTTCTATATCGTTGACGGTGCTGCTGTTTGGAATCCGGGATGGAAGCCGTGTAAGACGCCGTTGGATGAATATGAGTGCCGTCACGGACTGAACTACACGCGTATCGCGGGTGCGAAGAATAAGGTACGCGCGAGCGTGCTGCATTTTGTACCGCTGGGCGTGAAGGCCGAGATTCAGAAGTTGACATTGAGCAATGAGAGCAATGAGAAAAAGAGTCTCAAGCTCTTCAGTTATGCAGAGTGGTGTTTGTGGAATGCGGCTACGGATGGCGAGAATTTCCAGCGTAACTTATCGACCGGAGAGGTAGAGATTGAGCGTGCAGCATGGACTGCTATCTATCATAAGACAGAGTACAAAGAGCGTCGCGATCATTATGCCTACTATGCCGTGAACTGTGCGGTAAACGGATATGATACGGATCGCGAGTCGTTTGTAGGTCTGTATAATGATCTGAACGAACCCGATGCAGTGATGGCCGGTCATTCGATGGATAGCCTCGCCCATGGCTGGAGTCCGATCGCAAGCCACTATATCGAGGTGGAACTGAACCCGGGAGAGAGTAGGGACTTGATCTTCGTACTGGGTTATGCAGAGAATGAGCAGGACAAGAAGTTTGCTGCGCATCATGGAGAGTTGACTTCGCTGGGCGAGAAAGATCGTCATATTATCAATAAGGAACACGCGCACGAGGTGCTGAAACGTTTTGCGACGGTAGAGGCGGTGGATAAGGCGTTTGCGGAGTTGTGTGCGCTCTGGGATGAGTTGTTGAGTAAATATCATGTAGAGAGTGATGATGAGCGTCTGAACCGCATGGTCAATATCTGGAACCAGTACCAGTGTATGATCACGTTCTGTATGAGTCGTTCGGCATCGTTCTTCGAGAGCGGCGTAGGTCGAGGAATGGGTTTCCGGGACTCTAACCAAGACCTCATTGGCTTTGTACACCAGATCCCTTCTCGTGCACGGCAACGTATCCTCGACATCGCTGCAACCCAGTTCCCCGATGGAGGTTGCTACCACCAGTACCAGCCTCTCACCAAACGCGGCAATAATGATATAGGAGGAGGATTTAACGATGACCCTATGTGGCTCATCTTCGGCACTACTGCCTATATCCGTGAGACCGGAGACTTCTCCATCTTGGACGAACCCGTACCATGGGAGAATGTGTCCGGAACAGAAGTGCCGTTTATGGAGCACCTTCGTATCAGTTTTAACCATGTCATCAACAACCTCGGACCGCACGGGCTGCCGCTTATCGGACGAGCCGATTGGAATGATTGCCTCAACCTCAACTGTTTCTCTTCCGATCCTAACGAGTCTTTCCAGACTACGGAAAACAGAGTCATCGGCTCTCAGGCGGAGAGTCTTATGATTGCAGGACTGTTCGTCTATTGCGGACGCCAATACGCCGAACTATGCCGTACGCTCCATCTCGACGAGGAAGCGCTACGGGCGGATGAACATGTCTCTGCCATGTGTCAATCCGTAGAGCAATACGGTTGGGACGGCGAATGGTACCTGCGTGCCTATGACTTCTATGGCAACAAAGTAGGATCTCACGAGAACGAGGAAGGCAAGATCTTCATCGAGAGCCAAGGTTGGTGCGGTATGGCGCGTATCGGTGCGGAGCAAGGCATGCCCGAGAAAGCATTGGACAGCGCGGCGCGACTCCTGGACAGCGAACACGGTATGGTACTCAACTATCCCGCTTACACGACTTATCATATCGAACTCGGAGAGCAATCCACTTATCCTGCCGGTTACAAAGAGAACGGAGGTATCTTTTGCCATAACAACCCGTGGATCATTATCGCTCAGACAGAAGCCGGTCGCGGCAATGACGCATGGAATCTGTACCGTAAGATCTCGCCGGCTTGGATAAAGGATCAGCAGCTGCATCGCGTCGAGCCTTATGTTTATTGTCAGATGGTAGCCGGAAAAGAGGCTGCCAAACCCGGTGAAGGCAAGAATAGTTGGCTCACCGGCACCGCTGCATGGAACTGGCTCGTTATCAGCCAGCATATCCTCGGTATCCGACCGACTTACAACGGACTGATGGTCAATCCCTGCATCCCCTCCGATATGAAGGAGTACACCGTCACCCGAAAATGGCGGGATGCGGAATATGTCATCTCGGTCAAGAACCCCAACGGCAAAAACCGTCCTGACCAACCGACTATTCTACCCTATGAACCGGGACACCACAAAGTGGAAATCATTTTATAATCACCAATCACCAATTACCAATGAAAAAACTATTATTCATTATCGTAAGTCTCGTATTAGGTTTATCCGCCTGTGAGGCACAAGAGAAAAAAACACGTCCGCAGGATAACGAAGCGGTACAGTTCGCCATGACCATGGGAATCGGATGGAACCTTGGAAACCAGATGGATGCCCATTACAATGGTTGCTCGTACGAGGAAGGATGGGGCAATAAAGCCGCTACCCAGCAGACTTTTAACGGTGTAGCCAAGGCTGGATTCAAGTCCGTTCGTATCCCTGTCACATGGATGGGGCACATCGGTAACGCACCGACTTACACCATCGAGAAAGGATGGTTGGATCGCGTAGCCGAACTCGTCGATATGGCGCATAAAGCCGGACTCGTTGTCATCATCAACATCCACCATGACGGTTTCGGAGCATCGGACACCCCGAGCAAAGGCGCACACTGGATTGACCTGCCCGCGGCAACACAAAACGAAGATGTCAACACCCGTACCAAACAAGAACTCACCATGGTCTGGTTGCAAATCGCCAAACGTTTTGCCAATTACGGAGAATGGCTTGTTTTTGAGACCATGAATGAGATCCAGGACGGCGGTTGGGGTAACGGTGCCAATCGTACCGACGGAGGAGCGCAGTACCGCGTGCTGAACGAATGGAACCAAGTCTGCGTGGATGCTATCCGCGCTGCCGGCGGGGAAAACAGTCACCGATACATCGGCGTTCCTGGTTATGTATGCAATCCCGATCTGACGGTTGAAAACCTCGTTCTGCCGGAAGATGCAGTACCGAACCGGCTTCTGGTAGCCGTTCATAGTTACGACCCCTGGGACTTTGCCGGATCGGCGGACAAGAACGAATGGGGACACACCGGAGTAGATGTCGTTCCCGGTTCGGACGAAAACGCCTATGTCTCCATGCTTAACCGACTCTATAACATGTATGTCCGCCGGGGTATTCCTGTTTATTTCGGAGAGTTCGGTGCCGTGCGACGCGCTTCGGCTGCCGATGAGGAATTCCGTCTCTATTACTTCCGATATATATGCAAAGCCATGCGGGACAGACGCATCCCCGCACTCTATTGGGACAATGGAAACAGCAAAGGAGGCAATGACGGATTCGGCGTAATCAACCACCAGACAGGTAAATATATAGGCAACGGAGAACAAGC
>CAMUYI010000030.1 GCA_947164985.1 uncultured Bacteroidales bacterium | reverse complement strand
AACTTTTTGTGTTTCAAAATTTGCATATCCCAAAATATTTTTGTATCTTTGCACCGGATTTTTGAAGATACCTCTTCTTCGAATTGAGTCGGATGCCATCCGACAACATTCCCAGCCTTTCTCATATTTTTGGCCTAAAACAAGAGCAAAACAGAAGGCGGAAGTAAGGCTTTGTCAAGGCATCCTAGACCATACCTATTATTGCATAAATATAAACAATACATATACAACAATTTAAACACACATGTCAAGGCACTTAAAAACACGCACTCAGATGGGTTTGAGAAGCATTATTGACCATTATGTCGCTCTTCAGCCCAATTCCACACCTCGCGCCCGGGGAGTGCGCTATTTTGTGCCTATTGTCTGTTATAAATACTACTGGGGCGCGATGAATTCCGTCAAAGAAGGTCGCCGTTACAAAAAGCACATCGTTGTCCGCCGAATGCCTTATGCCCAAGGCCTTCTCCAACTCTATACCTACCATTTTCCAAAGACCTGGTCAGCTGCCTGCGTAGCGAATCGCGAACTCATCAAGCAAGCCCAGCGCCAAGCCCATGCTCTCGAGCATGCCCATACAGCCGAAGCCCTCGAATGGAGACTCCGCTTCTTTAACCATTATTTCTCTGTCGTCAAAGGCGGCGCTGCTCCCGAACCCGGCATGAAACGTTATTCCCGTTTCTACCAATACACCTACGTTGCCATCTATCGCCAGCTCCAAGCTGCCCGCGATAAAGCCCTTCATCCCTATAAGGATGTCTCCTTCGATCAAATAGACGTATGTTCATTTCAGGCGGATTCCATCCGCCGCTCTATGTCGTCATCTATCCGCCGCTCTATGTCCGCCTCTCTATCCCGCTCCTTCGCCCACACTCCGCTCCGTTCCGCCGCCCGCCGCACTTTCCTCTCTCCATCCCTCGACGAGTCTTTCCTTCTCAAACCCACCGCCCCCTTTTCCGGCTAGTTAGGTAAATTTTTATAAAAAAATTTGCATATATGCAATTTTTGTTGTACCTTTGTGCCCGAATTATGTTTTTACGTGAAGTAAAGATGAGCAAGAAGATAAAACCCTATTTGGATCAGGAAGGCAGAGCGTTGCCTTATCCGTGGATTATCAACACGATGCTTTGCATTGTGGGCGGATTGCAGACCCTTCGTCTGCGGTTCTGGAGTCGTAAACCGCGCCATACAGCGGAGAAGACGCTGCGTGATATATTGACCATCTCTCGCGATACCGTTTATGGTAAGGAGCATCATTTTGACCGAATCCTGAGTGCCACGACCGCGGAGGACCTCTTTCGTCTGTACCGTCTCTATGTGCCGGTGAACAATTCGTTTGAGACTTTGCGTCCGTACGTAGAGCGGCATAAGAACGGCGAGGAGAACGTTCTTTTCCCCGGTAAACCGGATATGTATGCGACGACCTCCGGTACAACGAGTGCGCCGAAATGGATCCCGATGACGCATAAGTATCTGAAGGACGTGTATGGCAAAATGAGTCATATCTGGACATGGAACTTCGTCAAGCACCGTAACCGAATCTTCGGCGGTCATATCTTCACGACGGTAGGTAAAGAATGCGAAGGCTACGCGCCGGACGGTACGCTCTTTGGTGCCGTGAGCGGTGTGTTGGTGCGCGATATCCCGTCGATCATCAAGAAACACTATACAGCGCCGGCATCGGTCATGTCCATCCCGGACTACGGCGCACGCAACTACACGCTGATGCGGCTCGCTTTGCAGCACCGCGATGTGACCCTCTGGGCAACGGCGAACCCTTCTACCATCCTCGAGTTGCTCCGCGCGCTCAATGAGAACACGGAGGAGATGCTGACGGATATCGAGAAGGGTACGATATGCGAAGATTTCGATATCCCGTATGAGATCCGGTCGGAGCTGGATGCGTATGTGCAACCTCGTCCGGAACGGGCCGCGGAACTGCGTAAGATTCTTGCTGAGACGGGACACTTGTACCCTCGGGATTTCTGGCCGTGGTTGCAGTACCTCAGTACCTGGAAATGCGGCAACACGAAGATCTACATGGATAAATACATGGATCAGTTCAACTGGGATAAGACCTTCTATCAGGAACTGGGCTATATCGCTACGGAGTGTCGTTTCGGTTTCTCGCTGGACGACACGAACGAAAGCGTCCTCTTCCCGCAGTTCCATTATTACGAGTTTGTGGAGGAGAGCGAACTGGACTCGCCCCACAAGCATTTCCTGCAAATAGACGAACTGGAGGTAGGCAAGCGTTACTGCGCGTATGTGACGACCTATGCCGGTCTTTTCCGATACAACATGAATGACCTCGTTGAGGTAGGCGGCCATTTCCGGAATACGCCGACGGTCCATATGATCTCGAAGGTGAACGGAATTGTGTCGTTGACTGGCGAGAAGCTCTACGAACCGCAGTTCATGGACGCGGTGCATCAGGCCGAAGACGAGACAGGTATCAAGACCAAGTTCTTCGTGGGCTTTGCCGATGTGGAGGAATCCAAATACCATTTCTATTACGAGTTCGCGGACGAGAAGATCGCGCAAGAGCAAGCAGAGGCGTTCACCAAGGTTGTGGACGAGAAGCTGCAGCATATCAATCTCGAATACGAGTCCAAGCGTCAATCGTTCCGTCTCCATGACCCCGAGACGCATATACTCCTATCTAACGCGTACGCGCGTTTTAAGGCAGCGTGTCTGAAAGATGGTTTCCGCGATGGACAATTCAAGTTCAACCTGCTGATGCAGGACGAGAAACGCCGTACCAAGTTTAACATGCTCCAGCGCTGGGAGAGCCGCTTGGAACGCTTCAGCGATACGATTATTGAAAAAGCAGATAAGATTGATGAAAGACGTAAAGAACGCGCTAAACGGCGTCAAGACCGTCGTGCTCGACCTGGACGGAACGCTGTATGACAAGCGAGGCTTAGCCGGTAGGGTGGTGAGTCGCCTTTGGTGGAGTTTGCCCTTATTGGCGGCGGAACGTCTGGCGCGGCGTAATGCCCATTATGTCCAGTTCGCTTCCGAAGAGGAGTTCTTCGGTGCTTTCTTCGCGACCATGGCGCGTGGCCATTGGTGGGGACCGGGTATGGCGGCAGAATGGTATAATCATATCTATCTGCCTACGATGATTGCGATGATTCGGAAGTACCATCATCCGCGGCCGGAAGTGATGGCTATCTTGGACGAATGTCGTGAGCGAGGCTTGCAGATGGCGATCTACTCGGACTACGGTGCGGTCGTCGAGAAACTCGAGGCCTTGGGTATCGATCCGAAGCAGTTCGACTTACTGATCTCTGCACCCGAGTTAGGTGCACTCAAGCCTTCCGAACCCTGTGCACGGCGCGTGTTGGAAATGCTGCAAGCTGATCCGAAGACGACACTCTTTGTGGGCGATCGGGATGAGAAAGACGGGGCTTCAGCAAGAAGCGTGGGAGCACATTTTTTATTAATTGAAAATTGAAAATTGAAAATTGAAAGTTGAAAGGGATGAATAAGCGCTATCAAGATTTAAAAGTGACGCCGGGGACGTATGTGCCGCCGGTAAAGACGGACTATCCGGAGGAAGATCCGTACGTGGGTTTATATAAGCCGGTTTATGACCGTGATTTTCCGGCAGTGGATGCAACTTATCCCTATGCTGCCGACTCGTTTTATATCCGTTGGCGGAGTTTTTGGGGATACATCTTCATTCTTCGCACCTTAGGCATCGCGCTGCGGTTCAAGTACGGATTGAGATGGAAGTTGGAGAGCGATAAACATTGGACGCGTTGTTCATGGATCACCCGTTGGCGTCTGTTGCGGAAATACGATCTCCATAAAGGGGCAATCACGGTAGCGAACCACTGTTACCGGCACGATGCCGCGTCGGTTCTCAATGCCATCCATGCCTCCCATAGTACGCGTATTCCGATGTTTGCACCGAACTTCAAGACGAAGGATCAGCGCTTTTTGGTATGGGTAGGCGGTATACCTATTCCCGAAGCGGAAGCAGGACTGAGTGCGATGAAAGCGTTCAATACGGCCTTTGACGAATACGATGCAAAGGGGTACTGGTTTCATATCTTCCCCGAAGCCAAACGATGGGATTGGTATAAGCCGCTGCGTCCGTTCCAGAAAGGAGCGTTCACGATGGCGTATAAGTACAACAAACCCATTCTGCCGTGCGCTATCACGTACCGTGAACGAACCGGTTTATGGCGCTTGTTCGGTCCGAAAGACGAACCGTTGACACAGGTCGTTATTGGAGCACCGATCTATCCCGACACGACAAAACCCCGTGCCGTAGAAGTAGAACGATTATTAAATGAAACACACGCAACCGTATGTCGTTTAGCGGGAATAGAGAAAAACTCGTGGCCGTCACAGCTCTGATTGTGTCGATGCTCATCTGGTCGGCGAGCGGAATAGCGATCAAGCATGCCTTGGTCGTCTTGCCGCCGTTCACGATGATTGTGATGCGGTTCGTACCTTCGGTACTGCTGATGCTTATCATTGGTCTGGTGCGTAGAAAACATTCGCTTTTCTGTCTTCAGAAAATGGATCTGAAGGACCTGCCGTTATTTCTGATCGCAGGTTTCTGTCAGCCTTTCCTCTACTATATGCTGGAGACCTATGCCTATGACGCATTAAATAGCCCTACGATAGCGGAGACTTTGCTCTCGACGAGTCCGCTGCTCAGTCCGATCTTTGCGGCTGTGCTGCTCAAAGAGCATGTGACCAAATATAATATTTTTGGTATCCTTATCTCTACCGCCGGTGTCTTTGCTTTGACCTTGGCGGGCAGTACCCACTATTCGATCGGTAGTTACTGGGGCGTTTTGTTGGCCTTTGCAGCGGTCTCGGCGGCTGTGGTAGATTCGGTGATGATGCGTAAGGCGCCTATGAAATACAGTTCGCTCTCGTTCGTCTTCTACACCCAACTCATCAGCCTTTGCTTCTTCATCCCGATCTGGTTCTTTAAAGAAGGACCGAGTGTCTTCGACAATGGACAATGGACAATGGATAATTCACAATTCACAACTGCGTTGTGGTGCGTGGGGTATCTGAGCGTTTTTGCCTCTGTGGCAGCGTTTATTCTCTTCTGTTTTGCGTTGCGCAAGGTAGGGGTGACGCAGGCGAATGCGTTCAATAATATCCGTCCGGTGTTTACGGCGATTTGGATGATACTTTTCTTTGGCGAACACTTACCTCTCGCCAAATGGCTGGGGATCCTCCTCATCATTGTCGGCCTGTTTATATGTCAAAAACAAGAAAATAATTTAAAAACACAATAAAATCATGCAAAGTATTTACTCGACAGAGTTCTTTTACGACCTGTTATTTGTTCTTTTTTTAGTGGGTTTTGTGGTGTTCGTAGCTCTTTATTTTGTAGATGCGGGCTACGGCAAAATGCGTTCGGACAAATGGGGACCCGCGATGAATAACAAAGCCGGTTGGTTGCTGATGGAGGCACCGGTTTTTCTGGTGATGTTGTATCTGTATTTTAAATCCTTCCACTTCAATGGAGGGGTTACCAAGGGTGTGCCATACCTGCTATTCTTCCTCATTTTTGAGTTCCATTATTTCCAGCGTTCCTTCATCTTCCCGTTCTTGCTGAAGGGGAATAGCAAAATGCCGTTTGCGATCATGATTCTCTCTTTTATATGGAATGTGATCAACGGTTACATCCAGGGTTATTTCCTCTTTTACATAGCGCCTACGGATCCGTTCTACATGCATGCCTATACTACTTCCTGGCTCACCGATCCGCGGTTCATCATCGGTACGCTGATTTTCTTTACGGGATGGGCGATTAACATGCACTCAGACTACGTGATCCGTCATTTGCGCAAACCGGGCGATACGAACCATTATTTGCCTAAAAAGGGACTGTACAAGTATGTGACGAGTGCCAACTATTTCGGTGAGATCACCGAGTGGTTAGGATTTGCCATCCTCACCTGGTCGTATGCAGGTTTGGTATTCTTCTGGTTTAGCTGCTGCAACCTTATTCCGCGTGCCAACTCGATTTACCTCAAGTACGAAAAAGAATTCCCCGAAGAGTTTGACCGTAAGAAACTAAAACGAATCATTCCATTCATTTATTGATGTCGTAATGACGTCATGACGATATGACGAATAAACTATTTTCTCCCTATCAGTTAGGGCCCGTCACGCTGCGGAATCGAATCATCCGTTCTGCGGCCTTCGAAAATATGGCGCGTAATAATGCGCCGACGAAGCAGTTGGAAGACTACCATGTCTCGGTAGCGCGCGGCGGAGTAGGTATGACGACCGTCGCTTACTGTGCCGTGGATCTGAGCGGTGTATCGTTTGACGGTCAACTATACGTACGACCGGAGATCATTCCGGACATGAAGAAGATGACCGATGCCATCCATGCGGAGGGCGCGAAAGCGTCTATCCAGTTGGGGCATTGCGGAAACATGACGCATTTCTACACCTGTCATTGCATGCCTGTATCCGCGGATACGTGGTTCAACCTCTATAGTCCTACTATCCATCGTCGCCTTAAGGTGGAGGAGATCAAGCATCTCGTGAAGAAGTTCGGTGAGGCGGTGGACTTTGCCCGTGCGTGCGGTTTTGACTGCGTAGAGATCCATGCCGGTCATGCGTACCTGATCTCGCAGTTCCTCGCGCCGCGTACGAACCACCGCCACGATGAGTACGGCGGCTCTTTCGAGAACCGCGTTCGCTTCTTGAACGAAGTGCTGGACGAAGTGATGGCGCATGCAGGCAACGACATGGCGGTTGTGGTGAAAACCAATATGTGGGACGACTGCTGGAAAGGTGTGTCGATCGAAGAAGGTATCCAAGTAGCCAAAGAGATAGCTAAACATAAGGTACATGGTATCGTCCTTTCCGGCGGTACGGTGAGCCGTAGCCCGATGACGATTCTTGGCGGTGCGATGCCGTACAAGACTCTGGCGCACTATATGAATACCAAGTCCTTCTGGTGGCTCAAAGCGGCGCTGAACATTCCGGGCGTACACCAGATCATGCTGCCGACGCAGCCCTTCCATGAGTTGTATTTCATGGACAAAGCGAAGATCTTCCAAAAGGCACTCAAAGACACGAATATTCCGCTCATCTACGTCGGCGGTGTGCAGAGCGGAGACAACTGTCAGCAGATTATGGACGAGGGTTTCGAGCTCTTCCAGATCGCGCATGTGCTGATCAAGGATCCGGACTTCGTGAAACATGTACAGGAGAACCCGCATTACCATGCCGGTTGCGGACGCTCCAACTACTGCGTAGGACGAATGTACACGCTGGATATGAAATGTCATGAATGCGTAGAGCGGGACGGCGAAGTGATCGCTCCGCGCATCAAAAAAGAGATAGCTACGTTGGAAGCTGATGCGAAAGCATCTATAGAGAAACAAAGGCATAATTCTTAATTCTTAATTCTTAATTTTTAATTATGTTATCTCTCGTAACAGGCGCAAGTAGCGGAATAGGCTTGCAGTACGCGACGCAATTAGCGCGGGATTATAAGAGTGACCTGCTGTTGGTGTCTAACCAACAGAAAGAACTGGACGAGGTGGCGCATGACCTCGCCTCTAAGTATGGCGTGAAGACGATCGCCAAGTATGCGGACCTGAGTCTGACCGATGCCGCAGAGAACCTGTACGCATGGTGCAAGGAGCAGGGCTTGCAAGTCGATGTGCTCATCAATAACGCCGGTGTGTTTTTCTTCAATGAGTACTGCAAGACAGACCTCAAACGCATCGAACTGATGCTACAACTACACGTCATGACGGTCGCGAAGATGACGCGTCTTTTTGCTGCGGACATGTGCGAACGCAGGTATGGATACATCCTCAATATGAGTTCGATGTCCGCATGGATGGCGATGCCGGGTATTCAGACCTACAATGCTTCCAAAGCCTTCATCTATAATTTCTCGAAATCGCTTTGGTACGAACTCAAGCCCTATAACGTACATATCACGGTCATGGCGCCGGGGGCCGTCGATACCGGACTCTTTGGTCTGGCACCTAACCTGCGTAAGTTAGCGGTCAACCTCACGGTTTCTATCCCGCCGGAGAAACTCGTCAAACGGGCTCTGAAGAAACTCTTCAAGGGAAAGAAAGCCGACACCCCGGGCGTGATCAACTGGCTCAGTACACCGGTTCTCAAGCATACGCCCGATTGGGTACTGATGCTGGCACAAAAGAAACTCAAAAAATTTATGCATTAAATATATGAAACTATGAGAAAGTTCGTATTGATCCTCATGGCAAGCTTGACGGCAGGGACGCTGATGGCGAGCGTAGTGAACTATACTTCTGACGATGTCACGATCTTCCCTAACCCCGAAAGAGGTTTTACCGAGGAGTTGGGAGGGGAGACGATGCTCACCGACAACAACAATCATGTCGTCCAGGCGGAAGAAGACTGGTTCTTCGATCCCGAAGATGAGAATTTCGGAGACCGGCAATACCAGACCCTGGTCATGCTCATGTATTATCTGGGTAACTACAAGACATCCGAGCTCTCATCTGCCATCCTGCGTGGCTTCGACGAGGACATGGCGATTCTTCGTAATCACGGTTTCAAGTGTGTCCTGCGTTTTGCGTACGACTGGAACAGTAAGAACGATGCAACGCTGGCCTACGTCAAGAAACATATAGCGAGTCTCAAACCCTACCTGGCGAAGAACGCCGATGTCATCTATGTGCTCGAAACCGGATTCGTCGGTCAATGGGGCGAGTGGTACTACTCTAAGAATTTCGGCAATGAGACCCAGCATCTTAATTCGAACCGCCGTCAGGTAATAGAAGCGATGCTGGATGCTTGTCCGACTAACCGATTTCTGCTGACACGCTATGCGCTGATCAAGACGGAGTTCTTTGGCGACACGCAAGCCCTCACTTCCGACGACGCTTTTACCGGCACCAACCGTGCCCGAATAGGCCATCATAACGATGCCTTCCTCAATGACTATGGCAATGACGGTACCTACGATGACGGAGACGGTAACTATACCGCCATGCGCAATTATATCTCCCAAGAAACGCTCTATGTGCCTAATGGCGGAGAGACCAACGTGGAGAGTTCTTCCTTGGCTAAGACGGTTGCAAAAAAAGACACCACGATGGCAGAGCTTCGTCGTTTTCACTGGTCGTTCTGCGGTTCGGAGTATGCAGAGCAGGTGACCAATAAATGGCGCTCCAACGGTACGTTCGAAGAGATGAACCGCGTGTTGGGCTATCGTTTTCAGTTGATCACGGCTACCTTCCCGGATGCCGCTCAGGCGGGAGGTGAGATGGCGGTGACGATGCAGATACGCAACGTAGGCTGCGCCCCGCTGTATAACGAGCGTACGGCTTATTTAGTATTCAGAAATCAGAATTCAGAAGTCAGTATTCAGATAACTTCTGACCCGCGCCGATGGGCACCGAACAATGCGGTGACGACCATCAACGAGACGCTTTCCTTGCCCGACACCATGCCTTCGGGAACGTACCAATTATATCTCTATCTGCCGGATGCCTCGTCTTCTATAGCCGCTGACCCGCGTTATGCCGTACGCTTTGCGAACGTAGGTACATGGGATGCGACGACGGGTATGAACGATCTGCTCTGTTCGGTCATCGTCACCAACGAAGGCGGACAAGAGCAAGGGATGGAGATACAAAAAACCGCTCCGCAAGTACATAAAGTGCTGCAAAACGGTCAATTATTGATCCAAAAAGGAACGGATTATTTCGATGCCTTAGGACGCAAACTATAAAACGCCCTCTTCAGTTCGTCATCAAAACGAAGACTATACGCTGCTTGGCCTCGTTGGTAGTAATAACGCAATACTATCTCGGAGCCAAGCATTGCTTTGATCTCCTCTTTATTACGTGAGATAGCAGCACGGTAGTCCGGCGTCAGTACCGGTTTCAAGGCCTCCAACCGGGCGATCGTTGCGCTGTCCAGATCTTCGTGTTTGGCCATCTTGAGCATGTCGGTGAAGAACTTATAGGTCTCCGTCTCATAGGTGAATTGCCGTTCGTCCAGGTATCCGCAGAAATCTTCTATCAGTTCGTCCGTCACCTCAAACAACTCCGGCTTAGCAATGCTGTCATGCAGCCGGTGGTAACGCGTGGCGTAGTCAAAGAAATAATGATTGATATAGAGCGAATAACTGATATCGACCTTGGCGCTGTCGTCCATCACGATATCGGGTAAGATACCTCCCGCTGTGTCGCGTTTCAGTTCATGCCCTTTCTGCCGTTCACTGTAGTCGATCGCCTGGATGCATCGACCCGAAGGTAAGTAGTACTTACTCGTTGTGATCTTGATATGACCGTCCATGGCGATCGGACGAATGTTCTGCACCAGACCCTTACCGAAGGTACGCTGACCGATGAGGGTCGCACGACCTAAGTCCTGCATCGCGCCGGACACGATCTCGCTGGCGGAAGCAGAATGCTTATCGACCAAAATGACCAAGGGCAGGTCCTTATAACGCGGTTTATTACGGGTCTTATAGACGTAATTGCTGCGACTGCTCTTACCCTTCGTCTCGACGATCTTCGTGTCTTGATCGACGAAGAGGTTCACGATCTGCATCGCTTCCTCTACTATACCGCCTCCGTTGCCGCGTAGGTCTATGACCAATGCACGCGCTCCATGTGTGTAGTACAACTCATCCAGCGTGTTGGCGAATGCTTGTGCGGAGTTCTCCGTGAACTCACTGAACGCTATATAGCCGATCGGGTAGGGCAGCGTGTCGGCGGTGAAGACCGTTGCATAACTCACCGGCTCCAAGTGTATGTCTTCGCGTACGATCGATACCTTAAAGGGTTTATCGATACCTTCGCGTTCAATCTCCAGCACCACGGTTGTACCGGGTACGCCGCGCAGCATGTTACTCACTTCACTCACGTCCAGCCCTTCGGTCTTCTTGCCGTCCACACTCAGGATCCGGTCGCCTGCCTCAATGCCTGCTACCTGCGCCGGTTTCCCTTCATACGGGTTCACCGCGTAAACACCCAAAGAATCTTTCGACTTTTGACTTTCGACTTTCGACTTTATCGGGCGTTGTTGGATGATAGAACCGATGCCGCCGTACTTACCGGTGGTCAGCATGCGCAGGTCCTTGTCTTTCTTCTTCGGATAATAAACGGTGTAGGGGTCTATCTTACGCAACATGGCGTTGATAGCTGTCTCCGTCAAGTCCTCGTAGTTGAGCGTATCGACATAGTTAACGTCCACCTGACGCAGTACGTCGGTGAAGATCGCGATGCTCTCATCCGCTCGCGTAGTGGCCTGCTTGTCCTGCGCCGGAAGCGAAAGACTAACGCAGAGTATTAGGAACAAAGTCGCTAACGTCTTTTCCATATGCGTATAAGTCGCGTACTAAGGTCGAAGAGATATGTGCGTATTCGGGACGCGTATAGAGGATCACGGTCTCGATACCGGTTAACTGCTTATTGGCCTCCGCCATGTTACGTTCGTACTCGAAGTCACCGATGCAACGCATGCCGCGTAAGATGAACTGTGCGCCCTGCTCTTGGGCAAAATCTACCGTCAAGCAGTCGTAGATGGCCACCTTCACACGCGGTTCATTGGCGAAGATCTTACGAATGGCTTCCTCGCGTTCACGGATGGGGAAGGTCTCTTTTTTGGTACTGTTTCGACCGATACCGATGATGATCTCGTCGAATAACTCCAGGCCACGCTTCACGATATCATAATGGCCTACGGTAAAGGGATCAAACGATCCCGGAAATATTGCTCTTTTACTCATTTGCTTTCTTATAATTTAGTATTGGATTATTGTACATTTCATATAGTTTCTCACGCAAGAACGCTTCGTCCTTATTGGGTATGTCGATCATCGCCAGACGACTCTCGATATAGGCATCAAATTCCGTGCCACGATCGAAGATCTCATAGCCGCGGTGGATATGACGGTCGATGATGTCGCATACGCGTTGCAGCTGCTCTTTGGGTGGCAGGTTCTTTACTTCCGGTTCGGCTGCCAGCATGGCATCTATCTCGGGATTGATGCTCGGCGTCAGACGGAAGACGACCCGACCTTTCTCACCGCGTATACCGGTTTTCATCGATAGCACATCATCGCGTTTGCGTTTGCGCCATTTGGGGTCATCGCGCCGTAACTGCATCTCTGCGGCCTTGAGGTAGTCGCATGGGTCGTACTCATACGTGATACTCACCGGACATATATTGAGTGCCTTCACGTTGGCAAAGAAATCATCGTCTCCCAAGGTCAACATATGCAGCACACTCGGTTGGGTCAGGTCGTTGCTGTCTTTCGCGCGCCCTTCGCGTTGCGCCAGCCATATTGACTTACCCTGCTCGCGTAACATGCGGATATAGGCGGAGAGCTGCTTTGCGTTCTCCAACTGCTCATGGGCACCCGCGCCGCGTTTGACCACAAAACAGCGGTTGAAACGCACCAAGACCTCGATCCATTTGTAGGCGAACAGGTTATTGCCGATGCCGATGAACGGACGGATGAAATACTTGCAGCGGAGCAGTAAGGACAGCCAGGCGGAGTCCAGCACGATATCGCGGTGGTTGGTCATGAAGAACGCACCATGCTTGATGTCCGCTTCGATCTGCTTACGGTCGCCAAGGAAGTCCAACCGGATCCCCTTGGTCGTCTTCAGTGCCCATGCCCACAAGAGCGGAAAAGCAAACAGAAAATCGCAGATGGTCAATAACCATCCTACGCGATAAGCCCGTATGTCTTTGAAATTTTCCATTTTCAATTTTCCATTTTCCATTTGTCCAGGGCGTCCTTGGAAGCCTCCCGATACGCGACCATCAGTCCGCCGGTGCCGAGTAATGTGCCACCGAAATAGCGTACCACGACGACCAATATATTATCCAGATTTCGGGCATCGATAGAGCGGAGGATGGGAGCACCGGCGGTACCGTGCGGTTCACCGTCATCTTTGGTGCGCCAGAGGTTCGGTCCCAAGCGATAAGCGTAGCATACATGCCGCGCGTCATGGTATTTCTTCTTGTACCATGCCACCCGCGCTTTCGCTTCGTCTTCGTCCTTGATCGGCTCTGCAAAGCCCAAGAACTTCGATCCTCTATCCTTATAAATGCCCTCCGCTGCCAATTTTCAATTTTCAATTTTCAATTTTCAATTTTCAATTTTCAATTTTCAATTT
>CAMUYI010000029.1 GCA_947164985.1 uncultured Bacteroidales bacterium | reverse complement strand
ACACGGCAAAAAAGGACCAGGCTATAACAGGAACACGGCAAAAAAGGACCAGGCTTAAATTGAGGCCTGATCCTTGAAGTAGATAGAGGTCCAAATGGCATTTGGACGAAATGGACGACGTTTTAAACGAGAATAAAATTCTGAACTAATGGACAAAGGTTTATTTTACCTCTTGCCCAAAAATTGTGTAGTACTTACCTCCACGAAGAATCATCAATTGTCCATTACGGAAGATTTTAGCGTCAGTTCCCTCAAAAGTTCCGATTACTCCGTTTTCATCGGAAATTTTTTCGATATCCGTAGTGATAGTTTGCGCTTCCGGATCAGAAGGGATGATCGGCGGTGTGGGGATAACTTCTATTCCATCGCCAATGGGTTTGTCGCCCGAATAGCCGGTTGTTGCAAAAGCTCCGGTATAGACGTGTATGGGTGTGCCGTTAGCGTCCAGCGTAGAGAGGACGTAGTTATAACGCGAAGCAGCATCCAGACCGGTGACTTTGAAAGATAAGGTGTAAGGTTGACTGTTGTCAGCATTTGAGATTTGAGATTTCAAATTTGACATTTTTCGCTTCGGCGCCGAGAAATTGATGGCTAAGAGTTGGCCGCGGTTACCAAGAGTCAACTTACAGAAGACAGCGCCATCTTTGTAAATATCGATCTGATAGGAGTGCGCGGCAGAGTCCGTAGGCCAAGTAAAGTCCGCTGTCGTCTCACCGGGATCCACAGTCACAGTACGTTGAATCATCGCTGAGTCCGGCACTTCATTCATGCGGAACCTCCCCCAGTACGGATGTTCGCGATAGAGTTTGCGGCTGTCGGGAAGGACGGAGAGCCATGCGCTGTCCGGAATATCCGCCAGTGTCCCTTCGGAGACACTCGGAGGAGTGGCTGCCCATACTGATATATGCGTGACGGCGCTGTCACCCTTAAAGGCATTATCTCCGATTAGAACGACGTTTTTACCGATACTCAACTCCTTGAGACCACTCCAGTTCTCAAACGCGTTCGTGCCGATCGAAATCACCTTGTCGGGAATAACGAGGCTGTCCTGCAACTTAATCCCCGAAAAAGCACTACCGCCGATCATCGTCAGTTCTTTTGGCAGCACAATCGAGTCTAAGTTTGGACATCCGGCAAAGGCATTGTCGCCAATAGTGCTGATGCTATCCGGTATCCCTACTCGCATCAAGGCTGAACACCCGTTGAATACGGAAGAATTGATTGCCTTCACTTTCTCAGGAATAGTGATATGCTTGATTTTCGTGCAGCCCTTGAAGGCCTCCTGATGAATAGCCGTCAGCGTGGAGGGCAGGAGTACCGTGTCCAGTTGGTTGTTACCCGAGAAAGCACCAGCACCGATATATTTACAGCCTTCGGGCAGCTCGACTTTCTTCATGCGTACCTGCTGGCACAACTTGGCGGGAACAAACTCTACATCCGGACCGAAAATAAAATCCCCGTTCCAATAGCAATACAGATTATAGAATACCGACGAAGAAGCCGGCGGGTTCTTGGCGTTCCATACAATAACAGGACTGTAGTGGATACACCACGAGATCTGTTTATTGGATCGGAAAGTAGCCGGGAAGAACAGCGTGTCCCGAAGCGGAATGGTGGCTACGCTATTCTGGTCGTATGACGCTCTATCGGGTTCTCCGTCAAAAATACTGCCGTCGATCTCCTCCAAGCAATCCGACCACCGGACAGATTTCAAACTATAGCAGTTCTGGAACGCCATCTGCCCGATATACTTGACGCCCTTGCCCAAATCGCACTTCACCATCGTCGTGCAGTTGCTGAAGGCGAATTGACCTACCGTATCCACAGAGTTGGGCAGTCTGATCTCTTTCAGCTTATAGCAGCTCTCAAACAAAGACCCGGGAATTTTTGTCACGCCCTCAGGAATCTCGCAAGCCGTCAGGTTCCACCAGTCCCGGAATATAGCACCGCTGAATCCCGTCAGCCCTTCCGGCAGCGAAATCGTTTTGCACGAGTTATACGGATAGTACGTCTTATAACTCGTTGACCACGACGAAGCCTGCAGCACCTGCTTGTTCCACCAGAGACTATCGACTGTGTTTTTCAACTCGCCGTAGCCCTCAATGGTCATGTGCGCCGTCTCCGTGTCATAGCTCCACGTCAGATGCTCACCGCACACGCCTTCATAAACCGTCGCGTGCAGGTTGCTTGCCATCATCGTCAGGCAAACAAGAATAATAGATACTTTCGCTTTCATGATCGTATATTATTTTATTTGGTTTCCTTGAATGGTATATTCCGCCTCCTCGCGACGGATGATAATCTGTCCGTCTCTCAGGAACTTGTGTACATCCTCTTTTTCTTCGATAAAATCGATACTTTCCGTATTTTCGCCCTCTCCTTTTGTGCGGAACGAACCGTGGGTGGATTCAAATGCTTTTTCCTCAGCATTGCGTCCCACTACGGTGTACCAATACTGCGTTCCTGGCGTCAAGCCGTCCAAAGTGTAAGTGAATTGTTCCACTTCGGCATATCTTTTCGGTGCATGACGTGCAAAATTGATAGAGATCACCCTTCCTGTTTTGTCAAACACCACATAGCAAATCTCTTCTGCTTGCGCCGCATCACTATACACATGCAGCACGTATGTCTCCGCGCCTTCTACTGCTCCCCATGTAAACATCGCACTCGTCTCTTCCGGCTCGATGGATACGGGCATTCTGTCTTCTTTCAAGCCTTCCCGCAAGGCCGTGTAGTGATAGGTTGCTACATAGGACTGACGCGGATTTTTTGCGTAGGTGTAAGTCACCGCTTTCACGCGTTTGGATGCCGGCTGTTCATGGACGTATTCACCATACTCTAAATCTGCCTCGTGGGGTAAATGGTAGATGTTGGGAGATAGCAAAGGATAGGAGTCATTGTCATCTCCATACGCATATTCCCATACAGACTCGTCTTCTACTCCTCCGCATGTGTTTACTCGTTTCCAACGGGAAGCGGGATCTCCGTCCTCATCTTTGGTCACTCCGCTTGGCAGCAAACGGCGGTTGGTGACGTCTGCGCAGTCCCAATTTCCGTTGTTCATCTTGTAGTGCTCCCGTGTGATCCAGTCAGGATTGTCTTCTTCATAGTAATACACATACTTGTCTCCCGGAACGGCATGCGTATTGTCCTTGCTGATATCGAAAGAGATACGTTCGCTCACTCGGCCCGCTTCGTCATAAACCGTAGGCGTATGGTCGTCAGTCGTGAAACCGGGCCTCCAACCGTTGTTTTTTGGATCTGTGTATTCATACCAAAGCAGCGTGCGATAAGCTGTCGGGTCATCATCCTCATAGTACAGATAGCGCTTACGGGTTATATTTACGCCACTCACTACTGTTCTTCCGTAGCCGTTTAACCCCTGCTCGTATAGCCTTCCTTGCGCATCATAAACCAACTTGTAGTCAGCGGTGTCCGTAATTATGGAATCGCCTTCCCAGCTGAACGTATAGGCAATAGCCAAATTGCCTTTCTCGTCCCTTACCTCGTGTGTGTAACTATCCGTGCGGGAAGGCGTGCCGCTGATCTCCCAGGCACCTGTCTCCGCGTTTCGGCGGTACTTCGTACTCTCTGCCACCTTCGTGCAACTGCTTAAGGGGAAATAGCGGTAAACGGTATAGGAAGTCGTGTCTTTGACATGCATCGCGGAGTCAAAACTGCATTCGGAATCTTTGGTTTTTCTTCCGAATTCATCGTATTCAGACAAATGCACATATCCTTTTGCGTAGCGTAAATACCAGCCTTTACTTTCCCCTTTTTTCGTAAAGAAATCGATATACCCGCCGCTGTACCCGTAAAGGTCTCGACGGTATAGATTCCATTCGGGTATATAGGTGAATGTATATATTGCAGACGGAACCCACTGTTCATTGCTTCGGCTGTACTGTATAGCCGTCAATGGTTCTCCGTTCATCCCGAAAGATACATTGAACCAGTAGCAGGACGAGTTCTTGGATTTCCAATTGCCGTCCTCATCTTGTTCCTCAAACAAGGAATACCGATTGTCAAAATCGTAATTATTATAAATACGTGAAGTAGTGCGTGTCCTGTTTTGCAGAGTCACCGTCTCCGTATAGTCTTCTGCGTACGTCTCCTCACGTATGTAGGTCCAGTCAGTCTGCGTAGTGTCGCGAACTCTCTCTATTTTATGAATCTGCTTTCCCCGTTCGTCAAAATCGGTAATGGTCCATGCACGGCGATCATTTGTAAGAATAGAATCCACCTGCTGCTTTAGTGTGAAATCGTCGTAATAGATATACCGGCTGTAATAAGGTTCTGGGGAATAGGGATTTTGGTGGTAAATCAGATGGTCTTTGCCTTGCAGATCCACTATATATTTATCCGTTCCATTCTCCGTACGGATAACCATTCCGTTCGGCAGGTACTCGTAATCTTTGGTCGGGTTGCCTCTCCATGTATGCATGCCGTCATCGGACCAACTGGTACGCGTGTCCGAAGAGTGAACAATCCTTCCGCCTTCGAACTTCTCAATATTCTCCCGCCATGCGTATCCTCCGGGTTGGAAAGGTTTCGGCTCACCGTTCTCCTGATAAATCTTATACGACGAATAAGTGCGGGTCTTTACTCCCAACTCGTTATAACCCGTGCCGTCCACCCAAATCTCTTTCAACATTCCATCGCCATAAAATTTCCGCCGCGTGGACTCGCTGTACGTTAGGTGATGGTTTGAATAATCGCGATGCAGGTCTTTCGACAAACTCCAAACGCCGGTCGTCACATTGCAACTCCACTGCTTCTCGTCTTCTGTGCTGTCTGTCGCCAAAACCTGCACTCTTTCGATGCCTGTACACGCACCTGTTGTATAATTATAATGAGTGGTGGTCTTGTTATAATGGTGAATCGTACGGACGATTCCTCCGTCCGCGTCATAAATGACACGCGTGGAGTCAAACGCATATTCGTCCTTCTGATACAATGCAAACAGGCTGTTATTAATCTCTCCGCCTGTGGTGTCAACGAAGTTCTCGTCCGTGTACGCGTAGTGCAATACGGTGTGCTTGCCGCTTTTCCCGAACGAACGGTATTCGTGCTTGCGCATTCCTATATTAATTCTGTACCGCAGTGGCTTGCGGGTCGTGTAAAACTCTTCATAGTCCAGCGTACTGAACCCGCTGTCAATGGGCAGACCGTCCAAGCCATACGTGTAACGTACCACTTCGCGTCTTCCCCTACGCCCGTATTCCTCATCTTCGCCATCCATCAGTGGATACGAATACATCACACTGTCCAACCGCCATGCGTAACGATCGGATAGATCCTCCTGCGCGTAGGCGCACGTTCCTTTTAATACTAACGCTGCAAAGAGCAGAACGAAAAACGTGATTTTTTCCTTAGCCGCAAGGGCACGATTTAGTAAAAACTTTTTCATGCGATTTTAAGTTTGAAATCCGGTGCAAAATTACTGCTTTTTTTCGACATACGCAAATTCTTCAGTTGTACGAGGAATATTTTGCGGATTTATAACCACTTGTATATCAGGCGGTTGCAAATCTTGATTTTCAAAATAGTTGTACGCTCTCCGAAGAGGACTTGCGAACTTCCTCAAACGGGGACGAAAATCTATTTGTAATCCTCTGCAAAGGTACAACAAATTTTTGAAATGTGCAAGATTTTAATCGAATATTTCATAGCAACGGCATGCTTGGTTTGCCTCGCGATGAGGGTTGTAAGGAGCTATTCGGTATGAGAATTTTATGCCAAAAGCAAAGAGCTTGCGGGATGCGACAAGCCGTTTTCCTTGGCGTTGAGCGTTCACGACAGGCGTCATAATCCGATGCAGCGGGAAGCCGTCCCGTGTATCCGAGATCATCAAGAGTGATATGCGGTCGGACGGTTCATCTTGGATAGCCGAGAACGAATAATCGAAATAGACGCCGATGGAGAGGTACGATTTGCTGCGACGCCCTGTATGGATAGCTATATCGTAACATGCCTCGGCTGCCAGAACATATTGCACCTTGGGCAGCATTCGGAAATCGCCTGCCTGCGATTCTTGGAAAGAGGGTGAGGCTGCAAGCGGGAAGGAATGATAGACCCTGTTGTCCTGAAGTGGGAAATAGACGGATAGCGCAGCCTGGTCTGCCTTCTCGCTCCAGCGGCAGGAGAAGGGAAAGACGAACTTGGGACCGAGATAGAAAGCAAAGTGGTTTGTGGACAGCGCCAACTGAACCGGTAAGCCAAACGACCACGTGGTATACATCTCTTGCAAACGGCCGATCGAATAATCCACCTGTATAGGTTCGTTTTCTACATCAATAACGGAGTAGGAATCCGTAAAGCCGTCCCTACCAAACCCGGCTTGGTGACGATCCAAGGTTGCCGCCACTCGAAAACCGATCACATGGTCGGAGTGATAAGCATAACTGAGTAGTCCGCCGGCATGCAGATCCGTAACCGACAATACATAATGATAGCGGGCATCATAGCCTGCCATTCCCGCGCGAAGTCCGACTTCGAACAGGTGTTCCGCCGAGAGCGTTAACGGAAGAAAGGAGAGCAATATGAATGCAACACAATGTTTCATGGGATCAGCCTTTTTTCGGTCCATATACGGTTACTTTGTTGGTAACGATAGAGGTAAACGCCATGCGTGATTTGAGATTCGGAGACTTCCTCTCCATGGCTATTATAGATATGCACCTGCATGGAATTTTCTTTGATAGAATCGAGGATCTCAAGGATATTGGACCAGATGACTTGGTCGTGGTCTAAGGTAACACGCAGTTGGAATATTCCATGCAATTCGTTCTGCTCGGCATAATCATCTTCTGTCGCTCCGGAGATAGGATATCCGTCTTTGTACCACTGAAAAGCAGCAGGCATCTGATCCGGGAAGATACGACGCAAAGCCACATTGTCACACAACAATTGCCAGTTGTATTTATTGACAATAATCGGATACAGCCGTTCGCAATGCACGGTATCCAAGGTATAAATATGCAATATACTGTCACATCCACGCGGACTGAGTTCCATAACCTCTTGTGTAGTCGGTTCGTCAAAGAGGAGACCATGCCAAAAGAAGGGCATCAGGGTGTCGCAGACGATGGTGTCTATTGGCGCGTATTGCAGATCCGGGCAACACAACTCTGTATGAAGCGTATAGATCCCCTTTTTGATTTCGCATTTATACTTGTTCCGATAAATGATCTCATAGGTCGTATCTTGGTAAAAGATCGTATCATGCCAGCGGAAGGGCATCAGCGTGTCGCAGACCGTGATCTCTTCGATCTCATCGATTCTTTCCGGGCATGGAGGCGTGCAGTCCTTGACCGTGAGATGGAAGGGTTCACTCATCGCACGGCAGTAACTTCTCTGCTGTATATTCACGTCGGCTGAGGTGACGCAGAGCCGATACCATCCGGAATCGCTTAATTTGACGGAATCAAAAGCGAGCTGTTCGCCCAAGACGATATTCGTCCATCCGTCGCTATTGAACGGCAAACTGTCCGGCGCGTATTGCCAGAGGTAATTATAGGGTTGCTTAAAACCGCCTTCACCGGTGACGGAGGTCTCAAAAACATACGATGAATCCATACAAATCTCATGACCGGAGAGAATAGAAACAACCGGATTACAGAGGCGTATCTCGATGTCATCCATCGCAAAATCATTGCCGTCCGGCGCATCCTCGTCATTGAAGATAGACAGTCGGATTACATGCACTCCTTCCGGCACGTGGAAAGTGGCTCCGACAAGATGCCACGGAGCAGACATGGTAGTTGGAACACCGTATTGCAGGTAGTCTGCAGGAGCCGGTTCAATAGGGCCGGAGGACTGTTCCCAGATTGTATCCATGCTCCACTCATCCTGAATAAGGAAACGCACTTTAGGCCGGTGAAAATTATGTCCGGGTTCCAACACGTTCGCTACGTAAGCGGAGAAAGTGAGATCCACCTCATGGCACACATCGAATCGTGTCATATAAAAAGCGTCATTACCTCCTTTTCCATCGACTTCTAACAAGTACCCGCGCGTGTAATCATTAGGATAGGTGTGATCGTCTTGCAAAAACCACTGAGAAAACATATTAGCGGTAGTACTGCTTTCCCAATTATTCTTCCATCCATGCTTGGCGACAACGAACTTGCCGCTAGAAACCCTTGATAAGACGTTGAATTCTTGCTTGTAGCGTGAACTCATCGTGGTCAAGCGTGTTTGGCAGGTAACCGGATCGGAAGGATCATTACCTCCGAAATCTTCGCGGAAAAGAAGTGTACCTTGCGGACAGACATTTTCAGAGATCTCATCCGACCAAGTAAACCTGAAGGGCGTGCATCCTCCTTCTATTTTCTCCATATATACAGGTTCACTCGCCAGCCATCTCTCCGGCATATCCAATTCATCAGCCCTTGCCACAGAAACGCGATACCAGCCTTCTTGGAATACAGCCGGACGCTGGGTGTAACCGTATATCGTGGAATAGGAATTACCTGTAAAAAAGGAACTCCATGACTGTCCGTCCGCGGAATACTCATATATAAAACGGAGAGAATTGCCGAAATAACCGTCATCGGTAAAATCAGGCTTAAAGGTAATGAATGGATTCGACGTACATATCGCATCAGCAGACGTTTGTAGCATAATGGATGATTCTGCATGCAAAAAGCCATCCAATACACCTAAAATGCACAAAAATGAAAGAATATTTGATTTTAATTTGCACATATTGAAAAAATGTGTTAATTTTGCATCGTGAATCGTGTTTCAAAATCTGGTGCAAAATTACTGCTTTTTGTTCATGTATGCAAATTTTGCAGTTGTACGAGCTATATTAAACACGAAACAAACACTATTGATAATCAGCATTTTACAAATTGACATGAAAATTAAAGTTGTACGCGGAGATTTTTGGCTGCTTTTAGGCCTTATTTGTTGCTTGCAGAGTTGCGGTTCAGGGTCTCAAAACACCCAGAATCGGTTGAAGGAGGCGGAAGATTTGTACAGTCTGGGAATGTCCTGTAATAACAATAGTCAATACGAGAGTTCTACGGTCTATTTGAAGCAAGCGGAGGATATCTTGGTTACTCTTCCCGCATCATCGCGTCGAAATCGGTTATTGGGTCTGACATGGTTCCGGTTAGGCAACACTTCAGAAAGCGATATGCTGTATGACATCGCTCAAACCTATTACCGCAAAGCTATACCACTATTAGACCCGGACAGCGATGTTACTTATCTGGCATGTGCGTACCGCGACATAGCGCGCACAATGGCCATTGCCGGCGGTGAACAGGATAGTGTCCTTTGGTATTTTGTACAGGCTGAACAGTATGCAGCAAAGGCCAATAGTCCCCTGCTCTTGCTCGATATAGATGCATATCGTTACCAACTCTGCTATCCGGATAGTGTGGCGCATCGTTTGGCAGTATGCAAGCAGTTGGCGGAAGGATACAACGTGCCTACGCGCTATTCTGAAATTGTCGAACTGCTCTTGGCGCAGCATGCCACCGACTCTGCGGCCCATTATTTAGAGCGTTTACAGCCTAACGATTCGGCTTACACCTATTGGTTCGAACAGAGTTATGCATACCTGAATAGTAAGATCTTACATCAACGTGGGCAGAAAGACAAAGCCTATCGTGTGCTGCTTGACCTATACGACCGAAAGATAGAAGAACTACAGCGTGACGCAGGTGCACGCACGTACGCACTTTCGTTACATTATGATGTGGCGCGTGAACAACAGTTGGCGCAAGAAGCGCAACGCGAAAAACAATGGCAACGAAAGATCTCCTTTGTACTTGTATTGTTACTGGCAGTAGTTATTGCTTTATCCTTGGTGCTTTGGCGTAATTGGCAGCAACGTCGTCGTGAACAAGCCCGACAGATAGAGGCATTGCACGACAAATACGTGCAGCAGTTGCAGTTGGCACTCGAACGTTTGCAACAGAAAGTGAACCTCACCCGTGAGATCGAATTGCAGCACATGCGCGGCAATGAGGTGGAGTTTCCGAAATGGCTGCAAACCTACCGCGATGAGAAACTGGTAATGAACAAAGAGAGTTTGGACGAACTGATCGCTTCTATTGACAAAGCTTTGGATGGTGCTATCAGCCGCTTGCGTAAGGATTATCCCGAACTGACTGAATCGGATATGCAGTTTGCCATACTCAGCATCATCGGTGCGTCGGACAATGACATGTCTATCGTGCTGAACGTTCAGAAACAAACCATCTATCACCGCCGTCAGATTGTCCGCAAACACGTCAATCCCGATATTGACGACATCGATGCCTGGCTCCGTACGTACGTGCTTAGTATAGGTCATTCGATATTGACCTAACTGTTCTTTCAATTCCTCTAATCGCAGGTGGTTTGCACGCACTTTCGCGGAAAGTTCCAGTATTACCCTCCGGCTTTGCTTGGGCGCAAGCGCGAGAGCATTTTGATGCCATAGACAGGCCAGTACGGAACTTTCTCGATGCCGGTGCGCACACGCGGGATATCCAGCAGCAGGAAAGCAAAGGTCATGAATCCCGACACCCAGATGATCTGCCCGAATATCTGCTTGAGAGTTACTCCCATGACGCTCTCGCTTAAAGCCGAAATCTGAAGGCTGACGGCTGATGGCTGAAGGCTTGTCATCGTCAAATAATCGCCGTAACGCGCCATGTTATCCGCCATGAAATGTTTGAAGAGCGTGGTGTAGAGCCCATAACCCGAAGCACCGGCGAGGTACATATGGATAACATTGAAGATGAAAAGCGCCATGAAAAAATGCTGCAAATCATGCACGGACTCGTGCAACGACCACATGAGTGAGACCGCTAAAATAGCGTACGCACAGCCGCGGAACGCCAAGCCCAAACGATATTGCTCAATCGGCACATTGACATCCAAATAGAAGTACATCCACATCGAATAGACCAAGATGCAACCGAAGCCGATGGCAAAGAGCTTCCACACTTTCCAACGGGCATGCCCAAGCCAGTAAAGCGTGATTAGTACACCCACATACACACCCGGCAGCGACCAAAGACAGAGTGCCCCTTTGGTATGTTCCTCCAAGCCCCGCACTTCGGTCCAATAAATCTCCTCCAACGTGTGCTCGGCGCCCAAAAGCAACTCCGCAACCGCGGTCACCAAGAGAATCGCCAGCACGTTTTTGTACTTGAAGATTTCCAGCGAGATATAAGGCTGTTCAACCGTTTTAAGGCGGTACATGATAAAGGCAAGAAGGATGAGGCTACCCGCCAAGAGCCAGCGGAGCGTGGGCGAGAAGAACCACATGAGGCGGTCGCCATAGACGAGAATATAACTGATCATAAGCATCAGCAGACTAATCAGTAGTCCCGTGGAGATGTCGATGCCTTTGAGCGGCATTCGTTGTGGCATAGGACACCACGGTTGGCAAAGAAGCAGCTGGACGAGTACCACAAACGCCATCTTCCCAATGGTCAGCACGTGCATCATCTGCCAACTCAGATGAAAAGCCACCACCGCCGCCAGCCACGCGCTGCCGGTGATAGCGGTCAGCAGGATAATATGCAAAATCGGGAAGAAGATACCGAAATCGCGTTCGGGCGTCATCCACAACTGGATATTCGACATGCACTCAAACGTGCCTTGTATCTTCGCCACACCCGCGAGAAAACAAACCGGCAGCAAAATAGCCATGTTCGTCGTGCGCATCGTGATAAAATTGCACACCGCAATCACGACCGCCGATGTGATGAGCAGTTGTTGGTTGGTGAAGCGGAACTTCATTCGAAACAGCATCGGGAACCACACCGCCATGCCTGCCAAACCGGCATAAAGGAGCATCAGCAGGTCTTCCAGTTGCAAAGCCGTCGTCCCGCGTACCGCTTCCATCGCACCGAGATAAACCCCGCACGAAAACTGTATGCAGAGCACCTGCGCAATATATATCCACGGCTGGATGCATTTCGGCACCCACGCCCGGAACATAGGCATCTGGAACGGCATTGCCGTTCTATTTACCATTTGGTCATTTACCATTTGGGCATTTATTTAAATATTTGACCATTTAGTACTTTACTTCGCACTCAACGGAATAACCGGCTTTGAGTTTTTGCAGATCCTCCGCACTATTCTCATCCAAAGCGATGCGGATGGTGAGGCGTTGCTCAACCTTGACGAAGTTGCCCGTCGCATTGTCAATGGGGATGAGGGAGAACGCGCTGCCGGTGGCATCGGAGAGACTGAGGACGCGGCCTTTGTATGCGATGTCGGGAACAGCATCCACATGGATAGAAACCTCGGAACCTTCATGGATATGCGGCAGTTGGGTCTCGCGGTAGTTGGCTTCCACCCATTTCTGGTTCTCATCAACGATACTGACAAGCGTCTGTCCGGGGTTGACCAGTTCGCCGATATTGATGTCACGCGACCCCACAAAACCCGAGTGCGAGGCAGTGATGTAACAATAGGAGAGATTGATTTCGGCTAACTCGACCGCCGCCTCAGCCAGTTTGACAGCGGCTTCCACCGCCGAGCGGTTATAACTCGTCTCATCCGCCATACTGCGTTGCATGTCGATGGTGTGACAGATCTGCTCATAACGTGCTTGCGCGGCAAGATAAGCCGAGTGCGTCTGGTCGGCTATCTGTTGCGAGATAGAACCCGTCCGAAGTAACTGCTCACAGCGTTTGTCCTCGCGGGCGAGATTGTCCAAATTGGCTTTCGCCTCGGCTTTGGAGGCTTCGGTAGCAGAGATGTTCGATGAAGCCGTACGAACCGACGAACCGGCTTGTTTGCTTTGCTGCTGCGCACGCGCCAAATCGCTCTTGGCCTGCGCCAGACGCAGACGAAACTCACTGTCCTCGATGATGACCAGCGTGTCGCCTTCGCGCACATGCTGGTACGCCTCAAAACGAATCTCCTTAATAAAACCCTGCACGCGCGTGTTCTGTGGCGCGATGTACTGGCACACGCGGGCATTGTCCGTGTACTCGATGTGCCCGAAATGAGTGAACTGCAGCACAACGTACGTTATGCCTGCAAGAAGAAGCAACACGATAACCGTGTTGTACAAATACGTAAAAATCTGGGATTTAGTCATTAGTGTAACCCGATAAATTGTTAATACTCTTTGGAATATTCTCGGGTCACGCCCTCGCCTTTCTCCAGGCGGTTCTTTCGAAATCGGCTGCAAAGGTACAAAAAAAATCCCACATACGCAAGGGTCAGTGGGATTTTTTTTTGATTACAAAGGATGATTTTCCTTAGTCTATCATCTTAATCAGTTTGGCAGGATTTCCGCCAACGATGGCATTGGCAGGCACATCTTTGGTGACTACCGCCGCAGCTGCAACAACCGCATTCTCGCCGACCGTCACACCAGGCAGGATTGTTGCTCCGGCTCCGACCCAGGCGTTGCGACATATACGAACCGGCTTGCAGATCAAAATCTGCCGATCGTGGAGATCGTGGTTATTGCTGATAAGTTGCACGTTCGCCGCAATCATGGCGTTGTCCTCGATCGTGATTCCGCCGCGCGACATCATCAGACAATCCGGCATGATCATGACGTTTTTGCCGATGTGTACCATATCAAAGCACACACCTTTCAACGGCGGTTGCACGATAGCTCCTTCGCCGAGATTTTCGCCAAAGAGCGCTTTGGTTGCTTCGATATTCTCCGGCGTAAAAGGAATCGTTTGATTGAAGGCAAAGAGCTTGCGTCCCTGCTCTATGTACATAGCCCGTGCTTCGGGTGTCGTCACCCGCGGGTCAACTCTAAATCCTTCCATATTCATCAGAGATTAAGTCCTTTAATCCATTTCTCTACTTTCGCTTTGTTCGTGCGCACCTCATGTCCGTAGATGCTGAAACCGGGCTTCACGTCGGCATTCGGGTACGCTTTGCGGATGT
>CAMUYI010000028.1 GCA_947164985.1 uncultured Bacteroidales bacterium | reverse complement strand
TTGTGTCTAACTTTTGGGGTTCACTTCAAGGGTTCCCTCCGAATTTACGTTCGCTCCCTTGAGCGAACAACAATCTTTTTACCGAAAAAAAACTTACTTATGCAAGCATAGATATTTTTTTTCAGCAAAAATCTTGTATATTCCAAATATTTGTTGTAAATTTGCAGCGGAATTATAAATTTGGGTAATTATGGAGAATATCATGTATGAAGAGACGACCATCGTGGATGAGCAGCAGAAAGACGTGGTGCGGGAGTTGATGCGCGATGTGTATGTATGGATGACAGGCGGTTTGGCGCTGACAGGAGCTGTAGCATGGGTGGTGGCGAACTCGCCGGCTTTGTTGCAGGTGATCTTTGGCAATCAGTTGATTTTCTGGGGTTTGTTGATTGCAGAGATCGCATTGGTGATGGTGCTGAGTATGCGAATCGAGAAGATGCGTTTTACGTCAGCGGCTTTGATGTTCGTGTTGTACAGTGCGTTGAACGGTCTGACGCTCAGTTCGATCTTCCTGCTCTATGAGTTAGGCAGTATAGGGGAGATCTTCTTTGTGACGGCAGGTGCTTTTGCGGTGCTGGCGTTCGTGGGCACGGTGTCGAAGCGTGATCTGAGCGGGCTGGGGACGTTTCTGATCATTGCCTTGGCGGGTCTGATCATCGCTTCGGTGATAGGGCTTATATTCGGTCGTCCGGAGTCGATTTGGATGTCGGCCATCGGCGTGATGATCTTCGCGGGTCTGACGGTATATGATGCGCAGCAGATCCGGATGATGATGCTGAATCAGGATACGGTGAACGAAGGGAATATGAAGATCGCTTTGATGGGTGCGCTGTCGCTCTATCTGGATTTCATCAACCTGCTGCTTCGTCTGCTGAGTCTTTTCGGTAAACGCAAATAAATAAACAAAATAAACTATTATGAATCCCAAACGAATCGCCATCTTAGCGGTCTTGGCCGCGGTGTTGATGTTAGGTTTTTGCAGCCGGTGCGTCTCGCATGAGTCGGGTTCGAAGAGCGGGAAAAGGATGCGGGAAGGTGAGCCGTCGGCCTACCTGATGATGCACAATGTGACGAAGAAGAACAACTGCTTCGGCGTGGAGAGTTACGAGCGCCACGGCATTGCAGATATCGATTATTATCCGGCTCGTATGCTGCGTTTTGATCCCGGTTACTACGAGGGTGCGACCTATGCTGAGTTCGAATTGCAAGATGACTATGAGCGACTCCTTTTTGCTGCGGGTACTGACAGAGCAGGTAATGACGAACGGAGCGTGTTGGCTGTGTTCGGCGACGGCAAGAAGTTGATGGAGCACCTGTTTGTGGAGTACTCGGTGCCGGAGCAGTTCGAGTTGGATATCAAGGGCGTGAAGACGATCCGCTTTGAGATCATGACGGGTAAGGGCGGTACGATCGTAGCGGATGCGACGCTCTGGAAATCCGCACGAAAGGCGCATCCGTTGAAGCCGTTGACGAAAGCGGAAGCGAAGCCGACGGAGTTGGTGAACGAGTTACCGCCTTACCATGCCGGCGGATCGCATACGCTGGTCGGTCCTAATCGGTTGACGGATGATTCCTGGCGGCCGAAGATGAATATCAACGGCATCCAGTACGAGTCCGGAATCGTGATGGGCGCGCTGATGAAGTTGATCGGTACAGGTCGGTCGTGCTCGCATTTTAACTTAGGCGGTCAGTACACCCAACTGCAGTTCATCGTGGGCCCGAACATCGCCGACGGCGGAACGGTAGGTCGCGGATGGATGACGGTGCGTGCAGACGATAAGATCATCTACGAATACGAATGTCTGGAGAACGATATAGCGCGTGTAGTAACCTTGCCGATCGAGGGATGCCGGCGCTTGAGTATCGAGAGTGAGAACGCGGATGAGAACCTATGGATCGCGGTGGCTAATATGATGGTGTATCCGAAAGGCAAAGAGCCGATTGCACGCCTCAAAGAAGCCAAGGAAGAACCGCTCAAGACGGACCGCTATCGTGACCTGCCGGACATATGTCCGTTGGTGCGAAACATCCCGCCTTTCCTGTTAACAGGAAACGTGTCGTTTGAAGGCAATATTTTCGACGGCCGTTCGGACTATCGTACGTTCTCGATGGGCGGCGTGAAATTCAACGAGGGCATCATCCTCAGTTCGAAGACACACTGGATGGACGATAACACGCGGTCGAGTGCCGTGTTCTACACCGCCGGTGAGTTCGATAATATCAGTTTCATGTTAGGTTGGGTGAGCAAATGCGGCGTACTGAAGAATGATACCTTGCGTATCTACGCAGACGATGAGATCGTGTTTAACATGCCGATCATCGCTACGCGTCCGAACCAGTATTACGAGGTGCCGATCCATAAATGTCAGCGGTTGATCTTCGAGAAACGCGGCATCATCTCGATGACGCATCCGGTGTTCGGCGTAGCCGATATCGTGGCGTATCGCGGTAAGGTGAAGAAGAACGACCTGTTTACTCATCCGCAGCCGGAGTTGCCCAAAGAGGTGGATCTGATCGACCTCGGTGCGCCGTACATCCATTATGTACCCGGTTACCACGATTTCATGGAAGAGGCTTATCATGACGGAAGTACGAGGAAGGAGTATTTCGAGTTGGAGAACGGCGATCGTATCAATAAAGGCTTCCTGCTGAAGACGAGTGTGCATTTCTCTTTGGAGGCAGGTCCTTTAGGTGGCGAAGGTAGCGGAACGGCGTTCGCGGCTGCCGGCATGGGTGCATCGCTGATGGTAGGTACGGTAGGATCATCGTATATATCGGCCGTTTGTCCGTTCGGCGCGTTGCTGATGTTAGCGGCAGGCGGTACGATGCACGAGTCCTCTTGTGCGGCTTTCAGTGCGTACGAGGCGTATGATGAGATGACGTTCAAGGTCACCACTCTGCAGAAAGGTTTCTACGACCGAACGGATACGCTCCTCATCGGCGGAAGCGGTGAAGTGATCGAGACGATCGTGCTGAAGCAAGAGATGCCGCCGACCGAATATAAGGTCAAGTTGAACCGATGCGGACAGCTCATGTTCTGGCTCCAATGCGGACATGACAACAGTGCGCCGTACATCATTTACGATATCGTTTTGAGACGAAAACGCTAAAAAATGCACAATTTTTGCAAAAAGTTGCTGAATTATTTGTATAATTCAAAAAAAAGCAGTACTTTTGCAGCGTGAAATGAATGAGGGGACCCGAAAGGTCTCCTCACTTTTATAAGAATATGCTGAAAGAAGATTTAAAAAACTGGATTGAGGAGTACCTGCAGGGTACGGAGTATGAGTTGATCACGCTGAATGTGTCGGCGGGAAATGATATCTTGGTGGAGGTGGATCGCCTCGCCGGTGTGGATGTGGATTTCTGCGCGGAGCTCAATCGGTTTCTCGTTGAGAAACTGGATGGGTTACAGGTTACGGGTGACGGGTTACCGGACTACTCGCTGGAAGTAGGGAGTGTGAGTCTGACCGATCCGTTTAAGACCAAGATGCAGTACGAGAAGAACCTGGGGCATGATGTAGAGGTACTTGTGGACGGAAAGAAACTGCGCGGTCAACTCGTGAGTGTGGATGAAGAGACGTTCAGCGTGGATGTGGAAGAGCGCGTGGCTGTGGAAGGCATGAAACGCAAGCAGACGCAGATCGTGACGCATACCTGGCGGTATGATGAACCGAAGTACGTGAAGTACGACCTCAAATTTTGAGATTTCAAATTTAAGATTTCAAATTTAATATTACATAGCAAAAATGGCAAACAAACAAGAAACAGTCAACTTGGTTGACATTTTCAAAGACTTTAAGGAAAACAAAAGTATCGACAAACGTACGTTGATCACGGTGCTGGAGGAGTCGTTCAAGAGCGTTATTCTGAAGATGTACGGTCCTTCGGCTGACTATACGATCATCGTGAACCCCGATAAGGGCGATTTGGAGATTTACCGTAACCGTCTGGTGATGGAGGATGGTGATGTGGCGAACCCGGACACACAGATCGCGCTGAGCGATGCGTTGTTGCTGGACGACGAGGCAGAGATCGGTGAAGAGGTAACGGATAAGGTTGAGTTGGCTTCGTTCGGTCGTCGTATGATCCTGAACCTCCGTCAGACCTTGGCATCAAAGATCCTCGAGTTGCAGAAAGAGGCACTCTATGAGCATTACAAAGACATGCGCGGCCAGATCGTGACGGGTGAGTTATACCAAGTATGGAAGAAAGAGATTCTGCTGCTGGACGAAGAGGGTAACGAACTCTACTTGCCGAAGCAGAACCAGATCCCGACAGACTTCTACCGCAAGGGTGACATGGTACGTGCCGTGGTGATCCAGGTGGAGAATAATAACTCGAACCCGAAGATCGTGTTGAGTCGTACCGCTCCGCTCTTCCTGCAGCGTTTGTTCGAGCAGGAGATCCCGGAGGTGAAAGAGGGTCTGATCGCGATCAAGAACATCGCCCGTATCCCGGGTGAGCGTGCGAAAGTAGCGGTAGAGACTTTCGACGACCGTATTGATCCGGTAGGCGCTTGTGTGGGTGTGAAGGGTGCCCGTATCCACGGTATCGTTCGTGAGTTACGCAATGAGAACATCGACGTGATCAACTATACCTCGAATGTGAACCTCTATATCCAGCGTGCATTGGCTCCGGCGAAGATCTCCAGCATGGAAATTGACGAGGAGAACAAGAAAGCACGTGTTTACCTGAAGCCGGAAGAGGTGAGCCTCGCGATCGGTAAGGGTGGATACAACGTGAAGTTGGCAGGTATGCTGACCGGTTATGAGATCGACGTTTATCGTGAGATCGACGAAGAGGATGCAGACGATATCTATCTCGAGGAGTTCAACGACGAGATCGATCAGTGGGTCATCGATGCATTCAAGGCAGCCGGTTATGACACGGCCAAAGAGGTACTGAGAGCAAACAAGGAAGACTTGCTTACTCGTACCGACCTTGAGGAAGAGACGATCGATGACGTCATCCGCATCCTCAAGACGGAGTTTGAAAACGACTAACCTTATCCCCTCGCGCGGCGCGAGAATAAACAACGCCGAGGGTATATGGCAATAAAGTTAATTAAAGCATGTAAAGAACTGAATATCGGTATGGCTACTCTCACCGCATGGTGCGAGAAGAACGGTCATGCGATTGAGTCGGATCCGAACGTACGTATCGACGACGACCTCTACCTGCTGCTCGCCAAGGAGTTCAACAAGGACATGGCGGAGAAGATAGAGGCGGATCGTCAGGCGGCGGCACGTCAGGAGCGCGAAGAGGCAGAGCGTGCGGCACAGGCGGCAGCAAAAGCAGCAGCCGAGAAAGCGGCAGCTGAAGAGGCAGCACGTCGTGAGGCAGCCCGTAAGGCGGAAGAGGAAGCACAGGCAGCAGCACAGGCAGCAGCTAAGGCAGCAGCCGAAGAAGCAGCACGTCGTGAAGCAGCCCGTAAGGCCGAAGAAGAGGCTGCTCAGGCGCAAGCGCAAGCACAAGCTGAATTAGAGGCACAGGCTGCACAAGAGCAGGCTAAACCGAAGATCTTCACGCTGGGTAAGCCCGAAGTGACCGACGGACCGAAAGTGGTAGGTAAGATCGACCTCGACTCGATCGACACCTCGACCCGTCCGGCTAAGAAGACCAAGGAGCAGAAACGTAAGGAGCGTGAGGAGCGTCAGGCGGCTCAGCAGGCTGCACAACAAGCGGCGCAGCAGGCAGCTGCCGAACGTCGCAAACGGGAGCGTATCAAGGGTTCTAAGGTAGATCCGAACGATAAACGTAACCAGACCGGTAAACCCAAAGGAAAGAAAAACCAGCCTCGTGAGGCAACGCAGGAAGAGGTGGATCGCGCACTGAAGGAGACACTGACTCGTCTGTCGCAGAAGAAAGGTCAGTCCAACACCTCTAAATATAAGCGCGAGCGTCGTGAGCAGGAGCGCGAGAAGCATGAACTTGAGATGATGGAGGCACAGGAGCAATCCAAAGTGCTGAAGTTAACAGAGTTCGTGACTGCGAATGACCTGGCCGTGATGATGAACGTGCCGGTGAATAAGATCATCGGTACATGTATGAGTCTGGGTCTATTCGTTTCAATCAACCAACGCCTCGATGCCGAGACGATCAACCTCGTGGCCGAAGAGTTCGGTTTCCAGACCGAGTACGTAGCGGCGCATGTGGTAGAAGAGATCAATGCGGACGAGGTGGTTAACGACGAAGATATGGAGTCCCGCTGCCCGATCATCACCGTCATGGGGCACGTTGACCACGGTAAGACTTCACTCCTCGATCATATCCGTAACGCGAACGTGATCGCCGGTGAGGCTGGTGGTATCACCCAGCATATCGGTGCCTACAACGTGAAGCTCAAGAACGGACAGCATATCACATTCCTCGACACCCCGGGTCACGCGGCCTTCACCGCTATGCGTGCGCGTGGTGCGAAAGTGACGGATATAGCGATCATCATTATCGCGGCGGACGACGCCGTCATGCCGCAGACGATCGAGGCGATCAACCATGCCCAGGCTGCCGGTGTACCGATGGTATTCGCTATCAATAAGGTGGATAAGCCCGGTGCGAACCCCGATAAGATCCGTGAGCAGCTCTCGAACATGAACATTCTCGTCGAAGATTGGGGTGGTAAGTACCAATGCCAGGAGATCTCCGCGAAGAAAGGAACGGGTGTGTATGAGCTGCTGGAGAAAGTGCTGCTGGAGGCGGAGTTACTCGACCTCAAGGCAAATCCCAAACGTCGTGCGAAGGGTTCGGTCATCGAGTCTTCGCTGGACAAAGGACGCGGATACGTGGCTACTTTGCTGGTACAAGACGGAACGCTCCATATGGGCGATATAGTTCTTGCGGGTACGTTCCATGGTCGCATCAAAGCGATGTTCAATGAGCGTGGTCAGAAGATCACGGAGGTTAAACCCGGTGAACCCTGTTCGATCTTGGGTCTGAACGGTGCGCCGCAGGCAGGTGACGAGTTCAACGTACTGCCGACGGAGCAAGAGGCGCGTGAGATCGCGAACAAACGTGAACAACTGCAGCGTGAGCAGTCCATCCGCACCAAGAAACACGTCGGTCTCGAAGAGATCGGTCGTCGTCTGGCTATCGGTGACTTCAAGGAACTCAACATCATCGTCAAGGCCGATGTGGACGGTTCGGTAGAGGCTATCAAAGACTCGCTCATCAAGCTCTCCACGGAGAATATTCAGGTCAATGTCATCCACGGTGCTGTCGGTGCTATCTCCGATAGCGACGTCATGCTGGCTGCGGCTTCGGATGCGATCATTGTCGGCTTTAACGTACGTCCGACCGGTACGGCACGTCGTATGGCGGAGACGGAGGAGGTTGATATCCGTATCTACTCCATCATCTACGATGCCATCAACGAAGTGAAGGCGGCCATGGAAGGTATGTTGGCTCCGGAGGTTAAAGAGGAGGTTACTGCTACCCTTGAGGTACTGCAGACCTTCCATATCTCGAAAGTGGGTACGATCGCCGGTTGTATCGTACGTGAGGGTAAGATCAAACGCGGTAACAAGGTTCGCGTCATCCGTGACGGTATTGTGATCAAGACCGCTGAACTGGCATCCCTCAAGCACGTCAAGGACGATATCAAGGAGGCCGGTGTGAACACTGAGTGCGGTCTGAGTCTTAAGGCTTACGACGACCTGCAGGCAGGTGATATTCTCGAGTCCTTCGAAGAGATCGAAGTAGCGAAGAGCCTTTGATCATTGGAGGTTACTCCATAATAAAAACAATCCCAAGAATCGTCTTGGGATTGTTTTTTGTTTACCACGTTAATGGTTTACTCTGCTACTTCCTCTGCCGGAGCCTCAACAACTTCAACGCTTTCGGAAGCATCTTCTAATGCTTCGATGAGAGGAGTGAGGTTACATGCTGCAAACATGGCTGCAATAACGATAAGCAATGCGGTCTTTTTCATCTTTTCTTTTGCTCACTTATATCCCATCGAGCATCGGTTTTAAGAAAATATATGTTGTGTTTGTAAAATTTGGCCGCAAAGGTACGCTTTTTTCTTAATATATGCAAATTTTTTGGCAAAAATCGTACTAAAAAAAGTAATTTTATAAAAAATGGAGCGTCAAATGCGCTCCAAATTCTGTTGTTTGATCCATCCTTCGTTGTTCCCGACTCGGATGTTGGCCCACTCACCAAGCGTTTCTCGGATCGTCACTTTGGTACCCTCGTGGATGGTGAAGAGGTCGGTACCGGAGCGATCCGGTGAGGACTTGGCATTGACCACCCCTTGCGTGATGATGGCTTCGTTGCGCAACGCATCGCGGTTATGCAGCGACAACGCATTGAGTCCGGAGATCAGCGAGAAGAGGACGGCTATCCATGCGGTATGGAAAGCGGTCTTTCTTAGCCAAGGTTCGCGACCCAGAAGGAAGAGCAGCAAACCGATGAGGGCTAAGATGAATAAACAGATCGATAGCACCCACCATGTATGCTCACTCAAGCAGTCGCGTACGGCGCGGGTCCAAGCCAACAGGAAAAAGTCCTGTTCGACAATATTATCCGTGATTTTACTCTGCGCGAAAGTCAGGTTGTATTTGGCATCCTTGTAGTTCGGCTTCAGACGTAAGGCACGTTCGTAGTTGAGGATCGCTTGGGCAAGTTCTCCTTGTTTATAACGCGCGTTGCCTAAGTTGTAATAGAGCACTGCGTCCGGTTGTTCGTCGATCAATGACTGATAGAGCGTGGCCGCCTCTTCGTACTTACCCTCCGCATAGGCAGCATTCGCCAAATCGAAATCGCTCTGGGCAAAGGTCAAATGACAGATGACCAATAACAAAAGCGAAGTTAATCGTGCCTTTGAGGCTAAGAAATTACAAATTATAAAGCGTCTCATATTTTCTGGTCTTCTAAGTTATTAATCAAGTTGGTAGTCGCGGTGTACAGATCGTCCATCGTATGGTCGGTAGTAGGCGCATAGCGGGCGAACTCAGCCGTGGAGAGTACATCCATAACCTCTTTAATCAACGCTTCGGATACGCCTTTCTGACGGAGGATCGATGCGATGTTTTCCTTATTCAGGTCGGCGGTCGGAATAGACAAACGGTCACTGAGATAAGTCCATGCTGCACTCTCGATGGCCGCATAGAAGGTATTCGAGTCATTCGCTTTAAGTGCCACTGCAGCTGCTTTGAGACGTTTCTGCGCTACCTTGTTCGCACGTTTGTAGCGCATTCGCGTCAGGTCGGATGCTTCCTGAATCTGCTTGCGCAGCACGATAAGCAGCACGATCGCAATAATCAGCGGAATGATGTACCAGAGCCAAATGAATTGGTAATTGGTAATTGTTGATTTTTGATTTGTGGTTTTCGGCGCTTTCGTATCGATATATCGGATGTCGCTACCTAACTGCTTGATGTCTTCTTTCTGCGTGTAGCTGACGACAGCCTGCTGATCGCTGATAGCCGACGACTCTCCTGCTCCGCGTTTCACACGGATCGTATATTCCGGTGTACTAAGGGTCTTGTACGCTTTGCTATCGATGTCGAAATAACTGAAGTTCACCGCAGGGATGGTGTACTCACCGGCGCTACGCGGGATGGCGAGGTACTCGATCGATTTGGTACCGCTGACACCCGAAGTGGTGGTCTTGAAGTTATTAGTCACCTTCGGATCATATGGTTCGAACCCTTCCGGCCAGTCGATAGCCGGCGTCTTGAGCAACTTCATGTTACCTGAACCCGATATGTCGAGTTTGATGGTGACGGCTTCGTTGGCTTGGATCTCGGTCTGCGAGATAGAGGGTGTCAAAGTGAAATGACCTACGCCTCCACTGAAACCAGCAGGTTTACCGGCGGGTAGGGGAGAAACATGAATCGTGACTCCCGGGGCAGTGAGCATCTTGGTTACATTGGTGTACGAACCGAAGAAATCATCGAAGATGGACCGAGCCCGTTGTTGCACCTGTACGCGCAGCACCGCTTCGAAGTTCGCGGGATCGATCTTGATGTCGCCCGAATGCTGCGGATAGAGGATCGTGCGGTAAAGCACCGCAGTCTGGTAGTTTCGACCGTTATAATGCTCCAGTTCGGTCTGAATCTCCCCTTGTTCAAGGTCCTGCTTGAGGAAACCGGTGAACTCCGGTAACTTCGTGTTATTGGTCAGTTGGGCCACATCCACGTTCGCAAAATAGAGCTTGTACGTGATCATCAGCGCCTCCTGCTCATGTACGCGCGTCTTGGAAGCAATCGTACGCACGAAGAGGTTCTCGGAGGAAGCCGCCTGAGAGGAAGCGTTAGGCTGACTAGACGTTCTCTGCTGACTAGGCTGACTCGTTTGCGCCTGCTGCGTTTGTTGGGGTTGATCAGCCGGCAGCACTTGGATACGTACACCGTTCGACTGAATATGTTCGCCATCGACCTTGACGGTCGCAGGACCGATGGTAAACGTACCCTCTTTGGTCGCCATAAGCGTGTACGTGTACGTCTGCTCGAAGGACGATGAACGTTTGCCGTTGACGAAGGACGTACTGCTGCTGGTACTCGTGTACGGTCCGGACAGCACATCGAAGTCCGTGAACTCAGGTGCACGCATGTCGCGACTCCGTTGATTCACCGTGTACGACAGTTGGAACGGTCGACCGACGATCACCTGTTTCGGGGCATTCGCCCTAAAAACGACCTCATCGGCAAACGCACTCAATGCGATGCCGATAAAGGTAATTATATATAAGAATTTTCTCATAAATGATTAAATTGCTCAATAAATCGTAAATCGTAAATGGTCAAATCGTAAATGACTTTACCATTCTTTTTCTACGCGACGTTTTTTACCCTGCTGGCGTTGCATCTTCTCTTGCGTGTCCTGTTCGTCTTGTTCAAGAGCCTGCAAGATCTGCTCCGCCGTCTCTTTATCCATTTGATCTTCGTTCTGCTGTTGCTGTTGCTCTTGTTGTTGCTGCTGATCTTGTTGTTGTTCTTGTTGTTGTTCTTGCTGTTGTTGCTGTTGTTGTTGCTGTTGCTGATTTTGCTTCTGGTCTTGGTTTTGTTGCTGCTGTTGCTGTTGTTGCTGTTGTTGTTGCATCATCTCCATGGCCTTGACTAAATTGTATCGCGTGTCATTATCTTTCGGATTCGCGCGCAAGGACTCCATATATGCCTGCACGGCTTTGTCGTACTGCTGCTGGGCGAAGTTGCAATTACCGATGTTATGCATCGCTTTGGCGTACCGCGTCTTGTCCTCTTTCTTATCCAGCATCTTCGCTGCGGTCTCGAACTCAGCCTGCGCATCCGCGTACTTGTCTTGTTTGAAGAGGGCGTCCCCTAAGTTATAATGCGCCTCGTAACTGTCTTTATTGGTCTCCAACGCACGACGGTAACTCACCTCCGCTTCGGTGAAGTTCTGACCCCTGTATTCGTGATTACCTTTGCGCACATCGCTTGCCTCTTTCTGGGCAAACGTACTAAGGCTGATCGTCAGCAGTACCAGCACCATACTGAGTTTTCGACTCTCGCCAAAGATATCAAGTTTGGTGATGGCTTTGTTCTTACGGTTGAAGATAAAGAAATCGATGACGAGTAGCAGAAGTGCGATGAGCGCAAAACTCTGGAATTGCTCGTTATAGTCGGTGAAGACTTGTGTCTCGATTTCTTGCGTACCGAGTTTGTCGAGTTCTTTCTGGATGGCTTTGGTGGCGGTGTTCGTGTTGTCGCAACGCACGTATATACCTCCGCCTGCTTGCGCGATCTCGCGGCACATCTCTTCGTTCAGTTTAGAAACGACCACATTGCCTTGACGATCCTTGATAAAATTATGCGTACCCGGCATCGGGATGGGCGAACCTTCGGGTTTACCGATACCTACAACGAGTACCTGTATGCCTTCTTCTTTGGCACGTTTGGCCACCGCTACGGCATCGTCTTCGTGGTTCTCACCGTCGGTGATCAGGATGATCGCACGGCTCGCGTCACTCTTCTCCCCGAAACAACGGATCGAGGTACTGAGGGCTGCACCGATGGCGGTACCTTGCGTCTTGATGAGGTTCGGTTGGATCGAATTGAGGAACATTTTCGCCGACACATAGTCACACGTGATCGGCAGTTGGATGAACGCATCACCGGCGAAGACGACGAGTCCTACCTTGTCGTTCACCATGTTATCCATTAACTTGCTCAGCATCTGTTTGGCGCGTTCCAGACGGTTAGGCGCCACATCCTCCGCCATCATCGAGTTAGATATATCGAGGGCTATGATGGCTTCGATACCTTGCCTTTTCTCGGTTCGTTCACTCTGACCGAACTGCGGACGGGCCGCAGCGATGATGAGTAGCGCTAAGGCTACCATCACCAGGCTGAACTTAACGGTTGGACGTACCCTGCTGGCATTCGGCATCAAGCTCTCCATGAGTTCAGGATCTCCAAACTCCTCCAACTGACGACGTTTGCGCTTCGTATAAGCGTAATAGGCTGCCGCAAAAACCGGTATCGAGCCCAGCAGCCATAAAAGTTCTATATTGGCAAAACGAAACATAAATTTTCAATTTTCAATTTTCAATTTTCAATTGCTAATTGTGCGCAGCACAAAGTAGCGTATGATCACTTCGAGTAGCAAGCAGATGAGGGCCGCGTAAAGGAAGGGCGCGAAGTTCTCGGTGTGCTTACTGTACTCACGTACCCGCAGTTTAGTCTTCTCCAACTGGTCGATCTGCTCGTAGATACGCTTGAGACTACCGTTGTCAGTGGCACGGAAATACTGTCCGCCGGTGATGGAAGCGATATTACGCAGCGTACCTTCGTCGAACTCCGAGTCCATGGTCACGTACTGCCGTCCCATGGGCGTCTGTACCGGTACACGCGTCTGACCGTACGAACCGACGCCGACTGTATAGACGCGGATACCGAAGGTCTTGGCGATCTCGGCGGCCGTCTGCGGATCGATATCTCCGCGGTTGTTACTTCCGTCAGTCAAGAGGATTACTACTTTACTCTTCGTCTGGCTATCTTTCATGCGGTTCACTGCATTCGCAAGGCCTAAGCCGATGGCCGTACCGTCTTCGATCATACCGTACTCAACGGACTTGAAGAGGTTAACCAGCACCGCATGGTCGGTGGTCAACGGGCATTGCGTGAAACTCTCACCAGCGAAGACCACCAGACCGATCTGGTCGTTAGGACGGGCGATGACGAAGTCAGACGCTACGGCCTTTGCCGCCTCCAGACGGTTCGGCTTTAGGTCCTCCGCCAGCATCGTACCCGATATATCCAGCGCCATCATGATGTCAATACCTTCGGTCGATTCAGACGACCAACGGTTGGTTAACTGCGGACGCGCCAAGGCTATGCTCAGGAGCGTTATTACCGCTACACGCAGCGCAAACGGCACATGCAGCATCCATACGCGCCAACTCTTAGGCTGGGCAGCCAAGGTCGTGGTGTCCGAAATCTGCACACTCGCGTCGCTCTTCCATAACTCATACGCGTACCACGCGATGATAGGAATCAGGAGCAGCAGTAAAAATAAATATCCGGGATTAGCAAAAGTCATAAATTTTCAATTTTCAATTTTCAATTTTCAATTCCTCAGCTTGCGGAGTCGTCTCTCGGACGAATTCGTAAGCTGTGGAAAGGGCCATCTCGTTCTCATCCGGCGTCGTGGTCCACTTGGCGAACTTGACGAGGTCCGCGAGTTGGAGCATCTTACTGAGTTTAGCGAACAACTCTTTGTCAATCAGCGGTTTCATCGCGCGGAGCGTCTCGTCAGAGGTCTTCTCCGTACTCTGCACGTCAAAGCGGCGACCGATATATTCACGCACCACATCCGTCAGTTCGGTATGGTACTCTTTGGTCTTACCGTCCTTCCAGATCTTCGCCTCTTTGATGGCATCGAGTTTCTCTAACGCTACCTCATCTGCCGGACGTAATAACTCTGGTTCGATGGGCTCTTCTTTCTGTTTGCGGTACGTGTCGTACTTACGCCAGAGACGGAAAGCAAGGTCGATGAGCAGGAACAAGCCCAGTACGATCAGTATCCAACGGATGATACCCCACCAATAGATAGGAGCCCGTTCTATATCCTTGATGTCGGTGATGGCATTGGAACTGTCCACCTCGAAGGGTTGGATCACATTGAGTGCCATCGGATCGGTCCAGAACGTGTCTTCTCCGCGGGTCACATAGAGCGGTTCGATCGCGAACAGGCTGTCTTTGAATGAGGTCAGCATAAGGTCCTGCTGCATCTGAATGCGACCGTCGGGTAGGGTAGTCGTATCGATCTTACCTTGCTCCACGATCTCGATCCCGTCTTGCAGCTGATTGCCGAACACAGGCATCGTCACCTGTTCGGTCGCGTCATGCGTCACGCTCAGGTGCATCGCAGTCTGGTCGCCCAGCATCAGCATCGTCGAGTCAATACTCGCGGAAACTACTATCGCTAATAAAATGTTTAACATTTCACTACGAAATATTAATTTTCAATTTTCAATTTTCAATTTCTAAAAAGTTGCATCAACTTTTTCACAAAGTCTTCATCCGTACGCACACTCACGTGGTTCATACCGGTCTTCGTATAGACGTTCTCCAGCGCTTCTTGTTGGTCGTGCCATGCCTTGGCATAGGCTGCTCTCACGCTCTCCAACGAGGTGTCGGTCCATACACGTGCACCGGTCTCGGGGTCACGCACTTTGAGCAAACCCACATTCGGCATCTCGGCATCGCGACGGTCGTAGATCTGAATCGCACTCAAGTCATGCTTCCGTGCAGCAATAACAATTGGCGGTACCTCGCCTTTTTTCTCGGATGTCGCGCTGAACGTGCCGTCCATCATATCCGAAATCAGGAACGCCGCACAACGCCTCTTCTGCGCGTTGGTCAGGTACTGCAGCGCCGCGTTGATATTCGTGCCGGTATGTTCGGGTTCGAAAGTCAGCAGCTCGCGGATGATATGCAGCACATGGCTCTTACCTTTCTTAGGCGGGATGAATTTCTCCACTTGGTCGCTAAAGAAGATCACACCGACCTTATCGTTGTTCTCGATCGTGGAGAAAGCGAGGGTGGCGGCTACTTCGGCCATCGTGTCGCGTTTCATCTGGCTCACCGTACCAAAATTACGGCTACCACTGACATCGATGAGCAACATCACCGTTAACTCGCGTTCCTCTTCATAGACCTTGATGTAGGGTCGGTTCATACGTGCCGTCACGTTCCAGTCGATGGACCGTACGTCATCGCCCGGCTGGTACTCACGCACCTCGCTGAACGCCATACCACGACCCTTGAACTGGCTGTGGTACTCGCCTGCGAAGATGTTCCGACTCAACCCATGCGTCTTGATCTCGATCTTCCTTACCCGTTGTAATAACTCTTCTGAAGTCATAATATTATGTATCCGCCAATTTTGGCGGATCCCCCATTAAGGAACTTGAACGGCATTTAAAACCTCGGTGATGATATCCTCAGTAGTAATATTATTGGCTTCAGCCTCGTAGGTTAGACCAATACGGTGACGCAGCACGTCGTAACAAACGGCACGTACATCTTCCGGCGTTACGTAACCTCTCCTATGTATAAACGCGTACGCGCGCGCAGCCTTGGCGAGATTGATCGAAGCACGCGGACTACCGCCAAAGGCGATCATCTGCTTCATGTCCTTCATTCCGTACTCTTCCGGGTTACGGGTCGCAAAGACGATATCGACGATGTACTTCTCGATCTTCTCGTCCAGGTACACCTCTTCTACGATCTTACGCGCTTTGATGATATCGGCGGTACTCAAGATCGGCAGCACGGTTTTCTTCTCGCTCGCGATGTTCTGACGAATGATCGCCTGCTCTTCTTCTTTCTTCGGATAGCCGATGACCACTTTCAGCATGAAACGGTCCGTCTGTGCTTCGGGCAGCGGATACGTACCTTCCTGCTCAATCGGGTTCTGGGTAGCCAGTACCAGGAACGGATCGTCCAACTTGAAAGTCGAGTCTCCTATCGTCACTTGACGCTCTTGCATCGCCTCGAGCAATGCCGATTGCACTTTTGCCGGAGCACGGTTGATCTCATCCGCCAACACAAAATTAGCGAAGATAGGACC
>CAMUYI010000027.1 GCA_947164985.1 uncultured Bacteroidales bacterium | reverse complement strand
GGTTTGTCGTTGTCGCAGATGGTGATGACCGTATCTACCAGCGGATGAACATGCAGCTCCAATACGGTTGTACTATCGCAACCCTCCGGCGTACGTCCGCTATGCGAAACGGTCTTTGTCTCGCGGATGGTGTCGCCGAAGAAGACATAGTACTGACCTTCGAGAATCGTCTCGCGGATGATATTATAGTACGGTTTGTTGACGGTCAGGATGAGGGTAACGATACTGTCACAACCATTCGCTGCGCTCAGCGTGTCGCGGTAGATACCTTGCTCGTAATAGGTGTTACCCTTGAACTCGTAGCTTGATCCCTCGCACATCGCATGACGGATGGTGTCGAAGACTTGGTTGTTGATATTTACCTGAATACCGTAGAATCGTTTCTCTCCGTTGATGGTCGTATCGTTTCGATAGAGACCGGAGTAGTAGAACTGCTCTTCCTTGCCGCTCCAACGGTTAGACCAGATCACCGGTTTGTCGTTGTCGCAGATGGTGATGATCGTATCTACCAGCGGATGAACATGCAACTCCAGAACGGTTGTGCTGTCGCATCCTTCAGGCGTGCGCGCATAATGCGTGTACGTGCCCGTATTATTTAAGGTGTCGCCGTAGAAGATATATGAATTACCTTCGAGAATCGTCTCGCGGATGATGTTATAGTAGGGCTTATTGACGGTAAGGATAAGGGTAACGATGCTGTCGCAACCATTAGCGGCACGTAAGGTGTCGCGGTAGATACCGGCCTCGTAATAGGTGTTACCCTTGAACTCGTAACTTGCACCCTCGCACATCGCGTGACGGATGGTATCGAAGACTTGCTTGTTGACCTTGACTTGGATACCGTAGAATCGTTTCTCACTGTTGATAGTCGTATCGTTGCGATAGAGACCTTCTGAGTAGAAGAGTTCTTGCTGGCCGTTCCAGCGGTTGGTCCAGATCACCGGCAGGTCATTGTCACATACAGTAATGATCGTATCTACCATCGGATGAACGCTCAGTTGGAGAACGGTCGTGCTGTCGCAACCCTCAGGCGTGCGCGCATAATGCGTGTACGTGCCCGTATTAATTAAGGTGTCGCCGTAGAAGATATATGAATTACCTTCGAGAATCGTCTCGCGGATGATGTTATAGTAGGGCTTATTGACGGTAAGGATAAGGGTAACGATGCTGTCGCAACCATTAGCGGCACGTAAGGTGTCGCGGTAGATACCGGCCTCGTAATAGGTGTTACCCTTGAACTCGTAACTTGCACCCTCGCACATCGCGTGACGGATGGTATCGAAGACTTGCTTGTTGACCTTGACTTGGATACCGTAGAATCGTTTCTCACTGTTGATAGTCGTATCGTTGCGATAGAGACCTTCTGAGTAGAAGAGTTCTTGCTGGCCGTTCCAGCGGTTGGTCCAGATCACCGGCAGGTCATTGTCACATACAGTAATGATCGTATCTACCATCGGATGAACGCTCAGTTGGAGAACGGTCGTGCTGTCGCAACCCTCAGGCGTGCGCGCATAATGCGTGTACGTGCCCGTATTAATTAAGGTGTCGCCGTAGAAGATATATGAATTACCTTCGAGAATCGTCTCGCGGATGACACTATAGTATGGCTTGTTGACGGTCAGGATGAGGGTAGTGATGGAGTCACATCCGTTGGAGCCTTGTGTCGTGTCACGATACGTACCCGGCTTCGTGAGATCCATACCGATGAACGGATAGGACGTACCCTCGCAGATAGCTGCATGGATCGTATCTTGAATCGGTTCGATGACATTGAGTTGAATACTCCAGAAGAGCGGTTCTTCGTTGACCACCGTCTTATCATGATACAAACCGGCAGCTTGCAGATAGGTAGTATCGCCCGTCCAATGGTTGATCCATGCGAACGGAAGATCATACGAGCAGACTACAGCCGTAGTATCAATCAGCGGATGAACCACTAAAAGTACCTCTGTGATGGAATCACATCCCGATGGGGTAGTGGTTGCATGTGTATAGGTACCTCCAGTTGTACATGGCTCGCCGAAGAACATATATGTCTCTCCCTCGTAGATGTCATGACGCTCGAAATGGTAGTACGGATCGTTGACCGTCAGGTGCAACTCAACGATACTATCGCAACCCGACTGAACGGAAGCCAGCGTATCGATATAGATACCACCGGTCCATAGGTCAGTACCATGGAAATCGAACGGCAGGTTATTCTTACATATCTTCTCCGTGATGATCTCACGAACAGTTGGCATGACGGTGATTGTAGCGATATAGATGCTGTCGTATCCGTCTTTGGTACGCGGGTTGTAGTAATATGTACCGCTCTCGGTGATGTCATTGCGGTTCTGCCAAGTATACGGCGTCTGACGCTCGCAGATCGTGAACTCTTCGGTGAACTTATAAGTGTTATGTACGAAGAGGTTCAGACTATCGATACTATCGCAAGCGAAAGTGGACTCGAAGCGGTAACCATACTTGCCGGTAGCATACAAACTATCCACGCCGATAGAATCACCTTTTGCGTTGCGGTGTATCCATACGAACGGCGTATCCACATCCGCGATATGTTCGGTCGACTCGTAGTAGTAACGGGGATGAACGGTGAGGTTCAGCACGTTTACCTGGTCGCAGCCATGCGCGTTGATGGTGGTGTCATTATGCAGACCTGCGGTATGAACGAAGCGCGGCTGGAGAGTCGTCTTATCCATGCCCCAACGCATGGAGTCACCCTCACAGATCGTCGCGTAAACAGTATCGTAAGTTTGCTTCCAAACATTGATATGTACGTAGTGAATACTGTCGTATCCTTCAATCGTCTGCTCGCCGTATTCGTAATCGCCGGTAGAGGTGATATTATCCAAACCTCTCCATTGGAACGGCACATCGTGCTCGCAGATGTTGATTGTGTCGTCTGGGATGCGATAAGTCTTGTGGATATAAAGGGTCAGGCTATCGATGCTGTCGCAACCTAATTGGCTTTGGAAGATATACTCGTACTTACCTGCAATGTAGAGCGAATCTTTGCTGATGATGACGCCGTTTTGTTGGTGCTCCCATACGAACGGGGTGTCTACATCAGCGATGTGTTGCTCATAAATGTTCAACTCACGCGGGAAGACATTGAGTCGCATCTCGATGATACTGTCGCAACCGTGGAGTACGGAGGTCAAGGTGTCAAAATAAACTCCGTCTTGATACAGGAAGAGCGGCGTTCCATCTTTCTTCAGACCGAACCGCATGGAGTCGCCTTCACAGATCGACGCATTCAATGTCGTATGCATGATCGGCAGCACTTCGATATATACCGTGCGGATACTGTCATAACCGTCATGTGTCTGGGTCTTGAACGTGTAGAAATCACTTTCGCGGATCTCGTTCTTGTCCTCCCAGGTGTATGGTACCTGGTCATGGCAGATAGTGATGGTATCAAGCAGGATGTTGTATGTCTGGTGGATAAAGAGCGAGAGACTGTCGATACTGTCACATCCGTGGATGTTCGGCAGTCTGCGACTATATTCGCCTGCGATATACAAGGAATCGGTATCGCGTACTATCTGACCGTTTTCCTTCCATGTATGAACCCATAGATACGGGGTATCCACATCGGCTATATCCGCGCGCTTGTAGCTGGTCGGGAAGCCCGGCCAAACCTGCAGATGCAGCACAATCACACTATCACAACCGTTAACCGTCGAGATGGTGTCGCGATAGATACCGGTCTCTTTGTAGAAGCGTTTCGGCAAACTATAAGCGTTGTATGTATCTATTTGAGCCGAATCGCCTGCACAGATGGTGTCATAGACGTGCGTCTCATAGGTGCGATGGAAGTTAACATAGAGGTCGTAGATGCTATCCAGTGGATAGAAGGTAACCAGTGTGTCGTAGTAATGCACGGTGTCATCCTTCAGTGGGGTGGTGTACTGTTGTTTGTAACCGGTAGCCCATTCATGCGTGAAGGTGGTGTTGATCGGTTCGCAAATATCCAGCGTGTCGCGGAAGACATGCGTCTGATGAACCGTGAAGTTGAGCACTACGGTACTATCGCAACCGAACTTGTTCGGCATGGTGTACGTATATTCGCCGGAAACGAACAACGAATCGGTATGTGTCGTGTCTTTGCTTGCACCCGGTTCACGCCATGTGTTCATCCATAAGTACGGCAACTCGCGGTCGGTCACTGTGATGCTCTGCGGCGCAATGATGATGCGGTCACGAACGAAGAGACGCAACTCAATGATACTGTCGCAACCATTAAGCGCGGTCAGAGTGTCGTAATAGATACCCGCATTATGGAGGTAACGTTCTTCGGTTTTGTTGTTCTCGCCTTCAAAGAAGTGACGGTCAAACTGAATAGAATCACCGTAGCAAAGGGTATCGACAATCTGCGTGTGGTATAACTGTTTGTAGTAAACTACCAAGTCGTAGAAGTGATCGTAGAACTCATAGGATAGATGCTTGGTCGAGTCTGTCAGATGGATAATTGCCGTATCCTTCTCCGGTGTTTGGAATTTGAATGCATAATGTTCGTCCAAGTCATCATCGAAGGTATAGGTGTATTCCAGTTTGGCAGGGTGACATATCTCTATCGTGTCTCCGTATCGGTAAACCGGATCCACAGTCAGGTGGAGTGTGTATATAGCTTTACAATAGTGATGTGAGGAGTCCATGGACGATACCGGCGGAACGCTCGGATCCAGCGGATCGATGATATCTACGTAGTATCCGATAGAATCATATACGCCTGTGGTGGTGAGAATACTATCGTTGAAACGGTACGTATCTCCTTGGCGAATATGCTCGTACAGGTGTACGTGAAGTGTATCCGTATAGCGCACTTTCCATTTTACAATACTATCGCAAGCAAATGCACGGTCGTTATGGATGAGCGTATGATGCGTTACATCTACCCATGAAGAAATGGTCGGAACGGTATCCATGTAATCACCCGGTTCCTTGATCCATGTGTCTTTATGCGGCCAGAAGAGTTGCACGGAGTCGCCTTTACACAAGCTATACTCATACTCGGGTATAAGTGGTTGGTGAGGACGCATGATGATATGCAACGAATCTACTTTGCCGCAGTTATAGATGACAGTGTCTTTCGAGATCTTTACACCGATCCATTTGTCTTTCCATTCTTCCACTTTCTGGCGATAGGGGTCGAAAGCAGGATGGACGGTATCACCTATATACATCGGCATGGATTCCTCGCAGACGAAAATAGAGTCGCTATGATCCATATCAAAATCCGGAATGATAGTCAGGTGAACCTGTACGATAGAGTCACAACCGCAGGCTGTCTTGTATTCGAACGGAGGAAGCCATCCTTCCCTATAGGCGGAATCCAATCGCTCGCCTTGTCCAACAACGTACGGAAGGTTGTGCTCACAGATGGTGTCGAAGCGGAGTATGTTGTAGGTCGTGTCCAGTTGGATCTTAATCGTAAAGAGCGTGTCGCAAGTAAGCAACGTGTCGCGGAAAATCGTGTCGTTGAGATAGGTCACGCCATTCCAAGTCACGCCATTCGGTTTGCATCCTCTTAGTACACGAAGCGTATCTACCGGGATCTTCACCTTGAGGTCGAGCGTATGATACTCGGTGATGAAGTTTTCTGCATCACGCACCGTGTCGGAGAAGAGGCCGGATGTGTAGTATTTTTGATTGTTATAGGACCATACAAACGGTGTATCGAGTACGCAGATGGTAGCTATATCTCGGTGCTCTGCTACCACGCGTAATTGGTTAATCACCTTACAACCTGTCACTTCATCAATACTGTCTTTGGTATAGGTTTTTGTGATCGGTTGTGTGATGGTGTCGCCCATCCAGAAAATGGTGTCGCCCAGGCGTAGTATCTCGTTCTTGATTGTCGTACGGATCGGGTGTTGCAGTATCTCATAATAAATCGTACTGTCGCAACCGGCTGTCGGACTCATGATCACAATGGTATCGCGATAAATAGAGTCCGGAACCAGGTTGTGATACGTTTTGCCGTTCGGCAGGGTCTCTTTGTCTCCGTCGCAGAGATACAACTGAATCGTAGTGTGCGGCACATCAGTTACAACCAGCTGCAGGGTGTGATATTCTGCAATTTTCCCGTCATTGTCAAAGACTGTATCGGTAAACAAACCGGAGATATAGTATTTCTCGTTGTTCCATGACCATACGTATGGGGTATCCAAGACGCAGATAGTATCTGTCGTGCGGTGCTCAGCGATGACGCGTAACTGGTAGATCATCTCGCAACCGGTATTCGGGTCTATCTCATCCTCGATGGTATAGGTCTTGGTGACCGGATCTGAGATAGTTATGCCGTGCCATTCGAACTGCTCACCCTCATGTAAGATACGGGTCTCGATCATATGGCGCTGAGGCGTCTTTGTGATCTCGTAGTAGATGATACTATCGCACTCGTTGGCGCCGTTATGCTTGTACATCGTGTCGCGGAACACTTGACCAACCGGGTATAAAATCGGGTCGAAATAGCTCTTACCGTTGATGATGGTGTCTTTGTTCTCGCAGATGGAGATTCGTTCAACACGTTTCGGAGCGGGGTCGATGGTCAGGTTGATGCGGTAGATACTATCGGTGTTGTTGATTGTTTTGAGGATGTCCTCATACTGCTTGGTGGTGCCTACCGCATGTTGTAAGTACTGACCACGCCATAAGAGCGGCATATCGGTCTCGCAGATCGTTGTATCCATCTCGAAGAGATAGGTCTTCAATACAACAAGCGTCAACTCTTCCTGGTTCGTACAACCGCCTTCCGAGGATACGGTATGGGTATAAGTACCGGATTTCGTCAGAACGGTGTCACGACGCGTATTATCGTACAACTGATAGGTCCATTTATAAGGTAACTGCTGATCTGTGATCGTGTCTGTACGGCTCAACGACAATGCCGTGTTGAAATGCATGAATACTTTCACGATACTATCGCAATTATGGATCGTCTTGAGGTGGGAGATCACCACTTGGTCCGTGTAATAATCCTTGCCCTGATAACGGATAGCTGCGCCATCGGAGCAGGTGTACATGTGTTGGATAATCGTATCTTTCGGAGCCGGCCATGCGGTGAAAGTCAGCGTGAAGATAGAGTCGATATTATTCGTTCCGGCTGCATAAACGGTATCCACATATACACCGCTACGCCAGATGTCCTTACCACGCCATTCGATGGTGTCGCCTTCGCAGGTCGAGAGCTCTTCTGCGTATTGGTTGGTTTGCGGTGTTGCAGGGATGATGGTTACGGTAATCTCGTAGGTACTGTCGCAACCATTCGCCGTAGTGCCGTAATCGTAGTATGTACCATCGGTCGTGATGTTCTGACCATGCCAATGAAGAACCGTTCCTTGCGGTAACTCTTTGCTCTCCTTGTGATAGAAGGATGTCTCCTTGTCTAAGTTGATACGCTCGATACGGTAGCAACCGGTCGGCAGAGAGATCGTATCATATACGACTGCTGAATGATCGTAAGTAACACCATTCCAGCTGGTCTCGCCGCAGAAGACGATCGTTCGAACCGTTCGCTCTACCGGTATTACGGTGAGAGTCAAGGTGTAGATACTGTCTTTTCCTGCACGGGTCTCGTAAGCGTCGATATAAGTGTTGGTTCCGGTGACACTACTCAGGTTCGTCAAACCATGCCAACTGAAATCGTCGCCCTCGCAGATCGTCAGAGACTCTTCGAAATGGTAACTCGTCTCGTCTTTTGTTAAGATCAAACGATAGATGTCGTTACATCCGGTCACAGGATTCGGGTTCTCATACTCGTAAGTACCTGCCGTTTTGAACTCTTGTTCGCCCGGTGTACCATGGTCGATATACTGCCATGTGAAACCGTGATCATCTGTGATAGTACCGTGAGTCTCATATACAACAGGTTGATTTACAATGATATGCACGTTGATCAGCGTGTCACAAGTCAGATACGTTCTATAGTGACCTGCCTCGTCATACGTAACGCCGTTGAAGCTGATACTACCACCTTCGCAAATGCTAAACGTCGTATCGCGTTGTACTACCTCACGAACAGTCAGATCCAGTACATAGTAAGTGTAATTGCCGTTAGCCTCTTTCACCAAACGAGTATAATGATTCGTCTGGTTTGCCGAGATGCCGTTCCATTCGTAGGGCAACTCATTCGGACAAACGGTAAAGTTTCCATAAACGGTATCTATCTGATTATAAGTAAATTGAAGGATAGAAACAGAGTCGCAACCAAACCGGTTCGTGCCGTAATGGAAGTACATTCCGGGATCGCGAATCGTCTCTCCGTCCCATACATACGATGAACCCGGAGTGCGTTGAATAGCCAGATAGGTTGTGTCGGGACTCAGAACATTCAGCGACAGAACGACTACGCTATCGCATCCTCCTGTCTTGTGATAAGTGTGGCGATAAACACCGCTCTCCGTAAGGGTTTGATCTGCAAATACATATGTCTCTCCTTTACAGATAGTCTTTTCGATGAGTGTCTCCGGAATATAGCGAACCGTAAGGTTCAGAATATGGATGACACTATCTGTTCCGGCTGCGTTTTTCTCCACTTTGGTGTATTTGCCGGATACCGAGTACGTCTGTCCGTCGTAGCTCCATATGTGTGTCTCGCCCGGACAGATCGTTACGGTTTGCTCTTCGCGATAAACCTCCTGGTCGATGTAAGCCGTGATGATACTGTCGCAACCTAACGAAGACTGATACGTGAACGTATATGCACCCGGACCGGTAATCTCCTGCTCACGATAAGTTGTTGGGAATGAGAGGAATGTAACGCGCTCTGACCATGCGTAGCTCGGATTAACCGTCAGGTACAAGATATAAAGCGAGTCGATCTCACCACCTGCGGTCTTGATCGTGTCGTAATAGATACCGCTGTTGTAGTAGATATCTCCTCTCCATGGCTGACCATCTCCTTGACAGATCGAATACCAATCCGAATGGGTCTTGATCGGTTGAGCAGGGGATTTTAAATCTACGTGCAGCATGTATGTGGTGTCACAACCGAAGGCAGAATGGCGCACATCGGTGTAATCGCCGGCTGTCGTGATTGACTGACCACGCCATGAGAGCACCTCGCCGCCGACAATACTGATCGTATCACGATGCGTGACCGGCGTGCCTTTCACCAAGATAGTGGTCACGATACTGTCGCAACTGAATTGGACACTCGTCAGAGTATCTATGATCGTTTGCGATTCCGTATAGGTCTTGCCGTTCCATTCGATACTGCCGCAGAAGGGTATAGTACGTACCGAACTGAGTACCGGTTTGACGGTCAAGATCAACTCATAGATACTATCCTGATCCGCTGCCGTGCGGTAACGGTCATAGTAATGAGTCGTCTGACCAACACCTAACCGGTTCAGTCCCAAATGGTTACGCCAATTGAACTCTTCGTTCTCGCAGATGGTCACCGTCTCGATAGAATGGAACGATGTCTCATCTTTGGTCAGGACGAGTATCCAGCGGTCGTTACAACCGGTCTCCGGATTCTGGCTCGTATAGACATACCTTCCCGGTGACCACAGTGTATCGGTCTTCTGCTCGCCGTCCAGCGTGTACTGCCAATAATAAGGATGCGTCCTATCCAGCACGCCGTATTGCACATACTCGCGACTCGGGTGTTTGATGATCGTGATCGTATAGACTGTATCGCCGCTCAGTATATCTTCATACACTCCGGCGTTACTGTACGTCCGACCATTGAACGTGATACTCTCGTCATCGCAGAGGGTGAACGTGATCGCCGAATCGATCAGCTGAGTCAAATGAAGACGATAGATACTATCGCAACCATCTACTGAGTGATAAATGCGTTCATACACACCGGGATCGGAAATAGTGGTGTCCTGCCAATCGTAACTGGCTCCCTTCTGAAGACGTTTGTACTCGTCTTTCTCAAAATGGGGGTACACATTCACTACGTACGCAATGATACTGTCCTCTTCCGGACTCGCCACAATCAGCGTGTCGTACAATACGATCGGTTCGGATACTACTACCGAACGGGTACTCAGACGCATCGTGTCGCCCGGACAAATGGTGTAATTTCGAGTCTCTTTGATGCCGTTTTCAGCATGCACTCTTGTTGTTGCCGCAAAGAGTAGAAGCGCGCAACTTAAAATTGTATAGAGATATTTTTTCATATTCTTTGTTTTCCTCGATGAAATTCTGACTAAACAAAATCTCAACTTCGTAAGTATTGAGTAAGGGTAAAGTAAGACTCAAGTAAGGGTTAAGTCGAGTCACCAAATTAATTATAACACATACATCCGTGGTGGAAACCGGAACGAGCCGTGCGGCTACCACCTATCATGTATGTCAACTTGACACCCGCAATAAACGGTACCGTTCGAACCGAACCTGCGGCAGTGTTCAGATAGGGATTGAAAACAACGCCCGTTGCTTTTGCCGCTCCGTTTTCATCAGGAGCCGGTAACTCAAAGCGCTCTTTCTCATCGCCCTTATTATAGTTGTTCAGTCCATATTCAAAATAGAAACTCATCTTCAGCACATGACATACACGGCTGTTAGACGGCATCGATGACAACAAGTCATAGCCGATCTCACCGATCAGACTTGCACCGATATTCAGTCGATTGGCTGCCTCTGTCTGGTACTCATAGAGCTTCAGCCCGCGATCCGGCAGATCTTCCAGAATAGCGTCCGTGTTGTTTGGACGGAAACGCAAGTTATACGTTCCCATGGTATTCGTCTTTGGATTCAGCGCATAACTGATCTTCAGACCTGCACCCACATGGAAACCATGCGTGTAATAACCGAATAGGATAGGGACATCCAGGAAGTTCCAATTGATCTCATCCGTCTGGTTCACGTCGTAGAACATCGTTCCTTCGCGCATCAGATTTCCGTCGCGCATTTTGCCGGCATGTTCAATCGTGTATGGGTCCAACTGTAACCTGGATCGATGCATCGATAATTGCAGACCCAAGTTCGCCCATAAACCGCTATTACGATACTCATAGCCGAGACCGAAACCGTACCCTACATTTCCTACAGGTACGACACCGGTTGCACGGGTGTCTAAGATTGAGTAACCTACGTGGCCGCTGACATATGCGAAATGAAAATGATCACCATCGGCCAAACCGCCGCCACGACGTCTCTGCGCATCCATCGGCATTGACAGCATCACCAATGCTGCTATACACATCATGCGCCAAATCCATGTTTGTATTTTTTCTGTTGTCATATTCTTATATTATTTATTATTTTTATCGCGTGTATACGTGCATCGCACACATATGCGCACGATAAATGCGGCGCAAAGGTACAAAAAATAAAGCATATATACAAAAAAATGCAAAAAAAAACGCAAAAAATTTGCGTATTTCAAAAAAAAGCAGTACCTTTGCACCCGCTTTTGAAAAAAGAGCGTCATTTATGGTGGTCATAGCTCAGTTGGCAGAGCATCGGATTGTGGTTCCGAGTGTCGTGGGTTTTATGAGAAAAACGACATAAACGCCACAAAATCAGTAACTTAGGGCGAAATTTGGCAACAAGCTCAGCCAAAATCTAGCCAGCAAGTCATATAGCTTAGGAGGTTGATTTTCACAATCAATCTCCTTTTTAAAAAATGACTTTTACCCATGATTTTTCCCCCACGGAATTGCCCTATTCTCCCGCAATTTTGAAACACTTACCCCAAGCCGGATGGCGCATTGATTACTACGCATACAACCCTGCTACGGGTGAAAGAGAACGTGTGCGTATGTGCCTTAATGACATGAAGAAACGCTTCCGTACTACTGCGGAATTTCGCACGTATGCAAACAAAATGGTCTGCGCTATCAACGCCAAACTTTTCTCCGGATGGACTCCCTTCATGGAGACCCAAAACGTGCGCAACTATGAGACTATCCATGACGTGATGGATAAGTACATCAAAGAGAAAACGCGTGATAAACTCGCTCCCGATTCTCTCAAGAATTACAAGAGCGTAAACGCGCTGCTCCTCAAATGGCTCAAGAGTAAAAAATGCGATGAGTTGGAGATGAAGAACTTCACCAAAACGCTTGCTATTCAGTTCATGGATTGGGTATACAACGACTATACCTATACAGGACCGAAAGAAGGCTCTGCCCGCAAGTATGGCAAGGCGCTCCAACATGAGGAGAAGCATATCGGTGCAAACCGTTACAATAACATCCTCAAGCAGATCCGCGCATTCTTCTCTTGGGCGCTCCAAAAGGAATACTGCACCATGAACCCATTCGTGGATATCAAGCTCAAGAAGAAGGAAGAAAAGAAGCGCACACTGGCTTCTGCAGAAGACCGTAAGAAGATACGTGAGTACTTCATGGAGAAGAACCCGCGCTACATGATAGTGTGCGAGCTTGTTTTCAATGCTCTCATCCGTCCGATTGAGATTAGCCGTATCAAGGTTGGGCAGGTTGACCTTGCTAACAAGGTGATCCACCTCGACGCCGGACAAACCAAGAACGGCTATGCGCGTGACTGCGTGCTCTCTAATGAACTGATACAGATTCTTGCCGATACACTCGCTCCCGGCTATCCTAATGATTACTTCTTAATCGGACCTAAATTTGCTCCGGGCAAAGAAGCAATCACCACGAAGATGTATCAAAAGGAATGGCAGAAAATGCGCTACAAGACCGGCATTGACCAGACGATACAGCTCTACTCGCTCCGCGATGGTGGCTTGACCGGACTCTTTGACAATGGCTTGGATGCGAAGACTGTCATGAAGGCTGCAGATCACCACGACCTGAACATCACCACAAGATATGTCCGCAAACATGCCGACAAAGACCTTGTAGAGAAACTGAACACCCACGCAGTGGAGTTCTAAGAGCAATGGCGGTCGAGGTTAATCCTCGACCAGCCAAAACTCCCCTTTCATCAGCTCTGACATACCATTTTCCGTGAAGTTGGCGGTTATCTTCTCGCAGATATACCGCTGACCATGGATGATGAACAGTGAGCGAACATTGGGAATGTCCTTCGCAAGGAAGCTAAACTTATATTTCTTATTGGAAGCGATAGCGTGCGTCCTGCCATTGGTACCGATGATTGACGAGCGTAAACGCATACTGAAATACGTCAGTTCAAAGTCCATTTGACGCGGATAGGTCAGCACATGGTCAATGACCGGATGGGTATATTTCCCGTACATCGCGTTATAAGTTGAGCCGTTCCAGAAGCCCATATACAACTTGTCAAAGTACTCTACAGACCGCGAACTTTCCCCTGCTGACAGCTTCTTGTCGGCATAGTCCCAAGGGATAGTCTGATTAGAATTATTCACGTACTCGCCACACTCCAAGAAGAAGGCATTTCCCTTGAAATTACCGTCGGCGTAAGCCTCATCAATCCACGCCGGAACTATCTTTATCTCAATCGTTTCTGCACTCTCATCAACGATGGAGTCACCAAACATATTGATAGGCTCCAAGGTGTTCAGATAGCGGGTGTTACCCTCCAAGTTGGCAGGCTGCGAAGAGTCCACGATATACGACCCGTAATTACGTATGATAAAGTACGTATCTTCAGCCCTACAATAATACAGATATTCAAGGTTCCAACCGCTATACTGCGTCTGCACATAGTCAGCTGCTCCTCTCATCTCGATATAGAGCCGCTGCGCCCCATTAACTTCCTTGTAAAATATGCCGTTATTATAGGTGCCTAACTCCCAAGAAAGAACAACGTCTTGCGTTTTCATCATGTCAACGAACCATTTGCAGGAGTAGTACTTCCATTTACGATGGCTGCACTCCGAAAATTTGAGGTTGACGTATTCCCTGTACTTGCAAGAACCTGCATCCTCCACGGTTGAGGAGAACTCGTCCACGACGTTCGTTAACTCAACTGTACCAGCCCCCTCTATTGCTTCTTTGGAGAAGCAGAAAGAAATATGCTTTGTGGCATGGTCGATATCAAACTCCCCATTGAGGAAATACTCCAGTTGTTCAAACAGCTCTGTGAGCGTCCAGTGCGGCAGCGCTGTAGCCCAGTTCTTGCAGGGCCAAGCATAAGGCAGCGTATTGCATACTACAAGATACTTGTACTGACTATTCATCAGTTTTGAAAAATCGTACGAATAACCGATAGCGTTGCAGATCTGCTTGAGCAAATAAACAAGATACGGCTGGAACGAAAGACCACGCGTATCATAGTGCCATGAAGTGGGCCACGATGCGCTATCATTCGGGCGATTTTGCACGTTTCCGGTGGAGTTATTCACCCACGGAAATGCTATATAATTCAAGCCATCATCAATGCTGTGCCCAAGGTGTGCTTTGGGCGAAAACGAAGACGTTGATGTGTCCGGATAACCCAAGTTCAATTCATTGATATAGATGGTCTCAAAACTGTCTGAATAGTTCTGCACCGAGCGCCCTTCAAGGAATTGCGTTTTGACCTCAATATCACTGATTTCCGTGATGGTAATTGAGCCATGACGATAGAAGGCACCATGCCTGATTTCGCAGTCAAACAGTATCTGTTGAGCAACCACGTCTTTGCGGTTGATATGCCCGAAAATGGCGAGATTGCCCGGACATCCCTTCAGCGGAAATGTGATAGCCAAGGTGTAACTGTCTGCCCCTGAAAAGTAGCGGTTTTCTGCCACAAAATCGAACGAAGTCCCCTCTTTGAGAGTGGCTAGCTGATGATTAATAAGTATCTCCATTATCGTCTAGATTTAGGTGTTTTGTTACGGATTAACTGCTCATACTCGTCCTGCGCTTTCTTGATACCGGCATCACCGGAAACGGTGTTCACTGTAACAAACGGCTCATGCAGCCTCTGATTCATCTCGTTTACGGAGCGTGATAAGGCTTGCGACGCTGATGCGACGGCAAGCAACTCGCCGGATTGTTGCGCCTTGGCGATACGTTGTGGCGCCGTAATAGACTGCGAAACATCGGAAGCAGACAGCCGCCCTACGGTATTAGTCCGCTGGGCATAGTCGAGGGTTTCGATCATGGCACGGGCCTGGGGATTGCGGAGTAAGTCTTGACTTGCTACCCATTCCCCCGCATGGACGATACCGGCAGGTTCATCCTTGCGTCCGGGCTTGGTGAAACCTCCCTCCATATACCCGGTGGCTTCCGAGGCTTGTTGTTGCTTCTTGATGGCAGCAATCTGAATTGCTCCTGCGGCAACCGCCATAGCAGCTGCAATAGGTGCCATAACGAAACCTACTACAGGTATCGCGGCTGCTGAAGAATAAGCAGAGATAGCGGACATGGCGGTCTGCGCCACAGCCTGCATGACTTGCATAGCAAACATCTTCCGGTTTGCTTCCTGCTTGGCTTTGGCTATCTCCGCTTCCTTCTGCTGCTCAAGGGCAACTTCCTGCGACTTATTTCCCTCCGCATACGAAATCTCCCTGTCGTACTTCTTTTCGATCTGAGCCGTTTGGATATCCAACTCGGCTTGGATGATGTCTGACAAGCCGCTGAAGATGGCTCCCATCTGGTTAACAATGGTGGAAAACGATTCCGTCATCGCTTTTCCGGCATCCGATTCGAGCCATTCAATGCTATCGTCGATAGCTCCCCGGAAGGACTTCTTCAGCTCCTTCGCCTCTTTCTTGTTGTACTTGCGTGCCAACTGATATTTGGCTTCATGGAAAGCGCGCTCCACTTTGAGACGATCACGCTTACTGTCACCGGCTGCTTTGAGCATTTGCCGGTACACAAGCTCCAAGTTCTGCATGTCGCGTTGATACGATTCGTCATCGGTGACGCGGAATGCTTTTGTGAAATACGTCTGGCGCATTTTTTCCTGCGCTTGCCGGGCTTCCTGCAAGTGCTTCTGCTGATACCTGAGCGAAGTGTCGTGATAGTTCTTCTCCGCTTTCAAGCGCTCCTTGGAGCCTTCCTCATAGAGGTTGGCCACCTTACGCAAGTGCTCCAGTTCTGCCAACTCGATAGCGTTCTGGTACTGACGCGCGGAGAGTTCGCCATCTACATACTTCTGTTGAAGAATAGCCATCTCTTCCTTGTAGGCGATTTCCTCCTGCTGCACAGTCCCCTCGATGGCATTCTGACGCTGCTTTTTGAGTGCTTCCTGATAGGAGGCCTCAATGGTCACTTCCTCATTACCTACAAGATCCTTATGCGCGAGCTTCTTTTTGTTATACTGAACCTCTATCTCCAGCATACGCTTGTTGTATGCGTCATAGTCCTTTTCGCCTTTCGCGTAAGCGATACGAATAAGGGCCTGCTCACGCTCGCGCCAATCGTCCTCGGCTTGGAACTTGTTCTTGCCTTTGG
>CAMUYI010000026.1 GCA_947164985.1 uncultured Bacteroidales bacterium | reverse complement strand
ACAATGGTGACATAAAGCCGAGCAGTACTAATTGCCCGAATCTTTTTCTAAAAAAGGTTTTTTTCTAAAAACTAGGACATCCTAGGTCTACCTAGGTATTCCTATGACTACTTAGAATCCGCGAACTTAGTTCGCTGGCGCGTGAACGCGCTTTTACAATCGTCAATTGTCAACCCCATATGGAGGTTAGCGATTAGGTTTCGAATTAATTTTTAATTCTTAATTTTTAATTTTTAATTTCCATCCCCATATTTAGGTGGTTATAGCGCTGAGGTCCCACCCCTTCCCATTCCGAACAGGGTCGTTAAGCTCAGCATCGCCGATGGTACTGCACTGCGTTGTGGGAGAGTAGGTAGCCGCCACTTTGAGAGCTCCAAGCTTATGCTTGGGGCTCTTTTCTTTGCCCTATGGGCACGATTATTTCGTGTGCGATGCTACCTACTCTCCATTACCACTGGGGTCCCCGCAAATTTTAATTTGTGGGGAGAGGAGAAAGCGCAACCATTACATTTGTTACGTAGTAACTTAATCATGGATTGCCGCTTTCGACGAAGCCGCCACTTTAAGAGAGTCTAAGTTCGCTTAGGCTCTCTTTTCTTTTGCGTCTATACAATCAACTCTCCTTTATACAAGGATGTCTTTGTATTCGTCTGTGCGGGTGAGAAGGGCACGGGCGTAGGAACAAACAGGGATGATGAATCGGCTGTTAAGGCGTGCAAAGTCCACAGCGGCAAGAACCATCTGCCGGGCTATGCCGCGTCCCTCGAAACCGTCAAAAACGCGTGTATGGTCAATGATCATCCGTTGTGAAGTGGGGCGTTGGTACGTCATTTCGCCTACTTGCACAGGTTCGGTACATGCACCTTCTTCCGTGGCTCTCATCCATGCCTCAAAAACGCCGCTTTTCTCGGTCTCTTGGTGTTGAATCGTTATCATGGTGTTTTTATTCGATTGTTTTCTTTGGCAGTTCGTTAAACATCCGTTGGTAGGCTGCTGCTTTCTTGTCGAATGACAACGGGTAAGCGCGGGAGGAGGACGGCATTCGCCAGAAACGGATAGCTCTGTTTGCAAAAGAGGTTTCGATATATTCGCCTGGTTTGGGTGTAGCGGTATGTAGTATCTCTGCTAATGTTTGTGCAGCTTTGCCGCCGGTGCAGCAAATGTTATGGCATTGCGGGATTTGTTGCAATAATGCTGCGATATTGGTCTGTTCGACAATCTCCAGGTGTTCGTCAGCCGCATTGCCTTGCAAGCGTCTAACGGCTTGCGCCATGTCAAAGATGGCAATGCCTTGCTTCCGGCAGAAAGAGATTATTTCCTCGCAGTTGAACACTTTCTTGCCGGCGGCCTTTGTACCTTGTACTTTGTCCTTTTGTACTTCAAAATGACATTTGTCATTAAAGAAGACTTGTCCCATAATCCGCCACATGTCGTTCTGCGGGTTAGGGTAGAAGAAATCCATACACCACCGTTCTTTGGGCGGCGGAAAGCTGCCGAGCATCAATACTCGTGCGTTCTCCGGCAGAAACGGTTGTAACGGATGACATTCTATTTCTTTTGTTGCAGGCATTTTATTTCTCCAGTTCCAATAATTGTTTCTTGCGGTTGAGACCATAGGCATAGCCGCCTAAAGAGCCGTTTACTCCGACTACTCTGTGACACGGGATAATCAATGCTATAGGATTGCGCCCGATAGCTTGCCCTACAGCCCGCGCGGATTTGCAACCAACCATTCTGGCTATCTCGCCGTAGGTCTTTGTCTGCCCGTAGAAGATGGTAAACAAACTCTGCCATACACGGCGTTGGAACTCCGTACCAGGCGGATTGAGTCGCGGCACGTTAAGAGGTCGCTTACCTGCAAAATAATCGTCCAACCATTGCCGCACTTTCTCAAAGATAGGCAATGTATCCGTTGTCTCAGTCGGAATGGTCTCTATGGCTTGTTGCGGAGCCTTTGGATCATCCACAAACCGCAATCCGGTCAGTACTTCTCCGTCGGACTCAAGGACTATCATTCCCATCGGCGATGAATATGTAGCTGTGTATTGCATAACGTTGTTAGTTTGGTTGTGTCTTTTTTTCTGTTTACAAATGGATTCTAGTATGCAAAAAGACACAAGCTATACTTGGATATCTGGGCTTTCCAGAATGTGATTATTGGTATTTCCGGTAAGTTCAGCCCACAATTCCAGACCCTTTGATGTGAGACGGTAGGACTGTTCTGGTTTGTGAGGGACGGTAGTATATACGAATTCAATGAGACCTCGTTCCCATGTCGGGCGGAGATAATTGTTGATAAAGGTATGGCGGCTTTGTTGACGCATACCCAAGTCAGCAATGATCTGGCGGCGCGGCAAAACCTGTTTCCCTAAAACTAGAACCAATTTATATACGCGCGCTTCTTCCTTATCTTTGGGAATAAGGCGCGGTGTTGGTTGTGAGCATGTTTTTTCTGTTCCGAGTTCAGGTTGATTATCCGATTGTTCGTGTGCTGCTTGTGATTCTTCTTCGACAGCCTCGATATAGAAACTAAATGGCCGGAAACCATCGTTACAACTAATCATGGCACTCATGGAATTCTTCATCCCGGAGCGTCCTTCCGCTTTTGGAAGGAGCGGCCTCCGCCGAGAAAGGTCACATATCATTACTCCCCTGCCTTGTGCGAGAGACTCTACAAATGGTCGCATGGACTCCCACGCTGAAGGACATAATCCATCCGGGCACTTGCCGTTGACGGATATCCATTGCTGCCCTTGCCGGATGTCGCAAGCGTGCTCGATGGGATTTTCGTATTGTGCAATCAGGTCGTTATATATTGTCTGACGGATGGCTGTGATGCGAACTTTGAGCATAATCTTTGATGTTCATTGAAATCGAGTGCAAAGTTACAAAAATTTATTGATATAGACAATAGCTTGTGTCTTTTTTTTGAGAAGGTGTATGGTGTTTTATCAAAAAAGACACAAGCCGTAATCAGGACCAGAGAAAAATGACAAACGCTAAATTTATAAAAAAGGCACAAAGAGAGAAGGGAATATACAAACAATTTGGTTTTATCTTAATCCTAATTTCTTTAGACGACTACTGATGGAGCCGGTATTACGCTGGAAGATGATTGATAGATCTTTAATTTGAAATCCTTGCTCGTAAAGGCGTTTCAACTCTTTATCTTCGTTCTCCGACCATTGCGCATATGCCTTTGCATGTGCTTCTTTTTGTTCCTGCATGTGTGATTTGGATAGCGGCTGTTGTTTGGATGGCTCTTTTATTTCTTCCCTTTTGCCGGTAATGGTCTCTACAAAGATTGCTCCGTATTTGGATTGTTTGTTTTCTCCAACTCCGTAAATTGTGCCAAAAGCTGCGATGGTCTGTGGCTTGTAAGTGGCGAGCTCATGGAGCGTTTTGTCAGAGAAAATGATATATGGCGGGAGATGCTCCTCTCGGGCTATCTGTATGCGTAATTGACGTAGGCGTTCAAAGAGTTCTTTGTCTTCAACCGGGGTTGGCTTAACTTCTGAACGCGTTGGTTTTTCGAGAGTTTGTATAGCCGGCAAAACCGGTGTTTTGATACGTTTGCTCTTGACACGCAGATCCTCTTTGACAACCTTGGAGAGCTGTACGGTTTTTCCTTTGAAGAGTACGGATTTGCCTAATGGCGTTATATGGATATGCCGCTTCTCTTTGTAATCCAGTTCAATCAATCCCATCTGGAGCATTTGCAGAAGATAGTCATGCCAATCGCGGAAAGATAGTTCTTTTCCTACGCCGAAGGTAGGGAACTGCGAATAGCCATGTGCCAGTATTTCTCTGGTGGCATTACCGCGCAGGATATCAATTGTGGCAGTGAATCCCACTTGTTCGTTGGCTCGTGTGATGGCGGATAGCGCCATCTGAACGTAGCGGGTGCCATCGAATTGTTCGGGTGGATTGTTGCATACATCGCAATTTTCGCACTGGCACTCAGTTATTTCTCCGAAATAGTTGAGTAAGATTCGTCTGCGGCATACTTGCGCTTCGGCATACTCCTGCATTCGGTTCAACCGCTCTTCGTTGATCTCGGTTTGTCCTGACTCTTGCGCAAAGCGTTTAAGCAGAATTATATCCTGCAGGTTGTAGAAAAGAACCGTTTCACAAGGCAGTCCATCGCGTCCGCCTCGACCAATCTCCTGATAATAGTTCTCAATACTTTTGGGCAGGTTGTAATGGACGATAAACCGCACGTTGCTCTTGTCGATGCCCATTCCGAAAGCGATAGTGGCGCATACAACTTGCACGCGGTCATTGACAAAATCATCATGTACGCGGTTGCGTTCTTCGGGGCTGAGCATCGCATGGTAAGCCGCTGTCGAAACACCGTAGAGTTGCAGTTTTGCGGCGAGTTCTTCGGTCGTTTTGCGCGCCAGACAGTAGATGATTCCGCTCTCATGCTGATGAAGACGGATAAGCGCCAATATATGTTTCAGTTTGTCGGCGGCTGAGTAGCCTCTGCACACTTGCAGACTGAGGTTAGGACGGTTGAACGAACTGATGAACTGTTGCGCGTCTGGGATGTTCAGTTGTTGAAGGATATCTTCTTTGGTCACTTTGTCCGCGGTAGCGGTTAATGCCATGACGGGTACGTCCGGAAAAGTGGTACGAATGTCTGCAAGTTGGGTATATTCCGGTCGGAAATCGTGTCCCCATTGCGATATGCAATGCGCTTCGTCAATAGCAAACAGCGCAATCGGAATACGCGAGAGAAAACGTTTTTGCTCCACCACAAAGCGTTCGGGCGAGACATACAGCAGTTTCAGTCGCCCGTGCAGACAGAGATCAATGATAGCCCGGTTATCGGCTTCGGTGTTATTGCTATTGATAGCTGCTGCAGCGATGCCATTAGCGCGTAACGCATCCACTTGGTCTTTCATTAACGAAATAAGCGGAGAGATCACGATCCCGACTCCCTGACGCATCAGAGCCGGGATTTGGTAGCAAAGGGACTTGCCTCCACCGGTAGGCATCAACACCAACGCATTACCGCCAGCCACTACATGCTCAATAATCTCCCGCTGCAATGGCCGGAATGAGTCATACCCGAAATATTTCTTCAGTGTTTGTAGCATTGATTAGGGTTCTTTCAGTTGTTTAGTTTTGTGGTGTAGGGTTGTGTCTTTTTTTTGGTTGGTGTTAGTGTTTTTATATCAAAAGACACAAGCCATAGCTTAGACTATTAGAAAAGACACAAGCTATAATCTATATTTGCAAAAAAAGACACAAGCTGAGAGGTGGATGCTTAAGTTAAAATGTTTTGGATACTCTGTGTCCTTTATTTGGTGTAGTTCTGTGTTTGTTGATTTATTTCTTTTTATCCATTAGTTCGCCCCAGGTTAGGAAATCCGGTTTGGTGGGATGGGAGCTTTTGCCGTGTTGCTAACACAACAATTCTGCGGTGCAAAGGTAGTGAAAAAAATTGATATACGCAAGAGGTTGTTCCTTTTTATAGTAAAATTTGTGCCAAAGGGAACAAGCTGTGTATGAGGGTTGTTCCCTTTGTGGTGGATTTCGGGCGGAAAGGGAACAAGCTATGACCCGGACTTGGGGAACAAATAAAAAGGACTATGTTTCCCACTCTATCCCACGCAAGCAGGCGGGGAGTTTGGTCCCGTGTGCTTTGTGGTGAGCTACACTCTCGCACCATTAGCGCGTAGCGCGCTCACCATTCCATCATTCCACCATTATATATGAGTGGACAGGGCATGGGATTGTTCCTTTATTTCTTGACGCCTTCGAAATTATTGACGATTATGATTTTGATATCCTCGAAGTTATCGACTATTTTGACCTTCACGTTATTTTATGATTTTTGAGTAAAAAAGATACAAGCTTTGTCTATGTCGCGAAACTTAAAGGTATATATAGCAAATGTTGCCATGATTGAATTATTTTTTAGCGGTGAAGATGACTTTGTTACCTTTGGCTTCGATGCCGAGCATCTCTTTAAGGATGGGCTTTATGACTGAGATAAGCATTGCTGCTTCCTCAGAGGTCGGTAGTGGATTTTGAGGCATAAACTGGTATTTTTTGCCCTTGCAAATTCTATTAAGATTGAAGGTAACAGTTTTCGGGCGCTCTTTACGAATCTGCTCTTGGCGGACATCAGCGAAGAATTGCTGAAAGTGGAATAACTTTTTTAGTTGATAATTAACTCCCCAATAACGGATATCATTTCTCTTGACTGAAGAGATCCAACTTATCCATGGTAAACGATATATAAGTACCTTCATGAAGTCGTTCACGTCCATAAAGAGTTGTTCCTCTTCTTTGATTTGCTCATAGTGGCAGTTGTCCGCATTGAGGAAAGGTATTTCGGCGAACCGTTCTTTGTACGAATCCCAGAAATGGGGAGGTATATCGATATTAAATAAACCTCTTGGGCTCCATATGCCTACTATCTCGCGGGCGCGTTGTCGGGAAACTCCGAACTCTGACTGGATCTGCTCAAGACTCTTGCGTTCACCTCCGCATAATCCGCGATAGTCGCGCGATGCAATGCAATACTTATAGTCTGTATTCTTGTAATAGGCTGTGATAAGGTAGAACAGCGGTAGATAATCGTGCTCATCGATGAACTGCGACACGAACTGCTCCTGTTCATCCGTCAGATGACCGGCAATATGTCTCGCATAAAAGAGCAGTTGCTCTTTGTATGATAGCTGTTCAAACGCTTCTAAAGAATAGAACTGCTCGTAGTACGCATGGAGTCGGATGAAGTCGATTACCTTTTTTGGGGATAATTCCGGAGATGGTTGGTCTCCGAACACATACATCTCAATGAAAGCCTTGAAACCCGATGGTTCTTGACAACCGTAATCAAAGAGGGAATAAAAGTTATGGAGACTAATCATTTTCCTTTCCCGTGCATTATGGAGAGCCATATTGTACAGTTCTATCCCCAGCGGAGTATCCAGATAAGCCCATTTCTTGCGTGAGGCTTGTAGTTGTTTTTGGAACTGATGGAATTTCTGTTCCTCTTGGTACATGGCAGTGGTCTTGTAGTCAATGCCTTGTCCCTCGCAGAACTGCTTGTATGAGCCAACTATCGATTCCAGCATGATTTCAGGATGCTCTCGATACATTCGCTCTTGCTCGTAAGTCAAATTCGGGCGTAGTTTCTTGATCAGCTTTTTCAATTCAATATTTAGACTGCTTGTCTTTGCTGCCATATAATGTTCGTTCAAAAATTACTTATATCATTAAACGATTATTACGTTTCTCGCTTCGTTTCTAACATCCGAGAATTACTCGGTAGTTGATTTCTTCGGCAGTATGTGCAAATTTTGCACACACTCATTTTTTTATTTTCATTAACTCGTTAACATTCCCATTCAATCCCACGCAAGCAGGCGGGGAGTTTGGTTCCATGTGCTTTGTGGTGAGCTACACACTCACAACACTTTCCGTGCCGCGGACAGCCTTCTTTTGTGCAAGGACAATCGATATTGTTATGCGGGCAATGGGGCATGGTGGTTAGTGTTATGACTTAGCAATAATGATTTTGTTCCCTTTTGACGGGAGTTGGTAGAGATGCCAAATCATTTGTTTTGCAATCTCTATTACGGTAGGAACAGCTTTGCGAACCACTTTCTCGTTGGACCAATACTCTGTATTTCGGCATGCTTCTGATAGATCGAACGGCTCCGCTTTCTTGGTTCGCGGAATCTTGCGAAAGTCTTGCAACAGCCAATCGAAGCGGAAGTTCCCCACACCGTCCACAGTATATAACCAGTATTTGCCTCTCTGCTCAATACGTCCGAAGAATCCTAATGTATGGTAACATATCTCGACGAAACACTCCAGATCCATCTTGAGTTGTTCTGCTTCCTTCACAGATTGATATAATGGCAGAAAATCTTCGTTCGTGAGAATCGGCTTTTTTAGTACGTCGTCCGATAATTTATATTGCTCCCAATCATTGGCGACATATCTCTCTATATTATTTGCCGCTCGCCATATAGCGTGGTTAATCGAAAATAGCTCTCCATTAATGGTGGTTTGCGAAAGATGATATATCTCCATCAGTTGTTCCTTTGTCTTTCTTTCTTCACAAATTCCAAGATTATCACGTATAATTTGGAACTTTCTCCAATTCGAATGCTCAAAATATTTGACGAGCATATAGAACATTGGATAATGATTCGTGCAGTCGAAATAACTGAGAACAAAATCAATATCTTCAGCATGGAGGAACGATGCATTTCTGCGAATGTTATATTCTAAGGTCTCTCGTTCAGATAAAACGTGATATGCCGAGGCAGGATGGTTTTGTTCAAAATACTCGCAAAAAGCACGAAGTTCCTCTTGCGTTTTCTTGCCGAAATTAATTAGGCGACGACGTTTGCCAAGGTAGAAATCGCTATCAACAAATACTTTTAGTTTCGCAGGAGTATCCAACTCCATTGCCTTTAAGATATTATTCGCTCGGACGCTTAATTTCTTCCACGATTCATCTTGAAACGTGTCAATTCGTTCTTGAGTATCAACATACTCCTGTTTATTCTCTTCCATATTTGCTAGTGTTTTAGTTCGTTAATTTGCGTCAATTTTGGCGCAAAGGTAGTAAAAATAATTGATATATGCAAGAGGTTGTTCCTTTTTATAGTAAAATTTGTGCCAAAGGGAACAAGCAAGGTATAAAAGGAACAAGCTGTGTATGAGGGTTGTTCCCTTTGTGGCGGATTTCGGGCGGAAAGGGAACAAGTCATAACCCGGACTTGTAGGAAAAGGGAACAAGTAAAAAGGACTATGTTTCCCACTCTATCCCCCGCAAGCAGGCGGGGAGTTTGGTTCCGTGTGCTTTGTGATGTGCTACGCAAGCACAACAGAGACCGTGACGAGGACAGTCTTTCGGACAAGGGCAATCTATGTGATTATGTGGACAGGGCATGGTTTATAATAAACATTTAATCAATTCCTCCAGACTGATACAAACCTTGGTAAACAGTTTGTACATCAGTTCGGGTTCAAAACTGTCTTTGTCGGGAATAAAGGCATACACTTTTTTGCCTTGCCCGGCAAACCATCCGGCTTCTGTGTGGGCAGACCTGCCGCACGGCAATACCAGTACGCAAGCATCGCAAGCGGTCATGGCTTCGATATCGTTCTTGAACTGACGTTCAGCGAGCGGATGCGTGAGGTTGGCTTGGTATTGTGCGGGCGTCCAATCTGCACAATGCTCATCTACGTCTGTCCAATGGAATCCCGGGTCTCCTGATGGCGGGTTACGAAAGTCGTACACATCGTGACCTGCGTTGCGCAAAGTTGTTACGACATCGGGAAAATATGTATTGCGCCAAGAGGACGCGACGTAGATCTGCATGGTATCATGTGTGCAAAATTTGCACTTGTGATGTTAGTACCCTATAAGGAGAATGCCTTTTAATGGCAAATGCAAACGATTGGAAATATATAAGGTTTCGAGAAAGCCATATACTCTATCAAAATCGTAATGAGTGCGATAAACATTGCGCACAGCCAATACCAAATATTCGACATCGAACATCATACATGCCTCGAAAAGATCTTTAAGGAACTGATTGTTCTCTGTAGCACGTCCAGCTTCAACTTCGATAACAATGCGTCCATCAGCACTTAACGCATCAGCATAAAAAGATTTGTCAATCTTATTATCTTGTCCGAAAAGAACTGGTACATCAATTTTCTCTGTTGTACTTTTGCCGGTCTCAACAGTATATCCCAATTCTTCAAGATAAGGTTTTACCTTGTGCAAAACCTCATTTGATTTTAGTTCTTTCGTTTCTGATTCAATTTCAGTTTCAATAGTTTTGAAACTGTTGATAACATCTTGAATCTCTTTGTTAACACCTCTTGAACGAGGGAAGAATTGATACTTAACCATATATCTCTTTAAGTAAATCTTCTGCGGGACGCAATAAATCTTTTGCCGTCATCACAAAATATGTTATTTGTTCATCAATCCATTGTGCGAGTAGAGATGGATAGTCGCCTTTTTCCTCATTAAATAGTTGCACATTCAAATCTTGTGTACTAATAATATGCTCAATATCCCCTTCCGTAATTATTGCAAATGGGTAGGAATATCCATCAAAATGTATAAGCATATTATTGTAGTCAAAAATGTCCATCACTAATGTCGTTCATTGAGTTGATAAACTATTACATCGACAATATTGCTCTCAGATTCGTATCTGTAAATGTATGCCAAATCATCAACTTAATAGGCTTATAATCTTCGAAAAGTTGCTTGACATACTTTATCTCAAACACTAAACGAAAATCGTTCTCATCAGCCGTTTCTACGAATTCATGCTTGGTTCCAACACGAGCAACCTCAATCAAGTATAAGTCACGAACACCTTTTCCTCTCGTGTATGGCATAAAGTAGTATAATTTGTTTAACTTAACTGTTGACGGGAACTTCTTGCCGGCAAAATATGCCTTTGCACGATGATGGGTAAAGGGCTCAATATACTTATCCGGCACAAGACTTACCAACACGTTCTTCGAGTCGTCAAGATCGCTATTATCTATGTATTTCTTGCGAGAAGGCGGATTGCTAATAATACTAACCCCTTTAGGATATTGCTCGTGCAGGTCGAATAAATCAAGTTCAAAGAGTTGCGGAGGTATCATTTCTCGTCCGGCGAGGATGGCATTTTCATATTGGCTCTCCTCGGGATGTTGCTCTTCTATCTCATTGAATAGACGGATTAACGAGCGACCAATAGCAAAAGCGAGATTCACTGGAACGGCATTGCCAATCTGCTTATATTGGTCATTCATATTGCCCTCAAACTCCCAATAATCAGGGAAAGTCTGAATGCGGGCATACTCACGAACGGTCAAAGGACGTGTCTCCGTGGGATGACACCGCTCTGTTTGTTTCTGAGCTGGTGCGCAGGTTAAAGTGAGAGATGGCTCATCCATAGACAGACGACGTGCCATTCCTGTTTTTCCTCCACCGAGATAGAAACTGCCGCCCATATACTCCTTCTGTTTGTCAATCGGCAGGTCACGCCAGTCACCGCCTTCTGGCACTAATGACATCACTTGAGCCTTCTTTGCGGGATAGAGTTGTCCTTGCGATTCGGGCACATCTTGGTCAAATAGTTCGCCTGAGAAGAAAGCATCTCGCAGCGTCATTACACGGCGATAAGGATCCGGCCATTTGAAACGAAAACCTTGTTCATAGATGTCATTTCGAATAGCTACAAGTATCAGCCGCTCACGCTTTTGCGGTACTTGATACATGATGGCTTTCAAAACACGAGGCTCTACAAGTGTATAACCCAATTCCGCAATGGCGTTGCGAATTATATCCAGCGTCTTTCCGTCTTCATGCGAGAGCAATCCTTTCACATTTTCTCCCATGAACACTTTGGGTTGTATCTCACGAACGGCACGAGCCAATTCAAAGAACAATGTACCGCGTGTATCATTCAAACCGCCTTTTTTACCTGCATAAGAGAAAGCCTGACAGGGGAATCCTCCTGAGAGAAAATCCACCTTACCACGAAGAGGCGTGAAGTCCACCTGATGAATATCGCCTTCCAACACATTCCATTCGGGATGATTGCGCCTTAATGTACGGCATGCCATTGCATCCATTTCGTTCAGTAAAACATGGCGGAAACCGGCTAAATGCATACCAAGAGCTAAGCCTCCGGCACCAGCAAACAGTTCAACGGAGGTGTAGTCACGTAGAGGCGCTACATGAAATTCTTCATCCCATTTGGTATTGAGCATCATACGCACGGGCTCCACATCGGTCAGTTCCTCCATGTAGAATCCATCCTTGCCTTTTTCGTTCTTGTGATAAGGATACACACCGCTCTCGCCCCACTTCTGAGCAGTAGCGAGTGATGTTCCCGTAAGGTCTGCCAAGTTTGTTGCAGATAAAAATGTCAACATTGTTTAAAGTCCTCCCTTTTCGCGAATTTCATTTGCTAATTCTTGGATTTTCTCTGACAAATGTATTCGAGCATCAATACCATCCTCTTCGACAACCTCCCCAAATGCTTTAGTTAATCGATGGTAGAATTGATTGTCGCCAGTTACATGCTCCCAAAATTCTGCTCCGCAATATACAGGATAGGTTTTGTCGATATTCTTGTAATTTGCAGACAATTCTTCTGGTTCTCCATAAAGCACACCTACAATCATATCATCAATTTGCAGAGGGAGTCGATCTAATCGTGCTTTATTCTGCAAGTGACCAAAGTGCCCCATAATTGTAGCAACATCCGGACTATTGATGGTATTCGGACCTGCTTTGCATTGACAATATTTCTTTCGTCCGTCTATCGCATCAATGAATTCTATATCAATACCATCAATGCCAGAAGCCGCCCCCGCAGAAGCAGCCATCTTAGATACAAAAACTTGGACATTCTGACCGAAACTTGTATTGATACTTGTTCCAAGAATTCTCGGATAAAGTAAAGCCTTGGCTAAAGATTCTGGCTCAGTATCTCCACAAAGGAAGGATGCCAAGTAGTTTACAAGGAAAGGGTTAATCGTAAAGCTGCTTAACTTGAGCTTTTCCATGTTTTTTAAGTGGTTTGGAATAATTATCGTGCGGAAATAATCTTTGCCACTCTCAATGATTTGCTGTTTTTGTTCTTCTGTCATATCTTGATTCGTTTAATAGTTTCGTGTTGAACGTGTTAACTTCTTAAAGGCAACGCTATGCAGCGTCCAAAGGCAGACCAATGCCCATCGCTGCATAGTATTTGTTGCCTATGTGTTCGTTCCGCTTCATATTGGTCTTTTATGGATTTAGCGGTTGCAGTTAGTCGAGGAAGATCCAACTGTTAGCGATGTCACTCGCCTTGTCGTTGTCCGGTTCTCCGTCGCGGATGAGGTCGGCTATCGGATAGATACCGTCATCCTCTGTTCCTTGGAGATTGTCTTCCATCTCTGCGCGATACTCCATTTTGTCCTTGTCAAGATAGACGTGGAGCGTTGCGTTTTCGTACCCGTCCGGATTGTCGAGGTACTCTTGTACGGCGTCGTAGATTCGTTCTTCCAACGCGTGAATGTCTTGAATGCTTGCCATAATTTTGGTCTTTTATGGATTAATACTAATGTCAAAATGCGTCAGGTAAGCGTCTGCACGCACATTTGGCGTGCAAAGATACGAAAATTTTTTGACATATGCAAATAATTTTTGCATATTGCGCGAAATCTGCATAAAATTGCAGAAAACAAATACAAAGAAGATAGAAAAAACTGCTACGCGGGGTAGCAGTTTCCAATTTGTGAGACGCGTCTCACTTTTTCAATTTTCCAGACAGTGTTTGGAAAATTATATCAGTACTTGCCAGTAGCCTTCCTTACGGCCATCTACACGGCGGATGATGCCTTTGGCTTGGAGATTAGAGGTGTGTTTCCCTATGTTTCTCTCATTTGTGTGTACGGATTCCGCAAGTTCCGGGATTGTGACATTAGGATTGACTCTCATCAGCTCCACGATTTTGCCAGCTGTCTTTCCCAATTTCTTTCCTGTACTTTTTTGTACATCCTTTCCTGTACTTTTTAGCACATCCTTTCCTGTACTTTTTAGCACATCCTTTCCCGTACTTTTTTGACCGATTTGCCACTCTTCCAGACGGCGGGTCTTAGAGGAGAAATTGAGACCGATGAGGAAGATAGTACGTTTGTCAACCGACCATGGGAGCGGATAGTCTTTGCGTTCGATTTGGCGAAGGGCGATCTTGGCAGAAGCGTCTAACTTACATTCGATGATATAGATGTAATCGCTTGTGCGGATGAGGATATCGATACGACCGTCGGAGGTCATGTATTCAGCATCGACCTGCATACCTAACAGGCGGCACAAGATAAAGAGCACGTTGCGGAAATGTGATTCCGGCGTAGTCTGTGCATCGTATTGGAAGTCGGCAAAGAAAGCTTGCAGGCGCGTTAAGAACGCTTCGGGTTGACCTGCACGGAGTTCTTCTACAAACTGACCGATAGCGAAAGCACTCTCTTCTTTCTTAACCGATGTGTAATACGGCAGGATATAGCGGAAGAAACCCGAACGTACTTCGTCGTTAGGGAAGTCCATGTAATATAAGTCGTTCTCCGATTTATAGTCGCGGATGGTGAGGTAACCGCTCTGGAAGAGAAGCGGCACGATGCTCTGTCCGTTGTCGTCCTTACTGTCCAGCGTGGTTGAATCGACAGGCTTGGTTGTCATGTCGGAGAGCGTGTAATTATTGCGCTTGAGCAGTTCGACGATGTAATTGGGCGTACCGGTCTCGAACCAGTAATTGCCGTATTCGCCTCGGTCGAGTGCCGAGAGGACGCTGAACGGATTATAAATGTTCTGCTGCTTGGAGGACGTGAAACGATAGCCGTCGTACATACGTCGGAAGGCATCGTTGGTCTCATTAACAGAGCAGTTGTTTGAGTCCGCAAAAGCTTGGATGTAGGGCTGTAGCACGGTTTCCAACTCCGATTGCGAGATGCCGCAGATATCGTAGTAACGTTTATCGCGCGAGATGTCGTTGAGGTTGTTGAGATCGCTGAAGATGCTGACCTTGCTGAACTTCGTTACGCCGGTAAGGAGTGAGAAACGGATATTCCCGTCTTGGCTCTTTAGCACACCATAGAAAGCTTTGAGGATGGCGCGGAGTTCGTTCTGCAGGTCGGGGTTGCCGATAGCAGAAAGGATGGGCTTGTCATATTCGTCGATGAGTACGATTGCGCGATTACCTGTTTGCTGAACGGCACGCATAATACAATTCTCAAAACGAGTGGATAAGGAGTACGATGTGTCGTCTGCTCCATATTGCTTCTCCCATTGCGTCAGGAACCAATCCAGACGATTTTGGAGTACTTCGACCGACGAATAGTTCTCCGGACTGAGGTCGATATGGAAGATGGGATAGTTGAGCCAGTCGTGCTCTTGCTGTTGGATATAGAGGCCTTCGAAAAGATCTTTCTTACCCTCGAAATAGGCTTCGATGGTCGAGAGCAGCAGACTCTTTCCGAATCGGCGTGGACGCGCCAAGAAATAATGGCGACCGGAATGGGTCAAGCGCCAAATCTGCTCGGTCTTATCCACGTACAGGTAACCATCGTGAATGAGCGATTCGAAGTCCTGCACCCCAACAGGGAGATTCTTGTGTAAATTCGTACTCATGTCGTTTTTAATTTTCCCTTGCACACAAAATGCGTGCAAAGGTACAAAAAAATATTTATATATGCAAATAATTTTTGCATATTGTACGAAAATGGATCGGTTTTGAATAAAAAGGCATAAAAAACGAACTCACAAGATTAACTTGTGGGTTCGCTTCGAGAATCAACCTCTAATCGTGAGGCGGACGGGGGTGTTGCGTTGGAAGGCTTTCTTGAGCCGTTCGTAGAGACGTTGGTAGGTCTCGACCGATTGGGTGACGAGACCCGGAAGGGCAAGCTTGCCAACGATGATCTCGCCGTGGATGCTTGATAACGCTCCGTCGCCGTGTCTAAACGGGTTGTTATCCAACGCTACCTGATACTCGCCTTGGGGTCTGCAACAAGTAGGATGCTCAACCGTATCACAAACACGTTGGCGATTGATGTACAAATGACCATCGATACCCCATGGCTTATGCTCTTGACGTACAATAATAATTTCCATACTGTTGACTTTTTACCCATTTATATTCCCCAGCATCAGACACGCGTACTCTTGCAGGACTGCATCTTGGTAGTACCGCGTCTCCGGCACACTTCCATTTCCACTCGAATACACGCCTTCGTTCACCCGCATCCGGATTGTAGCGGCGATACACATGCCTTTCGTCACTTTCAGCGGCTCATTTCCAAACCAGGTCACAAGGTATGCATCCTCGTACTGGCTGCCTTGCTCACGAATAACCAACTGCTGCTTGATCATCTGAGAGCCATCGTTCTTGGTGATCGTCTGCGGTTCGCAGAGGTTCACAATTCGAAAGATTCCTTTCATGACCGGCCTCCTTTCTTGACCTTGCGGAAGGTGTTCTTGTCGATAATCTCGATGACGCGGAGTTTCTTCCAGCGGTTGATAAAGACCTTGTCAGGCGTGACCTTGCCTTGCTTCTCGATGAGGAGATTGAGCTGCTCACGCGTGAAGGTTTCCGTTAGTTGGTCAAAGAGGTTCTCCTTGGGTCCGGGCTTCAGTTCGGCTTCACGTTTGGCGTTCAGTTCCTCAAAACGTTTGCCCCATCTATCCAACATCGCTTGCAGAATGTATTCTGCCATGTAAAGATAGATTTGCTTCACAAATCGCCGGATATTATCCGGCAAAACGGACAAAGCTTCATTCTTCGCGCTATCACGCGAAGCAGGAGACGAACTAATCTCCATCATGTAGAGGTACTGACAGAGGGCGGCGATGCGGAAGGCGGAAACGGAGGAACGCTTGCGGAAGACATCGAGGGCTTGATTGCCGGAAAGGGTGGCTTCCTTGCCTTTGTCACGCACCCACTTGCAGACGGTCTTATCGAGCCACGACATGTCGAGGTCGTAGGTCGGTTGCAAGCCTCCGTCGTTGTCGTATGTCTCGTTCATAAGACGGGCGAGCATGGTGTCGATAGCCGACCGTTGTTCGGAGGTGTACGGGATGAAGATAGCCCCGTCTTCTCCGAGGTCGTCGTCGATCTTACAGAGGATGGTACGGGTGATGTTACCACCTTCGATGGCCTTCTTGTCGAAGTACTCGTCGAGTGCTGCGGGTGTAGCGCAGAACATCGAGCAGATATTGATGTCTACGATGGCCGAATACGAGTTGTCGGACGCGAAGTCAATACCGAAAAGCGAGCCGAGGTCGTAGGATGTACGCATGATGGTACGGAGGTTGGAATAGCCGTTCTTGCCGGCATCGGTCACTTGCGCGAGCTCTTCCGCGAACATCCAGAACGTGAGGGTGTCGCCAAAGACGCGTTCGTACATGTCTGCACGCTTGGTGAGGACGGTTTTGGAGATGGTCGGCGGTACAACGCGGATGGTCGTCTCGGGTTCGGATTCCAGTTTCTCGTTCGCCTTGCGGGTTTTCTTCTTGTCGCGGTACTCCTGTTCGATCCGGCGCATGGCTTTGTCACGCGCTTTGAGGGTCTTGTCCATGATGAGGGATTCGATGTCGGCGGCGAAGGACTTACCGGACGATTGTGCGCCCTCGATAAGGACTTGGAGCAGGAGTGCGGACGGTCGCGTGTCGTAGTAATAATGAAGCCGCACGCGGGGGCACATGGCGCAGAGGGGTGCAAGGGACGCTACGAAAGCAGGCAGTTTGCGGTTCTGCGGCGCGTTGGAGACGATCTCGCGGATGACCGGCGGAAGGTCCTTGTCCTTGGGGAGCGACAGTCGCTCCAGAGGGGAGAGCACTTTGCTCTCCTCCTCGAATGGAAGCGATGTCTGTTTCATAGTCCAAGTTCCGTTTTAGCGCGTTCAACATCTACGAACACTTGTTCTGCAAAGTTATACGGATCAAGCAAAGCGTTTAGAGCCAGACGTTTGAAGTTCACCACATACTCGCCTTTACGATTCTTATGCACATTAAAGTGCCTACCTGCCCAGATCTTGGGGTTGCGCTCACATGTCTGCGGGAGCTGCTCGTTAAACTGCAGACTAAATTCGTCATGCATCGCTAAAGCACCCTTACGTGTTTCACCTACTTTCATCAAAGTCTCTTGCGTGTACATTTTTACATCCGCACACAGGATGGTTGTCTTTTTAATTGCCATAATCTCATTTTTTTTAGGCGTTAAATAAAATTATGACAAGCGCTTGTCATGTTGACTTTTGAATTCGGCTGCAAAGGTACTGCTTTTTGAAAATACAGATTGGATACTATGCGCATAGTATCCTCATTTTTTTTGTTTTTTTTCGGAACAGGCAAAAAAAAAGCGATCGTTTTCACAACCGCTTAATCGTTCTTATCTCGCTCTTGAATAGCTGCTTCCCGCAGGTCATCAAAAATCTCTTCGTACTTATTGGTAAGTTTGATCTTATGTAATTGACCACTATAGTCTGCTATCTTGGGACAACCTAATGCATCTGCCATGCGTTGCATCAGTTCCTTTTTGGAACAAGTGACCATTCCTCTGGCATATATGGCATTGATGATAGCTATCATCTCGTTCTGCATACCGTCAGCTACCACATTCGCCACTTCTACCGCCGGAGTCTCGAGTTTTTGACGGTATTCCTCTTTCTCGGCTGCACAATCGACAAACTTCTCCTGAACACCCGTCAAGAGTTCACTCACCCCACCAAGAATGCGCGCAACGGCTGCATCCTTGGGAGCAAGAGATTCGATATGTGCAAGAGCCGATTGCATCAATCTTTATCTTCTGTTGTGCGCGGATTACGGCGCATCTGCATCTTGTAACACTCACACCCCATCAACTCATCACCCTCTTTGAATCGCGATAGGTCAAACATAACCGTCCATTTCTCCGAATAGTCAATCCCCATATCGTCAAAGAGCTGTTTGGTGTTCAGATAGAGATATACACCGGAACTCATAACGGCAAAGGCATCCTCACGTTTTTCACGTAGTACACCCATATAATAAATCTCTGAATTTTCATCATCGGGTCCTATAAGAATACTACACTCCGAAGTAAGTCCGAGAGTCTTGATCGTCTCGGCAGTAAAACCAAGCTTTCCGGTTGCTTGGATGGTTGCTTTGAGGCGGAGCGTGTACTCCTTTGCATTAAATGTTCTTGTTAACATAATTTCTATTGATTTAAATTTGGCTGCAAAATTACAATAATATTTTCATATATGCAAATTATTTTCAAGAAAAATGTCAATATTTTTATTTTTACTTTATTTCATATATTTGCCCTTGTAATTTCTTTTGTTGTTCTCTTGTTGTTTCTTTGTTGTTTTTCTTTTATGCTTTAGTTTTTAAAAAGAGTAAAAAGTCAACAATAAGGAATTTGAAATAGCGATACCTTATTATCCTTGCGTGAGCGTGTGCGCGATGTACAATTACAATTCTATACTTTTTACTTTTTACCTTTTTTGTCGCTATCGACAATAAGATCGCAAAGACCAAACCACTCCGCTAATTGGTAGGGGCGACTTATGTCTCAGCTCTCCCCAAAAATTAAAATTGTTGGGGACCCCATCAAAAGTAAAAAGTCAAATGTAAGGGATGTGAGTTATGTAGCAATACTATCGGGACGTATGACGGGAGTTGGGGGACAAAGTATTGTGTATGTCGGGAAAAAGCAGTACCTTTGCATTGTTTTTAGAAAGGGTCTAAAACACGTAAGCGTGACGTTCGAAGTGCGAACGAGATGCGTTCCTTCTTCGAAGGATGTTTAATGTTGAATGTTTAATGTTTAAAGAAATATGAAAGCAGAATTGATAATTCCTATAGAAAGTTTACGAGGTGCGTTGAGGAAGGATGGCTATTACTTCCGGATATGCAAAGGACAGCAGATCGTGCAAAGGTGTCCACGGAAATGGACGGATACACCTGCACGCAAGGCTGCACGGGAAAAGTTCATCGAACGCTATGGTAGGTCCAAAAAGCCACAAAATGATCCCAAAATCGATGCCGATTGCCAATCGGCGTAATACAAAGAAAAGACAGCCGGATATTATCCTGCAAAACGAACGAAGCATACCGGCATCAAATGCCGGGGAATTAACATACATTATTAACGAACTATAATAAAAATTTAGTAAAAATTAATTTCTACGCATAAGAT
>CAMUYI010000025.1 GCA_947164985.1 uncultured Bacteroidales bacterium | reverse complement strand
CTTCGCTCTTCTGACTGTAAATCTGCGTACCGATCACGTCGGCAGGCAACAGATCCGGGGTGAATTGAATACGACTGAAATTAGCTTTGATCAAGTCACTCAGGATCTTGATGGCTAAGGTCTTCGCCAACCCCGGCACACCTTCGAGCAAAATATGTCCGTCACTCAACAGACCGATCAACAGACTCTCTACGAGGTGCTTCTGACCTACAATCACTTGATTCATGCCCAGCGTAAGGGCATCTACGAATGAACTCTCACGCTCCACGCGCTCTTGAAGTTCACGAATATCCACAGGATTTTGCATAGTATAATGTAATTATAAATTTCGCTACACCATACTATGCAAAAATCGTGCCACAAGGAAAAACTACTGTACTTTTTTACCTAATATATCGTAAATTTTTCCGTCTCGGATAATAAAGATCTGTCCGTTATGAAGAATCTTCTGACTCTTACCTCTTGACTCTGGACTATCGACTATCTCGATATCCTCATTCGTGCCTCCGAAGTCTTGGATATATGCGCGCAGCAGGAAGGTGTAGTTCAGGTCGTAGCTTGCCAGATCCTCCCAAGTCGTGCCGTTTTCGCTGAACCATCTGCCGTTCGCATCGCCCGTGTCGTTGCATGACAAGGCGGGATAGCTGTCCGTCCCTTCGTTCAGGATGATCCAGAGGTTCTTGTTTTTCTGAACGGCTACCGGCTCGCTCAGCTCAATGACCTGCCACGATATGCTCTCTGCCGCTTGAACAGGCACGGTCTCCTCATGCACTTTTGTTATGTTCATTGGATACGAACCGCCTCGGTGGATAGTGATACCAAGAGGCTGCGTGTTGTAATTCGCCACGGTCGCTACCGCGATATGCGTCAGATAGGGCTCCACCTCTTGTATCGTGCCGGCAGGGATCATGATGCCCCACCAGAAGGGATTTCCTTGCGATCCGATACTCGTGGCGTAACTGTTGTCGTCGTAGTAGTACCAGCTTGGGGCTTTCTCTTCCTCGCCGCCTTTGTATTTGAAGGTTACGACGCCGTTCGTCTCCCGGATATCTGTCACGGGTTTGTTGTACACAACCTCCCATGTGTTATACGCTCTGCTTACCGTCAAGTGCGGGTCGTTCTTCGTGTTGTTCGGCGCATTCGACGTCCATAAGTCTTCGTCGTAATCTACCCGCCAAACGACCATGCCATGCGACGGGATATAACTGTCCCAACCGCTCTGTTGACGGTTCTCAAGGTAGTAACAAAGTCCTGCATCCGTCGCGCCCATCAGCGAACCCGAACTGTTGATTTGATAGACGTTATAGTTCGCCGTACCATTCGCATACAGCGTGCCGTTGGCGGCCTTGTTACCCGGGTTGGCAGGTGTGACCCAACCGAGGAAATATTTCTCCCACGGACTGTAGTTAGGTGGACAGTGACCGTATCCGTTGTAAGCGCCTCCGTCCATGATGTCCCATGTGCCCGGCGTCAGGTCGTTCTCGTAGTTATAACCATACTCCGTGTCGTACAGATCGGGCAGACCCATCACATGTCCAAACTCATGGCAGAGCGTACCAATGCCGCCTAACTGACCCATATAGTCCAGTTCGGCGGAGCAGGCATAGTTACCGATATAAACGCCGTCCACGTTTAAGAGGTTATAGTTGTCGTTGTCATAGAAATAGTACTCGCTTGTGCCATGCGTGAAACCGAAAAACAAAGCACTTACAAAGTTCCAGTTATGCGGCCAGATCGTCTCACTCGTGCCACCTGCTGCCTGACCCTTGCCGGCATAGATGAAATAGACAAAATCCACCCATTCGTCGCCGTCCGAGTCATACTGACTGAAATCGCATCCGGCGTTCTCTGCTGCCAGTACGGCATCGATCACAAAATCCGCCATGTACAGGTCGTTCTGCTCATCCTCTTCGCCGTTGATGACCTTTGTACCTGCCTCACCGTAGTATGCCACCGGATGAGGCAACGTCACAGGACCGAAAAGATCGAATTGCGGACGATACGTACCGTTGGATTGATCGGAGAAATACTGTGCAGCCGAACCGTACTGAATGCCCTCGTAACTGTTGGTCGTGCAGTTCGTCGCGTTGCACATGTTATTGAAGACTGCATTCGTATGACCGTTTCCCATCGCGCAATCCGAGAAATTGACCAAGATCACCACACCTCTCGGCGCCAAGTTCGGCGTTGAACCTACCGCTTTCATACGACGCTGCTGAGCCTTCGTCCTGCGGGCTTTGACAGCCGCACGAGAGGGCACCGCCTCCTCGCGCACGATGAACGTCCCGTCTGCCTGCTCGACAGCCAACTTACCGTCCTTCGTCTCCCAGTAATGGTAGAACTCATCGCCCATCTGCCGTACCGTCACTTGGCTTCCATCCGCCAGCGTCCGTACCTGCCATCCCGTATATGCCGGCACTGCCCACAAACAGCTGCCTATACCACTCACTACCATGCATCCGACGATACATGCCATCACTCGTCGTAAACTATTTCTCATCTTGTTTCATCAATTTTGCGCTGCAAAGGTACTACATTTTTTTGGAATATGCAAGGATTGCGGGATTTTTTTATTACATTTGCCGCGTAGGCTGGCTCGGGCATAGGTATGTGCTATCCGCATGGCAACCCACCTTCGTTAGTTTCCAGAGATTGTATCCTGGATCATTCATCGTGCATTTTGGAGACATTTTTGTCGCCATTATACCCCTTCGTCATATCCTCATTTCGTCATTACGTCATGACGTTTTTATAAAAAATTCAATTTTCTATACATTTTTCGTCATTTTATTTGCATATTCCAAAAATTTTTTGTATCTTTGCAGCGGATTTTTGAAGATACCTCTTCTTCGAATTGAGTCGGATGCCATCCGACATCCTTCCCCGCCTTTCTTTTATTTTTGGCCTAAAACAAGAGCAAAACAGAAGGCGGAAGTAAGGCTTTGTTAAGGCATCCTAGACCATACCTATTATTGCATAAATATAAATAACACATATACAACGATTTAAACACACATGTCAAGGCACTTAAAAACACGCACTCAGATGGGTATGAGCAGCATTATTGACCATTATGTCGCTCTTCAGCCCAATTCCACACCTCGCGCCCGGGGAGTGCGCTATTTTGTGCCTATTGTCTGTTATAAATACTACTGGGGCGCGATGAACTCCGTCAAAGAAGGTCACCGTTACAAAAAGCACATCGTTGTCCGCCGAGTGCCTTATGCACAAGGCCTTCTCCAACTCTACACCTACCATTTTCCGAAGACTTGGTCTGCTGCCTGCGTAGCGAATCGTGAACTCATCAAGCAAGCCCAGCGCCAAGCCCATGCTCTTGAGCATGCCCATACAGCCGAAGCCCTCGAATGGAGAGTCCGCTTCTTTAACCATTATTTCTCCGTCGTCAAAGGCGGTGCTGCTCCCGAACCCGGCATGAAACGCTATTCTCGTTTCTATCAATACACCTACGTTGCCATCTACCGTCAACTCCAAGCAGCCCGCGATAAAGCCCTCCATCCCGATAAGGATGTCTCCTTCGAACAAATAGACGTATGTTCATTTCAGGCGGATTCCATCCGCCGCTCTATGTCGTCATCTATCCGCCGCTCTATGGCCTCCTCGTTATCCCGCTCCTTCGCCCACTCTCCGCTCCGTTCCGCTGCCCGCCGCACTTTCCTCTCTCCATCCCTCGACGAGTCCTTCCTTCTCAAACCTCTTGCTTGTTTCTCTGGATAAATGGGCGGAAGAAATACTTTCCCAACAATTTTCCCAACCCCAAAATTTGCACATTTCGCAAAAAAGCGGTAACTTTGCACCGAATTTCAAAAACTACGTGTTATGAAAGCAAAATTTTTCTTATTGGTGACTCTTGCTATGATCGTGTTGTCAGGCTGCGAGTCAAACATGCCGGAATGGAACGATAACGGCAGGAATAAACTTGTTGGTACTTGGCGCGTGGTTAAAGAAACGGTCACTAACGGTGACGGCTTTGGCGGTGTCGTTACTCGCACGGAGGATTTCCATTGGGGCATCGATTCATATCATTTCTATGAAACATATGTCGTTATATGGAATAGCTACGCGTGCTATATTGCAGACCTGCCGCACTATCCCTACTCGTTGACGGAGCAGAAGGACGGCACATGGCTAATGACCATTCCTGAGATGTTTGACCAACCGCGCAATTTGGATGGAGGACTCTCTCCTATCACCATTCATCGTCTTACTAACGAGAAAATGGAGTGGCAGTTTGAAGCGTACGGTGGCGATGAAGGACCTGTAGTGTATTACCAATATCTCAAAAAAATAACTGAAAACGCACAATAATTGCATACCTTTTATAAAATAGTATACTTGATTTTTACCGTAGGGTTGGTTGCTTGTTCCTCTCCTCCGGCGGAGTCGTATTATCACCAAGGACGGCAATACCGTGAGAACGATCAACCCGTTGAGGCAATGAATGCGTTCATCGCCGCTACCCGTGTCCATTCCCGCGAATATTCCTTCAAAGCCCGTTCGTATAGTAACATGGCTACCATGTGCCGAATTACCGAAAGGCACGATCTTGCCTACACGCTCTACGAACAGTCTTTGCATCAATTTGCTCTTGCTAACGACACCCTCGCCCAAGCCTACGCTCTTAATAACATGGCGTGGGAACAAGCGGTCATGGCGCATAAATCCGAAGCTACACAACTCATCCGTTCCGCCCTTGACTGTTGCGCTGACACCGCCGTACAGTACAAAGTCCTCGAATCGCAAGCTGCGGCCTGCCTCTATGCCGAAGAATATGATTCGGTGCTCTTCTATGTGCAGAAAAGTCCGCAACAATCGGTCTATCTGGACATCCTTCTTGCGCAAGCATATACATTTCTTGGAAAAAACGATTCGGCCTTGTATTACGCCGAACAAGTCGTGAAGCAGACTTCCAATCCGCGTTATTTGGACGATGTCTATTTCATCCTGACCAATTGTGACTCCTCCGCACAAGCGGATAGTATTCGTTCCTTGGCTTCCACACGCACCGACATACAACGCCAATTGGAGCGAAATGATCCCGCATGGATAGAAGCTATGCTTCTTGCCGAACAATCCCTCATGCCTCAAAATCATCCAATGAAATCGAAGATTTGGTATCTTGTTCTTGCCCTTATATTGCTTCTTTCTGGCACCACCTGTGCATGGTTCTTTTGGCTTCGCAGACGCAAGGAGAACTCTCTCGAACAGCAATGTCGAGCCCTGCGCAAATCGCCTGATCTCCGCAAAGAACTACAATGGAATGACTATCCGCAGTTCTGTGCCGTCTGCAATGCCCGTCTCTCCGGCATCGTCTCCAAACTGGAACAACGCGAACTTTCTGAACGGGAGATTCGTATTTGCGTATTGGTACTCATAGGCTTGTCATACGCCCAAATGGCGGAAGTACTCATACGCGCGGAAAATGGTATAGGAAAAGACAAATACCTCGTCGCCAAGCACCTCGGTGTCAGCGTTAAAGACCTGCAAGAAACATTACGCAGCATTGCTCGGGAAAAATAGCATGTGTAGAGCCGTATTGTCCATATTTTTTATATTACTATCCGTCAACTTGCTGGCGAATGACACGATTTCGATACCGCTGCAGATGTCGGTATTTTACTATATGCCGATGGATAATCCGACCGGCAGTACACCCGATCCTACTGACCCGAACCAGTTCCGTGCTTCGCTCACAGGAAACACATTACTCATCAATACGCAAACAGACGCTGTTTCATATGTGGTCGTACAAGAAACGGAAAGCGACCGGAATGGCGAAGACTATTTCTTTGCTATCAGTTATGGAGCTGTCTCATGTACTATTACCCGTCCGGGACAATATACTATCCGAATCGGATATTGGAAAACCGATTTCGTAGGCCATCTGTTGGTTAAGAAAATCACGGTGTTTGATTTCAACGGACATTTATGGGCTACAATGCCCGAAAAGATAAACGAACTACCTGAAGGTTTGTATATCCTCCGCATGGAAACCTCATTAGGTAACACGATGTATAAATTTTACAAAAAGCCATGAAAAAGCACCTCTTTATCATAGTATTGACCCTCATCTGCTTTAGCTCTGTCGGATGTTCCCAAAGGGATACGTATGAACCCATACCTCCCGGTCTTCCGCGTATGATCATCTCAGGAACAGTTACCAATACTTCATCCAAACCTTTGCAAGGCATTTATGTGGCTGTCTTTGGTGTGCGCGAACCGAACGAAAAAGATATCATCACGTATAATTATGCCATCACGGATACCGCAGGACAATACACGATCATCCGATACCGCGGACGAGAGATGCCGACGGAAGTAACGGTGGTTGCAACGGATTCTACAGGAGTTTATCAAGAGCAAATCCTCTTCGCGCCAATTTCCTATGATACCGTGTATGTATATGGTAATGAACTATTTAACGCCTTTGTAAATGCAGATTTTGTACTTTCCCAACAAATTTCCCAACCCTAAAATTTGCATATTCCGAAAAAAAGCAGTACCTTTGCAGCGCAAAATCGAAACACAAGTCGTTATGAAAGCAAGAATGTTATCTGGAATCAATGCGTTTATCACTTTTGTGATAGGCTTGTTAGGCTTTGGTATGACCGGTTGTGTGTACAAATACGGTTCGCCTGAACCTCCCATCATCGCGGAATACGGCTGTCCGTATGCGACGCTGGAGGTAAAAGGGAAGGTGACGGACGAGGCATCCCGGCCGATAGAGAACATTCGTGTGGTGACGCATAGCCGCTATACGGACGATGGCATGGAGACCTATACGGACGAAAACGGAAACTACCAATTCGATCAGACATCCGTCTTCCCTGTGGACTCGGTGGATATCATTGCGACGGATACAGCGGGCATCTATGCGCCGGACTCCGTACGGGTGGGTGTGACGTATGACCGTACCGGTGTATCCGAGGAGGATCATTGGAATGAAGGCGATGGTTCTGCATATCACGATTTTCAACTAAAGAAAAAATAAAACATTTCTACTATGACGCGTATTATCATCGACAAACTCTTGCGGGCGGGTATTAAGCTCTGTATGCTGACCGGCGTAGCTTTTACCTTTGCGGCATGCTATGCGCCTGCTCCCGGTTATTGGGAGGAACCGGAATATGAAGAGGCACAGCAAAAAGTAGAACAACAAATTCATGAATCTGCGTCTGAAAATCGCGCTGTGGCTGGAGCGTCTGAGACGATCTAACCTCAAGCAGCTCCATCCGCTCCAGCAGCTCTTCTGGGAGTCCACGCTGCGATGCAACGTCCATTGTCTGCATTGCGGCAGCGATTGTGTGGCATCGGTGGAGACGCCGGACATGCCTGCCGAAGATTTTCTGCATGTGATAGACACGGAGATCACGCCGCATGTGGATCCGCATAAGGTGCTCGTCATCATCTCCGGCGGTGAACCGCTGATGCGCAAGGACCTCGCCGCTATCGGTCGTGCCCTGCATCAACGCGGTTACCCTTGGGGCATCGTGACGAACGGTCTCGCGCTGACGGAGAAGCGGTTTAACGAACTCTTAGACGCCGGACTGCGTTCTATCACCGTCTCTTGCGACGGACTCGAAGCCGATCATATCTGGCTTCGCCAGCACCCGCTTGCTTTCGAAGGGGCAACGAGGGCCATCCGGCTGATCGCTGCGTATCACAAATCACAAATACACAAATCACCAATAGCCTGGGATGTCGTAACCTGCGTGAACCAGCGTACGATCGGTCACTTACCTGCTATCCGCGACATGCTGTGGAACTTAGGCGTACGCGATTGGCGTATCTTCGGTATCGACCCGATGGGACGTGCCGCCGAGAACCCCGAACTGCTGCTGACGGACGACCAATTCAAGACCCTCATGGACTTCATCGTCGCAGAACGCGAAGCGGGACGCCATGTGTCGTATTCATGCGAAGGCTATCTGGGTACGTACGAAGGGCGCGTCCGGGATCACCTCTACCAGTGCGCAGCAGGCATTAGTGTGGCCTCGATCCTCATCGACGGTTCGATATCCGCTTGCACTTCCATCCGCGGCAAATACTACCAGGGTAATATATACAAAGATGCTTTCTGGGAGGTCTGGGAACATGGGTTCAAGGCCTATCGTGACCGCAGTTGGATGAAACAGTCCGAACCCTGTAAAAGTTGTCAAGCCTTCGCTTTCTGCGAAGGCAACGGAATGCATCTGCGCCGCGAAGACGGCAGCCTGATGCTCTGTCATCTGCATCGTCTGGGGCAGGTAAAATAAAAATCGTACATCTTTTCATAAGAAAAGCTATTGTCTACTTGACAAAAAAGCAGTAATTTTGCAGCCGATAAAAATCGGCTCTTTTTGGGCTGTATATACGGAATATTTTTAATACAAATCATAAGATGAGTAAATTTTGGAGAGCATTATCGTTTTTGGTATTAGTCAGTGTGATGCCGATGATGGCGCAGCAGTTTCCGGACTCGGGCTTTGAAAACTGGTCCGGTACGCAGTTTGACGGCAAGGAGCAACCTAAATATTGGAATTACTCCAATGTATCCCAATTAGGTGTTGATAAGAACTTCGCGCATAAGACGACGGGTCGTTCGGGCTATGCCCTGAAGATCCAGAACCAGTTTGTCGGTATGAGTGGTATCGGTGCCACCTCGCCGGGTTATGTGACTTTAGGTCATCCGTGGTCGTACATCACCGGTGTGACGGCGATCAATGAAGCGTCGGGTGGTGTGTACGGTGGTATCAGTTGGAGTCACCGTCCGGACTCGATGGAGGTATGGATCCGCCGTTATTATGACGGCAGTGTTGAGCAGGCTGCAGGTGATCATACAACGGATGAGTATTTCAGTATCCTGTATTATGCATGGACAGGCACCTCGAGGGGTGAGTCCTACAAGGCTAAAAACGGGTCCTGTACTAATATCGCTTCTGTAGCCCCTTCGTACTGCGTGGATGAGGAGTCAGATATCCGTCAGGCGCTGAACGCCAATGAGTGCGGTACGAAGGAGTTCGCCAGACAGATTGCGGAGGGTTTGTTCTTTCAAAAGAAAACGTACAACAACTGGACGCGTATAGTAGTTCCTATCTATTATATGAGTGACGAAGCACCGGCCAAGTGTAACGTCATCCTGTCGCCGGGTCATTATCCGGATTTTCGCGCCAGTACCGGCATATACGCCGGCAATACCATAGACGCGGATGATATCCATCTGATCTATTCGAGTAAGATCCAGAAGCTCTATATCGGCGGCCGCGAATGGAAAGGGTTCAACCCCAATAGTACCGATGAGCAGACCTATTCGTTAGGTGCAGGCGTGACCACTATACCTGAGGTCTCGGCTGTACGCGGAGCGGGTACGCTGACGAACATGCGTGGCGGTCGTGCTACGTTCCAAGGCCGTCGTCTGACCTCGTCTGAATGTACGATCCAGTACGGTCAGGTGGACGGTGAACCGACGCTGATCACAGTAAGTGCCGAAGACGGATCGTCCACGACGACCTATCGTATTAAGTTCGTCTCGCAGGCGTCTAACAATGCCCGCCTGTCTGATATTCAGGTGAACGGAACATCGCTGAGCGGCTTCAATGCCTATCTTACGAGTTATGACGTGGCTTTGCCGTACGGTACGACGGAGGCGCCGGTTGTGACGGCTACCTTGCAAGATGCATCGGCAAACATGGTCATCACGCAGGCTACCTCTACCACCGGTACGGCTTCTATCGCTGTGACCGCCGGAGACGGCACGACCAAGCAGACCTATACCCTGCATTTCTCCGTGGCAGCGCTGACCGATGTGACCTTAAAAAATATCTTCGTGGACGGATCGCCCTTACCGGGTTTCCTACCTTCCAAATCGAACTACTCCGTCTCGCTGCCTCTGGGAACGACCGAAGCACCGACGATCACATGGGAGTCGGCTTATGCAGCCGGTGTGCAGACGATCCGCCTGCTGAACAACTCGCTGGAAGGCGGTGCACAGATCCAGGTATCGCTGCCGAATACCAGCCTCTCGAAGACCTATAAATTGACTTATAAGATCGAAGCGTCTTCCTATTCGTACCTCGCCGGTATCTATCTGGACGGTATGCTCTTGGAGGGTTTCGAACCGGAGAAGATCTCGTATGCGATCACGCTGCCGATGGGTACGACCGCTTTGCCGTCTATCACCTGGACCAAAGGGGAAGAGCAACAACGTGTGACGATGACCGAGGGTGGAGTAGACGGTACGACGCGTATCGAGGTGGTGGCGCCCAGCGGTGCTATAACGACCTATCGACTTGTTTTCCGTACCGAGAAATCAACCAATAATGCCCTTTCCGGCATCCTGATCGGCGGTGAGGCGCTGGCGGACTTTGATCCCGAGGTGTTGAACTACCATGTGCTTCTACCGGCCGGTACGATCGGTATGCCGGAGGTGACTTATATTCCCGGTGACGCCTACCAACAGGTGGCTGTAACCGTCAATGCGGCCCTGATGACTGTTCGTCTGACGGTTACCGCAGGGGACGGCTCGACCCGTATGTACACCCTCTCGATGGAAATCGAGAAATCAGCGAATGCTTTGCTGCAGATGATCTATCTGAACGGCGATTCCTTGCGTGGATTCGAACCGGAGCAGTTGAATTATTCGCTGGTATGGAACGAGGCAACGATGCCGGCTGTGACGGTATCGGGTATGGAAGGTCAGACGATCGCGATCTCCATGCCTTCATCGTACGGCACCGCGCGGATCGAGGTGACGCCGGATGAGGGTACATCGATCACGTACACCGTGACTTTTGTCTCGCCGGAAGCTGCTATTATGCCGCCTTTCCCGATGGATTCGTTTGCTGTATCGCATGATGCGACGCTTCAGGCGCTCTATATCGGCGGACAACTATACGAGTCTTTCAGTCCGACCAGAACCATGTATCCGTATAAGTTGCCCTTGCATACGTATGAGGTGCCGGCCGTCGTACCGGTGGCTTCGACCAAAGGGCAGACGATCACCGTCTCCCATGGACGCATCAATAGCCCGACACGTATCCATGTGCTGGCGGCGGACGGAGTAACCGAGAAGACCTATACCATCTTGTTCTCTGCTGAGCAGTCCGGCAACACGGCCTTGGCATCGGTGGAGATAGACGGCCTGGATAATTTTGTGTTTGATCCTTCGGTCTTGACCTACAATGATCTGCTGCTGCCTTACGGTACGACGCAAACGCCTTCGTTGACGGTGGAGCGTGCGGAGTCGGCTCAGTCCTTGGTGATTACCGAGGCACCTATCGGTCAACCTTCGACGATCCTTGTGACGGCCGAGAACGGCAAACAAGCTACCTATACTTTCACCTATCGCGTGGCGTATCCGGATAAGGCGAACGAACTGTTGGGTATCGTGTTGGAAGGCATAGGTGTACTCGATATGACGCAAGGTCCTGACTTCACCATCGACCTGCCGTACGGTACGGACTCGATGAAGGTGGTCTCCGTGGCGAAGAACTATCCGGAGCAGGAGGTGATCATCATCGAGGGTGGCATCAATGCGCCGACGAAGATTATCGTCAAGTCGCTGAACCCTGCAGAGGCTGACAAACTTTATACCATCACGCCGAAGGTGGCTTCCTGCGATCCCGCTACGTTCACCGACATCCGGATAAACGGCGTCTCACTACCGACATTCGATCCCGAGGTTTATAATTACGTTGTCTCGGTGACGGAGACACCTGCGGTGGACTTTTCCATCCGGCCGGAGACGGAAGTAGATACGTTGCAGAACAATAGCAAGTGTGTCGTCTGGACTTCGTACAACGGCATTTATTCGCATACCTATACCGTCACGTTCTACTATCCTAACGATGTGACCTTTGACTTGGGCTTTGAGCATTGGGAAAGCAAGCATAATGATGATGCTGATGCGGACGGTCAGGTGCCGCACGGATGGTACGCACCGATCAATGCCGTCACCTCCGGATCCAAGGGAACATATGACCCGAGTTCGGGCTCTTCTCCTAATACGGATTCTTATACCGAGGGTAGCAAATCGGCCAAAATATCGAATATATATGTATTCCCGGCTGCAGATGCAGTAGGTTTCCTTTGCTTATCGAAGCCTACTTTCACCGCAGGAACGTATCTAATGGCTACGCATATCTCGTCTTCTATCAGTTACGGCGATCCGATCACGTTCCGCAATACACCGGACAAAGTCGCTATAGATTACAATTACTTAGCAAGCGAACATAATGCGACCGGCTGGCGCTTTACCTACAACGCGAATAGCAAGCGCCAGGTAGAGTACGCGCAAGCGTTCAGTACGATGACAAAAAATCAATGGAATACGCTTACACGTGACATTACCTATGAGAGCGGATATGTACCTCAGACCTTGGATATCATCATCAATCCTTCGCAGACTGATGACTTAAATGAATATTATGCGGGGTTCTTTGGAACGGATCGCGCTACGTCTTCCATGCTCTTCGATAACCTCCGTCTGATCTATAATTCGTCGCTGACACAGGTGAAGGTGAACGGGAAAGCCGTGACGATGAGCGGAACAACGGCAAGCACAACGATTAATGCGGATTATTTCGGAATCCCGCAATTGAATCTGCAGCACCCGGTTGCAGACCAGATGCCTGTTGTCTCATGGTCGGAAGAAATCAACGGCGTACGTACGGCTACCATCCGTAACTACGCCGAGGACCTGTCGTACACCGATTATACGCTTACCGTCACCCGTCCCAAATCGACGAACGTCGATTGTACCTATTCGTTGAACGGCCGTGACCTGACGGTGACTAAGGCTTCGCCTTATCAGACGATCGACGTGCAGGCCTATGAGAACAACAAGGATACGGCGTATGTCATCACGGTGACGGCTGAGACCGGCAAAAAGAAATCCTATACCGTCTTGTGGCGCAACGCTGAGAGCGGTGCCGCACCGCATGTGACCGATGTGCCGGCAGAGAACGCGGTTAGTGCTATTTCCACCGCCCGTCTGATCAACCTCGAGACAGCTCCGGTGCTCAATTACAACCGTGAGTTTGCTTTCGATAGCATTGCTATGCTGATGACGGACACGACCTATGAATTGCGTGTGTTCGGTAGCAACACCGATACCACTTATATCATCGACCGTCATGCTTCGTCGAATGCTCTGCTGGAGTCGATGAAGGCGAATGACCAGACGATACCGGGCTTCAACAGTGAGAACTACGACTATACCGTTTCGCTCAATGCCCTCGAGTCCTTCAGCGCGGTGGCACAAGATTCGACGGCGGATGTGCAGTACGTGATCGTACCTCTTGATGCTTCCTATTCCGCAATCTATGTGCTTGTGACGGCAGGAGACGGTAAGACGCAGGGCCGCTATTCGGTGCTGGCACATATCCATCCGCTGTCGTCGGATGCCTATCTGACGGCTATCCAAGCGGATGGCGTGTTGCTGAACGGTTTTGCGTCGGATCAATACAGCTATTCGATCTCCTTACCTGCCCATTCTGCTATCCCGCAGCTCTCGTCGGTAGCTTGTGCAGGGGCTGAGGTGGAGACGACCACGACGCCGGACGGTTCGTCGGCGACGGTCACCTTCACCGTCACTTCCGAAGACGGCTCCGTGACCCGCATCTATACCGTGCAGGTCGATGTGGCGCCTTCGGAAATCAGTACGCTGAGCGACCTGTACGTCAACGGCGTAGTGGTAGAAGGCTTTGCTGCCGAGCAGACAACCTATACGGTAGAACTGCCGCGTGGTGCATCCGCGCCGGATGTCTATTATGTCCTGACCGATAAGACCGCCAAGGCAGTGCTGGCTCAGGATGCAAGCAGCGTTACGATCACTGTGACGGCGGAGGATGGTATCCATCAGACCGTTTATACGATTGCCCTGACCTATGCCAAATCGACGAATGCGAACCTGCAGGCGATCTACCTGAACGGTGAGCCGCTCTCGGATTTCTTTGTCGATGAGCATAGTTATACGATCACCTTACCGTTCGGCACGGCCATACCGGTAGTGACGGCTGATGCGGAAGATTCAACCGCTACCGTCAGCATCTCCGAGGACGGCACGACAATCACTGTGACGGCGGAAGACGGTAAGACGAAGAATGTCTATACCCTGACCTTCACATTCCTGCCTTCTACCAATGCGAACCTGCAGGCGATCTATCTGAATGGCGTGCTGCAGTACGGTTTCGCGCCTGATACGTACGAATATAAGGATACCGTGCGCTTCGGAGCACCGATGCCGGTTGTGACCTGGACGGTGGGCGATGAGCAACAGAAAGTGGATACGGCTTGGGTAGGCGATACCGAACTGACGATCGCTGTGACGGCCGGAGACGGCCTCGCCACAGCCGAGTACATCCTCACCTTCGAACATCTGCTCTCGTCGAACTGCCGCTTGGCGGACCTGCAGGTACGCGGCACGACCGTAGAGGGTTTCCATCCGGATACGATCGTTTATACCTTCACCTATCCGGCCGGTACACCGAGTACGGCCCTCTTTGAGCAGGCCGATGTGACGGCAGTGACGGAAGATGAAGAAGCTACTGTGACGATCATGATGGATGAGAACGCAACGGCGCAGATCCTTGTGACCGCACCGGACGGTACCCGTCGGGTATATGTCATCTATCAGACCATCATCCGTTCGTCCGAAGCACGTCTGCGTATGATCTGGTTGGATGCCGATACTTTGCGTCACTACGAGATGGATACGCTCCATTATGAGATCGTTCTGCCGCAGGGTGCTATCATGCCGGTCATCACGGCTGAACCGCTGGATACTTTGGCGACCTGGGATTTAGGCATGCCGGTGGAGACGGAGAATGGTACGACGGTAGATGTATATGGTATCGCGGAAGACGGCACGATGGTGACGTATAACTTGTCCTTCGAGTTCGCTAACTGGGCGCCCTCTGCCGAGGTTGATCCCGATGACTACCTCTTCTTCTATCTCGGCAACGGTCAGTACAAAGCCGTGACGATCAGCATTGGAGTACAATTCGCCGTCTATGACATGGCCGGTCGTATGCTCATGCTGCAAGAAGTACCGACGGCTGATCCGTCCGATGTGGAGGTCGATATCGATGCAGACGGAAACCAAATCCTGCGTCGGGCCACACTCGATGCCGAAGGCGTCGTCTTCAACGCCCAAGCCGGACAGCTCTACTTCTATGTCTTCTTCGATTCGAAGACCAAGCACGTAGCGAAAGGCGGTAAGTTTGAATGGAAATAAGCATCAGAGGCTGAGACGGGCGGTGATCTTAACTCCGTTCCGTCCCCAAGCCGAGGTGCCCGACGTGTACGTCAGACGACGAACATAGTCGATACGCAAGAATTGAAAAATATTCTCAAATCCGGCGGTGATCTCCATATACGGCATAGCGCCGATAGGAGACGTCCCTTCCGGAAAAGCATACAGCCCATCCGATTCGGATGGGTTGTTTTTATTGCTCAACCCGCCGTAGATACCGGCAAAAGATACCACGCCGCGCAGACGCAGCTTGTTGATCCCGGGGATGCGGTTTAAGATCCAGCCGTTGAAATGATAGGTGGCGTACAACGCAACGTACTTATCCATGATAAACTCCATCGGTCGCATGAGGTTAAAGGCCTTGGTGTTCAATAAGATACCGGTGGAAGTCTTGGGCGTAAATAGTTGAGTGAACGGCACTTTATCCCATATATATCCCGCTTTCAGACGCGTGTCCAGTTGACCGAAAGCAGGGAAAGAGAAGCGCTTGTCGATCATCATTTCGGTCGTGTTATGCAGGTAACCCCTGCCGTCCTGATAACGGTCGTCCAGGTAGCCTGCATAATGCATCAATCGGAAGATCGGTGCATCGGTATCCAATGCGAACGGATCATCATAGCCCATACAATCCATCGTGAAAGGACTGCGCGGCGAATAACGCAGTTCGACCATACCCGTATAGTCGCGGTACGGACGCAGATAAGAGAGCTTACCCGCCGGTTCGTTGTGCGTGAAATCAAAAGACGTACGCAGCGCCAACCTGTTCTGCCATTCTTTCATGTACTCCATCTTGGCATGGAATACATAGAGGTATTTACCCATCTGCGGCGTACGCGTAGGGATCGAGTTGATGATATGGTCCCGCCGTACCGTCTCTTCGTTCCGTCCCGGTTCCTCCACATCATACATCGCCGTCCACAGCAGATGATGGCGGATGCCGTCGTAGGGGTGGTACTTATGCTTGTCGAAGGTATAGATGAGTGTTGCCTCGTATTTGGGGCGCAGGTCCTTGGTGCCGAACGCTACGTACCCGCGGGCATAGATCTGCGGATGCAATTTCGCTTTCGTCGTTCCGCCCACACGCAGACGAACGCCCTCTAACATATTCCAATGGATAAAATTATAAATCGGACCGAAATCAAACTTACTCTCGTTCATCCGGTGCGAAGGTGTTGTCGGTACAAAACCCGTAGAGAGCGCATGACCGAGGATCGTGAGACCGTTGAAGCGCGGTGTATGGGTGAACTCATCTACCAGATCCACCACCGATTCTTCGGCGCGCGTGAGGGGTTCGGGACGCGTCTGCGCCCATATGCTATCAGCTACGCGTTCTGCCGTCGAATCGTTGATCGCTACCTCCTCCGCCGTCATGTCGGAGAAGAGGCGCTTATCCAAAACCGTCTCGGTGTCCCAACCCGTATAGAGCTTCGTCTGCTGCGCCCGAACAGGGTGCTTCTTGTTATAGACGTGGAATTGTGCATAGGTGTTCGTGCGTTGCGGTACCCATTCGCCCTCATCGGAAAAACCGAACGAGCCTTCCTGCGCATAAGTGCTCACAAAATTGAGATTGATCTCTTCCGGCACGTTTAGTACGTACCGCAGGATGCGATAGGTGGAGTCGTTGGTAATATAGAAATGCCCCTTGAAACCGTAGCCCTGCGAGTTGTCCGGCATGAAATAGACATCGATACACGGCACTCCGTCCACGAGGAGGGTATCCTGGATATAATAGCGGTAGAATGATGTAGCGTTCGTCGAAGAGAGCGGCGAGACAAAACGATTCGACAGCAGCTCCGAACTGTTGGCATAGAGATCAACATCGCGGAATAGGGTATAGGTCATCTGCCGAAACGTACCCGGTCCCAAGAGGTCCTCTGCTCCTACCACCCGCTTGCGTTGCAGGATTTTCTTCTCCTTATGCGGATCACGCTGGTAGTACTCTTCGCCCGCCAACTCACGCATACTCACCGTCAGACGCGGCGTCGTACCCGTCGAGTCGATGTATTTCTCTGCGAAAGCAAAATGCTTCCAGATACCTTTCTGAAAATTAACATGCAGATCGTCTGCAGCAAAAGAAGCACGGGAGTAGGTAGTGGCCGTGTAATAGTCCTTGGCACGAATGGTGCTGGAGTTCTGATGGGCAATGACCTGCTTCATCAGTTCGATCGCCGGATTGTTCTTCCGCTTGTAGTCGCGTCGCCGGTAAGAAGGCATGACGATGATGTCCTGCAGCGTATCGCCGTTCACGATCGCACTCGCACCGTAGGTGCGCAAAGAAGCCTCTTGCGCTCGTACGGGAACAAAGAACAAGAAGCATAGGGCAAGAATCACTCCTGCTTTTTTAAACTCTGTTCGTGTATCAGATCCCATACGTGTTTGATAAATTCTTCCGGAAGCCCCAGCCTTTCACCTTTCACCTTTAACTTTTCACTAATAACCTGGTATCGTTCGGGTTGCAGCGGTGCTATGCCGTTCGCTTTCTTCCATTCGCCGATACGCTGACTCACCGCCATACGTGCCGCGATCGTCTCCCATAACTGCTCGTCCAACTCATCGATCTCCGCCCGCAGCCAGTTGAGTTCTTTGTCTGCTAGGCTGCCTAGGTCGCCTAGGTTTCCCAGGATGCCTAGTTCATCCGGCCTGATCTGCTGCTTTCTATCGGAAAGCGCAGATTCCGGATGAGCATGCACCTCAATCATCGCGCCGTTCAGCCCTAATTCTGTGATCTTCTGCAGCAGTACCGGCACTTGCGCCGCATCGCCGCTCAGGTGACTCGGGTCCAGTAGCATCGGTATGTCCGGTCGGGCAGTACGCACCGCATGCGCCATATGCCAACACGGCTGATGGTTACAGCCGCGGTGGATAGCCATCACCGGCAGACCCGTCTTCTCCAGACGCTCTATGTTCCCGATCCACAACGCCGCATCCGCATTCACCGGATTCTTGATGAAGATGGCCTTTAAATCTCCAATTTTAAATCTTAAATCTGAAATCGAGTCAGCCAACGATTGTACGACAATCGGTGTGGCTGACGAGCGTGCTCCTATCCACAGATAGTCGATCCCTGCTTTCAGCGCGGCTTCTACATGTTCCGGCGTTGCCACTTCGGTTGCTACAGGGATGCCGAACGTGTCCTTCACTTCCTTAAGCCACCCTAACGCTTCTTCGCCGGCTCCTTGAAAACTACTCGGACTCGTACGCGGCTTCCATACCCCGGCACGGAATATAAGTCCTACAGGCGTAGCCGGTCTTACAGCGTAGCGGTCAGCGATCGCCTTAGCGGTCGCTAATACTTGTTCGCGGCTCTCCGCCGCACAAGGCCCCAATATGTAGATCTGACTACTGATTTTTAATTTTCAATTTTCAATTTTCAATTATCAATAGGTCAGTTGCATGCGGAATAGCATCGCTTCCGGGTGAAAGCCCTCATAGTAATAGTCCGAGAGGGTAAGGAAAATCTCCACGAAACCCACACCATAAGCATAGTCGATATGCTGCTGGTAGTAATTGTCCTGATTGTTGACTTTTTCTGTCAGATAGGTGGTCTCGGGTAAGGCTACCTGATAAGCCTTGGACGTACCGTTGTTATACTCGCGGTTGACACTCACCTCGGCATAGTTATAGATGTCGCTGGTCAACTCTGGCAGATCGAAATGGCAGTAATAGGTGTTCATAATATTATCCCACGCCCATGCATCCGCTGTCACATTCAAGTCGATCGTCTTCTTGTGAAACTTTCCGGAAGGTTCATTGTTGGTTGTACAACCGGTCATCCCCAACCCCATCAAGGCTACTAAGCCGATAAGTAGATACTTTTTCATAACGCACAAATTTTAGTTCATTAATCCGTTCACTCTTTCATTCTTTCACTCTTTCACTCTTTCATTCCTTAAAGAACAAATAGCGTGCCAAAACCTTTGCGGCTGCAAAGGTACTCAAAAAAAATGACATACACAAGAGAAATAAGAAAAATCGCCCGAAATGAGCGATTTTTCCTTTAGAGTGCGCAGGGCGCTTAGCGGTTTAGTGCTGAGCGTCGTACTCGGCGCCGCAGATAGACCAGTAGTAGGCCTTGAGGGTCTTTTTGCCGCCCGGTTGGTCTTTCTGAGCCATGAAGGCCTGTTGGTCGGCCAACTGTTTGCTCAGGTCGGCTGCACGGGTTGCGACGGCTGCGCGTACGGCGGTGAAGCGTGCGCGTACCGCTACCTCACGGTTCGACAGCGGGGTACTGCGCTCCACTTTTCTGCGGAGATACAGACGATTACAGTCTTTTGACTCGGTGGCTGCTACGCGGTGCGTACCCAGCAACATCTTGGTGCAACTGTGTTGACCGCTCTTACTCGGTTTGCTCAATGCGCCGGACACGTGATCGATACCGGCACTCCATTCTACTTTTGCCATAAATGTTCGGCGTTTGCCGAACAGACCGCCCTTTGGGCTGAAAGACCGCTTACGCTGAAAGACCGCTACGCTGTAAGACCGGCTTCGCCTGTAAGACTGATTTTGTCTGCTCGGAGCCCTACGCCGTGAGGGGATTTAAGGTTAAGACTGTGTCCGCATCCAATGCGGACGGAATAAACATAGCTCGGTTCTAACGCACCGAGCACCCGACAAAGGGGATTTTAGTTGCCGAAGTTGGGTTTGACGTACTTTTGTGCGACGGTGTAGGCGAAGAGGGAGGTGTACTTCTTCTGGGCTGCAAAGCCGGCTTCGAGGGTCGCGCGCTCGGTCGGGTCTGCCAAGGCGGTCTTGGCTGCCTGCGCCGCGGTCTTCAGTGCGTTCTGACATTGTACGTTCTTCGGGTGCGTTGCTTTCGAGGGGTTGATCAGGTCAACACCCAACTGCTCTTTCTTACACGGACAGCCCTTGAAATACAGGCTCTCCGACTTGTTGAATTTGCCCCTCACGCGGGCAAACATGCCATGGAGTTTAATTTTTGCCATTTTCGTTAAAATTAATGGTTAGTTGATTCTTGTACTTGCGTTCTAAAAACGCGAGATGTTTCTGTCTTCCGTAGGTCTCTGCGAAGACGATACGGGTGTGGGCTTCGGCTGGAGATGGAGTATGACCCGATCGGTCGGGACGGGCTTGAACGATATGCATCACGCCATTTTTGCTTGGATAGCGGCGGATATAGAAAGGGTCTGTTCCCATCAGAATGCCGGTCACCGATTCTATACCCGGGTCAAACTCTACCTTAGCCATAGGCATTAGTTTTTGCGATGTTTCTCGATGTGATAGAAACCAAGGGTAAGGATCTTGATGATGATCTCAAAGAGGACTTTCGTCCAGGATTGTTCTTCTTGTTCGTTTTTCATGATAACTATTTTTTAGGTCGACTGGTCAACTGGTCTTCTGGTCTACTGGACAATCTCCAAGCGGGTTTCCTCGTGGGCGGATTGTTCTGCGAGCCATTTGGTGGTTGTATATTTAAAATATTTTTTGTATCTTTGCACCCGATTTACATCTAAAGT
>CAMUYI010000024.1 GCA_947164985.1 uncultured Bacteroidales bacterium | reverse complement strand
TCGCACGCTCAGTGTCCCAACGCTCGATGCTCTGTTTGTCCTTCAACCACGGACCGCCGTGATCGATAGCCACTACGTACGGACCGGTGTAGTTCACTGCTGCTGCTTCACGCGCCAATATCTTCGTGAACGCCTCTTGCGTCATGCCGGTATAACCACCGTCGCAGTCCACCTGGTTCAGCGTCGTTGCGAAGTAGATCGGCGCGTTGTTACGTTTCGCGGCGCGGAACGATGCTTTGATCACCGACAAGGAGTTCGGACATGCTGCAAACAACGTCATCGGCACTCCCGTCACTTTCTTTCTCTCCTCCATCACCTGGAGTATATGCTCAGTCTTTTTCATATCGCTAAATTTTTAATTCTTAATTCTTAATTTTTAATTACTCATAAATCGTCACGCCCTCAACTACGCGGTGTATATTTCCGCTTACGCTCGGTGCATCGGGATTCAGGCCGTGTGCCAACGAAGCATAGTAGCCCAGCAACTGTCCCACAACTACGTACGGTACGATGCCGTAGAAATCATTCTCCTTCGGTCCGTACGGCATACGAACGACGAGATCGGCTTTCACACCCGGCAACTCCGGTGCCTTACCGGCAATGACGATGATCTGCGCCACCGGCGTATTGTTGGCATCGACTTGCTTGACGAGGTCGCGCTCATAGCGCTGTACATCCTCCTGCTCGGTCATGAGGTACACCACGATCGACTTGCTGTTCACCACCGCCTTCGGTCCGTGACGGAAGCCCAAGAAGCTGTCGAACTTACATACGACCGCACCGTCGGTCAACTCCTGCAGTTTCAGATGGCATTCTTCGGCGATGCCTTTCAGCGCACCCGAACCCAGGAACACACCGCGCTCGAACGGACGGCTCGCGATCTCTTTCAGTTTATCCTCGTACTCGGCAATAACAACCTCTGCGTTCTTCGCCGTCTTCTCAATCATCTCCACATCCTTATCCAGCGTGTCAATATGACCGAGCATCAAGCAGGTCAGCAACATCGTCGAGAACGAGCTCGTCATAGCCAACGACTTATCGTCTGTCTCTTCCGGCAACAGCAAAAGAAGGATATTATTTTCCATTTTCAATTTTCCATTTTCAATTGCTTGCTGTGCCAACTTTCCATTGGCATTGCAAGTAATATACACATGTGCTACATTGTTGCAAACCTTGTTCGCCAGATTCACTGCCGCTACACTCTCCGGACTGTTTCCCGAACGGGCGAAGCTGATCAGCAGCAACGGACGCTCTTTTGCCAACAGATATTCTGCGTGCGTCACGATGTCGGTCGTCGGCACCGATCGCACATTGCGCCACATACCGCGCATCACCGGACACAACGCATCGCCGATAAATGCCGATGTACCGGCACCCGTCAACACGATATCCGTGTCAGGCGTCAAATACTTGTGCATGAATGCACTCACTTCTTCCTGCTTCTCTAACAGCGCTTTCAGCTCCTTGCGCCACATAGCAGGCTGCTGATGAATCTCATTAAAGGTAAAACCTGTGTTTGTCATATGATTTGTGTTTTAAATCTGTTTGCTTTTCTTTGTTTGCTGCTTTGCGTGATAGCGCAAAGTTTTTGGATCATTTTGGGTCTTTTTTGACTGATTCCCAAAAATCCGAGACAAAATTACTCGTTTTTCCTTATATATTTATGCGCGCGAAATATGTTTTATAGCATAATTTCGAAACATAAAAAAGCAACGCACTGAATTTCAGCACGTTGCATGTTTCGATTCTTATTTCGAAACCTTTCGAATGTATGCCCTCGCATTTTATATTTGCATGTCTCCACCTACTTTCCACGTACTTGCCACCTTATTCCAATGGATGCTCAATGGATGCTCAATGGGTGCTGAATGGATGCTTCTTATGACATCAACCCTCTATGTGGACTCTGAAATTCTAATCAAAAGGTGCAGAAATTTCACCTTCCAAAATCGACTGCAAAGATACAACATTTTTTTTAATTATGCAAATTTTTTGACCAAAAACTTCATTTTATAGCGTTTCTGTTTTCGAAATATTACGAAATACGAAATAATAGTCTTTCGTTTGGGTGTAAAGGCATATAAATCAGTTATTTAAGCGATTACTTCCTCTTCTAGGTGTGTTTTATGCTATATAACATATTTTATGTACGCACACGTATCCTATATTTTTAGTAATTTTGCGGCGTTTTTACGGACTTTATGCTCCGAAATACCATTGAAACAAACAATTTTAACAACAATAAATTTTAACATCATGAAAAAATTATTCCTTTTAATTCCGGTATTGGTCATCTCTATGATGATGAGTGCTGAAACAAAAACCATCGGACCAGATGATCCGAACGAAGCAGTTAATGATGTGCTAATCGCCGCTCTTCAGACTGCAAATGACAATGATGTCATTATTCTAACAGATGGTATTTACAATGAGTACAGCAACTACATTGATTTCAATAAGAACGTTGAGGTCAAAGCTGCTGACGGTGCAAAGCCTGTTGTCAATGTAGGTTGCTACATTAAAGTACAAGGAGGCAAGCATGTGACCGTCAAAGGTATCAAGTTTGATGGTACTGAGCAAGGTCATAATGGCAAATCCTATTCTTATTTCATCCGTGTTTACGACAATGCAGCCAACACCCTAGAACTGGAGAATTGCGAATTCTGCAACACAGATGATCGTGTTATTTTAGTAGAATCGGACAAACATCTTGATCTCTTAAAAATCAACAATTGCTATTTCCATGATGTAACTAATTCTGCCATCCATATCGGAGAGTCATCTAGCGCTCATGCATGCAATAGAGTAGAGATTAAGAATTCTACGTTTGCTAATTTTTCAGGATTTGGAGATAAAGGTTTGATTCAAGTATATAGTAAAAATCACTCTATTGCAGATAATCCTGATGATGATCAAGAACTGGTAGTTGACCATTGTACGTTCTATAATATTACGAAGACAGCCGATAATACTTATAGTATTATTGACTCACGTAAAACTTCTAAAGCAGAGATAAGCAATTGTATTTTTGTAAATCCCACTACTCTTCCAGATGGCGCTTATAATCTTAAAGCAAGCCAGTTGTACGGAGGTTCTATTTCGAACTGTCTGATATACAAAGTTCAAAACCACCGTACGGAGTCAGTAACACCGGCCGGAGCTTTGAAAGACGTTGATCCGCTCTTTGTAGATGCAGAACATGCAGACTATTCGCTTCGTATGGGTTCGCCGGCTCGTGGTGCCGCTACCGATGCCTCCAGCCTTGGTGATCCGCGTTGGTCGGGTAATTTGGTCATAGAGTCTGCCATCTCTACGGATCTAGTTCTTGAACCGGCTGATGCTACGCACAATGAGTATTTCAAATTGGATGCCAATCTTCACTTGAAAGCCAATAACCCTAAACCTGCTACCGAAAATTATGGTATCGCAACTTGGCAGGTTCATGTAACCAGAGAAGTGGCTGTTCAGGTTCAACTTCATATCAATACATCCAGTCTGTACGGACATACATACAAGGTGGAGATTATCAATGCTTCGACAGAGGCAAAGATTGGAGAAGTAGCTGAGAATGGATGGCAAGATGTTACAGGAGAGGTTGCCTTCTCGAATCCTATCAATTTATCCGAAGGAACCTATACTGTTAAACTCTCCAATACCTGTAATGGTTCTACGGAGGCAATTCTCGATGATGTGACTTTGGCATATGCGGGAGGTAATTCCGTAAATATTCCTGGAGACCTCGCTATCGGCGATGCTATCCATAACGGTGAAATAAAAGACGGTGCAATTAAATTTGCAGATGCTCTTACCGGATGGGCTAAATGGAATATCGTTGTAGCAAATGAGGCTTTCTATGATGTTAATATTACCATTAAGAATCAATGGGAGCACAATCTGACGGCTACTATTTATGAGGAAGACGGTGTCACCGAAGTAGGTGCTGCTTCCGTTGGAAACAAAGGTACAAGCAGCACGGAAGGACATACTTTCCGTATGGGCGGTGTATATCTCATGCCTGGTAACTATGTGCTGAAAGTGACTAACGCTCGTGATGGTTCGGATGCTAAGATTGTAGGTCTCAATCTGGCTACTGCCGGTGGTGCGGTACAGGCTGTACCGGGTGCAACCAGCAACAGTGAAGCATGGTATTCCAATAACGGTACACGCGAGGATGGTAAAATATCCTTCTCAACCTATAACGGCGCATGGGTAAAATGGAATATGACAGCAGCTTCTGCCGGTGCATATAATATCAAACTGCGTGTTGACAATCCGACTGCTGTAGCGCACAAATTTACAATCTATGTTACGAAAGCCGGTGAAGAAGAGGGCGATCCGATCTTCATGGAGACGTGGAATCAAACCTATAATGCGGATGCTCCTCTGGAAATTGAATGCGGCTCGTTCTCCTTCGAGGCTGGCGCTAAATATGTATTGAAAGTGACGAGCGGTGAGAATGGTACGCAAGCAAAGATCATCAATGTAGTGACTTCGTATGCAGGAGGCGGAACAATTGACCTTTCCAAAGACCCTGTTACGCTTCTACCGCAAGACGCCATCTTGAGTGACAACGCTACTATTGACAATGATTCGATTAACTTTGGCGGTCATTCAAGCGCTTACGCGAAATGGAATGTTCATTCGGACGGTGGATACTATAAGTTTACCACAAACACCTTTAACGGTTATGCCGGTTTAGGCGTACAATGTACGATCAATATTTATAACGCTGCGGACGAAGAAAATCCGATCTCTACCAAACAGAGTACGTGGAAGAGTGCTTATGGAGCGGACTCGTTCACAAGTGATGCAGTAGAAATGCCGGAAGGTAACTATATTGTGAAGATTCAGAACATCAGTGGTTCCAAGGGTCGCGTAATGAACATCGTCGCCAATTACGAAGGAGGCGCACTCATTAACCTCCCGAATGCAGCAATACCTTTCGAAGAGGCTATCCTTCATGGTGCAACACGCGACAACAACGGCATTCATTTCGGAGCTGTTGATCGTTACGCTGAATGGAATATAGCTGCTGCATCCGGACTTTATACCTTTACCTTCGATGTCGCTGGAACAGACCACGGTAAATATAACTTGACGATCATTGATAGTCAAGATAATACTGTTTATGACAATTATATAGGTATAGATAATGCCGGAAGTGTGGATCACGCTAATATCCTGTTAGATGCTGGTAACTATACCATCAAGGTCGCAAACATTAATAGCGGTTCTGTAGGTTATATTACCCATATCGCTGCTACTGCTGCAACGGATGTATTTGTCCTTGACGAGAACACTGTGGATGACGGTTCCATCGCTGCGGCTGCGGAAACCAGTGTTCAATATACCTTCCTTCTCAAACGTTCCTTCACCGCAGGCAAGTACTATACCATTTGTCTCCCTGTCGGCTCATGGGACGATGAGTTAAAACTCGCGTTCGGTGCAGATTATGAGTTATGGAAAATGTCTTCGGCTACGCAATCAGGTGACGAGATTGCTTTGAATTTCGAGCAATGCAACACAGAATCTTTCCATGCAGGATGGCCCTACCTCATCAAACCGTCGGTAGATGTTGAGAACCCCATTCTTTACAATAAGAAGACAATCCAAAACTCCACCTACAACAACGTTCAGGAATTCACCGCAGCTAACTTCATCGGTACGTTCTATAAGGATGTGATTCCGGCAGGAGAAAAGAACCTTTATCTCCAAAACAATAATCTCTACTACAACGAGAACAACGACACGCCGATTAAGGGTACGCGCGCATGGATTCGTCTCAAACCGCAAGGAGGTGCCAACAACGTCAAAGCAGCACGTATCGTGCTGGGTGGTAAGGTAGCGACGGATATCAGTCTCGTTAACGGCGAACTGGTGGACGGTACAGTGAAGACCATCGAGAACGGACAACTCGTCATCATCCGTGACGGTGTGCGCTACAATGTAATGGGTGTTAAAATTCAATAACTTCTAAAATCTATAGCATTATGAAAAAGAACTATATTTTACCAAGTACGCAAAGCGTAGCATTTAGTGCCGGCTATATTTGCCAGGCAGCAAGTTCTGCCACGGGTGGAGGCGTAAACGTTTCCGGCCCGGGTATAGGAACCGGTGGAGGATCGTCTATCCCAGGAAATCCGGATTGACCCCCTTCAGAGTGCTTTGGCACTCTCCATACAGGAATGGCGAGTCCATGTGGCTCGCCATCTTTGTTTTTGGATCATTTTGGGTCTTTTTGGACGAATAAATATAGATAATATCGGTAATTTTTGACTATATCATGAAACGCATATCGTTATTTTTGTGCTGCGCGCTTGTTGGCGCATCGATGTATGCCGCAGTGATTAATGTCTCCCCGGGGTCGGGTACGCTCCGAACGGCGGTTATGAATGCAGAGGCAGGGGATGTGCTGGTTTTGACTACCGGTGAGTACAACGAGAGCTCTACCATCACCACCTCGGTACCGCTGACTATTCAAGCGGCAGAGGGAGCACAACCCGTCGTGAAATCCTCCAAACGGATAGAGGTGAATGCCGATTTCTCATTGGATGGCGTGACCTTCCTCTGTTCCTATCACCTGATTCAGGTGACGGCTTCAACGCCGATCAATTTTAGCGTGCATAACTGTATCTTTCGTATGGGGACCGCTTCGGCAAACAGTTATCGCGCGATCTATATTGATTCCGCTACCACGCGTGTGAAGAACGTCACGATCACCGATTGTACCTTTGATGGCGGCGCGAACGGTGCCGGACGGTTTGTGTATGTCTATCCGGGTAATGACGTAGCGGCGCTGGAAGGACCGGTCGTCATCGACCATTGTACGTTCTACAACTGCAATGACAGCCGCGGCGTCTATCCCGCCAATATAGACAACACGCATATCACCAATTGCATCTTCATGAATGCGGAGGAACGGGAGGGTGCAAACAGCTTTGCTGTTTACGGCTCCAACTCGTACGTGCATAACTGCATCGGACACAACGCGCCCGTCAAAGTGGGTACCGGCGGTTCGCAGGTTAACTGCTCCGTACGCAATCCCTATTTTGTAGGTCCGGATGACGGTAATTTCCAACTCTATGCCAATAGTCCGGCGGTTAATGCCGGTACGGATAACAGCACGCTCGGTGATCCGCGTTGGGGTGTCTCGTCTGACGAATACGACACGTCCGACGAACCCTATGTGCCGTACAAACAGCCTTATTCCATGGCGCCGACGACCTACTCTGTCAAGATCCTATGGCAGATGTCCGAGGAGACCGCAGCCACCGATGCCGTCGTCTATTACGGTACCGATCCCAACAACCTCAACCAGAGTGTCCTCTCTTCCTCCGGATGGAACGTAGCCGACGAAGGTTACATGCATGTTGTTACCCTTACCGGTTTGCAACCCAATACCCGCTATTACTTCACCGTAGGGCAGAACGCTACCCGTCGCTTTGACAAGGTGTGCAGCACCAAGACGGCACCGGAGCAAGGCACCGCCTTCCGTATCTTTACCATCAGCGATATCCACGGTAATGCCCGTAATAACTGGTCGAACATGCAGGACTTTATCTGTGCGTTGAACTGCGATATCTCGCTTATGAACGGTGATTTTGTCTCGTCCAAGGGCAATGACCGCAACTGGAATAACTATTTCTTTACACCCGGTGCGCCCTTCCTGAGCCAAGTGCCGCTGATGTCCTCTTCCGGAAACCATGAGACGGGTGACCCGCGCGGACTGAGATGGTCGTCTTTCTATGACTATTTTCATCAGTTCGCCCATGAGGGTGCGTGCGAAGGAGATACGATCGACCCGCGTAATGAAGCGTATTTCCATTTCGTATATGGTAACGCCGATGTCATCATGCTGAACCTCAATGGCGATGAGTCGTCGCCTGAGTTCCTGCCCGGCAGCCGTCAGTACGCATGGGCAGACTCCGTATTAAATACCTGTACGCGCCCGTGGATCATTATCTGCCATCACGTAGGTGTGCATACGACCGGCTATCACGGTCAGTGGGCCGATGAACCGCGACAGATGGGCGCGCTGTTCGAGAAATACGCAGCACTCGGAAAACGTATCCTCTCCCTCTCCGGTGATGATCACTCGTTTGAGCACCTCTACAAAGACGGCGTCCATTACGTACGCCCGGGTTGTGGACGAGACGCTAACTATGACCAGCAGAAACAACTGCAGGACTATCGCTACTCGATGTACTACCGCCGCGTGTCCTGTTTCTCAACCCTCGACATGGCGGCAGATGCGTCCTCGATCGCCCTCACGGCATACGATTCCGTAGGAAACGTATTCTACACCTATACCTTCCTGCATGATAATGAGGTCATCACCCCGGCTGTTAACTTCACCGTACCGGCTACCGAAGTGAATGCCGAAGACTCGATCCTGCTCCGTTGGTTCACGTTCGATCCTGCAGGTGATGCGACCGTCTCCCTCTACTGCGGTCAGACGCCGGATGCTACCGATGTCTCCGGTTTGAAACCTATCGTGACGAACCTTCCGAGTACGACCGAGAAATACATGTGGCATACCCGCGACATCATGCCGAAGGGAAAATACTACCTCTATGCCGTCGTTACGTCCGGCGGACAGACATATATGAGCGCGACGAAACCTGTGGTGAATCTGCTGGAAGACCTTACCCCTCCGCCGGCTCCTACAGCCCTCAGCGGCACCGTGCAGAACGGACAGTACCAACTCTCCTGGCTCAATCCTACGCACCTCGTTCATCTGGATGAACTGCTGACGGATTTCAGTACCGATATCGCACCCATGGAGAGCGATAATGAGGATGGGGCGACGATGCAACTTCGTATCACAGACGGTGCGCTCCAATGCGACTACGCCCTTACCCAAGCCTGGGCAACCGCGGCGGCAGAGTATGTCTTTGCTGCATCGGCCGACATGCATCAGACTCCTTTTCTGACTTTCCGTCTCAAGGGGAACGGCACCTCCACTGACCTGCGTATCGTATGCAAGAATATGTCTGTGAACCATGAAGACTGGTGGTTCACCGAGTCCGTCAATCTCTCGCAAAACACATGGCAGGATATCACCCTCGACCTGCGCACCTTGCAGGCCTTCGAATGGTACACCAATACCGATGAACGTAACCAATGCGAAGGGATCGTACGTCTCTCGTTCGGTGTCTCTACCGGAAATCCTGTCAGCGGTACGTTTTGGCTCGATGATCTTCATCTCACCGGCGATATCCTCCCTGCGCCGGACTATGTGCAGACGGTTATTGTGCGCAAAGAGAATGCCTTTCCCGCTTCTCCTACCGATGGGGTAGAGGTGTATCGCGGTACAGCCGAGACCTGCACCGATCCTTCTGCGGTCGTAGGACAGGTATACTACTACGGCGCTTTTGCTGCCGATGACCGCAATAACTGGTCCGCACCGGAAGTTGGCGCACAATGGCGGTCCGATCAGCAAGAGGGTCTCGCAAACGTAGAAAACAACAACGCACCGCAGAAATTCATCCGTCATGGACAACTCTTTCTGCGGCGCGCTGATAAGACGTATTCCGTTTTAGGTACTATCGTAAAGTAATCTCACCGAAGAACTGCGGACAATGGAAGTCCGGTTTCGGTAAATCAATCGGCTGCCAACTCAAGAAGTGCGGCCGTTTGGTTTTATCGGCGCATTTGTAGAAATTGGCGCGCAGCGTGATCGGGAATTGGAGATCGGAGATCGGACCTTGGAAAATGAGATCCAGTGGTATCCGTTCCTCTAACGTCCATTCAAATAGACCGTCTTTCTCTTCAAATGCTTCGCGCGGGTATGTGCACTTCCGTTCGATACGCGCCATCTGCTCCGGCGCAAGGGGACGCACATCTTCCGCTCTGCCTTTGCGTCTCGATCCCACCATGGCGCCGATACAGTTGCACTCAAAATTGAAGTAATGGTCATCACCCGGCACCTGGCAGAAGAACTCTACGCATGAGTCCTCCCATACCGGACCCTGATCCTCCGTCGTCACCGCCCGCAGTTGTTCGCCTTTCACGTGCCATTTCAGCACGATCGCCTCATGGTCGTTACTCACCTCTACCGTCACTTCCGGCTTCTCAGGAAAAGCCTCCGGCCAATTGACCTGATTTATCTTTAAAACCATAAATATCTAAATAACTAAATGAGCAAATAAATCGTAAATCGTAAATGACTAAATCGTAAATTAAGATAATCTCCTGATTATCGCCTTCATTTCCTCCTCTACTTTCTCTTGCTCTTCCACTAATCGGAGTTGTGCTTTGGTGCGAACCAGGTTATGCTCCGGATAGGCGATCTTGTAGTATGTATCGCCGTTGATATAATCGGTGAAGAACCGCACGGTCTGCATATAACTGAGCAGACGGCATCCGTACGGCAGTAGTTCTTTCTCCAGGTCGGTGAGGAAGGTCGCCTCTCTGAGGTAACCGCGCGTATAGGCCTCGAAGATCTCCAGATCAACATGGATATTATCGAGGTTAGGATCATCCTCCAGACCTGTGTTCGCAGCCGTACGCATGAAATCACCGAAATCACTCAGCACGAAGCCCGGCATCACGGTGTCCAGGTCCACGATACAGATCGGTCGTCCGGCTTCATCAAAGAGCACATTATTGACCTTCGTATCGCAATGGTTGATGTGTTTCTTCAGCTTCCCTTCGCGGAACAGCACCTCCGCCAGACACATCGTGGCGCGGCGTTGGTTGATCCACTCGATGATATCGGTACAGGCCGCTTTACGCCCGGCTTTATCGGCTGCCAAGGCTTCATCCAGTTCCTGCAGACGGAACTCCATATTATGGAAATTAGGAATCGACTCGCATAGCGCATTGAAAGGCAGATCCGCCAATTGGCGCTGGAAACGACCGAACGCTTCACCGGTCAGTTCAGCCGACATCGGCGTCACTTTCTCCTGCGAAGTGGCCGGCTCAACCAGCACATACAATCGCCAATAATCGCCTTCCGGAGTCTTGTAATAGAGTTTGCCTTCTTTGGTCGGAATCAACTGCAGCACTTTACGCTCAATATCCTCTTCGCGTGCAATCAACAGTTTCTCGCGGATATGCGAGGTCACGATCTCAATATTGCGCATCAGACCCTCTACATCTTTGAAGATACGATGGTTGATTCGTTGCAGGCAATAGGACGGTTCGCCCACCCGTTTTGCCGGTACAACGAAGGAGTCATTGATAAACCCGATCCGCAAAGGTTGCGGTTCAGTTACGGCATTCCAAATAGCAAAATGCGATAAGATCTCTTTCATGGTATATAATCAGTTCAATACGACTACAAAATTACAAAAATAATCTGATATATACAAAGAAAAGCACTTTTTTTGAAAAAAAATGGGAAAAAATTTGCTCATGTCAAAAAAAAGCAGTACCTTTGCGCGATTTTTCGTGTAATTGTGCGAAGAATCCCCGAATTTGAAGAAAAATATAAATATATACTACAATGTCAAAAATTTGTCAAATTACAGGCAAGAAAGCCATGGGCGGATGCAACGTTTCGCACTCGAAGCGTCACACCAAACGCACGTTTGATGTGAACCTTTTCCGCCGCAAGTTCTACTGGGTAGAACGCGATGTATGGATCGAGCTGAACGTGAGTGCAGCCGGTCTGAGAACAATTAACAAGATCGGCCTTGATAACGCGCTGAAACAAGCTGCGGAGAAGGGCTATCTCTATTAACGAAAGGAGCTGAACAATGGCAAAGAAAACTAAAGAAGCACGTGTTCAAGTTATTCTTGAGTGCACTGAGCAGAAGGCCAGCGGTGTTCCGGGAATGTCTCGCTACATTACCACCAAGAACCGCAAGAACACTCCGGATCGTTTGGAGCTCATGAAGTACAATCCCTATTTGAAGCGCTACACGCTGCATAAAGAGATTAAGTAATTAACCCCCTAATTAGAAAGGCTTAGAACTATGGCAAAGAAAGCGGTCGCAACACTGCAAACCGGTAACTCCGGACGCGCGCACTCTAAGTGCATTAAGATGGTTAAGTCGCCTAAGACCGGGGCTTACATCTTCCAAGAGGAAATCGTTCTGAACGAGAAGGTTCAAGAGTTCTTTAAGTAAAAAAAACAAGAAAATGCGTACTAAAATTTGGTAGTACGCATTTTTTTTTGTACCTTTGCACTCGATTTTGCATTTGATACCATGTTAGGAATAATTATCAACCCCAAATCAGGCAAGAAAGCTTTTCGCGCGCAGCGCATATATTTATGGAAATTATTGCGTAAACGGCATATGCCTTTTGCGTACCGTGTGACCAAATTTGCCGGTCATGCTACCGAGTTGGCGCGTGAGTTGGTCGAGAAAGGGTACAACGAGATCCTGATCCTAGGTGGGGACGGTACGCTCTCCGAAGCTATCAACGGCATCATGCGGGCGGATCTCACGGCAGAGCAACGGGCAAAGATACAAGTGGGAATCATGCCCCGCGGTACGGGTAACGATTGGGGGCGCTATTGGAATCTGGATAAACGGTTCAAAGAGAGTCTGCGTCGCTTCTTCGAAGGCGAAGGTCATCCCATCGATATCGGTTGCGTCACCTATTGGCGAAACGGCATCGAGCATCACCGCTATTTCATCAACTCCGTCGGTTTTGGTGTCGATCCGCTCTGCTGTCAGAAAGCGGAACATCTCAAGTACTATATCGGTTCGCATTCGATCAACTACCTCTTCGGTCTCATCGCTGCCATCATGCAGCATAAGGCGCAGCATATGATCCTCAACGTAGACGGTAAGCAGGCTGTAGATGATCGACTCTTCACGATGAATATCGGTAATGGTCCTTTCTCCGGTGGCGGTATCCGACAAAACCCCGAAGCGGACCCTACGGATGGTGTATTCCATACGATGTTCATCAAGAAACCGACCTTCAAGCAGGTCATAGCGGCCTTGCCTAAGTTATACAACGGACGCCTGACCGAACTGCCTTTCGTTTATCCTATCGTGGGTCGCGAGATAGAGATGATCTACCGCAAGCATATCCTCTTTGAGGCGGACGGTATTCTGGAGAATATCATCGGTCCGTGTAAGATCACCTGTATGCATAACGCATTGCAGTTTAGGTGCTGAATACTGAATACTGAGTACTGATGGCTATCCAACAGCAAGGCTCCAATAGAATCTATACGCGCGAGACGGACGAGAACGGTCGTTCCATCATTCGTGTCGTAGGTACGAATCGTGATGAGAACCGTGCCTTCATCTATATGGCGCGGCATTTTCATGCGCTCGGTCTGCCGGTACCTGAACTCTATGACGTGAGCGAAGATGAGATGAGTTATACCCAGGAAGATTTGGGCGATACCATCCTCTTTGATCATCTGGATAACACCTTATATATCGAACGCGCCCTACGCGCACTCGCGCACGTACAAGTAGAAGGTGCTCGGGATTTCGACTGGTCGGTATGCTTCCCCGTACCGGCAATGGACGAACGGTCCATCCGTTGGGACCTCAATTATTTCAAATACTGCTTCCTCAAAGGTACGAAGATTGAGTTCTCTGAACCGAAGTTAGAGGATGACTTCGATCGCATAGTACAGGTCATTATGGCGCAACCCGCCGATTCGTTCTTATATAGAGACTTTCAGAGCCGTAACGTCATGATCAAGGATGATCAACCGTACTTCATCGATTTTCAAGGCGGTCGACGCGGTCCTACCCAATACGATGTCGCCTCTTTCCTTTGGCAGGCCAAAGCGAACTTCGCTCCGGCACTGCGTGAACAGATGATCGAAGCCTATCTTGAGGAGTTAGCGGTTACGGGTTACGGGTTACGGGTTACGGATTGGAAGGCCGCGCTCCCGCATTTCGTTTTATTCCGCACCTTGCAAGTCTTAGGGGCGTATGGCTATCGGGGTTATTTTGAACGCAAACCCCATTTCCTGGAGTCTATCCCTCTCGCGCTCAAGAACATGCACGAGATCTTTGTTAACTACCCGGATTTACAAACCCACTATCCATATTTGTATGCTCTCAGTAACGATCTACTCTTTCTCCTTTAAGCGCGGTCTGCCTGTTGATGCGTCCGGTAACGGAGGCGGGTATGTCTTCGACTGCCGTTCTACCCATAACCCGGGTAAGTACGACGAATATAAGACCCTTACGGGCCTCGATCAACCCGTCATCGATTTCCTTGAGAACGACGGTGAGATCCTGACCTTCTTAGATTCGGTTTATGCCCTTGTTGATCATCATGTGGAGCGGTTTATCGAACGGGACTTTGAGCATCTGCAGGTCGCTTTCGGTTGCACCGGCGGACAACACCGTTCCGTCTATTGTGCCGAACATCTTGCTAAGCATCTCAAGGAGAAATATAATGTCAAAATCGAATTGATTCACCGTGAACAAGGAATCAATCGTAAATTGTAAATCGTCAAATCGTCAATGAAAGCGATGATCTTTGCTGCGGGCTTGGGTACACGTCTCAAACCCCTCACCGATACCATGCCGAAGGCCCTGGTGCCGTTAGCCGGCAAATCTCTCCTCCAATGGCAGGTGGAGAAGCTGCGCGATGCCGGTATCACCGATATCATCGTCAATGTGCACCATTTTCCCGATCAGATCATCGATACCATCCGGGCGAACCAAGGGTGGGGCTGTAACATCACGATCTCTGAAGAGCGGGATATGCTTCTGGATACCGGAGGAGGACTGAAAAAAGCCATTCGGCTTTTAATTGACAATGGACAATGGACAATGGACAGTGAACCGATTCTAGCGTGTAACGTAGATATCTTATCGAATATCGACCTGCGGGCATTGATGGCTAGTTATGCAGGTGTGAGTATGCTGGTTGTATCGGAGCGCGAGACCCAACGCTATCTCTGTTTTGATGCGCAGCAAACACTCTGCGGATGGACCAATATCAAGACCGGTGAACGCAAAGGTCACAACGGACGGCATCTGGCCTTCAGCGGCATGCAGATCCTGAGCTCCGAAGCGCAGACCCTAATCAAGCAGATGCCCCAAGATAAATTCTCCCTTATCGACTTCTATTTGCACGTCATGGAGAAACTTCCCCTACAAGCCTATATCCCGTCCGACTACCGCATGATGGACGTCGGCAAAATCGACCAGATAGAGGAGGCAGAGAGGTTTGCAGAAAGCCTATAAAGCAAAAAATGATGCTAAAAATGCATTTTTTTGCGAAAAAATTTGCTCATGTCAAAAAAAAGCAGTACTTTTGCAGCCGCTTTTGAGAAAACGACGTCTCTTGAGACTCAGTTCGTGCACAAAGTGTTGCACACGATCTGTCTCCCTAGCTCAGTTGGTAGAGCAACTGACTCTTAATCAGTGGGTCGAGAGTTCGAGCCTCTCGGGGGACACAAAAAGACACTTTCGGGTGTCTTTTTTTTTATTTTTATTTGCGTATGTCAGATTTTTTGTGTAATTTTGCAGCCGATTTTGAAAAAAACATCATGGCCGTACAGATCAAACCCATACAGACGGAGCGTGAACTGAAGCAGTTTATTCAGTTTGCCAACGATTTATATGCCGAGTGTCCGTACTATTGCCCGCCTTTGTTCTTTGACGAGATGAACTGTTTCCATCCGGACCGGAACCCTGCCTTGCAGGTTTGTGATTTCCAATTATGGATGGCTTATCGCGACAATGAACCCGTAGGACGTATCGCCGGTATCATCAACCATAAGGCGAACGAGAAATGGGGCTACAAGCATGTGCGTTTCGGATGGTTCGATTTTATAGATGACCTGGAGGTTAGTAAAGCCTTGCTGGACGCCGTAGCCGCATGGGGTAAGGAGCATGGGATGGATGGTTTGAACGGACCGGTAGGTTTTACGGACTTTGACCACGAGGGTTTACTGCTGGACGGATACGATTATCCGGCAGTCATGGCCAGCCTTTATAACTATCCGTACTACGTCCGTCATATGGATGCCTACGGTTTAACCAAAGAGGCTGACTGGATCGAGATTCAGGTCTATCCGCCTACCATACTGCCGGAACGCCTGACGCGTATAGCTGAGATGGTTAAGCAACGCTCCCATGTGCACGTAGATAAGGTGAAAAATACCCGCGAGTTGGTGCGCAAATACGGCATCGAGTACATGGACGTCATTGATGTGGCGTATCAGAAGTTGTATAACTTCCAGCCCATGACCGAAAAGCAGAAGAACTACTACAAGGATATGTACTTCCCCTTGCTTAACTTCGATTTCGTGACCATCGTGGTCAATGATAAGAACGAGATCGTGGGTGTGGCGGTAGGTATGCCGGATATATCCGATGCGCTCCGCAAATGCGGTGGTAAACTGTTACCTTTCGGATGGTATCAATTGCTTAAGGCGCTCAAGGCCAAGAAGATGAAGACCTTCAATTTGCTGCTTATTGCCGTTCGTCCGGACTACCAGGACAAAGGTATCAATTCGCTCTTCTTCCAAGATCAGTTGCCTTATTTCACCAAATACGGAGTTAAGTGTCTGGAGACCACGAATATCCTGGAGACGAACGCAAAGAATATTGCTAACTTCACGCAGTTCGACCATAAGGTTCATAAACTGCACAGGGCCTATATCAAGTCTATTTGAGCGTGAAGGAAGAAATAGATATATACCACGCCGCACAGGCGCAGTTGGAAGCGTATGTTTTGAAGCGCAAAATGCGTCACTCCCAAGTGCGGAACATGGTGTTGGAGCAAGTATGTCAACTGCCACAACCCTTTACTGCCGCCCAACTGGAGGAGGTTTGTAAGGCAGAACGCATCTCTACCGGAACGGTCTATAATGTATTGCATCTGTTGATAGAAGCATCGCTCGTTAAGATCTATGACCGAGGAGTAGGGCAAACGGTTACTGAATACGAACTGATCACCGAAGCATCCCGCTCCCACATGCAGGTCATATGCCGCAAATGCGGAAGACGAACCTTCTTCTACGACAAAGCGATCCAACGTATGGTGACAGAGAGACAGTACTCCAACTTTAACATGCAAAACTACACGCTGGTTGTCTATGGCGAATGTAAGATATGCCGACGACTTGCCGTGATGAGACATAAATAACGCGTCATCGACGCATGGCTCCGTAGCTCAATTGAATAGAGTGTCAGATTCCGGTTCTGAAGGTTCTGGGTTTGAGCCCCAGCGGAGTCACAGAAAACGAGCAGCTTAACGGCTGCTCGTTTTTATATCTACGATGATCGGATCGTGATCGGCATAGCGGTGCAGGCTCTTGTCCTTCATCTTATACGCCCCATGGGAATAATACCAGTCGGCATTGACATGCCACGGACGTACGCGTACGATCTGCGCCGCCATACTCGGACTCGCAAAGCAGCGATCCAAATAACCCGCTTCGCCTTTGAAACTATATGAATAGTCATTCACCGCTCCCAAGGGTAGCATTTCTGCATACCCTGCCCGCACAATGGTCTGAATCGGTTGCTCCTGCGTGTAACAGTTATAGTCTCCTAACAGCAGGATATCTTCATCACCAAACAGCTCCTTCGCTTGCGGTAACATCGCCAGCAGGGAATCGGTGTTTTGCATGCGGCGAAGGTTCGTGTCATACTGTGTACGACCCGGACGTTTGGACTTGAGGTGGTTCAAACTGATGATGATCTTCTCGCCGGTAGCGATCTCTTCAAAACCCATCGCGAACATACGACCGTAATAGTGACTCGCGGTGTCTTTATAAGCAGAGAGCGGATGCGCATACACGCGTACGCGTTCCGTATTGTATATAAAACAACCGCCGATTCGATCCATATTCGGTAAGGGCATGCTTACATACGCATATTTCTTACCGCCTTTATTGAGTGCCTCTACCAGCATCTGCGGCGCTTTGTCCCCCACCTGCATCTCGCATAGCGCAAAGATATCTGCATGCATCGCCTGCAGGGCCTGCACCAGTTTCTTCGTCTTTACCGCCTGTTGGGCGGTAGTGGTACGTTTATGGGCGTAACCGCCTAAGTCTGCGAAGTAGTTTTCGATATTCGCACCTACTACACGCAGTTCACCTTTCCTGGGTTTTGCCAACTTGTCTTGCGGCATATGACGGGTATTCACCGACTTACCGGTCAGCAGATGCCTCTCTTTCGTCACCCGTGCCTCGAGATTCGTCACAATATCGCCGCATCGCACCTCGTAATAGTTGTTCCGGCAATGCACCACGATACTTGCCGCTTCGTTCTGCGCTACCAGATCGTAGTACATCGTACTGTCCCCATCCGCCAAACCGACCGCACGTTCATCCGGACAGAAGAGACGTTCAGGTGCCAGGACAAGGCTGTCATAAAAACTGCCGCAAACCACAAGTGGGGTAGCGATACGAACCATCTGATTGGTGTATGCCGACCAATCCGATTGGAGGTCTTCTAACAAAACACGCTCCACCGCATAAGCGGAGAGCGTGCAACTAACCATTAAGAGAAAAATCAGCTTTTTTGCCATGTTGCGGAGGATGGGATCGAACCACCGACCTTCAGGTTATGAGCCTGACGAGCTACCACTGCTCTACTCCGCGATACACACCTTTTTAATAGGACTAAAGTAGTCCTTTTTCTCGAGCGACAAGCGCTCTCGATTAAAAAGCGGCTGCAAAAGTACTGCTTTTTTTTGATATATGCAAATTTTTGAGCGTTTTTTTGTGATTTTTTTGCAAATATGTATTTTTTTTTGTACTTTTGTCGCATAATTTTGGAGAATTATGGCGAAAAACGAAGTTAATCGTGCCCTTGCGGCAAAGAAATACATTGTAATGGCAGAAGAAGGCGAACATGTTTTGCTGGATAAGTTAAAAGAGCAAATCGGACTCGATTTGCAAGATGCCGAACTCATCTACACGGGCGTAGGTGCAATCAATATCATTCAGAGTCTGCAGCACTTGGATCGTGAGGCAGAACTGTACAATGTCGGTTATGCCGGTAGTGCTAATTTTGATTTGGGTACATGGGTCGAAGTGACCGAAGTGCGGCTTAACCACCCGAATGTCACGTATGCAGAGCCGGAATTAAAGTTGTCAGTATTCAGTAATCAGTATTCAGATATTAAACAAGCTATCTGCTATACCAATACTGATTTTGTATTGGCATCGGATTACAAGGACTGCGTCTTTGATATGGAATTGGCGTTTATTGCTGCGCTGGAATTCAGGAATCTGCATAGCCTCAAGTACGTCAGCGATAACTTGAGTTTGCATGCCTATCACGAATTAACTAACGGCGTACAATGACCACTGTTTACCTAAAACCGCATAAAGAGGAATCCCTCAAGCGTTTTCACCCTTGGGTGTTCTCCGGGGCGATCGCAAAAGTGGTGTTGGATGCTTCGCACGAAGCGTCTAAACCGCAAGAAGGGGAACTCGTCTGCGTGCGTTCGGCTGCCAACGAGGTCTTGGGCGTCGGACATTGGCAGATCGGTTCGATCGCCGTACGTATTCTTGCCTTCGGGCTCGAAGAGCTGCCTGCGGATTTCTGGAACGAACGGATCCGCGCCGCCTATCAGGTACGCAACGCCATCGGGCTTATTCGACCCGATAATAACACCTTCCGTCTTATTCACGGTGAAGGCGATTTTCTGCCGGGACTCATCGTTGATGTCTATGCCGACACAGCCGTGGTACAGGCTCATTCGGTAGGTATGCATGTGTATCGAAACGAGATTGCACAAGCACTGTTGGACGAAGTGCCGCAAGTAAAGAACGTCTATTATAAATCCGACGACACCCTGCCGTTTAAGGCGGCTATTGAGGGCGAGAAGGTAGGTTACCTAATTGAAAATTCAAAATTAAAAATTAATAATTCCGAAGAATTCTGGTCTCTCGAGAACGGCCTCTTTTTCCGCATCGACTGGTTGAGAGGGCAGAAGACGGGTTTCTTTGTCGATCAGCGGGAGAACAGGGCCTTGGTAGAACGGTATGCAAAGGATAAGGACGTGCTGAATATGTTCTGCTACACCGGTGGTTTTAGCCTTTATGCCTTGCGCGGCGGTGCAAAGACCGTGGACTCGGTGGATGTGAGTCAGAAGGCGATCGATCTGGTCAATATCAATGTATCGAAAAACTTCCCCGAGGCAACTAATCACACTGCCGTCGCTGCCGATGCGTTCGAATACCTGAGTGCACAGAAGAATGCCGGTAAGACCTATGACTTAATCATTCTGGATCCGCCTGCTTTTGCCAAACATCGCGATGCTGTCAAGAATGCTTTGCGTGGCTACCAGCGCATCAATGCGAAGGCGATCGAGATGATTCGTCCGGGAGGTATCTTGTTCACCTTCTCCTGTTCGCAGGCGGTGGATAAGGAAGCCTTCCGTCTGGCGGTCTTCAGTGCGGCCGCACAAGTGGGACGTAAGGTGCGGATCATGCATCAGTTGCATCAGCCCCAAGATCATCCGATCAATATTTATCACCCAGAAGGTGAATACTTAAAAGGATTAGTTTTATACGTAGAGTAATATGAAGCTTGTTTGTTTTGACACAGAGACCACGGGTCTGGACGTACAGAAAGAGCATATCATCCAACTGTCGTTGGTGAAGTTTGATACCGATAACTGGCAAGTGACCGACCAGCGCGACTGGTACATCTTGCCGGAAGGAGAGTTCACTATTCCGGCGGAAGCGGAGGCGGTGCATCATATATCGAAGGATTTCTTGTTGGAGCATGGCGTTAGTATGCGCAGCGTCTATGACGACTTCCTCGCTTTCACGAACGGGTGTGATATGTTGTCCTACAATGGCAACGGATACGATGCGCCTTTACTGCATTATAACCTTGCTCGTCTGGGCCTGAACTTCGATTTTGACGGTCGGACCTGGTACGATGCTTTACTTTTGGAGCGAATTCATACCGCAGGCATGGTGGATGAGAACGGTGAGAAACTGCATAATAACCTCACCTCTGCCTACACGCGTTATTACGGTCATCCGTTCGAGGGCGCGCATAATTCGCTGGACGATGTGATGGCGACCATCGAGGTCTTCAAAGCACAGATCGCAGCACACGGATGGGAATGGACACAACGGGATGAGTTCGATTTTATTTGTTTTGACCGGTGGTTAGTCAAGAAAGGGGACTATTATTACCTGACTCAAGGTGCGCATAAGAACGAATCGATTGATGCTATGGTACGTATTGACCGCAGTTACCTGGAATGGATCGTGGATAAATGCCAATGGACCGATGATCAGACACGTGCCATCATTAATCCGTATATCGGTCGATACACCTCTCCTTTCGCACCCGCGCTAACTCCCTCAAGAGGCAAAAAACGTTCGAAAGGTACCATCACAGATGCCGATTTGTGCCTTTTTTAAGCAAAAAGTGCATTTTTTTGCCGAAAAATTTGCACATGTCATAAAAAAGCAGTACTTTTGCACCCGCTTTTGACACATGGCCGGTTGGATGAGCGACTTAGTCAGCGGTCTGCAAAACCGTTTAGAGCGGTTTGACTCCGCTACCGGCCTCCAAGCCGCCTGTAAAAGGGCGGCTTACTTTTTATGGAAGAGATCATCAAGGACATAACGGAACAGGAGTACAAGTACGGCTTCACCACCGATGTGGAAACCGATATTGTGCCGGCGGGACTGAACGAGAATATCGTTCGGTTGATTTCTGCGAAGAAACATGAACCTGAATGGCTCTTGGAGTTCCGCCTCAAAGCTTTCCACAAATGGCAGACCATGGTCCCTCCTACATGGGCGCATCTTACGATCCCTGAGATCGACTTTCAAGCTATCTCTTATTATGCCGCGCCGAAGGCGAACAAAGAGCAAGGAACAAAGACGGAAATCGATCCCGAGATCATGAAGACCTTCGATAAACTCGGTATTCCGCTCGAAGAACGTGCTGCCTTAGCCGGTAACATGGCCGTAGATGCCGTGATGGATTCGGTTTCCGTTAAGACCACTTTCCGCGAAACCTTAGCCGAGAAAGGGATCATCTTCTGTTCGATCTCCGAGGCTGTTCGCGAGTACCCTGACCTGGCTAAGAAATACCTCGGCTCGGTCGTTCCTCCGACGGATAATTTCTATGCGGCACTCAATTCGGCTGTGTTCAGCGACGGTTCGTTCGTCTATGTGCCTAAAGGCGTCCGTTGTCCGATGGAACTGAGTACCTATTTCCGTATTAACGCCGGTAATACAGGTCAGTTCGAACGCACCTTATTGGTGGCTGACGAAGGAGCGTATCTGTCCTATTTGGAGGGATGTACCGCGCCGATGCGCGATGAGAACCAACTGCATGCAGCGATCGTGGAAATCGTGGTCCATAAAGATGCGGAGGTTAAATACTCAACCGTGCAGAACTGGTATCCGGGTGATAAAAACGGCAAGGGTGGAATTTATAATTTTGTCACCAAACGCGGTATCACCCACGAGAACGCACGTCTCTCTTGGACGCAGGTTGAGACCGGTTCAGCGATCACGTGGAAATATCCGTCCTGTATTCTGAAAGGCGATAACTCCACGGCGGAGTTCTACTCGGTAGCCGTGACTAATAACTACCAGCAGGCCGATACGGGAACTAAGATGATTCACATCGGCAAAAACACCCGTTCCCGCATCGTCTCCAAGGGTATCTCTGCAGGGCATAGCCAGAACGCGTACCGCGGATTGGTCAAGATGGGCACGAAAGCTGAAAATGCCCGTAACTACAGTCAATGCGACAGCCTGTTGCTGGGCGATAAATGCGGCGCGCACACCTTCCCGGACATGATTATCATGAACCCCACAGCGGTAGTCGAACACGAAGCAACAACCTCCAAGATCAACGAGGATCAGCTCTTCTACTGCCAGCAACGAGGTAT
>CAMUYI010000023.1 GCA_947164985.1 uncultured Bacteroidales bacterium | reverse complement strand
TCAATTTTCAATTTTCAATTTTCAATTTTCAATTTTCAATTTTCAATTTTCAATTATGGGAATTGCCCGATTTCAATCGGGGAATTCCATAAGGTACGCTTTGATGAACGCATCGATATCGCCGTCCATCACTGCGTTGACATTGCTGGTCTGATAGTTGGTGCGGTGGTCTTTTACGCGGCGATCATCGAAGACATACGAACGGATCTGCGAGCCCCATTCGATCTTCTTCTTGCCGGCTTCCACTTGTGCCTGTGCCTGACGACGTTTCTCCATCTCTAACTCGTAGAGCTGACTTCTCAAATGCCGCAGGGCATTCTCGCGGTTCTTCGGTTGGTCACGCGTCTCGGTGTTCTCGATCACGATCTCGTCCGGTTGACCCGTCAGCGGATTGACGAACTTATAATGCAGACGCACGCCGGACTCGACCTTGTTCACGTTCTGACCTCCTGCACCCGAGCTGCGGAAGGTATCCCAACTGATACCGGCCGGGTTGACTTCCACTTCGATCGTATCGTCGATCAGAGGCACTACGAACACGGATGCAAAACTCGTCATACGTTTGCCCTGCGCGTTGTACGGGCTGACACGCACGAGACGATGTACGCCGTTCTCCGACTTGAGGTAACCGTACGCCATGTCGCCTTCGATATTGAAGGTCACGGTCTTGATGCCCGCTTCGTCACCCTCCTGCAGGTTCTCGATCGTCACCTTATAATCGTGCTTCTCGCAGTACCGCATGTACATACGCATCAACTGCTCCGCCCAGTCTTGGGCCTCTGTGCCACCGGCACCGGACACGATCTTCAGCACCGCCGGCATCTGGTCCTCTTCGTGCGAAAGCATGTTCTTCATCTCCAGGTCCTCAACCTCTTTCAGCGCCTTGGCATAAGCGGCATCGACCTCTTCTTCGGTCACCAACTCCTCTTTGTAGTAGTCAAACGCCAACGCCAATTCTTCCACCGCTGCGCGTACACCTTCGTAGCCCTCGATCCAACGTTTGATACCCTTCACTTTACGCATCTGTGCCTCGGCTGCCTTGGCATCATCCCAGAATCCGGGTACCTGCGTATGCAGTTCTTCCTCCTCCAACTGAATGCGTTTCTCGTCGATCTGCAGATACGCTTTCAACTTATCCGCCCGTTGCTGTACATCTTTTAATTGCTCTATCGTGATCATAAGCCTATAATTTGCCAATTTAAAATCGGGTGCAAAGGTACTATTTTTTTTGCATATATGCAAATTTTTCAGGGAATTTTTTTCTTACTCTTGCGTATGTCATTTTTTTTTTGTACCTTTGCAGCCGAATTGTGTAGGAATGCGCGTACGTGCGTAGTTGGATGCGACATATAAGCCTATGGTGCTGCGTGTTTTGGACGGCATGGACGATGCAGGCAGCGGTGTATGAGCCGGCCTCGGTTCCGAACCCGAAAACGCAAGGTCAGGGTAGGTATGTAGCGAATCCGGACGCGATCATTGCCGATAGCGATGTGGTCTTTCTCAATACTTGTGCCGCGCGATTAGAGGCGGAGACGAAGGTAGAGCTATGTGTGGTAGCGCTGGAGTCGATCGGTGAAAAAGACTGTTTTGATTTCTGCTACGAGTTGTTCCAACGCTGGGGCATCGGTAAGGCAGGTCAGAACACCGGCGTACTGATTTGCTTTGTGCTGAACAGCCATGACATCCGTATGATGACGGGCGTGGGGCTGGAAGGTGTACTGCCGGATGCACGCTGTTCGCAGATCATACACGAGACGATGATCCCTGCTTTTCGCGCCGGTGACTATGGCGGCGGTTTATGCTTAGGTGCGCTGCGCGTGTATGAGATATGTACGGACGGCGAGGCTCCGGAGGAGTTACGCACCATGCGTTCTATCACCAACCGCGGTCAGTACGCACAAGCGGAGGAAGAGGAATGGATGGTTGATCTGATTGCATTGCTGCTGATCGTATTTCTGATTGCGCTTGTTATCTATAGCATCAAGAAAGGCGGCGGAAACGATCATTTCGGTAGCGGCGTAGGCGGCCCGATGATGATGGGTGGTTTTGGTGGCGGAAGCAGCAGTTTTTGCGGAGGATTCAGCGGCGGCTCATGGGGCGGAGGCTCGACGATGGGAGGCGGAGCCGGAGGACGTTGGTAGTTGAAAGGTTGACATTTATGAAAACAGCAAAAATACTGATTGTAGTACTGGGAGTACTGGCAATTATCGCCCTTTGGGCAATGAACGTGTACAACGCGTTAGTCGAAGGACAAGAAGAGGTTGAGTCGGCATGGGCTCAGGTAGAGAACCAGTATCAGCGTCGTGCGGACCTGGTGCCTAACCTGGTAGCGACGGTGAAGGGTTACGCCGCGCATGAGCAGGAGACGCTGGAAGGTGTCGTGGAGGCGCGTGCCAAAGCAACGCAGGTGAAAGTAGATGCTACCCAGTTGACGAAGGAAGAGTTAGCCGCTTTTCAGGCTGCACAGGGTGAGTTGAGTCAAGCCCTGGGTCGATTGATCGCAGTAGCAGAGAATTATCCGGACCTGAAAGCGAACGAGAACTTCCGTGACCTGCAGGTGCAGTTGGAAGGCACGGAGAACCGCATCGCAGTGGCTCGTCAGCTGTTCAACGAGACAGCCAAAGCGTATAACCAGCGCGTACGTCGTTTCCCGTCGAACATCATCGCTCGTATATACGGGTTCGAACGCAAAGCCTATTTTGAGGCTGACCCCGAGGCGCACCACGCACCTAAAGTAGAGTTTTGAGAAATTCAAAATTAAAAATTAAGAATTAACGAGATATATGGCAAGAGAAGAGATTATTGCCGAACTCAAGCAGTTGCTGGAGACGGAAGACATCATGGCGATCAAGGACCAAGTAGATCATCTGAAGACACGATTCTATACCGAGGAGTCGGAGGAGTTGGAAGAGGAGTTCAAGGAGCTCTTGGCGCAGTATAAAGCGAAGCGAGCAGAGGTAGCGGAGACGCAAGCCAAAGAGCAGGCGGAGAACCTGCGTCGCAAGCAAGCTATCCTCGATCAGATGAAGACGATGGTAGAGGACGGCAATGCCGACGGCGTGATGGCTAACCTGCAGAAGATGCGTGAGTTACAGGCCGAATGGAAGACGATCGGTGCCGTGGCTCCGGAGAAGACGCAGGAGATTCGTAAAGCCTATCAGCAATACCAGGAGCAGTTCTATGACCTGGTGAAGATCAATATCGAGTTGCGCGATCTGGATTTCAAGAAGAATCTGGAGTTGAAGACCCTGCTCTGCGAAGCAGCCGAAAAACTGCAGAACAACGAGAACATCGTGGAGGCCAGTCGTATGCTGCAGCAGTTGCATGACGAATGGGCGGAGATCGGTCCTGTAGCACGTGAGTTACGTGAGCAGTTGTGGGAGCGTTTCAAAGCGGCTTCGACCGTGATCAACAAGAAGCATCAGGCATTCTTCGAGGAGCTGCACCGCAAGGAGCAGGAGAACCTGGAGCGCAAGCAGGCTATCATCGACCAACTCAAAGCGCTCCTCGAGCCGATCATCAACGGCGAACCGATGACGGCGAAGCGTTGGGAAGAGTTGACCGAGCAGGTACAAGCGCTGCAGGCCGAATGGCGTACGATCGGTTTTGCCCCGAAGAAACATAATCAGTCGATCTACGAGGCGTACCGCGCGGAGTGCGACCGATTCTTCCAGACCAAGGCGGAGTTCTTCCGTGAGTTACGCGAGCAGCGTAAACTGCGTGAGCAGCGCCATAAAGAGTACCTGGAGCGTCAGAAAGCGCGTGAGGAGCGTGCCAAAGCCCGTGCAGAGCGTCTGCAGGCCAATGGTGGTGTCGATCTGCGTAAGTTACGCGACCGACTGATCCAGGAGATCAAGACGGCAGAGAATAATATTCTCTTCTTCACCGGTAAGTCCAAAACAGCCAATAAGATTGTGGACGACATGCAGAAGAAGATCGCTGAACTCAAGGCACGTCTGCAGGAGATCGAGCAGAAACTCAATGAGGAAGATTGATGATTGAAGATTGATGATGGAAGAATTGATAAGATATAAGGACGTGACGATTCATCAGGCGGATCAGATCGTGCTGCATGACGTCAACCTGACGGTAGAGCGCGGACAGATGATCTACCTGCTGGGTAAGGTAGGTAGCGGCAAGAGTTCGTTGATGAAGACGATGTACGGTGCATTGCCCATCGAAGCAGGTGAAGCGCGTGTGCTGGACTACGATATGATGCATATCCGTCGTCGGCAGTTGCCGTACCTGCGTCGCCGACTCGGTATCATCTTCCAGGACTATAAGCTGCTAACCGACCGATCGGTGCAAGAGAATCTGCTCTTCGTGCTCCGTGCGACGGGATGGAAAGACAAGGCGCTGATGGAGCAGCATGTACGCGAGGTGCTGGAGCAGGTAGGTATGGAGACCAAGGCCTATAAGAAACCCTATGAACTGTCCGGCGGTGAGCAGCAACGTGTGGTGATCGCCCGTGCGCTGATGAACAGTCCCGAGATGATCCTGGCGGACGAACCGACGGGAAACCTCGATGCGGAGACCGGTCAGGAGATCATGGAGTTGCTCTATTCGATCTGCCAGGCCGGTATCACTGTACTGATGTCCACCCATAACCGACTCTGGCCGGAGTTATACCCGGGTAAGAAATGGATTTTTGATAAAGGAGTGATCAAAGATGGCGATTAACGAGATACAGGACGAGATCATTGAGGAGTTCGAAATGTTCGATGACTGGATGGATCGTTACAATCTGATCATCGATTATGCGAAAGAATTGAAAGCCCATCCGATGCCGGAGGCGGATAAGAACGACCAAAACAAGATTGACGGCTGTCAGTCCACCGTTTGGTTCACCTGTCGTATGGAAGACGGGAAGATCTACTACAACGGTGATTCGGATGCGATCTTGGTGAAGGGTATCGTAGGCATGCTGCTCCATGTGCTGAGCGGACATACACCCAAAGAGATCATCGATGCCGACCTCTATTTCATTGACCGGATAGGCTTGCGCGAGCACCTCAGTCCGACACGCTCTAACGGCGTAGCCGCGATGCTCAAACAGATGCGTTTATACGCACTGGCTTACACAGCTAAGAGCTAAGAGTCTTTGAGGAACTCATAGAGTTCCTGAGCGATGCGTTCATCGGAATCTTCATCGCAGATATCTACATCGAGAATATGGTTCGCGCGTGCATAGAACGGTTCACGCGCAGCCAATTGAGGAGCTATGAATTCCAGTAGCTCCTTTTCTGTGCGTCCTTGCAGCACAGGGCGGTCGTTCAAGTCCGTGAGACTCAGTCGTTTGGCGAGGTGCTCCGGACTCCAGCGGATATAGATGCTGGTTCCAAGTTCACGCAAACAGTCCATGTTATCTTCCCAGCAAGGATAGCCGCCACCGGTGGCATAGATCACATGTTCGTACGGTACTTGGTCCGCCAGATCTTCGACCACGTATTTCTCTTTCTTGCGAAAATCCTCAATGCCGTACCGCCGGATATAGTCCGCGGTAGAGAGCCCATGGATCTGCTCGAACGCATCATCCAGGTCCACGAAATGCCAGCCGAGTTTATCGGCCAACAGTCTGCCGGCAGTAGTCTTGCCGGCACCCATGTATCCTACAAGGTAGATTGGTAGTTCCATGTGTCGTTATCGGTCCATTCGATGGCACCGGTCTCTTTGTTGATTGTCGCTAAGGGGAAGATAGAAGTGAAAGGGGGAGTAAGTGTCTGGAGCGGTTTCCACTCCTTATTATATACGCACGCGCACGATGAACATTGCGGTGCGCAGGCGGTCATGACGACGAGGTAGGTATCGGGATTCTCATATATCTCGAGTGAGGTGCTGTCGGTGAGCGCGATCTTCTCGTACGCCCCTTGGTGCTCCACTACATGGGGCGTGCCGCCCATAGCGAAGAGGTCAGCGATCAGACTGAGTGATAAGAGCAACAGCATAGGCAGCTATCCCTTCTTGGCGTCCTACAAATCCGAGATGCTCGGTCGTGGTCGCTTTGATACTTACTTGGTTGGGGTTCACCTCCATGACCTGCGCCAGACAAGCCTGCATGGCGTCGATATGGGGATTGAGTTTAGGGGCTTGGGCGCAGATCGTGATATCGCAGTTACCCAGTTCATAGCCCGCTTCGCGCAGCATAGCCATCACGCGGCGCAAGAGGATCTTGGAGTCGATACCCTCGTACTCATTACCTTTGGTGTCCGGAAAATGATAGCCGATATCGCGCATGGCAGCGGCCCCGAGTAGGGCGTCGCACAGGGCATGGATGACTACGTCGGCATCCGAATGACCTAACAAGCCTAACTCGTACGGCACCTCAATTCCCCCTAACCACAAAGCGCGGTTAGGGGCAAATTGATGTACATCATATCCAAAGCCGATACGCATTACTTCTTGTTGTTCACAAGATCCTTGATGCCGGCGAGGTCGAAGCCAAGGGTGAAACGCATGGTCTGGTCCAGCGGGTTCGATGCAGCCAAACCAACGCAGTAGGATACGTCAACGGTCACGATAGACAGGTGGAAGCCGGCACCGAGGGTAACGTAGTTACGGTTACCCTTGTAGTAGTTCTCGTAACTGTAACCGGCACGGGCGAAGAACTGCTTGTTGTAGCTGTACTCGAGACCTACACCCCAGCGAATCTCATTGAACTCCTCCAGGGCACCGCCCGGAGCATCTGAGAACGACTGGAACCAACCTCTAGCCGGGTTGAGAGCAGAGTATTCTTCCTGAGTGTATTTGCCGTTTTCTGCGAACTTCGATATGCGACTCGGTACAAGCATTTTGTTAGCCTCGACGTTGAAGGTCATGGAGTTATACTTATCGAACGGCAACTCATAGCCCAAACCTAAATTCATACTGGTCGGGATGAAGTTACTGGTTACTTCATCATAAGTCATCTTACCACCGAGGTTCTTGAGACTGAAACCGGCTGAGAGGTGGCTGGTACCCATCGGCAGATCAAGCGGTTGACGATAGTAGATAGCGATATCAGCAGCAGCTGTCTTAGCCGCTTGCATCTCACCGCTGGAACCGCCGATCGAACTGTTATAACCGTTGTTGAGGTCCGAATAGAGGAAGCGGATCGCTACAGACATGGATACGTATTCGTGCAGTTTACGGAAATAACTGAGGTCGATGGCCCACTCGTTCGGACGAACGGTCGTTCCATTTGGAATACCGTCATTGGTTAGTTGTACGTCACCCATTGAGAAATAGGTGAAGCCGACACCGATACCTCCGGCGAGATCTCCGAAGTTATAGAATCCGGCGAGGTAAGCGAGGTCGATATCGGTCACCCCGAGCTTACGCAACCACGGCGTGTAGTTAGCGGTGAGACCACCCTTGGAGTACATAAAGGAGTACTTGGCCGGGTTCCAGAACTGAGCGTTAAAGTCCGCCTCAGTCGCTACTCCCAAGTCACCCATACCGGCTGCACGTGCGTCCGGTGCAATGGAGAGCGACGGCATCGACGTGATCAGCGGGTTCATCGTGTCATCTAATTTGGCATCTGAATTTTGTGCACTCATCGTTGCCGCAAAGAGTACGGCAGTAAGAGAAATAAGAATTTTCTTCATTTTTTTATGTTACTGTTTTTTTGTTAATTTCAAAATCTAAAATCTAAAATCTTCAAGCGATATGTTTCATAGGCTAATGAGTTACAATAATTTTACCCGACATCATACTATACTTGCTGGATGCGGATTTAATACGAATATTATACAGATAGATACCCGTTGTGACGCCGAGTTGACCCATGTCTATCGACACGTCGTCGGGGTTATCTTGATGATGGCTGTAGATCATCTGTCCGTTGAGGTTATAGAGGTACAGATCGGTCTCGATCAGTTCATCCGGTTGGTCGTACACGACGATCATCTTCACTACGCCGCTTGCCTGCACGGGGTTGGGGTAGGTTGTGACGGATACGATCGAGGGATCGAGTCCTGCTTCAACGATGAAGTTAAGGCTCTTGGAGGTACTGTTGTTCAGCAAGTCCCATGCACGGAATGTGAGCGTATGCATGCCGTCCGGCAGGGCCTCCATGAGATAGTTGACCATGCCTTTTTGGTAACTGTTGGTTTCTGCCGTGAAATAGTCATTGAGGATATAGACCTGCTTGGGATCATTGTCGATCGTGAGTTGCAGGTCATGTCCGATACCTGCGCCGGCAGTGTTAATGCCGTTCTGATCCTCCAGTTCGGCATAGAAACGCGGGGTGGCGTAGGTCTTGTCGCCGTCCATGAAACTCGGCGTGTTGAGGTAGATATTCATCAGCGGGCCCACGGTGTCGATCATGACACTCGAACCCGATCCGCCTAAGATGAACTGCTCAAAATGGCCGACGGCATCTTCATTATAGGTGTCATCGTGGGCGTAATAGACGATACGCCCGTTGCCGTAGTTGTACCGTATGTCTTTGGGCACCATGAAAGTGTAGCGGAAACGTCCGTCTTTGACGTTAGTTGAGCCGGAGAAGATGGTGCTGGGGTAGTCGTTGTAGGCTACTACCTTCGGATCTCCGCCTGCCTGGTCGTTATCGCGCGTCGGGATGGATTGCATCTTATCGTAGATCGTGATATCCACTGTGCCGTTGAAATCGCTGACAAGCAGGCTGTCTTCATCGATGATCTGCGCCTCTACTTGCTGTACACTCAGCGCATTAAGCGTATCCATCGGCGTCAGCGTTTGCACCTGATAGTCGGTCGGGAAATGAAGTCGCATAGCCGGATCGCCTAACAGCACGTACGCCAGGCGGTTCTCATCGCCCAGTTGGTTCTTGCCGATAGCCACCGCTTCGCCAAGCGTCATCTCGTAATGGAAAGGATCTTTATGCCCAAACAAAGTATCGCAGACAGCGCGGTTGAGGCTGGTGTTGCGGTCGGCATATACCGTTCGTGTAGCAGACAGAATACCGATAGCACCGCCGCGGGGATTGAGTACCGCCGACTCCGCTGCACTACGACGACCTCCGTCACATTGCGCGAAGTTACACGTCACAAACAACCAGAATGCCTGTTTCTTATTGGTCATCTTCTCGATATCTTTCTGATTAAGGATCGACTCGTTGGTGATGGCGTTGTAACCGCCATGACCTGAATAGTCGAAGAACAGCACACCGTTCTTGAGCAGGTTAAGTACGCGGTTCTTGGCCAAGGGATAACTCTCTCCGCTGGCGTTCACCTCTTGCGGATAGGCATCCAGGAAGATCTTATGCACCACAAAATCGGGGTTCTTCACCCGTACCAGTTCCGCGCTCTTCTCTGCCGTCTCGGTATGCATGCCGTTTTCGCCATCGTCAGCCAGATAAACCAACTGGTTCTTCCATTTGCCCGGTTGGTCGTTCTGAATATAGGCAATTAACTTATCTACCGTCGTACGGGCCTCTTCGAGATCACCAAACGGCAGACGTCCCACGCCTATATCCATCTTGGCTTTCTTGTCCGTTGCGCCTTCATTGTCGTCCAGCCAACCGAAATAGTCGTCCGAAGCGTAAGCATTCACTTCATTGACGGAGCTATCCGACTGATAGGTCAGCAGTAATTTTGCGCCCGAAGTGGAAGAACCGTATTGGGTCTTGCATAGGTTTCTGTTATCAAACGATCCGTGACCAAAGAGTAAGAGCCAACGGGGTTTGTTGCCCTGACCGTTGTTAGCACGATCGTAGAGCATCTTCATTAACCATCGATACGCACTCGCGTCAGGCGTACCGGACGAGAACTCATTATATACCTGTTTGTCCGTCACCACTTTCCACGTGATCGCCTCTTTGTCTTGGTGCGCCCTTGCCAAATCAGCTGCTATCTCTTGATACCCCTCGGGACAAATGATCACATAGTCAATATTACTGAGTTTATGCAGGTTCTGATTCGATACATTGCCGATCACGGTCGCCTGCACGAACGAACTGCCCTGCGTATTCACCGCGATATACTCGTGGATACCGTCTTTCTGCGAACCTACCCAAGTCGCCTCGTTGCCGCTCAGCGTCACCGGCATCTTCTCGATCGCATCGAGGTTGGTGATGTCCCATACCTGCGTAGCAGCACTCGCTCCGGTGAGATGGAACCGTACCGGCGTGTTGCTTCCGCGGTTGGTCAGTGTACGTATCGGCATGTAGTCACCGGTCATTGCCAACGAACAAGGAGTCGTGATCTCGATATAATTGAGCCATCCTAAGGCGGAGGCGTTGCTGTTCTGAAGTTGCAGTTGTACCTTCTGCTGACTTGCGGCACTCGTACCGCTCACGTTGATCGTACCGGTCACGCCAAACGTGTAGTGATCAGGAATCGACGCGAGGTACACACTCTTGGTAGTCCCGCCGTTGAGGGTCGCTTTGAAATACGACTCGGTTGAAGCATTGGCTGCTACGTCCACATAGATCGTGGTCTTTTCGGAGGTCACCGCATTCGGAGTGGAGAACGTGAAGTTTCTGCTCTGGTTAGCACCGAACTGCTCACCGTAGAACGTACGTCCGCCGCCGGAGACACCCGTACGGTCAATAAGGTTGATCGAGTCTTTGTCGTGTACCTTACGCAGCACGTACGTGTTCACGTCAGTAGGCGTACCGCTCACTGCCGCACCTTCCTTCGGCGCTAACATCGATCCCGCATCGTCGCTCAGGAAATAATAACCGTAATCGGAATACGTGTTCCGCGTATGAGTGAAACGCGAAGACGTGGTGTTGTATGTCCAACTGATCGGACCTTGCACGTAGAAAAGGACATAACTACTACCTACGTAAACGGGTACCTGCGGCAGGTCATCGATGTTACGCTTACTGAAGTCCTGCTCTTTCTGCGCACCGCCATAACCAAACACTCGCAGACGCGTCGGCTCCAGACCGGCCGCACGTATCTCATCGAAACTCATACGGCATACACCGGACTCGCTCACGCGTATCTTCACCCATTTACCACTCGCCAAAACCGACTGATCGGCATACGAATGGATACCTGCCATCATAGGCAGGCTCAAGGCCAACAGTACTATACTAATCCATTTTCTCATTTGATCTTGCAATACAATTTCTCTTCGCCTTCTACTTCAATACGAAGAACGTCCTCTTTCTGTACCGGCTTCGGGGCCTGCTTCGCTTGTATATATATCAAATCCCCTTGCCGAATGGTCATAACCTTACTCGCTTCCGAGATCGCTTCTTCAGGACTTAAAACATAGTCTCCCGTAACCTGTAACCCGTCTCCCGTAACCCATTCACCTATCGCCAGCGAATAATCAAACGCCAAAGCTTTTGTCCAAGGTTTACCTTCTTTCTCCGCCTCGCGCAATATATCCAGGGCTACAAAATCTTCTCCGGGCGCCACCGCATCGTAGTAACGGTCAGCGAACTTAGGGGCGATCTCCTTCCCCAAACGGCTCACCCTAAGGATCATACAAGGGGTCACACCGATCTCTTCACTCCAGTCGGGCATGAAGAACGGCTTGCGTCCGTTGAGCAGACAAGAGTCGCCTTTCAGCACCATTTCCGTCGCTCCGTTACGATATACGAAACCGATAATTTTCATTTAACCCTACTCGCCGAATGGATATCTTGCTCCGGTTCTAAACCGGCGTGCAAAGATACAACTTTTTTTGCATATATGCAAATAAAAATGCAATTTGGCACTTTTTTCTTAAAAAATTACTTCGCTCTGATAAACAATTGTACCGGCGTTCCCGTAAAATCCCACCATTCACGCAATTTGTTCTCCAAGAAGCGGCGGTACGGTTCTTTCACGTACTGCGGTAGGTTCGCGAAGAATACAAACGTCGGAATCTGCGTGTTCGGCAACTGGGTACAATACTTAATCTTGATATATTTTCCCTTCCAAGCGGGTGGGGGATAGTTCTCGATCAACGGCAGGAATTTCTCGTTCAACTGCGCGGTCGGTACTTTCTTGTTCTTGTTCTCGTACACATGGATTGCCGTCTCCACTACCTTGAAGATACGCTGCTTGGTCAGCGCACTTGTGAAGATGATCGGGAAATCCGTAAACGGCGCAATGCGTTCGCGAATAGCGGCTTCGTAGGCTTTGATATCCGCGTTCGTTTTGCTTTCTACCAAATCCCACTTGTTGATACAAACGACCAGGCCCTTCTTGTTCTTCTGGATCAACGAGTAGATATTGAGGTCCTGCGCCTCGATACCACGCGTCGCATCGATTATCAGGATACATACATCGCTGTTCTCGATCGCACGAATACTGCGCACTACGGAGTAGTACTCCAGGTCTTCCGTCACTTTCGCTTTCTTGCGGATACCGGCTGTATCGACCAAGTAAAAATCCTTGCCGAATTTATTGTACCGCGTATAGATCGAGTCGCGTGTCGTGCCCGGGATGTCGGTCACGATCGTACGTTCCTCGCCGATAAACGCATTCAGAATGCTCGACTTACCGGCATTCGGACGACCGACTATGGCAAAACGCGGTAACTCTTCCAATTCCTCGTCGCTGTCGTCTTCCTTACGGAAACGACTTACAACCTCGTCCAGCAGATCACCCGTACCGAGTCCGTTCTCTGCGGACACGATGAACGGTTCACCAAGGCCGAGTTTGTAAAACTCCGCCGCACCGTATTGGTTCTCAAACGTATCTACCTTGTTCACACAAAGGATCGTCGGTTTCTTCGCCTGACGCAACAGATGTGCCACTTCCGTGTCGAATTGCGTTACACCTTCGTTCACATCAACGACCAGCAGCACCACATCCGACTCACGAATCGCCAAATTCACCTGACGGTTGATCTCGCTCTCAAACGTGTCATCGCTGTTCACAACCCATCCTCCGGTGTCGATCACAGAGAACTCACGACCGCACCATTCGGCCTTACCGTACTGACGGTCACGGGTCGTACCCGCCGTATTATTCACAATCGCCCGACGCGTTCCCGTCAAGCGGTTAAAAAGAGTCGATTTCCCAACGTTGGGACGACCCACTATAGCCACAATATTCGCCATAGCAATTAAAAATTAAAAATTACAAATTAAAAATTATTTCTCGCAGCTGCCGCATCCGCTGTCGCAGTCGTTACATTGACCGTGACATTTGCCGCATCCATGCGGGTTTCGTATTGCTTTGAGTTCACCTTCCGTCACGTCACGGATGCTCAAGATAACGCCTTTGAAATGCAGGTCTTCACCGGCATAAGGATGGTTGAGGTCGATCGTCACCTGATCGTCAGTCACCTCGCAAACCTGCGCCCGAACGACTTGTCCGTCTACGGTGTTCATCGGCACGATGGCGCCTACATACACGCGCTCCTCGTCAAACTCCCCGTCGCCGTTGAAGAACATTTTCTTCGGCAGGTCCATCAGGCCCTCCGGTATATACTCGCCGTACGCGTCCTTGGCTGCCAGCACGAAATCAAAGCTGTCGCCTACTTCCTTGCCGTTCATCGCGGCCTCGAAAGCGGGTAACATCATTCCTTCGCCATGACACCATGTCAACGGAGCTTCTTCCGTTGCTTTCTCCATGAGTTCTTCTTTGCCGTTCTCATCTGTGATATACAACTCATACGTCGCACTCACAACTTTTAAATTTTCTATCATAACTTTAACCTTTAACTTTCATCTCTATTTACCACCAATCTACACGTGAGTTGGTTGATTCATTACTGTTTTTATCATATTTGAGGTCGCTCAAAATCGACGCATTCACGCCGATATGGAACGTATAACTCTTGAACGGACCGATCGGGTTAATGCTTGCACTCATATTCCAGCAGTGCAAGTCACGGCTCACGTTGAATGTACAACTCGTCACTTTTTTATAATCAAAGTCATACGTCATGTTTGCGCTCACTTTCCATCCCTGACCCAGACCAAGACTTCCGTTCAGACTCAACGAGTTACGCCATTTCATCTTGTATTGCATCTTCTCGTAGTCGAACTCACTTCCGTTGCGGTACGCCAGCGAATAGTTGATCGATATGCTCCATGGGAATTCGGTCTTCACATAGCCGTCTTCCACCTCCTCGTTTTTCTTTTTGTTGTTCAGTTTACCGTTCGTCTCCAGCCCTTCGCCGTCTTTCTCGATCGATTCCATATTGCTGTCTTCTTCGCCGGTATTGCTCTCATTCACTTTCTCCCCGCGTTTCTTGGCTATCTCATTCCGCCATTTGCGGATCGTCTGGTCGCTGATGGTATAACTGAAGTTCCAACTGAAACCGTCCCAGTGCGGGAAGCGACCATTATGCCAGTACTGCTTGTTCGTTCGAACCGGGTTGCCCAACGCATTCAACTCATACATATACGGATCCAGGTGTGTGGACATATTCAGGCTGTAGTTGTTCAACTTCGGGAATTTCAGACGCAGGTTCACCGTGAACAAACTCCAGTTCATCGAGTCAGCGGCGAAGTTATAACCGCCTGAGATACCTAAGTTATCGATCAGGCTCACTACCTTATACGGCTTCTTGCCCGTCGTATCTTCGGAATTGACGACTTTCATCTCCAAGTTGTTCTGCACGCCGAAGGTGAGCGTCGCGGATGTCCCTCGCGCCGCGTTGCCGTACGGACTGTTCGCAAAGCGCGAATACGTCTGTTTGACCACTTCGCCCGTCGGCACACGCTTACCCGCCGCATCCAGCGAGTCTCTGTAATAAACAGGCTGGTCGTACGATCCGTAATAACCCCAGAATGATTGCTCAAAATCCGGGTGATACGATATACCGAAACTCGGCGTGATCACATGGCGGAATTTCTCTACCTTGCTGTTCGGGAATAATTTCTTCAGCGGCGTGTAGAATCCGTATAGTTTCGTACTGAAACTCAGCCCCATATCAAAATCAAACACGTTGTAGAAACCATTCGTCGTATCGCGCACAACGGCCTGACCGATCGTGTCATACATCTGGTCGATTCGCGAGAAATACATTCGGTCACGCAGGTTGATCGACGGCGTCACGGACAAGTATTTGAATAACATGAAGCTTGCGCGGATAGGTACCGAATGACGCATTCCCGTTTGCCAATCGCGGAAGAAATTCGAATGCAGAAATTCTTTCTCTTTCATGTTGTTCGTTCGGATCTGTCCTTCGCCCGAATAACTCATACTGATCTTCTCGTACCATTTCTCCTTGCCGCCTACTTGGCCCTTACGTTTGAGCACCGCCTGGCGCCATAACTTAAACGGATATTGACTCGACATGTTGATCGTCAGCTGCGGAGCCGTCAGGCTGATCGTGGAGTCACTCGTCCGTTGTGTCAGGTTCGCACTCAAGCTCAAGCTCCACGGACTGTCCGGAAAACGTTGCTGATAACTGATACTACTGCTCTTCGTGTTCTCCGAATACAAGGACGGGTTGTAATAACTGTTGATGTTATCGCGGTTATAACCGCTCGTCGAGAAGTTGACACTCGCGGAGAACGTACTGTACGGATTCGCTTTCGCGTCCTGTGTATGCGTCCAGGCCACACTGAAGTTATTGCGTTTGGCATAACCCGGCATGCCTTTTTCTCCTGTCACATCATTGCGGTAGTTAATACTCAAATTACCGGAAAAATGGTACCGCCAAATATACCGCGATTTACCGCGGATAGCCCATGTGCCCTTCGAATATACATCGCCTGTCAACTCCAGATCCATGTAATCGCACAGCGCAAAGTAATATCCGAAATTACTCAGATACAGACCTCTGCTGTAGTCGTCACCGAAGTTCGGCATAATAATACCGCTCGAATACGATTTGGTGAAGGGAAAGAAACCGAAGGGGATCGCCAAAGGCAAAGGCACGTCACCCACAACCATATATGATGGACCCGCAGCAATATAATCGCCCGGCTTCACTTTCGCTTTCGTCATCTTGAGATAGAAGTGCGGATGGTCATGGTCGTCACACGTCGTGTATTGTCCGCCGGCAAGCATCATTTCATTGCCATGCATCTTCTTCGTCTTGTCCGCGATGATATATCCCTCACCCTGCTGCGTCACTACATGACGGATATACCCCTTCTGCGTCTTGATGTTATACGTGATCTCGTTTGTCTCATAACTGTCATTCCCGTCCTTGAAGACCGGCTTACCTTTCCATTCGTAGTTCAGCGTGTCATATACGCCATGCGCGTAGATAAGGCTGCTGTCCAGGTTCATTCGGATAAACTCAGACGTCAACTCCATCTTCTCGTATTTCAACTCACCATTACCGTGCAAGTACGCCGTTCCATTCCCCATCATAATCATCGAATCACTTGCCTGATAATGTACTGGCGCCTTCAAATCACTCTTCTTCTGCGGCATCACTTTCACCGAATCCATCGCCAACGTATCCGTCGTCAGTGTATCCGTCGCCAATGAGTCCATCGTCAGCGTATCTGTCACGAGGGGGGCTAAATTCTGCGGTATACTATCCTCTGCCCGTACCGCCGAAAGGCAGCACAGGAGCATTCCTAACACTATGTATATACGCATGCGCATAATACCGCAAAATAAAATCGGGCGCAAAATTACAACAAATTTTGCACATATGCAAATTTTTAAGAGTTTTTTTTGCTTAACAAAGTAACTTTGTGATAAAGGAGAGCCTTAGAGCCATGTGGAAAGCGTATATACCAGGTATGACCTGCGTAGGGATTCCTTATTTAACCCGAGAAACAGGCGATTGGTTTGAGAAGGAAGGACTCGTCGAGGGATGGGGAGAGGAAGGTGCGGCGGGCAGCGGAGCGGAGCGGAGTGTGGGCGAAGGAGCGGGATGGAGAGGCGGACATAGAGCGGCGGATGGAATCCGCCTGAAATGAACATACGTCTATTTGTTTGAAGGAGACATCCTTATCGGGATGGAGGGCTTTATCGCGGGCAGCTTGGAGCTGGCGGTAGATGGAGACGTAGGTGTATTGGTAAAAACGGGCATAACGCTTGAGACCGGGTTCGGGAGCAGCGCCGCCTTTGACGACAGAGAAATAATGGTTAAAGAAGCGGAGTCTCCATTCGAGGGCTTCGCGGGTATGAGCATGCTCCAAGGCGTGGGCTTGGCGCTGGGCTTGCTTGATGAGTTCGCGATTCGCTACGCAGGCTGCAGACCAGGTCTTCGGGAAATGGTAGGTATAGAGTTGGAGAAGACCTTGGGCATAAGGCATTCGGCGGACAACGATGTGCTTTTTGTAGCGGCGACCTTCTTTGACGGAATTCATCGCGCCCCAGTAGTATTTATAACAGACAATAGGCACAAAATAGCGCACTCCCCGGGCGCGAGGTGTGGAATTGGGCTGAAGAGCGACATAATGGTCAATAATGCTGCTCATACCCATCTGAGTGCGTGTTTTTAAGTGCCTTGACATGTGTGTTTAAATCGTTGTATATGTGTTATTTATATTTATGCAATAATAGGTATGGTCTAGGATGCCTTAACAAAGCCTTACTTCCGCCTTCTGTTTTGCTCTTGTTTTAGGCCAAAAATAAAAGAAAGGCGGGGAAGGATGTCGGATGGCATCCGACTCAATTCGAAGAAGAGGTATCTTCAAAAATCCGCTGCAAAGGTACAAAAATATTTTGACATGTGCAAATTTTTGGGCGCGAAAATTGAAGTTTTTTATCAAAAAACGTGCATTTTCTTGCATATATCGAAAAAAAGTAGTACCTTTGCAGGCGCAAAGGTTTAAGATGTCCTCACATGACAAATGACAGCAACATATTGATGCAAATTCAAACTCTCGGGCGCAAAGTTCTCCCTGAGGGTAGTAGTCTGTTGTTATATGGTTCACGGGCACGCGGTGATAATCGCGAAGACTCCGATTATGATTTAGTGGTGCTATTGGATAAGGAGCGACAACAATTGCAGGATTTTACAGATTACGCTTATCCTTTCATGGAAATGGGCTGGGACTTAGGTGCGGAGATTAACCCTATGCTATATACTCGCAAAGAGTGGCAAACACGCCATTTTACCCCGTTCTATCAGAATGTTGAACACGATAAAATCGTTTTAGTATGAGCCTTACGGATGAAGACAAGAAAATATTAACCCAATTGCATTTAGACAAAGCACATGCCTGTTTAGAAGATGGAGAAAAGTTGCTACAGATGGAATCTATCTCTGCAGCGGCAAATCGCTTTTACTATGCTGTTTTTCATGCTATACACGCGCTGTTTGTAACGAATGGTATACAATCCAAGTCTCATAATGGCACCATCGCACAATTTAATCAGCAATTTATCAAGACAGGACTAATTGAACCTAAATATGGTCATTTTGTGGCTGTTATGGAAAATATGCGCGAGAAGGCAGACTATGATGTCATATATGACGTCACACGCGAGGATCTTGATGCACTTAAGCCATTAGCTTATGAGTTATTGAATATTATTGAACAATTGCTTAAACAATAATTATGAAAAAAAATCTTTTTTTATCATTAATGGTCATGGCGCTCATGGCTTGCTCAGATTATAATGCTCCTTCTGATAGTAGTAACGTACACGAATTTTCTGTGAGCGATGAGCAGCAAGTTGAATTTTCAAGTGGTAATCTACAGTATAGGGCAAGTACGCAAACATGGCGTTTCGCCCCAAATCAATATGATATAGTCGGGAGTGACAATGCGAATATTGCAGACGATTATGATGGTTGGATTGATTTGTTTGGATGGGGTTGTGGAGATGCGCCGACTAAAGTTACAATTCGTTTTGAAGAGTATATGACATACAAAGAATTTGGTGATAATATGCCGAGTGAAAAGAAATCTAAAAAATGGCGCACATTAACGAAGGATGAGTGGGTTTTTCTGTTTTTGAAGCGTAACAAGGCGGAGGAACTTTTTGGTCTTGGTTCTGTTGGCGAGGTATCCGGACTTATTCTTCTGCCCGACGATTGGACGTTGCCAGAAGGTGTTGCCTTTACTCCGAGTACTACTCTTGGGTTAAAATATGGTTCTCATCAAGGTCGCAATGCATTCTATAACAATGAGTGTGATAATTTTACGCACAATGTATATACAATTGACGAATGGCGTAAGATGGAAACAAACGGGGCAGTATTTCTCCCTGCGGCATACTACCGTACCGTTGAAGAAGTCAGTAGTAATGTTGTAAAAGACGTTAGTTATATTATTGCGGGATGGTATTGGTCTGCTACGGGTGATGATAATAGAAAAAATTTTGCCGCATGTTTTGATTTTGATAATTATATTCTTGAACCAAGCGTTTATTTTAAGCGCCCGCATGGTTGTAGCATCCGCCTTGTTCGATAATTGGAGTTCGCAAAATCAATAATCATGGATATTCAATCGTATATCAACGCTCATCGTGAGCGGTTTATGGAGGAGTGGGCGAGTCTCATTCGGATCCCAAGTGTGAGTTGTCAGGCGGAGCATAAAGCCGATATGCTGAAATGTGCCGAGCGCTGGAAAGAGCTGCTGCTCGCAGCCGGCTGCCAAAAGGCAGATGTGATAACCCCATCCCTGCCTTCCCCTCAAGGGAAGGAGTCTTCGAATCCGTTCGTCTATGGTGAATATCAATGTTCCCTCCCTTGGGGGGAGGGGCAGGGTGGGGTTATTCCTACTGTCCTGGTTTATGCTCACTATGACGTAATGCCGGTAGAGCCGCTCGATCTCTGGAAATCGAACCCGTGGGAGCCTTCTATCCGTGACGGCCGTCTTTATGCCCGTGGTGCAGACGACGATAAGGGCCAAGCGATGATTCAAGCGAAGGCTTTCGAATACCTCGTTCATGAAGGCTTGATGGCTTGTAACGTCAAGTTCATCTTCGAAGGTGAAGAAGAGATCGGTTCGCCCTCTCTGGAGGCTTTTCTCGAGGATCACAAAGAGCTGCTCAAAGCAGATATAATTTTGGTTTCGGACACCTCGATGATCGGTAAAGAGACGCCTTCTATCACTACCGGACTCCGCGGTCTTGCGTACTGGGAGATCGAAGTGGACGGCCCGAATCGTGACCTCCATTCCGGACATTTCGGCGGCGCGGTGAAGAATCCGATCAATGCCCTATGTGAGATGCTTTCTCAGATCGTTGATAAGGACGGAAAAATCACAATACCACATTTTTACGACGATGTACAGCCTATCCCGCAAGCGGAACGCGATATGATCGCACAGATTCCTTTCTCGCAGGAAAAATACAACAAAGCGATTGATGTAGATGAGGTCTTCGGTGAAGTCGGTTATTCGACCCTCGAACGCAATTCTTGTCGTCCTTCGTTCGACGTCTGCGGCATATGGGGCGGCTATACCGGAGAAGGCTCCAAAACCGTCCTGCCGTCTAAGGCATTTGCGAAAGTGTCCTGCCGTCTCGTAGCGAACCAAGACCACGCGAAGATCTCGCAGGAGTTTATCGATTATATCGCTTCTATCGCGCCGAAAGGCGTCCGCGTAAGGGTTACTCCAATGCATGGTGGTCAGGGCTATGTCTGCCCGATCGATATACCGGCCTACAAAGCTGCCGAGAAGGGCTTTGAGATCGCCTTTGGTAAACGGCCTTTGGCAGCCCGTCGTGGCGGTTCTATTCCTATCATCTCATCTTTCGAGCAGATCTTGGGCTGCAAAACCATCCTCATGGGCTTTGGCCTCGAGCAGAACGCTATCCACTCGCCCAACGAATCGATGGACCTCGAAGTATGGGAAAAAGGCATTGTGGCTGTTAGCGAATTCTATAAACAATTCGCAAACGGCATTGGTGATTTGTAATTTGTAATTGGTGATTTATGAGAATAGTTATCATCGGTGCCGGTAGTGTGGGCACGAACCTGCACCACGCGTTTGAGTTGAAAGGGATTCATGCGGAACTTGTCCATGCACGACCGTTAACCGCTGATCCTACTGCGGTGAACGATCTGCCAAAGGCAGATGTATATATCTATACGGTTGTGGACCATGTATTAGCGGAAGTGATCTCGAAAATCCATGCGCCGCAAGCCTTGCATTTGCACACCTCGGGCTCGATGCCGATTACGGTCTTCGGGCCGGATAAACCTCATTCCGGTATTCTCTATTTCTTCCAGAGTTTTAGCCGCGAGACGCTTATTGACGATTGGAGTACGATCCCTTGTTTCATCGAGGGGCATAACATCGACGATGTCGCTGCTATCTACAGCCTGGCGCAATGCCTGACGAGTCGGATCTATGAGGCGAACCAGCATGACCGCGAACGGCTCCATATCGCCGGAATCTTTGCCAATAACTACACCAATTTGATGTATCGCATCGCCGAAGATGTTCTCAAAGGCACCTCGATCCCCTTCGAAGCGCTCTTACCTCTCATCGATAATACCGCCGCGAAGATCCATGTCATGAAACCTGCCGACGCCCAAACGGGACCTGCCAAGCGGGCAGACCACGCGGTCATAAATCATCATTTGGAAATCCTGCGCGCTACGCCTTATGCTGCATTGTATCAAGAGCTCGCAGCGTTAATCGAGAAAGCGCATAATCATTGAGTTCATCCCAACGAATGCAAATCGTGCCGGCTATGTCCGGCATTTTTTGTACGTTATGTACAATAAACCGCGCATGCAGTTTCTGATGCGAGAGCACATGTGTAAACGGATACTTATCCTCCGTTTGACCTTCCGTACAGGGAAACTCGTACAAATGATACCAAATATCCTTCTCCTCTCGCCGGCGAATTAATGTCTCATCGCCGCAAAGATAGACGTGATACGTAAACCAGCGATCTCTTACTTTCGGTCTTGGCTTGCGTACCGGCAGTACCTCGGCCGTTCCATGTGCATAACCCATACAGCACTCCTGCAGCGGACAGGTCATACACGCGTCTCCCAGCGCCGGCGTACAATGCAGCGCCCCAAACTCCATGATCGCGGAGTTAAAAAGCCGCGGGTGCTCCCGATCCAGCAGTTCCTCTATCTTCTTGTGAAACAATTTCTTACCGGCACTCGTATCAAACGCTTCATCGATATCCAATAGACGCGCCACAACCCGATACACATTGCCATCCATGGCCGGGTAGGGCAGGTTGTATGCAAAACTTGCAATCGCCCCAGCTGTATAGTCCCCTACGCCCGGCAACGCCCGAATCTCCTCAAAAGTCTTCGGAAAAGAGGAGCCTATCATCTGCGCCGCCTTATGCAGATTCCGTGCCCTGCTGTAGTACCCCAGACCTTGCCATTCGCGCAACACCTCCGCTTCGTCGGCTTTCGCCAGGTCCTCTACCGTCGGCCAGCGGTTCAGAAATCGCATATAATATTCCATCCCTTGCGCCACACGAGTCTGCTGTAAGATGATTTCACTCAACCAGATAGCATAGGGATCCTCCGTCTCGCGCCAGGGCAAAATGCGGTGGTTAATCTCGTACCAATGATATAAATGTCGGTATAAATTCTCCATTTTCGGTGCAAAATTACAAAAAAACACACAAATTTGCAATTTTTTTGCCGAAAAATTTTCATATTTCATTTATTTATAGTAACTTTGCACGCTTTTTTGATTTTAAACTTAAAAATTATAAAATTACAAACAATATGACAAAAGCTGATTTAGTGAACGAGATAGCCATCAACACCGGCTATGATAAACGTACGATCACTCTTATTGTCGAGAATTTTATCGACGGGATTAAGGACAGTTTGACCAAAGGCGAGAATATTTATCTCCGCGGATTTGGTACTTTTGAATTGAAGACTCGCGCTGCCAAGGTTGCGCGTAACATCCGCGCAAAACAATCCGTACATGTTCCGGAGCACAGCATTCCTTCTTTCAAAGCCGGTGCTGAACTCAAAGAGGCAGTACGCAACGTAAAAGCAAAATAATTTTTTAATATACTAACATTTTTTAATCTTCACTATTATGCCAAACGGAAAGAAGCATAAGAGACATAAGATGTCTACGCATAAACGCAAAAAACGTTTACGCAAGAATCGTCATAAGCATAAGTAATTGACGGTTGATTTAGCTTTGTGGCGCTAACTTGTCCTAAGTGTAGGCAAGTTGCCACAAGGCTTTTATTTTTATTACAAAACTCAACACACGTATGAAAAGCGAATTGATTGTGGACGTACAGCCGCAAGAGATCGCAATCGCGCTGACAGAGGACGACCGCCTGCAAGAGGTGGCTCGTGAGAAACGTGACCAGGACAATTTTTCGGTAGGTAATATCTACTACGGTCGGGTCAAGAAAGTAATGCCGGCGCTGAACGCGGTTTTTGTGGACGTAGGTCACGAAAAAGAAGCTTTTCTGCACTATTTGGATTTAGGTTCTCAGTTTCGTACGCTCAACACGTATGTAACCAAAGCCGTTTCGGA
>CAMUYI010000022.1 GCA_947164985.1 uncultured Bacteroidales bacterium | reverse complement strand
TAAACGGGTCGGTTTCTTTTACCAATGGAGAGGCAACGGTAAGTTTCGATGATTTGGCTGATGTAACTGGTTGGGGATTGAAGTATAAGAAAACATCTGATTCTGATGTCCCTGCAAGTTGGTCAACATATAGCGATTCATTTGTCGAAGACAATGGTACACGCAGTAACTCTACTGCTATTTCCGGTTTAGTAGCTGAAAGTCAGTATGATTTCAAGGTAACAGGTACATATAACGGTTCTAATTATTGTACCGGTGCATTTGAGGCAACTCTTGATCCGACAACTTCTTATTACGTGCCGAAGATGGAAGATCCTTCTGTATCTTCAATCACCAATTTAGGATATATCGTAGGAGCAGCATCTAGTACTGCACAGAGTTTCACGATTAGTGTTTCCCACCTAACGGGCGACTTGACAGTTACGGCTCCAGACAACTTCCAGGTAAGTAAAACAGGTGCAGATGCAAATGATTTTGCGAGCACGGCAACTCTCACGCAAGCTGATGGCACCAAAACTGTATGGGTTCGTTTGGCTACTGGGTTGGCAGAAAACACCTATGGTGGGAATACCACCTATGTAACCATCACCGGTGGTGGAGCCGCAGGCAAGCAAGTATCGGTTACAGGTGTTGTTGGCCCTGCCTGCCACAATCCGAACATTTCCGGTAGTCTGAGTGATGCGACTTACAATCTTAATGCAGAAGCAGATGCACTCACGATTACTGCTACTAAAGGTGACAATAGCGATCCGGATTTGACTTATCAATGGTTACAATGTACGAGCAGTGATGGTACCTATGTAAATGCAGTTGGTGGAACAGGAGCAACGACGAATAGTTATACTCCACCGACAACAACCGCTGGTTCGGATTTGTACTACAAGTGCAAAGTAAATAGCGGTAATTGCTTCGATTATTCCGGTATTGCGCATATTCAGGTTAATACACCTGTCATTAAGTTGAATGATGCAACAAGCAATATCAATCTCGCTTTTGGAGATAGAGCTGTTGATGCAACAACAGGTTATACGGAAACCTTTACGGTTAGTGGTCAATACTTAGGAGCAGACATCAGTATTGCTAAAAACGGTACAAATGAAGCAATGTTTACTCTTAGTGCAAGTTCTGTTACGAAACAAAACGACGGAACTGCTTCTACTACAATTACTGTAACATATAAACCTTCAGCAGCAGGTGAGCACAGCGCGACCTTGACATTGAGTAGTGCTCAAGCGACAAGTAGAACCGTTTCGCTGAGCGGTACGGGTAAATGGTTAGTAACTTGGAACGTTGTAGATCAAGAGGATCCTTTCACGAACTTGGCTGCTGACGGAGGAAAACCGACGTTGCCAAGCAATCCTTCCGGGTTGACTTGTAAGAATACATTTAAAGGATGGAGTAAAAAGAATGGCGAAACTATTGCGAAAACAACGTCGTATTATAATGACTTGTTCTCTGATACGGACCACGCTCCTACAATCACAGAAGCAACCACCTTCTATGCCGTATTCGGTAGTGCAAGTGCCCCCTCTACGGATTTGTTCACTTGGGAAGGTGGAACATCTGCAAGTTTAACGGCTCTTGATAATGTAGCTGCATATGATTTGGGAACCGACTATGCAGCAGCTAACACACCGTATCTCGTCAAACTGGATGGAACAGGTGACTATATCGATATTACTGTTACGTCAGCGATTGCATCTGTTGCTGTAGATGTTAAAATGATAGGTGGTGGTAATACATCTTCCATAACCGTAAAAGAATCTGCTAATGGAGAAAACTTTACCGATGTAGAAACGCTTTCAATTAGTGGAGCGCAAAATGATGTACTCAACTTGAGTACAACAGAATCATTTGCTTCTACTTCTCGTGTGGTTAGGTTATATTTCACCAAAGGTTCGAATGTTGGTGTTGGCCCGATTTCTATCACTGGTGTTGAAACCCCAGATTTGGTAACCGAGTGTGCGGCAGTTGAAGCTCCAACATTCTCACCGGCAGCAGGCGAATACCACGAAGCAAAAGATGTGACGATTAGTTGCGCAACTGTTGGTTACGATGAAATCCGTTACACCACTGACGGAACAGATCCGACTAAAACCACAGGAACGGTATATAGCAGTGCTATCACCGTGGATGAGACCACAACCATTAAGGCAATTGCCGTGAAGGGCGACAATGTTTCGGACGTCGTTTCGGCTACCTATACTATTACGTATCCGCGTACGGTGACTTTCAACACCGGTACAGGAACGCTTTCGATTGCTCCTGCAACTTCCATTACCGAGGAGAGTTATGGAGAAGGAATAACGTTGCCAAGTGCAACACCTTCTACATACTGCGTTGCGGAGGGTTGGACGTTTGCCGGTTGGGCTACCACCAATAGTACGATTACTGCTCCGACGATCGTTTCCGGTACTTATACTCCGGAGAGCGATATTACATTATACGCAGTATATAAGAAAGATAATGCAGGTGCAGATCAGACAGCCACATTTGATGCCGCCTCTGTAGCAGGTCTCACAGAAACCGCTACTAAAACTTGGACACATGACGAATCGGGAATCGTGCTCGTGCTGACAGGTTCGCATAGTTATCGTTACACATCAAACACCCCGAATACATGGTCCATTGGATATGGCAGTGAGTACGGTACGATTTCAGCTCCTTCCGGAACTACAATTACTAATATTGCAGTAACTTTGTCAGATGAAAACTATAAAATTAATTCCGTATCAAATGGAACGTTGACGACAAATAGTACGAGCCAAACTATAAGCGGTAGTTTTTCAACAACAACGTTGAATCCATTAACGGCTGACTATGGAATCCGAATGACAACATTTACGGTTACATATAATCCTCCAGTTTACTCTTCTTCTCCTGCATGCTGCGATGATGAGGTAAATGTAAGCAAAGCAGATAATCCTTCCACCGGTACGTTCATGATTGACAAGAGTGGTGTATTAAGCACTTGTGCCGGATCGCAGGTAGTAACTGTAACTTGTGTTCCGAATGCAGGCTATCATGTAGATGAAGTGACGGAAACAATTGAAACAGATGTTACCATTGAGGAAACAGAGGAAAATGTTTATACCGTTACTTATGCTAAGAATGTAAGCGGTACTTCTACTATCTCGGTAACATTTGCTGAAACTTTGACTCCGAGCTTCCAGATTTCGCAAAATGCGTTCGAAATTGGTGATGTGGCTGTAGGTGCAACCGTGCAACGTCAGTTCACCATTAGCGCGGCTCATCTGGAAGGAACAAGTCTGAGTATCACAAGCAGCAATGACAAGTTCTCTGTTTCGCCGACATCGTTGACTATTAAGGCCGATGGTTCTGTAGATGAGGCAACCGTAACGGTTACCCTGAACACAGCGGAAGCCAATATCGGAGGTCCGTATAGCACAACCATTACTTTAGCCGACGGAGCGACAACCCCGAACACGGCAACGGTCAGCCTGACCAATGCAACGATCAAGAATCAGTATAACGTTAAGTGGTATAACGGCACTACTTTGTTAAGCGAAGCAGACTATCTGGATGGTGCAACGATTAGCGACATACCGACAGCGGCAAGTTGTGACCCGAGTATCTCGCATGTAGGCTGGTTGCCGAATGCAACGATTTCCGGCAAACAGGCTGATGCTCCTGCAGGTTTGGTAGCAAATGAAGATATTCCGGCTGTTACCGCAGATGTTAAGTACCACGCTGTATTTGCAAAAGTAGGTGAGGCTTCTTGGCGGAACACTGCTTTAGCAGACTTGACAAGCGAGGATATCTTTGTGATTGCTGAGACAACTGCTAGTCATGCACTTTATAGTGGAAATGGTGCAAGTAGTGCGCCTACTGCAACTGACATCACTATTGAGAACAACAAGATAACCAGTGAGGTGGCAGATGAACTAAAATGGAAGGTATCTGGTAATGCAACGGATGGTTATACCTTCTATCCAAATGGTAATTCTTCGAAGTGGTTGTATTGTACCAATGATAATAATGGTGTTCGAGTAGGAACAGGTGCAAACAAAGTATTTACAATCAACGGCGGTTATCTCAAGAACACGGCAAATAATCGTTACATTGGTGTATATAACAATGCAGATTGGCGTTGCTATACTTCAACAAGTACAAACATCAATGATCAGAGTTTCGCATACTTCAAGTATATTGCTCCAGAGACCAAGGATTATATGACTACTTGTGCTGTAACCTTCACTGCTACCTACGAAGCAGGTGCAGGTACGGGCGATGACTATGAAGACGCTAACCTGATTGAGAAGAACGCTGATTATACGGTACTTGGTAATGATGTGACAGGTTTCACAAAGGCCGATTATCGTTTCAACGGTTGGAAGTGCGGCGATGATGATTATGCTGCCGGTGAAACTTACGAGAGTGTAACAGCCGATTTGACCTTTGTGGCTCAGTGGACAGAAAAAGAGGAAGCAGGTTTGGAATACGAGACTTCGGCATATGAGGTTATCCAAAATGGTAGTTTTACTAAACCGACGTTGACTAATCCGCACGACTTGGCTGTTACTTACAGCAGTAGTAATACCGCTATAGCAACAGTTGATGCCGAAGGTAATGTAACGCTTAAAACTGATGCTATCGGATCTACAACAATTACGGCTTCTTCGGAAGCAACTGATACCTACAAAGCCGGAGAGGCTTCGTATACATTGAGCGTGGCTTCCAAGTGGGCACTGACCTACACAAGTAATGTAGAGTTGGTAGAAAATAGTACTACAAAAGCAAGTAGTGCTACCGTTAATGGCTATGATGCTATTAAATGCGGTACAGGTGACGTTGCCGGAGCAATGCAGATTACTGTTCCGAAAAATACAGAAAAGCTGCACATACATGCAGTAGGTTGGAAGGGCGAGAGTGTAACTATTAGCTTTACCGGCGCAACGGCTTCGCCTAATTCTGTAGATCTTACAGCAGATAATTCTATTTCCGGAAGTGGTAGTTCTTACACATTGAATAGACCTTCTACATTCTATACGGAAATCAGTTTGTCGAATATCACAGAAGTAACGACACTGACACTGGAAGCAACAAGCGGCAAGCGCTTCGTGGTTTACGGTGTAAACGAAGAAGGTGGTATTTGGGAATTGCCGAGCGATGATGCTAATGAATCGGCTATTCCTGATGAGGTAAATGTCGTTGTAAGCGAAGATCAGAGTCTTACTATCACCAACGCCAAGACCCTCAATAACTTGACCGTTGAGGCGGGTGGATCTCTGACGTTGAATGGTAATTCTGACAAGAAGTTGACCGTAAATGACTTGACGATCGAGACGAAAGCCGGCCAATCCGGTCAAGTATCTGGTACGAACGTTCAAGTAAGCGGTGACATCTATCTGGAGATTAAACTTGATGCTTCGGGTACAATGGATCCGCATAAGTGGTACTGCATCTCTGCTCCGTTTGCTGTTGCAGCTTTTGAGTGGGGTGATGGTACTCCGATGGTATTCAATGTGGACTATCAGCTCTTCAAGTACGATGGAGAAAAACGTGCAAACACAGGAAACGGTTGGCAGCGCGTCGGTGGTACGATGGAGGCTAACACAGCATACTTCATTGGATTCGACGACGAGAACCCAAAGAACCAGAATGTAATCCGACTCAAAGCAGCTAACAACACCATTCCGACAGCTACAGCGATGAATCTTTTGGGTCATAATAGCGAAAACGATGGAGACAAGAACTGGTACGGTTTAGGTAACCCGGCACTGCAATACGTAGGAGTAAACATGACCGCACATGTATTTACCTGCGAAGTACAAGGATATGACGTCATTCCGCATTGGAGCACTGACTTTGATGGCTTCGTAGTAGGTTCTGCGTTCTTCGTACAAGGAACAGGTGTGTTGTCATTCGACAACGCAGCAAGCGCTTACCACGCACCGAAACGTCAAGTTGAGGAGTACACCTACTGCGTAGAGATCAGCAAAGAGGGCGCAAGTCGCTACGACAACCGCATATTCGTTCGTGCTTCTGAAGATGCCGAATCGACATTCGTACAAGGCAAAGATGAGTACACGCTCAACAACACAAGTTCGAACTATGGCGCTTTGCTCTGGACGGAGAACTATGGTGGTAAACGTCTAGCAATTGAAGAGGCTCCGCTGGTTAACGCTACGGCATCGTACGTTCTGACGCTGAGTGCACCGAAGGCCGGCACCTACTCTATCAGTGTAGCGGCTCCTCAAGACAATGCTGATCTGTACCTGACGTACGAAGGAACGATCATCTGGAATCTGAGCGAGAGTGCTTACACGATGGATCTGAACAAGGGTACGACGAACGGATATGGCTTGCTGCTCCGCGCGAAAGTTCCGAGCGTTGTGACAGGTGTTGAGAATGGTGGAATGCTCAATGGTGCAAATGGTGTACAGAAAGTCATCATTGACGAGCATGTTTACATCCTCCGCGGCGGACAGATGTATGATGTGAACGGTAAAATGGTAAAGTAAGGAATTAACGAATGAAAGAGTTAATGAATTAAAGAAAAAGGTGAAAAAGTACTACAAAAATTTGCGTAATATGTAACTTCGAGGGCACCGGGGCGGTGCAAAACCGCCTCACCTCGAAATTACATTCGCAGTAAACTGCAAACAGCATCTAATTAGCTCAAAACTTATAAAAATGCTAGCAATTTCAAATTTTTGCCCTAATTATTTGCATATTTGATTATTTTGTAGTAACTTTGCAGCCGATAAGGAAAGTATGGGACAGTTAGCGTTCATAAAGACATTCATTCTGGTAACAATGCCTATTGATGCAAATGATAACCGCAGACATGTGCATGTATTTAGAAAAGGCGGACGGCATCGTAAATCTGTTGCTAAAATATGGATAGAATCTAATGGCGCTAAATGTATAGAAATAGCTGAATCTGAATTAAGTACGAAAGAGAATAATTTGATCGTTCAGGCTATTGATAAGCATTGGAATCTGATCAATGACCAAATCACATTGACATTCCGCGGCGAAAAGACCGAATTAAAGAATATTGGTAAATAAATTTGGAGAAGCAATTATGTGCAAAATGCCAAATGTTAAAATAGGTATAAAAGACATGGATTTTACCTCGTATAGAGGAAAGTTCTCTGTGTCGCTGACCGATGGTCGTGTGATTATCGTTCCTGTATCTATGTTCCCTGACATCCAGCATATGTCGGTTAAGCGCCGCAATGAATGGATGATATTGGATGACCAGTATTTCTCATTCGAACATATGACACGAATTTACTCTGTGCTTGATTTATTGAAAGCTGCATAATTTTCATCTGCTAAAGAATATCACGATTATGAAAAAAACGTACATACAACCAGAAGTAGAAGTAGCAGTTATGCCAAAGTATGCAATCATGGCTTGGCAGAACTCGCCGGGAGCACAATTCAACCCTGCACCATCTTGGCGTCCGAAGAATCCGACACGGACACCGGTGTTCTAACGAGTTAACGAATGAAAGAGTTAACGAGTTAGAGAATGAGAGAAAATGGAGCGACAAACGCTCCATTTTTTATTTTATTTAAAAAGAATTATTTAATTTGAATAATTTAATTTGAATAATTGTGCAAATGCCCACAAAATTATATCAAAATCCATATAAATATAATTATTTAAAAGATTTATGCTAATTTTTTTGGATATTTCAATTTTTTGTAGTAAATTTGCACGGTTTTTTGGGGTCTATACTAATCAACACTATATAACCGGACGCAAACGGCGTCCAAATTGACGAAAAAAAGATGAATATTGTAACGAAAGAGATTGCTCTCCCCGATGGACGAGTAATCAAATTGGAGACAGGTAAGTTGGCCAAACAAGCGGATGGCGCCGTAATGGCAACGCTTGGCAACACGATGATCTTAGCCACTGTCTGCTCCGCCAAAGATGCAGTGCCGGGAACGGATTTTATGCCCCTCACTGTTGAGTACAAAGAGAAATTTGCGTCCGCAGGACGTTTCCCGGGTGGCTTCACCCGCCGCGAAGGAAAAGCTTCGGATTATGAGATCCTGATTGCACGTCTAATCGATCGCGCCCTTCGCCCCCTCTTCCCTTCTAACTATCACGCAGAGACGTTTGTAAACGTAACCATGTATTCGGCTGACGGCATCGACATGCCTGAGAGCATTGCCGGTTTGGCTGCAGGTGCGGCTCTCGCTTGTTCGGATATCCCGTTCGAGGGTCCAGTGAGCGAAGTACGTGTAGCACGCGTAGATGGTAAGATGGTGATTAACCCGACCTTCGAGCAATGCGAACACGCTGACCTGGAGTTGATGGTTGCCGCTACGTACGACAACATTATGATGGTAGAAGGCGAGATGAAAGAAGTGCCGGAAGCAGTGATGTTAGAGGCTATCAAGGCTGCACACGAGGCGATCAAGCCGCAGTGTTTGGCTATCAACGAGATGATGAAGGCTTACGGCAAGGAGACGAAACGTGAGTACTGCCATGAGGTGAATGACGAGGAGTTGAAGCAGGCAGTTCACGATTATAGCTACGCTCGTGCTTATGCACAGGCTACTTCTGCCGACACCGACAAACATCACCGCGAGGAGATGTTCAGCCAGATATGCGAGGACTTCAAGACGGAGAAAGCAGACTATATGGCTCAGCGCGCAGAAGCGTTAGGAGTTGATATCGATGAGATCGCTGTGCTGGTTGACCGTTACTATCACGATGTAGAGAAAGAGGCTATGCGTCGCGCTGTGCTCGATGAGGGTAAGCGTCTGGATGGCCGTAAGACGACGGAAATCCGTCCGATCTGGTGCGAGGTAGGTTACCTGCCCGGCCCTCACGGAAGTAGTATCTTCACCCGTGGTGAGACCCAGAGTTTGAGTACCGTAACGCTCGGTACCAGCCGTGACGAGAAGATCGTAGATGAGGCATTGATCCAAGGTACGGATAAATTCCTGTTGCATTATAACTTCCCGCCGTTCTCGACCGGTGAGGCCAAAGCCGCTCGCGGTGTAGGCCGTCGTGAGATCGGTCACGGTAACTTAGCTTGCCGTGCGCTGAAGAACATGATTCCGGAAGATTTCCCGTACACCGTACGTGTAGTAAGTGATATTTTGGAGTCGAATGGTTCTTCCAGTATGGCAACCGTTTGTGCCGGTACGCTGGCATTGATGGACGCAGGTGTTCCGATGAAGAAACCGGTGAGCGGTATCGCTATGGGACTTATCTCTGAGAACCAAGGTAAGAAATACGCTATCTTGAGCGATATCCTCGGCGACGAAGATCACCTCGGCGATATGGACTTCAAGACCACCGGTACCAAAGACGGTTTGACGGCTTGTCAGATGGATATCAAGGTAGATGGTCTAAGTTACGAGATCCTTGAGAACGCATTGGCACAGGCACACGAGGCACGTATGTATATCTTAGGTAAGATCTTAGAGTGCATGCCGGAACCGCGTGCAGACCTCAAGCCGCACGCTCCGCGTATTGTAAGTTTCTATATTCCGAAAGATATGATCGGTGCTGTCATTGGCCCGGGCGGTAAGATCATCCAAAGTATCCAGGCTGAGACCGACGCTGTTATCTCGATCGACGAAGACGAGAAGGGCGGTAAGGTAGAGGTAGCAAGCAGCAACGGCGAGTCGATGCAGGCTGCTATCGCGAAGATCAAAGCTATTGTGGCTCTGCCGGAAGTAGGCGAAGAGTATGACTCGGTAGTTAAGAGTCTGATGCCGTACGGTTGCTTCGTTGAGTTCATGCCGGGTAAGGAAGGTCTGCTGCATATCAGCGAGATCGACTGGAAGCGCTACGAGACGATGGAAGAGACCGGAATCAAGGAAGGCGATCATATCCGCATCAAACTGCTGGAGATCGATCCGAAGACCGGTAAGTTCCGCTTGAGCGCTAAAGCGCTGAAGGAGAAACCGGAAGGCTACGTAGAACCGGAGAAACGTGAGCGTCCGCGTCGTGAAGACCGCGATGGTGCACGCCTCGACAGAGGTCCGCGTCCGGAGCGCAGAGGCCCGAAGCCGGAGAAGCATTAATTAAAAAATAGCGTCGCGAATTGCGGCGCTGTTTTTTATTGTATATTAGAAATCAATTTTCCATAACGACACGTAGGCCTAAGGTACAATAACGAAGATCCGGTAAATCATCACCACGATACGACACACGCGCTCTATCTCTCTCCCTATTCCAACCTCCACCTCGGCATATCCGCTCATCTCCTATTGGCAATCCTTTCGGATCCGTTTGGTGTTCTTCCGAATAATCACCTTTCCAATCTTGTACCCATTCCCACACATTACCGCTCATATCATATAAGCCTAATTCATTCGGCTTTTTCTCTCCAGGCAGATGTGTCCTACCTTCTCCATTTTCATTATACCATCCCACTTCATCCAAATTATCACTTCCGCTATATTTGGTATGTCTGCTTTTATTTCCCCCTCTTGCGGCAAACTCCCACTCCGCTTCCGTTGGTAAACGAAAATGTTTCCCACTCATTTGGCTTAATTTAAGCACAAAGTCTTGACAATCAAACCAACTAACATTCTCAACCGGCAACATTTCTCCTTTAAAATGCGAAGGATTATCTCCCATCACTTCCTTCACTGTCCAAGGTGATTCATTAGAACTTTTGGAAGAGAAGAAAAGAAAAACATTCGCATTCTTGATAGCCTTCACAATAACAGATTTGAACGCATCTCCACTCTCAACGCCGTCTTTATCGATCCATACCGAGATATTGTGACGTGTTAATTCATTAATCACTTTTTCTACAATATCGCTATCCCTTCGAGAATAACTTACAAATACATCGTATTCCATATACTTGGTAGTAAAATATAACGTTATATTCCGGATGATTCTTCTTTGAGCGTACTCTGAATTTTTTTTAGATGAGCGGCTTCTTTCTCTTTCCCGTCCTTGTTGTATAGTTGAATCAAGCTATCGCACATATTAATAAAGTCATCTTTAAAGACCCCTTTAAAATCGGTATATCTAAACGATCCTCCTGTAGGAACACTCAGTCGCATGTCGTGACGTGCTACCATTTTTTCATATTCCTCAAGTAGTTTAGAATACCATCTATATGCTTCCACATCATTTTTTTCTGTCCCTTTCCCATAAAAATAACAGTTGCCTAATGAAGCATATGCCGGAACATATCCCATAATAGAAGAACGTTTTAGCAATGTAAATGCAACATGTAAATCTTCATCTTTTACTTCAGCTGCACTCATTTTCTTAACAGCATAATTATACATTGCTCCTAATGATCCTCCTTCTATCGCACGTTCAAACCAATAATCAGCCATTCGTTCATCGGCCTCGATATTATTTCCATATTGATAGTCAAAGGCCAAATCATTCTGCGCCATAACGCATCCTCCATTAGCAGCCCGCTTCCGATAATCATTTCCCAAAGCCACATCAATATCGCATCCGATTCCTGCAATATAGTTGTTTCCCGTACTATTCTGTGCTACTCGAAAATCCAATTCCCCAGCCCGTAATTTCCATTCAAACTCTTGTCTTCTATCCCTCTTTACGCCCCAGCCATAACGATAGCATATTGCCATAGCATTGATCGCAGGCGGATACGACTGAGATATAGCTCTTCTAAACCATTCAACTGCATGATAATGATCTAATTGTACACCTTCTCCATCGAGAAAACTAAAGCCTAACTCGCATTGTGCCTCTGGATCTTCTTGCTCGATTGAAAGTTCCCATAGTCTATTCAGCGCATTTTCATAATATTGCTGTGATCGCTCATTATCCCATACGCCAAGTTCACCAGAATGGAAGAAACGACCGAGCAATTTCATCGATACTCCATCACCGGCATCAGCAGATTCGATATACAACTCGAGCGCTTTCATTATATTATAAGACATGCCTATGCCATAATGATACATCATTGCCAATTGTCGCATTGCTTTTGGATGCCCGTGCTCTGCACCTTTTGAGAACCATTCTTTAGATTCTTTCCAACTCTGCAATACTCCGATACCATCTAAATAGCATAGCCCTATTTGGTATTCCGCAGGTGGATAACCTGTTAAAGCCAATTTCCTTAAATTATACGCACCTTGTAATTTATCTCTCTTATCTCCCAAAGCCGGATCCATCATTGCCATTATTTCTTGCATCCGCTGTTCCGCCTCTGACGATGCCTCAATTTTGGATGTCTCTACGGGTGATGGGTGTTCAGACATTTCCACTTTTATACCAAGTAGAACTCTTACACTACGAAGCAATTCGCCAAACTGTTTTTCAGGATGAGGAAATGCATCTATCCAGTTTGATTTAGCCAAGAAATACTCTTTTGCACCATCAAAATCATCATCTGTAATACGAAATGTTAAGATAGGTATCTTGCGATGCGAGGCAATATGTAGCTCATTATCCGTTTGATCTGACACATTAAATGCTTTTGAAAATACAGCGACCATCATCCTACTTGCTCTTAATGCAATAGGGATAGCTTGTGCCCAATCCTCACCTTTAGGAATATCTCGATAGGCAATAAAACATCTGATACGATTACTTTCCAAATAACCGCAGACGCCTTCTGCTATCAATTTATCCTTAGTGGAATAACTGATAAATACATCGTACTTATTCTCGGCCATGATATTATGTTTTTAATATTTTTTTAGAAATCTATTTTCCAGACAAAGCCGACACCTTGGATGGTAGAGGCTTGGCGGAGGGAGTATTTATCGACCGTGTGGGTGTAGCCCTTGAGGCGAAGTTGACCATCCTCGGTTAGCAGCACTTCGACATCCAGATCGCCAAAGAAAGGTTGGTTCGAGATATCGTTATACCGATAGCCCACATTACCGTTGATAACCAGCCGATCTACCGGTTGCAGTTGGAACTGCGCCTCGTACTCCTGACTCGAGTTATCCCCTTCTCCATCGGCACGGATCGCCACGCCGAGCGTAAGGATATTCGTCAATTTGGACAGCCAAGCGTTGATCTGGCTTGTAACCGTGGACGAGAGCAAAGAATAGGTCGAGTTGAGCGTCGCATACTGAGAGTTCGACATATAATCGGGCGTAAAGAAACGACCGAAGACAAGCAGGTAGATCACCTGACGCATCAGCATCTCGTCCGTATTGATGATCTGCTGTACCTGCTGCTGAATATTTTGGTCCGAAGTCGGGAACTCCAGCGCGAAGGAGAGAATCGGGTTTCTAAGCGTACCGGTCATATGCAAGCAGGTGAAGACCGGTATATTCGTTCGTGAAGTACCGATATTTTCCGTCTCATTACCAAAGAGATCTTTCAGGTTAGCCGTCACCTTATACTTGGCCGTGACGTCAAGTTGGGGATCTTTAGGATTACCTGAGAAGATGATCTTGGATCCATCGCCTACGGTAAACTCCTTACGGATCACATTACCGACGGTATAACTCATCGTACCTTGATGGATATCATAGGTACCTAAAAGGGAGACATCGCCGGAATAGGTATCATAGGTAAGGCTGAGCGCACCAATTCCCCTACCCTGTATCATATCGCCGTTCCGTTCGCCCAGCACCAGTTGGAACAACAATAGCGGCGTGATATCCATATTCAGCTTGAGGATACAACGCGAAGGACGCAAGGTCTCGATCGTATGATGGATCGTATCGTCTGTCTCGATATGAATGACGGAATCTCCAGCCGCCAGGAAATGGACGAAGGAGGACTCGTAAGCCGAAGAAGAGGTATCCAAGGATAGACGGAAACGACTATTCTTGGACGAACGTGCGTCTGCGACCACGATGATTTCCGATTCATGGCCTGTGACATCGACATGACCTGTGGCGTAGACCTCACCACGGAACATCTCTCCGGAGGTATTCTTATCAAAGACAAGCGCATCCACGGCATCGACATGAATATCGAGTACAAACTCAGTGAACATCTGGTGATATACCGCGCCGCGCACCTGCACCGGATTGCCCTTCGCATCGGTGAGATGCACATTCGGGAAGACGATAGCAGTGGTATCCATGACGATGGTATCGGCAGGGATGGTATAACGGGCGCCTGTCCAAGGAAGCGTGAGATGCGCATTCTTCGCTTGCGCGCGAAGGAGCACATAGGTGAAGTCTTTCCATCCGCCGACAATCACACGTCCTGTACCATAGCCATCAATATCATTGAGCACGACTGAGGTCCAGTGATTAATAAAATCCAAGGGCACGGAATCGACCGCCATATCCAGCTTCCAATCGTTTCTACCGCCGAATTGGGCCGAACCGTCCAAAGCGACCATAACAGATTGGTAATCGGATCCTCTATAGACATCGGCATGGAAGGCAAGGGAGTCCTTGATATGCAGATCCACTTCGGCATCGCCGAAGAGGCAGTTATTGAGGCCCATCGAATCGACATGTATCTGCGAATCGACGATAGGCTTGCGGAAGAGCGACGAGATGGCTGCACGACCGGTAAGCAGACCATTGAACATAATCGTCTTTTCGGGCAGCAGGAAGGGTACGACATAAGAGGCATCCAGTTTCTGCAGATCCACCGCCAGCGTGTCCGTCGCATGGCGCGAACCGATACCATTCGCATAGATATGCTGTCCGGCTCCTTCGAACAGGAAATGATCCACCGTAAGCACCGTATCCGCTTCGCAGTACGTCAACCTACTCTCGCCGAGCGTATAGAGGGAGTCACGGAGCGTGATCGTACCCGGCATAAAATGCATATCGATGAACGATTTGCTCTTATAACGGTCAAAATGAGTCACGAACTGCATGTCTCCGCCATATTCACCGGCACGCTGTTCGGTGACGAGTATCTTCATTCTCTCTCGGTTGGTCATCGACTCGTCCGGTTCTCCTTCGGGTTTGAGCACAGAAGAAGCAAAATTGATATGGGTCAAGACCGTATCACGGAAAGCCCGCATAGCGAGCGAAGTACGCATGTTATCCGCCGAGACCTCCAGGTTCATCGTCAGTTCATCTTTCGGCGTCTCGAACGTCAGGCGCATGTCTTGCAACGGTGCTTTGCCTACCTGAATACCCGGGGCATAGAAAGTAAAATCAAACGGCGAACTTTTCTGTTTTTGAGGCGACAGATCGGCATTGATACGCAAGGAGGGATTATCCGACAGTTGAACCGGCGCGGCAAAGAGACGCTGGATAGCAGCCAGTTGCGAGCCATCGGCTTTGAACGTAAAGGACACCGGTTGCCATGCTTGCTTAGGCGCCAGGACGGCCGAAGGCAGATAGCTATGCAGCAGCGATTGGAAAGCCGGAGCTATATCGGCATAGCGGAACGTACCGTCCAGTTGGGCCGCCAAATAATCCGACTGCAAGGAGATGGACTTGTTGTTCTTTTGGTCCGCTTCGACGAAGAGGCTCATCTGCGTCATCATCGTCGAATCAAGCGGCGTCATGAGGACAAGCGAGTCAAGCACCATATAACCGGACATGTCATCCGGACGCGAACCATTCATATCCACCATCAGCGTAAACGAAGTCTGCAGGGATGGTTTGGAACTGAATTTCGTGCTGATCGGCGTGGTATCAAAATGGCGACAGAGGAGGTTGAAGTTAATCTCCGGATTCTGTTCATGGAAATTGACCACACCATCAAAAGCCATATTCAAATGCGGATCATCGATCGAGAAACTTCCCTGATAACGATAAGGATCATAGCGACCGTCGATCTGCAAGTCGGCGTAGGTGTAATCATTATAGGTGAATTGGCGCACATGGGCTTTGACATCGCCGGAGGCCTTGCCGTCCTCAAGCTGTCCTTTGGTAGCCACATCAAAGGTGACTGTGGTCAGTTGAGGCGCATTGAGCAAGCGTCCCAAACGGATGTTACGTCCCACAACGCGCGCATCGTAGGCGAAATGATGGAAAGCCGAATCCGAACGGAAGGTACCATCGGTAGAGATCGTTCCAAGAGCGGTACGGAACGCACCGTGCAGCGTGAGATCATGCAGTTGACCCTGCGCCAAGCCGCGATAATGGATATCGCCCAGACGATGAATGGTCTGCGGAAGACGCACAGGCTTGCCTTGTAATTGGGACAGCAAGTCCTGCAGTTGTGCGGCATTGGTATGCAAATCCTTCAGGTTTGCCTTTAGATACGGGTTAGCCAGATCCGGCAGACCGAGCGCATAGACATCGCCCTCCAGCACCGTTTGGTTATTATACCGCACCTCCAAGTCCGTAAATGCCAAAGAATCCAGCGTGCCGTTCAGGTTAGCACGTAAGGAGACAGGGCGCTTGAGACCCTTAAGTTGCGGCACAAACAGGGCTAGATCTGCCGGTACTATTTGGGCTTCGTTGAAGCCCAGCGCGAAAGTTATATCATGGGCTGAACGGCTGAGATAAAGCGTGTCTCCGGCCGGGAAACGCACCTCTATACCACTCATATCGACCTTCGAGTTCGGCAACTGCGCTGCGAGCGTAGGCACGGAGAGAAGGGTGTCATTGAGGATGACGTGCGCTTTAAGGTCATTGACTTGGAAAGGCGTTACCTGATTTGTGGTTTGTGGTTTATGATTTGTGATTTGGAGTGCCAACTCACCGATCTCGGCATCCAGGACCTCTTCGCTCAGCTGATGCAGATCCATCTCTGCATGGGGCAAGAAGGCGGTATAGTCTTCGTAACGAAGGCGGATAGAGTCCAGCTGGACATCCTTGACCGCGATGAGGCTGCGCATAGGATCGCGCGGACGCTCCTCCTCTTGTCGGAAGGCATCCACAAGGAACTGATAGTTCCATGTGCTATCCGGGAGACGATGAATATCCCCTACTACATTCTGAAGGTGCACATGCGAGAAATGTATCTCCTTATGCGAGAGCGCCAAGGGGCTGAAATGGGCATAGAGTTCACCCACATACAGCAACGTATCTCCTTGTTGATCAGCCAGATAGATATCGCGTATGGTCAGGCGCGCAGGAAAACGATATTCTACTGCGCCCACGTTAGCGTTCGTACCCAGCGCGCGCGACAGTTCTGCGGTCGCCAACTGCACAGCTGCCGTCTCCACTTTATCGCTTGAGAGCGTCGCCACCAGCATGCCGCCGACCAGCAACAAGCCGACCAGCAACACACCTAATATGTAGAGCACTCTTTTCATACGCGCACACTATTCCACGCTGCAAAGGTACTAAAATTATTTCAAATAACAAAAAAAATGCGTAAAAAACTAAAAAAAATTTGTGTATGTCAAAAAAAAGCAGTACATTTGCCGCGATTTTGTATGTATTGATACATACTTGATTCGGAAACAACGAATTAAATAATAATAAACAATCAAAAAAGTATGAAAAGATTTTTTCTATTTCTCTTCGCCTCATTGCTGAGCATTTCTATGTTCGCAGAGAACGATGGAGCAACGAAAGCCAGAGCTATTCCGTATGATTGGAATACTGGTATCAAGGTTGATTCCAAGGCTGGTGTAGGTACTTGGTACGTAGTTGGTCTTCTGAACACCGGCGATCCTGCAGGTCCATTCTTGCCTATTGGTAAGACCGCAGACGGCAAGACCGACATCAACGTAATGGTAGTAAACCCGTTGGATCGTGACGCTACTATCGATGTAATTGCTTACATTGGTGACAACGAGACTTCTCGTCATTTCACCCTCGCTTCCGGAGGTACTAAATCGATGAACTTCGGTGCAGGTATGTTTGTACGTATGGGTATCAATTACGTATATCTCTACCTCGTAATGGACGTTGACATGACTCCGGCAGACATGGATTCTGTACAGGTGAATGTTGCAGCTGTTGAGTCTAACTCCACTCCATTCGTTCCGGTTCAGTTCAATTGGGACAATTTTGGAGACAACACTGAGGCTGACGGTAATGATATCGCAGCCAACAAAGAGACATGGGTTAAGGTTGATTGGGGCAAATATTTAAACGAGAATCGTACTTTCAAACTGATCGTACGTAACTTGGGTTCTTCGGCTACCACTATTTACGGTGGTTTGGCTATGGACTGCCCTGCTACTAACATTCAAGAGCAAACGAAAGACATCGCTGCAGGTGGCAAAATTGAGAAAGTGATTGATGCTGCTATGTTGGATATGATGCAAGATAGTCTTTATATCCGTTTGAAAGCAGACCAACCGTTGCACGTAACGGCAATGCAGGTTCCTCCTGTATATCCGGCAAAACCGCTTTACATGTCCCGTCCGGCAACTCCTATCGTTAAGGGAACTACCTACAATCTAACCGATTCGATTGTATATCGCGTTGACTCCGCTACATTGGCTGCTCCGCAGTACTACGTAACGAAAATCGAGTTAAAGAACAACGGTACGGAAGATGTAGTTTTAAAAGGCAAAGCTTCTAAGACCCGTTATTACAAGGCGGTTCCTGAAGAGGGTAAGATCAACTATGGTGTATATAGCGCAGTATCGCGTGATGTAACCATCGGCGCAGGCAAGACCATCTCTAAAGAGATCGACAAGACCATGTTGAGCAACCTTGGAAAGAATGATTCTGTATATGCATTGGTTCTCAACGGAAACAGCAATATCTCTTTCAAACTGTATAACGAGTGCACCGAGAAAGATCCGTGTGATCCTGATCACGTTACAGCTCTGACTGTTCCTGCAACAGGTTCGGTTGAACAACTGCAAGCAGCTAACTCCACCGTATGGTACAAAGTTAATATTGCTAATGCAAAATCTGCACATGCTGACATTCGTATGACGATGACCGCAAGTGAGACTGTTAACCTGACGGTTGACATCGCTGCTGATTGTGCGCTTGGCGAGCCGACCCAGAGTTATACCGGTTCATCTGCAACAACCGTTAAGACCCTCAGCTACTCACTCATCAAAGATGCAGGTGACATTATCTACGTACGCGTAAATACAAATAAAGCAATTACAGTACAGGCTGAGATTCTGAACGCGATCGTTTATAACATGTATCAATATCCTTCAACCAACGGTTGGTCGAACGGTGACGGACCGACTATTAATGATGCAGCTCGTATTGAGACGGATATGACCATTGCAAGCGGCAAGACCGTAAAAGCATTAGGTCTCACCTTGGCTGGTGGTAACATTATCATTAAGAATGGCGGTAAACTGATTGTAGGTGCTGAAGGAATCAAGGGTTCGGCAACCGTTGATCAAATCACCATCGAAGAAGACGGTATCCTCTTGATTGATCCGGCTTGCTCGACCAACAACAAACCGTTCGTTACTGCACAGAAGAAAATCAAACTTGGTATCCAATCTGAATGGAACGATGGTGCCGGACCGGCTACATTACCGGAATTGCACGATTTCATTGCTCTCCCGATTGATAACCGTGAGGCTGCTGTAGGTCAGCAAATGCGTTATGTACACTGGGATCGTATGGCAGGATGGATTGCAAATGATGGTTTCCGTCAATCCTTCGTTGGTTACAATGTATTTGCTAAAGCCGGTGATGGTGCTTATGCTGATCCTGCTGCATTAAAACCAGTTGAGTTCAAAGGTCAGTTGGCAGCAAACAAGGACATCACGTTGAACATGCCTGCTAAGGGATGGTATGCATTTGGTAACTCTTGGACAGCTCCGATCGCATTGAGTGGTATCTATAGCCAATTAAGCGGTAGCAATGATGAGGCAGCAGTACATTTCTATGTAGCTACTCCGACTGATTTAGGTGCTGGAATTGGTACTATTCTGGATAACTACTACATCCCTGCTACAGCAGAAATCGCAAGCAACCTCGGTATTACGGAGATCAAACCGATGCAAGGTTTCTTCCTCTACACGGAAGGTGGCAACTCGGTTACTCTTGATTACCACGCTCTCTACGCTTCGAAAGCAGCAGCTCCGAAGCGTGTAGTTGCAGACAACCGCAACATGGTAGCAGCTGTGCTGAGCAACGCTAACGGAAGCGACTTTGTTTACATGATCGAAGGCGAGGCAAGCAACGCTCATAAGATGATTAACGACAAACTCGCCATCTATGCTGAGGACGGTCTGGCTCAGGTAGCAAACACCAACCTGATTGGTACAATCCTGACGATCCAAACCACCAAGGCTACCGAGTACACACTCAGCTTCGCATGGTTGAAGGGTGAGACCTTGTACCTCAAGGATCTTGAGAATGGCAATATCATTGCTATGACAGCAGACAGTCGCTACACCTTCAGCGCTGAGCCGAATACCTTAAGCGAGCGCTTCCAAGTTGTAGGTCGTCAAGAAGTTCCGACCAATATTGAGAACGGTTTATTCCTCGAAGGTGCTAACAAGCGCATTGAGAACGGCAAGATCGTGATCATCAAGAATGGTGTTAAGTACGACGTATTGGGTGCACAACTTTAATTAACATGTATAATCAACAAACATATTGCGATATGAAAAAGAATTATAATACCCCCGCAACTGAAGTTGTTGCATTCGCAAGTGGTATGGTAATGCAGACGGTAAGTCCGGGAGCGGATCCCCTCAATCCGAACGGTCAAAACACGGGTGGTGGCGAATACATTCCTTAAACTCAAATTATTGACTCAAGTGATAGTAACTGCACTCAATCGGGTGCAGTTACTATTATGACGAAAAAAATGCGCAGATACCTATTTTATATATTATTAGGAACGCTCGTGTGCACGTACACACACGCGCAATCATTCTGTCATCTGGTGCAAGATGTAGGTACGCATTACGAAGACACGATTGAGTCGGCAGGAACCTATTACTACTCCGCATGGACTTTTGATCTGCCGATGGACGTATATATTACGTCTTTGGATCCGAATTGCAGCGAGCCGCCTCAGGTATGGGCAGATCTGACTTGTACGCCGGGCGTATATGATGATCCGAATGTACAGGAATTAGTACGCGATACCGCTAAATATGGTATATCGGTACCGATGGCATTAGGTTGCGAGACCACCTTCGAGAACGGACACTATGTACACCATCTCAAATTAGGTAAATCGTATCGTAACCGATTGCAGTTAATTGGCGTGGATTATAATGTACAAGCGTACGTAAAAGTAGTGATACCTTGTGCGGGTGCAGCCTTGATGGAGCAAGACACCAGTAGTCAGGCATGCTTCAAAGACGCACGCTGGCTGCGATTGGTGGATAGCACGCATGTGTTGGCATTTGACACGCTAACCTCGTATATCATTCCTTATAAGGATTGGTTGACAGAAGCAGACAGTATGGCGTTGTACTGGGAAGGAACACAAGATGCACGCATGTGGACAGGTGAAGAATGTGAGTTCCAAGCCGATGTGCAACATGCATGGGATTACTATGATCTTCCGGCAAACGGAGAGATTCATCTATCCAAAAGCATGCTGACCAATGCCGTCAGGAACGCGCAGGACAGTGCCGGTTTCATGTATTCACGCGTCGTATGTCCAGAAGAAGGACGATTATTTGTGCGCCCGCTTGTACCGGATTTAAAGGGAGCTACACTACTTCGGTACAATATGCCTCTGACGGTGACGGTGAATGATACAGCACTATATTGTTTTCCGACCGAATGGCAAACGGCAGAATGGATTGCCAACACGCGTAAGGTAGTGAAGATGTATCTCTATGATTCGCCGGAAGCAGAGGCTGTAGATAGTTTTAAGTTCGACTTACAAGACAGTACCCGTCGTGTATTACAATGGTCAAAACCGGAAATGAATCTGATTCGTAAAAAAGCATCGGGTGCCCTACTCTATGTGCGCTTTGATTGTTCACGCGAAGAGTTCAAACTTACACCGTACGAACTGACAGATGCGTCTTGTTTCGGAACCACTTTACGCGTTCGTAACGGAGTATCTATGAGCACCGGAAGAAGTAGCGCCTATCGATTCAATTATGCCGATTGGAACGGATATCCGATGGAGATTAAATGGGAAACGACAGATCCGAATCTTTTGCAGAATCTGTATTTTGCAGATGTCTGCAGTTATGAACCGAATTACCGGGTTACCTACACGAACGAGCATACTGTTTATCGCAAGCAAACGAATCGAGGAGGACAGACATGGGAATTGGACAGCGCAACAATTGCAAGTTGGGCAGTAGCTTTAACGCCGGAAGGATATTTCTATGTCCGAATGACAGCCGGAGGCACAATCACATTCACGACCACCAAACCCGAGGAGCAAGATCCCGAAGGAGAGGACCCGGAGGATGAAAATCCGGGAGAAGGAGGGACAACAACCGGTTGGTTTACCATCGAGCCGGAGATCGATTGCCGCAAAGTGATTATTGACGGACAGATATACATTTTACGCGTCGGAAAGACGTTCACGATCACCGGTCAAGCGATAAAAATCGAGTAAAAACGCATTTTTTCTAATGAAAAATTTCTTATTTTGATACAAAAACGATTTTTTTCTAATAAAAAATTTCTTATTTTGATACAAAAACGATTTTTTTCATTGAAAAATTTGGCTATATCAAAAAAAAGCAGTAATTTTGCACGCTTTTTTGCGAAAAAGCACACATATCGCGCCTCTGGCGATTGCAATAGGTTCGACCGAATAGTAGTATATGCCCGATATGTTATTACTAATCCATAATAAAAAAGTAGAAAATGGATTTGATTAAAGTAGCTGAGCAAGCATTTGCCGGCGAGAAGAAAGAATTTCCTGCATTCAAGGCAGGTGACCAGATTACGGTAGGCTACCGTATTAAAGAAGGTAACAAAGAGCGTGTTCAGGAGTTCCGCGGTGATGTGATCTGCATCCACGGCAGCGGTGACAAGAAACGCTTCACGGTTCGCAAGATGAGCGGCAACATTGGTGTAGAGCGTATCTTCCCGATGGACAGCCCCTTCATTGAGAGCATTACTGTGAACAAGTACGGTAAAGTACGTCGTTCTAAACTGTATTACCTCCGCGAGCGTACGGGTAAAAAAGCCCGCATCCAGGAGCGCCGCGTTAAGTAAAAAGCTCAAAGGGGAACTTTCGGGTTCCCTTTTTTTTCTAGGTAAACCTAGGTAGTCCTAGGTTGTCCTAGGTAGACCTATGTTTCAATTAGAGAGTCCATATAAACCGACAGGAGACCAGCCGGAAGCGATAAAGGCATTGGTGGAAGGCGTGAAAGCCGGTGCAGAAGCGCAGGTATTGCTGGGTGTGACCGGAAGCGGAAAAACGTTTACGGTGGCTAATGTGATCCAGCAGTTGAACCGCCCTACCCTTATCATGAGTCATAACAAGACGCTGGCGGCGCAGTTGTACTCGGAGATGAAGGCGTTCTTCCCGCATAATGCAGTGGAGTATTTCGTGAGTTATTACGATTACTACCAGCCGGAAGCGTATATCCCGAGTACGGACACCTATATCGATAAAGATCTGAGCATCAACGAAGAGATCGATCGGTTACGGTTGAGTGCCGTGGCTGCCTTATTAAGCGGACGAAAGGATGTGATTATTGTCTCATCTGTAAGTTGTATCTATGGTTTGGGGTCTCCGCAGGACTTTACGGCGAATGTTGTGGAGTTGAAGCGGGGCGAGGTCATGCCGATGGACACCTTATTAAAACAACTCGTGGGCGCGCAGTACGTGCGTAATGATGTCGAGTTGGCGCGTGGGCGGTTTCGTGTAAAAGGCGATACGATCGATATCGCACTCGCCTATGCGGACTATTTGGTACGAATCGAGTTTTTCGGCAATGAGATAGATGCTATCTTAACCATCGATCCGATAAGCGGACAAGTAATCGAAGAGTTTGATCAGTATAACCTGAGTCCGGCGACAATTTTCCTGACGAGTGCCGAACGGATTGCAGCTGCAAAGGAACAGATCAAGGCCGATTTGGCAAAACAGATCGAGTATTTCACTGATTTAGGCGAAGAACTATACGCTAAGCGTATAGAAGAGCGCGTGAAGTACGATCTGGAGATGCTGGATGAGTTGGGTTACTGCACGGGTGTAGAGAACTATAGCCGTTATTTCGACGGGCGTGAGCCGGGTACACCACCCTATTGTCTGCTCGATTATTTCCCGAAAGATATGTTGCTGGTTATTGATGAGAGTCACGTCACTGTGCCGCAGATACGCGGTATGTACGGCGGCGATAAGGCACGTAAGGATAATTTGGTGACGTACGGTTTCCGTTTGCCTGCAGCACGGGATAACAGGCCGTTGAAGTTCGATGAGTTCGAGCAAAAGACGGGTCAAACGATCTATGTATCTGCGACGCCGGACGAGTATGAGTTGGAGCGAAGTGAAGGTATTGTGATTGACCAATTGATTCGCCCGACAGGCTTGTTGGATCCGGAGATAGAGGTTCGACCGACAAAGAATCAGGTGGATGACTTGATGGACGAGATTAAGTTCAGGATTCATAGGAATGAACGGTGCCTCGTAACAACGCTGACCAAGCGGATGGCAGAGGAGTTGGATGAGTACTTACGCAAATATCGCATTAAATCAGCTTATATCCATTCGGATATCGATACGATTGAGCGCGTAAAGATCATGGAGGACTTGCGAAAAGGTGAGTACGATGTGTTGGTGGGTGTGAACCTGCTGCGAGAGGGTCTGGATTTGCCGGAAGTAAGTCTTGTGGCTATTTTGGATGCCGACAAGACAGGATTCTTACGCGATCAACGAAGCCTGACACAGACAGTCGGTCGTGCGGCGCGACATATTCACGGCAAAGCCGTGTTGTACGGCGACAAGATCACGCCGGCGATGCAGGCAACGATCAATGAGACGAACCGGCGCAGGGCGATTCAGATGAAGTACAACGAGGAGCACGGCATTACGCCGACGCCGATCAAGAAAGAGATCAACAC
>CAMUYI010000021.1 GCA_947164985.1 uncultured Bacteroidales bacterium | reverse complement strand
TTGGAGTTTACACGCTTTCCAGGCGTGCCTCTTCAACCACTCGAGCATCTCTCCTTTGCGCTCCAAAGCGCTTTTATCAATATCGGCTACAAAATTACTGCTTTTTTTTGATATACGCAAGTTTTTGCGCATTTTTTTCATTATTTTATTGCAAAAAGTTGTCGAGCATTGGCACTTGTGACCTCAATGACGTGTTCAACGGGGCAATTATACACTTGTGCGAGCCGTTCTGCGACATGAATCATGAAGCGACTCTCATTGCGTTCGCCTCGATGGGGAACAGGAGCCATATAGGGTGCGTCCGTCTCCAGCAAGATACGTTCCAACGGCACAATATCCAGTTTCTCCGCCAATTTGCTATTTTTGAACGTCAACACACCGCCTATCCCAAGATAGAACCCCATATCCAAAATCTGTTGTGCCGTTTCACGACTTCCGTTGAAGCAATGAAAAACACCAGTTAATTGACGATTGGACGATTTACGATTTACGATTTCTTTTACAATACGTAGGATATCTTCTGTCGCTTCTCGATTGTGCAAGATGACCGGTAAGTCCAATTCGCGAGCAAGGATTAGTTGTCGCCGCAAGACTTCCTGCTGTTCGTCCTTGAAGGTCTTGTCCCAATAATAGTCCAAGCCTATCTCACCGATCGCAACTATTTCGTCCCGATGCTCACGGATGGCTTTCTCGATGATGGTGTATTGTTCCTGCCAGTCGCTTTTGACATCTTCCGGATGCAAGCCCAAAGCCGGATAACAATAGCCGGGATGCGCATGACAGACCTGCATGACCGTTTCTATCGATGCCCCGTTGACACCGGGCACGATCATTCGTTCTACTCCACTCTCATGTTGACGGGCAATGACTTCTTCGCGGTCAGCATCAAAAGCCTCTTCATCGATATGACAATGTGTATCGATCATAAAGGGTTACGGGTTACGGGTTATGGGTTACGGGTTACGGGTTATGGGTTACGGCGATTAAGTATGGAACTGTCTCCGTAGGAGAGGAAACGAAAATCGTGACTAAGTGCATAGTCGTAGATCGTGTGCCAGTCGCCCCCCACAAAGGCACTTACCAAAAGCAGGAGTGTGGATTGCGGTTGATGAAAATTAGTGATCAGTTGATCAACGAGACGAAAGGTATAACCGGGTTTGATCATGATCTGGGTCTCGGCATGGAGCGTCTGTTGGTTCGTAGCATCCAAATAGTCAAGGATGGCTTGCAAAGCGTCATGCACAGACAAGGTATAGTCGTTCTCATAGGGTTCGAACTGACTTACAGTCGGATTCTCGGGATGGCAACCGATAAAATAAAGCGATTCGAGGGTACGCATGGAGGTTGTTCCGACGGCAACGATATGTCCTAATCGAGCTTGAATATGCGCAATCGTCTCACGCGATACAGCGATGATCTCCGTATGCATGGTATGCTCGTTGGCGTCAGCCGTCTTAACCGGCAGGAATGTACCGGCTCCTACATGCAGCGTCACTTCATCGGTCTCGATCCCGCGCGAGCGCAGGTCTTTTAAGACCTGATCCGTAAAATGCAGACCGGCAGTAGGTGCAGCAACAGATCCCTTGATACGCGAATAAACTGTCTGGTACGTACGCAGGTCCGACTCTTCGGTCTTACGGTTGAGGTACGGAGGAATAGGCAGTTCGCCGGCAGCATCAAGGATCTCGGCAAAGGAGACATTCTCTTCGTCCCACTCAAAACGAACGGCAAAGGTGTTACCAAGTGACTGCTCTTTGTAGGCACGGAGCGTGAAGTTACCGGCCTTGAGCTCGATGGATTCATCGTGCCATTTCTTGGCGTTGCCTACCATACATTTCCAGGTGCAACCGGTGGTAGAGGTTAATGCTTGAAGATAGGGATCTATATACCCCTCTCGGCGGAGGCCGCTCTCCCCGTTCCGTCGGGGAGACGCTCCGGGTTCGAGGCAGAAGACCTCGATCCGTGCGCCGGTGGGTTTATGGAATTCCAAACGCGCTTGTATCACGCGCGTATTATTATATATAAGGAGTGCGCCCGGCGCGATGTAGTCGCCTACGTTGTAGAAACGATCCTCCGAGACCTGTCCGTCCCGATAAACCAGCAGTTTGCTATGGTCACGTTCGGCCAGCGGGTATTTTGCGATACGCTCGTCGGGCAAAGGGTAATTATAATCAGCTATGTATATGGGCTTCATTTCTTTTTCCTTGAAACAATTCGTATTTGTTAAATTGGCAGTCCAGTTCGCCGTTGAGGAGATGGTATTTCTTGGAGGGCTTGAGGCCAATACATTTCATAGCCTCTACATTGGACGAGATGATCCAAGCCGTAGATCCGGTAAACTGATGCTTGAGGGTCGTACCGATCGCGCTATAGAGATCTTCCATCTCCTTGTTGCTCTTAAGGCGTTCTCCATAAGGCGGATTCAGCATAACCAAGGGTGAAGGGGTGAAGGGATGAAGGGATGAAAGGTCCTTCAACTCCTCCAAACGAACCTGCTTGAGTTCGATATCCTTGGCTACACCGGCGGATTTAACGTTCTTGGTAGCCTGCTGGATGGCATAGAAAGAGGCATCGGAACCGTAGATACGATGGGTAAAGTCCCGTTCGTTACTATCGTCATTATAGATATCGTTCCATAGATCGGCATCGAAATCAGGCCATTTCTCAAAGGCAAACGATGAACGGAAGATACCGGGGGCTATGTTCCGTGCGATGAGTGCCGCTTCGATGAGAAGCGTACCCGAACCGCACATAGGGTCATAGAAATCCGACTGTCCTTTCCATCCTGCGAGAAGCAACATACCTGCTGCCAGCACTTCGCTGATCGGCGCTTCGGTGGTAGCCACACGATATCCGCGCTTATGCAAACTCTCTCCGCTGCTATCCAGCGAGATGGTCACCTGCTCATTCGCCACATGGACGTTCAAAAGGATGTCGGGTATTTGTGTACTGACGCTTGGACGTTTATGCGCCTTATCAATCCAGTAGTCCGCGATCGCATCTTTGACGCGATAAGTAACAAAACGACTGTTTCGGAAGGACTCGCTATAGACAGTTGCATCGATGGCGAATGTCTGATCTGCCGTCATGTATTGACTCCAATTCAGGGCTTTGACCTGGTTGTAAAGGGCATCTGTATCTTTGACTTTGAACGAAGCGATAGGTACCAAAATGCGGATAGCGGTGCGCAGACAAAGGTTCGCACGGTACAAAAGTGCCTTATCTCCACGGAAAGAGACAGCCCGTCGTTCGAGTTGGACATCGTTCGCTCCCAATTCGATCAGTTCTTGTGCTAAAACCTCTTCTAAGCCCTTAAAGGTCTTCGCCAACATTAAAAAATCAGCCTGTTGCTTCATTTTTTTGTCAATTTATTTGGTCATGTCGTTTTTTTGTAGTACCTTTGCACCCGCTTTTGAGGAAAGATGGCAGAGTGGTCTATTGCGTCGGTCTTGAAAACCGAAGTACTGAAAGGTACCGGGGGTTCGAATCCCTCTCTTTCCGCTCTTTAGGATGCCGCAAGGTATCCTTTATTTTTTTATCTGGAAGGGGAAGGAGCCGATCAAGTTGCCATCGCAGAAGAAATCGATGGTATAGTAACCAGACTGTACGGTCTCGTTTTCTGCGAGAGGACAATAACAGGTACCTTGGTACGCTTCGCCGGCGTATTCGATCTGTTGAACCAACGAATACGGTATTTCTCCGTTCTCAAAGGCAAACAGTTTGGATTCCTCTTCTCCCATTAGATCCCCTGCCGGCGTAATGACGCGGGCATAAAGGTCTTTAAGTCCGGGAGTACAGGTGATATTCTTCGCAATCACAAAATCGAACTGAAGTTTCCGGATATGACTTGCCATCTTGGTCTTACGATCTTTCTTATTGAGCGTCGTGAGCGTGCAAGAAGTCACCTCCAGCATGGAGGCGCGAATGACGGTCTCGGAGAGTTGCGAGTTAAGCGTAGAGAGTTGAGAGTTCTGCTCCTTAACTTGTTTGTTCTCCTCTTTGACCAGCATGTTCTCTTCGGTAAGGCGGGCATTGGTCGCATTGAGGGAGTCTATCTGACGCACGTATCCTTTCATGACCTCACGCACAGTAGCCAGCTCTTTCTTGAGTTCCGCTATACGGCGGGCATTGGAAGCCTTGGTCTGACGCAGTTCTTCCAACAGGTCCTGTACGCGTTGTTGCTCACGGCTAAGCAGATCCTGAAGCGAGTCATTGCGGATATCCATTTGTTGGTATCCATCGAACTGAATCGCCAGATCTTCGTACTCTTCTTCCAATTCCTCTTTCTCAATGGTCATCTGCTCTACCATCTCATTCATCTCTTGACGCTGGTTGAGATTCCAATAGACCAAACCGGCGATGATGACGATCAAGAGAACTACTATAATCCAAAATACTTTCTTATTCATAATAAGGGTATTACGTTTTCCAATTTATTACTACGGCTACCTTTGAGCAGGATATGATAGCCGGAAAGGGGTTCGTTTTGCAGGTAGGCACAAAGGGCTTCCACATCATCAAAAATAGGATACGGAGCAGTCGTGGCTTTGTATTCTTCTCCGACGAGCAACACTTTATCTGCCTTGCGTTCGAGGAGCATATTGACGATATTCTGGTGCTCCAAATGGCTGTATTCCCCTAACTCTCTCATGGCGCCGAGGATGAAACAGTTGCCCTTGAAGGCATTGATAGCAGCGGTCATGGACGTCGGATTCGCATTATAGGCATCAACGACCAACGTATTATGCTCAGTCTGCATGAACTGAGAGCGGTTGTTAGACGGGATATAAGCACGGATAGCGGCTAATGCCTCTTCTTCGCTGATGCCGAAATGTTTACCGACACAGATTGCTGCGGATACATTCTCGGCATTGTAGGATCCTACGAGGTGCGTACCTTCCGGCATCGTACCCGTTTGGTATGCAACCGTCTTCAAGTCACCCGCCATCTTCGCCAGATAGGGGTTATCGATATTACGGAAACAATAACCGCCATGCGCGCGCAGGTAGTCATACAGTTCGGCTTTGGTAGCCATGACGCCTTCAAACGAACCGAAGCCCTGCAAGTGTGCTTTACCGACATTGGTAATGAGACCGAAATCGGGTTCTGCTATATCCACCAGTTCCTTGATATCCCCCGGGTGCGAGGCCCCCATCTCCACGATCGCCATCTCATGCGCGCGCGTAATAGATAATAAGGTGAGGGGTACACCAAGTTGATTATTGAGGTTGCCCTGCGTGTAGTAGAGGTTGTACTTCGTTTTGAGTACCGCGGCACAGAGTTCCTTGGTTGTTGTTTTTCCGTTCGTACCGGTGATAGCCAGAATAGGAAGCCCTAACTCGCGACGCCAAGCCCGAGCAAGATCCTGCAGTTCTGCAAGCGCATTGTCACCACAGATGACATATTCTGCACCCTGTGCCTTCGCTTGCTCCACGAAGTCATTACCGTCAAAATGTTCCCCTTTGAGCGCCACAAACACACAGCCGGATGTAACTTTCCGGCTGTCTGTTGTGACATTAAGTGATTCTTTTCCTTTAATTAGGTTAGCCCAGTCCATGCTTAATAACTAAGTAATAACCAAGTAATAACTAACTAATAACTAACTCATGAAAGCTAATTACTTCTTGTTCGGGAGTTCGAGACCGTAGCCTTTACGCTTATCTTCTACTTTGAGTGCGAGGCTCAAGAGGAAGGCCAATACGCCGAACGAAGCAAAGACAATCATCGGTACGAGGTAGCCATTAGTAGCCACACGCAGTTTACCGATGAGTAGCGGTACCAAGCAGAGACCAATGTTCTGAACCCAGAAGATGAGGCAGTAAGCGGAGCCCAGCACTTTCTCGTCGATGATCTTCGGAACAGAAGGCCACATAGATGCCGGCACCAACGAGAAGCTGACACCGAGAACCAAAATAGTGACAAGAGCAAGCGTTTTGCTGGGGTAAGCCGGCAAGACGAATGCGAAGACACTATGACAAACGATCATGATAACCGCACCGAGAAGCATCATCGAGGCACCCTTACCTTTGTAGTCAATGAACGCACCGAGGAAAGGTGTCAGAACCATCGCAAGTATCGGGAACCACTTGAAGAGTCCTGCTGCTTCCGCATTGGAGATAGAAAGGGTCTCCTCGAGGAAGTTGGTTGCAAAACGCTGGAAGGGGAAGATAGCCGAATAGTAGAGCACGCAGAGGAGCGCTACAATCCAGAACATCTTCGATTTGAAGATCTGCCCCAGATCGGATACATGGAACTCATCCTCCGGATCTTTAACTGCCGTTGCTTCGCCGATTGCAACCAATTGATTATCGAAGGTCTTATCCATAATGGTAAAGACAAAGAAGTTCAGCAAGCCTACCACGAGTAAGAGAGATGCAAAGAGCAGCGGAGCGACCACCGAGTTGGTGCCATCGACTGCAAAATGCGAACTGAACATCGGCGAGAGCCACATAGCGCCGAAGACACCGAGACGAGCAATCGCCATCTCGAGACCCATGGCGAGCGCCATCTCTTTGCCTTTGAACCACTTAGCGAGAATCTTACTTACCGTAGTACCTGCCATCTCACAGCCGCAACCGAAGATCATAAAACCGAACATCGCCAGTTTAGCAGATCCGGGCATAGAGGGCCACCAAGCGTTGAGCCACTCGACCGTATTGGCATCTGCCCATGAGATACCCCAGTATTTGATACCCGCACCGATGACCATGAGGCTGGCGGAGAGCAGACCGGTGAAACGGACTCCCATCTTATCGAGGATGATACCGGCGATGATGAGGAAGCCGAAGACATTAAGCAGGTATTCGCCTGCAGCATAGGTACCGAAAACGCCTTGATCCCATCCCAGCGAGTCGTTCAAGAGCGATGCCAGAGGCGAGAGAATATCCACGAACATATAGGCGAAGAACATCATCGACGCCACGAGGACGAGGACAGTCCAACGCGCAGCTGCGCTATCACGCAGGGTTTGTTGAATTGCTTTTACCATGATTGTAAGAGTATTTACTTTTCTTTTTGAGCCACTCTGCCTTTTTCTTCTCGTATTCGACGTAATGACTCTCCAAATAGCCGTCAGCCATAATAAAGCTATCAGTAATCAGCCTTCAGTTTTCAGATTATTTTATACCGAGTTCTTTCTTAACAGAGGGGGTAGCATCGATAGCATCTGCACCGATATGAACCATAGCCTGGCTGTCGAAGATATAGGTATATCCTTCGCGATCGCCAACTGCCTTAATCGCTCTGGTCAGTTTCTCGTGCACAGGAGCAAGCAGTTCCTGTTGTTGCTTCTGAACGTCCTGTTCTGCGATCTGGTAGAACTGTTGGAGACGTTGCTGCATCTCTTGGAGCTCTTGCTGACGAACCTGCTTGATAGCATCCGTCATGGTTGCTTCCTGTGCCTGATAGTCCTGGTATTTCTTTTGAATCTCTTCGGTCATCGAAGCGACCTGATTCTCATACTGGGACTGAATGGTGTCCATTTTCAGTTTTACTTGTGCAATTTCGGGCATCTGAGCGAAGATTTCCTGGCTGTTAATGTGACCGAATTTTTGTGCGCTGGCGAGCATAGGCATAGCCAGCAGGATAGTAATAATAATTTTCTTCATTTTAATATAATTAGTTTTGTTATTTTGCTCCTAATTTACGCAGTACTTGATCCGATATATCCAGTTTAGAGGACATATAGATGAGTGACGGATCGGCAGAACGATCTTTGACGACCTCTATCCGTTTCTCACTTGCCAGTTCTTGGATGGCATTATATATCTCATCCTGAATCGGCTTGATAAGCGCTTCGCGCTTCTTGTACAGTTCGCCATCTTGACCGAAGTACTTCCGCTTGAGTTCCAGCACGTCTTGTTCTTTCTTAACTATCTCCTGTTCGCGTTCAGCACGCATGGTCTCGGAGAGGAAGATCTGCTCTGTCTGGTAGTTGGTAGCCAGTACGCGCGCTTCCTGTTGTGCGGCGTCGATCTCTTTCTGCCAACGTTTGGAGAGCATGGTCAACTGCTCATTCGCCTGCTCATACTGCGGCAGGTTCTTGAGGATATAGTTCATATCGATGAACGCTACCGACTGATCTTTAGCAAAAGCCGTGCCAAAAGCCATCACGGCTGCCAATAATATTATACTGATTCTTTTCATAATTCTTTGTATTACAATTCTTGTCCGAGGACGAAGTGGAATTGACTTCCTCCATATTGTTTGGATCCGTTGATCTCGTCGAATCCCCATCCCCAGTCGATACCGAGCAGACCGAACATCGGGAGGAAAATACGTACACCGAGACCGGCAGAACGTTTGAGATCGAAGGGGTTGTAATCCCGGATATCCGAGAAGCAGTTACCGGCCTCCAGGAAGACATGTGCCCATATCGTTGCACTCTGCTCAAGCGATATCGGGTAACGGAGTTCCATCGTGAATTTATTATAGAGATAACCCATGTTACGTCCCGTAGCCACATCGTACGGCGTAAGCGACCCCGACGAGTATCCACGCATAGCCACATACTCGGTCGCATAACTGGTATAAGCCGACATACCGTCACCGCCCATGTAGAAGGTCTCAAACGGCGACTTGAGATTGTTGTTATAATGTCCCAGATAGCCAAACTCGGCACGGGTCATGAGGACCAGTTTGCTGTCTTTGGTAAGCGGAGTGAAGACCTTACCCGCAAATTTCCACTTATGATACTCGATCAGGTGGTATTTCTCGTTGACGGTCATGTTGGCATAATCCTTGGGGAAGAAGAGAGACCAAGGCGGTGTGATCTTGAGTCCCAAAGTAAACTGCGAACCACGACGTGTATAGATGGGGTTATCGATAGACGAACGGCTGAGTTGGAGGTTGAGCGCCAAGTTATGGCTGTTACCATCCGAGATGAGGAGGTACGGCCAGTCTTTCATCATATACATCTGATAACTCAGTTCGCCATAGAAAGCAAAATAATCGTCCGGCCAGCGGAGACGTTTACCATATCCGATGGAGACACCGAGCGTACGGAGGTATTTATCTTTATCCGCCTCGGACTCGGCTAACTGCTGGTAATAGTCGCTGTTTCCGGAATAATAGTAATAACTGGAATAGGTGTTATACAGGTTCTGGTACGCCTGTTGGTATCGCGACGAATAGCCGGTCTGGTTCGCAAAATAGATGCTGGCACTGAGGCTGTTCGGTCGTTTACCTCCGAGCCAAGGTTCCAAGAAGGAGATCGAGGCTGAGGTGTAATAGATACCGTTCGTGCGCGCGTTAATAGAGAAGGTCTGTCCTTCTCCTTGCGGCACGATACGATAGGCTTTCTGGTTAAAGAGGTTCTGAATGGCGAAGTTGGTGAACTTCAGTCCCAACGATCCGACAAGACCGGTAGCACCCCATCCGAGGGAGAACTCGATCTGATCAGAAGACTTGGTCTCCAGTTGATAGGTAATATCTACCGTTCCTTCTTCGGGATTCGGTTGAATATCCGGCACCAGTTTCTCTTGGTCAAAATGGCCCATCTGCGCCAACTCACGGAGCGAACGCATGATATCCGACTGCGAATAGAGTTGTCCGGGTTTGGTAAATAACTCACGGCGAACAACATGCTCATAAACGCGGGTGTTTCCGACGATATTGATCTCATTGATCGTAGCCGGTTTACCTTCGTACATACGCATCTCGAAATCGATGGAGTCATTCTCCACATTCACTTCAACGGGATCTACATTGAAGAAGAGGTATCCGTTGTCGGTATAGAGTTTGCTAACGGCATCGTCGTCACCAGTCAGGCGATCATTCAGGATCTTGAGATTATAAACATCTCCGGGTTTGACACCCAAGGTCATATCCAGCATCTCGTATGGATAGACTGTGTTTCCTACCCATTTGACCGAACGAACATAGTATTTATTTCCTTCGGAGATCGTCATATAGACATCTACGCGGGTCGGGTCTTCGGGATTCGGCACAACAGAGTCTGCCACAATATAGGCATCTCGGTATCCGTTCTCATTGTATTTCTCAATAACAGCCGCTTTATCTTTCTCGTACTCCTCGGTAACGAATTTTTTAGTTCGGAAGAGGTTAATGATATGATTATCATTGGTTTTTTTCATTGCCTGGTTGATCTGCACATCGGTCAAGGCTTCATTACCGGTGATATAGATCTTACCTACTTTGGTCTTGGCTTTCTTATCCACTCCGACCAGCACACGCACATACCCGGGATGATCGGGGTCATCGCGTTGGATGATATGCACTTCGGCATTATGGAATCCTTTCTCCGCGAAATACTTCTTGATGACAGTCTTGGCATGATCTTCCAGGTTCGGGGTCATCTGCGAACCTTGGCGTATACCGACTTTAACCTCCAAATCCTCTTTCTCTGATTTTTTCAGGCCTTCGTACTTTACTTCACTCACACGGGGACGTTGTTCGAGTTGGATGACTAACCATATCTTATTCCCCTCTATCTTACTGGCTTTGATCTTGACGTTAGAGAAGAGTCCTTGTTTCCAGAAACGACGGATAGCTTTGGTGATCTGGTCTCCGGGCACTTCGATCTTGTCTCCGACGGCTAAACCGGAGAAACCGATGAGTACAAAATCCTCATAACTATCCGCTCCTTCCACCTCAATACCTGCGATCTCGTAGGTCTTTCGCGTCATGCCATATTCAATATCCTGCGCAAAGGCACAGACACTGAATAGCAAAAATACTAGTATCTTAATGAATCTGTTCACTTGTCTTTCCAAATCTTCTTTCACGTTTCTGATAGTCTACGATGGCTTTATAGAACTCCTCTTCGGTAAATTCCGGCCAGAGGCAGTCGGTAAAATACAGTTCGCTGTATGCCAGTTGCCACAATAGAAAATTACTGATTCTATATTCCCCGCTGGTACGAATCAACAAGTCCGGATCGGGCATGTCGCATGTTGTCATGAGGGATGAGACGAGTTGCTCATTCACATCTTCGGGACGCAAACGACCGTTCTGCGCCTGCCGAACCGCTTGACGCACTGCTTCGGTGATCTCCCAACGAGCCGAGTAACTAAGGGCAATGACCATGGTCAAGCCGGTATTATGACTTGTCTCGTCAATACAAGCCAGAAACTTACGACGAGTTCCTTCGGGCAGCCGCTCGATATCGCCGATGGTCTGCAGACGAACATTGTTGTTCATTAGGGTCGGCGTCTCTTTGACGATCGTATCCACGAGCAGGTTCATCAAGGCATCGACCTCTTCTTTAGGTCTATTCCAATTCTCCGTACTGAAGGTATATAATGTCAGATACTCCACCCCTAACTTCGTCGCAGCGACGGTGATATTATGCACTGTCTCGACACCTTGCTTATGCCCAAACATACGCGCAAGGCCTTGCTTCTTGGCCCACCGTCCGTTACCATCCATGATGATGGCTATATGGCGCGGCAAACGCTCTTTGTCTATTTGTGATCTATAATCCATGTTCTTACCAGTTACATATTCGACATGACTTGGGAGCCTGTGCGAACTCAAACACGATGCCTGCCGTCAGCATACCCGTGACATCGCAGTTCATCCAGTTCCAGCCGTTGAGTTGGTGTTTGTTATCCAATGTTTCGCGGTTCTCCAAGTTGTCCATCATGTATATATTATGTTGCCATGCAATATTCAAGCCGCAATGCTCGGAAAATTTCCATTTGAAACCTATTCCCAGAGGGATATATGCCAAAGGATGCATATCTTTGGTCCCTACTCCGTTTACTCCGGCACCAAATCCGAGGAAAATATACGGCGTATAGGGTTTGATACGGCTGTCGTGCTTATGCATATCGCCAAAGCGGAAAAAATTGAACTCCGCCATCACATCCACATTCACCAGTTGGTTCTGCCATTTGGTATCCAGTTTCTCACCTCGGATGGTATAGTCGTAACCCATGATGCGTTGACTGGATACTTTGGCCTGGATCGCCCACCGTTTGGTGAACTTATACCGAAAATGTACGCCGTACGCCTCACGCGGATGCATGAAGATATGTGCTGCAGCATCGCCGACATAGTAACCGCATCCTCCCTGCAAACCCAGTTCGCATAAATACGGTTGCTCTTGAGCAAAGGCCATCGTGCTCAGCACGGCAAACAATACTATGTATATTACTCGTTTCAAGGTTTAATCAATAATCTAAAGGCATCCGTTACCCGCTTGACGGGCACAATTTCTATCGTAAAACGTTTACTGTCTATCTTCTGTTCCGCCGGGATCATGATGCGTTTAAAACCCAGTTTCTGCGCCTCCGCGATACGCTGTTCGATACGGTTGACCGAACGGATCTCACCGGCCAAGCCCACTTCACCGCAGAGACATGTACTCGGGTCAAGGGCTATATCCATGTTACTGCTTAACACCGCAGCCAGTACCGCCAAGTCGATAGCGGGATCTTGCACCCGAAGTCCGCCGGCGATATTGAGGAACACATCTTTCTGCAGCAACTTAAACCCTACCCGTTTCTCCAAAACAGCCAACAACATATTCAACCTTCTGCCGTCAAAACCGGTGGAGGAACGTTGGGGTGTACCGTAAGCCGCAGAGGAAACGAGTGCCTGTACTTCGATCAGGAAGGGCCTCACTCCTTCTACAGCCGCAGCAATCGCGATACCACTTAGTCCTTCGCGTGCCGTAGAGAGCAGGAGTTCGGACGGGTTCGTCACTTCACGCAGACCATCCTGCCGCATCTCGTATATACCCAACTCTGCGGTTGAACCGAAACGATTCTTCTGCGCACGCAGGATGCGGTACATATACTGCTGATCGCCTTCGAACTGCAGGACGGTATCCACGATATGTTCCAGCACTTTCGGTCCGGCCAGTGACCCCTCTTTGTTGATATGACCGATGATGATGAAGGGTACGTTGCGAGTCTTGGCAAAGTCTAGGATTCGTGCGGCACACTCTCGTACTTGACTCAGTGAACCTATGGAAGCGTCTATAGCATCGGTACCTACGGTTTGGATCGAGTCGATGACCACAATCTCGGGTTCTAACTCCTTGACCTGCTCCAAGATACGTTCGAGCGATGTCTCCGCCGATATATAGAGGTTCTCGGCATTCCCGGCCAAGCGTTCAGCACGTAACTTCAACTGTTTGGCACTCTCTTCGCCTGAGGCATAGAAGGTCTTCCGCTCTCCCATCTGCATCAGCACTTGGAGGGCAAGGGTCGATTTGCCGATACCGGGTTCTCCGCCTAACAGCACGAGACTTCCGGGCACGAGACCGCCTCCCAAGACACGGTTCAGTTCACCATTACACATGTCGATCCGCATCTCGTTGGTGGCTACTACATCTTGCAGCCGTTGGGGAAGATTGTTCCCGAGATTTCGAGATCTCGACACTTCGACACCTCGACCTTTTTCGATCACTTCCTCTTCATACGTCCCCCACTCTCCGCACACCGGACAGCGACCTAGTAGCTGCGGAGCTTTCGCACCGCAGGACGAACAGACATATTGTATCGTTGCTTTTGCCATCAGATCTCTATTACATCATTTTCCTCCGCGAGGATGGTGTTATCAAATATCGGTTTGGCTTCATTGAGGAAGAGGCTATGATCTTCGACACGCGCGCTGTAGTGACCCAAGATGAGTTTGCCTACATTTGCCAACTTAGCGATCGTAGCGGCCTCAGCGGCTGTCGAGTGCTTCACCTCTTTGCTGCGTGCACCGTGTTCATTAAGGAAGGTGGACTCATGGTAAAGCGCTTCTACACCTTCGATGATCGGCACGATCTTCTCGGTGTACTGGGTATCCGAGCAGTACGCATACCGTTTGGTCGTCACGTACTCCAACGAACCGTCTTCCTGCTTGATCCGACGAGTCTCTTTGAAGAGGAAACCGCAGGTAGGCACACCATGCTTCAACGGGATCGTCTCCACACTCACTGTGCGATCTTCATAGATCACCTCATGTTTGCGCGGGTTGATCGGATGGAAGATGATATCATACTCGCGATCGTTCGCATGATAGTCCAAGAGCGGTTGAAGCAGTTTCTCCAAATCCGGCTGCGCGTAGATATGCATGGGTTGTGTACGCTTGAGCATGCCCAGCGTAGTGAGCAAACCAATGAGACCGAAACAATGGTCTCCATGCAGATGCGAGATGAAGATGTTATACAGACGAGCGGTACGGATACCCAGTTTCTGCATGGTCAGGATCACGCCTTCCCCGCAGTCTACAAGGAATCGCTTGTCGCCTATATCCACCAGTTGCGCCGAAGGCGATGTTGTCTTCGTCGGTTTGGCGCTTCCGCAGCCTAATATGGTTACTTTAGCCTCTGACATCGTTCAGTTTTTCCAGCACTTTATTGCCTAAGTTCGATTTTTTCTCAATATGTTCGAGTACGGCTTTGACGAAGGAGTTGGATTCAAAGCTACCGCGCACCTCTTCGAAATCGGCTTGCGCCTGATGACGGTCTCCGTCCACGCCGAAACCGGTCTGACTGTTGAGGTCAAACTCTTTCCGTGCGTCGTTATAGACCATTTTGTCAAGGTTTACCACCGCTTCCTTCCACTCCTCTACCGTTTTCTTGAGTTGCTCGAGGCTCACTTTCTCGACGCTACAACCCCATACCTGCTCCAGTTTCTCCAACGCCCAACTCCACTCGTAGGAGTAGTAATTAGCATGCATCGTCTCCAGACGTGCCTGAATATCGGCGAGCGTTAATGCACCGGCTTCGATATCATTGAGCAGTTTCGTCACTTCGCTACGCGGCGCGATCAGACCGGCCATATCCACCCAGTCGCCTTTCCCAGCTTCGCTGTCGGGACGCAAAACGGCCCGTAACTCGTCCATCGTCTTCCATTCACTCTGGGTCATGCGGCTGATAAGGCTGTTTCCCAGGAATTTTTGGATACCGATCGTATAGAGTTCGACACCATGCTTGAGCGAGGTGTTACGGATCTTACAATTCCGATAGCCGTATACCTCGGTGTTCTCACCGCTCAGGGCTACCAACTCATTGAGCACCTCGCGACCACGCCACATCTTCTGCACCGTGTACGGGCTCAAGAGGTTGAAATTGATCTGATCCAACTTATGCGGATCTTTTCTATTATCACGTTTCGGCCATTTCTGCGCATCACGGATCGTACCTACGGTACGCAAGTTAGCACCCGGCACCAAGAACGATTCCGATTGGTTCTCAATGAGATACGAGAACGGCAGATCGCTTGTATCCGCATGATGGGTATGACGCCCCATTACCAGGCTGAACGCACCGATCTTTGACGGCCATAACAGATAACTGTCACTTGTCGTCTTCGCGCCGCGTTCGGCGATCCCCTGATGGATCGGACCAAGTTTGTACATATGGTTCGACTGATTCGAACCCGATCCTGCGTTGAGGAAGGAGAACATACCGGCGATGAGCAACGTACTCTTGTGGTGCGTCACGGTATAAGGACCGGCGAAGATCGCACATGCCTCTCCGTGCATGCCTTGGCAGTTCGAGAAGAAAAGGCTCTCCCCTGCCGAATAGTGTTTGTCGAAGATACAACCCTGCCCCACAAAACACTTGTCCACCAAGGTCGAATCACCGATCTCGACGCCCGAGGCGATGATGAAGTTCGCGCACTTGACACCGCTACCGAGACGTACCGGCGCCGCTTGGTTGGAATTGATCGTTCCGTTCTTGAGACGGCTGACACCGGTCAACTCGGCATAATCCCCCACATGCACATTCTTGATCGAACCGCAGTTGAGGATACGCACGTTGTCGCCTATATAACCGTGATCAGAAGCGTGCTCCTCGGCATAGGCGTCGATGAGCTTCTCCACCTCATGGATCATCTCCGGACGGTGACGATAGAGGGTAAGAATATACGCCAGACTAGCGGAAAGCTCATTGAAGATAGGGATCTCACGACCACCGCCTTCGTTCATCACCGGCACACGGACACCGTTACCGAAAGTGGTCTTTCCATCTACCAGAAGCGCATTCACATTCTCGATGCAGGTGTTGCAACCGATGTGATAGTTCGCGATGTAGTTATGGATGTTATACAAGTGCGCATCGTCGCCCACCTCGCAGTTATGCAAGGTCGCGTTATAGATACCCGAATGGATCTTCAACCCACCCGGCAATTCTATCTCACGACGGAAAGCACCGATCTGATTATGGCCGGAGAAACGGGTATGATGTACATACTGCACATCGAAATCCTGCGCCACTTGCACGTCCGCCCAGTTAGTCGCCGAACAACCTTGTGCCTCCATTTGCGCAATCTCTTGCGCTGTCAATGAACGATAGTTCATTAATTTTTAATTTTTAATTCTTAATTAGTCGTTCAGCAGCATCGGCATCAATAACATGAGAACGTCCTCGTTCTCTTCATTCTCTACCGGTACGAGCAGACCGGCACGTGCAGGATCTGCCAACTTGAGCAGTACATCTGCCGATGCGATCGAACCGAGCAGGTCAATGAGGAACGGAGCCTTGAAACCGATAGCCATCGGCGTACCGTTGTAGTTGCAAGAGATCGTCTCTTCTGCGCTGGTCGAGAAATCGATATCCTGCGCAGAGATCTTGATCTGGTTCTCACTCAAAGCCAGACGCAGTTGCGCCGTACCGTTGTTGGCGAATACAGCCACGCGCTTGCAAGCGTTGAGCATGGTCTGACGGTCTACAGTCACGATATTCTGGTTCGCCTGCGGGATCACAGCATTGTAGTTCGGAAAACGGCCCTCGATCTGGCGGCACACGATGATGGTGCTACCAAACTCAAAGCGAGCGTTCTTCTGACCAAAGGTCACTTTCACATCTTCCTCTGCTTTTGCCAGCAGGTTCTTGAGCAGACCCGCGGGTTTCTTCGGCAGGATGAACGAAGCGGTTACGCCGGAAGCCACACCGGTATTCGTATAACGAACCAAACGGTGCGCATCGGTAGCTACCATGGTCACCTTATCGGCTGCGATATCGAAGAAGATACCGTTCATCACCGGACGGAGGTCATCGTCTGCAGTGCAGAAAATCGTTTTCTCGATTGCGTTCTGCAGCACATTCGCCGGAACAGCCACACTCTGTGCGTCACCTTCTACAGCCGGCATCTCCGGATATTCGTTGCCGTTCACACCGACGAACGAATAGGTACCGTTCTGGCTAACCATGTTCACCGCGAAGTTATTCTCATCGATAGTGAAAGCCAGGGGTTGCTCGCTAAATTCTTTCAACGTTTCGAGCAGCAGTTTAGCAGCCGATGCCACTTTACCGGCACCTTCCACCGACTCCAACTCCACACTCGTACGGATCGTCGTTTCACCGTCCGAAGCGGTCAACTTCAGTTCATTTCCCGATACGTCAAAGAGCACGTCATCCAAAATCGGCAACGCATTCTTACTGTTAATAACGCGGCTTACTGCCTGTAATTGCGAAAAGAGTTTAGAACTCGAAATAGTAAATTTCATATACGTATATTTTTAGTTATTTTTTACAATTTTATTGTAATTGATACCAATTAGCGTGCAAAGATACACTTTTTTTTGCACATATGCAAATTTTTTTGTAATTTTGCAGCCGAAAATGGCAAAAATAGGTATTTTTGATAGTGGATACGGTGGTTTAACGATCTTGGAAGCCATCCGAAAAGAGTTACCTCAGTATGATTATCTGTACTTAGGGGACAACGCTCGTGCACCTTATGGCACGCACTCGTTCGATGTCATTTATCGCTATACGCTCCAAGCGGTCAAATACCTCATTTCCCAAGATTGCGCCCTCGTCATCCTCGCCTGCAATACCGCCAGCGCGAAAGCCTTGAGGACGATTCAGCAGAAGGATCTGCCGCAGATAAATGCCCAAATGGTAAATGGTCAAATGGTAAATGTCTTGGGAGTCATTCGTCCGACGGTAGAAGCCGTGCCGGTGATTACGAAAACCGGACATGTGGGTATTTTAGCTACTCCGGCGACGGTGAGTTCCGAGAGTTATGTCCTCGAATTAGAGAAAATATCTAAATTACCAAATGATCAAATAAATGACCCATACGGCGAAGCCGATCGTTCGAACGAAGGGAGATTAGAAATGGTAAATGCGCAACCATTTACGGTTGTGCAACAGCCCTGTCCGCTCTGGGTTCCGCTTATTGAGAACGGCGAACACCTCAACCCCGGCGCCGACTACTTTGTCGATCTTTACCTCCGCGAGATTTTAGAGAAAGATCCGCAGATAGATACGCTCATTCTTGGCTGTACACACTACCCGCTCCTTCTGCCGAAGATCAGCCAGTGGATTCGCAACAACGGCAAACGTTTTGCCGCCAGCGATATTCAAGTTATTTCGCAAGGATACTTAGAAGCCAAGAGTTTGGCGGATTATTTGTCTCGTCATCCGGAATACGAGTCCCAACTCTCGCAGACGGCATCATTAAGCGCCTCTGGCGAATCATTCCCTATGGGCTCCTGCCACTACCTGACCACAGAAAATGCGGACCGCTTCTCGCAATCCGCATCGCTCTTCCTCTCCTCCCCCGTCCAAGCGGAGCACATCGATCTGGAGTAATTTTCATAAATTTTAGCGTAAAAAAGCAGAATAACTGCGGGTACCGGGGTCTGTAACCCTATATAATCGTCCGCGTATGGTCAAATGAATAACCTACTAATCACCTACTAATAACCTACTAAACACATACTAATTATATACTAATCGTGTAGTATAATACAGGAATAGGTAGGCAAAAACAAAAACTAACAAACACAAAACGACATAAAAAAAATGACATACGCAAGAGGGTATGCCATTTTTTGTACAGATTTAGTTTTTTTGTTATTTCACTTCCTGTCCTGTGATGGTGTAGATTTTGTCCCCGCGGAGGATGAGGATCTGACCGTCGCGGAGGATTTTAACAGGGGAGGCATGCTCTGTGATGTGCTCTATGTGTGTCACTTCACCGGGCAGGAGAATGGAATCATCACTACCTCCTATAGTAAAATAGACATAGCCGCAATGACCACCATGAGTGCAATCAAAAGAAGTGACCCGTAATGTCAGTTCCTGACCATGTAACAGCAGATTACGGAGGTCGAAGACAGCCGTTGTCCATTCCTTCCAGATAATATTCCCCATGGTCTGCGCCTCTGTAGGGCCGGTTATATGCCAACCTTTCCCGATGGCTTCCGGAGTAAGTGTTTGATTGTCAAAAATATCGTTTCCGTTTATGTCCAATTGATAATCCGGACCTAAAGATTGACCATTGGCGAGAACATCCACCTGTATACGCGGATTAGCAGTCGCTTCATGAGCCGGTACTTCAATAAAAGGCAGATATTTGAACACTAAAACAGGATAATTGATCGTATCTCCGACAAAGTCGAATTCTATCCGTTCCGCCTCGCTTTCACCCCTCCAGTTACCCAAGCGTACCGATGCAAACTCGCCATCCGGGACGACCGAAACTACATTTCCCGTGCGAGGTTCCGTTTCGTAAGGGTCAAAATGCAGAGAATGACGGCTGCTGGCAGAAGCAGGTCCGTAATCGAGAGGAGAGACCTGGCGGAAATCATTGAAGACCAATGTATTGGAGACAGATGAGTTGTTCACATAGCACTTCGCATTGTCCAGATTAAGGAAGTCCACACACATCTGTTCCGGATAGTAAATAAAACGAGAAACAAGTGCCTTCAGGCCATACAGTCCCCCTTCGCACAAAGCGCGGACACTAAAACTCGTCTGACCGGCAGGAATATTCGTAAAAGAGGCGGAGGTACCCGTTTCTATTCGCGTATCAATCCATGTATCAGTAGTACCGGAATAAACGGACACCTCGTATTCGGCAGCCGTTCCGTTCCAGTCCAATTGCACATTATGCCCTTGTCTTTGTATTGTCAAGTCAGTGGGAGCTTCACACGGAGCACTATCGTAAATCTGTATGTTATCAATCTTAGCTCCCGGCTGCTTCGCCGCTATATTTTCGTTCGCCCACACGAAAGCCAGATAGTGTGGTTTTCCGTTGCACGCACGACCGGAAATGGTTATTACACATTGCTGCCATAAAGCAGTACCATAAATATACTTGGCATCCCCCACATGCGAAAGTACATATTCGGAATACATCAAAGGGACCTGCCCGGAAACATTTGCAAGCGACATCACTTTTATGGAATCACCATTCTCTTTCGTCACCGGAATCCAGAGAACATACAACCCATCGAAAGCGCTCGCCCTATTTCCAGTTGCGCAGTAATCGAAAGTAAGCGTATAACTGCCGGAAGACTTATATTCCAGCGTAAGAGTGTCATGCGCGGCTACCCAACATGGGCTGTTGGAATAATGTGCATTCAGACCGTTATCATCGGAAATATAGAGTCCGTAGTGACCGTCTGGAGTACTATTCCCCAGCTCTCCGAGATACCATTTATTAGCCAACTGGTTGTACACATTCTGATTCGGTGTACGGTTCAGCACCCACCTGTTACGGATTGTGGCATCCTCAAAATCACAGGAATACTTTACGGAAGCCGCCATCGGACATATACAGGCACCGATTGCCAGCAATGCCAAAAATCTGAATTTCATAATGTTTACCCTAAATTCGTGTCGGGCACAACTGTTCAATAGTTGATACAAAAATGATTACCATGCGACGCCGAGGGTGATACCGACACCGTGCTGGAGATATTGATTGAAAGTGTCGTAATTTGCTTTGGGCTTGAACGCCGGAATCTTCAAATCATTCTTAGTCCACTGCCAATCCATCGCGTAATGAAGTCCCAAGACCAAGTCCACGGAGTTGAACGGGATACGCCAATCGAGCCCTATACGCGTATCCGTGAGAATAGCAAAGCCGCCATAGATATTTCCCGTTTTCATCGGTCCGGCTCCGGCACTCTGGGTAATACGCGGAACAAGCATGTATTTTCCCACCTGAATGGGCAGCTGACCTCCGACATAAATGCCGAACATGGCCCCCGCGCGGGTTTTATAACCTAACTTGGTAGCGAAAATCTCGTCCTCGGTCATGGCTTCTTCGATAAGCGCGGTTATCTGCACGCCGGTAGCGATATAACCCAACCAATCATGCCCTACTTGCAGCCCCACCTGCTGGTTCATTCCCAGATAATTGTCATAGACTAGGCGCACATGGTTCATATTATCCATATCCGTCACGATATGTGTAGCGGAGCGCTCGAATTTCTTGGCAGCCTTCCCCTTTTGCGCAATCAGACTATCACGGACAGCAAGTGTGCGCAGCGCGGGATCAAGCGGCAAATGCCAATCCGTCTCCCTTAAATCTTTTTGAACCGAATCCGGCAACTGGCGGAACACATACAACCAATCTTCGCCGGAGAGAGCACGTAGAGGCTCCATCTCATTGCTTGCATCTGCTTTAGATGCTCCTAATGTAGCGATAAACGCTTGCACATCTTCTTTCCCGATTGCCAATCCCACTCCCTCACGGTAGAAAGCCTTCCAGGTGTTGATGCCCAAGATCTCGTACTTGCCTGCCGCGTTTTTGAGCAAGAGCGGTCCACCGCTGCTACCGGGATCAATAGAAGCCGTATGTTGGATGATACGCGAAGCGTGCTCGTAGCTGTCCACATCCACACGCGCATTAGATATGCTTCCGCGCGTGAGTTGCCAGGACGGTTTATTTGCCAACTCGGGAAAACCTGCTGCCACAATAGAGAGATCTTCCTCTATCTCACCGGCATAAAGCGGCAGGGCAATCATCTCACATTCCGAAGGAAGAGCTATCGCCGCCAAGTCGGTCGAAGCAATATTCGTCACATCGCAATGCTCGTAACGGATGGTTTTCTCATGGAGTTGGAAGATAATAGTTGCTTTCCCTGCATAGCCGATGACATGGAGGTTCGTCAGAATATATTTCTTGCCGTCATGCTCCACGACGACACCCGAACCGAAAGTGCCTTCGTTTTTGTATGCCGACAAGGCACGGGATGCGCTTCGCATTCCGGCTCTTGCCGTATAAAGAGCATAGTCTCCCAAAAGCGTTTTGTCCGCCTCGGAATACTCCGGTTCAACGACACAAACACTATGCCGCAAGCCTTGCGCAGAAGCCGGCAGCAGCACACACAGCAGCATAGCTGCCAAAAAGAAAATACGTTTCATATCAGAAAAAATTATTCGTCGTCACCTACTACACCGTTAGATACCGAATCCGTTTTAATATCGGGGATGATTTTAAGCGGCTCTTCCGCTTTCTTTCCCCCTGCCATCTCGTCCAAGATATACTGCATATCCGAGCCTTTGAGTTTGCCTTTCTTGATAGCTGTAGAGATCTCTTCATTCTCAGCAAACAGTTTCGCTGCCGCTTTCTTCATTGCCATAAAACTGCCATTCACCATTGCCAATTCAGCCAGTTCCAACTCCGGGCGGACGAGATAATAGAGGGTTGGGGTGTCCGGTCCGTTTCCTCCTGTAAACTTAATAAAATTCAAATCGCCTGTTTTCTTATCCATTTGATAGTTCATCTCGCATTGGAAAATCACACCCCATGCACTTTCCATCACCGGATTACCCCATTGATGCTCATTCTGCATCATCGATTTGCGGGCGTGGACGTAGTACAACACGTGCTTCTTGTCCGGGAAGTTCTTATGCCATATCTTGATGCCAATAATATCTTCCGCCTGTATATAGGTGTGTTCTTTTTCACCGGCGTCCTTTTTCACGCCCAGTTTGCTTTTTCCGACGCGGGGCAGTTCCAGTTCCAAAAACTCTTCAGAATGACCATCCTTAAAATACACCTCCCCGGGATAATAATGAGGTGTGAGCAAACTCATTTGTGTAATAAACTGCGCCTGAAGCGCTACGCTGGCAAAGAGGGTTGCCAGAACGAGGAAAAATCTCTTTTTCATAATTTTGAATGTTTTGTTCAACAATTCGCTGCAAAGGTACAGCTTTTTTTTGATTTATGCAATGGATTATATTATTTTTCATCATAATAAACACAAAAAGCGTGCGCTTTCGTTCGCTTCATTTGATTTGTTGAGGTCTTCGACTACCTTAATCACTCAAATAAATGCACGGAAAACTCACGCTACTACGTGAGCGTGCATAAACCGTACTTGAGTGATTTTGATATTGTTAAAAGTGTCGAAGTTTCAACAAATCAAGTTTTGGCTTATTACGCTTTATGATGGCGCGACACTTCGCGCTGTTATATTTCTATGTTTTTCACCGCTTTTTTACGCTGTCGGTGCCAGCGATAAGTTATTTTACTTCTTTCAATACAGCATCTGGAGTCGTACCCATAAGCATGATAGCGGATAGTTTCTTTCCCATATCTTTGAGTGAATGTCCACAATGATACAGACTATCGTCTATTATCAACCATCGGTCGTGCGAGGGTGTTGACCACTTGCGCGTATTCACAGGCCGCAAACCTTTTGTTGCATTGTGCATATCGCGCAAAGACCTATACTCGCTATCCGAATAAATATCAGCCGTTACTCCTTCCGCACGCACATCTAACATCTCAAACGTAGCGGCATCCACATACCGATCTATTATTATCACGCGTTTCTTAGCTGTCTTTATCAATGTCTCCAGAAGCACCCGAGCGGCAAAAAACTCTCCTTCAAAGAAGACTTGCTCTACCGGCGGTACATTTGTACGGACAAAGAAATCTATCTTTTCTTGATGGTCGGCTAAAGTGTTTTCTATGGTGTGGAACTTCTTGTCTATCCGTTCTTCCATAGATAGTAAACGCTGGTTGACTGCATAACCTTTGAGCATATAGTCTTTTATTACTCTATTAGCCCATTGGCGGAACTTAGTACCAACGATTGATTTAACACGATAACCAACTGAAATAATGACATCTAAATTATAGAAATTAGTCTTATATACCTTCCCGTCTGCGGCAGTTAGTAAGGATTCCTTACATACTGAATCTTTGTCCAGTTCCCCTTCTTTGAAGATGTTGCCAATATGCAGCGTGATATTGTTACGAGTAGTATTGAACAGCATGGCCATCTGTTGCTGTGTGAGCCATACAGTTTCATTTTCCAACTTGACCTCTATTGATAGTTGGTCGTTGGGTTGATATAATACTATCTCGTCTTTCATCGTCAATAAACGCCTTTTTTCAATATGTCTATATGTTTTTCACCGCTTTTTTACGCTGCCGGTGCCTGGGTACTATAAACTTTACCATCAGCTGCAGTATATTCCAAAATGGAATGAACTGAATTTTTATCTAATTCACCCTCCCGAAAGATATTTGATAAGTGTTTAGACACAGCTGGTTGCTTCACTCCGAACAAACTTCCAGCTGAAACTGCTCATTAGGTCTATATAGTACTATCTCATCTTTCATCGTCAATAAACGCCTTTTATGTCCTCCTGTTTAACGTCAGTAAGGGACGATGGTTATTCTACTTCTATCTCACGCATTTTTGCTTGTAAGAGTTTCTTGTCCGGCAGGCAAAGCTTATATTCCGCTACCATAGTAGGCGATAACGAGCGACTGAGTGCATACTCAACGACTTCGTTATCTTTATCTTTACAAAGAAGAATACCTATACTCGGGTTTTCATGAGGTTTCTTTACGTCTCGATCCAATGCCTCCAAATAGAAATTCAGTTGTCCCAGATGTTCCGGTTTGAAAGAACCCATCTTCAGTTCAAAAGCTACAAGACATTGCAACTCGCGGTGGAAGAAGAGTAAATCAATACGGAAATCACTATTACCCACCTGCAAACGATACTCCTCGTCTATAAAAATGAAATCTTTGCCGAGTTCAAGGATAAACTCCTTCATCTGCTGCACAAGGGCAGATTTCATCGAGTTCTCCGTCTTGTATTCCTTGCCTCCGATAAACTCCATTACATATTGATCACGGAACACTTGTTCAGCGGAAGGTGCAATTTCTCTCAACAGTGGTGAGAGTTTTGGTTTCTCTAGCATCGTGCGCTCAAACAGAGCACTATCTATCTGGCGATTAAGATCTCGTTTGGAGAGACGTTCTTTTACGCAAAGTTGCAAATAAAATTCCCTTTCTTCCTCCGATTTTGTACGGCTGAGTATGATAAGATTATTCGTCCAACTAATTTCTCTCACCAGTGGCGAGAGTTTTTCGTCAGCATTGCGATAGGCCTCATAAAACTGCTTCATTCGCCAGAGGTTTTGAGCGGAGAATCCCTTCAGTTCAGGCGCTGTGCGTGCGATATATTCCGACAACTGCTGTACGACGCTATCTCCCCATTGAGCTGATTCAATCTTATCAGACATGTATGCGCCCAACTGCCAATACAACTCGATTAGTTGAGAGTTGGCTGTGCGAACGATCTCCGAACGGGCGTGCTGAATCAGACGAATCACTTCATTGAATTGTTGAGTCGAAACTATGTCTGTTTTATTCTTCATTAGGTTTTATGAACGCCTTTTTCATATGTTCTGTATTCACCCACCCGAAAGACATATACCCTCGGCGCGAGCTAAATACTGCAAAACTTTCTTACCCACAGGGACACGATTCATTTTGCGCTGCAAAATTACACAAAAAAAATGACATACGCAATAGGTATGCCATTTTTTTGAGAATTTTCTATAAATTGAGAGAACATTTATCCCACAGACCCTTCCAGACTCACTTGCAACAGTTTTTGCGCCTCGACAGCAAACTCCATCGGGAGCTTGTCCATTACCTCTTTGGCGTAGCCGTTGACGATGAGACCGACTGCGTCTTCGAGGGAAATACCTCGTTGCTGGCAGTAGAAGAGCTGATCCTCGTTGATCTTGGAGGTTGTTG
>CAMUYI010000020.1 GCA_947164985.1 uncultured Bacteroidales bacterium | reverse complement strand
GATTCGGCGTAATCAACCACCAGACAGGTAAATATATAGGCAACGGAGAACAAGCAGTACGCGCTATGGTTGATTCATGGGAGAACAACGATCCGAACTACACCCTGCAATCTGTTTATGAAACAGCTCCGCAATCAAGTAGAAAATAATAATAACCTTTTTTATTAACTTAACAAATTTATTCACTAATGAAAAGAATTTATTCGGTATTAGTGCTCGCTATTGTAGCACTGATGAGTCTTTCGGCTGCAGAAAGAGATTTATGGACCGGTAGTTGGAGCGTCTCATGGGATTATCCCGAAGGAGACGAACACCGCGAATGGAAACAACTGGGACAAAGCGATTTCGCCGCTATGGAAGCAGGTACAACACTCTATTTCTATTTCGAGATAGAAACAGAAGCGGCATACCACAAGTACAATTTTGACAACTACGCATGGACCGCACTGCCCGGACATGAAGCCGAGCACGATTCCGATTTCGGTTTCGGCGAAAACACCAAGGTGACTTTTGTGGTAACCCAAGACATTAAGGACGCAATCGCCGAGGGTGGTTTTGCTATCCACGGACACGGATTTGAGGTGGTTAAAGTCACTATCCTCGAGGAGGGTGTTGAACCCGCAGAAGGAGTTATTTGGTCTGGAAACTGGTATGTCTCTTGGGCGCTGCCGGACGGCGACGAACACAAAGAGTGGAAAGGCATCACCCCGGACGATTTTGCCGCTTTCAATGTCAATGACACCCTTTGTCTCTCCTTGGAGATCGTGCCGACAGACGAATACCATTCCTACAAACTCGATAACTACGGATGGAACGCACTGCCCGGACAAGCACAAGTCGATATCACTGCGAATACTGAAGTGAGACTAGTTATCACGGATGAGATTAAGAACGCAGTTGCTACCGGCGGTTTTGCCCTGCACGGACACGGAATCAATATCGTACAAGCCCGCTTAGCTGCTATGGTTATGCCAACGGCTATTGAGAATATCTCCATTCGCAGCAACGATATCCGTTACAACCTCCTCGGACAACCCGTCGGAGAGGACTACAAAGGGATCGTCATTCTCAATGGACATAAAATGATTGTACGTTAAACTTAAAATCCTTAGTACCATGAAAGCCTATTTCAGGTATATGCTTAGCCTTGTAGTTCTCCTCGTGGGAACTACAGGCTTGGCGTTCTCGCAAAACATCGTTACGGGTACGGTCGAAGACGCGGACGGTCCGCTCATCGGCGCCAGTGTGCTCGTCAAAGGGTCCACCGTCGGTACTATTACCGATATGGATGGTCAGTTCTCTATTCAAGCCAATGTAGGCGATGAACTCGAGTTCTCCTACATGGGCTACACATCTCAGACCGTCAAAGTGACCGGTAACCCTATTCACATCACCATGTCGGAGAATACGGAGGTACTCTCTGAGGTCGTTGTTACGGCCATGGGTATCAAACGTGACCGTAAGGCGCTCGGCTATGAAGTGGGCGAAGTGAAGGGCGAAGACCTGACGAAAGCCGGTAACCCGAATGCTGCTACTTCGATGGCCGGTCGTGTAGCCGGTCTGGTTGTTCAAGAGACAGCAGGCGGTGCTGCCGGTTCGACCCGTGTCGTACTGCGTGGTGCAACCGAGATCACCGGTAACAACCAACCGCTCTACGTCATCGACGGTGTTCCGATGGACAACACCAGTTATGGTCAGGCAGGAACAGAAGGCGGTTATGACCTCGGTGACGGAATCTCGGCCATCAACCCGGATGACATTGAGTCGATGTCCGTGCTTAAGGGTCCGGCTGCAGCTGCTCTCTACGGTAGCCGTGCCAGCCACGGTGTGATCCTTATCACGACTAAGAAAGCGAATACGGGTGACGCCAAATGGGGCGTTGAGTACAACGGTACGCTCACGTTCGACTCGCAATTGAGCAAGTGGGATAACGTACAACAAGAGTACGGTATGGGTTCTGACGGTATGTACAACGTGGATGCTGTAAGTAACACGAACAAGTCCTGGGGGCCGAAAGCAGATGCAGGTCTGATGCTGCGTTACTACGACGACCAGGTACACCCGTTCAATATCATTCCGAACAACACGGCGCATTTCTTCGAACTTGGTCTGACGGCTACCAACACGGCAGTCGTATCGATGAACACCGGTAAAACCGGTATCCGTTTCTCTTATACGGATATGCGTAACAAGGACATCCTCCCGAACTCGAACATGAGTCGTAACACCCTGACCCTGCGTGCCAACACCTCGCTCGGTCCGGTGGATCTGGATTTCAATGTGAACTACACCCACGAGGATGTCAAGAACCGCCCTGCCTTGGGTGACGACCGCTCTAACGTAGGTAAGAACCTCATGACGCTGTCCACTACTTATGATCAGGCATGGCTCAAGAACTATCAGACCGCAGAAGGTGAGTACTACAACTGGAACGGTAATGATGTATATAACGTTAACCCCTATTGGGAGATCAACAAGAATAAGAACCAATCGTACAAAGACCTGCTCCGCATGAACGGAAAGATCGTGTATAACATCATCCCGCAATTGAAGGTGCAAGCAACGGTAGGTGCCGAACTGAACCGCTTTGAGTTTTCGGACTTTAAGTATCCGACTACTCCGGGTTATGAGTCCGGTCGTTTGCAGAACAGCTATTGGAACAACCGCATGCTCAATGCCGAAGTAATGGGTATCTATACCGACAGTTGGGGTGATTTCGACTTCACGGCTACAGCTGGCGCGAACTTGTATAACGTCAACAACAAGACTGTCGTCAATACCGGTACCGACATGGGTATCCGTGAGGTGGTGGCGATGACCAGTTTTGAAGACCAATCGGTAGAAGAGAGCACGTACAACAAACGTATCGTGTCTGTTTTCGGATCGGTTAACCTCGGATGGCGTCATATGTTGTACTTGGACGCTACCGTTCGTGGTGACAAGTCCTCGACTTTGGCATCGGGAAAGAACCTCTATGTATATCCCTCTGTCAGCGGTTCGTGGGTCTTCTCGGAGTTGATCAAGAGTAATCGCAAAGTTCTTCCTTACGGTAAACTGCGTCTGAGTTTTGCAGAGGTAGGTAGCGACACCGACCCATATCAGTTAGGGCTGCGTTACACCAAGTCGCAGTTCGGCTACGCCGGCTACTCGATCGGCTATATCTACGGTAATACGATGCCAAATGCGGACCTTAAACCGACCCGTACTCGTTCCGTTGAGACCGGTTTCGAGACCAAATGGTGCAACAACCGCATCAGCCTCGACTTCACGTTCTATCATCAGATTTCGCGTGACCAGATCATCGGTATGGCTATCTCGCCGACCAGCGGTTATGAGTATCAGATGATCAACGCTGGTGCAATTCTGAACCAAGGTTTTGAAATTACCTTTGGTGCGCGCCTGGTACAGGCGAAAGATTTCACGTGGGATTTAGGTATCAACTGGTCTAAGAACAACAATAAGGTGCTGAAACTGACGGAAGGAACGACCGAATTGGAGTTGGCAAAAGCTACCTGGTGTAATGTTTATGTAGCTGCTCGCGAAGGTGAGGAGTATGGCGCTATCTGCGGTCCGGCTATGCTGCGTAACGCAGAAGGACGCGTCATCGTGGATGCAACTACCGGTCTGCCGAAATACACCGATGATAACAAAGTGTTAGGTAATGCCCAATGGGATTGGACCGGCGGTCTGAGTACTACGCTGCGTTACAAGATGGTTAGTTTGACTGCTCTCTTTGATGTGAAGGTTGGTGCAGATATCTTCTCGATGTCCGAGCGTTCGTCCTATGAGACCGGTAAGGCCAAAGAGACTCTCGTCGGTCGTGCAGAATGGTACGCATCGGAAGAGGCACGTCGTGCAGCCGGTAAGACGGCTTCCGAGTGGACTCCGACAGGCGGTTACCTTGTAGACGGTGTCATTGACAATGGTGACGGTACATACAGTGAGAACACCAAGTACATCAACCCGGAGGACTACTGGTTGGAGGTTTCGCGTAAATCGCCGGAACTGTTCATCTATGACAACTCATATATAAAGTGCCGTGAGTTAACCTTGACGCTTGATTTCCCCAAAAACTGGTTGGATAAGAAAGGTATCGTAAAACATGTAGGTATCAGCTTCGTAGCACGCAACCCGTTCATTGTATGGAAGAATATCAAGGATATCGACCCGGATGCTCAATACAACTCCTCCGGTCTCGGTCTGGAGTACGGTTCTCTTCCGAGCCGTCGCAGCTACGGTCTTAACTTCAATATCAAATTCTAACCCTTGGAAAGTAAAAAGTGAAAAATGAAAATTGAAAGGAGACAAATTATGAAAAAGATATTTTATATAGCACTCTGCGCAATCTTCTTCGCTTCTTGCTCAGATAAGGTTTACGAGGAGATCAATACGGATCCGACGAAAGCGGACAATGTAAACCCGTCTTCGCAGTTGACCTATGCGGTACTGCAGATGTACGGAGACATGAATTTTGTGGACACTTATCGTCTCTATACTTATGCGTTCACGCAGCACCTGATGGGATGCTGGAATACTACCAACTACGGCGGTCAGCATCGTTCGGACGACAATGAAATGTCTCGTCCTTGGAACAACCTCTACCCGGCTGCTTTCCGTAACTTAACGGATGGTATCGAGCGTACGAAAGACGATCCTGCTAAAGTGAATTTGAATGCCGCTATGCGTATCTTCCGCGTTTATGTGGGCGGTCTGCTGACCGATTTCTACGGCGATGTACCGTTTAGCGAAGCAGGTTTAGGATACATCAGCGGTATCACCCAACCCAAATACGACACGCAAGAAGAGATCTACCGCTCGTTCTTTACCGAACTGAAGGCAGCCGAAGCGATGTTCGACATCAAACAGGAGGCGATACTAAGCGATCCTTTGTATGCTGGAAACATCGAAGGATGGAAGACTTTCTCCCGTTCGCTGCGAATGCGTTATGCGATGCGTATATCCGACATTCTGCCTACTCTTGCACAAGATGAGTTCAATGCTGCTTTGGCTGATGGCGCAATGAAAAGTGCTGCTGACGATGCATGTGTGAGCCATATGAATGTGTCGTTCACGTTCGGTCAGGAAGCTTATAAAGACTTCCGCGGCAACGCGCTGTCGAAATATTTCTACGGCAACGACCCGGCCAACAACCCGACGTACATCTGCCAGACATTCTGGAAGCAGTTGTATGACAACAACGACCCGCGTACTTTGCGTCTCTGCCGTTTCTACATCGACGACTTTATGTCGGTAACGAGTCCGGACGGTCGTATTGACGTAACGGATGCTGTCATCGCTACCCAGCAGGCTAATCCGGCTACCCAGTTGATCTACGAGATCGCTCCCGGTGATTTCTCATGGGATAACTGGCCGTCCTACACGGATATCGCCGGTAGTCCGTTGGCACTCGAGATCGCAGAGATCCAAACGGCTCACCCGGGTTATGACCCGACTTCCAACCCGCGTTGGTTGAAGCCGAAGTTGGCAACAGATTTCCTGCGTTCCGACAACCCGGGCGTACTGATGACCTATGCGGAGGTATGCTTCCTGCGTGCTGAAGCAGCTGTCAAAGGATGGACCAGCGACAACGCCAAGGAAATGTACGAAGCCGGTATCCGTGCCTCGATGGATTTCTTGGCAAACCATTACGACTGTTCCGTTATCACGGATGCGGAGTATGCCGCTTACATCGCGCAGCCCGGCATCGCTTTTGCTGCAGCTTCGGAAGACCAGAAGCGTCAGATCAATACGCAGGCTTGGATTCTGCATTTCCATAACCCGGTTGAAGCATGGGCGAACGTACGTCGTGCCGACTACCCGGCTTTGGTGCCGCCGACAGGCGCTAACAACCCGATCATTGACGGTGCAGACATCCCGGTTCGTTTCTGCTATCCGCTCAAGGAAAAGACCTATAGCGAGAAAGCGTACTCCGATGCCATCAGCCGTGTAACGGGCGTTTATGACTGGCATGCACGCCTTTGGTGGGATGTTAAATAATGTTGATAGTTTAAAGTTTAATTTGAAATTTTATGAAAACGAAGTTTTTATATATAGCTGCATTAACCCTTCTCGTTTCCTTCACGGCTTGTGAGAACGAGACGCCGTTTGACACGCAGAGTCAGAACGACGCGCCGATCATCCTCAAGCCGTACAATGAGTCGGGTTCGGGTTCGTTCACGTATGACCTCGCGAATCCGGATACACCGCTCTACGACTCCGTAACTGTAACGCCGTCCAACTACACGACGGTCAACTGGTACCTGGATGGTCAGCTGGTCTACACAGGTCTGAAAATCAACATGACGTTCCCCGTAGGTAAATATGCCCTTGTGATCGAGGCAGTGACTACAGCCTGCAAACGTACGGAGCGCACCGGTTCGGTTACGGTTCATCCGTATGACACCGACCCATATGCTGCCGCTCCGTCATGGGGACGCTATCTGGCACCGGGCAGTACAGCTACGCTGGATGGTCAACACCTGGATGAGGTAATGGAGGTCATTGTATCTTCCGACTTGTATGGTCAGAATGCCGTATCTTCCATCACGCCGACGCCGGTTTCGGCTGCGCAGTTGACGTTTGTATTACCGGCAGATGTAGCAGAAGGCAATTACTACCTCCGTCTGAAAAACGCCGCAGGCAAGATCTTCGGTTCAGACGCTTTGGTGGTAACGAACAATCCTCCCGAGCCACCTGCAGATCTGGAGACCGTCATCTGGGAAGGCAATTGTGTGCTCAACTGGGGCGCCTCCAACGTCAAGCTGACGAAAGACGACCTCGCACCGGCAGCAGGCAAGACCATCTGTGTTTACTATGACTTCCCGGAGGCTGAGTACCATAACCTGCGTATCACCACCGATTGGTGGGGAGGAAACCTCGTGGATCAGTTTGACGTGACGGCGGAGACTCCGAATCCGTTCACGTTCGAATACGACGAACGCTGTCAAGGATTGGTAGCCAGCGAAGGTGATGCCGCACTGATCGTCGGATTTGGTGAAACAATAACCAAAGTAACGTATAAGTAATGGCACCTTTACGAGAAAAAATCGCATATGCTCTGGGTGATGCCGCTTCCGGCGGCATCACCTGGAAGATTATGTCCGTTGCCTTTCCGCTCTTCTTTACGAACGTATTCGGTTTAACCTTTGCAGATGCAGCCGCACTGATGCTTACGGCGCGTGTCTTCGATGTGTTTACGGACCCGCTCATGGGTAGTTTGGCAGACCGTACCAAATCCCGTTGGGGAACCTATCGCCCGTGGTTGATCTTCGGCGCTATTCCCTTCGGACTTATTTTCGCACTCTTGCTTTTCACCCCGGACTTAGGTCCTACCGGCAAGCGTATATGGGCCTACACGTTCTATCTGCTGATGATGGCGGTGTATACGGCGGTGAATGTGCCGTATGGTTCGCTGCTGGGCGTGATGACGACCGATGACAATGAGAAAAATCAGTTCTCCGCTTTCCGAATGGTAGGTGCATTTGCCATGGGTTTTGTGACGATGATAGCTTTCCCTTATGTGCAGAAATGGGTAGGCGGTACGGATCAGCATCAGTATGCGGTGGTAGGTGTATTCTTCGGTATTGTAGCAGCTGTGATGACGATGGCTTGCGGTCTGCTGACCAAGGAACGTCATCAACCGGTCATTGCCGAGAAATTCAGTTTTAAGCAGTTCGCGGATTTGTTCCGCAACAAACCGTGGGTCTATATGACTGCGGTAGCGTTCTGCACGAATTTCTTCAATGGTTTCCGTTATGCAGTAGCCGGCTATATGATCACATACTGCCTTGGAGGAGATGTGACGATCGGCCGGTTTATCATCAACTACACGATGTTCATGGCCTTTAGTGAAGTGACCTGTATGATCTTCGGAGCCCTCAGTCCGGCGTTCACCCGTTGGGTAGGCTCTAAGCGGATGGCATTCGTCTGGGCATCGGTGATATGCTGCGTGTTCTCGGTGGGTTATTTCTTCATCCCGATGGACGCTTCGTATATATGGTTGATGGTAGCGGTTTCGATGTTGGCTTCGGTAGGCGCAGGTTTGTACTCTCCGCTGATCTGGTCAATGTATGCCGATGTGGCAGACTATGCAACGGAGAAGAATGGAACGAGTTCGACAGGACTGATCTTCTCTTCGGGTACGATGGCCCAGAAATTCGGCGGCGCTATCTCCGGTAGTTTGATTGCATTGCTGCTTGGTGTAGCAGGATTGGTGTCGCATACAAATATGGAAACGGGTGAGACGATTGTTGTTATTACCAATGAAGAGTCGGTTCGGACAATGGTATGGGCGCTATTTAGTCTCTTCCCGGCTGTTATCGCAGCGATTATGTCCTTATTGGCCTATAAATTCCCGCTAAAAAAATAACGGATATGAAAAAATATTATATTCTTCTCGCGTGTGCTTGTGCCCTTTTTACAGGGTGCAGGCACACTGCGCATGAAACGCAGATTCGTCTGAATCAAGTAGGCTTTGCACCGGATCAGGAGAAGACAGCGACAATTGATGTGGACTCGCTCACCTCGGTACCTTGTGTGGTTGTGATTCTCAATGCCGCGAACGACACTGTATGGCAAGGCTCGGCATCAGAAACGATGACTAATCCGGTATCCGGTAAGTTCCGTCAGATCGTTGATTTCTCGGAGTTGAAGGAAGAGGGGATGTATCAGATGATTCTGAATAATCAGAATACTGCGATTACTCAGAGTTTTCAGATCATCGATCATCCTTATCGGGAGTTGACGAGAAAGGCTTTGCGTGCGTTCTATTATCAGCGTGCGTCAATGGATATCGTAGAGCCTTTTGCTGAAGGTTATACGCGTAAGGCCGGTCATCCGGATGGTCATGTGTTAGTACATGCTTCGGCAGCTACAGAAGAGCGTCCGGAAGGAACGGTTATCTCGTCTCCTGGCGGTTGGTACGATGCCGGCGATTATAACAAGTATATTGTCAACTCGGGTTATACGATGGGTGTTTGGTTGATGGCATATGAGATGAACAAAGCGTATTATGATGCACTGAACCTGAATATCCCTGAGAGCGGTTCAGCGATGCCGGATATGCTGGAAGAGGCTATGTATAACATCCGCTGGATGATGACGATGCAGGACATGGACGGTGGTGTGTACCATAAGTTAACCACGCTTAATTTTGAGAAGTTTATCCGTCCGGACCAATGCAAACAGCAACGTTATGTGGTGCTCAAGACGACCGCAGCAACACTCGATTTTGCAGCCACAATGGCGCTTGCAGCGCGCGTATATGCGCCCTATGATCCGGCCTTCTGCGAACAAGCAGCCGAGGCTGCCGAGTCGGCTTACGCATGGGCTTTGGAGCATCCCGAAGTCTATTACGATCAGCCGGCGATGAATGAGGAGTTTAAGCCGGAGATTACCACTGGTGCATATGACGATTATGATGTGCAGGATGAGTTCTACTGGGCAGAGACGGAGTTGTTCCTGCTCACCGGTGAAAAAGCCTTCCAAGAGGCGGCTTTAACGCATCGCCCAAAGGAATTCACTCCGGCTGTTTGGGGTAATGTGGCTGAGCTGGCAGATATAGAGTTGGGAAATGCGGAGGCAATCTTGGCACATCTGCAATCTTATCTCGATGAGGCAGAGACGGTTTCCGTTTATCGTTCGCCGTATGGCAATCGGGAGGATGATTTCTTCTGGGGCTGTAACTCGGAGGGATGCTGCTGGCGTGGTATCGAATGTCTGTATGCTTATCGGTTAACAGGCGACGAGAAATATCGCATCAATGCGGAGCGTTGCCTCAATTATATCCTGGGGCAAAACAGTACCGGTTATTGTTATGTGACCGGTTTCGGTACTCGTTCGACTTCCCATCCGCATCATCGTCTCTCGTATTCACATCCGAAAGGAACGCATCCGGGTTTCTTAGCCGGAGGACCGAACAGGGAGCGGCAGGATGCTGAGACGGATGGTGTGAAGTATCCCAAAGATGTAACGGCGGATGAGAGTTATCTGGACTATCAACCCAGTTATGCATCCAATGAAGTGACGATCAACTGGAATGTCACGCTCTTTGCCCTTTCTGCTGGAATCGATGCGTTGGAGAAGTAACATAATAGGACTCTTGCTATGTGTTGCCGGTTGGGTAGCGGCACAAGAATACACCCTCGTATGGAACGAGGATTTTACCGATGCCTCTCTGGATCAACAAGTATGGAACATAGAGGTCAATACCGATGGCGGAGGAAATAGAGAATTGCAGTATTACTGCGAGAAAGCAGTGACGCTGGGCGTCGAACCGACCACCGGTAAGAAATGTCTGATCGTGACGGCTACCAAAGAGTCGGCCGGCGAAAGAGATTGCACTTCCGGACGCGTGAACACGAAGAATAAGATGTATTATACTTATGGTAAGATCGAAGCGCGTATTAAGTTCCCGCAAACAGCGAATGGTCTATGGCCGGCTTTCTGGCAGATGGGAAATAACTACGATCAGGTAGGTTGGCCCAGATGCGGGGAGACCGATATCATCGAATTAGGCAACAAGGATGCATTCGCTCCCGGCACACAAGATCGCTATTTCAACGGCGCGATGCATGTGGGGGCGGGGAAAGATGACTTATGGAGCCAGGCACATTCGGTTACATGGCCCTATGCGGTAGAAGATACGTTCCATATCTTGACGATGATCTGGACACCGACATCCATCAATATATATATGGATAAGGATATTCATCCGGAGTATGAACCCTATTTTCATGCGAACTTGGAGCCTAATGATAACCCGAATAAGAACCGCAAGGAGATTTTCGGCAAACCGAACTTCCTGATAGCTAACCTTGCTATCGGCGGAGATTTCCCGGGCATCTATTCGGTCAACCAGATAACGGCCTTGGCCAACGGTCCGCGATCGATGTATATCGATTGGATCCGGATCTATCAGCGAGGGGATGAGAATGAGTCTTTCGTTTGCCCCACCGCTTCCGATGCTATCGAACCCGAACCGGAGAACTGGCAAGGTATAGAGACGATTCCTGACGGTCAATCATCAATTAGTAAATTTATACAAGATGGACAAATCTATATTTCGCGTAACGGTACTGTCTATACTGTTGACGGCCGTGTGTGCATGCACTCACAAAAGTGAGGAAGATCGTTTTGTGGAGAATCTTCTCTCCCGCATGACACTGGAGGAGAAGATCGGTCAGATGAACCAACTCGATCCTTCTTATGACTCGGAGGCCAAAGAAGCCCTCTTCAGAGAAGGACGAGTAGGCGCTATCCTTAATGGTGTCGAAGCCAAAGAGGTGAACCGGTTGCAACGGATGGCGGTAGAAGAGACCCGTTTGGGTATTCCGCTTTTGGTGGGACGCGATGTGATACACGGCTTTCGTACCATCTATCCGATTCCGTTGGGACAAGCGGCTACGTGGGATCCTGAGTTGGCGGAGCAAGCGGCGGCATTGACTGCAGATGAAGCTGTGGCTGTCGGTATCCGTTGGGCGTTCTCGCCGATGGTAGATGTGGCGCGAGACCCACGTTGGGGACGCGTGGCCGAAGGGTACGGCGAAGATACCTATCTGGCTTCTATGTTCTCTGCGGCTGTCGTGAGAGGTTATCAATCTCATGGTATGGCTGCATGTGTCAAGCATTTCGCCGGTTATTCGGCTTCTGAAGGAGGACGCGATTATAATACTACATGGATTCCGGAAGTGCAACTTAGGGATGTCTATCTACCGCCCTTCAAAGCAGCGGTTGATGCCGGTGCAATGAGTCTGATGTGCTCGTTCAACGCTATCAACGGATTACCTTCCTCCGCCAATAAACATCTGAATGTCGATATCTTACGCGACGAATGGCAATCGGATGCATTGTTGGTCAGCGATTGGGGATCGGGTATGGATCTGATACCTCATGGCTTGTGTGCCGACCGCAAAGAAGCAGCTTTACGTTGCATCAATGCCCGCATGGAGATGGACATGCAAGGCAATCTCTATCACGACTACCTCGCTGAACTGGTAGCAGAAGGGAAAGTGAAAGAGCGTCAGATAGACGAATGCGTCAAGTCCATATTGCGTATGAAATACCGTTTGGGATTGTTTGAGAACACATATGTGCCGGAAGAAGAACCGATCGCTTATAGCGCTGAGGCGCTTGCGCTCGCGACCGAAGCGGTAGAGCAGGGAACCGTTTTGCTTAAAAATAACGGCATCTTGCCGCTAAACGATAAAGAGGTCCAAATACTGGTGACCGGTCCGTTAGCGGACCAGCAAAAAGAGCAACTCGGTACCTGGGTTTTTGACGGAGAACCCGAACATAGTGTAACGCCTTTGAAGGCTTTGCGTGATATGGGACTGAAGGTGTCGTATGAACCGGGTTTGCAATATAGTCGTGATAAGCGTACGTCTGATTTTGCAAAAGCTGTAGCTGCCGCAAGCAAATCGGATGTCATCCTTTTCTTTGCCGGCGAAGAAGCTATTCTCTCCGGCGAGGCGCGTTGCCGTGCTGAGCTCTCTCTGCCCGGCGCACAAACGGAGTTGTTGACGGAACTGAAGAAGACAGGCAAACCGATCGTGCTGGTTGTGATGGCCGGTCGACCGCTAACCATCGGTAAGGAAGTGGAGATGGCCGATGCCGTGCTCTATTCTTTCCACGGAGGTACTATGACCGGTCCCGGTTTGGCGAATGTTTTTACCGGTAAAGCCGTGCCGTCAGGACGACTGCCGATGACTTTCCCGAAGATGGTAGGTCAAATACCTTTCTATTATAATCGCCTCAACTCCGGTCGTCCGTGTGCCGATGACGCGGTGCTGATGGATGATATACCGGCGGGTGCTCCTCAATTCTCCATCGGGGCTTCTTCCTATTGGCTCGAATCTACCGTTGAACCGCTCTTCCCCTTCGGTTTCGGACTCAGTTATACCACGTTTGCGTATAGCGGAATAGAAGTAACGAAGAATGGTGAGCAGATAGAGGTGAGCGGAACGATTACCAATACAGGCATGACGGATGCTTACGAAGTGGCTCAACTGTATGTGCATCAGTGCTCCGGAGACTTGGCGCGACCGATATGTGAATTGAAGGGTTTTCAGAAGATTTTTGTTCCTGCAGGTGAGAGCCGTACGGTTTCATTTACACTTACACCGGAACAACTGGGTTATTGGCATGAAACAAAAAACGGCTTTGAGAGTCGTGTGTGGTTTGCGACAGACAAAGCCGAATTCAAGGTATGGATTGCACCGGATAGTCGTTGCCAGACTACACCTTTTACCATTTCGCTAAGTAATTGATTTAGTACGATATTCTGGCTAATTCCAGACAAGCGAGAATGAGTGGGGCGACTCCTTTGGGGTCGTCTTCTCGTATACGTTCGTGGATATAATAGTCGTAGGTTCCGTCGCGGTAGGGGTTGCCACCGAGACCGGCTACAGCACAGCAGTCAATCAGGGAGAGGGTGCCATCTTCGTTGACGATGATCTTATGCTTTTTCAGCCCATCCATGACAAGTCTTGCTTGCTCTTTATAGGAGGCAGGAAGAATGCCGAGTCGTGCTCCTTTTGCCATAGCAAAGCTGTACATGGCTGAGCAAGTCGATTCGAGGTAGTTTCCTTCGTCTGTTGGACGGTCCGGCACTTGGTACCAGAGATGTGTCTCGGGATTTTGGAAAGTAAGTAAAGCCTCCATGACGCGGTTGAGGATGGCGATGAGTTCGGGTCGTTCGGGTTGGTCTGCCGGCATGAGTTCGAGTACATCGCAGAGTGCCATGACGTACCAACCTTCGGCACGGCCCCAGGTCTCGGGACTGCAACCTGTGATCGAATCTGCCCATCCCATTTGGCGACTCTCGTCCCAGCCGTGGTGGTTGAGGCCGTTCGCTTTGCGGGTATGTGCATCGACGATGAGGAATTGGTTCGCGATGTCAGACCACGCTTCGGGTTCGGGCTTATAAGCCGCATAGCGGGCATAGAACGTAGTACCGGTGAAAAGGCCGTCTAACCACATCTGATGGGGATAGACCTGCTTATGCCAGAAACCGCCTTCGGACGTACGGGGTTGGTCGCGTAATTGGTCGCGGAGCGTCTCGATGGCGATGCTGTATTGAGGCTGCGGGTCGATCGCTTGAAGCATAATGAGGAAGTTACCTCCTTGGATGCGATCCATGTTGTATAGGCTCTGCTTGTAGGTCATGATCGTGCCGTCTTCGCCGATGAACTGATTTGTAAAGCGCAGAACATGGTTGAGATAGGCGGTGTCGTGCGTGTCCTGATAAAGTTCAAGGAACGCGCGTGCCATAAGGGTGGGGGTGTACTCCCATTTGGGTTTTGCGGCGCCGTCACAGGTCCATAACTCGGGATTGTGCATCATTTCACTCTGCCCGATCTGTTGGGCAAGTTGAAGATACTCGTTGTTGGAACAAGCACAAAGGGCGAGAAGCAGGGTGCAAAAAGCGATGATTTTTTTCATAATAGCGTGTGTTTTATTAAGCAAAAAGAGACCCAATTTTGAGTCTCTTTTTGTGGTGCCACCGAGAATCGAACTAGGGACACAAGGATTTTCAGTCCTTTGCTCTACCAACTGAGCTATGGCACCGTGCTTGCACTAGAACTCGCGTGACTCGCGAATACATCGCTCGATGACGCTACGTTCTGTGCTACGCTCTTCGGTCGGAATATCGTTTCACTAGCATTCCTCCCGAGGGGGGAATTTCATACGTTCCTTTGAAAAGCGGGTGCAAAAGTACTGCTTTTTTTTGATATGACCAAATTTTTTTGCATTTTTTTTGCTTAAATGCGCATTTTTTTGTAATTTTGCAGCAAATTTACACGAAAATGGAGCTGAAAGTGATAGCATATGCTCGAAACGGGCATACAGATAAGTTCGGTATTCCGAGACAAAGTAGGGAAGAAAGTCCCATACTGACGCGTATCGTTTTTGAACCCGAATATCGGGTTGCAGAGGCCTTGCGGGGAATCGAAGGATACAGCCATTTGTGGTTGATATGGGGATTTTCGCGCTCATTCTCCTCGCACACGAGCTCAAGCACAGCTTGGCATGAGGTGCTCGGAGATGCTCGCTCTCCCCAAAAATTAGAAATTTCCGGGGACCCCAATAAATTAGAATGGTCTCCGACGGTAAGGCCACCGCGATTAGGCGGGAATAAGCGGATGGGCGTATTTGCAACACGGAGTCCTTTCCGGCCGAATCCGATTGGTTTGAGTAGCGTGCGGTTGATAGGGATAGAGGATGGCGATTTGATCGTGAGTGGGGCAGATGTGTTGGATGGAACGCCGATATACGATATCAAGCCGTATTTAAGTTTTTCGGATAGTCATGAAGACGCAAAAAACGGTTTTGCCGAGGAGACGAGTAACTACAGATTAGATGTTGATTGGGAGATGATAGGCTTAATAACAGACCAATCACCTACTAATCACCTACTAATCACCTACTATTCACCTACTAATCACCTACTATTGGATGCTAAAACGAAGGAAGCGATAGAGTATATTTTGAGTCAGGATCCGCGGCCGGGGTATCAAGACGATCCGGAGAGGGAGTATAAAATGGATTATGCAGGATGGAATGTGACGTTTCGGGTAGAAAGGGGCACAGCTTATGTTCTGAAGTTAAAAAAGCTGGAATAATAAGAATAACAATAAAAACAACTAGAATAACAGCAAAAAAATCAACAAGACAACCAGAATAACAAAAAAAAGAATAACGGTAAAAACCTTTGATAGAAAAAGTTGGAATAAGCAATAACAGAGATATGGAAATACATAAATGGAGGTTTGGAATGAGTAAATATTAGGTTGAGAAAAAACTAAATATATTAAAAAATGTAATTTTTTGTCCGAAATACTTGCGTATATCGGATTTTTTTTGTAATTTTGCAGAGCAAAATGGGTGTGTATCCCCTGCGAGAGGACTTAACGTGCTAAATAATAATGAAATAGCTAATGCGATGAAATGAAATAACTAATACAATGAAGAATACAATGAAGAATGAAATAACTAATACAATGAAGAATACAATGAAGAATAAAATAACTAATACAATGAAGAAATTTCTTTTGATGCTAACGGCCATTGTTTTCGCCATGAATATGCGCGCTACGAACGCAGGTGTACCGGCGGAGTGCGAGGATGTGATGTTGCAAGCATTCTATTGGGATAGTTATAAAACCAAGACGAGTACGGATAGTAAGTTCGGAAGGACGAAATGGATTGATCTGCTGAAAGATACGGCCGCTATCAATGCGAACTTCGATGTGGTATGGTTTCCGCCGAGTGCCTGGGCAGGTGATGACGGAGGAGTAGGGTATTATCATCGTCAGGCCAGTAACCAGGATGGTACCTCTTGGGGGACGAAAGCCAAACTTGAGGAACTGATTGCAGCCTTGCATAAAGGAGGTACCAAGTGTTTGGCAGATATTGTCATTAACCACCGTAACAATAAGAGCAGCTGGACTGATTTTTATCCGGATAATTTTGGGAGTTATGGTTTGTTTCAGCTGACGCAGAGCCATATCTGTTCCGGTGACGAAGCTTTTACGAGTTCCAGTTCCCCGGCGAAAGGCAGTACTACCCACGGAGCTGCGGATACGGGGAATAACGATGGAGGATGCCGAGATCTGGATCATACCAACGTATATGTACAGAACTGGGCGAAAGCCTATGTGCAATGGATGCTGAATGTGATGAAGTACGATGGATTCCGATACGACATGACCCTGGGTTATCACGGACGGTATCTGAAGATGTACAACGAGGCTGCGCAACCGTATATGTCGGTTTCTGAGTTGTGGGAGAGTATAAGTCGTCAGAAACAGCATTTGCAGGAGTGCGACTCGAACACGATGATCTTTGATTTTCAGGCGAAATACTCGATGAAAGGTATTGTAACCGGTTCGTACGGCAAGTTGAATGCAAACAAGGCTTTTGAGGGACTTCGCAAGCATGGTCTGGAGCGTTATTCGGTAACGTTTATTGATAACCATGATACGTTTGACCGTGGTGGTGCTTATGGGGATAACCAGTTTACTCCGACCACTGATTTAACGACGGCTACGAATAAGGATTATGTGTTGCAGGCGAGTGCGTATATGCTAATGATGCCGGGAGTGCCGTGTGTGTTCTATCCGCATTGGGCAAGTTACAAGGAGGAGATCAATGAGCTGATCGCTGTTCGCAAGCAGGCAGGTATTCACAGCCAGTCGCAAGTGCTGGAAGAGGAAAGTGGTCAGTATAAGTACCATGCTACGATCCAAGGTCATCGCGGCAAGGTGATAGTACGCGTAGGAAAGTACCGCAGCCAGACTGTGCCGGAAGGTTTTGAGTTGGCAGTAGAAGGCGGTGACAGAGGTCAATATACCGTGTATATCCATATGGATGAGCAAGGTGTGGAAAACCCCTCCCTGACCCTCCCCTCAAGGGAGGGAAAGAAGTTCCTCAAGGACGGAAAGCTCTATATTCAGGTGGACGAGCAGGTATATGACATGTTAGGTAACAGAATAAAATAAGTGATGATGAAAAGAACGGCTTGGATAGTAATAGTGCTGCTCTATGCGATGAGCGGTTGGGCAGGAAGTTATGGTATTTTGGTGAACGGTAATACGTATTTTGCCGCTGAATACCGAGGAAAAGACAGCAATACCGGTACTTATGACGAGTATCTGGCGCATGTGAAAGTGAATAGCGGTGATTATATTCAGCTCTATGATGCAGAATACAAAGCCGCGTGGGCGGTAGATCTGGATACATGGTCTGTAGCAGGCTTTACGAAAGCAGGCGATCGCTATACGGCGAGTGTGACGGGTTGCTATGATTTCTACATAAAGATGAAATACGGCGAGGACCAGTTGTATATCGGTAATGGTAGCGGTTGTGGAGACGGTGAGCCTGTCAGCGATATCTATTTTCCGGGACAAGCCGTTCCCCGTGAGTGTGAGGCCGTGCTGCTGCAGGCTTTTTACAATGAGTCGTATCTGGCTACAGCTCCGGGTGTGAGTGAGTACGGTGATACCAAATGGACGACTTTGACGCCGCAGGCAGCGGAGTTAGGTCGGTATTTTGACTATGTTTGGCTGCCTCCCAGCGCCTACGGAGACGGAATGGGTTATCATCCGAAGCAGTATAGCAATCAGAATTCGAACTGGGGTACACGTGCGGAATTGGATGCGCTAATCAGTGCGCTGCATGCGAATAACTGTAAGGTGGTGGCTGATATCGTCATTAACCATTGTGCGGGTTGGACCACTTGGTGCGATTTCCCGACAATGGACTTCGGCGAGTACGGCGAGTTCCATCCCGATGCCTCTTATATCTGTCAGGACGACGAAGTGAACGCATCGTGGAACCAGCCGACGGAAGAGAATCCCGGCTCGGGTGCTTGTTGGGGCACGGCTTCGGGTAGTATGGATGACGGCGAGAACTGGGACGGTGCGCGTGACTGGAGTCACGACAACGTCTATGTACAAGAGATGTTCATCGCGTATCTCAAATGGATGCGCAATGTGATGCACTATGACGGATTCCGCTATGATAAAGGCGACGGATTCAATAATTGGCACCATTTTAACTACAATAAACATTCGAAACCGGAGATCGCGTTCATGGAGTGCTACAAAGGTACGGACGACATCTGGTCGCGTATCCAAGGAGCCAGCTACGACTTAATGGCTTTGGATTTTGATCTCAAATGGCATGTATTCAATTCGATAGCCGGTTGGGATTATAGCCGTGGTCGCGGTGACTGCCTCATGAGCCGTGGCAATGGTCGTCATTCGGTGACGTTCATTGAGAGTCATGACTGGTTCTTGCGTCCGGATAATGAGAATGAGTTCGGCGGACGAGGTAACTCAATGACACCGGCGCTGAAAGCTCGTCTGCTGCAAGCGAATGCGCTGTTGCTGTCCATGCCGGGTGTGCCCTGTGTGTTCTATCCGCATTGGTATAAATACAAAGCCGATCTGAAGCCGATGATCCTGGCGCGTAAGTGGGCAGGAGTACACAGTGAGAGTGCGGTGGAGAATGAGTACGCAACGGCTACGGGTTATCAGGTAACGGTAGTCGGTAAACACGGATGGCTGATCTTGTGCTTGGGCGATAAGACCGGTCAGACCTTCCAAGGCTTTACCTTAGCCGCTAGCAACTACAGTACGAAGGATGGCCATAACGAGAGTTATGAGATCTGGGTGCTGAGCGACCAACCGAGACCGACGGGAATCGAAGAGGTTACGGGTTACGAGTCGTCGGTTAGAGGTGAGAAATTCATCGAGAACGGACGACTCTATATCCGCTGCGGAGAGCAGGTATATGATGTAATGGGACAAATAATTAAATAACACAATATGATGAAACGAACAGGATTGATTTTAGTAGCCGTGTTGTGCTGCGCAATGGGTTGGGCAGCCAATTATGGTATTTTGGTGAATGGGCGGTATTATTTTGCTGCTGATTACAAGGGTCCGGACGCAATGGGTGAGGGTTTTGAAGAGTATTTGGCGCATGTGAAAGTGCAGGCAGGAGACTACTGCCAGATGTACGATGCAGACAACAAAGCCGCTTGGGCAAAGCCGTTGAATACCTATTCGGAGGCCGGATTTACATACGATGCCGCTAATCAGCGCTACAATGTAGCTGTGACGGGATGCTATGATTTCTATATCAAGCTCAAATACAATGCTGACGAGCTGTATATCGGTCCGGGTTCAGTCACTTGCGGCGAAGGACAGGATATCGATGCCGGTCCGATTGATCCGGGATATAGCGGTTCTGCTCCGGCACAATGTCCGGATGTGATGCTACAGGCGTTCTACTGGGACAGTTATGATTCTTCCAAGCCGACGACTACATACGGCCGAACCAAATGGGTTGATCACCTCAACGGTACGAATGGATCGAATGCCGTAGAGATGGGACAATGGTTCGACATGATCTGGTTGCCGCAGTTGAGCCAATCGACGGGTGGTATGGGCTATCTGCCGACTAATTACAGCAAGCTGGACAGCGATCTGGGAACCAAACGCAAGTTGGAAGAACTGGTAAGCACTTTCCATCAAAATGGCGCACGCGTGATTGCGGACATTGTCATCAACCACGCGGTAGCAGCTCAAGGCTGGTGTGGCTATAATCAGACGTACAATTTCGGAGAGTATGGCTCGTACAAACCGGATGGTTCGTATCTCTGCAACACCGATGAGATTAACTACAAATCAGAAGCCGGTTCGTGCAAGGGTTATGCTACAGGTGGAGCTGATGACGGTTATGGCGACGAAGCCAACTATCCGGATGGTCGCGATTGGGATCATACGAGCGCGAAAGTGCAGAATATGTTCAAGGCCTATCTGAAATGGTTGCACAATGTAGTGAAGATCGATGGTGTCCGTTACGATTATTGCAAGGGTTATCATAACAGCCATATCAATGATTACAACCGTGCTGCAGAGACGTATTTCAGCGTTATGGAGTACTGGGACGGCAACGTCAATACGCTTCAGAGCCGTCTGGCAGATGCCGGTTGGAACACAACGACCTTTGACTTCGCTACCAAATATACGGCGTTCAATAACGGTATCGCTTCGGATTATTACCAGGGCTTGAAAGGTGCCGGTCTGCCGGGTGCAGGCAAGGCACGTTATGCTGTTACTTTCGTGGATAGTCATGACAGTTTCCAACGCGACAATAATGAGTTGTGCGGCGAAGGTAACTCCATGTCGCTCTGCCGTGACAAAGTGCTGCAATGCAACGCATATATGCTGTCGATGCCGGGTGTTCCTTGTGTCTTTTGGCCGCATTGGGTAACTTTCAAAGATGAGATTAAGGCGATGATTAACGCCCGCTACAAAGCAGGTGTGCATTCCGAGAGTAGTGTGAGCGACGAGACGGGGGATGGGTTCTATAAAGCGACGATCACCGGTACGAATGGTTCGATCCGTCTGTTGTTAGGTCCGAACTCAGGCTATAACACTACGCCGCAGGGCTACACCCTGGCGGTGAAAGGTACTAACTACGGCGTCTATTATAAGATGAACAGCGCGCGCGGAGACAAAGATACGGAGCGCACGCCGATTGTAGAAGGGGTAGAGCAGCCTACCTCCGGCTCCTCTCTAAAGGCTAAAGGGGAGAAATTCATAGAGAATGGCAATTTGTATATCCGCTGCGGCGAGCAGGTGTTTGACATTATGGGAAATCGAGTAAAATAATCTATAAAAAAATTGATACGATGAAAAAGATTTTTAGTCTTGTGGCAGCAGCGTTGATGACGTTGAGTATGTCGGCTGCCAGTTATGGAATTTTGGTGAATGGAACCACTTATTTTGCGGGAGAACCGGCAGGTGAGTTTGAGGGTTTTACGCAGTATTTGGCGCATGTACAGGTGAAGGCTGGCGATTTTTGCCAACTCTGCGATGCGGAGAACAAGGCAGTATGGGCAGTAGATATCAATCCTGCGTCTGTAGCGGGATTCACCCGCAACGAAAATCAGTACGATGTGACTACCGAAGGTTGTTTTGATTTCTATATCAAACTCAAGTATGAGCAGGACGAGTTGTATATCGGTAACGGTTCTAACTGTGGTGAAGGTGTTGATATCAGTGGTCAAGGCGGAGGCCAAGGCGGCGGAGGCGGCCAAGGCGGAGGTGAGGATGATATCAACTACTATGCTATTGGCTGGATCAACGGCGCAGACCACGGAGAGGCTGCCTTCGACACGTATGAGGACCAGTTCCTCTTCGTGGACGGCAAGCTGACCATCGATTGCCAGATGGGTAGCTATATTGCTATCAAGGACCATATGGGTAATTTCTATTACTCCAAGACCGAGACCACGATTGCCAACGAATCGGTGACCATGGACTGGGCCAACGGATGGCAGGGCTGCCAGAAATGGGCTATCCCGCAGGGCACGAACTATATCATCATCCGTAGCGCGAGCTACAAGGGCCAGCTGAAGCTTGAGCGCGTAGATAAAGCCACTTATGACGCGTACCACTATGGTAATGGAAAGCAGGGTATTGAGAATACCGAAGTGAGCGAGAAAGCGCGCAAGGTGATCATTGATGGTCAACTGCGTATCGTTCGTGGAGATAAAATCTTTGATGCAACAGGTCGTCAACTCTAAATTATAAAACGTTTATGCGCAAGTTGTTTTTAAGTCTGATAAGTCTTTGTGTGCTCGCTTTGGGCGTGCAAGCTGCTAACTGGAATACTGTAGCTGGTGTGGAACCGACGGAGAAAGCTCGTCCGGCAGGAGTAAGTAACGGTATCTATTACGGAGCGGACGGTACTTCCGTCACACTTTGTACATATGCCGCCAGCAAAACGCAATCGGCTAAGCGGGTATTCCTGATCGGCGATATGACCAATTGGCAACTCAGTGCCGATTATCAGTTGTATAAGGACGGGAACTATTTCTGGATCACGCTGACCGGTCTGACTCCGGGGCAGGAGTACCGTTTCCAATATGCCGTAGAGCGTGCAGACGGTGTAAAGAAACAGATCTCTGATCTGTATTCGGAGAAATTGCTGCATCCGGATGACCAGTATGAGCCGAGAACTATCGATCCGGACTTGCTGGGTTATCCTTCCGGCGCAGACGGATACGTGACGGTGATTCAACCTGGTAAACCCGCTTTCCAATGGTCTGATGCGACCTTGAATTTCCAACGTCCGAACAAGAACAACTTGGTCATTTATGAGTTGTGGGTATACGATTATACTGAAGGTCGTTCCCTTAAAGGTCTGATGAAACGTCTGGATTACATCCAGAACTTAGGCGTTAATGCCATCGAATTGATGCCGATCTGTGAGTTTGACGGCAACTACAACTGGGGTTATTCGCCGAATCATTATTTTGCACCGGACAAAGCGTACGGTACGGAGACAATGTACAAGGAGTTCATTGACGAGTGCCACAAACGCGGTATGGCTGTTATCATCGACATGGTTTTCAACCATGCGACGGGTCTCAACCCGATGAACAAACTCTATCCGTACGGAACCGATTTGGCGAACAACCCTTGGTTCAATGTCAATGCACCGCACAGCGATAACGTCTATGAAGATTGGAACCACGGATTTGCACCTGCGAAGGAAATGTTCACCCGTGCGTTGAAGTATTGGTTGACGGAATACAAAGTGGACGGTTTCCGTTTGGACCTCAGTCATGGTCTGTGTTCTGATCAGCCCAACACGGCGGTAGCTAACCTCAAATACTATTACGACAACGGCGTGAAATCTGTTGCTCCGGATGCGTATATGATTCTGGAACATTGGGGTAGTAATATGGGTACGGAACGTCCGCAATTAATCAGTTATGGCATGCAGTGCTGGGCCAACACGACGAATGCGTATTGCCAAACGGCGATGGGATGGTTAAAGGACGGAGACGATTTTGGCGATGCCAACAAGGACGGCTACGTGTCTTATTGTGAGAGCCATGACGAGGAGCGAATGCAGTACAAGGCCAAGAAATGGGGTAATGGCGATCTTCAGACCAACACCGCTGCACGCCTGAGTCGTATAGCAGAGAACGTGGCGTTCAACGTGCTGCTGAACGGATCGCATATGCTCTGGATGTGGGAGGAGATCGGTTATGACTTCTCCATCAACAGTGACATCGATCATCCGAATGCTGAGAATGAAAGCTACCGTTGTAGTAAGAAACCCCGTCCGGAGATTCGTGGCTATTTCACGAAAGCAGAACGCGTAGCGGCGTTCACCAAATGCGCGCAGGTCATCACCCTGCGTACCCAACTAATGCCGAGTGTCTTTGAGGGTAACCCGAATCCCGGCCCAACTATCGGTTCCGGTGCTAAGCTTCGTAAGATACAATGGGGTAGCAATGTGTTTGTGGCGGCTAACTTCGATGTGACCGGAAACCAGGCAGTAACATTACCTTCCGGCACATGGTACGATTATCTCAATGGAGCTACTCGTGCAACCGGTACTTATACCCTCGCACCGGGAGAACTAAAGGTGTTCACAGGCTCGCCGGTTCAGGCGCCTACGTTTACTGACATCCAGAAACGAGATCACCAGGATATCGAGAGCGTCCTCTTCAACGACGCACAGCAGGCATACAAGATCTTGCGTGACGGTCAAGTGCTCATCGTTCGCGGCGATAACGTTTATACGATCACAGGCACGCGCGTTCAATAATGTATATCGCGATCGCAGGAAATATCGGAGCAGGTAAGACAACGCTGACCAAGATGTTAGCGAAGTACTATGGGTGGGAACCGCGCTTTGAGAGCGTGAGTTTCAACCCGTATCTGGAGGATTATTACAGCGATATCCAGCGTTGGGCGTTCTGCCTTGAGACCTATTTCCTCAAGGAGCGTTTTAAGGACATGATGGTTGTGCAGCAAGCGTCGCACACCATCGTGCAGGACCGTTCGATCTTCGAAGGCGTCTATGTGTTCGTGCGCAATAACTACGAACGCGGTGACCTGAGTCAGCGCGACTTCGAGACCTTCATGGAGCTGTTCGACCTGATGAAATCGCAGATGAAGATGCCGGATATGATGATCTATCTGCGTAAGTCCGTCCCGGCACTCATCGCGCAGATCCAGAAACGTGGACGCGAGTACGAACAGGCCATGCAGATCGACTACCTCAAAGACCTGAACGACAAATACGAAGATTTCATCTTCCATAAGTACGACGGTCGTGTGCTGGTCATCGACTCCGACGGCATGGATTTTGAGAATAACCCTGCCGACTTCCGAGCGGTGGTCGATAAGGTCGACGCCGAGTTGTTCGGCCTCTTTAGCGAGAATAATTGGTCTAAACAATAAATATAAAACATTCAAATTACAAAGATATGCATATAGCAGTAGCAGGTAATATCGGTTGTGGCAAGACCACGCTGACCAACATGTTAGCCAAACATTATGGCTGGGAGCCGCGTTTTGAGAGTGTGGAGTATAACCCGTATCTCTCTGATTTCTACGCAGATATGGAACGTTGGTCATTCAATCTGCAGATCTATTTCCTCAACAAGCGTTTCAAGGACGTGGTCGAGATCGGCAAGTCCGATAAGTACATCATCCAGGACCGTACTATCTACGAGGATGCCCGTATTTTCGCGCCTAACCTCCATGATCAGGGCTTCATGTCCGATCGTGATTTTGACAACTATCGCGACCTGTTCGACCTGATGATGTCGCTCGTCAAGATGCCGGACCTGCTCATCTATGTGCGTGCCTCGCTGCCGACTCTCGTAGCGCAGATCCAGAAACGGGCCCGCGGCTATGAGCAGTCAATCCGTATGGACTATTTGCAGGGCCTGAACGATAAGTACGATAACTGGATCAAGGACTATAAAGGCAAGCTGCTGATCGTGGACGGCGATAAGATCAAGTTCGGTGATAACCCCGAGGACTTCCGTTGGGTCACCGACCGGATCGATGCCGAACTGTTCGGTCTCTTCCCCTTCGAGTCCGATGCCCAAACAGGTAAAGAGATTTGATTCAACATTTTCTCGATTATATAGCTATTGAACGGAAATACTCCGGACGAACGGTAGAAGCCTATCGCGATGACTTGCGTGACTTCTGCCGTTTTTTGGGTTGGGAGCCCGAGGAGTTCAACCCGAATGACCTGGACGAGAGCGATGTCAAGGCCTGGATGCTCTATATGCTGGAGGAACAACATCAGTCCCCTCGTTCCGTCAAGCGTAGGCTGTCGGCCCTGCGCTCGTTCTATAAATGGGCGCTGCGTCTTAAGAAAGTGCCCAAAGATATCACGGCGCGTGTCATCCCGCCCAAAGCTGACAAACCCCTCCCTGTCTTTTTCCGCCAGGAAGAGATGGATCAAGCTTTGTCCTCCTCTCAAGATCTCGACATCTCGACATCTCGAAGTCTCGACGATATGCGAGATGACTTAATCATCTCGCTCCTCTACCAAACGGGCATGCGTCAGGCTGAACTGCTCAACCTCACCGATGCCGATATCGACCTTAACCAGGGGCAGATCCGTATCTTCGGTAAGCGCCGCAAAGAGCGTATCGTGCCGATCGGCGAAAAACTCATCGAGCAGATCAAAGCATACATGAAGACGAGAGGAGAAGAAATCACAAATGGTCAGTTCTTCCCCGGCCTGACCAAATACACCTTATATAATATCGTGCGCGTGCGTATGGGTGCCGTCTCGATGCTTAAGAAACATTCTCCGCACGTCCTGCGCCATACTTTTGCCACCGCCATGCTCGATAACGGCGCCGACATCCGCACGATCCAGGAGCTCTTGGGACATGCTTCGCTCAGTACCACGCAGATCTACACCCATACCACTTTTGAGCAGATTCAACGCGTTTATAGCGCCACTCACCCCCGTGCAAAGCGCAATAAAAGTGACAAAACCTAAGAAAATGACGATTTTTTGCATTTTTTTTCAAAAATATTTTGCCATGTCAAAAAAAAGCAGTACCTTTGCACCCGCTTTCGATCGAACGAGTTACTTGGATAGTGCTCAGAGGAGTTAAAATCGTAAATCGTAAATCGTCAAATCGTAAATGCTTTTGCCTCTATAGCTCAGTTGGTAGAGCACTAGATTTGTAATCCAGCGGTCGTTGGTT
>CAMUYI010000019.1 GCA_947164985.1 uncultured Bacteroidales bacterium | reverse complement strand
ACGATATGCATCACGCCATTTTTGCTTGGATAGCGGCGGATATAGAAAGGGTCTGTTCCCATCAGAATGCCTCGCACCGATTCTATACCCGGGTCAAACTCTACTCGTGCCATGGGCAAATTAAAAATTAAAAATTAAGAATTAAAAATTATTTTTGCCGATGTTTCTCGATGTGGTAGAAACCAAGGGTAAGGATCTTGAGGATGATCTCAAAGAGGACTTTAGTCCAGGATTGTTCTTCAGATTCGTTTTTCATAATGTAGTTGTTTTAAAAATAAAATAAAAATGCAAGATGTTTTTTATTTGGCGGCACATATTTCTTAGCCCCGAGGGGCACGATTTTTGCTCGCGCAAATTTCGAGGCGGGTTTCCTCTTTTGCGGTTTGCTCGGAGAGCCAACGCGCTGTAAGAGTTTGCTCGCAATGGGGAGATACGAGTATGCAGCCTTTGCTGTGCTCCGGAAGTGTACCGCGATGGACTCTGATCCCAGTGCGACCGGGCACTTGGTTGAGAAGAGGTAGCAATCGGCGGAACTTGGGGGATTGCGTGACGGTGACGCGGTAGATGAGTGCAGGAACGAGGTAATCTGCGTTTTCGAGGGTGTCGCAGATGTAATGCAGACGCTCCACGAGGAGGCCGGTACGCTTGTTGATGTAGTGCGAGGTGCGATACAATTTACCATGAACGGATTTTCCGTCATGCATATCGCGGATGAGTTTATAATACATAGGTCACGAGCGTTTTTTATAAACGTAATCAATACCGAAGAGTGCACCAGCGAAGGTGGCTGTTTCTCCGAAGGCTACAAGGAGAGAGGAGTGGATCTCGCCTTGTGGGTCTATAAAGATTCCGCAAAAGAGCAGAACTAGACCTCCGATGGAGAGTATAAATGCTGCGATGAGTTGGAGTTCTATCTTCATAAGTCGTGCGAATTTTAAAATCTGGTGCAAATATGCCCACAATTTTGAGGGTTTTGCAAATTTTTCTCCAAAAAGTCCTCCAACTCATTCCCAAGCGTACTTGAGGAAGGCATCGATGTTGGCTTCTGTAATGGGTTGTCCGAAGCATTCCATTAGTATCGCAAGGTGCTTGAGCGGGATGTTCTGTCCACAGCGATGATTGAGTCGTTCGTGGATCTCTTGGGTGGGGATGATATTTGTTGTTTCCATAATTGATTTAATGTTTATTGTGTTACTATTGGAAGATGGTCCCGTGATGGTCTTGTTGTAAGAATGGACCTTTCTAGGCGGAGGCCGCTCTTCCCGCTTCAACGGGAAGACGCTCCGGGTCCCGTGGTGGTCGCGTTCGACTATCGTCCTATTTATTTTTTCGGGTACCACGTACGTTTATAGATCGTACCTTTTTTTGTTGCGACAATGGTCTCGACGTGTCCGTCGGAAAACCGTTTGCGGCTGATAACTCCGGAAATAGAGTCAAACAGCGGATTAAGTTTATAATGTAATGCCATATTAATTCCAGTTTTTTACAAATTCCAGGTTAAATAAATTCATTGTTTCTCGCGTGCAGATTTTGAAGAGTCCATTGTAACGGACTTGGACGAGATCTTCGCCCGTCTCGCCGCCTGTTTTCCACTCGGGTTGCGGTTCGGGAAAGTCCTGCACGTAGAAGTAAGGATTTTTGCGACCTATTCCACCGGTGGCTTTTTCGAGCATCGCCACTTGTGCTGCTCTTGATCGTGTTCTCCAAAGACTGAACGTGGCGGCATATCGTCGCGGCCATAGGGTCTCGTCCACCTTCATCGCAGACCAGAGGTCATTAAACTGCGCACGCTGAATATCTAAATCTTCCATAATTTTAATTTTGTCCTGTCCCGTCCTGTCTACTCATAACTGAATAGCATGGACAGGACTGGACTTTTTCTTTGTTATTTTTCTTTTGCTTCTTTTCTTTTATCCCCTTTCTTTTTAACCCTCCCTTTTGCGCAACTCGTCTCGGAGGGCACTGGAGGACGCCCGGTCGATGACATAATCAGCAACCATTGTTTGGGCGTCCTCCGTAAGGGCATTGAAGTCATCAATGAGCTTATATGCCTCGTCCATGTTACTTGTTCAGAAAAGCGATGGTGAAACCCAGGTTAACACACTTCGGATGGTCAATGGCCAGTTGAGCAACCAACTCCTCGGCTTTCTCTTTTTTCGCATCAATCTCCTTCATGATCTTCTTGTATTCACGCAAGTTAGCATCATTCAGACGTTTGGATCGCCAGTTGGTCTTGTCCGGTCTCTGCACGCGGATCTTATAGATCTTATCATCGTACATACAGACCACCGTACCTGTGAAATCCCTGGTGTCCGGATCGGCATTCAACTTCGCCTGCAGTTCCTCGACCGCCAAAGGACGCAGTTCTTCCACTTTCGCCTTCTGGTTCGCTAACTTTACCGACTCCTCGCAGAACGGTTTGATACTCTTCTTTGCTTCATTCTTAGCCAGTGTGATGGCTTTTACTTCTTTTTTTGCCATAATAATTAAATAGTTTTCAGCCTTCAGCGATCAGCTGTCAGCTCGTTAAAAATTATGACAAGCGCTTGTCGTTGTTTTGGAAATCCGGTGCAAAAGTACAACAAAAAAAACGAGCAGCGAAAATTTGCTACTCGTTTGCTACGGATGCTACTCGATTGCTACCGCAATGCTACTGCGGTGCTACTCGTTATAGTATTTCCGGAATCCGTCATATTGGAACGGAAGTATGATGATCTTGTTCAGCTCGTCGTACATCACGCGGGCATTATAGTTGGAATCTATATAGCCCATTTTCTGCCATTGGCGCACTTCTTCGACCAAAGCCCGTGCCTTGTCATTCCGGCCGGTTAAGGACCGTTGCAGAGCCGCCGTTATTTCAGATTCCTTCTCTTCGTGTATGGCTTTTTTTGTGAACACGCATGACGTTACCATAACCGGTTCCGACGTAACCTCTTCCGGCTGCTGCACGGTCGTCTGACCGTTATGGATGGTCACGGTGCACTCGCTATAGACAGGGCCGCTGTTATTGTTAATGAATAGTGACATGAGAATCAGTAAAAATAGGTCCGTTGTTTTGTTGAATATAGATATTGACAGTTGGCCGGGGATGGACGGCTGGCACGGCTATGGTCTGCGCAGGCTGCGCTACCGGCATAGTTTGCTCCACTTCCACTTGCTCATGGGCACTTCTGCGGATGATTCGCCCGAAATCGTACTCGGCATCCATCCAACAATAGCGGATATCGCCATCCGCGTCGTAATAATAGGTCTGCTCATCCTTGTCCCGCACCAGGTTCTGCCAAAGCTCCATCAGGCACCGCGTCACAGCCTCCCGCCAGTACGGGTCACGCACTTTGCGCAACGCTTCGATCAACGGCAGCCCCCAACCGCTGCGACTCACGATCTCACGCGCCTCGAACTGCACCTCTTCCTCGGTAGGAATAGGCTGCCCGGACGGTTCGAAGATCATATGTACGGAGCGATGAATCATGGTGTATTGTCATTCGATTTGGGCCGCAAAATTACTGCTTTTTTTTGAAATATGCAAATTATTTTGCATAGTTTAAATAAAATGGTCATAAAATGATTCCCGAATTATAATATTTGGCTTTGTAGAGAGGCATAAATATAGAAACATCCGGAATTTTTGCAATAGAACGGCTATTTTATCTACGGAATCAAAATTTAGGAAGATTACCTAAGGTAAAGCACTCCAAAAACCTTGGAAATAATGATATTTTTTTCAAGATTTTGGTCACAAAAATATAATAAGTTTGTGACGAAAAGTCACTATCCTATTTCTATGAACTTTCCGGCATCAAAGCCGTGGAGATGTTCGTCACGAGCTACGTACCCCAGTTGGTTAGAAAGGACTTGCGTGTGACCGATGAGGTCGCAGAGTGTTCGATGTGAATGTCCGAAGATCCAATAGTCGATATCGGAGTGCTTGATGTAGTCTGTCAGGTCGGCAACGAAGGCTCCGTTGATGCGACTTCCTGCAAATTCATCGGACATCACGAGAGGAGAAGGAACATGGTGGGTGAGAACAATCTTGGTTTGGGCTTGGCTTGCTGCAACCGCTTGCTTGATAAATTCCACACATTGCTCATGGACTCTATTAAAATTGGCAAACGTGAGTCGGTTTTCACCATAGACAATGCGGTAAAAATCAGATACGTATTGCTCGGTATAGTATGCGTTTTGCAAGTCAATATGCGCCCAGAGAGTAGAGCATATCACATCTATATCTTCCGATAGATGCTCGACCGTATTGGAACAGATATGCACGTTTGTAAACAGTTCCCATCGGCGAGAAGGTGCTACCGATGCAAGGTCATAGTAGGCATAATATTCATGATTGCCGGGAACAGCAATCACCTGCTTGTAGTTCTCCGATGCCCATTGCCAGAACGGATGTTTCATCAAATGTTCCTGCTCCAGATAAATCGTATCACCAGCCAACAACAATACATCACCGGTTACCGGCAATGGATGCTGCTGTAAGTAGCGGCTGTTATCCGCCAACTCCAGATGCAAGTCAGATAGGAATTGGATTTTCATCTATTCAGCGGCAAAAATTTCGTTGTGTAGGACATCCAAGAAGGCATCAATCTGTTCCGCGGTAACGCCCAGCGCATCTTTGAGCGATTGCTTATGTTGCTGCACTTCGGTAGTAAAGGATTCAAGAACAGACAGAAATTTCGGATTGACTTTTAATGGCTCAGGATAGATACCTGCTGCAACCAGTTTGAGCACATCTGAGCGATGTTTCTTGATGTCGTCTGTATTGACCTTTTTACCGGCTGCTCTTTCCGCAAGCAGGTTCAAGTAGGCATGCATTTTGAGCACGATAAGCGCGTAGTTGTTTGCTATCATCAGGCCATCCTTTTCTTCTGTCTGATGGATGGTAAAGTCGTAATAATCATCGTCCATGATGATTGCCGACAAACTATGACGATCTTCATCTGTCGGGATTGGTTCAATATGGAATCCGGATGGTTCACCCAGCAACTCCGAGTGACGGGACAAGATTTCTATCTTCTTTGGGTAATCCAAACTATCATCTTGGAGCGTAAAACGATAGAGGGCATAGACGTTGACTCCTTGTTTATTGACACGCTTTCCTGCCTTGAAATTACCCTCTTCTACAAACTGCCAAATAGCGTGCACGAAGTCATCGTTTAAGCGGTCGATAACGACGATAATATCAATATCATCGGTTGCGCGCGGGATCATCGTAGTGCCAGTCAGGCGGATGTCACAAGCAGTGCCACCGATGATAACAAAATGCTCCTTGTAAGGCGCCATCGCCTTGCGAAATGTCTCTAATCCTTTTACCATATCTGTTCAATCATTTGTGATACTTCTTTCTCTACACGTGGATCATGGTCGTCTTGCAGCGAGAGTGCTAATGAAAGTTTATCTACTGCATTGCCATCGTCACAGATTGGTTCATATTTCCATATCTCCACGCAATAATTCCCCTCGTACGGATTGATGCCGGCGAAGTCCTTCTCCTGCCGTTTGCGCCATTGTGTAACAGGTATAGCGATAGTCTGCATCTCTTCCGGATTCAGCGCCGTATAATGAGCCAACGCAGAAATGCCCGCCTGCTTGTATTGCGTGGCGTTTGCTACTTCGTCACAATAGACACGCTCGCGAACCGGACTAATCATGTACGGTTTAGCCGCATTAAACAACGAATGTCTATCCTCTTCAAATACTGCATGTTTATAGCGCGCCTCATCACTTTCGATGTGACACAGGTTCAAACTTTCCAAAACACGAAAAGCACGCGTAAGTGTTACATATTGGAATGGCGTGGTCTGAGTTAATTCGTCCGCAGTCTGGTTGTTTGGAATCTTTCCTTGCAGATATGCCAATAGAATCCATTGGGCAACCGGGCTCAATACGGTAGCGAGTCTCGGCTCTATATCGCGCGTCATTATCAATAAGTTGGGCAAGAAAACGTACTTGCCTGACACAACAAAAAAAACATCCTGTTCTATCAGCCGATTTCTGTCCGTATACCTAATGTTATTCAATAAGAACACAATAGGCAACTTGTATATTTCCGTCATCCGCTGCGCTATCAATCTTAACTGACGAGGAGAGAAATGGATGCCGTCTTTCGGTTCCAACACGACAACAAGCATCCCTTTATACTCCAAAGAGTAAAAGTTAAATGAGATACGAGCCTCCACCCATACCATACGTTTTTTTTCCTCTTCAAAAGCAGTAAGAGTATATTCTTTTCCGGCTATGCTTATCGTTTTCATATGTTCTGGTCTGTTTTCATATATTGTGAAAACGGCGCAAAATTACTATATTTTTTTGAAATGTGCAAATAATTTTCAAAGAAAATGAGAATAAAATGCATTTTTATTATGAATTCATGAATAATATCCGGTTTTTATGCAAAAATCCGGATGTTTTTTGAAGATCTGGTCATGAAAAGAGCAGCTTGCGCTGCCCTTTTGCGCACCTCCAGCAAGCCTTTCGCTCGCCAATAGTCGCCCTGATTGTTGTATTGACGGGTTGCCCGTTCAATCAACTGCAGATTGTAGTCATCATAGTGTATCATACGATAAAATTATTATTTGATTTTAGTTATTTCAGTTTTCTTCTCGTCCCAAAGAGCACGTTCTCTCTTTTTAATACGCTCCATAGCTTCTAAATAATAATCGGTTGAGCTTGTGCATATATTATAGTATTCATCATCACTTATAATATGCACATCTCTGGCAACCAATAAAGCCCTATAATTCCAATGAGGGACAGACTCTAACGGTAAGCATACCATAGCTTCTTTGCAAAACAGTTCAACCGTTTCTTCAACGCCAAGGCTCATAACTGGATTTGAAATGTTGAATGTACCATCTGACAAACCAATGCCCGTCCGCAAGAACTTTATATACCTTCGAAAGGCAGCAAGGATTGGCTCTAAATACCCCGGCTCTTTCGGTATATTTTCAGCATATTCCATAACTTGCTTTGCCAAATCAAAGCCATGCTCGATAGCAAACCGCAGATCTGAGATTTTGATGTAAGTTTCAAGGCGGTCCTCAAAATCAGTTTCCCACACATTCAATTCAAAATAGAACTTGTCGGGGCGGAAAAAGTATGTTTCTCCTTCTGGAAGGTACGGTTTAACGGCGGCGATAAGCGGTTCCATAATGTAATAATTTAGCAGTTAATATAGTTACAGCGTGACTCGTTTCGAATCACGCTGCAAAGTTACTACATTATGCTTTCACAAGATGAAAGGAGAGGAAATTCATTTAGAAATTTTCGAAAAATTCAGGATGTTTTTCTAATAGTTTGCGGAAAGGACTTACAACCCGTTCGAAAATTGTCCATTGAATTTTACCACGGTTTGTAGGATGATACGATTTAACTACTGCTAAATTTCTCCGCTTATAATACCAGAGGCAACAATCAACAAACTCTGCATCATCGTATGCATACTCTATCTTATCACATTCTTCTATATACTCGTCAGCAAGATAATTTCGTGTAATAAATTCAAATTGTGCATCATCACAAGAACAAACTATCACATTCGGTTGTAAATAGTCCAGCTCTTGTTTCAACAGATCGCCATCAGTCTCTAAGAATTTCTTTATAACTTTTACGTCCACTTTCTTCTCTCCAGCGACTTTCTTTGTCTCAACGAAAGCAAAAGGAAGTTCATTCCAAGCGTCTACAATTTGATTTTTATACCTGCTCTTGAAGTCTTCAAAGTCAGCGTATTTCAATTGCTTTATATAGCGTAAGCCATATAGTATTCTTGCTATGTTAGGAAGGAAGCCCGTTTTGCCAACTCGACCTCCAGCAAGATTGCGTGATTGTTCACTTTCTGGTGTGTCTAAAACCATCCACTTACGGACATCATCTTTTCCGCTGTCATTTGTGTCTTTAAGAAGAAATGCTATACGCAAAGGTGATGTGTTCCATAATTCTTCTACAGCCATATCTTCTTCAGACCCAGCAATTTCCTCCTCCCATTTAATTTTCCGATAGGCTTTCTTGTACACCAGACCATCACTTACAAATACATCATCGCTATAGTGACGTTCTTCTTTCCACTTCTCAAAAAGTGCGTTCAATTGTTGATTAATCGTTTCCATATCATTTATATGTGAAATTCTATTTCTGTTTGGCGGCCGAAGATGCGGTCATGCTCTTCTTGGGTGAGCGGACGATAGTCCGGGTATGGTTCTTCGTCTGCTTCCTGATATTTTGAGAGTTGATACGCTAAATCTTTGCGGATATCGTTGCGGAGCCATTTGGGTTTTAGGACTTCCAAGACAGAGCCGTGTTTGCGGAGTTCTTGGATGAACTCAAAAGTAGGCACGACCTTGTAACGGAAGATGGAGAATTGCTCCTGACGTTCGATCTCCTCTTGTGAGGAATGAAGAGGAAGCGTGCGCAGGTAGTTGGCTTGGTAGGCCTCGATTTTGATTTCTATCGTTTGCGGTTTGTCTTCCATGCCACTCACACCATACGTGTTGCGGAAATAGTACTCCGCATCGAAGTCTTTTGGCAGTGTGTATTGCTCGTTGGTAGGTCCTAGTTCTTTGATACGATCCAGCGAATAGATGAGCGTTTTCTGCTTGCCCGGCGAAAAACCTAACATGTACCAGCGTTGCTTGAACATCTTAAGACAGTACGGCGCGACAGAGAAGGTCGAGGGAGCAGGCTTGCTAAAGCTCTGATAGGTCATCTTCAGCAAGCAATGATCGCGCATGGCTTCTACGACCGTAGAGAGGTGTTTTTCTCCAGAAGGCACAGGTTCGTAGAGAATTTGGCTGCGCAATTCTTTGCAATCTTTGAGCAAGCTATTAACGGCAAAGAGGTTGAGCATGCGATTGCGCCAATCGTCATCATGGAGGCTGCCGCCGTCCTCAATATAGTACTCGCCATAATTATTGCATAAGATTTTAACATCGAAAAGCAACTGCACATTGTTGCGCCAACGATGAAAGGTACACTCCGGAATGGAGTCCGTCTTGTAATCATTCACAGACGCACGCGCCCACTTATCATCTATGGCAGCGCGCGAAATTGGACCGCGTGCGATGGTGTTTACGAGCCAAATATAGCAGTTAAAGAGGTAAGATGTGGATGATTTATTCATAGTGCAATAAGTTTCCTGGATTTCAAAACACTGTCCAAATAGGTAAAGACGGATAAGAAGTTACTATAACTCTTTCCGGTAAATCCACCATCATGAAAATGCCGTGCGTCATACCAATCACGGATAACCGGAGAAAGTTCATTTACATCCTTAGGAGGAAATTGGGCATTCTTACTTATGTGTTTATTTACCACACGCGTATTTATTTGATAGATAGGAACAATCTTTGCATCGCCTTTTATTGCTTTGATATACTCCCTCTCAACACCATAAATAGATTGGGGCATAACTATAATATCAGGCCTTAGAACTTCTAAGTCTCGCTTGATATAGGGCAGGCAGCAATCTAATTTCGGTTTATCTACAGGTTTGGCGTAGTCTGTATTGTGCTTATCCCCTTCTTGCGGCTTTATCGAAAACTTACCAAAATTAGCCAATGCAATTGATTCGACGAATTCATTTGGAGTTATAGGCATCTCTATCCCTAATTGCTCGCAAATATAGAGCAATACTATAAGCAAACCGCCATCTTCAATAGGAGCGATATGAAATTTAGGAAAAAATATTTTTCCAAACTTATTCTTATACCAGTCATCCTTATACCACCTATGTCTGTCAATAGCCCAATCAACTTTGTCAAGATGCCCATTATATTGTTTCCCTTGGACAAGGTTCTCTGCACTTGCATATAGAAGGACTTTCGTCTTCTGCGCGTGATAGTTATGTCCCACAAATGGAATAGTAGGGCTAACAAGATCTGTGGAGTTCTTCTTTGTCTGCGCCCAAGATAAAACACCAGCAGCCGATTGTTCGGCAAAGATTTGTCGATATGACTCTTTCAATTGGTCAACCAAGATTTTATGTTCCATAGTTTTTATGATTTGTAGTATCGTCTTTTCAATAGATATATGCGTATCCTTTCGACAAAGGCATCCCAGCGTAGTCGGAGGGTAGATGCTTGTTCGATATTAGTTCTCTCCAGCCCCTCTTTCTCAACGGCATACGAATAGGCAACAGCTGCGTACACACGTTCGTCTGACCATCGTGGGTACTCCTGTTTATAAGCGTAATAGCGCTTGTTCAACCTTTGCCCTATGGCATTATATTCTTTAGCCTTTTCCGAAGGTACTTTTTGCGCAAAAGCCTCCTTGCCTATAGTCACTCTTGAAATGACTCTCGAAGGCTTTTTCGCTGTGTGCAAGTCCAATGCTGACGCAATAATATCGCTAACCTTATCAGCCATCCTAGTATACAACCCTTGAAACTGTAAAGTACGTGGAACCATTGAGATACGATAGGCAGTAGGCATCTCAGGATCATCGAAAACTATTTTAGTTAAAAAGCTACCCAGTTCCTCATCGGGAGTGGCTTCAAAATCTCCAGCAACTGCACGGATTCGTTCTTCGTAAGAATCTTGAGCAATGAAAATAATGATATCCGGACGAAGGATCTTCAACTCCTCTTTCCATACGGGAAAGTGCTCCAGCGTCCGTTGGAAGATGAAATCATCGCAACCTTTATCCCAGCGCTTGCCAATTTTGACGATGTTCTGCGCCACGTATCCCACTTCTGGAAAACGCTTCATAATGTTCCATTGGAAGTTCCAATAGGGGGAGTTCTTACCCGGTCTTTGATTGCGCTTGCTTTCCCAGTTACGATTGACAAAGCCGTGATACTCCTCCATAAAAGCAGGGGGAGTAACGTCGTAAGGTTCGCGAAACTCGCCGCCCCAATACTCGGCTTCCATCCCGCAGAACATGACGCGCTTGGGCGCGTTCTGATAATGTTGAGTAACTTGCAGCAAAAACGGATAAGCAGAAGGATGATTCTTCTCATCTGCCCTGAATACGTTCTGCATCATTTCATCCCAATACTTGGAATACAATTGTAATAACAGTTCGTTCATAATACAATTTTCGTTTTGACGCTGCAAAAGTACTACATATTCCTTTCACAAAATGAAAGCGAGTGCAAAATTAGTGTATTTTTTTCAAAAAAACAAATTTTGCTTGCTGAAAATAGAAAAAACTTGCTTTTTTCCGCGTTAGGGATTGGAAGGGCTACGGTATTAGGTACTAATGCGGAACTTGTGAACCCCTGCAAAGCCCGACCTCGTCGAGTCAGAGAACATCCGACCTAAAGGACAAAATAGCGGGATGGCATCCGCGGAATGGAAGAAAGGGACAGAATCCAGGGCGCGCTTGAAGACACGACGCATAGACGCTAAAAAAAGTTAGCGGTTCTTGGGATTCAATATTTGATTTTGAAATAAGTCCAGCAAAGCCTTATAATGATCTTGAGCAGTTAAACAGGTATCGCGGAGATAGCCGTTGGTGTAGCCCCAGTTTTGCAGGCCTCGATAGTAGAAGAGACGCAGTTCTTCGGTAATGATAAACGTCGGCAAACTATTTTCTAAAAATCGCTGCAAAGATACAACTTTTTGCCGACACCGGCAAGTTTTTTTGGCAAAAAAATCGTTTTGGATTTATTCGCGTGTGCGAAAAGAGAAAAGACGCTATCTGTATGAGTATGTTTTTACCTCGACAGGTTTATTGTATCCATAAGTGTAAGATACAATATAGTCTAAGTCACAATAGTAATTCGTCACATCGTAAGGCACGTTGTATTTGCTTCTTATAATACTATCTGCTTTTTCTCCAAATTCAAGTGCATATTCTTTTATTTCTTTTTCAGTTTTATTTTCGTATAAAACAATTCCATTTGGTCTTTGATGAAGATCGTATAAATAAACGCCTTGGTCTAAATAAGTACTTAGAACTTGTCTATATATAGAGTCAATATTCGACTTTTTAACTTCTCCATGTAGCTCTCCTCTATATTCTTCATTCAGTGAAACCTCATAAGTGGTGTACGAAAAAGAGCTTCGCATCTTAGATTCTTTTTCTGAGTCATTTGTTTTTTCTGGTTCATTTGTGTTGCATGATGATAAACCACAAATCACAGCAACTATTAGTAGTGCTAATTTTATAGCTGTTTCTTTCATAACGTAAAAAATTTAATTCGGTTGCAAAGGTACAACAAATTTGCGACATACGCAAGAGAAAAAGGAGAAAAAACGCGTACATATTTGCGTATGTCAAAAAAAAGCAGTACTTTTGCAAATAAATTTGATTTTATTATCATGAAACGATTCGTATTGGTTTATCTTTTCTTATGCTCTGCGCTATTCGCATTTTCTAATGACTTTTACCGTGTAAAATCAGGAACGGTCAATGCAAGATCATGGGCCAGTACATCCTCGGATGTTATATGTACGTACAAGCAGGGAGAAGTGCTATCAATAAGCGAATATTTTAACCAAGGCAACTATAGGTGGGGAAAAGTAGCAGGCAGTTATCCGGCTCAATGGGTAGCAGTTTCAAACCTTAAGAAAATGTCTCAAGAGGAAATAAACCAATATTTCATAAGTAAAACAAAAGTAGCGAATCAACCAGAGCCAGAGCCAAAGTCAAAATTAAAGAGAGAGCGAGTAACGCACGACTCTTTTAGTATCTTTATTCTGTTAAAAGTACTGATAGTCATCTATGCGTTTGCATTCTTTATTCTTTTATATAACGAGGCAAAAGATCGAAAAAAAATATCTACCCATGCTGCTTATGGGGTTTGCTGCATTATGTTATTGTTTTGGATCTTCTTCTCTGGCAAATGGCAGTGGTTGTGGGTTGGATTTATGTGGGCAGGGTTGTGCTACCCCTTAGCCTACGCTAAGTTTGTTGAAAAAAACGGGTATATTAGTGGCTTGTTAGAATTTGGAGCGCTGTTATTATGCGGTATATCCACATGGTATTTCTTGCGTAAATGTGATCTTATCACAGAATATGTAGGTTATCTCAATGGGTTTGAGGTGGCTGCTATGGTAGGAGTAAATCTAGTGATAAGCGGAGCTTTTGGTATCGCATATATTATGAATAGATGTCCTATTTGTAATTATTTTTGTGCACCTCGAAAAGTGGATACAAGGTATGATGGTTCATCCTATTACGATGTGGCGTGGACAAAAACAAAAGAATATTGGGATCATAGAGATGTGGAGGAAGGTGCCGGTAATACGATTCGGATCATCGATTACTATAGACGCGAAAAGACCCGCACTACATCTACATATCGAAGGGAATACCATACGACAACCTATCATTGTCCCCATTGCAACAATAATTACCAAATACAGTCTTATATCGACTATTTGGTACATCGAAAAGTAGTAAGATTCTAAAAGAAAAGAGGTATTGCTCTAATCATCCGTCTCTAAGGGGAATAAACCTATATAAGTAATTGCGATATTGACGAATGTCAAAATAACTACAGCCAGCCAAGAGAAAAAGCCTACCGTCATAGCGGTTCTTTCCCATTGACGTAAAAACATCCATGACAAAACAAGACAAGCTATCGTAACTACACTTACAAGTATCTTATACATAATTGGCTCGTCAAGTAATCTCGTGAAAGAAAGCGGATATAATAACGCTGCGCACAGTACCCCTATCTGCAAGCACTGCCAGGTGCCAAAGTGAAACACCCAAAACAGCAGTGCCAAAGCACATATCCCATACAAGTAATGACGGAATATCCCATCTCGTGATTTTGCCTCTTTATACAACAATACAAATAAGACGATCGAACAGATTGCCATTATCAAAGTTATCCAATATAAAACAGTGTAATAAGGCATTCTCGCCAACTGAGGATTGAAATGGGCCCATGGATACCCGGCACTCAGTGTACCTTCCCTTTTATATGTCTTGATCTCTTCCGGAGTCATTGGAACGACGTCGTCATAATAAAGCCAACGTTCAGGATTGGAATTGGCTACCCGTACAAAAACGTAGATTCCATCTTGCTGAAATGCATCAATGATCACGACATCATTGTATTTGTATGTGTATGTACGCTCAGGTAAAAAAGCGGATGGTCTGGAGTAGGCATGTGCCTTTCGCGTATCAATTCGATAATATTCCTCGGAAAAGGTACTCATTATCGTGCCGCACAATAGCACAAGTATAAAAAGAAATCGTTTCATAACAACAATAAAAATAAATCCACTGCAAAGGTACAACAAATTTGCGAGATATGCAAATAATATTTGTGAAAAAATCAGAAAAAAATACGATGGGGCTTGCATATTCCAAATATTTGTTGTATCTTTGCAGCGTGATTTGAAGCTATAACTCAGATTATAAGTGAAAGCCTATGGATAACACACAGATTTCTTGTATTCGATTAGTGCCGTACCGTCAGTTTGCAGATGGTACAAGGGGCGCTATTTTGGTTTTGGGATGGCAGACGGAGAAACCGTCGGTATTCCTCTTTAACAGTGCGGAGCGTAAAAAGGACGCGCCGAATACGACGCGTAACAGCCTGCTGGCGGAGGAGGCGGAGGCCTATGCGCGATATATAGCAGATGAACTCGGGTTGGAGCAGGGTAAAGAGACCTATGCGCGTTACGGGGTGTCGCGTCTGTGCGGCGCGCTGGTGAGTGCGCATATAGCGGATCTGATATGCAAGAACCTGAATAAACATGATCCGAATATCCGTCGCAATGAAGATCGGGTGAAGAATCGGTTGGCGGCTATCCAGGAGTCACGTCAAGCCGCTATATTGGAAGAAGAATTACGCTTGCATGCCGATAAGCAATCCGTATGGCAACGGTCGATCTTGGAGCAGATATTGCCTCTTGTGGTGGTCGGCTATCAGCATTCGGAGTGGATTAAGTCGACGATAGAAACAGTGCAGAAATTGGCGAAACGCAAGAACCGGTTGTATAAATCGAATGAGGAAGCAGGTATTAAAGCTGTCTATGAATCCGGTATCTGTCGGTCTAAATCCGATTGGGGTGCTGTGTTTAAGATATTGGCTGAAAAGAAACTTGTGAATGCCGTTTCGTATCTCGCAGGGGCGAAGATCATTAACCAGATATGTGAGGCAGAAGTGACTACTGCATCTGCCATCAAGCAGTCTCCGGCACTGGTTATTTTAGGTGGGAAACACGATAAAGGATGGACGGATAAAGTGCATAACAGGCAATCCGCCAATTTAGTGCTACATTACCAGGAAATTGCGGACATCTTCTTAGATTGTGAAATATAAGTGAGTCTATATCTCAATCTATAACTAAATTTTTTTATACGCGCCTTATTTGCGTATGTGCGCGAAAAACAGTACCTTTGCAGCGGTTTTAAACATTATACCAGTATATGAAAAACAAACTTCTCTCTATTTTTATTTCCTTATTGTTTGCTTCCGGCATGGTTGCTCAGGAAAGTTCGTTGGCGTATTTGAACCAGCAATGTCCTCAGTTGACGCAACTCTATCGTGAGGAATTGAAGAACTGCCATGCGCATTACATCTTCGCGGTGGATGTGTCTCTTTCGATGTGCCGGTTTGAGCAGACTGTTCGTCCTGCCTTGGAAGCCTTTGTGAAAGCATTGCCGATGGGAGACCGTGTGACGATCATTCCGTTTGCACATGACGCTATCTCGAATAAGATGGGTTATGACGTGACGATCGATGCACAGACGAAGAACAGTATGGTTCAGATGCTATCGACGCTCTATCCCCAAGGTGCAGACAGACGCGATCGTCAGTATTTCGATACGGATCTTTACAAAGCACAGCAGGCGGTTGCAAAGTCGGTTCAGATGAATCAGCAATATGATGTAAATATTATCGTATTCATCAGTGATTTATTGCATTGCCCGGAGAATAATATTGACCGTCAATTCAACGGCTCGGAGATGGGCGACATGCATACCCTGATGAAGTCGGCTTATTGTTCGAATGCAGAGAGTATGATCTTCACGCTGGAGTTGCCGCAGAGCGGTAAACCGGCAGGATATGTATTCCCGCAATTGAAGGAGTTGTATGACGATTGGGGCGTGAAGGTAGAGCAGCAGCGTGTGCCGGAGAACTCGGAGGCGCTGATCCGTCAATGGTTTGACCAGCAGAAAGACCGGATCATGTTCATGAAGTTGCAATCGATCATCATCCGTGAGAACAAAGCGAACCCGATTGTGGTGAAGACCGAGACGAATATCGACGGAAAGGTGAAAGCGCATATCGAATGGAAAGCGACGAAGCTCTATCCGAAGATCACATTGGATTCGACTTATATCCTGAATTCTAACTTCCGCTTCAAAGCCAATCCGGATTATATCAACTATAGCGAGGCGGGTGAGATGTATGCCGATATCGCGTTGGGTCAGATCAAGCATAAGGATTTCGGTTTCCATGCGATGGCGGATACATTGCATTTCGATGTGAAACTGCCGGTGGACTATCAGAACGAGATTGACAAGTTGCTGGAAGGTCGTCCGGGCGCATTAGCCAACTCATCGGTTTATATGGAACGTTCGATCTTTACGTTCTTCCTGCCGTTCTGGTTCACGGTGACGTTGATTGTTCTGTTTATCCTCTATATCATCGGTATCTTCAAAGCGATCAGCCGCAATAATCAATTGCAGTTCAAAGCGAAGATGACTGTTTTTGAGAACGATGTACAGGTAGGCGATATCCGCACGGTGAAGGATAAGAACAGTACGATCCTGTTCGGTAAGGGCGGCACAAACGCGACGCGCGTAGAAGGAGCGGAATGGCAATTTGAGGTGCGTAAGAAGAACGGCAATCCGTTCCTGATATTCCAGAAACCGAAGTTCGTATGGCGTTCGACGCAGGGTTACTGTCTGGCGAGCCGTGCGCAGAGCGGCGATATCATAGGAGGTATGACGGTCAAATGCGGAAAGAACCGCAGTGACACGCCGCATACGATCCGTATTAAACTGCTATCATAACAACAACACAATATTCACCATTTAAACGTACAAGTTATGGCAAACGAAAAGCACATTTTCATTGGAATTGGTGGTCAGGGATGTAAGACCATCGCCATGATCAAGGAGAAGGTTTATGAGAAACGCTTCCCTGTGGCTACCCAGTCCAAGAGTCGTCTTCAGGCAATGAACGACACGTACCGCTTCTTGTTCCTCGACACGGATCAGCGTGATATCGACGAGGCCAACAAGCGCAACCGAGCTACGTTTGAGCAAGGTAAGGTTCCCTTTATCTCGCCGCAAACGGACTTGATCAACTTGGGTCGTGCGAATCCGCATGCTATCTATTATGAAGCAAAGCAGGATCCGAACAACCTGATCAACAAGCGTATTCTGGAGGCTTGCTCCGATGAGTTGGCATCTAAGATCCCTGATCAGCCGCTTTCTTTCGGCGCGGGCGCATTCCGTATTAAATCGCGTATCGCGTTCGCACACGCGTTAGCGGACTTCCAGACCAAATTGCAGGCGGCTATCTCGTCCCTCAATGATGTGAAGACGGTAGGCGGTGAAGACTGTATCATCTACTACTGGCTCGTCAGCAGTTCGCTCGGAGGTACGGGTTCAGGTATCTTCAATGATGTGCTGTACCATATAAACCAGATTCACCATCAGGTAGTAGGAAACGGCGATCCGCAACTCGTTTACACGATGTACATGCCGAAGTTCTTCATCGATGCCAATGCCACCGAGGAGAAATATTCGCTCAACGCATTCGGTGTGTTCTCCGAGTTGGAGGCGTTCAAGGTAATGAGTTATAATCCGAACCAATACACGGTAATGCACCGTCTGGCGTTCAACAGCGATTATAACCTCGTGGATATGAATAAGCGTTACTGCCCGTTCTATTACATGATTCCGGTAGATATCCAGACGGATAAGGGTACGAGCCTCGGTAGCCCGCACACGATGATCCGCAACACGGCTGAGATGCTCTATCATCTGCACAACGGTCAGGCAGGCGCTACCTTCCGCTCCGATATCGACAACTACATGAACGATATCATGGAGAAGAACCATAAGGACTTCCTCGTTCCGATGGGCTATGTATCGCTACAGAAGCCGAACGAGTTCTTCAATAAGTACATGCGTTTCCGTCTGCGTCGTGATATTCTCCGTAGCTGGTTGCTCTGCGCAGAAGGCAAAGAGAGCAAGGTAGAGGAGAGTAAGATCGACGATCTGACGACGCAGTTGTTCCGTGAGATGAACGCGGGTACGCGTGACACGATCGCCTTTAAGATTGCTAATGCGCCGGCTATCAACTCCTTGCGTGAGTTGCTGGAAGATCCGGCTATGTCTTCGAACGAGGAACTGGATGCCGAACTCGATCTGGATAACATCAAGGAGATGGTTAAAGCAGCCGTCAATTCCGTTGAGAAAGAGATCAAGACGCTGGAGAACCGCGAGAGTTACAAGCGTGTGATCGTCGAGGGTGCATGGGAGCAGGCAGAGAGTTGGATCCGCGAGCATGGTCTGACTTATGCGCATGACCTGGTAGATATGATCCGCAAGAAGATGGCGGAGAAGTTCGTCGAGGAAGAGAAAGACTGCGTAGAGCAGCGCGCTATCGACGAGACCTTCGACAATGACTTGCAAGAGTTGTTCGAGGCTGCGAAGAAAGTGGACCTCGTAGAGAAAGTACGGAAGAACAACAAGGAAGATATCCAGAAATATATCGCTAAGTTGAACGAGTATGCCGATGCATCGATCGACATGGCGATGTTACGTTGGAAACGTGACCTGTTGAAGGACTTCTGCCAGGACGAGAAGAACGATGAGTTGTCGCGTCTGAGAAAGCAGATTGCCCTCTTCAAGGACAAAGCAGCCGAGATGGCACGTGCAGCCGCTAAGGAGTACGACAAGTTGGCAGCCGCTATGGGTGCAGCCCAGATGGATGTGACGACCGTTTATCTGCCGCAGTTGGCTAAGATATGTGACGGTAACGGTTGGATCCAGGATAATATCTTCAGCAAACTCTACACCGAGTTCGTCAAGGCACAGCATGACAAGGCTGAGACGCCGGAGCGTGCAGACATCCAGAAGATGATCGAGACCAATATCTACCATGCGGTCAACGAGGCCGTTATGCAGGCGATCAACAAGGGTCAGTACAAAGTCGTTCGCAAGGTAGTGGACGAGAAGACCAAGAAAGAGGTCGTTACGGAAGATGTACGCTTCTTCTGCAACCCGATCCTGGCAGACGCTAACGTATCGAATGAGAAGATCATCGATGAGTTCCTGAGCCTGATCGAGACCGTCTTCGACAAGATGCTTCGTGAGAACAAGACCGTTCAGGAGCGCTGGGAGAACAAGAAGATCTCCGAGTTCTTCGCTGAGTTGACCAATGACGACAAGGATGCCGTTCGTCGCAGCCTGAGTCCGTCGCTCTTCTTCTCGTACAATGCAAACCGTATTGATGTAGTGAAGAAAGAGGAGCACCTCGTCTTCGTTGCCGGCAGTGAGGATCTGGCTGTCGAGATGCTGGGTATGCAGAAAGGCAATCCGAAACATCGTTATGAGAAAGCCGACAGCGACGATGTGGCGCTGGTTCTCAAATCGAAGTTCGGTCTGTCGCTGGAAGACTACCGTATCTACGACTCGATCAAGTCGGTTTACGACCGTGCTTCCTTCCGCGAGAAATATCATTTCCATCACGACTTCGCTCAGTATGGCGCAAACCTGACGCTGGACAACATGCCGGAGGAGAAACTGCCGCATCATCGTACGTTTGCGAAGATGTTGCTGCTGGATAAGTTCCGCAAGGAGATGCATGACTTCTTCTACGTAGACGAGTACGACGCACAGGCTTATACCGATACGATGTATGTAGTGGATCCGGAGTGCGAGACCTCGTTCAAGATCGCTAAACCGGAGGCGTTCGGTATCCATTCGCAGACCGGCAAACTGGTATTGCGTCTGGAGGAGAACGGCCGTCAGTTGTACTACGAGGTAGAAGGCGAAGACTTTGTTGAGCAGTTCGCTAAGTACCGCGATGCTTATCAGAACTACCGTTTCGGCGAGACCTGCGAGTCGATTCTCCAGGCATTGCTCCGCCAGAAACATACCGTGGAAGGTAAGGACGAGACGGGTGAGCAGATCTTCAAGCACCTCTATCCGGAGAAACAACGCGAGTTGCTCAAGGAGTTGTCTGCGAAGAAAGCGCACGCCAAGAAGCCGGCAGAGCGCCGTCTCTACGAGGCTTTGTTCTCCATCATCCGTGAGGAGTTCAACTACGTACAGAATTTTATTAAGTAAAAACGATCCCTAATTCAGCTATTCTATGCTTCCTCTTTGGATAATAGATATTTCCACCAACCGCGATCGGAGAGAGCCCTTAGTGGCTCTGCTCCGGCAGGTGGAGCATGTACATATTTCGAATACCTTTGCTATCTTGTCCGATAAGGCTAAGAAGGCGAATCCGGCGGCTGATCACAGTGAGCCGGATGGCGTCTTGGAGGCTGCCGTTCAGGCCGCGTCCTTGTTGGAGAGTGCAGGTGTCTCGGAAGATCTGTCTAATTCCTTGTCGCAGCAGGAATTGCTGGATCAGCTGGAACGCCGTGCCGCGGAGAGAGATGCCGTCATTAAGGGTGACTATTGGTATTATAGCGCCTTTAATGACGTGTTCCGCGGACTGGGTGAGATCACGAGTGAGACCTTGGATGATAAGGATAATGTGGCGGAGCGGCTTTATGCGCTACAATCCCAGATTGTGGAGGCCGGTGTGCGGTTTATCCACCAACTGCGTCTGTCGAACGCCAAACCTTATCAGACAGTCAATGTGATTGTGCTCGGCGATGCTACCGAGGCGTTCACCCAAACGATCTTCCCCTCTATTGCAGCCATGCTGCAGAAAGAGAAAGAGCGTATTCTGCAGGCCCATATCCATCAGGGTATGTGCATCTACGGTGCGCTCTATGTGCCGTGCGATATCAACTCCCGTCCTGTGGAGGACCGCACGAAAGTGCTGCATCTCTTGACCGAAGTCGAAGTGCAGCATAAACTGCGTGACGTACGCGGATACGATCATGTGATGCTTTACCAGAACGTCCAGAACCGTACCGAGTGCACTTACGCCTTGATGAACGAGAAAGATCAGGCAGAGTACCTCTTCCAATGCCTCGTTCATCTTTTCTACGCCTGCGATTATACCCATCCGCTCATCAGTGGAACGGTATCCGAGGACCTCTTCTATTTCTCCATGGGAGCGACCTCGATCTATTTCGACATGCAGGCTGAAGATGCGAATGACGCCAGCCGGTTGGCTGCCCAACTGATGGCGAATATCAAGAAAGACAGTGAAGAAGAAGCTTCAGACCGCGAGGAGATATACCTGCTCAAACCGACGGAGTTCGCGGCCGAGAAATTCATCCATGATATCAACAAGGGCATGAGTGTGGATCTGCACGATGCCGAGATGGACGAACCTAACCCGCATCCTATTCTGCATTATATGCAGAAAAACCTGAAACGCCTGTATTATTTCTATTACTTGCGCCTCTATCCGGCTAAGTTACTGCGTAAGATATCCGATAATATCGAACGCGCCACGTCCGACCTGCTGGATAAGATGTCCAAGCGTTCGACGCGGATGTACGAGAACTGCGAAGGGGCGGTACTGCCGGCTATCGCGCGCGTATTATCTAAGGTGTTGCCCGAAGAAGGTGTGCTGGCAGCGTTGGAACGGGAGTTCATGAAACTCGAGGAACGCCTGTCGCTGGAGAAAGAGCGGATACGCGAAGAGTTAGAGCATTATTACTGGGATGCACTGCTGGATTCGGAAGATCGAATCATTCCGAAGAACCAGTTGGATTATTTTGAGAACTACCACGAGGCGTACCGCACCGATATCGCAACCGGCAATGGCGGCACAGAGCAGGAGGCGCTGAAGAAGAAAGCCATGGATCGTCTGATCGAGATCATGTCCCGTGAGCAGACGACGCTGGCTACGGTAAGCCGTCTCTTCCTGTTGGGATTGGTGAGTGTGATGGCTATCCTGCCGATCCTCTCGCTCATTTCGCCTATGTTCATCGATCTGGGCAATGTGAAAGGCAACACGTTCGGTTGGGCGATCGCCCTCTTCCTCTTGCCGGTACTGATCCAGTTGGTGATCCTCGCCTTCTACCTGCGCAAACGCAACGCATGTATCCGCGAGTTGAAGACCTATTACATGCATGACGCCTATGCGCGTGTGGCGAACCGTATCGAGTTCGAGGCAGGCGATTTCTATAATAAGATGCTGGCGCTCTGCGATGCTTACCTCAAGCGCTGTACGGCGATCCGCAAAGAGGTGGCGTTCGTCGTGCCGGATCTGACCGTGAAGACGCTGCTTCCCGAGACGCAGTTCAACCAACCCTTGCGCGAAGGTACGTTCGATGGTCAGGTGATCATGCCGGCTTCGGAAGTGGAGGGATGCCGGATACGCGTCAACTACCGTCCGGAATTGATGGCCGAGCTGCAGACCAAGCATTATTTCATGCTTATCAACCATTTCAACGACGAGATAGCCTTGCTCTTCCAGGATGTGCGTGTCACCGAACGCCAGACCAAGCGGCTCAACCCGATCACGCAGGAGACCGAGATCTTCACCCAAGAGCAGCAGATCGAAGAGATGCAGCAGCAATGGCAGCGGCATAAGGAGGAATTCCACATGCAGTTACTCAAGGCCATCCGAGGCGAGATGTTGCCGCGTGAGAACCCGACCGTGGGTGAGAAACTGCTGCAGTATGAACGCAAGACCGGTAATATCCATCTGCTCGATACGATGATCAACTATGCGGCGGCGAACGGTGAGGTGATCTGCGAATCGAATCTGGAATGTACGGATGTGAAGGTGAATAAAGATATCTCCATCCTGCTGCAGACGCTGCCTTTGTCGCCGAACCTGCAGAATGCCGAGTACAATGAGTTGTACAAGCGCTACCTGTTTATCACCCGCTGGCGCAGTTACGAGTCTTTCTCCTTCAATCGTATCTTACCGACCGAGGACTTTGATCAGTCGATCCGTAACGTACGTGTGTTCGCGGACGAACAGAAAGCGCAGAGCGAACAGCAGAAACGCGGCAGAAGGAGTCGTGCGATCGTGCAAAGCGAACCCGAAGTGACGATCGAAGAGACGTTCAAACCGGCGCCGTACAAACCCGATATGTCGGCCCTGATCTTATGGGCTATTTGTCCCGACGATACCTCCAGCGAATGGTTGAAACTCTTTGACCCGAGCCATTTTGCAGAGGCCTATCGCGATCGGCAGGCGATTCGTGAAATAATGAACCAGGAAGATTAATGCACCTATGATAAACATTGAGATTCTTTTGATTATCCTTGGCGGTTTAGGGGTGGTACTCGCAGGAGTGCTGCTCAAGAAACTGTCGAAAGTGAAAGTGTGGATAGATGCCCGGCAGAAAGAGACTCAACCGCTTGTCCGTCTCGGTTATCTGGAGAAAGGGGCGGATGGAGAAGCGGCTGAAGTGCATCGCTCCGGTGCCTTCGGCAAACCTGCTATCGCTATCGTGAAGGTGGATGAGAAATCGACCGTCAATAGGGGCTATGTGGACGTGCTCATGACGGATATGAACGATGATTCCGAGAAGCCGCATTACCGCCGAACCGGTTACGTCTGCTTTGATCAGGATACGACCGTTGATCAGTACGGTTATATCTACAAGCAGATCAAAGGTAAGAAAGAGAAGGAAGTGATCGGTTATCTGGCCCGCCCGTCCAAACCCAACGAGCCTACTATCTACGGTGAACGCTCCTGGAAAACGCTGTGGTTGCAGTGCGTCTTGCATGCCTATGCCGGGATGCCGGCGAAAACAGCCGAGGATAGCCAGTCCGGTCAACAAGAAGCGCCGAAACCGGCGCAAGCCGTTGAGCATCTGTGCGTTAACAGTCCGAAGAAGAAAGATATCGTGCCCGATGCAGTAGAGGAAGCCGAGCAGTCCATCGTGCCGGAATTGGAGGAAGTGCCCATCTTAGAGGAACCCGAACCGGTACAAGAAGAACCGACTCCTGTTCAAGAACCCGAACCGGAACCGGTGAAAGAGGAAGAACCTGTTCAGGAAGAAGAGCCTGTCAAAGAGGAAGAGCCTGTCAAAGAGGAGCCCAAACCCGTGAAGCCTTTGGAGAAACCTGCGCCGAAGAAACCGCTGGCTATCTGTTCGTTCTGGGGCTTCCATAACTCGAAGCGCGATCCGCTGCCTGCTGAGGCACGTGCCTGCGCTTATGCGCTCTTGCAGCGCTTTGCCCCGCGGCAGAAAGAGACCGAGTACGCGTCCGAACAGCCTTACGGTTGGAAAGATACCGCCCTCCTCTCCGCCTTCATCTATACCGTCCTGTTCCTGCTCGTCTATCTGGTTAACTCCGGTATCTTCCAGATGCCGCTCTTAGGAAAAGACTGGCAGTCGGCGATGGTGTTTGTCGGTTATTACTACGTCCTCTGGGCGATCGTTCGCTATATCAAGATCGATGCCATCGAGAATGCGAACTCCTTCCAACCGATCTTGGATCTGTTCAACAAAAACCTCGGTCTCAAATGGATGAATATAGCCATCTTGGCGCTCTGCTCGATCGCTACGGTCTTCACCCTTTTCTATTACGACTACGATTTCCTGCCCTTGCTGATCGTTATCTCCACCGGTTTGACCATCAACATGACCCTGCCCGGCGCCAACAGACGATGGAAAGTGCAGTCATCGTTCCTGGAAGAAGCAACAGACGAAGACGAGGAAGAGCAGGCCGAACCGAAGAATCCGCAAGGAGATATCTCCCGTTCCTATGAATGGAAACTGGACGAGACCTATGATCCTAATCGTACGGTAGAGGGTTCGCTCACGCTCTATTTCAAGGCGGCTGAGATACGGGATGTACGCCACCTCAACCCCTTCTTCGACCAGCGCAAGGACCATTCGGATAAGGAGAACATCCTCTATATGTTCCGTTTCCTCAAGAAATACCGCAAGACCTTCCTGGCGCGGACGAACTACGTGGCATATACCATCAATAAGATTGCCGAGAAAAAGGACTTCTCGCCGATCGACAAGCTGCAGTTCACGCTTGATTTTGTGCAGGAACCCAATATCACACTCGTCCAGGCTTCGGAAGACAAGCTCATCAATTCCTACGATGATTATATCCGCTATCCGGATGAGACCTTGTACGACAAGTGCGGTGACAGTAACAGCAAAGCCCTGTTGGCGGCGATGCTCTTCCATTTGATGGGTCATAACGTGCTCTACCTCATCTCCCGCAAGCATAAGCATGCTGCAGTGGCCGTTGAGGTGCGCCTGAGTGACCTCAAGGACGGTTGGTACGGCAATCCCGATAAGATCAAAGAGGTTACGATCAAGTACGAAGATCACTATTATATCTTCTGTGAGACGACCGGCGATAACTTCGCCCTCGGTGCCAGTGTCAGCGGTATGGCGATCGATGAGTTCGATGAGAAGATCTACCTGCCGCTCCGCGAAGAAGAGGATGAGTTCGATAACGATGGTCGCAGTTCGGAAGATGTCATCGAGAGCCGTATTTTTGAGTGGCGACTCGATTCGCATTTCGGCAACCAACTGCAGGGCAACCTGCCCATCGAGATGTCTTCGGCGATGATCGATGAACTGCGAAGCCGTAACCCCTTCCATACCTACGGACAGGACGGCAACTCTTACACGCAGAACGTGCAGGCTATGTTCCAATACCTCAAGGATAACCCCGATAAGGTGGCAGGAGTGCGCCAAGTGGCCGATTATGTTCGTCAGTCGGTGAAGGCCGCCGGTTATCCGGAACTGGATGTGCTGCAGTTTGCCCTTGATTTTGTGCAGGAACCCAACATCAAGTACATGGTCGATGAGCAGAGTCTGCCGATCGAGTTCGCCAAGGAATATATGCGTTTCCCGGAGGAGGTGCTCTACGATCGGGAAGGTGACTGCGACTGCAAGTCCAGCCTTACCGCTGCGCTCTTCCTCAACCTCGGATACAAGGTCATCTTCATGATCTCCGAGAAACTGAAACATGCGGCTATCGGCGTTGAATGCAAAGATACGGACTGGCTCGCGCAGATCCATGCGCCGAATATCGATGCCGTCACCCTCAATCATAACGGAACCCTCTATCTCTACTGTGAGACCACCGGTGACGGATACCACGTAGGACAGATCAAAGAAGGGGAGTCCATGCACGATTTTGAAACCATTCTGGAATTAGCACTATGAAGAATAACAAAGTCATATCGAAAATCGCCACGATGGTGATTGTGATGGCGGTCCTTGCGTTGGTCGTTGCCAAACTGTACGATATCGCTACCCATCGTCCCTCCTTGGCCTATCGCCAACTCTCGCCGCAGACCATCCAGTGGTTGAACCTCTTCACGCAGGGCGATCCGGAGAGTATTATCAAAGCGGCGCCGGTCGGACCGTTCAACTGGAGCAATAAGGAGGATATCGGCCAGAGTCGCAAGATGGGCAAATGGGGCAAGGAAGAGGATGCTACCACGGTCGTTTATTACCGCAAGACGCGCGATGCACAGGATCAGATCCGCGCCAGAAGAGTCTTGGAATGTGTGGATAATATCCTCCTCGAGATACCTGATTATCTCAGTGCTTACAAAGGCCCGGACAGCCTCAATGGACGTAAGATAGCAGTTTATCTGCCGAGTGCTCCGGAGGAATATGACCTCTTGCTCAAGAAGCTATGTGACGATATGCCGGCCGGCGGTTCGCAACTTGGACGATCGATCATCTCTATCGGTCCGCTGGGCTGTCAATGCAAGGGTATCATCCTTCATCCGGACGCCTTCCAAAACAAGAACGCGGGCAGCGACCCCGAGTATATCCGTATCTTGCGCCGCGAACTGGCGTATTATACCTATATGGCCAATCTCGATTATAACCAACCTACGCAACGCCCTTTCTGGTTCGTACAAGGCATCGCCGTCCATTTCTCGCTGGATGGCAAACGTTTGCCGTCTTTCACGCCCGAACTGGTTCAGCGCATCGAGCAGGAGTGTGCGCTGGATGCCGAGTTCCCGGCGAAAAACAAACTGAATCAGGTTGGCGGTACCTCCTTCATCCAGTTCTATGAACAGGCTTTCGGCCGCATGGCCCTCACCCGTCTGATCGAGACTACCTATGCTATTCCTGTGGATAGCGCCCTCTGCCAAACGACCGGCATGGACCTGGCTTCGCTCAAAGACCAATGGATGGAATACCTCCGGGCGGACCAACTCCCCGATCAAAACGCAATGATTTATTAACCTATAAACAACTATTCTTATGAAAAATTTCTTTGAAATTAATCGTGCCCTTGCGGCTAAGACAAAATTACTTTCTTTCTTGTTAGTGGCCGTACTGGCACTCTCCCTGGCTTCGTGTGCGAAAATGCAAGCCAAACATCAGATGCACTCCCTCGAATCCCTCATCGAGAAGGTAGAGAAACACGGTGATTCCTTTACTCAACAGGACTGGGCAGAGGTGCGTCAGGAGTACGATGAGATCTGCACGAAGATGAACCAATGCGAGTATACCGATGAAGAATTGCAAGAGATCGGTCGACTCAAAGGTCGTTTCTATGCCGCGTGTGCCAAAAAAGCCTTCGGCAATGCCGGTGGACTCCTCAATGGCCTGATCAATCAGTTCGGAGGTGCGGTAGACGGATTCATGGAAGGCCTCTCCGGTCCGGAGGATGAAAAAGCCAAAGAAGAGGCAAATCAAGAGGAAACGGATGAGATTCTGCTCGGTTTGGAATCGATTTTCTAAAAAAATCAGGCAAAACGAATAGGGGACGCGCGCGTGCGCGTTCCTTATTATATATAAATACGCGTACACGTAGACCTCGAGAAATCCCCGTTTTTCTGCTATATAGCATATTTTGACCGAAAACCCTCAAAAATCGTCAAAAATATGCCTATTGAAAATCAACGAGTTACAAAGAAAATGCATTTTTTATGTAATTTTTTTGCAAAAATATTTGGTCAATTCAAAAAAAAGCAGTACCTTTGCACTCGCTTTTGAGAAACAAGTGTGTTTCGAT
>CAMUYI010000018.1 GCA_947164985.1 uncultured Bacteroidales bacterium | reverse complement strand
CATTTTTGCTTGGATAGCGGCGGATATAGAAAGGGTCTGTTCCCATCAGAATGCCTCGCACCGATTCTATACCCGGGTCAAACTCTACTCGTGCCATGGGCAAATTAAAAATTAAAAATTAAGAATTAAAAATTATTTTTGCCGATGTTTCTCGATGTGGTAGAAACCAAGGGTAAGGATCTTGAGGATGATCTCAAAGAGGACTTTAGTCCAGGATTGTTCTTCAGATTCGTTTTTCATAATGTAGTTGTTTTAAAAATAAAATAAAAATGCAAGATGTTTTTTATTTGGCGGCACATATTTCTTAGCCCCGAGGGGCACGATTTTTGCTCGCGCAAATTTCGAGGCGGGTTTCCTCTTTTGCGGTTTGCTCGGAGAGCCAACGCGCTGTAAGAGTTTGCTCGCAATGGGGAGATACGAGTATGCAGCCTTTGCTGTGCTCCGGAAGTGTACCGCGATGGACTCTGATCCCAGTGCGACCGGGCACTTGGTTGAGAAGAGGTAGCAATCGGCGGAACTTGGGGGATTGCGTGACGGTGACGCGGTAGATGAGTGCAGGAACGAGGTAATCTGCGTTTTCGAGGGTGTCGCAGATGTAATGCAGACGCTCCACGAGGAGGCCGGTACGCTTGTTGATGTAGTGCGAGGTGCGATACAATTTACCATGAACGGATTTTCCGTCATGCATATCGCGGATGAGTTTATAATACATAGGTCACGAGCGTTTTTTATAAACGTAATCAATACCGAAGAGTGCACCAGCGAAGGTGGCTGTTTCTCCGAAGGCTACAAGGAGAGAGGAGTGGATCTCGCCTTGTGGGTCTATAAAGATTCCGCAAAAGAGCAGAACTAGACCTCCGATGGAGAGTATAAATGCTGCGATGAGTTGGAGTTCTATCTTCATAAGTCGTGCGAATTTTAAAATCTGGTGCAAATATGCCCACAATTTTGAGGGTTTTGCAAATTTTTCTCCAAAAAGTCCTCCAACTCATTCCCAAGCGTACTTGAGGAAGGCATCGATGTTGGCTTCTGTAATGGGTTGTCCGAAGCATTCCATTAGTATCGCAAGGTGCTTGAGCGGGATGTTCTGTCCACAGCGATGATTGAGTCGTTCGTGGATCTCTTGGGTGGGGATGATATTTGTTGTTTCCATAATTGATTTAATGTTTATTGTGTTACTATTGGAAGATGGTCCCGTGATGGTCTTGTTGTAAGAATGGACCTTTCTAGGCGGAGGCCGCTCTTCCCGCTTCAACGGGAAGACGCTCCGGGTCCCGTGGTGGTCGCGTTCGACTATCGTCCTATTTATTTTTTCGGGTACCACGTACGTTTATAGATCGTACCTTTTTTTGTTGCGACAATGGTCTCGACGTGTCCGTCGGAAAACCGTTTGCGGCTGATAACTCCGGAAATAGAGTCAAACAGCGGATTAAGTTTATAATGTAATGCCATATTAATTCCAGTTTTTTACAAATTCCAGGTTAAATAAATTCATTGTTTCTCGCGTGCAGATTTTGAAGAGTCCATTGTAACGGACTTGGACGAGATCTTCGCCCGTCTCGCCGCCTGTTTTCCACTCGGGTTGCGGTTCGGGAAAGTCCTGCACGTAGAAGTAAGGATTTTTGCGACCTATTCCACCGGTGGCTTTTTCGAGCATCGCCACTTGTGCTGCTCTTGATCGTGTTCTCCAAAGACTGAACGTGGCGGCATATCGTCGCGGCCATAGGGTCTCGTCCACCTTCATCGCAGACCAGAGGTCATTAAACTGCGCACGCTGAATATCTAAATCTTCCATAATTTTAATTTTGTCCTGTCCCGTCCTGTCTACTCATAACTGAATAGCATGGACAGGACTGGACTTTTTCTTTGTTATTTTTCTTTTGCTTCTTTTCTTTTATCCCCTTTCTTTTTAACCCTCCCTTTTGCGCAACTCGTCTCGGAGGGCACTGGAGGACGCCCGGTCGATGACATAATCAGCAACCATTGTTTGGGCGTCCTCCGTAAGGGCATTGAAGTCATCAATGAGCTTATATGCCTCGTCCATGTTACTTGTTCAGAAAAGCGATGGTGAAACCCAGGTTAACACACTTCGGATGGTCAATGGCCAGTTGAGCAACCAACTCCTCGGCTTTCTCTTTTTTCGCATCAATCTCCTTCATGATCTTCTTGTATTCACGCAAGTTAGCATCATTCAGACGTTTGGATCGCCAGTTGGTCTTGTCCGGTCTCTGCACGCGGATCTTATAGATCTTATCATCGTACATACAGACCACCGTACCTGTGAAATCCCTGGTGTCCGGATCGGCATTCAACTTCGCCTGCAGTTCCTCGACCGCCAAAGGACGCAGTTCTTCCACTTTCGCCTTCTGGTTCGCTAACTTTACCGACTCCTCGCAGAACGGTTTGATACTCTTCTTTGCTTCATTCTTAGCCAGTGTGATGGCTTTTACTTCTTTTTTTGCCATAATAATTAAATAGTTTTCAGCCTTCAGCGATCAGCTGTCAGCTCGTTAAAAATTATGACAAGCGCTTGTCGTTGTTTTGGAAATCCGGTGCAAAAGTACAACAAAAAAAACGAGCAGCGAAAATTTGCTACTCGTTTGCTACGGATGCTACTCGATTGCTACCGCAATGCTACTGCGGTGCTACTCGTTATAGTATTTCCGGAATCCGTCATATTGGAACGGAAGTATGATGATCTTGTTCAGCTCGTCGTACATCACGCGGGCATTATAGTTGGAATCTATATAGCCCATTTTCTGCCATTGGCGCACTTCTTCGACCAAAGCCCGTGCCTTGTCATTCCGGCCGGTTAAGGACCGTTGCAGAGCCGCCGTTATTTCAGATTCCTTCTCTTCGTGTATGGCTTTTTTTGTGAACACGCATGACGTTACCATAACCGGTTCCGACGTAACCTCTTCCGGCTGCTGCACGGTCGTCTGACCGTTATGGATGGTCACGGTGCACTCGCTATAGACAGGGCCGCTGTTATTGTTAATGAATAGTGACATGAGAATCAGTAAAAATAGGTCCGTTGTTTTGTTGAATATAGATATTGACAGTTGGCCGGGGATGGACGGCTGGCACGGCTATGGTCTGCGCAGGCTGCGCTACCGGCATAGTTTGCTCCACTTCCACTTGCTCATGGGCACTTCTGCGGATGATTCGCCCGAAATCGTACTCGGCATCCATCCAACAATAGCGGATATCGCCATCCGCGTCGTAATAATAGGTCTGCTCATCCTTGTCCCGCACCAGGTTCTGCCAAAGCTCCATCAGGCACCGCGTCACAGCCTCCCGCCAGTACGGGTCACGCACTTTGCGCAACGCTTCGATCAACGGCAGCCCCCAACCGCTGCGACTCACGATCTCACGCGCCTCGAACTGCACCTCTTCCTCGGTAGGAATAGGCTGCCCGGACGGTTCGAAGATCATATGTACGGAGCGATGAATCATGGTGTATTGTCATTCGATTTGGGCCGCAAAATTACTGCTTTTTTTTGAAATATGCAAATTATTTTGCATAGTTTAAATAAAATGGTCATAAAATGATTCCCGAATTATAATATTTGGCTTTGTAGAGAGGCATAAATATAGAAACATCCGGAATTTTTGCAATAGAACGGCTATTTTATCTACGGAATCAAAATTTAGGAAGATTACCTAAGGTAAAGCACTCCAAAAACCTTGGAAATAATGATATTTTTTTCAAGATTTTGGTCACAAAAATATAATAAGTTTGTGACGAAAAGTCACTATCCTATTTCTATGAACTTTCCGGCATCAAAGCCGTGGAGATGTTCGTCACGAGCTACGTACCCCAGTTGGTTAGAAAGGACTTGCGTGTGACCGATGAGGTCGCAGAGTGTTCGATGTGAATGTCCGAAGATCCAATAGTCGATATCGGAGTGCTTGATGTAGTCTGTCAGGTCGGCAACGAAGGCTCCGTTGATGCGACTTCCTGCAAATTCATCGGACATCACGAGAGGAGAAGGAACATGGTGGGTGAGAACAATCTTGGTTTGGGCTTGGCTTGCTGCAACCGCTTGCTTGATAAATTCCACACATTGCTCATGGACTCTATTAAAATTGGCAAACGTGAGTCGGTTTTCACCATAGACAATGCGGTAAAAATCAGATACGTATTGCTCGGTATAGTATGCGTTTTGCAAGTCAATATGCGCCCAGAGAGTAGAGCATATCACATCTATATCTTCCGATAGATGCTCGACCGTATTGGAACAGATATGCACGTTTGTAAACAGTTCCCATCGGCGAGAAGGTGCTACCGATGCAAGGTCATAGTAGGCATAATATTCATGATTGCCGGGAACAGCAATCACCTGCTTGTAGTTCTCCGATGCCCATTGCCAGAACGGATGTTTCATCAAATGTTCCTGCTCCAGATAAATCGTATCACCAGCCAACAACAATACATCACCGGTTACCGGCAATGGATGCTGCTGTAAGTAGCGGCTGTTATCCGCCAACTCCAGATGCAAGTCAGATAGGAATTGGATTTTCATCTATTCAGCGGCAAAAATTTCGTTGTGTAGGACATCCAAGAAGGCATCAATCTGTTCCGCGGTAACGCCCAGCGCATCTTTGAGCGATTGCTTATGTTGCTGCACTTCGGTAGTAAAGGATTCAAGAACAGACAGAAATTTCGGATTGACTTTTAATGGCTCAGGATAGATACCTGCTGCAACCAGTTTGAGCACATCTGAGCGATGTTTCTTGATGTCGTCTGTATTGACCTTTTTACCGGCTGCTCTTTCCGCAAGCAGGTTCAAGTAGGCATGCATTTTGAGCACGATAAGCGCGTAGTTGTTTGCTATCATCAGGCCATCCTTTTCTTCTGTCTGATGGATGGTAAAGTCGTAATAATCATCGTCCATGATGATTGCCGACAAACTATGACGATCTTCATCTGTCGGGATTGGTTCAATATGGAATCCGGATGGTTCACCCAGCAACTCCGAGTGACGGGACAAGATTTCTATCTTCTTTGGGTAATCCAAACTATCATCTTGGAGCGTAAAACGATAGAGGGCATAGACGTTGACTCCTTGTTTATTGACACGCTTTCCTGCCTTGAAATTACCCTCTTCTACAAACTGCCAAATAGCGTGCACGAAGTCATCGTTTAAGCGGTCGATAACGACGATAATATCAATATCATCGGTTGCGCGCGGGATCATCGTAGTGCCAGTCAGGCGGATGTCACAAGCAGTGCCACCGATGATAACAAAATGCTCCTTGTAAGGCGCCATCGCCTTGCGAAATGTCTCTAATCCTTTTACCATATCTGTTCAATCATTTGTGATACTTCTTTCTCTACACGTGGATCATGGTCGTCTTGCAGCGAGAGTGCTAATGAAAGTTTATCTACTGCATTGCCATCGTCACAGATTGGTTCATATTTCCATATCTCCACGCAATAATTCCCCTCGTACGGATTGATGCCGGCGAAGTCCTTCTCCTGCCGTTTGCGCCATTGTGTAACAGGTATAGCGATAGTCTGCATCTCTTCCGGATTCAGCGCCGTATAATGAGCCAACGCAGAAATGCCCGCCTGCTTGTATTGCGTGGCGTTTGCTACTTCGTCACAATAGACACGCTCGCGAACCGGACTAATCATGTACGGTTTAGCCGCATTAAACAACGAATGTCTATCCTCTTCAAATACTGCATGTTTATAGCGCGCCTCATCACTTTCGATGTGACACAGGTTCAAACTTTCCAAAACACGAAAAGCACGCGTAAGTGTTACATATTGGAATGGCGTGGTCTGAGTTAATTCGTCCGCAGTCTGGTTGTTTGGAATCTTTCCTTGCAGATATGCCAATAGAATCCATTGGGCAACCGGGCTCAATACGGTAGCGAGTCTCGGCTCTATATCGCGCGTCATTATCAATAAGTTGGGCAAGAAAACGTACTTGCCTGACACAACAAAAAAAACATCCTGTTCTATCAGCCGATTTCTGTCCGTATACCTAATGTTATTCAATAAGAACACAATAGGCAACTTGTATATTTCCGTCATCCGCTGCGCTATCAATCTTAACTGACGAGGAGAGAAATGGATGCCGTCTTTCGGTTCCAACACGACAACAAGCATCCCTTTATACTCCAAAGAGTAAAAGTTAAATGAGATACGAGCCTCCACCCATACCATACGTTTTTTTTCCTCTTCAAAAGCAGTAAGAGTATATTCTTTTCCGGCTATGCTTATCGTTTTCATATGTTCTGGTCTGTTTTCATATATTGTGAAAACGGCGCAAAATTACTATATTTTTTTGAAATGTGCAAATAATTTTCAAAGAAAATGAGAATAAAATGCATTTTTATTATGAATTCATGAATAATATCCGGTTTTTATGCAAAAATCCGGATGTTTTTTGAAGATCTGGTCATGAAAAGAGCAGCTTGCGCTGCCCTTTTGCGCACCTCCAGCAAGCCTTTCGCTCGCCAATAGTCGCCCTGATTGTTGTATTGACGGGTTGCCCGTTCAATCAACTGCAGATTGTAGTCATCATAGTGTATCATACGATAAAATTATTATTTGATTTTAGTTATTTCAGTTTTCTTCTCGTCCCAAAGAGCACGTTCTCTCTTTTTAATACGCTCCATAGCTTCTAAATAATAATCGGTTGAGCTTGTGCATATATTATAGTATTCATCATCACTTATAATATGCACATCTCTGGCAACCAATAAAGCCCTATAATTCCAATGAGGGACAGACTCTAACGGTAAGCATACCATAGCTTCTTTGCAAAACAGTTCAACCGTTTCTTCAACGCCAAGGCTCATAACTGGATTTGAAATGTTGAATGTACCATCTGACAAACCAATGCCCGTCCGCAAGAACTTTATATACCTTCGAAAGGCAGCAAGGATTGGCTCTAAATACCCCGGCTCTTTCGGTATATTTTCAGCATATTCCATAACTTGCTTTGCCAAATCAAAGCCATGCTCGATAGCAAACCGCAGATCTGAGATTTTGATGTAAGTTTCAAGGCGGTCCTCAAAATCAGTTTCCCACACATTCAATTCAAAATAGAACTTGTCGGGGCGGAAAAAGTATGTTTCTCCTTCTGGAAGGTACGGTTTAACGGCGGCGATAAGCGGTTCCATAATGTAATAATTTAGCAGTTAATATAGTTACAGCGTGACTCGTTTCGAATCACGCTGCAAAGTTACTACATTATGCTTTCACAAGATGAAAGGAGAGGAAATTCATTTAGAAATTTTCGAAAAATTCAGGATGTTTTTCTAATAGTTTGCGGAAAGGACTTACAACCCGTTCGAAAATTGTCCATTGAATTTTACCACGGTTTGTAGGATGATACGATTTAACTACTGCTAAATTTCTCCGCTTATAATACCAGAGGCAACAATCAACAAACTCTGCATCATCGTATGCATACTCTATCTTATCACATTCTTCTATATACTCGTCAGCAAGATAATTTCGTGTAATAAATTCAAATTGTGCATCATCACAAGAACAAACTATCACATTCGGTTGTAAATAGTCCAGCTCTTGTTTCAACAGATCGCCATCAGTCTCTAAGAATTTCTTTATAACTTTTACGTCCACTTTCTTCTCTCCAGCGACTTTCTTTGTCTCAACGAAAGCAAAAGGAAGTTCATTCCAAGCGTCTACAATTTGATTTTTATACCTGCTCTTGAAGTCTTCAAAGTCAGCGTATTTCAATTGCTTTATATAGCGTAAGCCATATAGTATTCTTGCTATGTTAGGAAGGAAGCCCGTTTTGCCAACTCGACCTCCAGCAAGATTGCGTGATTGTTCACTTTCTGGTGTGTCTAAAACCATCCACTTACGGACATCATCTTTTCCGCTGTCATTTGTGTCTTTAAGAAGAAATGCTATACGCAAAGGTGATGTGTTCCATAATTCTTCTACAGCCATATCTTCTTCAGACCCAGCAATTTCCTCCTCCCATTTAATTTTCCGATAGGCTTTCTTGTACACCAGACCATCACTTACAAATACATCATCGCTATAGTGACGTTCTTCTTTCCACTTCTCAAAAAGTGCGTTCAATTGTTGATTAATCGTTTCCATATCATTTATATGTGAAATTCTATTTCTGTTTGGCGGCCGAAGATGCGGTCATGCTCTTCTTGGGTGAGCGGACGATAGTCCGGGTATGGTTCTTCGTCTGCTTCCTGATATTTTGAGAGTTGATACGCTAAATCTTTGCGGATATCGTTGCGGAGCCATTTGGGTTTTAGGACTTCCAAGACAGAGCCGTGTTTGCGGAGTTCTTGGATGAACTCAAAAGTAGGCACGACCTTGTAACGGAAGATGGAGAATTGCTCCTGACGTTCGATCTCCTCTTGTGAGGAATGAAGAGGAAGCGTGCGCAGGTAGTTGGCTTGGTAGGCCTCGATTTTGATTTCTATCGTTTGCGGTTTGTCTTCCATGCCACTCACACCATACGTGTTGCGGAAATAGTACTCCGCATCGAAGTCTTTTGGCAGTGTGTATTGCTCGTTGGTAGGTCCTAGTTCTTTGATACGATCCAGCGAATAGATGAGCGTTTTCTGCTTGCCCGGCGAAAAACCTAACATGTACCAGCGTTGCTTGAACATCTTAAGACAGTACGGCGCGACAGAGAAGGTCGAGGGAGCAGGCTTGCTAAAGCTCTGATAGGTCATCTTCAGCAAGCAATGATCGCGCATGGCTTCTACGACCGTAGAGAGGTGTTTTTCTCCAGAAGGCACAGGTTCGTAGAGAATTTGGCTGCGCAATTCTTTGCAATCTTTGAGCAAGCTATTAACGGCAAAGAGGTTGAGCATGCGATTGCGCCAATCGTCATCATGGAGGCTGCCGCCGTCCTCAATATAGTACTCGCCATAATTATTGCATAAGATTTTAACATCGAAAAGCAACTGCACATTGTTGCGCCAACGATGAAAGGTACACTCCGGAATGGAGTCCGTCTTGTAATCATTCACAGACGCACGCGCCCACTTATCATCTATGGCAGCGCGCGAAATTGGACCGCGTGCGATGGTGTTTACGAGCCAAATATAGCAGTTAAAGAGGTAAGATGTGGATGATTTATTCATAGTGCAATAAGTTTCCTGGATTTCAAAACACTGTCCAAATAGGTAAAGACGGATAAGAAGTTACTATAACTCTTTCCGGTAAATCCACCATCATGAAAATGCCGTGCGTCATACCAATCACGGATAACCGGAGAAAGTTCATTTACATCCTTAGGAGGAAATTGGGCATTCTTACTTATGTGTTTATTTACCACACGCGTATTTATTTGATAGATAGGAACAATCTTTGCATCGCCTTTTATTGCTTTGATATACTCCCTCTCAACACCATAAATAGATTGGGGCATAACTATAATATCAGGCCTTAGAACTTCTAAGTCTCGCTTGATATAGGGCAGGCAGCAATCTAATTTCGGTTTATCTACAGGTTTGGCGTAGTCTGTATTGTGCTTATCCCCTTCTTGCGGCTTTATCGAAAACTTACCAAAATTAGCCAATGCAATTGATTCGACGAATTCATTTGGAGTTATAGGCATCTCTATCCCTAATTGCTCGCAAATATAGAGCAATACTATAAGCAAACCGCCATCTTCAATAGGAGCGATATGAAATTTAGGAAAAAATATTTTTCCAAACTTATTCTTATACCAGTCATCCTTATACCACCTATGTCTGTCAATAGCCCAATCAACTTTGTCAAGATGCCCATTATATTGTTTCCCTTGGACAAGGTTCTCTGCACTTGCATATAGAAGGACTTTCGTCTTCTGCGCGTGATAGTTATGTCCCACAAATGGAATAGTAGGGCTAACAAGATCTGTGGAGTTCTTCTTTGTCTGCGCCCAAGATAAAACACCAGCAGCCGATTGTTCGGCAAAGATTTGTCGATATGACTCTTTCAATTGGTCAACCAAGATTTTATGTTCCATAGTTTTTATGATTTGTAGTATCGTCTTTTCAATAGATATATGCGTATCCTTTCGACAAAGGCATCCCAGCGTAGTCGGAGGGTAGATGCTTGTTCGATATTAGTTCTCTCCAGCCCCTCTTTCTCAACGGCATACGAATAGGCAACAGCTGCGTACACACGTTCGTCTGACCATCGTGGGTACTCCTGTTTATAAGCGTAATAGCGCTTGTTCAACCTTTGCCCTATGGCATTATATTCTTTAGCCTTTTCCGAAGGTACTTTTTGCGCAAAAGCCTCCTTGCCTATAGTCACTCTTGAAATGACTCTCGAAGGCTTTTTCGCTGTGTGCAAGTCCAATGCTGACGCAATAATATCGCTAACCTTATCAGCCATCCTAGTATACAACCCTTGAAACTGTAAAGTACGTGGAACCATTGAGATACGATAGGCAGTAGGCATCTCAGGATCATCGAAAACTATTTTAGTTAAAAAGCTACCCAGTTCCTCATCGGGAGTGGCTTCAAAATCTCCAGCAACTGCACGGATTCGTTCTTCGTAAGAATCTTGAGCAATGAAAATAATGATATCCGGACGAAGGATCTTCAACTCCTCTTTCCATACGGGAAAGTGCTCCAGCGTCCGTTGGAAGATGAAATCATCGCAACCTTTATCCCAGCGCTTGCCAATTTTGACGATGTTCTGCGCCACGTATCCCACTTCTGGAAAACGCTTCATAATGTTCCATTGGAAGTTCCAATAGGGGGAGTTCTTACCCGGTCTTTGATTGCGCTTGCTTTCCCAGTTACGATTGACAAAGCCGTGATACTCCTCCATAAAAGCAGGGGGAGTAACGTCGTAAGGTTCGCGAAACTCGCCGCCCCAATACTCGGCTTCCATCCCGCAGAACATGACGCGCTTGGGCGCGTTCTGATAATGTTGAGTAACTTGCAGCAAAAACGGATAAGCAGAAGGATGATTCTTCTCATCTGCCCTGAATACGTTCTGCATCATTTCATCCCAATACTTGGAATACAATTGTAATAACAGTTCGTTCATAATACAATTTTCGTTTTGACGCTGCAAAAGTACTACATATTCCTTTCACAAAATGAAAGCGAGTGCAAAATTAGTGTATTTTTTTCAAAAAAACAAATTTTGCTTGCTGAAAATAGAAAAAACTTGCTTTTTTCCGCGTTAGGGATTGGAAGGGCTACGGTATTAGGTACTAATGCGGAACTTGTGAACCCCTGCAAAGCCCGACCTCGTCGAGTCAGAGAACATCCGACCTAAAGGACAAAATAGCGGGATGGCATCCGCGGAATGGAAGAAAGGGACAGAATCCAGGGCGCGCTTGAAGACACGACGCATAGACGCTAAAAAAAGTTAGCGGTTCTTGGGATTCAATATTTGATTTTGAAATAAGTCCAGCAAAGCCTTATAATGATCTTGAGCAGTTAAACAGGTATCGCGGAGATAGCCGTTGGTGTAGCCCCAGTTTTGCAGGCCTCGATAGTAGAAGAGACGCAGTTCTTCGGTAATGATAAACGTCGGCAAACTATTTTCTAAAAATCGCTGCAAAGATACAACTTTTTGCCGACACCGGCAAGTTTTTTTGGCAAAAAAATCGTTTTGGATTTATTCGCGTGTGCGAAAAGAGAAAAGACGCTATCTGTATGAGTATGTTTTTACCTCGACAGGTTTATTGTATCCATAAGTGTAAGATACAATATAGTCTAAGTCACAATAGTAATTCGTCACATCGTAAGGCACGTTGTATTTGCTTCTTATAATACTATCTGCTTTTTCTCCAAATTCAAGTGCATATTCTTTTATTTCTTTTTCAGTTTTATTTTCGTATAAAACAATTCCATTTGGTCTTTGATGAAGATCGTATAAATAAACGCCTTGGTCTAAATAAGTACTTAGAACTTGTCTATATATAGAGTCAATATTCGACTTTTTAACTTCTCCATGTAGCTCTCCTCTATATTCTTCATTCAGTGAAACCTCATAAGTGGTGTACGAAAAAGAGCTTCGCATCTTAGATTCTTTTTCTGAGTCATTTGTTTTTTCTGGTTCATTTGTGTTGCATGATGATAAACCACAAATCACAGCAACTATTAGTAGTGCTAATTTTATAGCTGTTTCTTTCATAACGTAAAAAATTTAATTCGGTTGCAAAGGTACAACAAATTTGCGACATACGCAAGAGAAAAAGGAGAAAAAACGCGTACATATTTGCGTATGTCAAAAAAAAGCAGTACTTTTGCAAATAAATTTGATTTTATTATCATGAAACGATTCGTATTGGTTTATCTTTTCTTATGCTCTGCGCTATTCGCATTTTCTAATGACTTTTACCGTGTAAAATCAGGAACGGTCAATGCAAGATCATGGGCCAGTACATCCTCGGATGTTATATGTACGTACAAGCAGGGAGAAGTGCTATCAATAAGCGAATATTTTAACCAAGGCAACTATAGGTGGGGAAAAGTAGCAGGCAGTTATCCGGCTCAATGGGTAGCAGTTTCAAACCTTAAGAAAATGTCTCAAGAGGAAATAAACCAATATTTCATAAGTAAAACAAAAGTAGCGAATCAACCAGAGCCAGAGCCAAAGTCAAAATTAAAGAGAGAGCGAGTAACGCACGACTCTTTTAGTATCTTTATTCTGTTAAAAGTACTGATAGTCATCTATGCGTTTGCATTCTTTATTCTTTTATATAACGAGGCAAAAGATCGAAAAAAAATATCTACCCATGCTGCTTATGGGGTTTGCTGCATTATGTTATTGTTTTGGATCTTCTTCTCTGGCAAATGGCAGTGGTTGTGGGTTGGATTTATGTGGGCAGGGTTGTGCTACCCCTTAGCCTACGCTAAGTTTGTTGAAAAAAACGGGTATATTAGTGGCTTGTTAGAATTTGGAGCGCTGTTATTATGCGGTATATCCACATGGTATTTCTTGCGTAAATGTGATCTTATCACAGAATATGTAGGTTATCTCAATGGGTTTGAGGTGGCTGCTATGGTAGGAGTAAATCTAGTGATAAGCGGAGCTTTTGGTATCGCATATATTATGAATAGATGTCCTATTTGTAATTATTTTTGTGCACCTCGAAAAGTGGATACAAGGTATGATGGTTCATCCTATTACGATGTGGCGTGGACAAAAACAAAAGAATATTGGGATCATAGAGATGTGGAGGAAGGTGCCGGTAATACGATTCGGATCATCGATTACTATAGACGCGAAAAGACCCGCACTACATCTACATATCGAAGGGAATACCATACGACAACCTATCATTGTCCCCATTGCAACAATAATTACCAAATACAGTCTTATATCGACTATTTGGTACATCGAAAAGTAGTAAGATTCTAAAAGAAAAGAGGTATTGCTCTAATCATCCGTCTCTAAGGGGAATAAACCTATATAAGTAATTGCGATATTGACGAATGTCAAAATAACTACAGCCAGCCAAGAGAAAAAGCCTACCGTCATAGCGGTTCTTTCCCATTGACGTAAAAACATCCATGACAAAACAAGACAAGCTATCGTAACTACACTTACAAGTATCTTATACATAATTGGCTCGTCAAGTAATCTCGTGAAAGAAAGCGGATATAATAACGCTGCGCACAGTACCCCTATCTGCAAGCACTGCCAGGTGCCAAAGTGAAACACCCAAAACAGCAGTGCCAAAGCACATATCCCATACAAGTAATGACGGAATATCCCATCTCGTGATTTTGCCTCTTTATACAACAATACAAATAAGACGATCGAACAGATTGCCATTATCAAAGTTATCCAATATAAAACAGTGTAATAAGGCATTCTCGCCAACTGAGGATTGAAATGGGCCCATGGATACCCGGCACTCAGTGTACCTTCCCTTTTATATGTCTTGATCTCTTCCGGAGTCATTGGAACGACGTCGTCATAATAAAGCCAACGTTCAGGATTGGAATTGGCTACCCGTACAAAAACGTAGATTCCATCTTGCTGAAATGCATCAATGATCACGACATCATTGTATTTGTATGTGTATGTACGCTCAGGTAAAAAAGCGGATGGTCTGGAGTAGGCATGTGCCTTTCGCGTATCAATTCGATAATATTCCTCGGAAAAGGTACTCATTATCGTGCCGCACAATAGCACAAGTATAAAAAGAAATCGTTTCATAACAACAATAAAAATAAATCCACTGCAAAGGTACAACAAATTTGCGAGATATGCAAATAATATTTGTGAAAAAATCAGAAAAAAATACGATGGGGCTTGCATATTCCAAATATTTGTTGTATCTTTGCAGCGTGATTTGAAGCTATAACTCAGATTATAAGTGAAAGCCTATGGATAACACACAGATTTCTTGTATTCGATTAGTGCCGTACCGTCAGTTTGCAGATGGTACAAGGGGCGCTATTTTGGTTTTGGGATGGCAGACGGAGAAACCGTCGGTATTCCTCTTTAACAGTGCGGAGCGTAAAAAGGACGCGCCGAATACGACGCGTAACAGCCTGCTGGCGGAGGAGGCGGAGGCCTATGCGCGATATATAGCAGATGAACTCGGGTTGGAGCAGGGTAAAGAGACCTATGCGCGTTACGGGGTGTCGCGTCTGTGCGGCGCGCTGGTGAGTGCGCATATAGCGGATCTGATATGCAAGAACCTGAATAAACATGATCCGAATATCCGTCGCAATGAAGATCGGGTGAAGAATCGGTTGGCGGCTATCCAGGAGTCACGTCAAGCCGCTATATTGGAAGAAGAATTACGCTTGCATGCCGATAAGCAATCCGTATGGCAACGGTCGATCTTGGAGCAGATATTGCCTCTTGTGGTGGTCGGCTATCAGCATTCGGAGTGGATTAAGTCGACGATAGAAACAGTGCAGAAATTGGCGAAACGCAAGAACCGGTTGTATAAATCGAATGAGGAAGCAGGTATTAAAGCTGTCTATGAATCCGGTATCTGTCGGTCTAAATCCGATTGGGGTGCTGTGTTTAAGATATTGGCTGAAAAGAAACTTGTGAATGCCGTTTCGTATCTCGCAGGGGCGAAGATCATTAACCAGATATGTGAGGCAGAAGTGACTACTGCATCTGCCATCAAGCAGTCTCCGGCACTGGTTATTTTAGGTGGGAAACACGATAAAGGATGGACGGATAAAGTGCATAACAGGCAATCCGCCAATTTAGTGCTACATTACCAGGAAATTGCGGACATCTTCTTAGATTGTGAAATATAAGTGAGTCTATATCTCAATCTATAACTAAATTTTTTTATACGCGCCTTATTTGCGTATGTGCGCGAAAAACAGTACCTTTGCAGCGGTTTTAAACATTATACCAGTATATGAAAAACAAACTTCTCTCTATTTTTATTTCCTTATTGTTTGCTTCCGGCATGGTTGCTCAGGAAAGTTCGTTGGCGTATTTGAACCAGCAATGTCCTCAGTTGACGCAACTCTATCGTGAGGAATTGAAGAACTGCCATGCGCATTACATCTTCGCGGTGGATGTGTCTCTTTCGATGTGCCGGTTTGAGCAGACTGTTCGTCCTGCCTTGGAAGCCTTTGTGAAAGCATTGCCGATGGGAGACCGTGTGACGATCATTCCGTTTGCACATGACGCTATCTCGAATAAGATGGGTTATGACGTGACGATCGATGCACAGACGAAGAACAGTATGGTTCAGATGCTATCGACGCTCTATCCCCAAGGTGCAGACAGACGCGATCGTCAGTATTTCGATACGGATCTTTACAAAGCACAGCAGGCGGTTGCAAAGTCGGTTCAGATGAATCAGCAATATGATGTAAATATTATCGTATTCATCAGTGATTTATTGCATTGCCCGGAGAATAATATTGACCGTCAATTCAACGGCTCGGAGATGGGCGACATGCATACCCTGATGAAGTCGGCTTATTGTTCGAATGCAGAGAGTATGATCTTCACGCTGGAGTTGCCGCAGAGCGGTAAACCGGCAGGATATGTATTCCCGCAATTGAAGGAGTTGTATGACGATTGGGGCGTGAAGGTAGAGCAGCAGCGTGTGCCGGAGAACTCGGAGGCGCTGATCCGTCAATGGTTTGACCAGCAGAAAGACCGGATCATGTTCATGAAGTTGCAATCGATCATCATCCGTGAGAACAAAGCGAACCCGATTGTGGTGAAGACCGAGACGAATATCGACGGAAAGGTGAAAGCGCATATCGAATGGAAAGCGACGAAGCTCTATCCGAAGATCACATTGGATTCGACTTATATCCTGAATTCTAACTTCCGCTTCAAAGCCAATCCGGATTATATCAACTATAGCGAGGCGGGTGAGATGTATGCCGATATCGCGTTGGGTCAGATCAAGCATAAGGATTTCGGTTTCCATGCGATGGCGGATACATTGCATTTCGATGTGAAACTGCCGGTGGACTATCAGAACGAGATTGACAAGTTGCTGGAAGGTCGTCCGGGCGCATTAGCCAACTCATCGGTTTATATGGAACGTTCGATCTTTACGTTCTTCCTGCCGTTCTGGTTCACGGTGACGTTGATTGTTCTGTTTATCCTCTATATCATCGGTATCTTCAAAGCGATCAGCCGCAATAATCAATTGCAGTTCAAAGCGAAGATGACTGTTTTTGAGAACGATGTACAGGTAGGCGATATCCGCACGGTGAAGGATAAGAACAGTACGATCCTGTTCGGTAAGGGCGGCACAAACGCGACGCGCGTAGAAGGAGCGGAATGGCAATTTGAGGTGCGTAAGAAGAACGGCAATCCGTTCCTGATATTCCAGAAACCGAAGTTCGTATGGCGTTCGACGCAGGGTTACTGTCTGGCGAGCCGTGCGCAGAGCGGCGATATCATAGGAGGTATGACGGTCAAATGCGGAAAGAACCGCAGTGACACGCCGCATACGATCCGTATTAAACTGCTATCATAACAACAACACAATATTCACCATTTAAACGTACAAGTTATGGCAAACGAAAAGCACATTTTCATTGGAATTGGTGGTCAGGGATGTAAGACCATCGCCATGATCAAGGAGAAGGTTTATGAGAAACGCTTCCCTGTGGCTACCCAGTCCAAGAGTCGTCTTCAGGCAATGAACGACACGTACCGCTTCTTGTTCCTCGACACGGATCAGCGTGATATCGACGAGGCCAACAAGCGCAACCGAGCTACGTTTGAGCAAGGTAAGGTTCCCTTTATCTCGCCGCAAACGGACTTGATCAACTTGGGTCGTGCGAATCCGCATGCTATCTATTATGAAGCAAAGCAGGATCCGAACAACCTGATCAACAAGCGTATTCTGGAGGCTTGCTCCGATGAGTTGGCATCTAAGATCCCTGATCAGCCGCTTTCTTTCGGCGCGGGCGCATTCCGTATTAAATCGCGTATCGCGTTCGCACACGCGTTAGCGGACTTCCAGACCAAATTGCAGGCGGCTATCTCGTCCCTCAATGATGTGAAGACGGTAGGCGGTGAAGACTGTATCATCTACTACTGGCTCGTCAGCAGTTCGCTCGGAGGTACGGGTTCAGGTATCTTCAATGATGTGCTGTACCATATAAACCAGATTCACCATCAGGTAGTAGGAAACGGCGATCCGCAACTCGTTTACACGATGTACATGCCGAAGTTCTTCATCGATGCCAATGCCACCGAGGAGAAATATTCGCTCAACGCATTCGGTGTGTTCTCCGAGTTGGAGGCGTTCAAGGTAATGAGTTATAATCCGAACCAATACACGGTAATGCACCGTCTGGCGTTCAACAGCGATTATAACCTCGTGGATATGAATAAGCGTTACTGCCCGTTCTATTACATGATTCCGGTAGATATCCAGACGGATAAGGGTACGAGCCTCGGTAGCCCGCACACGATGATCCGCAACACGGCTGAGATGCTCTATCATCTGCACAACGGTCAGGCAGGCGCTACCTTCCGCTCCGATATCGACAACTACATGAACGATATCATGGAGAAGAACCATAAGGACTTCCTCGTTCCGATGGGCTATGTATCGCTACAGAAGCCGAACGAGTTCTTCAATAAGTACATGCGTTTCCGTCTGCGTCGTGATATTCTCCGTAGCTGGTTGCTCTGCGCAGAAGGCAAAGAGAGCAAGGTAGAGGAGAGTAAGATCGACGATCTGACGACGCAGTTGTTCCGTGAGATGAACGCGGGTACGCGTGACACGATCGCCTTTAAGATTGCTAATGCGCCGGCTATCAACTCCTTGCGTGAGTTGCTGGAAGATCCGGCTATGTCTTCGAACGAGGAACTGGATGCCGAACTCGATCTGGATAACATCAAGGAGATGGTTAAAGCAGCCGTCAATTCCGTTGAGAAAGAGATCAAGACGCTGGAGAACCGCGAGAGTTACAAGCGTGTGATCGTCGAGGGTGCATGGGAGCAGGCAGAGAGTTGGATCCGCGAGCATGGTCTGACTTATGCGCATGACCTGGTAGATATGATCCGCAAGAAGATGGCGGAGAAGTTCGTCGAGGAAGAGAAAGACTGCGTAGAGCAGCGCGCTATCGACGAGACCTTCGACAATGACTTGCAAGAGTTGTTCGAGGCTGCGAAGAAAGTGGACCTCGTAGAGAAAGTACGGAAGAACAACAAGGAAGATATCCAGAAATATATCGCTAAGTTGAACGAGTATGCCGATGCATCGATCGACATGGCGATGTTACGTTGGAAACGTGACCTGTTGAAGGACTTCTGCCAGGACGAGAAGAACGATGAGTTGTCGCGTCTGAGAAAGCAGATTGCCCTCTTCAAGGACAAAGCAGCCGAGATGGCACGTGCAGCCGCTAAGGAGTACGACAAGTTGGCAGCCGCTATGGGTGCAGCCCAGATGGATGTGACGACCGTTTATCTGCCGCAGTTGGCTAAGATATGTGACGGTAACGGTTGGATCCAGGATAATATCTTCAGCAAACTCTACACCGAGTTCGTCAAGGCACAGCATGACAAGGCTGAGACGCCGGAGCGTGCAGACATCCAGAAGATGATCGAGACCAATATCTACCATGCGGTCAACGAGGCCGTTATGCAGGCGATCAACAAGGGTCAGTACAAAGTCGTTCGCAAGGTAGTGGACGAGAAGACCAAGAAAGAGGTCGTTACGGAAGATGTACGCTTCTTCTGCAACCCGATCCTGGCAGACGCTAACGTATCGAATGAGAAGATCATCGATGAGTTCCTGAGCCTGATCGAGACCGTCTTCGACAAGATGCTTCGTGAGAACAAGACCGTTCAGGAGCGCTGGGAGAACAAGAAGATCTCCGAGTTCTTCGCTGAGTTGACCAATGACGACAAGGATGCCGTTCGTCGCAGCCTGAGTCCGTCGCTCTTCTTCTCGTACAATGCAAACCGTATTGATGTAGTGAAGAAAGAGGAGCACCTCGTCTTCGTTGCCGGCAGTGAGGATCTGGCTGTCGAGATGCTGGGTATGCAGAAAGGCAATCCGAAACATCGTTATGAGAAAGCCGACAGCGACGATGTGGCGCTGGTTCTCAAATCGAAGTTCGGTCTGTCGCTGGAAGACTACCGTATCTACGACTCGATCAAGTCGGTTTACGACCGTGCTTCCTTCCGCGAGAAATATCATTTCCATCACGACTTCGCTCAGTATGGCGCAAACCTGACGCTGGACAACATGCCGGAGGAGAAACTGCCGCATCATCGTACGTTTGCGAAGATGTTGCTGCTGGATAAGTTCCGCAAGGAGATGCATGACTTCTTCTACGTAGACGAGTACGACGCACAGGCTTATACCGATACGATGTATGTAGTGGATCCGGAGTGCGAGACCTCGTTCAAGATCGCTAAACCGGAGGCGTTCGGTATCCATTCGCAGACCGGCAAACTGGTATTGCGTCTGGAGGAGAACGGCCGTCAGTTGTACTACGAGGTAGAAGGCGAAGACTTTGTTGAGCAGTTCGCTAAGTACCGCGATGCTTATCAGAACTACCGTTTCGGCGAGACCTGCGAGTCGATTCTCCAGGCATTGCTCCGCCAGAAACATACCGTGGAAGGTAAGGACGAGACGGGTGAGCAGATCTTCAAGCACCTCTATCCGGAGAAACAACGCGAGTTGCTCAAGGAGTTGTCTGCGAAGAAAGCGCACGCCAAGAAGCCGGCAGAGCGCCGTCTCTACGAGGCTTTGTTCTCCATCATCCGTGAGGAGTTCAACTACGTACAGAATTTTATTAAGTAAAAACGATCCCTAATTCAGCTATTCTATGCTTCCTCTTTGGATAATAGATATTTCCACCAACCGCGATCGGAGAGAGCCCTTAGTGGCTCTGCTCCGGCAGGTGGAGCATGTACATATTTCGAATACCTTTGCTATCTTGTCCGATAAGGCTAAGAAGGCGAATCCGGCGGCTGATCACAGTGAGCCGGATGGCGTCTTGGAGGCTGCCGTTCAGGCCGCGTCCTTGTTGGAGAGTGCAGGTGTCTCGGAAGATCTGTCTAATTCCTTGTCGCAGCAGGAATTGCTGGATCAGCTGGAACGCCGTGCCGCGGAGAGAGATGCCGTCATTAAGGGTGACTATTGGTATTATAGCGCCTTTAATGACGTGTTCCGCGGACTGGGTGAGATCACGAGTGAGACCTTGGATGATAAGGATAATGTGGCGGAGCGGCTTTATGCGCTACAATCCCAGATTGTGGAGGCCGGTGTGCGGTTTATCCACCAACTGCGTCTGTCGAACGCCAAACCTTATCAGACAGTCAATGTGATTGTGCTCGGCGATGCTACCGAGGCGTTCACCCAAACGATCTTCCCCTCTATTGCAGCCATGCTGCAGAAAGAGAAAGAGCGTATTCTGCAGGCCCATATCCATCAGGGTATGTGCATCTACGGTGCGCTCTATGTGCCGTGCGATATCAACTCCCGTCCTGTGGAGGACCGCACGAAAGTGCTGCATCTCTTGACCGAAGTCGAAGTGCAGCATAAACTGCGTGACGTACGCGGATACGATCATGTGATGCTTTACCAGAACGTCCAGAACCGTACCGAGTGCACTTACGCCTTGATGAACGAGAAAGATCAGGCAGAGTACCTCTTCCAATGCCTCGTTCATCTTTTCTACGCCTGCGATTATACCCATCCGCTCATCAGTGGAACGGTATCCGAGGACCTCTTCTATTTCTCCATGGGAGCGACCTCGATCTATTTCGACATGCAGGCTGAAGATGCGAATGACGCCAGCCGGTTGGCTGCCCAACTGATGGCGAATATCAAGAAAGACAGTGAAGAAGAAGCTTCAGACCGCGAGGAGATATACCTGCTCAAACCGACGGAGTTCGCGGCCGAGAAATTCATCCATGATATCAACAAGGGCATGAGTGTGGATCTGCACGATGCCGAGATGGACGAACCTAACCCGCATCCTATTCTGCATTATATGCAGAAAAACCTGAAACGCCTGTATTATTTCTATTACTTGCGCCTCTATCCGGCTAAGTTACTGCGTAAGATATCCGATAATATCGAACGCGCCACGTCCGACCTGCTGGATAAGATGTCCAAGCGTTCGACGCGGATGTACGAGAACTGCGAAGGGGCGGTACTGCCGGCTATCGCGCGCGTATTATCTAAGGTGTTGCCCGAAGAAGGTGTGCTGGCAGCGTTGGAACGGGAGTTCATGAAACTCGAGGAACGCCTGTCGCTGGAGAAAGAGCGGATACGCGAAGAGTTAGAGCATTATTACTGGGATGCACTGCTGGATTCGGAAGATCGAATCATTCCGAAGAACCAGTTGGATTATTTTGAGAACTACCACGAGGCGTACCGCACCGATATCGCAACCGGCAATGGCGGCACAGAGCAGGAGGCGCTGAAGAAGAAAGCCATGGATCGTCTGATCGAGATCATGTCCCGTGAGCAGACGACGCTGGCTACGGTAAGCCGTCTCTTCCTGTTGGGATTGGTGAGTGTGATGGCTATCCTGCCGATCCTCTCGCTCATTTCGCCTATGTTCATCGATCTGGGCAATGTGAAAGGCAACACGTTCGGTTGGGCGATCGCCCTCTTCCTCTTGCCGGTACTGATCCAGTTGGTGATCCTCGCCTTCTACCTGCGCAAACGCAACGCATGTATCCGCGAGTTGAAGACCTATTACATGCATGACGCCTATGCGCGTGTGGCGAACCGTATCGAGTTCGAGGCAGGCGATTTCTATAATAAGATGCTGGCGCTCTGCGATGCTTACCTCAAGCGCTGTACGGCGATCCGCAAAGAGGTGGCGTTCGTCGTGCCGGATCTGACCGTGAAGACGCTGCTTCCCGAGACGCAGTTCAACCAACCCTTGCGCGAAGGTACGTTCGATGGTCAGGTGATCATGCCGGCTTCGGAAGTGGAGGGATGCCGGATACGCGTCAACTACCGTCCGGAATTGATGGCCGAGCTGCAGACCAAGCATTATTTCATGCTTATCAACCATTTCAACGACGAGATAGCCTTGCTCTTCCAGGATGTGCGTGTCACCGAACGCCAGACCAAGCGGCTCAACCCGATCACGCAGGAGACCGAGATCTTCACCCAAGAGCAGCAGATCGAAGAGATGCAGCAGCAATGGCAGCGGCATAAGGAGGAATTCCACATGCAGTTACTCAAGGCCATCCGAGGCGAGATGTTGCCGCGTGAGAACCCGACCGTGGGTGAGAAACTGCTGCAGTATGAACGCAAGACCGGTAATATCCATCTGCTCGATACGATGATCAACTATGCGGCGGCGAACGGTGAGGTGATCTGCGAATCGAATCTGGAATGTACGGATGTGAAGGTGAATAAAGATATCTCCATCCTGCTGCAGACGCTGCCTTTGTCGCCGAACCTGCAGAATGCCGAGTACAATGAGTTGTACAAGCGCTACCTGTTTATCACCCGCTGGCGCAGTTACGAGTCTTTCTCCTTCAATCGTATCTTACCGACCGAGGACTTTGATCAGTCGATCCGTAACGTACGTGTGTTCGCGGACGAACAGAAAGCGCAGAGCGAACAGCAGAAACGCGGCAGAAGGAGTCGTGCGATCGTGCAAAGCGAACCCGAAGTGACGATCGAAGAGACGTTCAAACCGGCGCCGTACAAACCCGATATGTCGGCCCTGATCTTATGGGCTATTTGTCCCGACGATACCTCCAGCGAATGGTTGAAACTCTTTGACCCGAGCCATTTTGCAGAGGCCTATCGCGATCGGCAGGCGATTCGTGAAATAATGAACCAGGAAGATTAATGCACCTATGATAAACATTGAGATTCTTTTGATTATCCTTGGCGGTTTAGGGGTGGTACTCGCAGGAGTGCTGCTCAAGAAACTGTCGAAAGTGAAAGTGTGGATAGATGCCCGGCAGAAAGAGACTCAACCGCTTGTCCGTCTCGGTTATCTGGAGAAAGGGGCGGATGGAGAAGCGGCTGAAGTGCATCGCTCCGGTGCCTTCGGCAAACCTGCTATCGCTATCGTGAAGGTGGATGAGAAATCGACCGTCAATAGGGGCTATGTGGACGTGCTCATGACGGATATGAACGATGATTCCGAGAAGCCGCATTACCGCCGAACCGGTTACGTCTGCTTTGATCAGGATACGACCGTTGATCAGTACGGTTATATCTACAAGCAGATCAAAGGTAAGAAAGAGAAGGAAGTGATCGGTTATCTGGCCCGCCCGTCCAAACCCAACGAGCCTACTATCTACGGTGAACGCTCCTGGAAAACGCTGTGGTTGCAGTGCGTCTTGCATGCCTATGCCGGGATGCCGGCGAAAACAGCCGAGGATAGCCAGTCCGGTCAACAAGAAGCGCCGAAACCGGCGCAAGCCGTTGAGCATCTGTGCGTTAACAGTCCGAAGAAGAAAGATATCGTGCCCGATGCAGTAGAGGAAGCCGAGCAGTCCATCGTGCCGGAATTGGAGGAAGTGCCCATCTTAGAGGAACCCGAACCGGTACAAGAAGAACCGACTCCTGTTCAAGAACCCGAACCGGAACCGGTGAAAGAGGAAGAACCTGTTCAGGAAGAAGAGCCTGTCAAAGAGGAAGAGCCTGTCAAAGAGGAGCCCAAACCCGTGAAGCCTTTGGAGAAACCTGCGCCGAAGAAACCGCTGGCTATCTGTTCGTTCTGGGGCTTCCATAACTCGAAGCGCGATCCGCTGCCTGCTGAGGCACGTGCCTGCGCTTATGCGCTCTTGCAGCGCTTTGCCCCGCGGCAGAAAGAGACCGAGTACGCGTCCGAACAGCCTTACGGTTGGAAAGATACCGCCCTCCTCTCCGCCTTCATCTATACCGTCCTGTTCCTGCTCGTCTATCTGGTTAACTCCGGTATCTTCCAGATGCCGCTCTTAGGAAAAGACTGGCAGTCGGCGATGGTGTTTGTCGGTTATTACTACGTCCTCTGGGCGATCGTTCGCTATATCAAGATCGATGCCATCGAGAATGCGAACTCCTTCCAACCGATCTTGGATCTGTTCAACAAAAACCTCGGTCTCAAATGGATGAATATAGCCATCTTGGCGCTCTGCTCGATCGCTACGGTCTTCACCCTTTTCTATTACGACTACGATTTCCTGCCCTTGCTGATCGTTATCTCCACCGGTTTGACCATCAACATGACCCTGCCCGGCGCCAACAGACGATGGAAAGTGCAGTCATCGTTCCTGGAAGAAGCAACAGACGAAGACGAGGAAGAGCAGGCCGAACCGAAGAATCCGCAAGGAGATATCTCCCGTTCCTATGAATGGAAACTGGACGAGACCTATGATCCTAATCGTACGGTAGAGGGTTCGCTCACGCTCTATTTCAAGGCGGCTGAGATACGGGATGTACGCCACCTCAACCCCTTCTTCGACCAGCGCAAGGACCATTCGGATAAGGAGAACATCCTCTATATGTTCCGTTTCCTCAAGAAATACCGCAAGACCTTCCTGGCGCGGACGAACTACGTGGCATATACCATCAATAAGATTGCCGAGAAAAAGGACTTCTCGCCGATCGACAAGCTGCAGTTCACGCTTGATTTTGTGCAGGAACCCAATATCACACTCGTCCAGGCTTCGGAAGACAAGCTCATCAATTCCTACGATGATTATATCCGCTATCCGGATGAGACCTTGTACGACAAGTGCGGTGACAGTAACAGCAAAGCCCTGTTGGCGGCGATGCTCTTCCATTTGATGGGTCATAACGTGCTCTACCTCATCTCCCGCAAGCATAAGCATGCTGCAGTGGCCGTTGAGGTGCGCCTGAGTGACCTCAAGGACGGTTGGTACGGCAATCCCGATAAGATCAAAGAGGTTACGATCAAGTACGAAGATCACTATTATATCTTCTGTGAGACGACCGGCGATAACTTCGCCCTCGGTGCCAGTGTCAGCGGTATGGCGATCGATGAGTTCGATGAGAAGATCTACCTGCCGCTCCGCGAAGAAGAGGATGAGTTCGATAACGATGGTCGCAGTTCGGAAGATGTCATCGAGAGCCGTATTTTTGAGTGGCGACTCGATTCGCATTTCGGCAACCAACTGCAGGGCAACCTGCCCATCGAGATGTCTTCGGCGATGATCGATGAACTGCGAAGCCGTAACCCCTTCCATACCTACGGACAGGACGGCAACTCTTACACGCAGAACGTGCAGGCTATGTTCCAATACCTCAAGGATAACCCCGATAAGGTGGCAGGAGTGCGCCAAGTGGCCGATTATGTTCGTCAGTCGGTGAAGGCCGCCGGTTATCCGGAACTGGATGTGCTGCAGTTTGCCCTTGATTTTGTGCAGGAACCCAACATCAAGTACATGGTCGATGAGCAGAGTCTGCCGATCGAGTTCGCCAAGGAATATATGCGTTTCCCGGAGGAGGTGCTCTACGATCGGGAAGGTGACTGCGACTGCAAGTCCAGCCTTACCGCTGCGCTCTTCCTCAACCTCGGATACAAGGTCATCTTCATGATCTCCGAGAAACTGAAACATGCGGCTATCGGCGTTGAATGCAAAGATACGGACTGGCTCGCGCAGATCCATGCGCCGAATATCGATGCCGTCACCCTCAATCATAACGGAACCCTCTATCTCTACTGTGAGACCACCGGTGACGGATACCACGTAGGACAGATCAAAGAAGGGGAGTCCATGCACGATTTTGAAACCATTCTGGAATTAGCACTATGAAGAATAACAAAGTCATATCGAAAATCGCCACGATGGTGATTGTGATGGCGGTCCTTGCGTTGGTCGTTGCCAAACTGTACGATATCGCTACCCATCGTCCCTCCTTGGCCTATCGCCAACTCTCGCCGCAGACCATCCAGTGGTTGAACCTCTTCACGCAGGGCGATCCGGAGAGTATTATCAAAGCGGCGCCGGTCGGACCGTTCAACTGGAGCAATAAGGAGGATATCGGCCAGAGTCGCAAGATGGGCAAATGGGGCAAGGAAGAGGATGCTACCACGGTCGTTTATTACCGCAAGACGCGCGATGCACAGGATCAGATCCGCGCCAGAAGAGTCTTGGAATGTGTGGATAATATCCTCCTCGAGATACCTGATTATCTCAGTGCTTACAAAGGCCCGGACAGCCTCAATGGACGTAAGATAGCAGTTTATCTGCCGAGTGCTCCGGAGGAATATGACCTCTTGCTCAAGAAGCTATGTGACGATATGCCGGCCGGCGGTTCGCAACTTGGACGATCGATCATCTCTATCGGTCCGCTGGGCTGTCAATGCAAGGGTATCATCCTTCATCCGGACGCCTTCCAAAACAAGAACGCGGGCAGCGACCCCGAGTATATCCGTATCTTGCGCCGCGAACTGGCGTATTATACCTATATGGCCAATCTCGATTATAACCAACCTACGCAACGCCCTTTCTGGTTCGTACAAGGCATCGCCGTCCATTTCTCGCTGGATGGCAAACGTTTGCCGTCTTTCACGCCCGAACTGGTTCAGCGCATCGAGCAGGAGTGTGCGCTGGATGCCGAGTTCCCGGCGAAAAACAAACTGAATCAGGTTGGCGGTACCTCCTTCATCCAGTTCTATGAACAGGCTTTCGGCCGCATGGCCCTCACCCGTCTGATCGAGACTACCTATGCTATTCCTGTGGATAGCGCCCTCTGCCAAACGACCGGCATGGACCTGGCTTCGCTCAAAGACCAATGGATGGAATACCTCCGGGCGGACCAACTCCCCGATCAAAACGCAATGATTTATTAACCTATAAACAACTATTCTTATGAAAAATTTCTTTGAAATTAATCGTGCCCTTGCGGCTAAGACAAAATTACTTTCTTTCTTGTTAGTGGCCGTACTGGCACTCTCCCTGGCTTCGTGTGCGAAAATGCAAGCCAAACATCAGATGCACTCCCTCGAATCCCTCATCGAGAAGGTAGAGAAACACGGTGATTCCTTTACTCAACAGGACTGGGCAGAGGTGCGTCAGGAGTACGATGAGATCTGCACGAAGATGAACCAATGCGAGTATACCGATGAAGAATTGCAAGAGATCGGTCGACTCAAAGGTCGTTTCTATGCCGCGTGTGCCAAAAAAGCCTTCGGCAATGCCGGTGGACTCCTCAATGGCCTGATCAATCAGTTCGGAGGTGCGGTAGACGGATTCATGGAAGGCCTCTCCGGTCCGGAGGATGAAAAAGCCAAAGAAGAGGCAAATCAAGAGGAAACGGATGAGATTCTGCTCGGTTTGGAATCGATTTTCTAAAAAAATCAGGCAAAACGAATAGGGGACGCGCGCGTGCGCGTTCCTTATTATATATAAATACGCGTACACGTAGACCTCGAGAAATCCCCGTTTTTCTGCTATATAGCATATTTTGACCGAAAACCCTCAAAAATCGTCAAAAATATGCCTATTGAAAATCAACGAGTTACAAAGAAAATGCATTTTTTATGTAATTTTTTTGCAAAAATATTTGGTCAATTCAAAAAAAAGCAGTACCTTTGCACTCGCTTTTGAGAAACAAGTGTGTTTCGATTTTCTACCGGAGGCCCGGACATTAAAATTCAGATTCACCTACGTGGACCTAATTTTTTTGCGCCAAAC
>CAMUYI010000017.1 GCA_947164985.1 uncultured Bacteroidales bacterium | reverse complement strand
TAAACGGGTCGTTTTTGTGATACCACTTTTTGAACCATTTGGGGCACTTTGGGACAAACCCTAAAACTCCTTTATTTTTAGTTAATCATTTCAACAAGTCAAAGATCTCTTTTCCATACTCTTTAAAGTGCTGATGGATTGCACTATATTTCATTCTTTTGCAAGAATCTTCTCAACGTACTTCGGCTGCAGTGCAGGTATCGGGCGATCTGGCGTTGCGATTTGCCGGCGGCTAAGGCTTTGCGGATGTATTCCTCTTTGCCGTAGAGCGGATGGACTTCCGGGCGGTTCTTGCTCCCTTTCGGTCGGCCTATAGGCTTGCCCTCTGCTTTCAGTCGAGCCAAGGCTTCCCGTGTCCGCTGGCTAATCAGGTTGCGCTCTATCTCCGCACTCAGCCCAAAAGCAAACGCCAGCACTTTACTCTGTATATCATCCCCCAAGCGGTAGCCGTCCTTGATCGTCCATACCTTACATCCGCGGCGCATGCAGTAACTCAAGATCTCCATGATCATATAGAGGTTTCTGCCCAAGCGACTTAACTCGCTGCATATAATCAAATCCCCGCTCCCAACATGTTTTACTAACTTTCCCAAACGACGCTTCGTGTAGGATTTTGTACCGGATACCGTCTCTTCTATCCACCCGTCTATCTCTATCCCCTCTTGTTCGCAGAAGCGGTTGATCTCAAATCGCTGGTTCTCCACTGTCTGCTTGTCGCTACTTACGCGGATATAGCCATATGTCATTCTTTCAATAATTCATCTATCACTTTTTTCGTGCCGTGAGTAGCACTTTGTCATATTCTTTGTTATTTTAAATTATTTTCTCTTTTATTAGTCCTTTTCGGATCATTTTGGGCCCTTTTGGACGAACATAACAAGAAAAAAGTTTCCAATCCATCGGACTAGAAACTTGTAGAGTATAAAAGAATAGATGTTTATTGCAAACCTTGTGTCAGCGTTTTTATCCCGCGACGAGTATCCCACCAATCAACAATAATTATGAAGTCATTCTCTATGTAGTATATACACTTGGTCAATTCTGAGATAACATAACTGCGATACTCTTTCCGCATACCTTCTAATAATGGTTCAACTTTTCCTATTTGAGGATTCTCCAAAACTATCTTTTTCCACTCCTCAACAGCTTCCACATACTCGGTATGCGCGGCAAACCCAAACGAGAATAGGATATAATCTTCAATCGCTTGGCGGCGAACGTATGCTCTATCAGACCAAATGATCCGCATTAGGCTAATTGGCGATTACGTTGTTCTAACATCCAATTAACTTGTTCGTCTGTATAATACTGACCTCGCTCTATCTGACGAGTGCCTTCTTCTACGCTTGCTCGCAACTCTTCTATAGAATAAAGGTATTGCTCCATAATTATCAAAATTTAGTTGTTAAACCTTTGCGACTGCAAAGGTACTGCTTTTTTTTGATATATGCAAGATTTTCTTGGAAAAATAATCGTTTTTTGTAAAAATAAGAAATTTTTCCAAAGAAAAGGTGCAAAATAGGAGAGTTTTATACTCTACAACTTGTCAAGGTTCATCTCCATCCTTTTTTAGTGCTGATGGATTGCACTATATCTCTTTTACTTGCTCTCTTCAACTACCTATCAACTACCTTCTATTTACGTATCAATCCTAGACTTTTCTCGATCCATTCTCGTATGAACTACGTATCAGTCGTTAGTTATTCGTTCGTTATTCCTTAGTTATTCGTTCGTTATTATCCTACCAATCCCCTAATCTCTAACTCCCTAACTCCCTAATCGAATTTTTACCATGACGGTTTGACGGTTTGACGGTTTCAATTTTTGTCGTGTCGCTTTGTCGCTTTGTCGCTTTCAATTTCTGCGTGAGATTAATGAGATTATTGAGACTTTCTGCTATAATTGACTGTCTATCAGTATATTACAAAGTCTCACAAAAGTATCAAAGTCTCAAAGTTCCATCTTGTCAATAGCGACATAGCGTCATCTTCATTCTTTTTTGGATCATTTTTTGCCGACACTGTTGCCCTATATCAAAAAAAAAGAAACAAAACCCTATAATGGTCCTGTTTCTAAAGTGCGCTATATCCCTACCACGGACGTGAGCCCGGTGGTAAAATACTGATATAGAGTTGTTTGTTTCATCATAAAGTAGTGTCTTAACCGTTGGTACTTATGGTGATCGTCAAAATCGGTTGCAAAGGTACGAAAAATTTTTGATATGTGCAAGCCTTTTTGAAGATTTTTTTATTTTGTCAAATAGACCTGCTAATTATTTACTTTTTATCTAGAAATCGACGAAAAATGGAGCCTCTTTTAGAGGGTGGCGCGCAGCAGAAAATGCACGTCTGTCCGAGTCGGAATCTTGGCTTCTGAATCCCATTTCGGGTGCTTTCCTACATACCATTCCCGATCATAAACGGTCTCGCTAACTCGCAGATATAGAGCTAATTGCTTGATAATCTGCCATCTTATACAGAAATACGCTCTGCCACCTAAACCATACGTCGCCGGAATCGAAAAAGCATAGAGCACATCGTGCTCATAGAGATAGATGCGATTGTTCCATTCGCGGGCATCAAAAGCCTGCAACCTGAGCCGCAGACTCAAAGGAACTCTCGTGAAACTATAAGCTATATCCTGCGCCAAACTGACGCCATAAGGGATTTTCGATTCTCGATTATCGATTCCCGATTTTCGAACGATGTTAGCATCGGCCGTAGTGCGCAAAGACCATCCTCCTTTAGACCATTCGAACATAGCCCGGGCAGAGTAAGTAGAGACATTACCTTTCTTTCTTGCGCGAAGACGAAGTGAAGCGCTGTAGGCTGAATACGGACTTCTGACAACTGAATACTTCGCTTCCGCCAGCGCGTCATAGCCGATCGTCGCGGTGTCATTGCCTAAACCGTACTTGTAACCGCTGAAATAGAAAACATCGCCATACCCGCTGAACCGCCAGTTCTTTAGCCTTGTAATATCAAAACCCAAATACCCGCCATTCTCATCGCCCATACGCGAACTCTCCGAGAAAGCATAGCCGTACTCATTGTCAAACCAAGGAGAGTAATAGCGGTAAAGTGCGATCAGGTTAACGCCATCTGCCGGATAAAACCTACTTCCCACGATCGTTCCATAGCCCCATTCCTTGTTTTGCGAAGTGGCGAACTCGCCGAAGAGGTCAAACCATCCATAGTTGTATCGTACACTCGCACCTAATACCGCTTGGCGGTAACCCCGAAAATAATGGCGGTTGTACTTCGCGTTGCGGTAAGGATGAATGCTATCCGAATAAATATGCTCGATGCCGGTCAACTGTACTTCCAGTTTCTTGTGACGCAGAGTCAGGTTCGCTCCTACTGCATGGTGCCAGGTCGTATCTTTGTATTTGTTCAGCGAGTAGAGTGCACTCACATCCAAGCGCGTCTGTTTACCCCATTCCCAGCGAAAAGTGCCTCCGGCGCCATGCAATCCTGCGCCATCGGAAGATGAGTAGTACCGCAAACCGTTCTTCTGTTGACCCGCTGTGGCTACGTACATCGACTTACCGGAATGAAAAACCGGTGCAATAACCAGGCCTTGACCGAACGAAGCCTGATAATTCCCGCCCACGATCGTGTGCACATGCGGCGCAATGTCCGTGAGTTGCATATAAACGCCGTACTGCAAGTCTTCCGCTTTACCGCCTACCGGCCGACGAAGTTGTCCGCCGAAAAGGACCTTGCGTTTATAATCAAATCGGTACCGCAGTTGGGCATAAACAGGATCCGTTCCTTCGAATGCTTCTATGTTTCGCGCGTCTACACGCGTTATGATCTCGTGCTTGGCTCGGGTGAACACCTCGCGCGCATACATATTATTATGTTCGGGCGTACGCGCACTCACGCGCACGAAAGGTATCAGATCCCGTATCTCATAGTCCGTCAGGCTCGGAATCATCCGTAACTCATACACGCTCTCAAACGGATGTTTGTCGGCATAAGCCAGAATATCGTCTATCTGTCGTGGAGATAGAAAATAGAGTTGCTGCAACTCCTCGTCACTCGTGTTATTGAGGTCAATCGGGTTCGCATTCAAGGCATAGAGATCGGTTTGTAACTGCTCATAATCCACCTCTCCCAACTCTGTTGCGGCATTGAAAATATCCATGACGACTTCGTCTAAGGACAAGTTGGCAACCAATAATATGAGTGCTATGATACTTTTCACGGCACAAAAGTACAAAAACTTTTGCATATATGCAATTATTTTACTATCTTTGCAGCGAATTTATGGATAAAAAGCGTATTTACCATATCATCGAATGGGTTGTAGCCCTTGCTGCCCTCGGCTATCTGATTTATCGGATGGCGATTTATGAGGATTATGCAACGCTGTGGGCGACGATCGCAGGCATGTCGTCGCTGCAAATAGCGGCTTTGCTGCTTTGCGTAGCGCTGATGCCGGTGAATATGAGTCTGGAAGCATGGCGGTGGAGAACGCTTCTCCCGATGTCTTGGCGCGAAGCGCATCAGCAGGTCTATTATAGCAAATTGGCGGGACTTATCACGCCTTGGCGACTTGGCGAATACCCTGCGCGCGCCCTCTTGCGCAACGAATGGCCGCAGACGCTCTCCATGGGAGCGGTAGGATCCGCAACGATGACGGCTGCGATCGTGCTAGCCGGCCTAATAGGCCTAGGTGTCTTCGGAATCCTAGATAGCATCTATTATTATTTTCTCGTAGCCTTGTTGCTGATCCTTGCACTTGTTTTTGCGCCGCGACTCTTGCGCCGCTGGGCGGAGGTGTCGCATCGTCTGATTCTTATCTCTATAGGCCAGAGCTTCGTCCGCCTCGTTTGTTGGTGCGGGCAACTTAGCTTAGTCCTTTTTGCGCTAGGCGGCCTAGGCGACCTAGGTATCCTAGGTGTTCTATGTAAAAGCGCAGTATATTATCTATTTGTGACGATTACGCCGAATGTGCCGATCGTAGAAGTAGGCGTGCGTGGCGCATGGGCGATCACACTCTTCGGATCAATGAACGCAGCCCTCGCCGGCGTGCTCTTATGGGGCATAAACACCCTCCTTCCATGTCTAATTTGGCCTTTTTTACGCAAAAAATGATTAAAATCTTGCGTAAATAAAAAAAAAGTAGTAACTTTGTGCCCGAAATGATTTAATGGCTAAATGGCTCAATAAATCGTAAATCGTAAATGACTAAATCGTAAATAAAATAACCATGAACATCAATTTTCAAATTCATTATCGTGCCGAGTATGGGCAATCTCTGTGCGTTATTGAGACGCAAGAGTCGATCTTGGGTTGGACCGAACGCGATCCGCTGGTGCTTAACTGCCAAGGAACCGATTTCTGGCAAGTCAATGTGCCCGTTAGCGATTTCGCAGGCAGTATTCAGTACAAATACGCCATCCGCGTAGGTGAGAATCAGTACATCTACGAGGCAGGTGAACCGCGTACACTGACGCTCAAGGCTGCGGACAAGAACCTCGTCGTTCGTGACGCATGGCAAGCCAGCACCTATGAGGATTCGTTCTATACCACGGTCTTCTTGAAATCGCTCTTCGCGCGTCATAACCCTGCGAAAGCAAAGGCTCCCAAGGGTAACATCCGTTTCTCGATCGACCTGCCGCAGATCCTGCCGAGTCAAGGTGTTGCGATCATCGGTAATTGCGCAGAATTAGGCGATTGGAACCCCGACAACAAACTCGTCATGAACGACGCTGAGTTCCCGCTCTGGCGCGCAGACATCAACGTGAAGGGTCAGGATGTTGTTGAATACAAATACGTGGTTTATGACCTCAAGACCGGCGCAGTGATCGATACCGAATGGGGTGAGAACCGCCAGATTTGGGGCATCGGTAAGGGACAGGTGATCTATCAGAACGACCGTGCTTTCCGTCGTACGCAACCGCGTTGGAAAGGTGCCGGTGTGGCTGTTCCTGTCTTCTCGCTCCGTAGTGCCGAAGGTTTCGGTATCGGTGAGTTCCAGGACCTCAAGAAGATGGCCGATTGGGCTGCTTCGACCGGTCAACGAATGATTCAGACCCTGCCGATCAACGATACTACACTGAGACACAATAACTTAGATAGTTATCCGTACAACGCTGTTTCCGTCTTCGCCCTCCATCCGATCTACATCAATATCGAGAAGATGGGTCGTCTGACTCCGGCGCAGAAGAAGAAATACGAGGCGCAGAAGGCTGAACTCAATGCCCTCACCTTCGCTGACTATCAGAACGTTTATGACGCGAAGATGGTGTTCTTCAAGGCCCTCTACAAGCAAGATAAAGAGGCGCTCTTCAGTTCGGCTGAATATAAGGCATTTGAGAAGAAGAATAAAGAATGGCTCGAACCCTATGCCGCTTTCCTGGCTAAGCGTGACGGTCAACCGAAGGATTTCTATAAGTTCCTCCAGTTCCATGCGGACAAGCAATTGGCTGACGCAGTGGCTTATGCGCACTCGATCGGCGTAGCGATGAAGGGTGATATACCTATCGGCATCAGCCCTGACTCCGTGGATGCAGCCGTTTATCCGAACCTCTTCAACCTCGATGCTTCTGCCGGTGCTCCGCCCGATGATTTCTCGATCAGCGGACAGAACTGGGGCTTCCCGACCTATAACTGGGATGAGATGGCGAAGGATAACTTCGGTTGGTGGCAACGTCGTTTCCAGAAGATGCAGGATTATTTCGATGCATACCGTGTGGATCATATCCTCGGTTTCTTCCGCATCTGGCAAATGCGCAAGCAGGATGTATGGGGACTCTGCGGACATTTCGTTCCTGCTCTCCCGTACAGTTATGACGACCTCTGCGCACAAGGTGTATGCCTCGATTGGGACCGTATGACCAAACCCTATATCCGTTCGAACTTCCTTGGCGACGTCCTTGGTTTTGATACGGAATGGGCTAAACAGAATGCACTCAATACCAACGATGGGTATGTATATTGGTTCAAACCGGAGTTTGACACCCAAGTCAAAGTGCAAGAATGGGCGGATCGTCTGCTGGGCGATGAGAAACAACTCAAAGCCAGCGGCCTGAGCGAAGCAGCGGTTCATAACATCTGCAACGGCTTGATCTACCTGCATTGCGAAGTGCTGATGGTGGAAGACCAGAAGCGTCCGGGATGGTTGCACCCGCGTATCTCCATCTATCAGAGTCACTCGTTCAATGAGCTCTACAGCGATCAGAAAGAGGTACTGATGCGAATCTATAACGAGTATTTCTTCCGTCGTCATACCCAGTTCTGGCGTGACTCCGCTATGCGTAAGTTACCGACCCTGATCCATTCGACCCACATGCTCTGTTGCGGTGAGGACCTGGGAATGGTGCCGGCTTGTGTGCCTGACGTAATGCACGAGTTGCAGATTCTCAGCCTCGAGATCCAACGTATGCCGAAAGATCCGACGGTTAAGTTTGCCCATCCGGCAGATGCACCTTATCAATCTGTCTGCACAACCGGTACGCACGACATGAACCCGCTGCGCGCTTGGTGGGAAGAGGACCGCGCTGTTACCCAACGTTTCTACAACGAACAGATGGGTTGGTGGGGTGACGCTCCGAAGGAGATGAGTCCGGAGATTGCCGAGTTCATCATCAATCAGCATATGTACAGTCCTGCTATGTGGACCATTCTTCCGCTGCAAGATTGGTTGGCTATCGATGGTGACGTACGTCTGAAAGACCAGTTCGCTGATCGTATCAACGTACCGGCTAACCCGCGCCATTTCTGGAACTACAGAATGCACCTCAGTCTCGAAGATTTGATGCAATGTAAGAATCTGAATGAGAAAATCAAGAAGCTGACAAGCGTTCGCTAACCGCTTCCATAAGCCAAAGCGGCGTACTCGTCGCACCACAGATCCCGACCTTTGCGTCGGGATTTGTTTTTATTATATCTTCAATCTTCAATCTGAAATCTTCAATTTCGTCGGCAGACGAAACGAAATACGTATTTTCGTTTGCTTCTTTGCAATGATTATACAGCACTTTCGCGTTGCTGCTCTTCGTGCCGCCGACAAAAATCAAGATGTCGTTCGCTTGCGCGAAAGCTTGAAGCTCTTTGACGCGATTCGCTACACTCCGACAGATCGTATCGTGGTATTCGAAGACCGGTCGAGATGTCGAGATCTCGAGACGTCGAGATATCGAAGAAACAAGTTCTTGGAAACCTTCGACGGATTTGGTGGTCTGCGAGAAGAGGTAGATCGCTCTTGTGAAATCGAGACGATCGAGTTGATCAACGGACTCAATGACGATGGCGGTGTTATTCGTCTGACCTTGTAGACCGATCACTTCTGCGTGACCGGGTTTACCGTAGATAACGATCTGCGGCGGAATAGCCTCATCGTTCTTATGCGTCTCGTAGCAAGCGCGAATACGATCTTGAAGTTTCTTGACCACCGGACAGGTGGCGTCGATGATCTCAATCCCGCGTTGCTTAGCAATCCAGTAAGTAGAAGGCGGTTCTCCGTGTGCCCTTAAGAGTACCCGCGAATGAGCGGGTAGGGTGCGTAAGTCATCGTAATCGATGGTAGCCAGCCCTTTGAGTTCGAGTCGCGCGACTTCCTGACCGTTATGCACAATGTCCCCCAAGCAATAAAGCGAACCTTTCTCGAGTTCGCTCTCTGCTGCTTGGATTGCACGCGTCACACCGAAGCAGAATCCACTATGTTCGTCAATAGAAATCTTCAATTTTCAATCTCCAATCTTCAATGATTTACGGCTTTGTCAAAAAGCCCGTAAATCACGTGCATCTGTTCTTCGCGCGTCATGTTCGAGTTATCCACAACGATGGCATCTTCCGCTTGACGCAGCGGCGATTCAGCGCGGTGGGTGTCTCTATAATCGCGGTCGTTGACATCGGCCAAGACGGCTGCGAAATTAGGTTTCTCACCTTTCTCTACCAGTTCGTCATAACGGCGCTGTGCCCTTACTTCGGGGCTGGCCGTCAAGAAGAGCTTGAGTTCTGCCTTCGGGAAAACGACCGTTCCGATATCACGACCATCCATAACGATCCCCTTCGCTTCGCCCATTTTCTGTTGCTGCGCAACGAGGAAAGCACGTACTTCCTTGATGGCGGATATCTGACTTGCTCTGTTGCCTACCTCCAACGTGCGGATCTGTCCCTCTACATCTTCGCCGTTCAGCGTCACATGTTGAGCACCATCTACCTGCACAAAACCCACCTCTATCTGCGGCAGCGCCGCAATGATAGCCGCTTCTTCGGTTAAGCCGTTACGTAAAGTGAATAACGCAATCGCACGGTACATCGCGCCGGTATCTACATAAGTATAACCGGCATACTTTGCCAGCGCTTTTGCGATCGTCGATTTACCGCAAGACGAATAGCCGTCTATCGCAACAATAATCTTACTCATTTTAGCATCGAATTTATGTCTAATGTGATTCCCGCCTGGTACGAGAAATTGGATTTGGTCATCTGGCTAAGTGCAAAAGCAATCCGCACTTGTTTGATGCGTACCCCTGCGCCTAAGGAGAAACCGGCTAATGAACGCTGATCAATCAGGTTCAACTCGGCGCGGCGACGGTGGTTGTAACTGAGGGCGATATAGAATCGTTCGCTCTTGGGTACTACTTCAATACTCCAGATCGTATGCCGGAAAAGCATGTCGTACCATGGGACGTCGTGCGGGATATAATCGCCGGTCGTGGGACTCTTGTCCAGACTCGTCCATTCGTAATTCAGATACCAGGTCTGCATGTTATGGATCTGCATATGGAAGCGCAGCGGTGCATGCTTCACGCGGTACGTCAGACCTAACTGCAGGTTCAGCGGCAGCATCTCATGGTTCGAACCGCCTTCATCCGAATAGAAACCCTTTAACTGCCAACCGATATTCTGCAGCACGAGACCCATCTGGAAGGTAGAGTCTTTGGTTTGAAAATGCGCGCCTACGTCCGCACCGATCGCAAACGAAGAGTAAGCCTCGTAGATGCTATAGACCGGTTTTAAGGTAACACCTATTTTCCAACACGGGTGTAACTGGCGCGCGTACATGACGTCCACTAATATATCCCGCGCACCAAAACTGCCGCCGGTCAGATTACCGTCCATATCGGCATACTGCATCGTACCGTAATCGAGATAATGAAGGCCTACCGCGAAATAGTTATGCTCCTTAAAATTATGTCCGTAGAGCGCAGAACCGAACATCGTGCCCGGCAGGTAATACGAATAATTGAGTTGGAGCACCATATGGCTGTTCGCATGGAGCAAGGCAGGGTTGCACATACCCATCGAGATGTCTCCGTCGCTGAGGCTGACATTCGATCCGCCCAACGCATTGATACGCGACGAAACCGGCAGACTCATGAATGAGAACACCGACCGACCTGCGTTCGACACTTGCGCCGAACAAATTGAAAATTGAAAATTGAAAATTGAAAGGAAAAGAATTCCCAACACCCAGTTCTTATGTCCCTTGTAGCCTTTCACTTTTCACCTTTTATTTTACGAAGTCCATACTTCCGCATTTTAAAATCGACTGCAAAGGTACAACAAAAATTGCATATATGCAAGTTTTTGCGCTTTTTTTCTTGTGTATATCATTTTTTTTTTGTACCTTTGCACCCGCAAAGGTTTTTGACAAATATAAAACAAACTTAAATAATATCAAAAACAAACAATTTTTATGTGGTTAAAAGATTCATCTATCGGCCGTAAGTTCGTTATGGCTTTGAGTGGAGCAGCATTGGTTTTCTTCCTGCTTTTCCACGGATGTATGAACCTTGCGCTGGTTTTCAGCGAAGAGGCGTACAACGCTATTTGCCGTTTCCTGGGCGCTAACTGGTACGCGGTTATCGGTTCTATGGGTATTGCATTCCTCGTGTTGGTGCATTTCTGCTATGGTCTGTATCTGACCATTCAGAACCGTGCTGCGCGTGGTAACGACCGTTATGAGGTTCGCGGTAAGAAAGAGGGCGTGACTTGGGAATCGGAGAACATGCTTGTTCTCGGTTTTGTCATCCTCGGTTTCCTCTGCTTGCACCTCTACAATTTCTGGTACAAGATGCAGTTCGCTGAGTTGACCGGTATTGAGACGGGCGCTTTTGATCCGCAAAACGGCGCTGCGTACGTGAAGGCACTCTTCACCGAGCCCGTTTGGGGACAGGTTTATTGCGTGCTCTACCTCTTGTGGTTCGTTGTGCTCTGGCTTCACCTCAATCACGGTGTAGGCTCGGCTATGACATCCATGGGATTGAACAACTTGAAATGGCAGAAACGCGTGGAAGTGATCAGCACAGTGATGGCAACGCTCGTAGTGCTGCCGTTCGCAATTGTTGTATTGTATTACCTCGGCATGGGTATCGCTATGCTATAATTAAGAATTAAAAATTAAGAATTATGGCAAAGAAAGATGAGATAATTGAAGCGGCAAAATCGACCGCTAAGAAAGTTGCTAAGAAAGCTATTGAAGTAGCTGAGGCTGCATTGGATGCTGCCGCTCAGGCAACAGAGCAAGTTCAGGCTGCAGCAGCTGCGGCTTATGCGGAGGCTACTACGCCGATCATTACGCCGAAGGACGCTAAGATTCCTGAAGGTCCGCTGGAGCTCAAATGGACAAACTATAAGAACCATCAGAAACTCGTTAACCCCGCTAACAAACGTCGTCTCGACGTGATTGTTGTTGGTACGGGTCTGGCAGGTGCTTCGGCTGCTGCTTCGTTGGCTGAGATGGGATTCAACGTACTGAACTTCTGTATCCAGGACAGTCCGCGTCGTGCTCACTCGATCGCAGCACAGGGTGGTATCAATGCGGCGAAGAACTACCAGAACGATGGTGACTCCGTTTATCGTCTGTACTACGATACGATCAAGGGTGGTGACTACCGTGCTCGTGAGGCAAACGTATATCGTCTGGCTGAGGTAAGTAATAATATCATTGACCAGTGTGTGGCACAAGGTGTTCCGTTCGCACGTGAATACGGCGGTTTGCTCGACAACCGTTCCTTCGGTGGCGCGCAGGTTAGTCGTACCTTCTACGCAAAAGGTCAGACCGGTCAGCAGTTGTTGCTCGGTGCTTACAGCGCTCTCAGCCGCCAGATCGGTAAGGGCAAAGTGAAGATGTACACCCGTTACGAGATGCTCGACATCGTGCTTGTTGCTGACGAGAACGGTGAGAAGCGTGCACGTGGTATCATTGCTCGTAACCTCGTTACCGGTCGCATTGAGCGTTTCTTCGCTCACGCTGTCGTTGTAGGTTCCGGTGGATACGGAAACACCTTCTTCCTCTCCACCAACGCCATGGCTTCGAACGGTTCTGCAGCTATGCAGATGTATCGTCATGGTGCTTTGTTTGCTAACCCCTGCTACGCACAGATCCACCCGACCTGTATTCCGAAGCACGGTGACTTCCAGAGTAAGTTGACCCTCATGTCGGAGTCGCTCCGTAACGATGGTCGTATCTGGGTACCGAAGAAACTGGAGGATGCTAAGCGTCTCCAAGCAGGTGAGATCAAGGGTCGTGACATTCCCGAAGAGGATCGCGATTACTATCTCGAGCGTCGTTATCCGGCCTTCGGTAACCTCGTTCCGCGTGACGTAGCTTCGCGTGCTGCGAAAGAGCGTTGCGATAAAGGATACGGAGTAAACAACACCGGTCTCGCAGTCTTCCTAGACTTTAGCGATGCTATTCAGCGCCTCGGCAAGGACGTCGTTGCACAGAAATACGGTAACCTCTTCCAGATGTATGAGAAGATCGTGGATGAGAACCCGTACGAGAATCCGATGATGATCTTCCCGGCTATCCACTACACGATGGGTGGTATTTGGGTGGACTATGAACTGCAGACGACCGTTAAGGGTCTGTTCTGTATCGGTGAAGCGAACTTCTCCGACCACGGTGCTAACCGTCTCGGTGCTTCCGCATTGATGCAAGGTTTGGCTGACGGTTACTTCGTTCTTCCGTACACGATCCAGAACTACCTGAGCGATCAGATCGGCGTACCGCGTATGAGTACCGACCTGCCTGAGTTCGCTGAGGCCGAGAAGGCTGTTCAGGACAAGATCGACCGCCTCATGGCTATCCAGGGCAAGCGTTCGGTGGATTCGATCCACAAAGAGCTTGGTCTTATCATGTGGGACTTCGTCGGCATGGGTCGTACGGCTGAAGGCTTGAAGGAAGGTATCAAGAAGATCGATGCTATCAAGAAAGAGTTCTGGACGAACGTTTATATCCCGGGTGAGGCGAACAGCCTGAACAACGAGCTGGAGAAAGCCCTCCGTTTGGCTGACTTCATCGAGATCGGTCGTCTGATGGCTGTGGATGCCCTCCATCGTGAGGAGTCCTGCGGTGGTCACTTCCGCGAGGAATACCAGACACCGGAAGGTGAAGCGCTTCGTCAGGATGACAAGTTCGCTTACGTAGGCTGCTGGAAATATATGGGTGAGGACCAAGAGCCGCAACTCATCAAGGAGCCGCTCGACTACGAGTTCACGGAACGTAAAACACGTAACTACAAAAACTAAGCATTATGGATCAGTATATTGATATCAAAGTACGGGTATGGCGTCAAGCCGGCCCGAAGGCGCAAGGCCATTTCGAGACATATGATCTCAAGCACGTCTTCCAAGGTGCTTCGTTCTTGGAGATGATTGATATTCTCAACGAGCAACTCGTTGCTCAGCACAAAGACCCTGTTACCTACGACCACGACTGCCGTGAGGGTATCTGCGGTATGTGCTCCATGTACGTCAACGGTCACCCGCACGGACCTGACAGCGCCATCACGACCTGCCAGCTCCACATGCGTAAGTTCAAAGATGGTGAGACCATCACCGTAGAACCTTGGCGTAGCCGTGCGTTCCCTGTAATCAAAGACTTGATGGTCGACCGCGGTGCGTACGATAAGATCATGCAGGCAGGTGGTTTCGTTAGCGTTAACACCGGTGGTGTGCCTGACGCCAACGCAATTCCTATTCCGAAGCCGGTAGCTGACGAGGCCATGGACGCTGCAAGTTGTATCGGTTGCGGCGCTTGTGCGGCTGCATGTAAGAACGGCTCGGCAATGTTGTTCGTAGCAGCAAAAGTTTCGCAACTTGCCCTGCTCCCGCAAGGTAAGATCGAAGCAGCTGCACGTGCGAAAGCGATGGTGGCTAAGATGGACGAACTCGGTTTCGGTAACTGTACCAACACCGGTGCATGTGCCGCTGAGTGTCCGAAGAGCGTAAGCCTCGCGAATATCGCAAGACTGAACCGTGAGTTCTTGTGCGCAAAGTTTAAAGATTAAGTTTCTCTTGACACTGCCGGATATACATCAACGTGGCTTCACGTATCCAGCAGTAGTCCCATTCAGACGCGTGGAAGATTTCTTCCGCGCGTTTGAAGTATTTTAAAGCTTCTTTTTTGCTTCCGAAAGGTTTAGGGGCATAAAAAAGACAAGTACCGTAATAACTCAGCACGATCGGATCTTCGGGTGCGAGTTTAGTCGCCTCTTTGGCTAAGGACATAGCTTTGAGCGGATGGATAGACTCTTTGAGCCTTAGTTCATACACATATACGGCAGAGAGATACATCTTGTAATGTCCGACAGGCAGGCTATCCCGTTGGGCTTCCACATGCTCCTTAAAGCGTTTGACGTAGGGTTTTGCGGCTTCTTTATCATTGGCTACAATATAGCCGCAGAAGCCATATTCGTAGGACAAATCCACCGTGGTATCTATGTAGGCTTGCCAAACGGTCATGTCTTCCTTTAGGTACGCATCAAATAAGTCTCTATCGGACTGAGCCGATAGAGACATACAGATGCATAGGGCAGCTATTACTTGCCGCGCTCGAGTAATAAAGTGCGAGTAGGTTGATCGCATACTTCGCTTGGACCGTAGTATTGAACCGGACCCGGATAGATGTAACTGGTTACAGGATCTGCCCACTCCTCACGATGAGCCTCCAGGTACTTGAACGGCGCACCGTTCAGGTCCACGAGTGCTTTCTGGATAACGGGTTTCATCTTACCGTTACGTTTCTCCATATTCATCATCATCGTAATAGGTACACCACCTGCGATCCATGCCTCTGCGGGCTTGGTGAGGTTACGAACGAGCGACATGTAACCGGTCTTACCGGCTGCAATCAGGTGCGTAGCGGTAACACCGATCGAGTAGCAGTAGTCCGCATCGAAATTGGACGGGATAGCGCAACGACCTTCGTAACCGAAGAAGTGGTTGAGGGCAGAGAACTTACCCTTGTACTCGCCGTTCGCTTTGAGAACAGCCAGGCGTTTGCCTACCATCTCAATGAGCAGTTTCTCGGTCTCGATCTGCGATACCATCACATTTCCGTGCGGGTCACGATCGAGGGTGAGTTGGCGTGCAATACCCTTCGGCAGCGAACGATAGAGTTCACAGGAAGCCGGAGTGAGTTTGGATTTTACGTACTCACGTTTTGCATCATCGCCATCGAGTCCGGTGAACTCCTCGTTGTTAGCGAGCATGTCGTTCAACTCCTGAATCAGTACACGCATAGCCGGGATGAACTCAATCAAGCCTTCCGGAATGAGGATCGTACCGAAGTTAAGACCTGCGTTAGCACGAGCAACGATCACCTTTACGATGTCCTCTACGATGTCGTTCAGGGTCATTTTCTTAGCTTCTACTTCCTCGGAAATAAGGCAAATATTCGGCTGAGCCTCCAGTGCGCACTCGAGGGCGATATGACTTGCACTACGACCCATCAGACGGATAAAGTGCCAATATTTCTTCGCGGAGTTAGCATCGCGCTGAATATTACCGATCAACTCGCTGTATACCTTACAAGCGGTGTCAAAACCGAATGAGGTCTCGATCATCTCGTTCTTGAGGTCACCGTCAATGGTCTTCGGACAACCGATCACTTGGATGCCGCATTGTTTCTGCAGGTAGTACTCAGCGAGCACGCAAGCGTTGGTGTTCGAGTCATCACCACCGATGATAACTACAGCCTTGATACCGAGTTGTTTGCAAACCTCGATACCGTTGTCGAACTGCCAAGTCTCTTCCAGTTTGGTACGACCGGAACCGATGATATCGAATCCACCGGTGTTACGGTACTCGTCGATAATGTCACCGGTAAGCTCTTGGTACTTACCGTCAATCAAACCGCTCGGACCTCCGAGGAAACCGTACAGTTTATTGTTCGGGTTGAGGGCTTTGAGGCCGTCATACAGACCAGAGATAACGTTGTGACCACCGGGAGCTTGACCACCGGAAAGGATAACGCCTACATTGAACGGTTCATCGCAACTGTTTTTACCGGTAGTCGGTTCCATGGTAATAACCGGCAGACCATACGTGTTCGGGAATAAAGCTTTGATCTCTTCTTGATCAGCTACCGACTGTGTTTCCTTGCCTTCTACGAGGCGTACTGCGCCCTGTAATGCTACCGGCATTTTCGGCTGATAGCTCTGACGCGCAATCTGTAATGGAGATTTTTGCATAAGATTAATTATTTAGTGTTGTTAATTAGTTCCAAAAGTTTTTCTACCGCCTCTTCTTGCGGGATGTTTTTGAGTACGCACTCCTTACCTTTATAGAGGCTGATGCGGTCGCGACCGGCGCCTACATAGCCATAGTCGGCATCTGCCATCTCACCGGGACCGTTGACGATACAACCCATGATGGCGATTTTTAGACCGGTCAAGTGACTCGTAGCCGCTTTGACTTTGTGGATCGTCTCTTCGAGATCGAACATCGTACGTCCGCAACCCGGGCAGGATATATATTCCGTCTTATAGATACGCACGCGTGCGGCCTGGAGGATGTCCTTGCTCAGGAAATTGAGTTTGGTTTCCGAGAAATTGGGGTTAACCAATGTCAGTTCCGTGGCTTTATAATCCCATAGGAGTCGTCCGCACTCGGCTGCAGCTTGCAGACAGAACAACTCCCAATTATCTTCGTAACTCGTATAGCGCACTTCGGCATTGCCACCTATGTTATCCAGTACTTCAGCTACGACGGATCCATCATAACGGATCGAGTCTTCGTCAGCGAAATAGTTCACCAGGTCTTGTGCTACCGGTATCTCATTCTCCGGCGCTTCACTCAGGCTCACGCGTATCGTATCGCCTGTGCCGTCGGCCAAGAGTGCACCGATACCTACGGCGGACTTGATGCGACCGTCTTCTCCTTCGCCGGCTTCGGTTACACCCAAGTGCAACGGGAACGCCATGTGCTCGTGTTTCATTGTCTTGACGAGCAGACGTACGGTCTCGACCATGACGCGCGTGTTGGAAGCTTTGACGGAGATGACGATATCGTTGAAATCATGGTCGACTGCTATGCGCAGAAACTCCATGACAGACTCTACCATTCCTTCCGGTGTATCGCCGTATTTATCCATCATTCGTTCGCTAAGTGAACCATGATTGACACCAATACGGATAGCCGTCTCATGTTCGCGGCAGATGTCCAGTAGGTGAACAAAACGCTCCTCCTGTTTGGAAAAGTCCTTACTGAAATTACCCGGGTTGATACGCACGGCTTCCACCACTTCGGCAGCTGCAAAAGCCACTTCCGAGTTGAAATGTACGTCTGCTACCAAGGGTACGGCAGTTAGCACTTGTGCGTGGATTTCTTTGAGCGATTCCACTTCGCGCAGACCCTGCGTCGTGAAACGTAACAGTTCTGTACCGGCCTCGATACAACGGCGAGCCTGATCGACAGAAGCGTCAATGTCATTCGTATTCGTGTTTGCCATCGTCTGCACACGAATAGGGTAGTCTGAACCTAAAAAAATGTTCCCGACTTGCACATTTATGGTCTTTCTTCGCTTATTTTCTAATTTTATTTGCATAAAAATGCATTTTTTTTCAAAAATATTTGCTCAATTCAAAAAAATGTAGTACCTTTGCACCCGCTTTTGAAAAAAGGTGTTGAAATAATCGTTCGAGGCTCTTGAGCCGAGATAAGAATCAGTAGCTCAGCAGGTAGAGCACATCCCTTTTAAGGATGGGGTCCTGGGTTCGAGCCCCAGCTGGTTCACAGGAAAGAGAGTTTCGGCTCTCTTTTTTGTTTGTCTTTTCATTCTTTCAATTCGCGCGTTACAATTTTGCTTGCAAAATTACTGCTTTTTTTTGACATGTGCAAATAATTTGAATAGAATATGAAAATAAAATGCATCCATTCCATTCCCGCGACCACATCGAGACCACATCGCGACCTGTATGAAAGGTGTGAAGTTAATTTTACTTTGGCACGGAGTTTGTAATACTCTTTCTGCATATTTTAATTTACGACACTATGAAACAGATATTTAGATTTTTAGGCGTCGTGCTGCTCATCGCAGCCGTCAGTGCCGGAACAACTCTCGCTGTACTGAAATACAGCAATCCGCAATTTCAAATCACCAATTACAAATCACAAATCACAAATGATTCCACCGGGCTCCCGACCGCCTACAGCCGTTTTGCTTCGTTGCCGCAGGCAGGAGAGACGGATTTTACACAAGCTGCCGAACTGTCCGTCAATGCCGTCGTGCACGTCAAAACGACGTACCGCAATCAAATGTCGTCACAGCAGATGGACCTCTTTGAGTACTTTTTCGGCCGTCCGGGGCAGCAACGCGAGATGCCGGCACAACAGGCGTCCGGTTCAGGCGTCATCATCTCCGAGGACGGATATATCGTCACCAACAACCACGTCATCGACCGCGCGGACCAGATTCAGGTTGTGCTCAACGACAAACGCGAATACACTGCGACGCTTGTTGGCACCGACCCGAACACGGACATTGCGCTCCTGAAAATCGACGAGACAGGGCTGCCGGTGATCCTCATGGGTAACTCCGACGACCTGCGTGTCGGCGAATGGGTGCTCGCGGTCGGCAATCCGTTCAACCTCACTTCGACCGTCACGGCGGGTATCGTGTCCGCCAAGGCGCGTAACATCAATATCCTCAACGCCGAGATGAAGATTGAGTCGTTCATCCAGACCGACGCAGCCGTCAACCCCGGCAACTCCGGCGGTGCGCTGGTTAACACGCGCGGCGAGCTAGTAGGTATCAACACCGCCATCGCTTCGCAGACCGGTTCCTATTCGGGCTACAGTTTTGCGGTGCCGACAAGTATCGTGCAGAAAGTAGTGAGCGACATCCGCCAGTACGGTGTCGTACAACGCGCTATCCTCGGCGTACAGATGCGCGAGATCACTTCCGAACTGAAGAAAGAGAAAAACCTGACAACCCTCCAAGGGGCATACGTGGAACGCGTAGTGCCGGACGGCGCGGCAGAGAAAGCAGGCATCAAGAGCGGCGATGTGATTACGCGTGTTGACGATGCGGCTGTTAAGACCGGCACCGACCTGCAGGAACATATAGGTCGTCACCGTCCGGGTGATGTAGTGAGTGTGACGCTGCTCCGTGACGGCAAGGCGATGACCGTCCAAGCGACGCTCACCAACCGCGAAGGCGGAACAGGCGTCATCTCCGCCGAGGACAAAGCGTCCGTCTTGGGGGCTACGTTCTCCGAACTGACCGATGCGCAGAAAGAGCGCCTGGGTATCAACTACGGCTTACAGATCAAGTCGCTCAAGGCAGGCAAACTGAAGAGTGCCGGTGTTCCCTCGGACTTCATCATCCTCAAGGTCAATAACCGCTCCGTACGCACCGAGGAAGACCTTGACGACATCGTCCGCCGTGCCAACTCCGCCTCCGAGCGTGACCGCGTCCTCTTCATCACCGGCTGCACTCCCCAAGGTCGCGTCCGTTATTACGCTGTCAATCTGGCAGAGTAAAAGATGCACGATTGATTATTAAGAAATAGCGGGCAACCATTTATTGGCTGCCCGCTATTTGCATATTCACTTTTTCTTTCAGAGAAAGTTATTACATCACAATGTTGACAATCCTGCCGGGGACGACGATGATCTTCTTCGGGGTGTTGCCGGCGAGATATTTGGATGTGTCTTCGTGCGCAAGAACAAGTTTCTCCACCTCTTCCTTCGGTGTGTCTTTCGGGCACTCGAGTGTGAAGCGTACTTTGCCGTTGAATTGCACCGGGTATTTCTGCGTATCTTCTACGAGATAAGCCTCATTGCACTCCGGCCATGCCGCGTTGACTACAAAACTCTCATTACCGCAATGATGCCACATCTCTTCGGCGATATGCGGTGCGTAGGGCGCCAACAGGATCGCAAATTGCTCCAAGATAGCACGTTTGTTGCACTTGAGGGTCGTCAGTTCGTTCTGCGCGATCATGAAGGCAGGGATAGAGGTGTTGAACGAGAAGTTCTCAATGTCCCACGTGATCTTCTTAATCAGTTTGTGCAAGCTCCGCAGTTCTTCTTTGGTCGGTTCCTCGTCCGTGATGTTCTCGTACATGTTCCAGAGACGTTTGAGGAAACGGTGCACGCCGTCGATACCGTTGGTGTCCCACGGTTTGGACATCTCCAGCGGACCGAGGAACATCTCATACAGACGCAGCGTGTCGGCGCCGAACTTGGCAATCACGTCATCGGGGTTCACCACGTTGAACATGGATTTGGACATCTTCTCTACCGCCCATCCGCAGATATACTGTTTCGGTCCGGCGGTGTAACCGGTTAGTTCTGACGACGTACCATCGGCAAAGACGAACTCCGCATTCTTGAACTCCGGCATCCAGTTACGGAAGGCATGGATATCCAGAACGTCGTTATCGACGATGTTCACGTTGACGTGAATAGGCTGCACTTTATCTTTGTATTCCGGATTCTCGATGAGGTTGTACGAAATATAAAGGTTACCCGTTGCACCTTCACCGATATAACGATAGACGAAGTTCGAACGGCCTTGGATCATACCCTGGTTGATCAACTTCTTGAACGGTTCATCTTCGCATACATAACCTAAGTCATAGAGGAACTTATTCCAGAAGCGCGAATAAATCAAGTGTCCCGTAGCGTGCTCGCTACCACCCAGATAGAGGTCCACCTGACGCCAGTACTCATTCGCCTGTTTGCCCACGAGTGCCTCGTCGTTATGCGGATCCATATATCTCAGATAATAGGCCGACGAACCGGCAAAGCCAGGCATCGTGCAGAGTTCCAAGGGGAAGACGGTCTTGTTGTCAATCAGCGATTTATCTACTACCTTGCGGTTCGCTTCGTCCCACGCCCAGATAGCGGCATTGCCCAACGGCGGTTCGCCTGTCTCGGTCGGAAGGAACGCACTCACCTCCGGCAGTTCAAGCGGTAGGCACTCTTCCGGCAGCGTATAAGGCATACCGTCCTTATAATAGACGGGGAAGGGTTCGCCCCAATAACGCTGGCGCGAGAAGATAGCGTCACGGAGACGGTAGTTCACTTTTACACGACCGATACCCGTGTTCGTGATATATTCCTTCATCGCCTGAATAGCGTCCTTGACCTCCATGCCGTTGAGGAAACCGGAGTTGATCATCTTGCCCTCTTTGGCGTCAAACGACTCCTCGGAGACGTCTGCGCCTTTAATCAGCGGAATGATCGGCAGGTTGAAATGTTTGGCGAAGGCGTAGTCGCGGCTGTCGTGTGCCGGCACTGCCATGATAGCACCTGTTCCGTAGCCCGCGAGCACGTAATCCGATATATAAATAGGTATCTCGCCTTGCGTGAGCGGGTTAATCGCGTACGAGCCGGTGAATACACCCGTCACTTTTCTATCTGCAATACGCTCACGTTCCGTGCGGTTCTTGCAGCGTGCCAGATAGGTATCCACTTCCGCTTTCTGCTCCGGCGTTACGACCCGTTGTACATACTCACTCTCTGGCGCAAGAACCATAAACGTCACGCCGAACACGGTATCTGCACGGGTCGTGAAGATGGTAAACGGTGCGTCTTGCCCCTTCACGGCAAACTGCATCTCTGCTCCTTCGGAACGGCCGATCCAGTTACGTTGTGTCTCCTTGAGAGATTCCGTCCAGTCGATTCTATCCAAGCCCTCCAACAGACGTCCGGCATAAGCGCTCACGCGCAGACACCACTGGCGCATGACGCGTTGCTCTACCGGATAACCGCCGCGGACACTCAAACCCTCGCTCACTTCGTCATTCGCAAGCACCGTGCCGAGTTTCGGACACCAGTTGACTTTCGTGTCCGCGAGGTATGCGATACGGTAATTCATCAGCCGCTCCTGTTGCTCGCGTTCGGAGAGCGTCGCCCATTTTGGATCGTTGGCTTCCCACTCAGCAATGAGTTTGGAGATGGGTTGTGCCTTCTGCGTCTTAGGATCGAAATAACTATTGAACATTTGTACGAACGCCCACTGGGTCCATTTATAGAACGCCGGGTCGCAGGTACGTACCTCACGATTCCAATCGTAACAGAAACCGATCTTTTTGAGTTGCTCAATATAGCGCGCGATGTTCTTGTAGGTGGTCTCCTCGGGATGGGTACCGGTCTGAATAGCGTATTGCTCTGCCGGCAGACCATACGAGTCAAAACCCATCGGGTGCAGCACATTGAAGCCCTTCAGACGTTTGTAACGCGAATAGATATCCGAGGCGATGTAACCCAGCGGGTGACCGACATGAAGACCGGCTCCCGAAGGGTAGGGAAACATATCGAGTACGTAGAAATGCGGCTTATCAGACTCATTGGAAACGGTATAAACGCCGTTCTCATCCCATGCCGCTTGCCAACGGCTCTCAATATCAGAAAAATTATATTCCATAAAAGGAAATTCTTAATTTTTAATTTTTAATTCTTAATTATATGAGTTTCTTTACTTGCTCATAAACATTCTGTGCGGTGAAACCGAGTTTCTCATCCAGCACTTTGTAGGGTGCGGAGAAGCCGAAGGAGTTGAGTCCCCAGATAGCGCCGTTTTCGCCGACAAGGGATTCGAGGGTGCAAGGCAGACCGGCGGTCATACCGAAACGCTTGATGCCTTTCGGCAGCACTTCGTCTTGGTATGCTTTATCTTGCAGACGGAAGAGACCTTCAGACGGAACGCTCACGATCTGCAGACGGATACCTTCTGCGCGTAGCAGTTCAGCACCGGCGAGGAGGGTAGATACCTCACTACCGGAAGCAAGCAGTACTACCTGCGGGTTCTCATCTTTCGATACGATGTATGCACCCTTGCGGAAACCTTCTAGGTTGACGTTGGGCACAGGAGCGATGTCCTGTCGGCTGAGAATAAGCGCGGTCGGTGTGTCGTTGTTCTCCATTGCCAGCCGCCAAGCAAGGGTCGTCTCTTCGGCATCAGCAGGACGGAGAACGAGCATCGACGGTTTGCCGTGATGGTTATGCAACTTCTCCATCAGACGGATCTGTGCCTCTTGCTCTACCGGTTCATGGGTCGGACCATCTTCGCCGACACGGAAAGCGTCATGACTCCAGATGAACTTAACCGGCAACTCCATGAGGGCCGCCATACGTACAGCAGGTTTCATATAATCGCTGAAGACGAAGAATGTACCGCAAGCAGGGATGATTCCTCCATGCAGCGCCATACCGATCATCACACAAGCCATCGTCAACTCGCTTACACCGGCCTGTAAGAACTGACCGCTGAAATCACCTTTCTTGAGAGCGTGGGTCTTCTTGAGGAAACCGTCGGTCTTGTCGGAGTTCGAGAGGTCAGCCGACGAAACGATCATGTTGCCTACGTTCTCTGCGAGGAATCCAAGCACTTTACCGCTTGCGTTACGCGTAGCGTCACCGGGCTTCTGTTCAATCAGACTCCAATCAATGCATGGTGTCTCGCCGGACATAAAGGTCTCATATTCGTTCGCTGCCAGCGGGTTCGCTTGTTTCCACTCGTAGTATGCCTCATATTTCTTGTTGCAGAGTTCGCGCAGTTCGGCAGCGCGGTCGTCGTACAGTTTCTTCACTTCGGGGAAGATGACGAACGGGTCTTCGGGATTGCCTCCGAGGTGTTCGATGGTCTTCTCAAAGGATGCTCCGGCTTTGGACAGCGGCGCACCGTGGGTCGAACACTTGCCTTCCCAATTAGCACCTTCTGCCGTAACGCAGCCCTTACCCATGGTCGTATGACCGATGATGATAGAGGGTTGACCTTTATGTGCCTTGGCTTTGATGATGGCTTCACGGATCGCATCGGGATCATTACCCGGTATCTCTTGTACGTACCAACCCCATGCCGCATATTTGGCTGCCACATCTTCCGAGGTCACTTCGCCGCAACCTGTGGAGAGTTGGATGGTATTGGAGTCATAGAACATAACGAGGTTATCGAGTCCGAGGTGACCGGCCAGACGACCTGCACCCTGCGAGATCTCTTCCTGTACACCACCGTCGGAGATGAAGGCATAGATCGTCGGGTTGTGGATCTCGCCGTAACGGGCATTGAACCACTTGGCGGCGATCGCTGCACCGACAGCAAAGGTATGACCTTGACCGAGCGGACCGGAGGTATTCTCGATCATACGCTCTATCTCGCGCTCCGGGTGACCGGGTGTTACCGAACCCCATTGACGGAGGTTCTGCAGGTCTTCGAGGGTGAACTTACCGGCCAGACATAACTGTCCGTAAAGCATCGGCGCCATATGACCCGGGTCCAAGAAGAAACGGTCACGTGCTTCCCAGCCTGCATTGTCCGGATCGTACTCCAGGAACTCCGAGAAGAGTACATTGATAAAGTCTGCGCCTCCCATGGCTCCGCCCGGGTGACCACTCTTGGCTTTCTCTACAGCTGCGGCTGCCAGGATACGAATGTTATCCGCCGCACGATTCATAAGTTGTGTTGTGTTCATAGTAGTATAATAAATTTTCAATCTTCAATCTTAAATCTTAAATCCCAAATAGTAGTTCACTCCCCATCCGATGTTGTCCCGCATGCCGTAACCGGGGATGTATATCGGTCGGACGCTCTGTCCGGAGGTGTCTCGGGTGAAGAGCAACTTGAGTCGTCCCATCCAGCCCATGTAAAAGCCCTTGGCGATGTTGACCTGACATCCTACAGCGAGCTCTCCCCAGCAGTCGGTCTCACCTTTGGTCTGCACGGCTGTACCGATACGAACGCCGACCAACAAAGCATGCGGGCTATCCGGATGTTTCTTAAGCGGGTTGATGTCGCAACCGATGCGTGCAAAACCGCCTTGACCGTTGTATTGCACGGAATCGTTATGGGTCTGACCGCCGGCATAACCCAACTCAAGAGTAGGGTAGAACCGGTGCGCCAGTTGTACGTTTGCTGCGATCTCGTAGTGCTGCATCTGCCAGTTATTCAAGCCCGGTGTCAGTACCGGCGAGAGGATGTCGATCTTCACCTGCGTACCGCCGTACACCGGAATCGAGTCCTCTGCCCAAACGGCAGCACTCAGCAACATCACCATTCCTATAACCCATAACCTGTAACCCATACCCCTTACATCAATTCTTTCGCTTCATTCTTCAGTTCCTCGAGGGCTTTCTCGGTGGGTGTTGTGCCGTTGCTGGCATAGGCGGTGAGGAGGGCGGTGACGTAGGTCTGCGCCGTTGCATCTTTGGGTAACTGCGCCGTGATGGCGATCAGGAAGGCTCCCATCTGGTCACGGGCATTGATGATGAGGTCCCATACCTCATCGCTCACGTACACCTGCTGACTCTGATTATGGTCAAACTCCGCCCGAAGGGTCTGTAGCAGGTACTGCTGAGTCTGTCCCACCGTCCAGGTCGTCATGGCCTCCGGATAAGCTTTCTGCATCTCCATGACCATATGCTCGGGTTTCGTACGCTCGAGTAATAAGGTAAGGCGCTCGTAAGCGCGCAGGCGGATAGGCGAGATGCTCTTCTGGCTCTCGCGTTTGAGCTCCCACTGACGTTTCTTCTCTTCGTTACGGAACTGCGAGTACTGAATCAGCCAGAAGCCGAAGATCAGTACGACGATCGTCAGGATTATTGCAATAATGGTAGTAGTCATAAGACGGATTTCAATTTTGCGTGCAAAATTACAAAAAAAAATCCGAATGTGCAAATAAAATATATTTTATTTTGTCATTTGCAGGATTTTTTTAGTGTAATTCCGGTGCAAACCGAAATTACAAAAAAAAAATGACATACACAATAGTGTATGCCAAATTTTTGAAAAATTCCCTCAAATTAGCGAATCATGTCGTCTCCGAAGAACGGTTGCAATGCTTTCGGGATACGGATACCTTCTTCGCATTGATTGTTCTCGAGGAGCGCAGCCACGATACGCGGCAGAGCAAGAGCCGAACCGTTGAGCGTGTGGCACAATGCTACCTTCTTGTCCTCTGTACGACGGTAACGACATTTGAGGCGGTTAGCCTGGTACGTGTCGAAATTGGACGTACTGGATACCTCGAGCCAACGGTGCTGTGCTTCTGAATAAACCTCGAAGTCATAGCAGAGGGCAGCCGTGAACGACATGTCGCCGCCTGAAAGGCGGAGGATACGATAAGGCAGTTCGAGTTTCTGCAACAGACCCTCTACGTGGTCGAGCATCTCTTTATGCGATGCGTCCGAATGTTCGGGCGTGTCGATGCGCACGATCTCGATCTTGGAGAACTCATGCAGACGGTTCAGTCCGCGTACATCCTTGCCGTAGCTACCTGCTTCGCGACGGAAACATTCTGTGTAGGCGCAGTTCTTAATCGGCAGTTGTGCCTCGTCGATGATGACGTCGCGGTAGAGGTTCGTCACAGGCACTTCGGCTGTCGGGATGAGGTAGAGGTCATCCACTTCGCAGTGGTACATCTGACCTTCCTTATCCGGCAGTTGGCCTGTTCCGTAACCCGACGCAGCGTTGACAACGGTAGGCGGCATAATCTCCGTGTAACCGGCTTTGTTGGCTTCCGCGAGGAAGAAATTGATGAGGGCACGTTGGAGGCGTGCACCTTGGCCGATATAGACGGGGAATCCTGCACCCGAGATCTTCACACCGAGGTCAAAGTCGATGAGGTTGTATTTCTTCGCCAACTCCCAGTGCGGAAGCTTGGCTTCGTCGTTATTCACCTCGCCAACCCATGTACCGACGGTGTCGCCACCGTGATGGGGTACGTTGGATTTAACGACGATGTTATCCTCTGCGCACGCTCCTTCGGGCACGATGTCGTACGGTACGTTCGGGATCGTGAGCAGCAGCTTGGTCTGCGCCTCTTCGGCTTCGGACATCTGCTGGTCGTACTCCGCGATCTGTGCTTTGAGGGCACCGGTCTGCGCTTTGGCCTCTTCGGCTTCGGCACGCTGACCTTTGGCCATGAGCATACCGATGGACTTGCTGATCTGGTTCATCTGCGCCGCTGCGGCATCTTTCTGCTGCTGTGCGGACTTGCGAATCCCATCAAGACGAAGCACTTCGTCGATTGCCTCTTGGGCGCCTGAGAAGTGCTTCTTGTTGAGTCCGGCAATGACTTTCGCCTTGTCGTCGTAAATCTGTTTAAGAGTTAACATACTTACGCTTCTGCCGGTTGAATGGATACGTACGATTTGTTGTCGCGTTTCTTGCGGAATACTACGATTCCGTCGCAGAGGGCGAACAGGGTGTGGTCGCTACCCATACCCATGTTTTCACCCGGGTTGTGTACTGTACCACGTTGACGTACGATGATGTTACCTGCCTTTGCGAATTGACCACCAAAGATCTTCACGCCAAGACGTTTGCTTTCTGATTCACGGCCGTTCTTAGAACTACCGACACCTTTCTTGTGAGCCATACTGGTTGTCCTTTCTTTTTAAGCAATAACAATTTCTTTAACTAATACGTTGGTCAGATCCTGACGGTGACCGTTGAGTTTGCGGAAACCTTTGCGACGTTTCTTGTGGAAAACAAGAATCTTCTCGCCACGGCACTCATTGTTGAGTACTTCGCAAACTACTTTTGCACCCTTTACATAAGGAGCACCAACTTTTACTTTACCCTCGTTGTCCAGGAGCAATACGTTCTCAAACTCAACGGTTGCGCCTGCTTCGAGTTCGTTCATACGATTGATGAACAATTTCTTGCCAGCCTCTACTTTAAATTGCTGGCCTTTCATTTCTACAATTGCGTACATTGTATTTTAATTTGGGCTTTCAGTATTCAGCTTTCAGTATTCAGTTTTCTTGGCTGACGACTGATGGCTGACGGCTGATAGCTTGTTAGGGCGGTGCGGCGAGCGTTATACGAAACGCTACTTACTCGAGCCTATTCCGCAAAAAAATCGTGCAAAATTACTACAAAAAATTGAATTGACCAAATTTTCCTGTATTTTTTTTGAAAAAAAATGCAAATTGCTATCTGTAATGCCAATAAACACAGAAAAATCGCCCGGAATGAGCGATTTTTCCATGAGAGGGCGCAGAGCGATTAACCGTGCTGCTGGTCGTACTCGGCGCCGCAGATTGCCCAATAATAGGCCCTGAGGGTCTTTTTGCCGCCCGCTTGGTCTTTCTGAGCCATGAAGGCTTGCTGGTCGGCCAACTGTTTGCTCAGGTCTGCTGCACGGGTTGCAACGGCTGCGCGTACAGCGGTGAAGCGTGCGCGGGCTGCCACCTCTCGGTTACTCAGCGGAGTACTGCGGGTGTAGGCATCAGCTTTACGGATGTAAAGTCTGGTACAATCCGGATTGGTGGTTGCAGCGGTACGATGGGTACCGATTAAATACTCGCCATGATTATGGCCATCGATTTTCTTGGGCTTAGCCAGTGATCCTTGTACATACTGGATACCCGGGGAATAGGTTACTTTTCCCATAGTTAAAGTAGGTTTAATGGTTAATAAAAGTTGTTGTTTTTCCTCTTTGAAAAACTATGCAAAGATACAAAAAATTTTTGACATATGCAAGTTTTTCGGCAAAAAAATGCAATAAAAAATGCCTATTTTTTGAAGATTTTCCACCACTGTTTCGGGGTATAAAGAAACCATTACAAAACCAGACGATAAGTGGCTTAAAACCCTTACTCGG
>CAMUYI010000016.1 GCA_947164985.1 uncultured Bacteroidales bacterium | reverse complement strand
TTCTCAATAAGGTACGTGCGCACCCGCGTGCGTACCTTATATTATTTTTCACTAACATCCTTAAAGTCCTTAACGACCCTAAGGACCTTAAAGACCCTAAAGACCCTATAATTTTCACCCTCATGCCCGAACAACTCATCCCCCATCGCGGTAATTACAAACAGTTGCTCAGTTACCAGAAGACGAACGTCATCTTCTGCTTGACGTACTATTTCGTGGAGCACTACCTCCAGAAGGGCGACCGCACGTACGACCAGATGCTGCAGGCTGCTCGTTCGGGCAAACAAAACATCATCGAAGGTAGTGCTGCAAGCAGCACTTCTGCCAAAACGGAGATCAAACTGATCAATGTGGCGAAAGCCAGTTTGCAGGAGTTGTTGGAGGACTATGAGGACTACCTCAAGACGCGTGGTTTCCGGCAATGGGAAGAAGATTCCGAAGAACTGAAAGCCATGCGCGATTTAGGCAAAAAGCACAATGACGCGGAGTTCTTCATGGCACTGGCAGAGACTCGTCCGCCGGAGACGATTGCCAACATGTGTATTGTGCTCATCAAGCAAGCAGACTACTTGCTCTTCAAACAACTACAGCGTTTAGGCGATGATTTCATGAAAGAGGGCGGCTTCTCCGAACGCATGTACCGCCTCCGCTCACAGAATAGAAATAATCCCTAAGGACCTTACAGACCTTAAAGACCTTACCTTCCTTACTGCCCTTAAAGACCTTACCTCCCTTCCACCTGCTTTCCACCTTCTCCCAATGGATGCTGAATGGATGCTCAATGGGTGCTGAATGGATCCTCCACCCAACGTCACTATAATCTAATTGCAAAAATCTCTCAATATCTGGCGTCCTCAATACGCCTTTTCCAAATCGACTGCAAATATACAACAATTTTTTGATATTTCCAAATTTTCCCCCTCCGTTTTGTCATAAAAATGATATTTCTTCGCTTTTTTCTTGCATATGTCATTTTTTTATATTACCTTTGCAGCTAAAAGTTGCAAAGACACGATATGAGCAAGTACGAAATTCCATTTTTGACGAGTGCGATACAGTTGTTTGCACAAAGGTTTGCTATGACGCGGCAAGCCGCTTTCCGCTATTTGCAGAAGTACAAAGCGCTTGCTTTCTTAATGGAGTTCTACGACGTGGAGCATCTGCAATCAATGGACGACACCATTGATGACATGCTCATTATTTGTCGTCAAAACGGAGGAACATTAGCATGATACTATTCCACGGAACTAATCCAACAATATTATTTCGGTTCGGAGAAAGCCTTGCGCTATCTTAAAAAATCAAAAGTGCAAATACTATGACACAGCCAAATCATCATCAAATAGCGACATACTTGACCGACTACGCCTTGAGCGAGTTGGTACGCTATGTCATGGAAGATACCGGCTGTGGTCTTGAACAAGCAATGGAGAAAGTCTATAACTCATCTCTTATGCCTGCTTTACAAGACGAAGAAAACGAACTCTATATCCAAAGCCCTGCCTACCTGTATGAGATGATGAATGCCGCTACGGCGTAATTATCCAAGCGTAATCAACGCTACCTGCTGGCAAAATAATGTGTAACTATAACTAACAAATTATGGAACTCAATATTGATATTACAACTCTTTTAGAAGTAATTGCTATCATAGCATCTATAATTTGTGCTGTTTTGGGCTTCTTGTTACAACGCAAAACAGAACGCATAAAGATAATGGAGAAACAATTGTCGGAAAAGCGATATGCTGCCTATGCTAAGTTGTACGATTTCTTCTATGAATTATTAAAGAACCAACATAAAGCGAGGAATGTTAATGAAAGCATGAGCAATAAATTAATGGATGCTAAAAAGGAACTTATCATGTATGGTTCAGATGAGGTGATTTTTGCTTTAAATGAATATTTGAGTTCTTTATCAGAAGAAAATTCTTTAGCTCAGTTTAATTACTTTCTTGATTTAATGGTACTGATTCGTAAAGATATGTGTGGAAAGACGAAAGTAAATAGAGATGATATTTTGTTAAATATCATGCAAAACAAGAAAGAATTACAACAATTTAAAGAGTATTGTAAGAATTAACTACCGTCGCTTGCCGACGTAAAACAGCAAGGACAGGCGCTGGTGTGCGCTACATTAAATAAATAAGCGTTTGCTTTATTTGAGGATACGTTCATTTCTCGACAACTTGAATATTTCGTCCAAGGATAAATGCGAAACGCTCACGCGATGCGTGGGCTTTCTGCATATATTGGCGAAATATGGGAGTCGAGACCCGAACGTACCAATAACAGTTAGCTCACGTTTTTGTGTACGTTTATAAACATAATTATAAATATTTTGTTATGAAAAAGATTATCTTAATTTCGGCTCTTTGCCTTCTGTGTAATGTAATCATTGCCCAAATGAGTTTCAGTAGTAGAAATTTTATTACAGAAACTGTAGATGAGTTTGGAGATAAAACTGGAGAGGTTAAAGTTGGTATTAGTGCAAAAGGATATTTCTCCAATTCCGCGACTACTAATAGTTGTGCTGAACTTATTATTTCTATGACAAAGAATCTTTCATGGGCAGATTTATATGAATATTGCGGAAATCATCCAAGCAATGACCTGTTTAATATTACTTTTGAAGGAGTAGCAACAAAAGAAAATGTAGATGCAAAGGTTACTATCCCAATAAAATTTGTGGAGTTGTGTAAGAATAATGATACCATCAAGGTGAGAATGAATGAATCCTCTGAGTATGGCACAACTTCGGCTGTATTTAAATTATTCAACTGCAAAAAATTTTATGCTAACTATGTTAGCACTTTTGGTACTATTGAATATGCATTGTATCAGAAACGAGGAGGTATTTTATATGTATATAACAGAGAGGTAGCTATTCTCGAAAAAAGTCCTGCATCAGAGTTGCCCGTAATTGAATTTTGGAAAAAGACAGAGTATTATAATGAGCATATAAGTTTCGGCGGTTATTTCAAAAATGGAAGTTATATTGCGACTTCTGGAGAAAAAGTTTTAATAGATGGAAAAGTAATTGAAAAGGAACCATATTTGTGCAAGCCATATTTCAATATCTTTATGGAAAATCTACGTGCTGGATCAATAGTTGAAGTATACCATAAAGACGGACAAACGAAAGAAACTTTTGAAATATCTTCTGAACTATATGATATAATCACTAATTATTTCAAATAATCCTCTTTCGATATATTCTTATCTCAATATCCAAATATCTAGCAGGCGCGGAGCATTTGAGTGCTCCGCGCCTTGGTTTCTTCTTCGTATTTCAGGCGATTGTCAATCGCCGCTCTTATCCCTTTCCCTTTCTATCGAACTCCTCTGCAGTAGCCGTATAAAACACATCGCCGCTGCTGTTGAGGGCGGTTTCAACGGAGTCTCCGGAAACGAAGGGAAGTGGTATTTTGTGGACCACGAGTACCAAGCAGGCCTGAAGGTCTATTTCGTCCGTCATGAGTACCAGGCAGGATGGCGTGATAACTCCAAGAAGAACTTGCTACGCAACTAAAAAGCGACAAAAATCGCAAAAAGAATGGCATATGCTTGCATATGTCATTTTTTTTTTGTACCTTTGCGGCCAAAATTGTAAATAATCGTGCCCCTTGTGGCTAAGAAAATTGGCGCAAAGATGAAGATACTGCTTGTTTTACTGAGTGCGATGATGACCTTCACGATCGAAAGTAAGTCAAAGGTGACAGCTGACGGTACATGGCCGGGCAGTATGAGTGCGAGTTATGCATGTACGTATCAGAAGGGCGATGTGCGCGCCAAAGACACGGCGACCCTGACCGTGAGCGGTCTGGACGAAATCGTGATTGAGAAAGTCGATTTGTATCTGAAATCGAATAAGGACAAGGGGGCAGGTGTCATCACGATGACGGCTGACGGAACGCAGTTCTACCGCGCCGCGGGGACGTATAAAGATTGGTTCGGCGAGTATAACAACACGGATTATCAAGCCAAAGGCTGGAGTGGGGAGAAGACGGTGAATACATTGGAAGTGCAGGTCATCGGCACGGTTAACTCACTGCATATCGAGAAATATGAGATCACGTGGCATCAGACTTCGACCGCTTATGACGTGACGCTGATGAACGGCACGGAACTTGTTGAGACGCTGCATGGCGAGACGGTAGAATTGCCGACGATGCCGGACAGCGCGAACTGGGTGTTTGTGGGATGGAGCGAAGTGGAGTACTATGAGACGGAGAATGTCGAGACGGCTATCTATACCGACGTGTACAAACCCAAGCGGGATGTGACCCTCTGGGCGATCTACCGCTATCAGACGCCGCTGGAGGATATGATCGTGACCGATCTGCAGGATGGGACATACCTCTATGCCGACTTGCAAAGCGGTATGGCGATGAGTGGTGCGGTGAGTAACGGGGTGGCCGGGACGGAAGCGATCGATGTGACCAACACCATGCAAAGGTACGAGGTACATATCCAGAACGGCTTAGCGACGATCCGCCTGTCGCATGTGTACGGGGAAGCGTATATCGGCTTTAACGGCACCGCTTTGGCAGATGTGGCGACTCCATGGCAGATCTATCATGCCGGGCAGAAGACCGCTTTCTATACCACGGTAGGCGAGAAGATCTATATGTTGGTTCCCAACCGATTGGATACCGGTAATGAGACGTTCGTGACCAGAATGATATTGGTAGGCGATGTCACATTGGCTGAGACCGTACTTCTTTATGCGGAATTGGAAGAACAGCACATCTATACCTGCCATCCCGAGTATGGAATGGATGTTGAGTTCGTAAATGAAGGAATGAAGGAATTAACGGGTGAATGGATCATTCCGTTTGGGAATTATGAGTTGATTATTCGTGAAGGAAAGAAATATCTGAGGTTGAAATGAAAGGATTATTGATTATATTGGGCGTATTGACCGGTATCTTGTCCGGTGAATATAAAGCAAATACGCTGTCTGTCGCAGAGCAAGACTCGATTTTAGGCGTACAGGTAACCGGTCGTTATCGTCTGGAGAGCGAGAATGAAGAGAGTTTGTTCCGTCATTCGAGTGTGGCCGATTGGTATATTATCGACACCATGCGTCATACGCGCAAACCCTTGGGTGAAGGAAAAGTGCGGGATGCTGTCATGTCGCCCAACGGACGCTATGTAGCGTTTGCTAAAGACAATAACCTCTATATCCATAAACTCGATTTCGGTACCGAAGTGGCGGTGACGAAGGATGAGAACACGGAGATCATCAACGGTATCGCCGATTGGTTGTATGAAGAGGAGTTCGCCACAACGGCTTTGTTTGCTTGGAGCCCCGACTCGAAAATGCTTGCCTTTGTGCGTCTCGACGAGACCGAAGTGCCTACGTTCTCATGGGACGTCTATTCCGATACCCAATATCCGAAAGCCGAGAGTCTGCGTTATCCGAAGGCGGGATGTCAGAACGCCAAAGCGAGCGTGTGCGTCTATGACGTGGCGACGAAAGGTATTCAGCGGTTACAGGTTACGGGTGACGGGTTACAGGATATGTATATCCCTCGTTTGCGCTGGACGGACGAGAACACCTTATTGGTTTTGCGCGTGAATAGGGATCAGACGAAGATGGAGATTCTCTCCTGCAATGCCAAATCGACCGTCGTTCATCCGCTTTATGCCGAGGAAAGCAAGAAATATTTCGTGGACTACAGCCTGTTTGACGAATGGCAATGGTTGAGTGACGGACGGTTTATAGTGTTGAGTGAGAAGGATGGCTGGCGACGTGCCTATAGTTACTCTTCTCAGGGCGTTGAGCAGAAAGCACTAACACCCGAAGGGATGGACGTGACGGCTCTCTATGCTGTCAACGAAAAGACGCAAACGCTTTATTATCAAGCAGCTCCGAAACCCTCTACGCGGCAGATCTATGCCCTGAATCTCAAGAAAGGCGAGATATCCCAACTCACCAAAGACGAAGGCATGTGGTCGGCTCGATTCAATAACGAGGCTACCAAAGCCGTGTTCTGCTATCAATCGTTCGAGAGCCCCAACACGTACTATCTTGGGAAAGTGGAAAGTGGAAAGTGGAAAGTGGAAAGAGCGCTGGAAGATAATGCGGAAGTCAAAGCCGCATGGCAAGCCAACGGTCTACCCGAACCGGAAATGCTGCAGATCAATGGTCTCGAAGCCATGCTCCTCCGTTCGCCGATAACCGATAACCCCTCACCGCTCATCGTCATGCACTATAGCGGACCGGCAAGTCAGCGTGTGCTGAATAGATGGCGCAAGCGTTTTGAGTACGCCTTGGTGGAAGCCGGCTATGCGGTGTTGATCGTTGATACACGGGGTGGTGATTGCAAGGGTCGCGCATGGCGCAATGCCACGTATATGAACCTCGGTCAGAAAGAGGCAGAGGACCTGATCATGGCTGCCAACGAGATGGCGAAGCGCGATGATATAGATGGTGAGCATATGGCGATCATGGGATGGAGCTACGGCGGATACCAGACGCTTTACACGATGAGTCAGAAGAACCATCCGTTTAAGTGCGGTGTAGCGATTGCGCCTGTTACAGATTGGCGGTTGTATGACAGCGCGTACACGGAGCGGTACATGCGTCGTCCGCAAGTGAATATAGGCGGCTATGAGTCGGCTTCGTTACTTAACAAAGCAGCCGACCTCTCCGGCTCCGTACTGATCATTCATGGTACGGGAGACGACAATGTGCACGTACAGCACACGATGCAGTATATTGACGCATTGGTGAAGGCTGATAAGCAATTTGAGATGCAGTTGTACCCCGACGACAACCATTTCCTGCGCAAAGGCAATAACGCCAAACACATGCACGAGAAAATCTTGCGGTTCTTGAACACAAATTTATGATTCAAAAATTAAAAATTTAATATTTATGAAAAAGTACGCATTAGGTATCGACTTAGGTGGAACAGGCACCAAGTTCGGTTTAGTTAATGAAGAAGGTCAAGTTCTTCGCAGTAATTCCATTCCTACGCAGCAGTATCCTAATATCGATGAATACTGCGACGTGCTCTGTGCCGGTCTGAAACGTCTGGTAGAGGACGAAGGTCTGACGATGAGTGACATCGTAGGTATTGGCTGTGGAGCGCCGAACGCTAATTTCTATTCGGGTTGTATCGAGCAAGCTCCGAACCTTCCATGGAAGGGTGTTGTGCCTTTTGCTAAACTCATCAGCGAACGCATGGGCGTGAAATGTACGATCACGAACGACGCCAACGCCGCTGCACAAGGCGAGATGATCTACGGTTCAGCTCGTGGTATGAAGAACTTCATCGTAATCACACTCGGTACGGGTGTTGGTTCGGGTATCGTGATTGACGGAAAATTGCTCTACGGTCATGACGGTTTTGCCGGTGAGTTGGGTCACTGCAAGATCGATCATAGTGGTAACGGTCGTCTCTGCGGTTGTGGTCAACACGGTTGTATCGAGGCTTATGCTTCAGCTACCGGTGTTGCTCGTACCGCAAAAGAGATCGTGACCTCAACGACACAACCGACACTCCTGCGCCAAGTGGCAGACATCGACCATATCACCTCCAAAGATGTGTTCGATGCAGCGGAGAAGGGCGACCTCGTAGCCAAAGAGATCTTTGATTATACGGGTCATCTGCTTGGCGAGAAATTGGCGGACTATGTGCATTTCTCCAGCCCGGAGGCTATCATCCTCTTTGGCGGTCTGACCAAGTCGGGGCACTGGATCATGGATCCGATTCGTGAGGCGCTTGACGCTAACCTGATGCCAATCTGGAAGGGAAAAATCCCTGTATCTATCTCGGTGCTTAAGGACAGCGATGCCGCTATCTTAGGTGCTTCCAGCCTTGCATGGTAAATTAAAAATTAAAAATTAAGAATTAAGATCTTGAAATCCATATTACAGCGTCTTTATCCATGCGGCAAATGCCGCGTGGGTAAGGCGGTGTATCTGACCTTTGATGACGGTCCGATACCGGAAGTGACGCCGAAAGTGCTGGCGATCTTGGATCGGTACGGCGTGAAGGCGACCTTCTTCATGGTAGGGGAGAATATCGACAAGCACCCCGATGTGTTTGAGCAAGTGATCCAAGCCGGTCACGCGATAGGCAACCACACCTATAACCATATGAAAGGTTGGAAAGTGAGTACGGCGGAGTATATCGCCAATGTCATCAAATGGGAAAATGCTTATAATCGTCAATCAATCGTAAATCGTAAATCGTCAAATCGTAAATTGTTCCGTCCTCCTTATGGTCGTACTTGGCTTTGGCAACGCAAGGCGGTGGAGCGATTAGGCTATGAGATTTACCTATGGGATGTGCTGACGCGCGATTATAACCCGTGTCGTACACCAGAGGCGATGCTCAAGCAGATTCAACGGCAGACACGACCGGGCAGTATCATCAATTTTCATGACTCCATCAAATCGTATGAACGCATGTTAGCGGTATTGCCAAAGGCAATAGAGTGGTTATTAGCTCAAGGCTTTGAACTAAAAACGTTAAATGGTTAAAACGTTAAACTGTTAAGATGGTTTTACTTCGTAAAACGTTAATTATTCTTGCTACGGCGTTGGTAGTAGCTGGATGTGCGAACCGAGGGATAGGTCCTCAAGGTGGTCCGAAAGACACGGAGCCGCCTGTTCCGCTGAAGAGTGAACCGGAGATAGGAGCACTCAACTGGCATGGGGATCGTATTGAGGTGACGTTTAACGAGTATCTGGAGTTGGTGGATGTGACTACCCACCTGCTGATGTCTCCTCCGCAGCAGAACGCACCGGATGTGAAGGCGCGCGGTAAGCGATTGATGATCTATTTCAAGGACACGCTGCAGGCCAACACGACCTATACGCTCGATTTCGGTGAAGCGGTGTGTGATTTTCGGGAACGTGTACCGCTTAAGGGATATAATTTTTACTTTGCTACCGGTGATGAGATTGACACGCTGGACTACTGCGGTAAGGTGTTCGATGCTTCTACGATGAATCCCGCTTCAGGTATCATCGTCGGTATCCACAGCGATCTGGAGGACTCGGCGTTCACGACCAAGCCTTTCTTGCGTATCGCCCGTACAGACTCCGCGGGTTATTTCCGTATCGGTAATATCCACCCGGGTCAATACCGTTTGTTTGCGGTAGAAGAAACGAGTAGGGATTATCGTTTGACGCCCGGTGAAGCACTCGCTTTTGCGGATGAATTGATTGAGGTGGTAGCACCCGCTCCGGATACCATCGCACCGGATACTATCGCTGCAGATACCATCGCTGTGGACTCAATCGCACAGGATAGCATCATCGTGGAGCAGCGGATTGATAAGATTCTATTCTTATTCAAAGAGGAGCAGCAGAAATTATATATGCAGCGCACCTTGCGTCCCGATCAACACCGGATACAGATCTTCTTCTCCGCTACACCGGACAGCCTGCCTGAGCTGCGTCCCTTGACCGATAGTTTGAACTATCATATCCAGTATTCGGCACATCAAGACACGCTGACGATGTGGTTATTGGACAGCATGTCGATCGCGCAAGATTCGTTGTTTTTTGAAATCAAATACCGCCGAACAGATAGTTTGTATCAGTTAGAATGGGCTTCGGATACCATCCGCGCCATTTGGCGTGCACCGCGGTTGACAGCCAAAGCGAAGGAAGCATTGGATAGAAAGAACCGCAACCGACGTCTGGAATTACGCAGCAATGCCCGAACCGGTTTTGATATCTATGACACCTTGCATATTGATTGTGCGACACCGCTTACGGGTGTAGAACAGGACTCGATCCACTTGTTCGAACGCGTGGATACGATTCTCAAACCCATGCCGTTCACCATGGCGCCGTTTGATTCGCTCTCGCACCAACTGCTCTTCTATGCCAAGTTCAAACCCGAAGGGAAATACGAGTTGCATGTGGATAGCGGTGCGATGCATGACGTGTACGGTATCACGCAGGTAAAACAGACCTATACACTACAGGTGAAAAGCCTGCAGGACTACTCGACGATTCGTGTCAAACTCAATCCGATGGTGGATAAGGCCCGTATTCAGGTGCTGAACAACAAAGATGTGGTGCTGCGCGAGTTACCCGCCACGAAAGATGGGGCGTTCTTTGAGTACCTCAAACCCGATACGTACTATTTCCGTATGTATATTGATGAGAACGAAGACGGACGATGGACGACGGGAGAGTGGAGCAGTAAACGGCAACCCGAACCCATCTATTATTTCCCGGGTAAACTACAGACCAAATCCAATTGGGATTTTGAAGAAGAATGGGATTATCAGGCTGAAGAGCAGACCAAGGCCAAACCGGCCGAACTGATTATGAAGCCTTCCTCCAAGAGATGATGCCATATACGCAGTTAGCGCACCATATCGCGTACTGCGTCACCATGAAATAATCCTCTGCGCGCACCCAAAGGATGACGCACAGGATATCCACCGCGAGCCAAAGGAACCAATGTTCGCGATAGACGAGAATCATCAGTGCCTGCGCCACAAGTGCAGGTACTGTCGTATAGGCATCCAAGTAAGGCTGGGTATCATCCGTCCAGGTAGCTAAGCCCCATCCGACAAGCCACGAACCGATGATGGTCGTGACGACGATCAGGCCTATGACGATAGGGCTAAGGCTGCGTGGCTCCACTTTCATCTTGCCGCTTTCCTCTTTTAAGCGCTGACGCCAGACATAAACGCCGTAGATCATCGTGCCGAAATAGTAAGCATTGAGAGCGATTTCCGCGTAGAACCGTTGGGTCCAACAGAGATAGGTGTAGGTCAGCACCTGGGCAAAACCGAAGGCGAAAGTGAGTATGTTCCGCCGCGAAGCTAACACGACGGAACAGATACCCAGACAACAACTGATTAGTGATAATATGTTATCCTGCGTCCAACTCACCTTTCATTCGGCATTTGAAGCGAATAGAGAATCGCTTCCGATTGACGCGTGGCGTTGCGTTTCTTTTGTCCCGGTGCATAGAGGAAAGTCTCTGCCGTTACCACACGACCGTTCACTTGGTCAAGACGCGTGAGGCTGACGAACGGTCCGCCCATCGCTTCTCCGTCCAGCATCTTCCATAAGCCGCGTGTCTCTACGGCATAGAATCCGCCTACGGTATCGCGCAGCGCCGACACCTGACGACTTACCGGCGGGAAATGTTTGTATTCCGTACCCATATGACTACCCGGCACTTGCGCCGTCACGAGTTGACCTACTACGGTATTACGCATAGCGATGATAGCTTCGCTAGTGAACTGCTCTTGGGCGGTGTAGGGATAACTGTACACCAGGACATCCTTTCGCATCGGACCTTTGTTATTGCAGCACCATAAGACATTTACCATTTGGTCATTTACCATTTGGTCATTTACCATTTGGTCATTTATAACGGTATCCATGATGAGCATGTAATCTTCCGGAATAAGGAGGTCATAACCTTGCTTATTCAGGCGCGCACGCGCGTTCTTATTGGTATTCGCGCGATAGAAACGGAGTTGACGAGCCAACTCTTCGCGCACGAACCACTCCCGGATCACATCACCGTTCTGCTGCCAATAATCGAGGAATGCTTCATCGCTGGGCGCCTGAATACGCAATACAGCTTGCGGTTTGGACCATACATCGCGGGATCGATTCGCCTTCACCATCGTGTATTTATGTTCATCGATATCCACCAGCAGGATGTTACGCGTTGATTTGAATAGGTCATCGAACTGACCGGTCGTCACATGCGTCACGGTGAAGGTCGCTTCCATCTGCGGCAGACCGTACATGTCGGCACCCATCGTCTCACATACGGCATTCTTCACAGCCGCATTGCTGACAATCAGACACTCATAGATAGAACCCGTCGCCGAAGTGAGCAAACGATCATTGCTGCAACTCAGCAACATAAGTGCAGAAAGCACTAAAAAATAGACTTTTTTCATATCCCAATAGATTTTGCGTACAAAATTACACCTTTTTTATGAATTTTGCAAGAAAATCGTCTAAAAAATTTGCATATATAAGAAAAATTAACTAATTTTGCCGCAGATTTAATACCAAATAAAACCCTTTATTATGATTTTATTTACTGACTCAATCTTTTTGACGGACGAAATTGAAGGTTTCCGTCAGTGCCGTGAGAACCGTTCCACAGCATCGAATACGATGACCGTGTTGCTTTGCACCGCCGGGTACATCGATGTGTATTACCATGACGCGATGATTCGTATCCACGAGAATGATCTTTTCGTTCGTATTCCGGATCATAATTACAAGTTGGGGCCGTACGAGATGTCGCCTGATTTTGCGTTCAAGCAAGTGACGGTAGATGCCGAGATCTTTTCGCAGATCATGTATGATCATATGCGCGTAGAGCCGAACTGGTGGTCGAAGCAGGAATATGTAAAGGAGAATCCGATCTTCCCGATTAATAAGAAGAGTATCGAGTTCTACAATGCGTATTTCGAATTGCTGAAGTTGCAGTTGGAGGATAAATTGACGACGTTCCGCAAGCAGATCATGATGTACGTAGCCCGTGCAGCCACAATGGAGATGCTCAATTATCTGGATAAGTTAGCCGAAAGTCTTCCTGCCAACGCACCGCGTCGTCAATCGGTTAACCATAGCGATTATATCTTCTATGAGTTCATCCGCCTGTTGCAACAACATCCGCATGAGCGTGAGGTACAGTGGTTTGCCAAGCAGATGAGTATCACGCCCAAGTACTTGTCGGAGATATGCAAGGAGATGAGCGATAAGTCGGCCGGTGAATGGATCGCAGACGTGACCGTTTCTGAGTTGAAGCATCTGCTGGAGGATACGACCATGCCGATCCGCGAGATCGCACGCCTGATGGAGTTCCCCAACGCCAGCTTCTTCTGCCAGTACACCAAGAAGCACTTAGGTGTATCGCCTAATAAGTTCCGTAAGAATAAGAAAGCGAAAGAAGAGGCTGAAGAATAACAAAAAAAAAGTGTCCCGCGAAGGACACTTTTTTTATGGGGCATGGGTGATTACCAAGCAAAGAGCGGATGTTGGTTCATCTCTTTGTTCACCTCGGCGCGAACGGCTGCAATAACCGCTTCGCTCGTCGGATCTTGCAGCACTCGGTCGATCAGTTCCACAATCCACGGCATCTTGTCCTCCTTCAGACCACGGGTCGTAATAGCCGGTGTTCCGAAACGCAGACCGGAGGTCTGGAAAGCGGATCGGCTGTCAAATGGCACCATGTTCTTATTGGTCGTGATATCGGCGCTTACCAACGCTTGCTCGGCTACCTTACCGGTCAAGTCCGGATATTTGGTACGCAGGTCAATCAGCATAGAGTGGTTGTCCGTACCGCCGGAGATCACTTTATAACCCTTATCCATAAACGCCTGCGCCATCACAGCGGCGTTCTTCTTTACTTGCTGCTGGTAAACCTTGAAATCATCGGTCAGTGCCTCACCGAATGCGACGGCTTTGGCGGCAATCACATGCTCCAGCGGGCCGCCTTGCGTACCCGGGAAGACCGCAGAATCGAGTAGGGCACTCATCTTCTTGATCTCACCTTTCGGCGTGGTCTTACCCCACGGATTATCAAAATCTTTACCCATCAGTATAACACCTCCACGCGGACCACGGAGAGTCTTATGCGTGGTCGAAGTGACGATATGCGCGTACTTGAGCGGGTTATCCAAGAGTCCAGCCGCAATGAGTCCTGCCGGATGGGCCATATCTACCATGAAGATTGCACCGATCTCATCTGCTACGCGACGGATACGCGCGTAGTCCCACTCACGGCTATACGCACTTGCACCGGCAATGATCAACTTCGGCTTATGCTCCCGCGCCTTACGCTCCAAATCATCGTAGTCCACGCGACCGGTAGCCTCATCCAGATCATAACCGATGGCATTGAACATCAAACCGCTGAAGTTAACGGCTGAACCGTGACTAAGGTGTCCGCCGTGACTCAGGTTGAGACCCATGAAGGTATCGCCGGCCTTGAGACATGCCATGAAAACGGCCATATTCGCCTGTGCGCCCGAGTGCGGCTGTACATTCACATATTCGGCATCATACAACTTTTTGAGACGCTCCCGGGCAATATTCTCCGCAATATCCACTACTTCGCAGCCTCCGTAATAACGATGACCGGGATAACCCTCTGCGTACTTATTGGTCAGCACACTGCCCATGGCTTCCATCACCTGATCACTCACGAAATTCTCACTGGCAATCAACTCAATGCCCTTGGTCTGACGCTCCCGCTCGCGGCGGATGATGTCAAAAATCTCTGTGTCTCGATTCATAGATTGATACGATTTAATTGATGCTGCAAAGATACACATTTTTTTGCATATATGCAAATATTGCTGCAATTTTTAGCAAAAAATACGCATCTTCTTGCATAAACAGAATATTTTTCGTAACTTTGCACCGAAAATGGATTCGTTGGTGAACATACATCATCCTGTGACGCTTTGTAAGGCTTCCGCCGGTACAGGTAAGACCTATACCTTGGCTGCCTATTACGTAGGGTTGTTGTTATCGGGCGAGGATTATCGTTCGATTTTGGCGATCACGTTTACCAACAAAGCGACGGCTGAGATGAGTGAGCGCATCTTGGCTTACCTCTATGCGATCTCGCAGGGGAAGGAACAGGCATTTCTAAGCTATGCCCGTCGATTCATGATCCGTGACGGACAGGCTGATGAGGCCTTGCTTCGACAACGGGCTGAGACTTGTTTCCATAAGATGTTGCTGGACTACGATAACGTCCAAGTGCAGACGATAGACTCCTTCCTGCAGACGCTCTTAGGCGGCTTGGCAGGAATCTTGCATATGGACGCAGGCTTGCATGTTGAATTGGATGTGAAGCAGGTGATTCAAGAGGCGGTGGAGCAGTTGTTAGCTACCGAACTGACCGAGGCGGACCGGGTGATACTCGAGGATTATATGTTGCTGAAGTTGGATCAGGAGAGCCATTGGGATGTGCGGCAGAGCTTGTGTGAGTTGGCTTATGAGTTGTACAACGAATCGGTGCAGATGCTGGATGCGGACGGGAAGATTCTTTTTGATGCCCAAGCGATTGCCCGTAGGCGCGAAGCGATCGAACAACAGTGGACGAACGATGAGCAGTTAGCCGAACTGAAGAATATCCTACGTACTTGTCAACCTGAGGCGTATAACCGGTATACCAAGGCAGCGTACGATCGGCTCAAACGATCGGTAGAGGCGCCGGATAAGATTTCGGCTAAGGACCGTTTTCGCGGCGTGGCAGACAAATACTGCAATGCAGATGAGATGGCGCGTGCTTCGGCTTTGGCGGAGCAGATACGTCCGCGCTACAACACGCTCCAACTGACGATCCGTTTCAGCAGGGATATGGAACTCATGTCTTCTTTGCAAGCCCTCATCCAACGCAATCTCGCGGAAGCGAACTGTGCCCTTCTGGCGCGTACGGCCAGTACCTTGACTAAGGCGCTCCATACCGGAGATGCTGATTTCATCCTGGAGAAAGCCGGTATCCGCTTCCATCATGTGCTGATTGATGAGTTTCAGGATACAAGTCAACTGCAATGGTCGGTGATTGAACAACTGCTGCGCGATGTGCTGGCCAGTGCAGGGAATACTTTACTCATCGTAGGCGATATCAAGCAATCGATCTATCGTTGGCGAAACGGCGATTGGCATATCATGGATGAACTGAAGAGTGACCAAATTATGCCGCTCACCCGTAATTTCCGAAGCAGCGAAGAGGTTGTACGGTTTAATCTGACCCTCTTTGAGCATGTGGTGCAGCATGGCGATGAACTGACGGCACGTATCTACAGCGAGGGCTATAAACCCGAATGTATCGCTCAGTTCTATCAGGCCGATAAGAAAACCGGAGGATATGTGCATTTTGAGGCTGTCGCCAATGCCAAGAAAGAGGACTTGGCGCAGCGGATGTTTGAGCAGATAGACCAATTGTTGCAAAAAGGTACGAATCCATCGGACATTATGATCCTCGTTCGGGAGAAGAAAGAAGCGGCTATGCTATGTGAGATGACCGATCTGCCGATCGTGAGTGCCGATAGTTTTATGCTGGAAGCATCTACGGATGTGCAACGCATCATCGCGGCCTTGCGCTATCGGGTGCATGGTGATTTGATTGCCAAACATTTCATCCTTCAAACGCTCGATTCTCCCGATGTCATCGAACAAATCGATGCGGCTTTGACCGATAAGACACCCCTCTATGAAGCGATATGCGAGCTGGTACGTATCCTGTTGACCGATTCTGATGGACATTATACCGGTACGGAAACCGCTTATGTCAACGCCTTATTAGATCGCACACGCGAGTATGTGGGCGCGTACGGAAGTGATATGGAGCAGTTTATCGCCTATTGGGATGAGACCCTGCACGCCAAACCTATTCCCATCACCTCCTCCAATGCCATTCAGATCATGACCATTCATGCCAGCAAGGGACTCCAATCGCAGACCCTCTTTGTGCCGTTTGCGTTGTGGGAGCGGGAGGATGGACGACATAAACCCAAAGTGTGGTGTGAGGTGTCGAAAAAGGTCGATGAAACCGGTGATTTTGTGCCGGTACCCTTTGGCGCCGAGATGGCGGAGTCCGATTATAGCGCCGCCTATGCCGATGAACTGACCAACATGCGGATCGATAACCTCAACATGCTTTATGTAGCGCTCACACGCGCGGAGGATAACCTCTTCGTCTACACCGCTTATTCGGTCAATAAGGACGGCAAACGCGGTGCATGCAATCATGTGGGCAAATACCTCATGGATTGTTTTGGCGAGGAGTATGAGGTAGGTGAGCCGGTTATTAAAGGTGAAAGGTTAAAGGTGAAAGGTGAAAGGATCGACGCTGAGTTATGGGCGAATAGCGATCAGGTGCGTTTCGTGCAATCCCAAGAAGGCGCACTCTATACGGAGAATGGGGAAGAGGCCTATCGGCGTGTGGCGCGGATGGAGGAAGGTACGCTATGCCATGAGATCTTCGCCCATATACGCAAGGCCGAAGAGTTGGATCAGGTATTAGACCAGTTTGAGACCAGCGGCGAGATACGCGATAAAGCGCAGCGGGAAGAGATACGAACCTTGATTTCTAAAGCATGGGAAGGTATTCCTGAGATGCGGGAATGGTTCACCGCGCCCTTTGAACTACGTCTGGAGGAGGCAATCTTTATCGATGAACGCGAACTGCGGCCGGACCGCGTCATGGTCAATCCGCAAACGAATGAAGCCGTCGTGCTCGATTATAAGTTCGGCAATTGGAATGAGCATTATATCACGCAAGTGAGTGAATACAAGCAAGCCTTACGCAGGATGGGGTATAGTCCCGTTCGCGGATACCTGTGGTTTGCCAAAGAGAATAAATTAGTGGAGGTGCACAAATGACCGATAGTTTCTTGGCACAAGTAGCTCTTTCTGTCTTGGATAAGATGGATTGGAAGCAGTTAAGCCGCACGACCTTCGTGCTGCCCTCTCATCGTGCCGGACTCGTGCTGAAGAATGAACTGCTCCAACTGCAAAAAGCACGGAATGCGCAGGCTGTATGGGCGCCGAGAGTGCAGACCCTCACCCAACTGCAGGACAGCCTGAGTCCCCTCTATACTGAAGACGAGTTGTTTACAATCGTCAGATTGTATAAACTCTATCTTTCAACATTCAACTTTCCATACGGCGTCAGCAGATCGGAAGAACTTTCAACTGATCCAATGAAATTGGATCTATTTTACGGCTGGGGACGGCAGATGCTGGCGGACTTTACGAACGTGGATGCTTCGATGGCGGCAGAACAGGTACCTAATTTCTTTGAGAATACTATAGCGGCGCATGAACTGAGTTCCTGGCATTTGGAGCCGGAAGTGGAAGAGCGGCTCAGGGCTTTGATTAATGGCGGGAATGAAGAAAAGGATGTGGATCGCGATTCGATCAAAGCGCAATATGAAGTTCTTTGGCGGCAACTCTATGAACTTTATAAGGGTCTCAGAACAGAGATGCAGGCGGAGCAGAAAGGCTACGCCGGCATGAGGCAACGTGCGGTGATAGAAGAGTGGGAGAGTGAGGCGATCCAAGAGAAAATAAGCGGCCGAACATTCGTCTTTGTGGGCTTTAACTACCTATTGCCGGTGGAGCGCGAACTGATGCAACTCCTTAAAGATCAAGGGCAAGCGCTCTTTTATTGGGATTATGTGGCGAATTTCGACACCAATACCAAAGCTTTCTCTTTTGCGCAAGAGAATAGTGCGATCTTAGGTCGGGTACTGCCTCCGCAGAGATGGGATAAAAAACGCGATGTGACCGTTATTAGTTGTGTGTCCAAAGAGGCACAGGCGCAGTATGTCCACCGTTGGTTGCAGGAGAACTACACCTCCAAAGGACAGAAAGTGGGTGTTGTCATCAGCGATGAGACGATGTTAGAGCCGGTTATTTATGCCTTGCCGGCGATTACCTTGCCCGGTCAAGATCAACCCGAACCCATCAATATCACCAAAGGTTTTCCGCTCCGTAACACCGCGATCTATGCCCGTACGATGGCATGGCTCTACGATAAGAAAAACGGCAAGGCGGATGAGTTGCTTTCGCCCGATTTCATCGAGGATTTATTAAAATACCTCTTCCCGGAATCTCACGAAGAAGACGACCCTTCAACTTTAAACGTTCAACTTTCAACTTTAAATTGGCAAGAACTCCTCATTCTCGAGTCCGAATACCAGGTACGTAAGATAGCGAATCAGATACGCTTGTTATTGGCGCAAGGGCTGGGTGATATCCCGATGACGCGTAAGTTGATACGCTTACTCATGCGGCGCATGATGGAGAGCGTGACCATGCCTTTCCATGGTGAACCCGTGACCGATATACAAGTGATGGGTGTATTGGAGACACGTCTTTTGGACTTTGATAAACTGCTGATTCTCAATGTAGATGAAGGAATCTTACCGCAACGTCAGACCGACGCTTCGTTTATCCCGTATTATTTGCGCAAGGCCTATCACATGCAGACCTCGGACGAGAAAGCGACGATCTATGCGTATAACTTCTTCCGTTTGCTCAGCCGTTCTGGTCATACGACCCTCATGTACGGTCAACCCGATACGATAGGCGGCAGTAGAGGCATGTCGCGTTTTATCATGCAGATTCTCTATTCCGATGCCTTCAACGTCACGCGTGTTGAACTGCAAGAAGCCAATAGTATTGTGCAGACAGCTCTACCGGATAGCCCGAAAGTGCCCTATTGGTCTACGAACCCCAAACGTCTCTCGCCCAGCGCGATTAATACCTATATCACCTGTCCGCTCTCGTTCTATCGTCAGTATGTGGAGCATCTCAAGGCACCCGAAGAGAAAGAGATGCAGTTCGAGAACAACACCATGGGTTCGTTCGTGCATCATGCCATGGAGCATATATACACGCATTTCCTGCACTGCGATAATATCCATCCTACGCGTATCTCTCCCGATGAAATCGAGGCAATTCGTACGAATGAGGCAAAACTGAACGAAGCGCTCATGGCCGCCTATGTGGCGATGGAGAAAGAAGAAGGACGAACATTCCTTCCGGAGGAACATACTACGGAGAATGTAGTCATCAAAGGCTATGTGCGCAATATCCTGGAGCGGGACCGAGAGGACGCCAAGGTCGGCCTGCAGGTCTATATGGTAGAGCAGGAACGGCTTTTCCCTGTAACGATAGATGGAGTGGGGACGATCCTCACCGGCGGTAAGATAGACCGACTCGATATATATGGTGCGGAAGGAAATGAAGTGTTGCGTGTAGTGGACTATAAATCAGGTGGTTATAACGAAAAGACGCACGCAGAGAAGATGTCCGCTACTTGGGACGATATGATGTCGGCCGAAGAGAAAGCGTACGTGCGGCAGACCTTGTTGTATAGCCATGCTGTGATGCTGGAGGACTTGACGGGATTACCGATCGAACCGCACCTCTTCTTCTGCCGACGTAAGTTGACGGACATCGTGACTACGCTGGATGTAGCCGATCAAACGGTGCATGACTACCGGGAGATTAAAGATGCTTTTATGGAAGCCTTGTTGCCAAAGATGAAAGAGATCTTGACGACCACGGACTTCCCGCAATGCGAGGAAGGCAAATGTCCGCCGCATTGTAAGTTTTTTGCCCTCTGTGGCCGCAAACCATCTGAATATTAAATCATTCAATCGTAAATAAATCGTAAATCGTAAATCGTCAAATCGTAAATATTATGATAAATCATTATCTCGTCGGCGACCACGTGTTTGCCATCGAAGCTGAAGAGCAACTTTTTGACTTGCTGCCAAATTATACACCCTTTCTCACCGATCAAATCGGCGAAAGTCACGTGTTTATAATTCATGTGCACCAACAACCCATGCCGGAAAAACAAGCCTGGACGCACGTCTATACCGACACCTCGGATGACGATATGCCGCGTATCGAGATGTATAAGAGTGAGCAAGGCGAATGGCTCTTATGCGTTTCCGTGACCAAAGAAGGCGAGTTGGTGAGCAAGATGCAATGCAGTGCCGATTGGAGCGAAGTGCAGGTTTATAACGATCCGAACTATTTCCGTTTTGCGGTCGATAACGCCGCCATGCTGGTTTATGCCTTCCGTACGGTCGCGATGAAAACGCTGCTTTTCCATTCGTCGGTCACGGTACGGAATGGAGTAGGCTATATGTTCCTCGGTCATTCAGGAACCGGCAAGAGTACGCACTCCCGCCAATGGTTGCAAGCCTTCGAGGACGCTTGGCTGCTTAATGATGATAACCCGGCAGTACGGATACTCGCTGATGGCTCCGTGCGGGTCTATGGTACGCCTTGGAGCGGTAAGACGCCGTGCTACAAGAACGAGAGTGCCGTGGTCGGTGCACTCGTACAACTCGCCCAAGCGCCGGAAAATAAAATAACACGCCTGCGTATGACGCAAGCGTATCCGTATATTCTGGCTTCGGTCAGTGGATTGAAAATCTTACCCGAATCGATGGATGCTATCTATGAGTCGATAGCGGCGTTGTTAGAGGCCTGTCCGGTCTATAAGTTAGAATGTCTGCCTAATGTAGAGGCGGCACAGTTATGCGCTCAAACGTGTTCACTTTAGCGCGATCGTACGGACATGAGACTTTGATATAATTCTCGGTGAAACCGTACATAAGTCCGTCTTTTTTCGAGGACTCCCATAGCACAAGGGCTTGATAGCCTTCGTGTTCTTTATAGAATGCCTCGGTCTTTTGGGCACTGATGGCATGGAGCTGCTTACTGCGCCGTTCACGCTCTTTCTGCGGCACGACATACAGATCCATCTCCAACATCCGTGTGTTGGCGCGCTCCGAATAGGTGAAGACATGCAGCTGACTAACCGGTAATTGTTCGATGAAATCGACATAATCCGCCCAGCACTCCGCCGTCTCGCCGCGTACGCCTACCATACAATCGACGCCGATAAATGCGTGCGGCATGACAGATTTGATATGCGCTACCCGTTCGGCAAACAACTCCCGCGTATAGCGCCTACCCATAATCTTCAGTACTGCGTTACTGCCGCTCTGCAAAGGAATATGAAAATGCGGCGCGAAATGCTTGCTACCCGCCACAAAATCTATGATCTCATCGCTCAATAAGTTCGGCTCGCAACTGCTGATACGGATACGATAATCTCCGTCTAAATCATCTAAAGCGCGTAGCAGATCTATAAAGTGCTCGTTCGTAGAACGTCCGAAATCACCGATATTGACACCACTCAGGATAATCTCTTTTGCCCCGCCGTCCAGCGCTTCTTGGGCCTGCGCTACCAGCGATGCGATCGACGGATTACGACTCTTGCCTCGCGCCAAGGGGATCGTGCAATAACTGCAGAAATAGTTACATCCGTCCTGCACCTTCAAGAAGCATCTCGTCCGGTCATCCTTGCTATACGCCCCATGAAAATCCTCCACTTCCCGAATCGGAGAGATGAAAATATCTGAATGCTGATGGCTGAATTCTGATTTCTCAATTTTCTCAATGAAATCGGGAAGATTGAACTTCTCATCCTGCCCCAGCACATAATCGACTCCCTCAATCTGTGCGATTTCACCGGGTTTTAACTGCGCGTAGCAACCCGTCACAATGAGGATAGCATTCGGATTCTGCCGACGGATACGATGAATCATCTGCCGGTCTTTATGATCGGCTGCATCGGTCACTGTGCAGGTATTGATGATGCAAATATCCGCTTCTTCACCTTGCTTCGCTTTTGTGTGCCCGCGCTCCATCAGCGCTTTTCCCAGCGCACTCGATTCCGCAAAATTCAACTTGCACCCTAATGTCGTAAATGCTATCTTCATAATCGGGTGCAAAATTACTGCTTTTTTATGATATGTGCAAATAAAAAGGTTATTTTTTTAGTTAGACGGTATAGAAACGTTGTGTATTGGTCTGTAGATGCAACCGGTTATAACCTACTAATCACCTACTAATCACCTACTAATTACCTACTAATATCATACTAATCGCATACTATACTATCAGAAATTGATGTGATTGCGTGTACGTGATTCAATTTGCATAATTCAATTTGCATAATTCAAAAAAATGCAAGTTACAGTCGCGTCATTCCGGATATATTCAAGCGTTCGGGTGATTTTTCACCAAGCCTTATGGCTTTTGTTTTCTATGTGTCCATAGGCTCTTTTATGCAAGCATAACGTACCTATAGCCTCACAGAAAACATAAAATTTCATTTTATTTGGCGAAAAATCACCCGAACGCTTGCATATTTGAATAATTTGTAGTACCTTTGCAGGCGCAAAGGTTTGGATGACAATTATGACCACATTATCGCATGAGGAAAAAGAAGCCATTATGAAGGACATGAAGTCTTTCGATGAGCCTATGCCGGCAGTCGGTATCTTCTGGTATGATCCCGAAGAGCACGACTTCTTTGGTGTATATAAGAAAGAGCTGACGCCGAAGATGGTTGAGGAGGCGGCTGAAAAAGGCTTGCCCTATATCAACTATCAGACCCTTCATCGTCAGATCTGGCAAAAACAGTATTTTAAGGCTTTAGCCAAACACGAGCCTACTAAGTTTAGTGGCGATTATACGCAAGTACCCCGTGGGCGCGTAGCATGGGCGGTAGATCATTTTGTGGTCTTTGTCGGTAAGTGGGCTGAAGATATTGAGGATGAACTGACCGCACTATTGGAAAAGTACTTTGCCCTTCCGTATTTCGAGTTCAAATACGATGAACATTGGGACTTAGGTCACGGCTGGTCAGGAGATTTGTAAGATATAAGGACATAAAAAGACAAAAAGAGCGCAAAGCGTTGCGCTGACAAAATAACATATTAAAAACAGAGCTTTAGCTCTTATTCTCGGAATCGAAATATTCCCCAATATTTTATAAAGTACACGAGAATAGGCAAGCAAAAGTTCACGCGAAAGCGTGGGCTATTTGTGCTTATTAGTGTACAAGCGTTGGGGAACGCCTCGATTCCTGGTAAGCGATACAAATAGTTCACGCCCTTTTTGTTGCTTATAGGATGAAAGCTAAAGACCAAATGCTTTTATCCATGGCAAAAAACGCAAATTTAGGTCAAGCCAAGGCCGCTAAGAACGATGAGTTCTACACGCAGTACGCGGACATTCAGAAAGAAGTAAACGCATATATTGAATATAACCCCGATGTCTTTCGGGGCAAGACAATTCTGCTACCTTGCGACGATCCCGAATGGAGTAATTTTACCAAATTCTTTGCACAAAACTTTGAGTTCTTCGGTCTGAAGAAACTCATTTCCACGTCATACGCCATAGAAAGTAAAAAGTACAAGACCGATTGGCAGCCAACGCTCTTCGAGACGGAAAATCCCATGTATAATGTGGAGAAAAGCCGTATTAAGGGCAAAATATTCACGCTGACGCACGACACCAACGCAAACGGTCGCATCGATATTGACGATTTGCAATGGAGTTACTTGGAAGGCGATGGCGATTTCCGTAGTGCCGAAGTAACCGCTTTGCGCGATGAAGCGGATATTATTATCACAAATCCACCTTTCTCGCTGTTTCGTGAATTCCTCGCATGGATCATGGAAGGAGGGAAGCAATGCCTTGTAATCGGAAATATGAACGCTATTACGTACAAAGAAGTTTTCCCTCTTATAAAAGATAACAAATTGTGGCTCGGCACAACAGATGTTCGTTGGTTCTATCAGGAAAGTACGAATAGCCCTCTTTATGAAGCTGCTCATTCACGTTGGTTTACAAATATAGACCACGGAGCACGTCACAAGCCACTACAACTTATGAGCATGGCAGATAATTTGAAATTCAACAAAAAGTTAAAAGGACAAACTGAATATCAGCACTATGATAATTATGATGCCATCGAAGTTCCTTATACAGAAGTTATTCCTAATGACTATAGTGGAGTAATGGGAGTACCTATCTCTTTTATGGATAAATATTGCCCAGAGCAATTTGAGATATTAGGTTCTACGCAAAGAGGTTGCCATGACTTGGTTCCTGACACAAGGAAATATGATGATTATTGGGAATGTAAACCTAATGGTGAAAGGACAGGTTCTTCAGGCGGAAAAACAAATGAAAACGGGAATCTTTTAAAGAATGATGGTGTGCATAACTATTTTGAGAATATAGAAGGAAGACAAATACAATCTACTTATGGTAGAATATTCATTCGTAAAAAACAATAAATACTATGAAAGCAGAACGTAAGATATATACCGTTGAGGAAATCTGCAAAGGTTTTACCTATAATGAGGCAGAGGGTAAGGGCCTGTTTGGCTTGAGTGGTCGTCTGACAATACAGCCGGAATACCAGCGAAACTATCTGTACGTGGAGCAGAACGGCGCACGTGAGATAGCGGTTATTGAGTCCGTGCTCAAAGGCTATCCGATTGGCTTATTGTACTTCAATAAAGTCGATGAGAACAACCTCGAAGTGCTCGACGGACAGCAACGTATCACCTCTTTAGGTCGTTTCATTACGCGTAAGTTTGCGGTGGTCATCAACGGCATGGAGCAGTATTTCGACTATATGGCTGAAGACCTCAAAAAGAAGATATTAGAGACCGAACTGCTGGTCTATGAATGTGAGGGAACGGAGAGCGAGATCAAAGAATGGTTTAAGACAATCAATATTGTTGGTCTTCCTTTGGAAGAACAAGAGATCTTGAATGCCGTTTATTGCGGTTCGTTCGTCAATAAAGCTAAAGAGGTGTTCTCCAATTCGCAGAACGCGAACGTCAATAAATGGGCGGCTTTCTTACGCGGAAACGTAAAGCGGCAAGCATACTTGCATACAGCGTTGGAGTGGGTGAGCAAAGGTAACGTGAGCGGCTATATGTCGCTTCATCGTAATGACGATAATATCCGCGAGATGCAGACGTATTTTGATTCGGTTATCGATTGGGCGAGTGGTGTGTTTAGCAATATAGAGAAAGAGATGTGTGGTCTGCCGTGGGGCGAACTTTATGAGAAATACCACAAGCAGCCGTACGATCCGGCGAAAGTTGCCGCCAAACAACGTGAGTTGTACGAAGACTACTACGTTAAGAACAAAAAAGGCATTTACGAATATATCCTTGGCGGCTGTCAGGATACGCGTTTGTTAGAGGTGCGCTGCTTTGATGAGCCGACGAAGAAGTCCGTCTATGCGCGCCAGACGGCTTTGGCACAAGCGCAAGGTATCTCGAACTGTCCGCATTGCGTGCAAGAGAATGGCGCCAACAAGAGCAAGATATGGAAGTTGGCAGAGATGGACGCGGATCATGTAACGGCATGGTCGAAAGGCGGCGCGACCGATATATCCAACTGCCAGATGCTTTGTCGGACGCATAATATATTAAAAGGAAATAAATAGCGCCCAAATGACATTTGGGACAATGGACGATGTAACCGGAATTAAATTCCGGGGTAATGGACATACGTTTTGAACCAGGATAAAATCTCTGGAAATGAACGAAGGTTGATGGCTGCGCAATGTAAAGGCGCGGAGAGTTAACTCCGCGAGCAGAACCAAAAGCGGGCAATCATATTGCCCTGAAAAGGAAGAAAAAAATCGCGGGTCTGACGCCCCGCGCACATGACAAAGAGGATAGGATGACCGACAGTATATACCGATGGCACATCCAGCGCGGAGAGAAGGTATATACTTTGCAAGGGCAAGAGGTGAGGTGAAAGGCGGTGGATACAATCCACCTGAAATAGACGGAGATAGGCGGTGGCAGAGATGTCGCTGCCTATTTTGATGCCGACTATAGTCGGCGTAATACGAAGAATCATTAGGCGGCGTTTTTCTATCCGCCAAGATTGGACGGATACAAGAGAAAAACGCCGAGTGTGGGAAGAGAAATATCGCGGGTCTGACGTCTCGCGCACATGACAAAGAGGATAGGATGACCGACAGTATATACCGATGGCACATCCAGCGCGGAGAGAAGGTATATACTTTGCAAGGGCAAGAGGTGAGGTGAAAGGCGGTGGATACAATCCACCTGAAATAGACGGAGATAGGCGGTGGCAGAGATGTCGCTGCCTATTTTGATGCCGACTATAGTCGGCGTAATACGAAGAATCATTAGGCGGCGTTTTTCTATCCGCCAAGATTGGACGGATACAAGAGAAAAACGCCGAGTGTGGGAAGAGAAATATCGCGGGTCTGACGTCTCGCGCACATGACAAAGAGGATAGGATGACCGACAGTGAAATGTTATTTTGCTTCTGCGCCAGTGAGGGTGTAGGTGTGGTTGTTGCGCTCAATGAGGAGTTGTCCGTTGCGAAGGAGTTTATGGGTTGTTGGTCGATTGTCATTGGTCGTTTGATCAATCGATTCGGGTGTGGCAGCAAACTTACCCAAGTAGTAAGGCGCGCAGACATCGGCAGCTGTCTTATCACCGGATACGTTTCCGGTCTTATTGATGGCGTGACCGGATGTGGTACTCTGCTCATTCCAGAAACCGCGGTTAGACCATGTCTCTTCCACTAAGCCTTCTTTGGTGTTCCAGTTCACATCATCACCATTTCCGGCATCCTCCGGATACCAATAGGAGATGCCATCTACGTTGGTGAGCGGAAGGAGGTTGTCTACCAAGTCGCGTACGAAATTGTACTGCCCTTGTACGGAGCAAGGCCATGCGTCCCGCGTGTCGACATTGACGCCTTGTGAAGGCCAATATTGGAAGTTATAGGCGCATTCGACGATATGCACGCGTTTGTTCGGGAAGAGCGTCTTGAGGTTCTTAAGGGTGTTGACGAGGTTGTTCTTGTCGGTTTTGTCTGCCACCTGTTCGGAGTTCAGATAGCCATGCCAGAAGGGGTAGTAACTGAGTCCGATGATGTCAAAGTCCAGATTGTCCTGGATCAGTTTATTATAGTAGTAGGAGTTGTATCCGGTGTTAGAAGGCCGATCGGTATGGATGATGATCTGTGCGTTGGGGCACTCCTCGCGTACGGCGTCACAACCGGCATGAAGGAGTCCGAGGTATCCGGTCCAGTTATCCCCGGCTTTGTCGTAGGGGTGGACCTGGATGCCGCAGAGTCCGTACATGATCTCATTGCCCACTTGCACCAGATCGGGTGTGGCATTTGCCGCTTTGAGCGTTTGCAGCACCATATGGGTATAGGCGCTGATGCTATCTGCCATCTCGGCATCGGACGCACCTTTCCAAGCAGCCGGGGCTTGAATATGCGTAGCATCGACCCATGAGTCCGAGTAATGAAAATCGAGCATGAAATAGGCTCCGGCATCTTTGATTCGTTGTCCAAGGGCCGTAACGTATGCCAGATCCTGACAAACTGCGTAGTCGGTTGTTTGGTAATTGGGTTCTTTCTGATTCGGGTGCACGAAAATACGCACGCGGAAGGTATTCCATCCGCAATCCTCGACGAGCCATGTGATCAGATCGTTGATCTTCTGTCCATTCACATTCTTGTACCCCGAGCTGTGTTGCTCAAACTGCGGAAGCATGGAGATGTCGCCTCCGACGTAACGCGTTTGCGCATGTGCGGTTAGGCACATGAGTGCGCAAAGAATAGATAATGTCTTTTTCATAACGGGCACAAAGGTACAAAAAAAAATGCATATGTGCAAAAAAAAGTGTATGTTTGCATCGATTTTGTGCAATTTGCTAACAAAAACAAGTAAAAAAATATAAATTTCGGCATATACATTTGTATATGTCATTTTTTTTTTGTAATTTTGCGCGCTAATTTGGAGTAATATGGAATCTTTTGAACAATTATGTCAGCGGAGAAGGTCGATTCGGAAGTATACGGACAGGCCGGTGGAGCAGGAGAAAATAGACTATATGCTGCGTTGCGCGTTGATGAGTCCAAGCGCAAAGCGGACTTGTCCGTGGGAGTTTGTCGTGACGCATGACGAGGCAAAACTGCGTCCCTTAGCGGGATGCCGTACGTACGGATCGCAGATGTTTAACACCGCGAAAGCCGCGATTATCATTGCGCTGGATCCGACACTATGTGACAACACATGGATGGCAGACGGTGCGATAGCAGCGGAGCATATTCTGTTAGCCGCGGCAGAGCAGGGAGTAGGTGCTTGCTGGTGCCATGTTTATGAGCGCGAAGGTGCGCCGGAGTTGACGAGACAGTTGTTTGATATCCCTGAGGATAAGATTGTGCTCTGCGCGATTGCGCTCGGCTACCCCGATGAAGAGCGGCAGAATTACGATATTTCGAAACTTAAATACGACAAGATACACAATGAAACCTATCATAGCAATAACAGCCGGTGATACAAACGGTATCGGATATGAGGTGATCCTCAAAGCGCTCTTGGAGTCGCACATGTTTGAGATCATGCGTCCGGTCATTTACGGCAACGCCGCGGTGGCGAAGAAGCATATCCAGACCTTAGATGAAGATCACCGTAATATAACTTGGAATCCTATTGACAGTGCGGACCAAGCGAAGGACAGTCGTCTCAACCTCATTACGTGCTACACGGACAACGTGCCGGTTAATTTCGGTCAACCGTCCGAAGACGCCAACAAAGCAGCCAAGGCTTCGTTGGATCGTGCGTGCCGTGATCTGAAAGCCGGTCAGGTGCAAGCGCTTGTAACTGCACCGCTGAACAAGGAGGCTTTGCAAGGAGGGCATACGGAGTATCTTGAGAAATGTTTTAATGGTGCAAATGATGCAAATGGTGGAAGCCTGATGATGCTTTGTACGGAGACGCTTCGCGTGGCGCTGGTATGCAATCATGTGGCTTTAGCGGATATCCCTGCGCAGATCACAGAGGAACGGATTTTGGCAAAACTGACGTTGCTCAATAACAGCCTCAAGCGAGATTTCGGAATGGAGAAACCGCGTATTGCCGTCTTGGCATTGAATCCGCATGCAGGTGATCAAGGGCTGCTAGGCAAGGAAGAGCAGGAGATTATCGTGCCGGCTATCGACAAAGCGAAAGAGCAGGGTATATGGGCGTTTGGTCCTTATGCCGCAGACGGTTTCTTCGG
>CAMUYI010000015.1 GCA_947164985.1 uncultured Bacteroidales bacterium | reverse complement strand
GGTCCGTGGTTGAAGGACAAACAGAGCATCGAGCGTTGGGACACTGAGCGTGCGATGAACGGCGTGAAGAAGAGTTATGAGGCTGCTATCTTGGCAGGTTATGACCTGATTCACGTGGATCCGACCGTAGATATCTTCTTGCCGAAGGGCGAGATCATCGATATCCATGTCGTTGTCAAACGTACGGTAGAGCTCATCAAGCATGCGGAGGACTTCCGCAAAGCACATAACATCGCGCCGATCTCTTATGAGGTAGGTACGGAAGAGGTACACGGTGGTCTGGCAGACGAGAAGACGTTTGACACCTTCCTGGAGGGCCTCAAAGCCGGTTTGCATGAAGTAGGTCTGGACGATGTATGGCCTTGCTTCATCGTAGGTAAGGTAGGTACCGACCTGCACACGACCTTCTTCGATCCCGAGGTAGCGCGTAAATTGACGGCTAAGGTTCGTCCGTACGGCAGCTATATCAAGGGTCACTATACCGACGACGTGGACAACCCCGAGGACTATCCGAAGGCAGGTATGGGTGCAGCAAACGTAGGTCCGGAGTTCACGATGAACGAGTACGACGCGTTGGCTGAACTTGAAGAAGTCGAGAAGAAACTGTACGCAGAAGGCAAAGTGGCTCAACTGAGTAACATTACCCAGGTGCTCTGGCAATGCGTCTATGAGAGCAACCGCTGGAAGAAATGGTTGCACGGCGAGGAAGTAGGCAAAGACCTGAAGGACTGCACGCCGGATCGTCAGTTATGGTTAGTCAAGACCGGTTGCCGTTATATCTGGCAGAAACCGGAGGCTCTCGTGGCTCGTCAGGCGCTGTATGAGAACCTGGAGCGTCTGGGCATCCAAGCCGAAGAGATCGTACTGATGCGTATCGAGCATAATATGGATAAGTATTATAACGCCTTTAATATTGTGAACTTGAATGACTATCTCAAGTAAATATTCCGTATTCCTTTTTGCGCTGGTTGTGCTGTTAGGTGCTTGCGGTTGCGAGAAACCCAAGCCGCAAGACGAACCGGAGCCGCAGCAGGAAGAGCAGACCGTACCGGCGGACACGTCGTTGATAGACCTGTCCGTACCGGTGACGGATAACCGGGTGTGGAGCGGTAAACCGCAGATCACGATCCGTATCACCAATAATAACGCCGGTGCGGTGAAGTTAGGCACGAAGGTCGTCATCACCACCGATAAGAAAGCGGAAGTGGTCACGATCACCGACAGCGTGGTCATCGGCACCAAGAAAGAGAAGGATGTAGTGGTCACGACCACTGCCGATCTGGAACCGGGTATCTACCATGCCGTTTGTTCGGTGAACGGCAAGAGCGCCAGTGCGTTCAACTTCGCCATCGATCCGTTTGCAATCACATCGGCCGATGACAAACCGGCTGATTTTGATGCGTTCTGGCAGACCGCCAAAGACCAGTTAGCTGACATCGACATGGATGCTAAGTTGACGGAAATCCCGGAACGGAGCAATGCCAACGGGACGGTCTATCTGGTGGAGATGTATTCGGTGCCAGACGGCCTGAGCGGTGATCCGGTAAAGATCCGCGGTTACTACTGCGAGCCGAAGGACGGGCAGAAACACCCCGTGATCCTGCATTTTTACGGCTATGACACGCAAGGTTACACCGGTGCTGTCGATTGTCCCTACTGCGGCACGAATGCCGAGTTCTACCTCTCTCACCGCGGTCAATACCTCAACAACCGTCCCGCCGGAACGAACTTAGGTGTGGCGGAAGAGACAGTGAATATCTACGGCGACTGGTTCCGCTACAACTTAGGCGAGAAAGATACCTATTACTACCGCGGCGCGTACATGGATGTCGTACAGGCGATCCGTTTTATGGCTACGCGGGAGACGAGCGATATGACGAAACTCTTTGCCGAGGGTTCGAGTCAAGGTGGTGCCCTGACCTATGTGGCTGCCGCGTTGAGCGACTATCCGTTCACCGCTATCGCTGCCAATGTGGCTTTCATGGGTGATTTTGCGGACGCAAAAGATATCGAGAGTCTGGCTTATTGGGAGATCAGTGACCACTATTGGGTGGACGGTGTGCCTGTCGAGACGAGTATCCGGTACCTACCCTATTTCGACATCAAGCATCTCACACCGCGTATCTCGTGTGCCGTACTCGCCTCGAGCGGTCTGGCGGATGAGGTGTGTCCGGCGCGGCTGAACCTTGTGCCGTTTAATAACCTCGCTACGCCTGCGGACAAGAAAGAGTATATCATCGAACCGGAGATGGGACACAGCTATCCCCCAAAATGGTATAACAAGATGAATGAGTTGTTCCAAAGGTATATGTAAATCACAAATTACAAATCACAAATATTTTTCGCATGAAAAAATTTGATATCATTGCGTTGGGTGAGCTGAATGTGGATCTGATCCTCAATCAGATTGAAAGCGAACCCGAGATCGGCAAAGAGAAGTTTGCCAAGCAAATGACCCTCACTTTAGGATCCTCCACCGCTATCTTCGCAGCCAATGCCGCTGCTTTGGGTGCCAAAGTGGCATTCTGCGGCATGATCGGTAATGACAGTTTCGGAGATCTGGTAGAGAGCAGTCTGAAGGCCAAGGGTGTGGATACCCGCTATCTGATTCGTCAGGACAAGTACGCCACCGGTGCAACGATCTGTATGAGTTACGATGAGGATCGCGCGAACCTGACTTATCAGGGCGCGATGGACTTTATGTCGCTGGCGGATATCAATCCGGAGGTGTTTAAAGAGGCGAAACATATTCATATCTCGTCGATCTTCATGCAGAGCGGTGTAAAACGTGACCTGATGAAGATCCTCGAACTATGCAAGGCAAACGGTGTGACCACTTCGCTGGATACCCAGTGGGACCCGGTGGAAGCATGGGATCTCGATTATAAAGCCGTGCTGCCGATGCTGACGGTCTTCATGCCGAATGAGACGGAGTTGAAGTTCCTCACCCGCTCTGAGACGCTCGAAGAAGCGATCGAGAAGATCCGTCCGTATGCCAATGCGGCGGTGATCAAGTGCGGCAGCAAGGGCAGTCTGCTGATGCGTATGGGTCAACCCGACCGGATGCAGAAAGCGCTGCTCAATGAGCATGTAGTCGATTGTATCGGTGCCGGCGACAGTTTCAACAGCGGTTTCATTGCCCGTCTGGCAGCCGGAGATGACTTGGTACGCTGCCAGGAATACGGCAATATGACCGGTGCGGTGAACACGACGGCTGCCGGTGGCACAACCGCGTTTACGAACAAAGAGGACGTAGAGCGTATCGGTCGCGAACGATTTGGATTTACGATTTAATCATTTACGATTTGGTCATTTATTGTGTCATTTAGGCATTTAGCCATATTATGTTGCTTACTGCTGGCGATGAATATGTCGGCAGGGATGCGCTATGTGAGTACGGAGGGCTATGAAGGATACGACGCCGAATCGCGCGAACATGCGGTGCGTACCATTCAGTTAGGCATGGACTTCTGTCAGGCAGGCGACACGCTCCTGATCGAAGAAGGCACCTACCATGAAGGGTTTATTATAAAAGACGGTGTGACAGTGATCGGTGAAGGTACGGTGGTTTTAGACGGTAAGAATCTGCATATGCGATTAGTGACCTGCGAGCAAGACTGCCAACGTCCTACCCGTATCGAGCATCTCATCCTGCAAAACGCCCGGCATGACGAACGTGGCGGTGCAGCTTGGCTACGCGGTAAGGTGACGATGAAAGACTGTATCATCCGCGGTTGCAGTGGGCTGCAATGCGGTGGTGTGCTGATCAAAGGTGATCAGCCGGAAGCTTCTGCATTAGGTGCGAAACTGGAGCATTGTATCATCCATAACTGTGAAGCCACGGGAGACGCATGGCCGGATGCAGGTGGGGTCGCTAATTTCGATGGCACAATGATACGATGTGTGGTAGCGAACTGCTACGGCAAACGGTACGGCGGTATCCATAGCGAGAGTACCGTGATGGGCTGCACGTTCTGGGGTAACCGCAATGAGTACGGTTTTGTCGATCCGGCTAATTATATCTCCGATGAGAGCGATTCGGACATGAGTCGTGCCGATGAAGGGTTTGAGGAACATTTCTATCGGAAGCCATGGTTAGACAGCAAGAATGAAGCGCCAAACGGTCCGCATTTCCGTGATCCGGCTACTTTCTACGGCGTACCGACCACGCCTGCGGAAGAGGCGATTCTGTTGGTAGCCGATTATACGGTAGGATCCCCTACCCGTCGTATTGCGACGATGGCGCCGGCTGAGCCGAGAGAGAACCCGGCCGACTATACGCTGTATGAGAAAGCCGACTATACCGTTCCCTCTTTCATAGCGCACCTGATCGATGCCAACGCACCACTTCAAGCCAAAGAAGAACCTTATTGCGTGGTAGCCACTATCCACGGTGATCCGAAGACTCGGATGGGTTTCTGCTGGTTCACCAACGAAGGTGTGGAGCAAGGAGAGGTGCAAATAAGGACGAAGGACAACGGGCAGTGGACCACTATCCCGGCTACAGCCACGACGACGGTGCCGCTCCATTATGCGATCTCCAGTTCGGGTATCCTGAAAGCGGCGAAGATGGACAAACGCACCGCCTTTCGGTACGTGAGTCATAAGGCGGTAGCGGAGCATCTCAAACCGGGTACGGATTATTCGTACCGCGTAGGTTTTGATGGACACTGGAGTGAGACCGGTCATTTCCGTACTGCCGAAGAGCAAGCGAAACCGTTCTCCTTCATCTACATGACGGACAGTCATATACAAGATAAGGAATACGTGGACGCCGCGCGCTTATGTGCGGACGCGGTGGCGCGTAATGAGAAGAATGCCCGTTTCTGCGTATTCCCCGGTGATTTTGTTGATACGGGAACGGAAAATAACAGCGAATGGGAATGGGAGCAATGGTTCGAACAGGCGATGAAACCCGTGCTCTTAGCCATGCCGATCGTGCCAACGGACGGCAACCACGACGATAGTCCGCTGCGGAACTACAATTACCATTTCAATACGGATACCAGTTTTAACACCGAGACAACTGTGCGGCCGCAGTTCGCCGGCATCAACTACAGTTTTGTCTATGGCGACATGCAGTTGATTGCTTTCTCGATGCAGGATTTCTGGCGCGGCGAATATGATTTAGCGAGCCGCCGCTCCGCCTATCTGGAGCAGGATCTGGGTCCCTGGATGAGACGGCAGGCAGAGGCCGCCCAAAATATACCCTGGCGCGTAGGTCTGGTGCATAAGAACCTCTTCTCGGGTTCAGACCATCAGCGCGACAAAGAGACACCGCTGCTCCGCAAGACGATGCTGCCGGTGATCAAAGATTGTAAGATGAACCTGGTGCTACAGGGTCATGACCACTGCTACGAAGTGATCGGACCGGTGGATAACACGCTCTATTTCATCGGAGCCACCTGCGGTGCTAAACGCTATACGCCTTTGACACGCGAAGAGATGGAAGCAAGTAAGCATATCCATCAGGTAGAGAACTACTACGACCTCTTCCAGCAACCCTTCGCGCAACCCGGTGCACCGAGTTATACCAGGGTGACGGTACGAAAAGAGGAATTGGTTCTGGAGACCTTCAAGGTGCTTGACAACGGCACAACAGAATTATTTAACAGACTCATTATTAACAACCCTAATAATTAATAACATGAAAAAATTTATCCTTCTTTTGGCGGTCTGCACAGCAACGCTGTGCGCGTCAGCAAGTAACCGGTACGTCTCGCCTTCAGGTAGCGACGGAGACGGTAAATCATGGGCCAATGCCGTGCACACGATTGCACAGGCTATCTGGGATGTAGGCGTGGGTGACACGATGTTCATCGCCGAAGGTGTGTACAACGAGGCTATCTCGGCGCAAAGCGGATGTACGTACATGGGCGGTTACAATGCCGAGACCGGTGAACGTGACCCGGAGTTGTACGAGAGTATTCTGGACGGTACGGGTATGACCTCCTGGTTGCTCGTCAAATACGACAACCCGCCTGCTGATCCTATCATGATCGACGGTCTGGTTTTCCAGAATGCAAAGCATAGCACCTGGGGTGCAGCAGCCGTTTATCTGCGTGGTAACATGACGGTTCAGAACTGCCATTTCCGTAACTGCGAGAGCGGATCGAATGCCGGCGCTATATGGATTGAACAAGGTAATGCAACTACTCCGGCAGTGGTTCGTAACTGCTTGATCGAGAACTGCGTATGTACCGGTACTGAGAGCGGTGTAGGCGGTATCTATAACTCCGAAGGTCAAGGTCTGATTGAGAACTGTATCATCCGCGGATGTAAAGGTAGTATCGGCGGTATCCGGAATAATGAAGGTGGTGTGGTACGTAACTGCGTGCTGTACAACAACCATTCTACCTATAACGGATGTCTCTACGGAGCCGGTACATTCTTTAACAACACGGTATGTAACAACTCAGCAGTACGTTATTCAGGTTGCCGCGTAACGGGACGTATGACCAATACCGTTTTCTGGGGTAATACCACTACCGGTACCGAATACGTCAACTATGTAGATGCTTCGAGCGGAGCCACTATGAATATCGGTGATGTAGGCGAAGGTATCACGACCGGTTTGTCAGCTGACAACAGTGCCCCGACAGGACCGAACTTCCTCACTCCGACGAACTTTGTCGGTCAACCGACGAATGACCTGGAGCGTGAGGCAATGATGAATGCCGACTGGTCACTGACCGCCTATTCGACCGCACTGATTGACCATGCAGATGCTGCGAGCGCACCTGTGACAGATATCCGCGGCGTGGCTCGTCCGAAAGGTGCAGGTTACGATATAGGAGCCTACGAGTATGACCCGAATGCTACTACCATCGCCGTAACAGGCGTGGACATCGCGCAAGACACCCTCTGGGTGATCAAAGACCAGTCCGCTTCGCTGATTTACGAAGTGCTGCCGGCTAATGCCAGCAACAAACGTGTGAACTGGTCGATCGATGATGAGACCATCGCGTCCATCAAGAACGGCAAGGTGACCGGTCTTCGTGAAGACACCACGATTGCCCGTGTGATCACGCAGGACGGCGGTTTCTCGGACTATGCAATAGTGATTGTGAAACCTATTCCGCCTAAGTTCTATCCGCATGAGGTTCTGGAAGCAGAGGCAACTTACTTGATGGGCGATTATACGGTACCGTCAATGATCAAGTTCCTCGTAGCCAAAGAGGCAGCTAAGATAGACAGTTTGGAAACCAAAGACAATCCGGACATCGCGAAGATTGCCGATAATTTGGTGGCTATGTATGCCGCTATCGATGCACTGCAACCCAAGCAGATGCCGTATAACCAGATCGCTACTATCTACGGTGACCCGGCTACCCATATGGGTTTCTGCTGGTTCACGAACGGTGGTATCACGGATGGTAAAGTACAACTGGTAGCGAAAGCGAATGCTACGGCCGAGGACTTCGCCGGAGCAGGTGTGATCGAGGTAAATGCACAGACCACCAATGCAAACCTCCACTACACACCTATCCAGGCTTCGGAGAGTCCGAAATACGATATCTGTACGGCTGCCGGTCTGCCACGTAATACGAAGTTCGATTACGTAAGTCATAAAGCACAAGCAACGACGCTGCAACCGGGTACGGTATACAGTTGGCGCGTAGGTTACGGTGAGTACTGGAGTGAGATTGCACAGTTCGTTACCAAGGATCCAAACCAAACGAACTTCTCCTTCATCTATATGAGCGATAGTCATATCCAGGATTACGAGTATATCGAGGAGGCTAATAAGTGCGCAAAAGCGGTAGCTAAGAATGAGACCGATGCGAAGTTCTGCCTCTTCCCGGGTGACTTTGCTGATACCGGTGGTGAGACCAACTCCGAATGGCAATGGGAGCAATGGTTCGACGGTTCCATGCGTCCGGCATTGAACAAGATGGCATTCGTTCCGACTGACGGAAACCACGACGACAGCCCGAGTCTCAACTACGACTACCATTTCAATACCGACTGGGGATTTGCAAACGGAGCTTCGGTAAAACCGCAGTTCAAGGGTATCACCTATAGTTTCGTATATGGTGACGTGCTGTTCCTCGTTTATTCGCTGCAAGACTGGTGGCGTGAAGAGGGCACGACGGAAAGCCGTATGCACTCGAATTACTTCACCAATGACATCCGTAACTGGTTCATCGACCAGATTGCCGCTCATCCTGAGGCAAAGTATCGTGTAACCCTGTCCCACAAAAATATCTTCTCCGGTGCAGGCCACCATACGGACGACGAGTGTACGCTGATCCGTACGCTGATGTTGCCGATCTTTAAAGAGTGCGAGATCGACCTGGCTATCCAGGGTCACGATCACTGCTACGAAGTGATTGGTCCGGTTAATCCGGATACCAAGACGGTAGTGGAAGGTTCAGTAACCGATGTTCAGACCGTGGCTGTGAACACCAATACCAACATGACCGGAAAGAGCGGCGGTACGTTTGTTACCGATGAGGGCTCCCTCTATTTCATTGGCGCCACCTGCGGACGCAAACGTTACTATCCGTATAGCCGCGAGAAGATGGAGGCGGAATATACCACCGATCCTGATCTCTTGTTCGACTATAGCCATCATAATGTAGCGAACCTGTTCGATCTGTTCACCTCGCGTTTCGGTCAACCGGGCAGTCCATCCTACAGTCGCTTCAACGTGACCGCCAACGGTATCGAGGTAGTAACCTATGCTACCGACGCCAATGGCAACAAGACCGTGTTCAACACGATCAACGTAAAACGTACGGCACAGCATACCATTCCGGATGGTATCGAGTATGTAGCGCCGGTGAACCCGCGTGAGGGTGAAAAATTCATACAAAACGGACAGTTATATATCAAGAAAAACGGTCAAATTTACAACGTCACCGGGCAGAAAATTGCCCGGTAACGTACCGTATAATTTAGTTATTAACAATTAACCCTTTTTAATTAACCTTTAAAATTTAATGATTATGAGAAAAATTCTCTCGATCTTCGCTGCAGCGCTGGTAGCGATTGCAGTAAGTGCAGACCCCGTTGTTCTTCCCGCAACCTTGGACGTTAACAACGTAAGTTTCCGTTCGGAAGGCATGCCTGACTTCGTTATCGAAGAAGGCCAAGACTATGCCGGAACGTATTTCGACATGGGTGCTCATGACAGTTCCAACGACACCCTCCTCTATGCAGAGTGGGATGTAACGATTGAACCGATTCAGTACAATCTCTCTGTGGATGTGTATAACACGAACAGCTGGCGTGTACAACTCTATGTGCTCAACCAAGCCGGTGATACGGTTAAGGGTCTTCGTTACAAAGGTTCATCCGGTCAGTGCGGACACTACGCTATCGGAGCCATTGATATGCGTGATCTAGAGGCCGGTAACTACAAAGTACGTGCGCACGCTGCTACCGCATGGTCGGCTATGAAACTCAAAGATGTCATCTTCGAAGCTGACTATCATGGCGTTGAGGTTGCATTACCGGGTACCCTGCTTCCGGCTTATGCTGAATTGTCGGCAAACGCTTCGGTAACGGACGGCGCTATTGCGTTTAAACCGAGCACCGCTAATAGCGAGTATGCTACTTGGAACGTTAACTTTGCAGCTGCAGGTACCTTCAATGTATCGATTGACATGACTGCATCCAACGGTCACACCTATGGTGTAGCCCTCCTCTCTGCAGATGGCGCATCACAAATCGGTGCCGTAGCTGAAGCACAGTCTTGGGATACCGGTGTGAAGGAACTCGGTGCTATCGAGGTTCCCGCTGCAGGTAGTTACAAGGTAAAACTCACGAATGCTACCCAATGGTCAGAAGCTGTACTCAACAGCATCACTTTTGCTGCTCCGGCTCCTGCTCATACCTACACCGTTGCCGGTGGCAACACCGACCTCTTCGGTACTTCTTGGGATCCGACCAACGAGGCAAACGACATGGTTCTCCAGGAGGATAACACCTACAAGTGGGAGATGACCGAGGTGACCCTTGCTGCCGGAACCATCGAGTTCAAGGTTTGTGAGGATCACGCTTGGACCAACTGCTGGCCGGCACAGAACTATCAGCTTGCTATCACCGAGGCTGGTATCTATACCATCCAGATCTATTACAACCCGAACGACAACAACTACGTAGGTGCCGTAGCTACCAAGACCGGTGACGCTCAAGTAGATCCTGTTGTATCGATCGCTGGCAGCATGAATAGCTGGAATACTTCGGCTGATGTGATGACCCTCGCAGAGGACAAACAGACGGCTTCTCTCACGCTCAACCTGGAGGCACAGACCTATGAGTTCAAGGTGGTTATGAATGGCAGTGACTGGCGTTCGAATGCGCAGGAGTTCACTCGTGAGAATGCAACGGCTGCTGAGATGACCGGCAACCTGGACAACATGCATTTGGTTGCTGACGTGGCTGGTGAGTATATATTCACCTGGACCTTTGAGACCAACACGCTCGCGATCACGTTCCCGACTGCTACCGCTATCTCGAACACCGAAGCGGCTAAGCAGGTAGAGAAGATGATCGAGAACGGACAGTTGATCATCATCAAGAATGGTGTGAAGTACAACGCTATCGGAACGGTAGTAAAGTAAGACCTTTTCTCTAAAAAAAGAAACGACTCGCAATTTTGCGGGTCGTTTTTTTGTATGTACTGTCGTTCCTTTTATACGGTTCTTACCTCCACGCCGGCGGCCTTCAACTTGGCTGTCATACCTACCGGAATAGCGCGGTCTGTGATGATGCAATCCAGTTCGCTAACATCCGCTACATGCACATAACTTCGTTTGTTGAATTTGGAACTGTCGAACACCGCGTACACCTTATCTGCCTGCTGAATCATGATTTGATTCAGCAGCGCCTCTTCGAGGCTGGGCGTTGACACACCGTTCTCCAGCGAGAAAGAGTCCACGCCGAGGAAGAGTTTATACCGGCTGAAGTTACGCAGCACATTGAGCGCCAGCGGACCTACGGTCGAAAGACTCTGCGGACGTACGTTACCACCTAAAAAGACCACATCGAATCGCTTGTAAGCCATCAACTCCACGGCGATATTGATGGCATTGGTGATAATATGCAGGTCATGAAATTTATCCAGGTGACGCGCTATCTCCAGGGTCGTCGTACCGGAATCGAACATGATATAATCGCCATTCTTGATCAACTTGGCAGCCTCCGCACCGATACGCTCTTTCTCCCGCACGTTAAACATCCGCTTGCGCTCGATCGCCGTGTCTTCGTTCGTGTTCTCTACCGGCTTACGCATCGCACCACCTCGGGTACGTAACAACAGATGACGGTTTTGAAGCATCGTCAGATCCTTTCGAATCGTCACTTCCGAAATACCGGTTTGTTGACTGATTTCCACAACCGAAACCTCTTCTTTATGCTCTAACATGCGCAATATCAATGCCCTGCGCTCTTTAGCTGATGATGTGTTCATACAACAACTATTTTATTAAAAAGCACGAGAAGGAGGGACAAAAAACGAAGTCGGTCAACTCTGTAGTGATGCCCCTCCAACTCATGCTACAACACAAGTAATCGGGACATATCTCTTTCACTACATTAAGTTTGACCGACTCGTTTTTAAGAAATATGCCTATGCACCGAAGTGCACAATCACAATGTTTTCAAATTCGCTGCAAAGGTACAACATTTTTTCGAAATATGCAAATAAAAAAGTTTCGTTATTCTTTTTCGAAACATTGCGAAAGGTGGTTTGTGTATGAGGCACGCGCGCATAATACGCTATATATCAATAGGTTAAGAAAATAACTTTCGAAACTATGCTATAAAACATATTTTTAAATAATATATTATTTAAGGAAAAGCAGTAATTTTGCACTTGTAAAAATATGCCAAAAAATCGAAACGATATGAAAAAACACATTATTCTTTTCGCAACTATCGCCCTTCTGGCCGGATGCGCGCCGAAGGAGAGTGACCAACAGGCTAATCCGGCAGCAGGTATTTTACTGAAAGATTTTGCGCCGCAGGTGATCAACAATATCCCTCAGACCCACGTAGAGCGTGCCAAATTCGATATCATCGATATGCATGCCCATGACTACGCTTCGAGCGAAGAGGAGATCGCGCGGTGGTGTAAGGTGATGGATGAGGTAGGTGTACTGAATACCGCCATCATGCATTGCTCCTGGATCGGTCGTCCGTTTGAGGAGTTTGTAGCCGCTTATGCTCCGTTCAAAGATCATTTCCGTTTCTGGTGCTGCTTCGATTACACCGATATCGACACGCCGGAAGGCATTGCTAAAGCCTGTGAGACCTTGGAGCGTTACCACGAGATGGGTGCGGTAGGCGTCGGTGAGTTAGGCGACAAAGGCGAAGGCGACACCTATGCCCGTCCGGCAGACGGTAAGGATATCCATATTGACGACCCGCGTATCAAACCGCTCATCGAGAAATGCGCGGAACTCAAGATGCCGATCAGTATCCATATCGCCGAGCCGTACTGGATGTACCTGCCGATGGATGAGACCAATGACGGACTGATCAATGCCGTTACATGGCATGTTGATACGACCAACTGCTACGGATATGACAAGCTGATGGTGACATTCGAGAACGCCGTTCGTGAGAACCCCAACACGCTGTTTATTGCATGTCATTACCTGAATATGACGCACGATCTGCCGCGTCTGGGTGCGTTGCTGGACAAGTATCCGAACCTCTATTTCGATATCTCGGCACGTGTAGCAGAATCAGCTCATACCCCGCGTGCTACCCGCGAGTTCCTTATCAAATATCAGGATCGCGTACTCTTCGGTACCGATAACGGCATGGAGGCACCGATGTACCATACCATCTTCCGCGTTCTGGAGACCAATGATGAGCATTTCTATATGCCGGAGTCCGAGTACCACTGGGCACTCAGCGGCTTTAACCTGCCGGACGAGGTATTGAAGAAACTGTACCACGATAATGCATATCGTATTCTTACAGAATACAGATAATTTACGATTTGGTCATTTACGATTTACGATTTATGAAAAAATCATTCTATATTATCCTTGCGTTGGTGGCTTTAGCAGCCTGTGCGCCGAAGATGGAGACGGAGCGTCTGATCTGCGCGGAAGCGGAGATGAGTGTTTTTCCGTATTGTGAGAACGGTCTGCGCGTAATCAAGCACCAGACCATTACGCCTGTGGAAGGCATCGACGGACTGGAGATCATCGAGACTTTCTTCGTCAATGAAGGTAAACCGGTGACTGTACAAGCCTACGAGTTATGCCGCACCGAGATCACGCCGCAAGACAGTGTCGTTTGGTCTTTGCAACCCTCCTCTACCGCAGCCCGTATGGACTGGACGCTACCGGTGACCGAAGGGTTCTACCAGCGTAACTACCTCGGGATGAACAACACCGACTACGGAGGCGGTATTCCGGTAGTAGACCTCTGGCAACGCGACGGAGGTATAGCCATCGGTCTATTCGAGCCCGTACTCCGCATGATCGCTATGCCGGTAGAATGGAAGCGCTATGACAACAAGGTCACGATGGCGCTGCATTACGACCTGCCCGAAGCCCTGGAATTGACAACCGGAGACACGCTGCATTGCTTCAAGGCCTTCCGTCTGACTCATAAAGGCGATTATTTCAATGCCCTTCGTATCTTCTCCGATTATATGCAGGCGCATATGGGCGTGACCATGAAGCCATCCGAATCCGAAGCGTTCGAACCCGTATGGTGCGCCTGGGGTTATGGACGCCCGTTTAAGATGGACATGGTGTTGGGTACCTTGGATAAGGTAGCTGAACTCGGCTTCACCTGGGTGGATATCGATGACGGATATCAGATCGCCGAAGGCGACTGGAACACCAATGAGCTCTTCCCGGGCGGCGACAAGGACATGCGTCATATCACAGATGAGGTGCATAAGCGCGGCCTGAAAGCCAAACTATGGTGGGCACCGCTGGCAGCCGATCCGGATACCAAGTTGGTCAAAGAGCACCCGGAGATGTTGCTCCTCACCGAAGAGTGGGCACACGAGTACATCACCTGGTGGGATAGTTGGTATCTATCTCCGGTGAATCCCGCCGTGGATGCCTATACAACCGACCTGCTGAACATGTTCCTTGGCCGGTGGAATTTCGACGGGCTTAAGATAGACGGTCAGCATCTGAACTGCTGTCTGCCGGACTACAATGAGCATACCGGTCTTGCCAACGCGTGGGAAGCACCCGAACAGATGCCTACGTATTTCGAGAAAGTGTACCAACAGGCGCAAGTCCTGAAACCGCATGCCGTCATTCAGGTATGTCCTTGCGGTTGTGCAGTGAACTATTTCTTGGTTCCGCATATTAACCAGGCCGTAGCATCCGACCCCATGTCGTCCCGTCAGGTACGTATGAAACGCAAAGCGTATGCGGCTTTGGCACCGGGCTTGGCTTACTACGGCGACCATGTGGAACTCACAGATGGCGGTAATGACTTCGCTTCGCAGATCGGTACGGGTTCGGTCATCGGTACCAAATTCACCTGGCCGAAAGATAATCCCGACTGGTCAGAAGGTCCGTTCTTGTTGACGCCGGAGAAAGAGGCGCTCATCCGCAAATGGATGAAGATCTTCAAAGAGAACAATCTCGCCCGCGGCGAGTACCTCAACCTCTACACCTGGGGATACGACTATCCGGAGACCCATGTCATCCGCCAGAATGACGCGATGTATTATGCTTTCTACGTAGATGATGCTTCGTTCAGCGGTACGCTGGAGCTTCGCGGACTGGATCCGGAAGCGGAATATACAGCGGTTGAGTACACGGCCGATGAACCGCGTTCGTTTACCGTCAACGGCGCTGACCCGCGTATCGAAGCCGACTTCACACGCAGTTATCTATTGAAATTAACCAAAAATTAATACTATATGAAACGAATCCAAACGATCTTTTTCTGCCTGATGTTGAGTGCGAGCATCTTCGCCGACATCAGCGTGAAAGGTACCGTTATTGATGCCGACTCGTCGGAACCGATGATCGGTGTCAGTATCCTCGTCAAAGGTACCACTACCGGTACCATTACCGACTTTGACGGAAACTTCGAACTGAACGTGCCCGACAAAGCTACCTTACAACTGTCTTACATGGGCTACAAGACCATCGAGGTGCGTGCCGTTCCGACGATGAGCATCATCATGGAGAGTGACGCCCAGCAGCTGCAAGAGGTGGTATCCCTCGGTTATTCGGCCGTGAAGAAAGCCGAACTGAGTTCTGCGGTCGTTACCGTAGATGCCGAGAAACTGACCGATGTCACCACTTCGGATGTAGGAAACATGCTGCAAGGTAAGATAGCCGGTGTGCAAGTGACGAATACAGGCGGTCAACCGGGTGATGCAGCGCAGATCCGAATCCGTGGTACAGGTTCTATCACCGCTTCCGCGGCGCCTGTCTATGTAGTAGATGGTGTGATGGGCGGAACGTTCAACCCCAATGACGTAGAGACGATCTCCGTTCTCAAGGATGCCGGATCAACCGGTATCTATGGTGCCGCTGCTGCAGGTGGTGTCATCGTCGTTACTACCAAATCCGGAAAGAAAGGCGATAAGGTCAGCGTAGACCTTAAAGCCAAAGTCGGTGGTAAGCAGGCGCTGTTTGGTAATTTCAAGGTGATGAATACGAATGAGATGTTGGATTTCCAAAAATCACTGTTTAGTGTAGGAACCTTCAGTGTGCTGTATGAAGATGATCTACCTTATATAGAAAAGCAAGACTGGAACTGGCAGAAAGAGTTTTTTCATACCGGCATCATTCAGAACTATAACGTAGCTGTCAAAGGCGGTTCTGAGCATGTGGGCTACTACGCTTCGCTGGACTATTTCGGAGAGGAAGGTACATTAGTCGGTACTGGCATGCAGAAAGTGAGCGGACATGCATCCATCAAAGCGGATATTGCTAAATGGCTCGATATGAACATTAAACTGGATTTCGACAAATCTTGGGTCAATTATGCTCCGTCATGGATGATGTTGGATGACGCGTTCTACAAGATGCCATGGGATTGTCCGTACGTGATGGATGCGAATGGCAAACCGACTTCTGAATATATCTATTTCCAACCAAAACAAGAACAGCGTACGGATAACGGAAGACCTTGGTTCAGTCACACTCAGTGGAACTCACTACAGGCTGCTCAGTATAACTATTCCAAATCCAATAACTTCGGATTCTCCGGTGTACTGCAACTCAATGTGCATTTCGCCGATTGGTTACATTTTTCGACTACGAATACCTTCGGAGCCGGTTATTATAAGGGCATGGAGTATATTGATCGTCGTACCTATCATGACACATACAAGAAAGGCTACATGAATGAGACTCCGTCGCTGAGTTCTTCCTTTGCTACTTCTAATATCCTTAAAGGAGGGTATCAGTGGGGCAAACACAGCTTCAATGCGATGGTTGGTTTTGAATATAGTTTGTGGAAGACCGATTATACCAACGCTGCAGGAACTGGAATGCCCAATGGCATAGACGCACTGAATGCTACTGCACCATATGCAGTAGGAGGATATAATATCCCAGGAGCAGGTTGGTCTACCTTTATTCAAGCCAGCTATGATTACTGCAAACGTTATTTCGTTACAGCCACCTACCGCGCAGAAGCGAGTTCGATCTTCGCGCCGAGTCACCGTGTGGGACATTTCCCATCAGTGGCTGCCAGCTGGCTCATCAGCAACGAGAACTTCATGAAAGATCAAAACGTAGTGTCTTTCTTCAAACTGCGTGCCAGCTACGGTATAACGGGTAATAACAATATACCTCCGTTCCAATATCTGTCCACGTATACCTTGTCGAATCTCTATCAGAATAATGTGGCTGCAACCTCCAGTCGTTTGGCAAGTCCGGACCTGCATTGGGAGACTGCTTACATGGCATCTATTGGTATTGACCTCACTTTCATCAAACGCATTGATATGTCTATCGACCTCTACCAGACCGACAACACCGATCTGCTTTTGGACGTGCCGGTAGCTCCGTCAACGGGCTTCTTCAAAGTCACACAGAATGCCGGTTCGGTACGGAACCGTGGTATCGAGTACCGCATTGACGCCAACATTATTGATATGAATAAATGGCGTTGGGATGTAGGCTTTAATATCGGTTTCAACCAGAACCGCGTCACCAAGACCCCGAACCATGTACCCTTCTTGCAGACCGCTATCAACGTGAGCCAGCAGGTGAAGGAAGGGCAGGATATCTACTCCTGGTATATGAAAGAATGGGCAGGGGTTGATCCCGCGAACGGAGATCCCTTATGGTATGTAGTGGATAAGGATGGCAACTATGTGCTGGACGCTGCCGGCAACAAACAGAAAACGAATGACTACAATGCTACGTACGCACATGTGGTCGGTACTGCCAGCCCGATGTTCTCCGGTGGCCTGAATACGCAGTTAAGTTGGAATGGTATCTTCATCCATGTGAATACCACCTTTACCTATGGTAACCTCATTTATAATCAGACACGTGAGATGACCGATGCGGATGGCGCTTACACAGACATTAACCAACTCTCATTGGCGGCACAAGGATGGACTCGCTGGACGAAACCGGGTGATGTGGCAACGCACCCGAAAGCAGCGCCAGCTAACGACTCTCAGTCCAATCAAATATCATCGCGTTATTTGGAAGACGGCAGTTTCTTCCGTCTGAGAAATATCACCGTCGGATATGACTTCCCTGTGAAGCTTATTAGCAAGGCGAAGATGACCAAATGCCGCATCTATTTCACCGCGGATAACTTGGCTACCGCTACGAAGTTCTCTGGTATGGACCCGGAAATCAACATGGTCAGCGGCAATAATACTTTGGCCGGTTTATACTCATCGAACTATCCTGTTGGACGTACCTTCCAAGGAGGCGTGGAAATCTCGTTCTAAAATTCGTAATGACATAATAACATAATAACGAAAAAATGAAAAGGATTATGAAAAACAAAGCATTATATATCACCGTAGTACTCGCCTTGACCTTTGGTCTCGCAAGTTGCGACTTGGATTATTATCCTTCAGATGAGCAGAGCAGTGAGGTTATCATGCAGGAGGCTAGTGCCATGATCATGGATGGCTGCTACTCATTGCTTAAAGAAGAAATAGAATACCTTGGATGGCCGAGCGGTAATAGTTATTGCCGTCATTATTTCCAAATGTCTGAATTTCCGTCGGATAACATCTGTTTATCAGGTAGAAGTACAGATCCATTGTTCCAAGCTACCACATATACGATGACGGATAACTTACAGAACGTTGGCACCCTATGGATGGTGGGATACAAAATCATCTATATGGCTAATTCGCTGATTGAGACATTGGATGAACTGAACCCGGATGATCAACAGGTTTTAGGTGAAGCATATTATATGCGCGCTATGATGCATCTCAATCTAGTGACGTTGTATGCTAAGCCATATTCTGTTGATCAAAACGCATTGGGTGTTCCCTTGGATACTGTGGCGATTGTAACGGACATTAAGCGTAACCCGGTAGGGGAGGTCTATGACCAAATTGTAAAAGACCTGAACAAGGCTGCTGCACTGATGGGGCCGTCAAGGGGTAATGCCGGTTATGCAAGTCGCGACGCTGCGCTCGGTCTGTTATCGCGCGTATACCTCTATATGGGGAGATACAACGATTGTATCGCTACCGTGACCAAGATGCTCGGAGGTAATCCGGATGCGGATTTAACTACGAAGCTGGACGGGAATTTGGCTACCTATTTTGCAAATGCAAAAAGTTCAAAGGAGACCCTCTTCTGTATTGCCCATGAGGTAACGGAAGATCGTGGTCAGTCCTCTATCGGTTCTATGTACAACGCTGACGGAGGTGGATGGGGGGAAGTGTACCCATCGTTCCAACTTCTCAATCTCTATGAGCGTTATCCTGAGGATATACGTTATACGGCGTTCATTAAACCGCAGTATGATGGAGGTGTTCCGTCCAATCAATACAAAGTGTTCATACCAAAGGGAGAAGCGGGATCGGAAACAAAACGTGACGCGGCAAGTTTCTTGGCAAACTATGATTCTGCTGCAGACACTTATTATTTCTATGATGCCGGTGTTAAATATACACTTACGAAAACAAATGCTGAATATCGCGTAAACTATAACGGCGAGGATTTGGTAGTGCGTGTATTACCGAAGAATATTATCCTCCGTAATACCTTCCCGAAGTATTTCGTAACTAAATTCGGTTATCAGGATGGCAGTCCGACGCTAAGCTCGCCAGTTTGCCTCCGCTGGGGAGAGGTCATTTTGAATGCGGCGGAAGCGTACGCTCGCACTTCAGATGATGCGCATGCTTTGAAGTATGTCAACGCTATCCGTACACGTGCCGGTATCCCCGCTGCAGGACTCTTCTCGGATACCAATATGCACGGTTACACCTCCGTCATCGACGTGGTGATGGATGAACGTCGAATGGAACTCGCTTTTGAAGGCCATCGCATGTTTGACGTCTATCGCAATAAACAGGACATGGATCGTCACTATCCTGGCGTACAAGCTTGGACGACGATGAAATATGATGATCCGCGTATTCAATATCCAATCCCGAATGGTGAATGGACCGTTAGCGGTATTCAGCAGAACCCTGGATATTGATTCAATTAAAATTAAAGGATGAAAATTTAAATATTTATTAACCAATTAAAACACTAAATTTATGAAAGCAAATTGGAGAATCGCACTTTGTGCATTGGCAACTGTAGTAATGGTTGCATGTAAAGACAAAAACCCTGCTACTAATCCTGCAGAAGGTGGTCAGGACCAACCGACAGACACGACCCAAGGCGGTGGTGGCGGAGGAACCTATGTTAGCCCGATTAAGATTAATGATCAGTCGATTGCGGATTGGAACGCATTAGATCAATCGAAGGTGTCTGTGGCTGTTATGCCGGATGACCCTCTCTACTTCGCTTTGAAGAAAATCATGGTATATGCTGACTCTGTTTGTATCAACTACTGTTTGTTTATTGATCCGGCGGAATTGCCGAGTCACCTTCCGGTAGATGCTATGCATATCTACATGGATGCAGATAATAGCGATTTGACCGGTGGTTATTGGGATCAGTTCGACGGACCAGATCAAGGTAATACCGACCTTATGTTCGAAGGTCCGATTTGGGATGATTATGGGGCTCAGATTTCCTATGTTCCAATCGCTTCGTATTGGGCTGGTCCGCTTAATGGCGAAGGATGGTTATGGGATGAGCAACCTACTTCCAACAAAATCGGAGGTAGCCAGTTTATAGGCGATAGCATTATTGAGGGACGTTTGCTTATCGAGCTGATACCATGGAAGAACTGGACAGACGCATTCTCCATCGGTTTCGATATCCAGCAGAACTGGGAATCTGCAGGTTTGCTGCCGCAGGCAAATACACCGGATGGTGAGCAAATAGGTCGTTCTAAGAAACTGTTGGTTACCTTTGATAAGTAATCAAGTCTAAACGCATAAATAGGATTATATGAAAACTCAATATCTTTTCTTGGCTTTGGGTTTGCTGCTTATGGCATGCAAACCCATTGAGCCGACACCGTCCACTCCCGGAGACAACACACATGCCATCGTACCTGATCCCGAATGGACCATCTATTATAACGAGACAGACGAGCAAATGGCGAACCCGGAACGTGGTTTCTATGTCCAGAAATACTACACCACTGCTAACATAGATGAAGTGGCTTCTGTGGATGCGATCAAATCCAGTCGTGAAGTATCTCAGATCACACTCTATCTGCACTCCTATTATATGGCGGATACCGTTACCGGATCCGACAATTATATGGCGAGTGACCTTTCGCAGCAGTTCCTGGAGCGTCTGGATCAGAATATGAATGTATTGCGCGAGGCTGGTGCCAAGGCGATATTGCGTTTCTCATATGCCTATCATCATAACAACAGGAAGAAACCATGGGACGCAGCGCCGGAATGGGCGTTGCGCCACATGGAGCAAATAGCCCCGTATTTGGCAAAACACGCCGATGTCATTTTCTGTGTCCAGGCAGGCTTTATCGGTTCATGGGGCGAGTGGTACTATACCACGAATTACCCGTATAACCCCTCTCAAGATGAGGGATATGAGCCTCGTTGGCCGATTGCGGAGAAACTCATGGAGATCGTGCCGGAAGACAGACAGATTTGTTTCCGTCAGCCGCAGTTTAAGATGCGTTATCTCCGCACGCATAATATGGAGGAGGCTCCGTTGACGGAATCGGAAGCCTACCAGCCTACTATCAAAGCGCGTTGGGCAGGACATAACGATTGCTTCGTTTCCGGCGAAGGAGATGTAGGTACTTACCATAACGATGAAGAACGTGAGTTCTGGGCGCAAGATACCAAATACACCCTCATGGGCGGGGAGACTTGTAAGGAATGCGAGTACTCCGGCGGTGAGAACGCTATCAAAGAGATGGAGAAATACCATTGGACCTATATCTGCAATTCCTATCACCCTGCTATCCTCAGTTCTTGGGTTTCTTCCGGCCATTACGAGACGATCAAACGCCGCCTCGGTTACCGCATTGCGCTTGACAAAGCGATCCTCACCCAGGATCCCAAAGCAGGCGAAGCATTCCAGGCAGAGATCACCCTGCATAACTCCGGTTTTGCAGCGCCGGCTAACAAACGTGACGTAGAGCTTATCTTCGTCTCTACCACCGATCCCGAAGAGAAATACATCTATCCGCAAACGGAAGATCCGCGCTTCTGGATGGCAGGCGAGAAACGCGTCATTAACCTCGATTGTACCTTGGATGCTGCGATGAGCGGTTCGTACAAATTGTATCTCAACCTGCCTGATCCGTACGAGTCGCTGCATAACGATCCGCGTTACTCCATCCGTCTCGCTAACGATAGCGTTTGGGAAGAAGCTACCGGATACAACTACCTAACCACTGTAACAGTTGAATAATATGAAAGATCGTCTTTGGTTACTATTCATCCTCATCACCGTCGTCACATGGGGTGTATGGGGTGCATTCTCCGGCTATCAGATCCAGAACGGAATACCTGATACCGTAGTCTATATCTTATGGGCGCTTTCGATGATCCCATGCGCCATCGTGGCCCTTATCATCAATAAAGGCAAGTTCCTTTGCGATGCCAAATCGGCATTGCTCGGTTGCACGGTCGGGTTACTGGGGGCCGGCGGTCAGTTAGTGCTTTTTAAGGCACTGACCCTCGGTCCGTCGTATATCATCTACCCCTTCATCTCCATGTCACCGGTCATCGTCATCACCCTCGCGGCTATCTTCCTCAAGGAGAAAGCAACGCGCTGGCAGGTAGCCGGTATCGTGGTAGCGCTCATTGCTATCCTGCTGCTCTCGCTGGAGACCGGTCAGGAAGGCAGTCCGGTAAGCGGCTGGTTGTGGATCCTACTGGCCATCCTCGTGCTCTTCGCATGGGGTATCCAAGGCTTCTTTATGAAGTTTGCCAATAACTCTATGGACGCCGAGTCCATCTTCGTTTGGATGGCACTGAGCGGATTAGTTCTCATTCCGGTAGCATGGTATATGAGCCCGGATGCCGCTACTTTCTTTGCCGCACAGACTTCGGCCAATACCAGCCTCGGTTGTTTCGGTATCCAGATCCTCAACTCGATCGGTGCTCTGACGTTAGTCTATGCCTATCGTTATGGCAAGGCGGTTATCGTCTCCCCGATGGAAGGTCTCTCGCCGATGGTGACGGTACTGCTGTCGTTGATCATCTTGAGCGTCATCCCGAATCCGCTCCAGATTGCCGGTATTTGCTGTGCCGCCTTCGCTATGTATGCATTATCTAAATAAATCATACTACCATGAAAAAACTATTCCTTTTATCCGCTGCTATCGTAGCAGCAATAAGCATCAATGCCGCGGTCGTTGATGTCGATTTGAGCAAAGCCAAGTCCTACTCCTCTGCCGGATCTTCTTCGTTGGCATACGACGAGGCCAGTGGTGAGTTGACCGTCAACTGGACGGTAACTACCGGATGGGAAGTGAGCGGCATTCAAATCCCGTTAAGAAGCCTTACGGGCGTCACTGCGCTGCAGTTTGAGTTCCAAGGCGACGGTTCCGCTACCGACTTCCTACACTGGTTCACAGACGAGCAGGGGTCGTACTGGTGGGATGATAACGGATGGTATAGTCTCGCGTCCTCCGAATGGCAGTCGGCTTCCCTCACGCCATACAAAGGCCTGTGGTGTGAACCGTCCTATGACTTCGGTGATTCGCCGATTCTGGCTCTCTATTTGGTTGCTAATCCCGAACCGGCCAGCTCCGGCACCTTCAAGGTGCGTAACGTACGCATCGTCACCTCCGGCGACGACCCAATTGTCAATCCCGAAGGACAATCCCTCCCGCTGACGTACAACGGCGAGGTGCTGCCTATCAACACCGAGTTCACCCGTACGATGATCGGTCAGATCGGTGCTAACATCGCCATACCTGAGGTATCCGGTATCGCATGCTCTCGCGTCACCCCGGGTTATATCTGGATGCATAGCGATGAGACCGATGCCAATACGAATCCGTTCATCGTCGCTACCGATGAGACCGGTTCTATCCTGGGCGCAAGAGTCAGTTTCGATCATGTCTATCGCTGGGATTGGGAAGATATGTGCGGCGGTGTCTATAATGGCACCAACTACCTCTTCATCGGCGGTTTTGGCGATAATAACCATACTGACGGCGAATACTGCATCATCTATTTCGAAGAACCGGCTATCGATCCGGCTAACCCCAATATCCAGGTCAATGCTCACCGTATTAAATTCCAGTACCCCGACCATCAGAAGCATAACTGTGAGTCGATGATGTACGATAACGTGGAGCAGATGCTCTATATCGTGACCAAGGTATATGACAATGTCAATACCGTCTACAGCCTGCCGTTCCGTCTTGACTACGGCGATACACAGCAGACCCTGACGCGTGTATGTGACCTCGGTGTGACAACCGATATCGGCGAAGGAGAGTATAGCGGCAGTATACACCGCTACAAAGGTTTCCATCTCGCTACCGCAGCGGATATCTCGCCGGACGGTAAGTACATCCTTATCAAGAACCATAATAACTACGTAGCCATCTATTCATGGGTGCTCTATTGGGAGCGTGTCGGCAATGAGAGCATATCCGAGACCCTCAAGAATCGTCAACCGAAAGTGATCGACTGCTACGAGTACGAATGGCAAGGAGAAGCGATCGCATGGAAGGATAATAATACTTTCTATACCACCTCCGATTCGGATATTGCAAGCGAACCGCCTATCTATAAATATACGCGTGAGGGCTATGAAAGTATCACTACCCTGCCCGCTGCCACGGAGAACCGCCTGGAGATGCATCATAATATCCTCTATGTCCGCACCCCCAACGGGCTCTTCTCCCTCACCGGACAGAAGATCCAATAACCCACACACAGAAAAAAAAGCAGTCGCGATGACTGCTTTTTTTTATATAAATTTGCACATGTCAATTTTTTGTTGTACCTTTGCAGCGAAAATGAAAAGTATGCAATATTCGATAAAAGAGGTTTTTAGTCCCAAGCTCTTCAGTACGCTTCGTAACTACACTAAGGCGCAGTTCGGTCAGGACGCGCTGGCGGGTATCATCGTAGGTATCGTCGCTATCCCGTTGGCGATCGCCTTCGGTATCTCGTCCGGTGTAGGTCCGACGGAGGGTTTGGTGACGGCTATCATCGCGGGACTCATCATCTCGGTGTTGGGTGGCAGCAAGGTGCAGATAGGCGGACCGACAGGTGCATTCATCGTGATCATCTATGGCATCATCCAGGAGTTCGGTCTATCGGGTCTGGCCATCGCAACGATCATGGCAGGTATCCTGTTGGTACTGATGGGTCTGGCGCATCTGGGTAATGTGATCAAGTTTGTGCCCTACCCTGTTATCGTGGGTTTCACGGCCGGTATCGCGCTGACGATCTTCAGTACGCAGATGAATGATTTCTTCGGCATGGGTCTGGAGAAAGTGCCGGCTAACTTCATCGATAAATGGATCTTCTATGCGCAGCATATGCATATGAACTGGTGGGCATTCGGTATCGGTATGTTCTCGCTGCTGGTATGTATCTTCATGCCTAAGATCACGAAGCGTATCCCGGGTAGTCTGGCGGCGATCATCATAGCAACTTTCGCGGTATGGCTCCTGAAGCGCTATGCGCCGGAGAGTTGGGGTGTAGCGAGTCTGCAGACGATCAGCGACCTCTATGCCTTGCCGCACGGTATCCCTGCGCCGCATCTGCCGTCGATGGAGTTGGCGGACGGAGAGTCGTTCTTCACGACGGTACAGAAGCTCTTCCCTGCTGCCTTCACGATCGCGATGTTAGGTGCGATAGAGAGTCTGCTGTCGGCTATTGTAGCGGACGGTGTAATTGGCGACAAGCATAACTCGAATACGGAGCTCATCGCGCAAGGCGTAGCGAACATGGTCGTGCCGTTCTTCGGCGGTATCCCTGCTACAGGCGCTATCGCGCGTACGATGACGAATATCAATAACGGCGGACGCACGCCTATCGCAGGTGTGGTACATGCGGTCGTATTGCTTTTGGTACTGCTTTTCATGGGTGAGTTGGTAGGTATGATCCCTATGGCTTGCTTGGCGGCCGTACTGATCATGGTGGCTTACTCGATGAGCGGATGGAAGACAATCGTAGGGCTGTTCAAGCACCGTAACCGCGATTTTTGGGTACTGGTGATCACGTTCCTGTTGACTGTTATCTTCGATCTGACGGTAGCGATCGAGGTAGGTATCCTGCTGGCGTTGGTGCTCTTCCTGATGCGTACGAGTGAGGCAACGCATATCCGTACGTTCCATGACGAGATCGACCCGAATGAAGACAGCGAGAGTCATCTGAACCTCGAGCATCTGACCATTCCGGAGGGTGTTGAGGTCTATGAGATCGATGGTCCGTATTTCTTCGGTATCGCCAATAAATTCGATGATATCATGACGCATGTGAGCGGTAAGGAATACCCGATCCGTATCATCCGTATGCGTAAGGTGCCGTTCGTGGATGCGACGGCGATGCATAACCTGAGTATGCTCATCCAGCGCAGCCATAAAGAGGGCATTACGATCATCCTCTCGGGCGTGAACGATCACGTGCATAAGCAACTCATGCAGGGCGGTATTGAGCAGCAGATGGATCCGCATAATATTTGCGCGGATATCCATTTTGCGCTGAGACGTGCAAGCGATATTTTGGAATTAAAAAATAAGAATTAAAAATTAAAAATTATATTTTTTTTACTAACCCTTAAATTTTTACAATTATGACAAAAAAATTCATTTGCCCGATCTGTGGTTACGTACACGAGGGCACAGAGGCTCCTGAGCGTTGTCCGCAATGCAAACAAATCGTTGAGTGGAAAGTAGCATCCGACGACAAACTCAATTTCGTATGCGAGCATGTACTGGGCGTAGCCAAGGACGTGAAGGATCCGATCATCGCAGAGGGTCTTCGTGCACACTTCATGGGAGAGTGTTCGGAAGTAGGCCAGTACCTGGCTATGGCTCGTCAAGCTGACCGTGAGGGCTATCCGGAGATCGCAGCGGCTTTCCGTCAGTATGCATACGAAGAGGCTGACCACGCTTCGCGTTTTGCTGAGTTACTCGGTGAGATCGTATGGGACACCAAGACCAACTTGGAGAAACGTATGATGGCTGAGGCAGGTGCTTGCGAAGATAAGTTCAAGATCGCTAAACGTGCGAAAGAGTTGGATCTCGACCCGATCCATGACTCCGTTCATGAGATGGCACGCGACGAAGCTCGTCACGGTAAAGGTTTCGAAGGACTGTATAAACGCTATTTTGGAAAATAACTAGGCGTTCTAGGATGCCTAGGACACCTAGGAACCTAGAATAATACCACCGCCAACGACTAAATCGTCGGAATAGATCACGACCGATTGTCCGGGAGTGATGCCCCAGACGGGAGTTGCAAATTCGATGCAATTCCCGTTTATTTTTTTTACGGGGACGGCCTGGGAACGATAGCGGACCTTCGCGGTCAGGGATTTCCCGTCACCCATAACCCGTAACCCGTAACCCTTAAATTGCAACTCCGTCGCATACATATCGTCGTTGGTACCGAGGGTGATGCGGTTAGAAGCGGCATCGATATGGGTGATGTAGGCGGGATGACCGAGGGCGATACCGAGACCTTTACGTTGACCGATGGTATAGTTGACGTAACCTTCGTGATGGCCGAGCACCTTACCGTTCGCGTCTACGTACTCGCCTGCGTGTACGCGCTCCTTATAATCGGGTACGTTCGCGCGCAGGAACGCACGGTAGTCATCGTCCGGAATGAAACATATCTCCTGACTCTCGCGTTTGACCGCCAACTTTTCGTAGCCATGCTGACGGGCTATCTCGCGCACTTGGTCCTTGGTGAGGTCGCCGAGCGGGAAGATCGTCCGTTTGAGTTGCTCTTCCGTGAGCATCCAAAGGAAGTAGGTCTGGTCTTTTTTCGTATCGGCACCCATCCGCAGATAGACATGTCCGTCGCGTTCGGCGATGCGGGCATAATGACCGGTAGCGATATAGTCGCACCCCATCTCATCGGCCAAGTGCAGCATCTCGCCCCATTTGATGGTACTGTTGCACAGCACGCAGGGATTCGGTGTACGACCGGCCATGTACTCGTCGATAAAGTTCTGGATGACGCAACGCTTGAAAGTGTCGCGGAAATCGACTATATGATGCGCAAATCCCATACGTTCAGCATTGCGCTTGGCCTCCATGATGGAGTCGATTGTGCAGCACCCTTTCTCTTTGGCGATGCAGGATTCTTTCATCGAGTCGTAGGTTCGGAAGGTGACACCGATGACTTCGTAACCCTGCTCCAAAAGAAGCATGGCACTCACAGTGGAGTCTATTCCACCCGACATTCCTAATAATACTTTCCCCTTCATCCTTTCAACTTTCAACTTTATTGCTGCATATCGACTAACTTCGTATAGTATCCGCCTAACTTATAGAGGTCATCATGCGTACCACGCTCCACGATCTGTCCTTCGTGCAGCACACAGATGAGGTCGGCATGCTTGATGGTCGAGAGACGATGCGCTACGACGAGTGTCGTACGTTCCGCCATGAGATGCTCGAGGGCTTCCTGAACGAGTTTCTCGGACTCGGTGTCGAGTGCGGAGGTCGCTTCATCGAGGATGAGGATCGGCGGGTTCTTAAGGATAGCCCGTGCGATGGAGAGTCGTTGGCGTTGACCTCCGGAGAGACGGCTGCCTCGGTCACCGATGACGGTTTCGTACCCTTCCGGCATATCAACGATGAACTGATGCGCATTAGCGATACGGGCTGCCTGCTCGACAGCCTGCTGCCAGCTCATGCCGTTCGGTGCGGGTTGCGTGGTATCAACACCGAAAGTGATGTTATTATAGACCGTATCGTTGAAGAGCACGGGTTCTTGGCAAACGATACCCATGAGGGCACGCAGGTCATAGGTAGAGAACCGACGGATGTCCACCCCGTCCAGCGTGATCGCACCGGCCGTCGGGTCATAGAACCGCGGTACGAGGTCGGTCATCGTGGTCTTACCGCTACCCGATTGCCCTACCAGCGCAATGGTCTTACCTTTGGGGATGGTGAGATCGATATCGGTCAAGACTTCGCGTTCGGCCTGATAATGGAAATGGACATTTTCAAAACGGATCTCCTTCTCAAACACCACCTGCTGCGGTTGAGCGGGTTCGATGATGTTCGACTCCGTATTCAGCACCGCATCGATACGCTCCAGCGATGCCATACCGCGACGGATGCCGTAAGCGGCTTTGCTCAGGTCCTTGGAGGGGTTGATGATCGAATAGAAGATGACCAGATAATAGATGAAGGTCGATGCATCGATCGTTGCATGATCGGAGAGGATGAGCAGACCGCCGAACCACAGGATGATGGCGATGAGGGTCGTGCCTAAGAACTCCGATAGCGGATGCGCGAGGTAATAACGGCGGTTAATGCGGTTGAAGGTCGCGCGGGTGGCATTGATGAGGGTGTCAAAACGGCTGCGTAACTTGTGCTGCGCATTGAAACCCTTCACGACACGCAGACCGAGGAGCGTCTCATCGACCGACGAGAGGATCTCGGCGTTCTGCTCCTGACCGCGCGTGGACGCTTTCTTGAGACTCCGTCCGATACGACCGATGAAGAAGATCGCGATCGGCATCAGGATGAGTACGAAGAGCGTCAACTGCCACGAGATGATAAAGAGCGTGACCAGATAGACCAGGATCATCACCGGATCTTTGAATAATATATCCAGCGCTGACATGATAGAGGCCTCCACCTCGTTTACATCGTTCGTCATACGGGAGATCACATCGCCGCGGCGGGCTTCGGTGAAATACCCCATCGGCAGGGCGAGGATCTTATCGTATAGTTGTTGTCTTAGGTCACGCAGCACACCCGTTCGGATCGGCACCATGTAGTAGTTAGCCAGCCATGCCGCACCGCACTTGAGACCGGTCATGATCACCAAAAAGAGACCCAACATCAGCAACACATAACTCGACCCATGCAACGCGATCTGGTCGTTGAGCATATAGTAGAGATTCGACCGCAGCGCAGCGATCGTCTCCTGCAGACCATGCACCGCACTTATATCCGTCCACTGCACATCGACGGCGGTCAGACCGAACAGGATACGTAGCACGGGGATGATGGCCGCGAACGAGAAGAGCGACAGGATCGTCGAGAAGAGGTTAAACAGGATATT
>CAMUYI010000014.1 GCA_947164985.1 uncultured Bacteroidales bacterium | reverse complement strand
GAGTTCGAGACGATGCTCAACAACCCTGACAGCGCATTCTGCAATCTCGATCTGAATGGCGACGGTCAAGTGGACTACTTACGCGTAGTGGAGACAGGCGAAGGAAACAAGCGTCTGATCGTACTGCAAGCCGTTCTCGCCAAAGATATCTATCAGGATGTAGCTTCTATCTATGTAGAGAAAGATGAGAATAATGAAGTAAGTGTTCAGGTGATAGGTGATGAGTATGTATATGGTTCTAACTATATCATCGAACCTGTATATATCTACAGACCTGTAATCTACGACTGGTTCTGGTGCGACGCATGGTACGCATGGCATAGTCCTTGGTACTGGGATTATTACCCGAGTTGGTGGTACGCACACAACTGCTGGGCTCATGACTGGTATTGGCATCACTGCTATGCTTTCCATCATCACCATCATCATTGCTCATTCCGTCCGGGCCATCATATCCACCACGGCTATCATGACATGCATCATCACGTAAGCCATCGTGACTACGCCGTAGCGCATCCGGAGCGTTCGTTCGAGCGCCGCAATGCAGGAATGGTTAATGCCCGTGAGATCCGTAATACGCACAGTGTACGCGCCAATGCATCGGTTCGTTCGGCATCTCATGCAGCAGCAGGAAGTCGCGCAGCAGTAAGCTCCAGTGCACGCAGTGCAAGTACCGCTACACGCAGCGCAAGTACTACTACTCGCAGTACGAGTGCATCCACTCGTAGCACGAGTGCCACAACAACCCGTAGTACCGGCACTTCGACCCGCAGCACCAGTAGCAGTGTAGCACGCACGCCGAGTACGAGCACGAGTACACGCAGTACCAGTACGGTTTCTCGCAGTACCGGCACCTCGACTCGCAGTACCAGCAGCAGCGTAGCACGTACGCCGAGTACGAGCACAAGTACACGCAGTACATCTACACGTACAACAAGCGCCTCAACGCGCAGCGGAAGTACATACTCCGGCGGTGGAGGCGCAAGTAGTAGCCGAGGAGGAAGTAGCGCAGGTTCTAGCCGAGGTGGCGGTAGCGCTCCTTCATCTGGAGGCAGCAGAGGAGGCGGAGGATCAGTGCGCCGCTAACATATTCTTAGGATCGAGCAGCTCGTCGAGCTGCTCTTTTTGTAGCAGCCCATGTTCCAGTACGAGGTCATAAACGCTGCGGCCGGTCTCCAGCGCTTCCTTGGCGATTTTCGTCGAGGCTTTATAACCAATAACAGGGTTGAGTGCGGTGACGATACCGATCGAGTGCTTAACGGTCTGGAGGTTATGCTCGCGGTTCAGCGTGATGCCGTCGATACATTTCTCGCGCAGGATAGCCATGACGTTACGCAGCCAGGTGATAGACTCGAAGATGCACTCGGTGATGATCGGCTCCATGACGTTGAGTTGCAGTTGACCGGCTTCGGCTGCGAAGGTGACGGCTGTGTCGTTACCGATGACCTTGAAGCATACCTGGTTCGTTACCTCAGGAATGACAGGGTTCACCTTACCCGGCATGATAGACGAACCCGGCGCCATAGGCGGCAGGTTGATCTCATGCAGACCGCAACGGGGACCGGAAGCCATGAGACGCAGGTCGTTGCAGGTCTTGCTTAACTTCACAGCCAGACGCTTGAGGGCTGCCGAATAGCTGACGTACGCACCTGTATCCGGTGTCGCTTCTACGAGGTCACTGGCAAGCGTGAAGGGTTCACCGGTCAACTCGCACATCTTCTTGATACACAATTCAGCATAGCCTGCTACAGCGTTCAGACCTGTACCGATCGCTGTACCGCCCATATTGATCTCATAGAGCAGGTTAACGTTACGACTGAGGTTAGCTACCTCTTCCTCGAGGTTATTGGCAAAGGCATGAAACTCCTGACCGCTGGTCATCGGTACAGCGTCCTGCAACTGCGTACGACCCATCTTGATCGAGTCGTTGAACTCATCTCCTTTCTTACGCAACGAAGCGATGAGGCGTTGCAGCTCCTCTACCAGCCCGCGGTTCATGCGAATGAAGGCATAGCGGAAAGCGGAGGGGTATGCATCGTTGGTACTCTGCGCGCAGTTGACATGGTCATTCGGGGAGCAGAACTGGTACTCACCGCGTTGATGACCCATGATCTCCAAGGCACGGTTAGCGATCACCTCGTTCGCATTCATATTCACTGTCGTACCTGCACCTCCTTGCACCATATCGGTCGGGAACTGGTCATGCATCTTTCCGTCAATAATCTCACGGCAAGCCTGTGAGATAGCGGCGTAGATCTCATCGTTGATGACGCCTAAGTCATGGTTCGCCTCTACAGCCGCTAACTTGATATATCCCATAGCGATGATATACTCTGGGAAGTCGGACATCTTGAGGTTAGAAACCTTGTAGTTGTTAATGCCGCGTTGGGTCTGTACCCCATAATACGCATTTACCGGTACTTGCATTTCACCCAGCAAGTCGGATTCAATTCTGTAATTCATATTATTGTGATTTAAAGATTCTACTTTTAATTGATAGCTCCTAACAGGGACTTGACGAACTCAACCCGGTTAAAGCATTGCAGGTCGGTCATCTGTTCGCCCAGACCTATATAGCGCACAGGGATCTTAAACTGGTCGCTGATACCAATGACTACACCACCTTTAGCGGTGCCGTCCAGTTTCGTGATGGCGAGGGACGATACCTGTGTCGCAGCGGTGAACTGGCGTGCCTGCTCAAAAGCGTTCTGTCCGGTCGAACCATCCAGTACCAACATTACATCATGCGGCGCATCGGGTACTACCTTTTGCATTACGTTCTTGATCTTGGTCAACTCGTTCATCAGGTTGATCTTGTTATGCAGACGTCCTGCTGTATCGATGAGCACGACATCCGCATCGTTCGCTTTGGCGGACTGCAGGGTGTCAAAAGCTACGGAAGCTGGGTCAGATCCCTGTTGTTGTTTGATGACGGGTACGCCTACGCGTTCTCCCCAGATGCATAACTGCTCCACTGCGGCAGCGCGGAAGGTGTCGGCAGCACCCAGATAAACTTTCTTGCCGGCTGCTTTGTACTGGTAAGCTAACTTACCGATCGTGGTCGTCTTGCCTACGCCGTTAACGCCTACAACCATGACGACATAGGGTTTGGCGGGAAGCGGTGCACTGAAATCCAGTACATCTTCCACATTGTTCTCTTGCAGAAGCGATGCTATCTCATCTACCAGCAGGTTTTTTAGTTCATCTGTACCGATATACTTATCGCGTTTGACGCGTTCCTGCACACGCTCAATGATACGTAGCGTTGTCTCTACGCCTACGTCCGAAGTGATGAGCGCTTCTTCCAAGTTATCCAGCACCTCATCGTCTATAGTCGATTTGCCGACGATAGCGTGACCGATCTTACTGAGTACCGACTCTTTGGATTTCTCCAAACCTTTGTCCAGTGTCTCTTTTTTCTCTCTGTTAAATAATCCGAAAAATGCCATTATTTGTAGTTTTTTCTCATTCGTTTATATTCTTTTCGTGCATCCAGTACCGCTTTAGCGCTACCTTTCTTGCCGGTGACGAGGAACATAACTGCGGCAGCATAGTCCAAGAAGAGCCGAAGCGTCAGTACGATCCACGGGAAGCGGCGGTTCTTGTAGATCATCAGCAGGTTGTTGCGGAAATTAAGGAAGGTCTTACGGGGGTTGTCGTAACTGAGTGAACCGCCTCCGAGGTGATAGACCACGCTTTGCGGTACGCACGCCAATTTCCATCCTTTGTTCCGCATCCGCCAACAGAGGTCGATCTCTTCCATATGGGCAAAGAACGCGGCATCGAGTCCGCCGCACTCCTTATAAACACTCGTTCGCGCGCACATGCATGCGCCTGTAGTCCAGTCTATCTCGGCGATGGTGTCATACTGACCGTGGTCTTGCTCCACGCGTCCGAATCGGCGTCCGCGACAGTAAGGATAGCCTAACCAACTCAAGTATCCTCCTGCAGCACCGGCATGCTCAAAGCGGTCCCGTTCCCGCCATGCGCGTATCTTGGGTTGTACGGCTGCTACCTCAGAATGCGCTTCCAAATAATCGAGTAGGGGAATCAGCCAACCTTCCGTTACCTCTACATCGGAGTTGAGCAGCACCACGTATTCGCTATCCACCTGTTCGATCGCTTTGTTGTATCCCTCTGCAAAACCATAGTTCGTATTCAAAACAATAGTCTTGACGGATGGAAACTCTTTGCGCAGGACCTCTAAACTATCGTCCGTACTGCCGTTATCGGCCACAATAATCTCCGCGCTTTTCGTATGCGCGATGACCGAAGGCAGGTAGGTACGCAGCATTTGTGCGCCGTTCCAGTTGAGTATTATGACTGCGGTTTTTTCCATTTAAATCGATTATGTGTCCATAGCCACAAATGCGGCTGTTCTAATATATTCTTCTCCAGTTTTTTTGCGTATGCCTTTGTGATCTCGCCTTCTTCCGTCTGCTGCGGCGCGGCACTGATCACCTGTACATCTACGTGGTAGTAACCTCTCTTGGTTCGTGTCGTGTAAGCGTAGAAGACGGGAAAACCGAATTTCTTGCTCAGTACCTCTCCGCCATCTAAAAAGCCTGTCTCTTGATGCAGAAAATCTACCCATACGCGTGTCACTTCCGGTCGTGGTTTCTGGTCGCTAAGCAGTCCTACCGTAATCGGTTTCTTCTCTGCCCGGTACTTCACCATCTCCCTTAGGATCCGCTGTTTCTCTACGCACACACCGCCCCGCTTTTCACGGATAGCTAACATCAACCGGTCCATACTCTTGTTCTTTAACCGCCGATAGACATTCATTTCCGTCACGCCCTCAGGCAACCATTGTTGCACCGATGCCATCCATTCCCAGTTGCCGAAATGCGCCAACATAAAGATGCCTCCACCTGCTGCATCCACAAGTCTGTTCACCTCCTCCATATTCCCAATATCCAGCCGTTTCCGCATCTCGTCATCCTTCATGCTGTACCCGTAGAGTGTCTCTGCAAAGGTATAGCAGAACTGATGATAAAAATCTTTCTCGATCTGCTTGCGTTCGGCGTCCGTCTTTTCCGGGAAAGAGTTGCGCAAGTTCATCGCAACAATCTTTCGGCGATACCGCACCACGTAATACATCAGCGGATACACGATATAATCCGCCAATGCATAATGCACGCGAAGAGGCAAACGACTTAGAGCAGCGGCGCAATGAAATAACATAGCCAACTAAATACAGTGATGATAGGAGCAGCCAAAAGGACGCTGTCAAAGCGATCCAATATACCGCCATGTCCGGGAAGAAAACGACCGGAGTCTTTGACACCTAACGATCGTTTTAAGAGACTCTCCATCAGGTCGCCGATCGTACCGAAGGTGCTGACGAAGAATGCAAATAGCAGTGGTATCAACCATGCCGAACCCTCGGCCTGCAGATCCGTGAACCAACCGCAAGCATGGAGGATATAAGCCACACCAACCGTGAATACAACGCCACCGATGAGACCTTCCCAACTCTTCTTGGGACTGATCATCGGCGCCATCTTATGGTTTCCGTTCTTCCGTTTGGCGGTCAACGAACCTACGCAGTACGCGCCGGTGTCGTTCACCCATATCAGAACGAACAAGGCCAATAATAGCCATTTGTCCAAAAATCCCAAGAAGAGCAAGGTGGCCAAAGGTAAGGCGATCATCACCTGCGAGATAAGCAGGTTGCCCCAATTCTGCAAGGGCTGATGGGAGGTATTCCAAATCTCATCCAGTAAGGCAAAGATGAGCATCAGCATATAGGCGGCACCGAAGATGAAACCGGAAAGATGCAGGTTCTGTTCACTCCCCTCAATGCGCCAAGCCAGACATTCTACAGTCATCCATAACAAAACCGTTGTTACTAGGGCATATACACGCAGTGCGCGAGGCGAATGCACCAAGCGATGAAACTCATCCACCGCCAGCATGCAGAATAGGAAAAACAGGATGCTGAATGCATACGGGCTCCAAAGTATACTACCTACTACGCAGGCCACAAAAACACTCCCACTTAGGGTTCGTTTCCATAATTCGGACATAATAATTCAATTTTGCACGCAAAATTACAACTTTTTTTGCATATATGCAAGAATTTTACTAAATTTGCAGCGTTTTTTGAAAAATTATGGAAAATAACACTATTGAAATGGCTCTTTTAGAGCCGGAAGAGCGCGAGTTGGTAGCGTTTATCTACGATGCCATTCCTACTGAAGACCGAGGTGAACTGACGGCCGACGATATCTTGTTGGTGTTGGATCTGATGGATGACTACCTGGAGGAACAGGGCCTGTTGCGCGAAGATCCCAAGACCGGTGAGATGGAGTACCTCGAAGGCGATGTGGACGAGACCGAGCAACTTAACTATGTATTAGCGGGAGTAAAGGAAGAAGGACGACCGATCACCGGTGTCCAGATCCAACTCATCCAAGATGCCGAACTGCAATTCGGTATCGAAAAAGGCTACTACGAAGAGGAGTGAGGCGCATCGCAACCATAGGGTTCTTTGATGGTGTCCATAAGGGACATCAGTTCCTGTTTGCGCATCTGTTATCGGAAGCGGATCAGCGTGACTTGAAACCGCTTATCGTGACCTTTCGGCATCATCCACGCGTGACGCTGCAGTCCGATTATGTACCGCAATTACTCACTACGCCCGAAGAGCGTCAGCGTTTACTGCAAACCTATGGCGAGGTGCTGATGATGCCTTTTGAGGAGATCCAAGCCCTCACAGCGGCGGATTTCATGACGATGTTACGGGATATTTATGGCGTCTCTGCCATCCTCATGGGGTATGATCATCGTTTCGGATCCGACCGCTTGCGCCATCCGCAGGACTACCGTCGTACAGGTGCATCGCTGGGCATCGAGGTCCTCACGCTCAACGAGTATGTTGAAGGCGAGTGGCACGTCTCCTCCACCGAGATACGTACGGCCCTGGAGAACGGTAATATTGCTGTGGCGAATGAACTGTTAGGCCGTCCGTATAGCTTGTGCGGCACGGTAGTACACGGCAAAGCCTTAGGTCGTACGATAGGTTTTCCTACAGCCAACATAGCGCCTGCCGACCCGCATAAAATCGTTCCTAAAGCAGGCGTCTATATGGCGCATATCGATACGCCTACGATGGATAACGCGCCGGCCTTCGTCAATATCGATCCGCAGGGCGTCATTGAGGCGCATATACCTTCCTACAAAGGCGATCTTTATGACCGCCAATTGGAGATTCACTTCGTGCAGTTCTTGCGCGAAGAGCGTCATTTCGATAGTTTGGATGAACTAAGGGCGCAGATCAAGGACGATATTGATAGCATCCTGCGTCCGGCTTGATACCGGCGCGTGAGAAACCTTCTCTATCCAAAGGATAGGGGAGCGCCACAATACTATCGCCTATACCTCGTGCCGGACTCAGACTATCCAGACGAAAATTATAATAGACGTATTCCTTGTATTTATAGTAATTATTGACAAACACTTTCGCGGTGTCTTGTCCGATGTAGTTACCAACGAACTTTCCCGAGTAATATTGCTCGATCGGCGTAGCGAGAATGAGTTGTTCCTTTTGGTAACCGGTGATGATACTATTGTAGAACGAAGTGATCGTCTGCGGAGCCGTCTTACTCAAGTTATCGATATACACTGCCGCTGCTTCGGGTTTGTAGTTATCGTTCGGTTGCAGGCGGATATTCGTGTTGCCGTAATAGGAGGCTATCGTCGTATGGATAAAGTCCTGCGTGCCTCCGTCGCAGTAAACGCAGTATGAGGCGCAGTTACTGATCTCCGTATTCGTCACTAAGGCATCCACATGAATCAGTACTAAACCATACAAAGTATGGTTGTGAATCCGACATCCGTCCATACGCAGGTTCGGTAAAATCCCCGTACAACTGCTCCAGCAGTACAAGCCTATGTTTCCGGACAAAATGTCCACGTATGCCAAATCATATAGTTGCGGCTTATCGGCCTGCAGGTAGATTCCGTTCCATGATCCGCCGGCATATGCGTAGGGTACGGAGTCGAAGAGTCGGTCCAGACGATCCCCGCGAATAATGATCGGTTGATCCAATGATCCCACCGCCGTTACATCACCTGTGATGCAGATACAAGCACCGCTATGCATATATAAGGTCGATCCGGCATCGATCGTCACGTTACCGTCAATACGGAGGGTGTCGAAGATGAGATAAGGTAGGGTAGACGTGAAATGGTAGCCGTTCAGCACCTTCTTCGTTCGGATACGCGTCACGTCTTGACCGTACGCCTCCAGACATACGGCTTGCGTAACACCGCTCTTCAGGTGAAAATGCAGATGATCTTCAGTCAGTACCGCACTATTCAGACCGGTCTTGTTCATGCGCGTGCGAACAAAGACGAACGCACTATCCCCGCCGTTGATCGTCATCTGTTTGATACGCGACAGGTCCTGCTCGCCGTCGATATTCACTTCGAAAATATGCGCGCTGTCTAACCATATCCGGTCGATCTCCATCGCGAAAGCATTGCGGTTATAGACCATTAACTGCAAGGTTGAACTGCCTTGGTTTGTGAAGACTGTATCAAATCGCAGCGTGTCGGTCGAGAAAGTCAGCCGCAACGAAGGATCGTCGCTCAGCGTATACTCGCGACAACTCACCATCGCCATCAGACAAAAAAATATGTATAAAACCTTACGCACTTATTCGAAATTGAAAGTCAGGCAGATACAACTGCTGGTCAATCGTTGGATGGCATTGGTGTAGAACGCATCCTGTGGTGCCAGTTCCATACGTCCGTCAGCAGGGTAGAGTTGGTCGGCAAAACCTATGCGGTACGTGATTTCCGGGCAGAACTTAAACCATTGGAAATACAGATCAACACCAAAACCGACTTCGCAGAAATAATCCATCAGGTTCATCACCACGGGTTTTTCGCGGTCACGACTCACGTTGAAACTTACACCGCCGCCTGCAATGACATAGGGTCGGTAGTTGCCTTCCCGCGCCGCTGTCCACTTGAGGTAAAGCGGCAGATAAACCGGCATAGCCAATATATCCACCGTCGCACCATGACCCGGACTACCTGCTACCGGTCTTCCGCTCTCCGTCTTGTAGGTCAGACTGCGGCTGGCGAACTGCATGCCCGGACAGAAACGCAAACTCAGGTAATTACACAGCCGTAAGTCCGTCACAAAACCCACATTGAAACCCGGTAACAGACTGCTTACTCGGCTGTGATAGATCTCCGTCTGCCCCGTGATAGGATCTGCAATTGGGATCTCGCTGTCCGTGACGAAAAACGAACTGAAGTTGACGCCCAACTGAAAACCAAAATGGAACAGTCGGTCATCTACATACGGCTTGTTCATCGCCTGCTGCGCCCATGCACCAAGAGACATGGTACAGAGTATAATAGCTATTATGAAGCGTCTACTTCTCAATTCTTAATTCTAAATTTTTAATTATCAAAATCCGCTATCCGTATGGCCGTTTCCGCTGTCATCAAAGTCATCGCTTCCTCCCTCGAAATCACCGTCCGGACGACCGCGTTTGCGACCTTGGTTACCGAAGTTATAGGTCAGCGTCAGACTGATCGAACGGCTATGCCATCTGTTTTCACTGAACTGCCAGAAACCTATCGTGTCATCGCCGCCCCAAGTCGTGTTACGTCTTGCACGGCTATCCAATATATCACGTACATTAAGCGCCAACGCTAATTTTTTGTTGAGGAAGGTATGCCTCAGACCGATATCGATCGAGTAACTGTGACTTGTCGTACCTTGTGCTACCACACGCGGCGAACGGTAAGCTGCCGTTAACTGTCCGCTGAAATCCTTGGTGAAGAGGAACTGCGCGTTCACGCGTACCGATCCGGCGAAGATATTCTGTTGGGCCAGGTTAACAGGAATAGAGTTACCTTGATACATGATCGTTTCGTGTACTTCTGAGATATTATTCCAGTAGAAATTGGCGCTGGTCGTCAACTGCAGCAACTCACCGAACAAACGGTTCTTCGCTACCAACTCGATACCTAACTCCTGACGCGCACCAATATTGAAGTATGTATTCTTCATCACCGTGCCGTCCATATATTTGTAGTTCTGGATCGCTCCCTCACCATATTTCCAGAATACGCCGGCACTCAGCGTATGACGCTCCCAACTCTTGAGATAGTTGAGTTCCAGGTTATTGGTGTAGGCCGGTAACAGATCCACGTTACCATAACCGATATTCGTACTATCGCTGAAGTCCATACGGGGGTTGATTTGGTGTCCCCACGGACGACGTACGCGACGTGTGTAGTTCAACTGCAACTCATGACCATTACCGAAATCATAACCGATATAAGCACTCGGGAAGAGTTGGAAATAAGATGTATCTTTCTTGTTGGGGAACGCAGCATACGAGTCCTGAATAGCACCCGTACCGTCTTTATAATGCGACTCCAGATGACGCATGTAGTACTCGCCACGCAGACCGACCTGCAACGATAACTTGTCCCAGAACCGGTTCCCGTAGGTCACATACAACGCATGGTTTTGCGTAAGACCGTTGAAATCGGTATAGTACGCATTCAGTTCTTCTTTATGCGTGCCGTCTGCATAGTTGTTATGCGCGTCTGCCGAACTGTTACTCCAGTTACGCGTGTAGTCATATCCTGCTTCCAGACGACTCTGTGGCGTCGGTTTCCATTCGTAGTCAGCCTTGATCTCTATTCCTTGCTCTTTGCTCCAACTATTCTGGTCCTGATAGGTCGTGTCCGTACCCTCTATCTGTGTATAGTCGGTCAGCATGTTAAAACCGAAGTTATTATACGTTCCGCTGACGTTCAGCTTATGCTCGTCCATCTCGAATTGGTAGTCAAGGGTCGCGTTACCGCCCGGATGATAGCCCGTACCGTACTGATCACGGGTATAGGAGCGGTTGTTGGCACTGTTGATGACGTCCGTATAGGTGTAGGCACGATGGTTGTTATTACTCATCGTGAATACTTTCGGATCGCTCACCATACCAAAACCTGATACACCGATCGTATGGCCTTCTGCCACATGGAAATTGAGACCGCCGCGGGCAAACATACCGCCGCCTTTATGCGTCTGCGTGCCTTCCTGAACGAGGTGACTTGTGATCAGACTCGAATCCAACACCTGACTTCCTGCACTACTCAGGTTATAGCGGTCTGTCGTACTGCCGCCGTTGCTTGTATGATAGCGGTAACCCACATTGAAATACCCGTCCACCGGTCCGGCATTGAAATTGATGTTAAAGCCCACATTGGCGCCCGGAGGGGTCGTCCAAGGTTTAGCCAAAGCGTAGTCAATACCGGCTTGAACAGAACCATAATAACCCGACGCACGGTCTTTTTTCATCACAAGGTTGATAATACCGGATGTTCCTTCGGGACTGTATTTTGCAGACGGGTTGGTGATCAACTCGATCTTCTCAATCGTACCTGCCGGCATCTGTTGCAGCACCTGACCGCGGTTCTCGGAGTTAAGACCTGCCGGTTTACCGTTGATCCATATTTCCACATCTTCGCTGTTACGCAGACTGATGTTTCCTTCCTGATCCACATCCACAGACGGGATATTTTCCAATACATCGGTCACCGATGCACCCGCAGAAGCGATATTCTGATCTACGGTGAATACTTTCTTATCCAACTCAAAACGCATGGAACTACCTTGGGCTACCACTTCTACATCTTGCAGCGTTTGTGTATCTTCCTTAAGTGCGATTCGACCTATATTCAGCGGTTTACCGCTTATCGTGATCTCTTTGCGTTGTTCACTGTAGCCCATGAACGACACGACCAGCGTATACTGGCCGTCCTTGACGTCCAGTGTGAAGTTACCGTCCGCATCCGTGATCGTACCCGTGACGAGTTCATCGCCCTGCATGACGCTGACGTTCGCGAAATCAATCGGTTTCTTTGTCCCGAAATCAACCGCCTTACCGGTCAATTGGGCTGCCATCAAAGATGCACTAACGCTTATCAGCAGAAAGAAGGTATTCAGTAGCTTCTTCATATCCTTTTGTACCATGTCCTATGATGCTGTGTGCACAGACATCGGTTAATAAACTTTGTTGCCGGAAAGGCTCGCGTTGGCGGATGTTGCTGATATGTACTTCCACTACCGGCACCTCGCAGTCCTCTACTGCATCACGCAGCGCCACGCTCGTATGCGTGTACCCGCCTGCGTTCAATACTATACCGTCTCCATCAAAGTTCTGAATCGCATCGATCAGGTCGCCTTCGTGGTTCGACTGCACATACGTAAAGAAGACCTCCGGCCATTGTCGCTGGATTGCCAACAAAATCTGTGCCATCGTCTGCGTACCGTAGATCTCCGGCTTACGCATTCCAAGACGGTTCAGATTCGGTCCGTTGAGAATTAAAATTTTCAATTTTTAATTCTTAATTTTTAATTCTATTAGCGGGCACCATTGACCGCTAATAAAAACTCATCGTTGTCTTCGGTCCGCTCCATATAGCTCTTCAGCTTCTCCATCGCTTCCTGACCGCTCATGTCGCTCAGCATCTTACGGATCTGCCACATGCGGCTCAGTACATCGGCCGGCAACAACAGATCGTCACGACGCGTACTAGAGGCAGGGATATCGACAGCCGGGAAGATACGCTTGTTCGCTAACTTACGATCGAGTTGCAACTCCATATTACCCGTTCCTTTGAATTCCTCAAAGATCAGATCATCCATCTTGGATCCGGTCTCCGTCAGCGCCGTTGCAATAATAGTCAAACTACCGCCGTTCTCAATGTTACGTGCTGCTCCGAAGAAACGTTTCGGTTTATGTAACGCCTGTGCTTCTACACCGCCGGACAAGACCTTACCGCTCGACGGAGCGACTGTGTTGTAGGCACGTGCCAAACGCGTGATCGAATCAAGTAGGATCACCACGTCATGACCGCTCTCTACCAAACGTTTTGCTTTCTCATGTACGATATTCGCTACGCGCACATGGTTATCGGCCGGCTCGTCGAAGGTCGAAGCGATGACCTCTGCATCCACGCTACGCGCCATGTCGGTCACCTCTTCCGGACGTTCGTCGATCAGCAGAACGATCATATAAACCTCCGGGTTGTTCTTTAAGATAGCGTTGGCTAACTCTTTGAGCAACACTGTTTTACCGGTCTTTGGTTGCGCGACGATCAAACCACGCTGACCCTTGCCGATCGGTGAGAACAGGTCGATAATACGTACGCTCAGGCTGTCCTGATGACTACCTACGCATAACTTGAATTTTTGATCCGGGAAGAGGGGAGTAAGGTTCTCAAATGCCACCCGTTTCTTCGCCAACTCAGGGTCAAGTCCGTTAATACGGATCACCTTCTCCATCGGGAAGAATTTCTCCGGCTGCGGGTTCAGACGAATAGAGCACTCTACGGTGTCGCCCGCTTTCAGACCGTACTGACGCATCTGATCTTTGCTTACGTACACATCATCCGGACTTGGCAGGTAGTTATAGTCCGCCGAACGCAAGAACCCATATCCGTCCGGGGTGCACTCCAATGTACCCATCGCGATCACGTTCTCACCCAAATCCGGCATTGTCTGTTTGGGCTTCTCTGCCGGCTTCTCAGCGGGTTTCTCAGCGGTTTTCGGCGCTTCCTCTACGGCCGGTTTCGGTGCCTCTACTGCCTCCGGTTTCGGAGCCTCCGGTTTAGCACTCTCCGCTTTCTTGGGACGTCCGCGTTTTTTCTTCGGAGTCTCCACTACCGGCTGCTCACTCTCCACTTTCGGTTTTCCACTTTCCACTTTCTCCGGTTCTGCCGCCATCGGATTTACCGCTACAACGGTTTTGGTTGGTTTATGAGGGGTAGCAGCAGTCTCAATCTGTGTCATTTGTTCGCGTTCCGTACCTACGGTTGCTACCACGCGCTCACTCTTCATACCGGTCGTGTCCACTTTCTTGGCAGCTAACTTGACGCCACGGACACGCTCACGCTTACCGGGTTTGCCGGCCGCCGCACGTGCCTCCTCTTTGGCCTGCACGTCTGCCGCACGTTTGTCGGCCTGTGCGTCCAAAATGGCGTAACTGATCTCGCGAATAGACTGACTCCGACGAGGCTTTAACCCCATCTCTTGCGCTATCTCACGCACTTGTTCAAGCGTCATACGCTCGAGTTTTTGTAAATCGTATTGCATAAAATAAATAATGTATGTCGTTGGAAAAATTCCGGAAAAAAGATATCTTTTCCAAAATCCGCTGCAAAATTACATAAAAAAAATGAAATGTGCAAATAATTGGGGCTTTTTTTGAAAAAAAATGGAAATAATGCACGCGCGCTTGCGTATATCAAAAAAAAGTTGTAACTTTGCGGCCGATTTTGATAAATGTGTTATGAGTACAACAGGAAAAGTAATTACTTGGACGTCGGTGCTGGCTGTCTTGGCGCTGGCGGGGTACATCTTCATTAAGTTCTGCTTCGTCTATAGCGAGGGCGTGAACGAGGGAGATATCAATTATTTTCAGAAAGAGGGTTTTGTCTTTAAAACCTATGAGGGGAAGATGATTCAGACGGGTTTGAAGAACACGAAAGTGCAGGGCTCTATTCAGTCGAATGAGTTCAAATTCTCCGTGGTAGATGAGCATGTGGCTAAGCAACTCAACGAGGGTGCTAATACCGGCGTTAAATTGCATTGGAAGCGCTATCTCGGTACGCTGCCTTGGAGAGGTAATAGCCAATATATAGTAGACTCCGTTTATACGGCTGCGCCGGTTAAAACGTTATAGCCTTATGATGCTGGAAGAAAAATACAATTTTGTGAAGATCTATGAGCGGTCGCTTCGTGATAACTGGGAGCGTCCGGCAGTGACGGACTATGGGACGAACGTCACGCTTACGTATGGTCAGTTGGCGATCAACATTGAGAAGCTGCATATCCTATTTAAGGAATGTGGCATCAAGAAGAACGATAAGATCGCCGTGATGGGTAAGAACAACAGTAATTGGGTTGCGGTCTATCTGGCAACGATCACCTATGGTGCTATCATCGTACCTATTCTGCAGGATTTCCGTGCCAACGATGCCATCCATATCATCAACCATTCGGGTTCGAAGTTGCTCTTCGTTAGCGATATCAACTGGGAGGGTATTGACCTTGATCAGATTCCGATGGTGCTGGCAGCGGTCAGCCTCAACGACTGGCATCCGATCTCTTTGGCACTGGATCCGAAGAAGATCAACTACGAGGCGATAGCAGAACTCTTTAAGAAGAAACATCCGGATGGCTATTGGGCGCAGGACGTGCATTTCGATGAGCGAAGCAACGAAGAGATCGGTTCTATCAACTACACCTCCGGTACGACCGGTTTCAGCAAGGGTGTCATCATGCCGCTAAATGGCCTGGCGGGTAACGTCCGTTATGGTCTGGAGTCGGGGCTTGTGCATAATGAATCGCGCTTCGTTACATTCCTGCCGTTAGCGCACGCGTACGGCTGTGCGTTTGATTTCTTAAGTTGTCTGGCTGCCGGCGGTCATGAGTGGCTCATCGGTCGTACGCCCTCGCCGAAGATCTTGCTCAAGGCTTTCGAAGAAATTAAACCGACGCTTATCTTGTCTGTACCGCTGATCCTGGAGAAGATATACAAGAAGATGATTGTGCCGCAGATCCAGAAAGCGCCTGTCAGTTGGGTGCTTAAGGTGCCGTTCCTCGATGAGATCGTATGCGGTAAAATACGTGAACAACTGGTTCAGGCTTTCGGCGGCGAGTTCCGTCAGATGATCATCGGCGGTGCACCTTTGAACCCGGAAGTGGAGGCTTTCCTCTATCGTATCAAGTTCCCGATGTCGGTCGGCTATGGTATGACCGAATGTGCACCTTTGATCTCCTTCACACCGTTTGATGAGGGCTCGAAACCCTATGCTTGCGGTAAACCCCTGGAGGGCATTATGGAGGTCAAGATCCTGGATCCGAATGAGGAAGGCATCGGTGAAGTAGTCGTTCGTGGTGAGAACACGATGACGGGGTATTATAAGAATCCGCAGGCGACGAAAGAGTCGTTCACCAAGGACGGATGGCTCCGTACGGGTGACCTCGGTATCTTGGATGCAGATGGTTTCCTCTATATCAAGGGTCGCTGCAAGACGATGCTCCTGGGTCCGAGTGGACAGAATATCTACCCGGAGGAGATCGAGGCGAAGATCAACAATATGCCTTTCGTTCTCGAGTCCTTGGTGCTCCAGCAAGAGGATACGCGTCTGGTGGCGCTCATCTGTCCGGACTATAACGAGGTGGACGCTTCGGGTATGACACGCGAGGAGCTGATCGCTTATATGGAGGATGCCCGCAAGCAAGTCAATTCCGAATTGGCGGCTTACGAACAGATATCCATCGTCAAGCTCTACCCGCATGAGTTTGAGAAAACGCCGAAGAAATCCATCAAACGATTCTTGTACACCAGCATGGTCTGAATACAGACTACTGATTGCTGAATACTAATGAACCTCTGTATTGACCAGGGAAATAGCCGAACGAAAGTGGCGTTGATGACGGATGAAGGGAAGATGATTAATCACTTCATCTACAAATCATTCTCCTCCGCGGAAGTGGAGCGCCTTTTCGAGCTCTATCCCATCACGGATTCGATAATCTCGTCCGTAGTGGATATCGAAGCGGCTGTGGTCAATGCGCTGCATCGTCATTCGCAGCATTTTGTGCTCTTTGACCATAATACACCGGTGCCTATCACGAACGGCTATGACACGCCGCACACTTTGGGGCAGGACCGTTTGGCGGCAGCTGTGGGCGCAAAGAGCTTGTGCCCGAATGAGAACCTGCTCATCATCGATGCGGGTTCGGCGATCACCTATGATTTCGTGACGGACCAAGGGGAGTATATAGGCGGAAACATCGCGCCGGGATTCAAGATGCGCTTCACCATGCTGCAGCGGATGACGAAGAAACTACCGCTGGTAGAGGTAGATGAGAATGAACTGATTCCGCTCTTTGGAAAGAACACCCGCGATGCGATTGCTGCAGGCGTCATCCGAGGCGTAGCATACGAGGTCAAGGGATATATGCGTACCTTAGGCGAGAAAGTGCCGCATTATAAGGCTTTCCTTACCGGCGGTAACGCACCCTATATACTCAATAACGTGCGTACGTCGCGTACCGAGAAGCGCGAACTGAAATACGAGAAACATCTGGTCTTGATCGGACTTAACAATATATTAGTTTATAATAAGAAGTGAAAAAAATACGATTAATCATAGCAGCCCTGCTGATAAGCGGCATAGCGACGGCGCAGAACATGACCAGTTCGCCGTACTCGCGTTATGCCTACGGAGACTTGAATGAGAATGTGCCTACCGCTTTCCGTGCGATGGGTGGAGTAGGGTTCGGTATGCGCAATAACAAAGCCATCAACCCCGCTCAACCGGCTTCGTACACAGCGATGGACTCGCTTACATTTATGTTCGACATCGCAGCATGCGTTAACTGGAGTCGCTATATTGACGGCGGAGGTATGAAGAACAAAGCTAACGGTAACCTCGAGTACGTCACGATACAGTTCCCGCTCTGGAAAAGATGGATCGCTATGTCCGTTGGTCTGCTACCCTATAGTTCGGTAGGCTACGACATCGTGCTGCGCGATTCTACGGCGGACAATGCTTACCATTATTCCAAGACCTACACCGGTACCGGTAACATCAGTCAAGTGTACGGCGGTCTGAGTTTTAACATTATGAACTGGCTCTCCCTCGGTGCGAACGTCTATTATATGTGGGGAGACCTGAATCGTCTGCGGGCCTTGACTTTCGATGAGGCAGGTATGAACACAACTATCCAAGATGAGATGCTCTCCGTGAGCAACGTACGGGTTCGTGCCGGCGCACAGTTCTTCCATACTTTTGGTGATCATACTTTTAACGTAGGTGCTATCTTCGAACCCAAGATGAAACTCAATAGCGAACTCTTGGTCATCGAGACCCAGACAGACGACTCGATCCCTACTTTCCACGACGGCTGGCAACTGCCGATGGTTTGGGGCGTAGGTGGAAGTTATAATTGGGCGAACCGCCTCACCGTAGGCTTCGACTATGAGCGGCAGTATATGGCATCCGCGCTCTACAGCGGTGCGTTAGGCTCGGAGTCCGGTCTACAGGACCGCCATCGTTTTGCCTTGGGTGCCGAGTATAAGCATAATCCTATGGGACGTAAGTACGTAGAGCGTATGATCTGGCGCGCCGGACTGAGTGTGCAGAATGAGTACCTCGCTTCTATCGGTGCACCCAAGGTTACCGCTACTATCGGTGTCGGTTTCCCGCTCTGGTCCGTCGGTTCAGTCATCAATACGACCATCGAATATACTCATCGCGGTATGGCTACCGGACTCGAGGAACATGCGCTGCGTCTCACCATAGGCGCCTCCATCGCCGAGACCTGGTTCTTCAAACGCAAACTATAGTTTGGCACGAAATTTGAAAGAGAATGGTCGAAATCTTGAGATGTCGAGATATTGAGATATCGAAAAAAACAACACTAAAATATAATCATTATGAAACTGAGAAATCTTTTTGTAGTAGCCCTGGCAGCAGCCGTTCCGGCGCTGGCAATGGCTAAGAAACCGACCAAAGTGGCGGCTGAGGCGCCGGTAGTAGCTACCGAACCCGATGCAGAACCTGTGATCACCGAAGAGTGCGTGATGAACGTATCCCTCTTCCACGAGTCAGTGAAGAACAAGATGTTCGCCGATGCGTATGAACCCTGGTTCGACGTCTACACCAACTGCCCGAATGCCAATAAATCCATCTACACGGACGGTGCGAAGATCGTTGAGGCCCTTTATCAGGCTACTGCCGATCCCGCAGAGAAAGAGCGTTTGGCGAAACTTGCCATCGATTTGCAGGACAAACGTATCAAGTATTTCGGCAGTGATGCCAAGTACCCGACGGCTTATATCTTGGGTGAGAAGGGTATGGCGTACATCGATTTCTACGGCGATACGAAGTTGGCGGAGGCGCGCGAGTGCTTGCGCGCATCGGTAGAAGGTATGGGTTCGGCCAGCAAGATCATGGTGCTCGTTAAACTCGTAGATGCTTCTTACGCTGTTTACAAACAGAATGGTAACGCAGAGCAATTCATCGCAGACTATGAGTTGGCTTCCAACGCACTCGGTGAGCAGGCTGCGAACGTCAATAACAAGAATGCCGAGATCGCTGCCAAGCAGAAAGACTATGTGGATAATATCTTCGCTATCTCCGGTGCTGCAGACTGCACCAAACTGGATGAGATCTACGCTGCAGTAGTGATGGATAACTTGTCAAATCTTGACATGCTGACCAAGATCGCCAAACTGTACCGCCGTGTACGTTGCACCGAGAGCGATGTTTATTTCGCAGCGTGCGAGGCTGCACATAAACTGCAACCGACTCAAGAGTCTGCTGCCGGATGTGCTTCTATGGCCGCTAAGAAAGGAGACTACGAGCAAGCTGTATCTTACTACGACCAAGCTATCAAACTGGCGATGGTGGAGGATGAGATGGAGGATGTGGCAGACTACCAGTACAATGCTGCTTTCTATTGCTATAACAACCTCAAGAAATACACCGATGCACGTAAGTACGCGTTGGCTTCCATCGCTACGTTGAACGGTCTGGGTATGAACAAAGGTCAGGGTCGTTGCTATATTATCATCGGTATGTGCTACGCTTCTACGCAACTCTATCCGCAAGATGCCAAAGGTCGTATCCTCAATAAGACCGTTTACTGGGCGGCTGTAGATAAGTTCGTGAAGGCTAAACAAGTGGATCCGTCGGTAGAGGCACAAGCCAACGAGTTCATCAGCTCGTACAGCAAGTACTATCCGACCAAGGAGGAGCGTTTTGACCTGCCGAATGAGTTCAGCGGAAATACCTACTTCGTAGGAGGATGGATCGGTGAATCGACCGCTATTCGTTAAATATCCTTTATGCATAGCGAGTGTCTTGATGGCGCTCGCTATGTCTGTTTTTGGCTGCAAGGAGAAATCCGTGCAGCAGAGTGCGCAGTCCCAGCCGCGCGAACAGGCGGCGGTACTGCTCACGGATAGCGTCAGTACGCTCATCTCCGACTCCGGCGTCACGCGTTATCGGATCGAAGCGCCGCAGTGGCTCATGTTCGATAAGACCGATCCGCCTTATCAGGAGTTTCCCGAAGGCATCTATCTTGAGCAGTTCGATATGGACCTGTCCGTCGCCGCTTCACTCAAAGCCGACTATGCCTATTACGATGAGACCGCCCAACGATGGACACTCATTGGAAACGTGCATGCGATGAATAGGCAGGGAGAAAAGTTCGAGACACCCAAGATGATGTGGGATCAGCAGACCCATCGCGTCTATTCCGATACCTCGATCCATATCACACGCGAGACCAGCATCATCGAAGGCGTCGGATTCGACTCCAACGAGCAGATGACCCAATACACCATCCTTAACCCCACGGGAGTCTTCCCCATCAAGGATGAGTAATTCTTAATTTTTAATTTTTAATTTTGAATTTATGCTTTTAGCAGATAAAACAGCCTTAATCACAGGCGCTGCGCGTGGTATAGGCAAACAGATAGCCTTGGCTTTTGCGCGTGAAGGTGCGAACATCGCCTTTACCGATCTTGAACTGAACGAACAGGCGCAGGCTACGCGCGATGAGATAGCAGCCTTAGGCGTTAAAGTGGCTTTCTATGCCTCCAATGCCGCAGATTTCGAGGCAGCCCATCAGGTGGTAGAAACCGTCGTAGCAGATTTCGGACGTCTCGATATCTTGGTTAATAACGCCGGCATCACACGCGACACGCTCCTTATGCGTATGACCGAACAGATGTGGGATCAGGTGATCGAGGTCAACCTCAAGTCAGCTTTCAATTTTACCCATGCCGTCACGCCGGTCATGATGCGCCAACGTTCCGGTTCGATCATCAGCCTTAGTTCGGTAGTCGGACTGAACGGTAATGCCGGACAGGCTAACTATGCCGCTTCCAAAGCCGGCATCATCGCCCTCACCAAGTCTGTAGCCAAAGAGTTGGGTAGCCGCGGTGTACGCGCCAACGCGATTGCACCGGGCTTTATCATCACCGATATGACCAAGGCCCTTTCCGAAGAGACCCTCAAATCCTTCGTCTCTATGATCCCGATGAAGCGCGGAGGTGAACCTGAAGAAGTAGCAAAGGTCGCCCTCTTCTTAGCGAGCGACCTTTCCTCCTATGTCTCCGGACAAGTGATACAAGTCAACGGAGCAATGGCTTAATAATTTCAATTTTCAATTTTCAATTTTCAATTATTTCGTAGCCCCAAGGCTCCAAGTCAAACGTCTCGCCGGTCTCCAGCGTGACGTTTTGTTTTTCGCTGCTCATGTTCATCACAGCAAGCACGCTGTTCGTATGCCAGCGACCTTCTTTGACACGCTTGCAAGCGAAGATAGCCTTGTTGTCGCAAGCCACGCGCTCCAGCGGAGCGCCTACCTCCGGGCTGAACAGCGCTTTGTTACGCTCACGCAGGTTGTTCATCTTCTTATACAGGTCGTATTGTGCGAACGCCTCGTCCTTGTCGATCAGGTCTTTCTCGAAGAACTCCAGACGGTGATGGTTACCGCTTAACTGACCCGTATAGATCATCGGCATGCCCGGGAGAATATAGCATAAAGCGGCAAATAGATCCGTAGCATCGCCCATACGCTCAAACTCGGTACCGTTCCAACTGTTCTCGTCGTGGTTCGTTATGAAGTTCATACGGATAGCCTCGGGACGAATCGTGCTGTCTGTCTTGGCGAGGTTGGCCCATAGGTCCTCTACCGTAGCCTTTCCTTGCGCGATATCGTTCATCACGTGATGCAAACTCCAGCCGTAGTACATATCAAACGCCGTCTCGGTCAACTCGTCCGCTTTGTCCTCATCTTCGGCAAGCGTGAACATATCCGGATGCGTCTCGCGCAACTCACCCATCGCGTCGTTCCAGAAATCGGTCGGCACTTCGCCTGCTACGTCGCAGCGGAAACCGTCGATGCCGATCGAGTCCATCCACCAATGCATCGCTTTCTTCATCTCTGCACGCATTGCCTCACTGTTGTAGTCCAGTTTAGAGATATCCGTCCAGTCGTATTGTACCATCAGGTTACCCAGACTGTCGCGGTAGTGCCAGCCCTCGTTCTTCGTCCACTCGCTGTCCGGCGCGGTGTGGTTAGCAACCCAGTCGAGGATCACCTTAAAGCCCATCTTGTGCGCCTCATTGAGAAAATGCTCAAAGTCGGCACGCGTACCGAACTCGGGATTGATCGCGCAGTAGTCGATGATCGAGTAGTAACTACCAAGCGTTCCCTTACGGGTGATCACGCCGATCGGCTGACAGGGCATTACCCAGATGATGTCGATGCCGTTCTGCTTCAAGGTCGGCAGCAGGGCTTCGGCAGCAGCAAACGTACCTTCCTCTGTCGCTTGACGGGTGTTGAGTTCATAGATCGTTGCGTCGTACGCAAACTTCGGGTGACGTAAATTCGTCTCCTCTGCGCAGCTTACCATCATCAGCGCCGCTGCGATAAAAAGCATTGTCTTTTTCATGCTATTAATTCTTAATTTTTAATTTTTAATTACCTCAAACGTGAGTTTCTCACGGTTGATAGTCACCGTCACTTTCTCGCCCAGATAGACGCGTTGGTAGCGGATCACGTCCGCATCGCTCTCCATCGGGATGAACTCGCCGTACAGCAGCGGCATCGAACTGCGGCGCATATGAATCAGTTCTGCTACCTGTGCTCGCATGTCCTTCTCTGCCTCGTTCAGCGTCTCAAAACGCATCATATGTCGGTTATCGGGGTCGTTACCGCCTACCTCCGCATACTCGTCGCCCTGATAAACACACGGTACGCCCGGTAGCGTCATGTTCAGTACCTCCAGCAGCAACGCGCGCTTATAAGCCGTCTCGGCATCACCGATACCGATCTCTTGCGTCCATCCTTCTTCCTTGCCCTGCGAATGGATATCGATTGCACCGCCGGCGATAGAAGCAAAACGGATCTGGTCGTGGTTACCGCTGATGTTACCCATCGTGTGGTGCGCTCCGTACGTAGCCAACGACGTCAGCTCGTTCTGCAGCACCTGATCCATGCCCGTCAGACCGCACAGCGCCTCTCGCGACGTGAAATAGACATTGAAATCGAACTGCGCATTCAGCATACCGCTCTTCACGTAACTGCCGATCAACTCCGGACTACCGTACGTCTCACCGATCATCCAAATCGGACGTCCCGGCCAACGGGTCGCGATCTTCTGACCCAACATACGCCAGTACCCCTCCGGGATATGCTTGCATGCATCATGACGGTAACCGTCCAACTCGAAGTTCTCTAACCAGTACAGCGCGCTATCTGTCATCTGTTCGCATACCTCCTCGCGCTCCAGATCGAGGGTAGGGATATGCTTGTCGAACCAGGTCGTCAGACGTGCCTCGTCCCATAACTCGAAGTTACGTCGTCCGTCCGGCAGGATGGAGTCCGTATGCCAGTCCGGATGCGCCTGCAGCGTCGGAGAATTGATATGCATGTGGTTCGCTACATAGTCCAGCACCACGTTGATCTCGTGCGCGTGCGCGCTATCTAATAAGGTGCGCAGCTCCTCCGGCGTACCGAAACGCGCATCCAGCGTCGTCGCGTAGATAGGCCAATAACCGTGGTAACCGCTGAAACGTGTATAGGTCTTCGTGCTGTCGTACTTATTGCCGTTCTTGAACTCATACCGACCCCATGCGTCCCACGGGTTCTGCGTGATAGGACTGATCCATATCGTGTTCACGCCCAGTTTGTCGAAATAGCCTTCCGAGATCTTCTTCGTGATGCCGGCGAGGTCTCCGCCTTGGTAGTCCACGATATCCAGCACTTCCGGCGAGTTCATCTTCCAGTCGTTGGCGGTGTTCCCGTTATAGAATCGGTCGATCATCAGCGAGTACAGCACCTGCGCCTGCTGATCATGACGGTTCAACTGCGCCGCATCTGTTACGATCTGACCGTTCTCCATCGGCAGCAGCAGATCGTTATACACGTACGTCTCATCCTCCGCATATACCCGCAGATACGTGCGGCCGCTGAATACTGATGGCTGAATACTGAATGCTCCGAGGTCCAATGACCAACTTCCATCCTCATTGGCGCTCCATAGATGATGATCGATGAGCGTATTCTGGATGTATGCCTCAAAACTCGGGTTCGCTACTTTCTCTGCGAAGTCCACGATGAGTTTGCCGTCTGCATAACCCTTGGAATAGAGCGCCTGTTTGACGGGTTTGTTCGGCAGGATAGGGATGGCAAAACTGCCGCTCTTGTCATGCATCGTCAGGGCATGAATAGCGCGATCACGATTGATGATATCCATCTCGCGAACCACTTGCGGCGTACCCGTCAGGTTCACGCACTCAACCGCTTCACCTGCCGTCCAGTTCATCCCTTTCCATAAACTCGTATCGCCGTACAACGCCGGCACATAGTCCGTCAACACGATATGCATCGTGTCCGCACTCATACGAATAGGCATAATGGGGTTCGATAAACGAATGCTTTCCGCATTCATACTTGCTTTCTGACAGCCCGCCAAACACATCGCCGCCAGCACAATGAACATACTCTTTTTCATGGTTTCACACATTTTGCGTTGCAAAATTACACAAAAAAAATGATATATGCAAGATTTGAGTTATTTTTTGTGCAATAAAGTATCAAAAAGTACCTCCGTACTATCATTTACCTATCCGCACCATAAGATACCCATATCATTCCCATAGGATTCCCATAGGATAGAAGCCAAAAAATGCAAAAATCGTACATTTACTATATATATACTTTGTATATATATACTTTTTGATGCCTTTTGGGCAAAAAAATGAAGTTTTTTCCTCATTCTTAGTAAAATTTGCAAATATATTTGCATATGTCAAATATTTTTTGTAATTTTGCGGCGGATTTTGTAAATTAACCAAGTTATGGCTTTAAAAGATACTATTCAAGAGTTGATGGGTCAAGTACAGACGCTGTCGGCATCCAACGCAGAAGAGTTGGAGGCTTTGCGTATCAAGTACTTGAGTAAGAAGGGTGAGATCACAGCGCTGTTCAATGAGTTCCGTCTGGTGCCGAATGACCAGAAGCGCGAGTTGGGTCAGCTGCTGAACCAGTTGCGTCAGGAGGCAGAGAATCGTATCAACGAGTTACGTGAGCAGTTCGAGGCCAAGCAGGCAGAGTCAGATCGTCTGGACCTGACCCGTACGCCGGACCCGATTGCGCTGGGTACGCGTCATCCGCTTTCCCTGGTGCGCGAAGAGATAGAGGATATCTTCTCCCGTATCGGTTTTACGATTGCCCAGGGACCGGAAGTGGAGGACGACAAGCATGTCTATGGAATGCTTAATTTTGCGCCGGAGCACCCCGCGCGTGACATGCAGGATACCTTCTTTGTTGAGAAAGAGATGGGCGTGCAGAAGCCGACCGACGTGCTGCTTCGTTCGCATACATCTTCCGTTCAGACCCGCGTGATGACGAGCCAGAAACCGCCGATCCGTGTGCTCTGCCCGGGTAGGGTATACCGCAATGAGGCGATCTCTGCGCGTGCACACTGTTTCTTCCATCAGGTAGAAGGTCTGTACGTCGATAAGAACGTCAGCTTTGCGGACCTGCGCGAGGCGCTGCTCTATTTCTCGAAGGAGATGTTCGGTGCGGATACCAAGATCCGTCTGCGTCCGAGTTATTTCCCGTTCACGGAGCCGAGTGCCGAGATGGATATCAGCTGTAACATCTGCGGCGGTAAGGGCTGCTCGTTCTGCAAGGGTACCGGATGGGTTGAGATCCTCGGCTGCGGTATGGTCGATCCCAACGTACTGGAAGCCTGCGGCATTGATAGCAAGGTCTATAGCGGCTACGCTTTCGGTATGGGCGTGGAGCGTATCACGAACCTCAAGTATCGCGTGAAAGACCTGCGTCTCTTCTCCGAGAACGACGTCCGCTTCCTGAGACAATTTGAGAGTTGTTAAACAACCTATAATTAATTAACATTATTTATTAACTAAAACAAACGAATTATGAAGAAATTTTTCTCTTTCGTATGCGCTATCGCAATCGCTTTTAGCGCAAGTGCAGCTCCTGCAAAGGTGCTTGGTAAGAGCAAACAGGCAGAGGCTATGGAGGCTGTGAAGACTGTAAAGGCTCATCAGACCCTTCCGGCAACGAGTCTGCAGAAAGCAGAGCGTGCAGCTGTCGCTTTCAAGGCTCCGCAGGCAAAGCACGACAACTACAACGTGACGATCACGGACTATTCTGAGAAATTCTACTCGACCGACAACGACGTATGGGTAAAGCTGTACGACGCTGACGAGAACGTTTACTACTTCGACATCGTAGTAGCAGCAGGTAGCAAAGAGTTGGTAATCGGTCAGACCTACACGCTGGCTGACATGCTGGCCAACTTCTCGTACAAGAAAGATTCTCTGGGCAACAAAACAGTTTATGCTTCGGCTTCGCTGACCAAGACCTTTGTAGCGTATGAGGAGCAGCAGTTGGTTCACATTGAGGCAGCGTTTGCTGACTCGCTGGGCAACAACTACGCCCTGGTTTATGAGGAAGCTCCGTTCATCATCACCGGTGACACCATTGACGTTGTCTTCACGGGTAATGCTAACAAGCCTATCTACAAAGATGGTCTGTGCCAATTGGGTGCAGAGAACGAGGACTATGAGATCGCCTTTACTTTCCCGTGTGCTGAGGGTGCTCCCGCAGGTACGTACGGCGAAGAGGACGTGGAACTGAAATATACCTACGTGAATGATTTCGAGGCTGTTAGCGCTCACTGTGTAGTAGCTGAGAACAACGGTACGATCTCTCTTGAGGGTTGGATCCTGGCCGGTGACGGTAACGTATATCATGTAACGTTCTCCTTCACAGCTCCTACCGCACAGAGCTTCGAGACTATCAACGCTACCAACCTCGTGTTGGATGATAGCTATGCAAGCTACTTCGGTATCATCATGGTAGGGGCAAGCAACGAGGACTATGAGGTAAGCATGTACCTGCCGGCAGAAAACTATTTCGGTACGTTCAGCGCAGATGAAGTTAGCCTGAGCATCAAGGGTGAAGAAGGCAAGATCGAGATCTACGAGGGTACGATCACCGTAGCTAACACCGCTACCGGCGTAGCTATCACCGGTACTGTACTGAGCATGGACGGCGTACAATATACGCTCAACCTGCAATATGTTATTCCGGACGCTACCAGCCAAGAGACCATCACCATGAGCGGTAAGCTCACCAACTATGAGGGTCAAGCTTGGCAGTTCATCGGTTCTACGGCTAGCCAGATGGTATCCATCGCTGCTTATGCTACTTCTATCCCGGGTACGTACGGACGTTCTGACCTGATGGCTGACTACACCTTAGTAGCGAAAGTGGTTGGTTCGGACACGCTGTACTACGACATGGTGGACGCTAACATCGTTGTAGCTGTTAGCGGCACCAACGCTACCATCACCGGTACGTTGAAGGGACAGAACTACGTGAATAGCGCAGATGTAATTGAGTTCACGTTGAACCTCACGGCTACGGTAGAGGACTATGAGGAGGAGCCGCAGGGCAATCAGTACGACAGCCAGGACGAGGGCTTCTATTACAAGTTCCCGGAGTACACCATTGATGATCAATATCTGGCACAGTACAACGTATTCGTTGTTGAGGCTACCGATGCAGAGAACCATAAGATCTCGCTCGAGTTCAACGTGGCTGCAGGTACGACCGAGCTGCCTGCAGGCGTATATGCTATCGACGAGACCTACGCAGCAGGTACGGTAACCGCAGGATCTATTAACCAATACATCTACGGTTCGTTCGCAGGTTCGCTGGATGAAGAGGGTTATATCAAAGTTCCGCTGTGGCTCATTGTTAACGGTACTGTAACGGTTCTGGAGAACGGCGTGATCGAGGTAGCTGCTACCAACACTTGGGGTCAAGGAATCTACAGCCGTCTGGGTCAGTATCCGGAGGGTATCGAGAATACCGATGCTAAAGCAGGTGCTGTGAAGGCTATCCGCAATGGTCAACTCATCATCATCAAGAACGGTGCTGAGTACAATGCACAGGGCATAACCTTAAAATAAATTAAAATTTACAAAAAGTTGACCATGGATTGTTAATAACTTTCTGTTTTTGGACAACTTTTGGACTTTCTAAAAAATGCAAGTCGCTGTAAATAAGCGATTTGCATTTTTATTTTGGACAACTTTCTGAAATTGTTAATAACTTTTCTTGTCAAAAAAATAAAATTTTCTTCTCTAAAAATTTGCACATGTCGTAAAAAAGTATTACCTTTGCACCGCATTTTCGGCCATAGAAAAGCACGATTATTGCTAATTCGATATTTATCAATATATTATGGAAACATACATTATCAAACGTGACGGTAAGAAAGAACTTTTTACCATTGACAAAATCAAGAATGCCATTTCGAAGGCATTCTTAGCGGTAGGTGCGTTTGCGACGGAAGAGACATTAGGGGCTATCCTTTCGCACTTACGAGTACATAACAATGTGACCGTAGAGGAGATACAGAACCAAGTGGAGGTTGCGCTGATGGCGGAAGGCTACTATCAGGTAGCGAAAGCGTTCATCTTGTATCGCCAAGGTCATACGGAGGACCGTGAGACCCAACGTCGTCTGGACTTCATGATGAACTACGTGCAGGCATCCAATGCTGCAGAGGGTTCGAAGTTCGACGCGAACGCGAACGTGGAGCACAAGAATATCGCTACGCTGATTGGTGAGCTGCCGAAGCAGGGCTTTATTCGTCTCAACCGCCGTCTGCTGACCGAGCGAATCAAAGAGATGTACGGCAAAGAGTTGTCCGATCGGTACATGAACTTGCTCAACCAGCACTTCATCTACAAGAACGACGAGACCAATCTTGCTAACTACTGCGCTTCCATTACGATGTACCCCTGGCTCATCGGCGGTACGAAGTCCATCGGCGGTAACGCTACGCCTCCTCACAACCTCAAATCGTTCTGCGGCGGGTTCATCAACATGGTCTTCATGGTGTCGTCCATGCTCTCAGGCGCGTGCGCTACGCCCGAGTTCCTTATGTATATGAACTATTTCATTGAGCAGGAATACGGCGAGGACTACTACAAACGTGCGGACGAGGTAGTTGACCTGAGCAAGAGACGCCGTACGATCGATAAGATCATCACGGATTGCTTCCAGCAGGTTGTTTACAGCCTCAACCAGCCGAGTGGTGCGCGTAACTTCCAGTCCGTATTCTGGAATATCAGTTACTATGACCGCTATTATTTCCAGAGCCTGTTTGAGCACTTCCGTTTCCCGAACGGTGAAGAGCCGCATTGGGACAGCCTGAACTGGTTGCAGAAGCGCTTTATGAACTGGTTCAACGAAGAGCGTACGCGTTGTGTGCTCACCTTCCCGGTAGAGACCATGGCGCTGCTCGCAGAGAACGGCGACATCAAGGACAAAGAGTATGCGGACTTCACGGCCGAGATGTATGCGAAGGGCCACTCGTTCTTCACCTACGTATCCGACAACGCCGACAGCCTCTCGTCCTGCTGCCGTCTGCGTAATGCGATCACTGATAACAGCTTCAGCTACACCCTCGGTGCCGGTGGTATCTCGACAGGTTCGAAGTCTGTACTGACGATCAACCTCAACCGTGCTATCCAGTATGCCGTACGCAATAATATCCCGTACCAGGCATATATCGAGGACGTGGTAGACTTGATGCATAAGGTACAACTCGCGTACAACGAGAACCTCAAATCGCTGCAGGAGAAAGGTATGTTGCCGCTCTTCGATGCCGGTTACATCAATATCGGCCGTCAGTACCTCACTATCGGTGTGAACGGTCTGGTCGAGGCAGCTGAGTTCCTCGGTCTCGAGATCAAGGATACACCGGAGTACGCGCATTTCGTGCAAGAACTCCTCGGTATCATCGAGAAGAAGAACAAAGAGTACCGCACGAAAGACGTGATGTTCAACTGCGAGATGATCCCGGCAGAGAACGTAGGTGTCAAGCATGCGAAATGGGACCGTGAGGACGGCTATGTAGTACCGCGTGACTGCTACAACAGTTATTTCTACATCGTAGAAGATACCTCACTCAACGTACTGGATCGTTTCCGTCTGCACGGCAAGAAGTACATCGAGCACCTGACCGGTGGTTCGGCTCTCCACTGCAACTTGGAGGAGCACCTGAGCCAGGCGCAGTACCGTCAGCTCCTCCGCGTAGCCGCTATCGAGGGCTGTAACTACTTCACCTTCAATATCCCGAATACCGTATGTAACGACTGCGGTCATATCGACAAGCGTTACCTCAAGGAGTGTCCGCATTGCCATTCGAAGAACGTGGACTACCTGACTCGTGTCATCGGTTATATGAAACGTGTATCGAACTTCTCCGAGGCGCGTCAAAAAGAGGCTGCTAAGCGTTATTACGCCGAGAAACAAAAAGCACCGCAATGCTAAAAGTAGCGTCTTTTGACATAGTCTTTCAAGAGATTCCGGGCGAGGTAACACTCGCCCTTAATCTCTCTAACTGTCCCTGCCACTGTCCCGGCTGCCATAGTCAGCATCTGGCGCAGGATATCGGTGAACCGCTTAATGAGGAACTGATGGATGGTCTTCTTGCCCGTTATGGCTCGATGATCACCTGCGTCGCATTCATGGGCGGCGATGCCGCTCCGGACGAAGTAGCCCAATGGGCCGCATACGTGAAGGAGCGTGATCTGAAGACCGCGTGGTATAGCGGTAGGACTAGTTATCCTAAGGAGCCTAGGACACTTGACTACCTTAAACTCGGTCCGTACATCGAATCGTTAGGCGGCCTTAAGTCGCCCGATACGAACCAACGCTTCTATAAACGGGAAGACGACAATTGGATAGACCTCACTTCGGTCTTTCAAAAAAATAACCTCGCGAGTTGATCGCGAGGTTATTTCTTTTTTAGTAGATTATCACCTTATGGGTCTCGGGTTCTGCACCTTGTGCGGTCGTCCGGATGAAGTAGATTCCGTTGACAGCCGGTAAGGTTACCAGCGTCTCTCCTTCGTTGAACGTACCGGTGAAGAGTAGGGTACCCGTTGCACCATATACCTCATACGTACCGTCCTTCGGTGCCTCGATATGGATGTTAGGCATCTGTCTCGGTGCCTGAGTCGGGTAGATGAGGATCGGATCGTCGTATGCCATATTCGGATTGATGCTGATGATCAACGGACAGGTCTCGATCGCGTAGTTTTCACCCTTGCGGGTTGCAATCATGACTACTTCATCGCCGTCACGGAAGTTATACTCGAGGTAACCTCTACCGTTGTTGAGCTGACGAACGCCGTTGACGATCCAGTCGGCCTGCGAGAACTCATAGCCGCCGTTCAGCTCTTTCTTGAGCGGTACAACGACATCGTTCCAGCATTGCTCGATGATCCAGCTCGGGTACTTGACATTCAACTCGATATTCTCCGCACGACTCTGACCGCAGATGCCATTATCCAACACAAGCGACATGTAGTACTTAT
>CAMUYI010000013.1 GCA_947164985.1 uncultured Bacteroidales bacterium | reverse complement strand
GGTTATGCCGATTGCGGCTTTGATGTCGATATGGGACCGTTGTTCCAGACTCCGGTAGAGGCAGCCAAGCAGGCGGTGGAGAACGATGTCCATGTACTGGGTGTCTCCAGCCTTGCGGCAGGTCACAAGACCCTCATCCCGCAGGTCATCGAGGAGCTCAAAAAACTCGGCCGTCCGGATATCATGGTCACCGCCGGTGGTGTCATCCCCGCGCAGGACTATGACTTCCTCTACAAAGCCGGTGTTGCCGCCATCTTCGGCCCCGGCACCCCTGTTGCCTACTCCGCGAAAGTGGTAATGCAACTTTTGATGCAGGAATAAATCTTCTTGTTTTTGCAAGCAAAGGAAGAGACGGTCTCATATTGATTCCGTCTCTTTTTTGTGCGACTACTGCCACGCTCAAATGAGTATCCCCAAAGAGAGTTTCCATATTCGCTTACTCTCAATTTTTCTTGGTCACTTCGCTCCAAAAGGGGGATAAAAATATGTTCTCTTCTATTTTCATTTCTTCTTCTCATTCACACCGCTCAATTTACCCGTTTGTTACGCTCTAAACGTATAGGGTTGCTATACCCTTGCTATACCCCTGCGCTTACTTTGTTTATTGTCACGGCATTCAATGCCGCCTTAGTTTTGTTTCTTGTCACGCATACTATGCGGATCTTCTTTGTATTCCGCCGATTGGCAATCGGCATAGACGTTTGTTGTTTACACGGGATACTATCCCGTATGTGGTCTCTATCTTACTATTAAGGGGGATTCTATCGGGATACCGGCATTCCGCTGTACCGCGATACCGGTTTTGTTCGTTCCTGTGCCTCTTCTTCGAATTAAGTCGGCTAATTGCCGACACTTATCCGCTATTTTCTTTTGATTTCCCTGCAAAATCCACTTTCTCCGCACTTTCTCACTCTAAAATTTGTATAATCCAGATTTTTTTTGTACCTTTGCACCCTGTAATGAATCGCGCCGGGGTATGTGGGTGGGATTGCCCACCTTACACTCTGAATCGTGGGACATTACTTAAAATATTAGAAGGCGTTTATTGACGCTTGTTTTGGAATCATGGAAATCTGGTAAATTTCTCCCCCAAAGCAAGATAGTGCAATGAACGTCCTGTGGATGTGTATTTCTACGTCCGCTCTTACGGCGTACTATACATATCGGCGTGGGCGTTATTGTTTTATTCTTGGGAGAATGGTTTACCAGAGCCACATGATTAAGAATAAGCGTAGAATAAGGTTCCACGCTTTTCTTATTACTAACGGCTACGGCGGAACCACGGCCAGAATAAGAAACACACTTGGATTGTCATCTTTCTATAATTTCTCCGGTCTATCGCGGGGAAAAGATGGTCGAAGAGTTAGTCACTCGTATTGTTGCGAGTGTTTCCTCGATCACCGATGATTACGAAATCATTCTTGTCAACGATGCTTCTCCTGACAACTCTTGGACGGAGATAGAGAAGCAATGTGACTTGAATCCAAAGGTCAAAGGTCTCAACCTCTCTCGCAACTTTGGTCAGCATTACGCTATCACAGCTGGTTTGACGTACGCCAAAGGCGAGTGGATTGTGGTCATGGATTGTGACCTGCAAGACCGACCGGAAGAAATTCCGAACCTCTATGCCAAAGCACATGAGGGCTATGATTCCGTGTTGGCTCAACGCATCCAGCGTTCGCACGGATGGTTCAAACGCCTTGGTTCCAAGTGGTTCTATAAAGTATTCTCGTATCTGACCGAGACGAAGCAGGACGCATCGGTCGCCAATTTCGGTATCTACAACCGCAAAGTGATTGACGCAGTGCTCTCGATGGGTGACGCCATGCGCTATTTCCCCACGCAGATCCAATGGGTCGGCTTCAAAAAAGCCTATCTGCCCATCCAACATGGCGAACGCGCTGAAGGCAAATCAACTTATAACCTCAGTCGCTTGTTCCGCTTGGCATTCGACACTATTATCTCTTTCTCAGACAAACCGATGCGCCTCATGGTACAGATGGGATTGCTCGTCACGCTCATTTCGTTTATCGTCGGTATTGTCTTCATCGTACGTTATTGTTTGGGGCTAATCGAAGTAATGGGTTTTGCCAGCCTGATTATTTCTCTTTGGTTGTTGGGCGGAATCGTCATTTCGCTCATTGGTGTCGTGGGCATCTATCTCGGCAAACTCTTCGAAAAAGCCAAAGAGCGCCCAACCTTTATTGTTAATAACAAACGCAATATAGACTGATGGATATTCGTGTTTTACAATGGGATAGTGATTTTTTCGGCTTGCGCATAGGTCGGGCAGACTTGCAGACGAAAGCAGACGCAGAAGCTTTGCAATCGCAATACAAGGAACTGAAACGGCAATTCGATTTGCTGTATATCTTTGATGCCAACGCGGTGGGCTTTGAGGCAGAAGGAACACAGTTGGTGGATGAGAAAATCCTGTATAGTAAACCCTGCGAACCGCGCAAGCAATTCAGCGATGTTGCTTTCTTCCAAGGTGCGACTCCTTCCGATGATCTGTACCGCTTGGCTTTAGTCAGTGGTGGCTATTCTCGTTTTAAGTTAGACGAACGTCTTCCCCAAGGCAGTTATGAACGGCTATATACACGTTGGATAGAGAACGCTTGCCCTAAAGATGGCACTAACAAGCAGATATTGACTTACCTTGACACAAACAACATCGCCAAAGGAATGATTACAGTTGACTATCAAGGCGAGTTAGGTCATATCGGCTTGGTAGCAGTGGATACCGATTGCCAACACCAAGGTATCGGCGGTAAAATCATGTCCACGTTGGATGGTTACTTGTTCGACTTAGGTGTCAAAACGCTCGAAGTCCCCACGCAGAAAGCCAATATTGATGCATGCTGCTGGTATGAAAAGAACGGCTTCACCATACAATCTGTTTTGCCTATTTTTCACTGGTGGCTATAAAATTAATATTGATATGAATGATAGGATAAAAGACAAATTTAATAAAAACTTGGATGCTATAAGTGTCTTTGTGTTTATGTTGTGCATGTTCTCTTACATAATGTTTGTAATAAAAGAAGAGAGCGATTTATTGGCACATGCAAACATAGCAAAAGATATGTTAGTTGAACATCGATTGTTTACAACTAATTTTTTGATGTATTTTTTAGTGAATTTGTTTACTTTGTTTAGTGGTAGTAATGTGCCAATGAGAATTGCATTAGTATCGCTTATCTCATTGGCCAATACTGCCAAATATGTTATTGTTCGTGAGGCTTTCAAAGAGTGGACAACAGAGCATGTCGCTAAATTTTCATCGGTTGCACTTTTATTCGTTTATGTTGTACCTTTAATGTATTTCTTAAAACCCTTTGGGATTTTCCTATCTGCACAAAACATGTATCTTGGTTATTATGTCCCAAATGTTTGGCATAATTCGACCATTCTATGTATGATGCCTTTCGCGATAGCTTGTTATCTGCTCTCTGTAAAACAATTCTCTGAGTATTCTGAAAAACGAAATTGGCTAATAACCATCCTTTTGACAATAAGTGTGCTTGTAAAGCCAAGTTTCTTTTTCGTGTACGCGTGCGCTTTCCCTATTATCATGTTGAGTAAGTATGGCTTTAGCAAAGAATTATTCCGTTCTTTAATACCATTATTATTTGGCGGTTTGTGTCTTGCGTATGAATATCTTACAATATATTACAATGGAGGGAATGACAATAGTAGTGTTGTTATTGATATAGTTCAGTTGTTTACACTTGATTTTTGGAAAGCGCATATCTTATACTTAGCAGTATCTCTTTCTCTTCCTATATTGTTTATAAGTTTATATTGGCGTTCTATTATTCACGACCGAGAGTTTTGGTTTGTTTTGATTATGATTGTAATTGGCATAGGAATGATGTGGTGTTGTAAGGAAACAGGTCCCCGTGCAACTCACGGCAACTTTAATTGGCAAGCTATAGCGGCTATGTGGTTTGTTTATTTTTATATACTTAAAAAGGCTCTAAGAAATAACGAAGAATACCCAGGCTTTAATAGGGGGGGGTATTCGCAATATATCATAATCTCAGCATTTTGCATTCATGTGGTAATGGGAATGGTTTATTTGGTAAAATTTATAGTAACAAGTAATTTTGGATAGTAGAATGACTAAATTTTCAACATATAGTTCCCTCATCGGCATCAACTTGTTGTATGCGTGCGTGACCTTGTTCACCAAGTTCGTCGCGCAGCAAGAGTTTATGTCAATGCCCTATTGCCTGGCGCTTTGTGGCGCAATCGGAGTAATGGGCGCGTACGCTGTATGTTGGCAACAAATACTCAAACATATCGAAATCAGCTCCGCCTACATGTTCAAAGGCACAAGTCTGATTTTCGTAATGTTGCTGGCTTGGGCATTTTTCGGAGAACAAATAACTATCAACAATATAATCGGTGCGTGTGTAATAATTGCAGGTATTGCGTTATACGCTAAGGAATAAACATCAAACATCATACATCATACATAGCATGTTTTACATACTCGTCATATTGTCCGTCTTTGCTGCCGCTTGTGCACAAATGCTTCTAAAACAAGGAGCACGGATGAACTATACCACTTGGTGGAGACAATATATCAATGTGTGGGTCATTGGCGGCTATGCAATCATGGCGTGCAGTTTGGTACTCAATATCTTTTGTATGAGCCGAGGCGTACAAGTCAAAGAAGTGAGTGTCATTGAATCGCTAAGCTATCTCTTTGTCCCGACACTCGCTTTCTTCCTCTTCAAAGAGCAACTAACCAAGCGCAAACTCTGCGCTATCACAATAATCATCTGTGGAATAATCATTTTCTTTATATAACGATATGAACACAAAACTCATCAAAGGAAGTTTCTATGGCCTTGTTGCCATACTGACAGGAATTCTCGCATTCCTTATCATCTACAACGCAGGTTGGATCATTGGTGACGATGCCATTGTCATTAGCCATACTGGCTGGGGACATTTCTTCAACCCTGCCGATACGGTCACACCCTCAGCAGGTCGTTTCTATCCGCTTGCGTATGTAATTTATAACATTCTGCCTATCTTCCAACTCTATTCGGTCAATGCGCATTTCGCCTTGCACACATTGGTCTTTATTCTCTTTAGTGTGGTCTCGTTTTGGGCAGCTTACAAGGCTATTGATGTTAAACAAATGGCTTGGCAGGATTATGTATTAGTTCTTTCTGCAGGTCTCGTGTGTATCGCTCGCGCGTATTGCAATTTCCTGGACGCTTATTCCACTATTTGGGTAGATTACACCTTAGTAATGATATGGGCTTTGTGCAGTTACTATGTGCATAAAAACCAATCACTAACTGCAATGATTGTAGGTTTATTAAGTGTTACGTGGCTGACTTATTGCTTGGAAACGAACTTCGTCTTCCCGCTTGCATATGGAATAATCGGCTTGCTTTTTATGTGGAAAAAATCTACTAAATTGGAGAAAGCCTACCATTGGAGTTTGGTTGGTGTCGGAGTAATTTTCCTATTGCTCTATTTCTTCATTTGTTTCTTGCATATCGAAGAAGCCTACGATGGCGCACATGGTTCGGAGGTTACCATTCTTGGCAATGCGATCAAGATGTTCATCGCTCAAAAGGTGCTTTGGGTAGTGCTCATCCTTGTTTGTTGGCGCGCATATCGTATCATCGTTAAGAAAGAAGAGTTTGAATTCTGGGACACTATGTTACTGACGGGTTGTGCGTATTGTTGTGGCTGTGCGGTAATGAAACTCAATTGGGTTTTGTACTACTCTTTGGCATCGTTGTTCATGGTTCCTGCCATCGTTCACTATCTGCACAAATACCTTGGTAGCAAATGGGCTTGGATTGTAATGTTGGCATTAGCTCTCTTTACTTTCCGCAAAGTACCCAACTATATCAAGACTAATCAGAAAAACCGCAAAGGAACTGCTAAAACAATGGTAATATTGTCCTCTGAATACAGGGAAGGCAATACTCTGTATTGGTACGCTCCAGAAGACGACAGAGAGTGGTGTTTTGACTTGGAGTTCCGTGCTTGGCTTCATTCCTGTTTAGAGACACAATTTGCTTGGGAAATGGACGAGGAATTCTACAAATTGCAGGAACTGAAAGCCTTTGACACCATCCCCGGTATTTATGTTCTTCCATGTGAGAACAACAAACTATTCCCCGATATCAATGAAACCGTTAGTTCCGCAGGTGAAGTGCTACAGGACGGTGGAGAAAGAGGAATGACAATCGTAAAAATTCAGTAACTATGGCTATACCATTTAACAAACCACACCTCACAGGTAAAGAGGTGCATTATATGTATCAAGCCGTTTTCAACGGCAAGTTGTCAGGAAACGGAGAGTACACCAAGCGTTGTCAAGCCTTCTTTGAACAACGCTACGGCTTCCGCAAGTGTCTGTTAACCACTTCTGGCACAGACGCGCTGGAGATGTGTGCTATGCTTTGTGACCTCAAACAAGGAGACGAAGTTATTGTGCCAAGTTACACCTTCGTCAGCACCGCACTCGCTTTTTTGCGTGAAGGGGCAAAAGTGGTATTTGCCGACTCCATGAAACGCAATCCGAACTTGGATGCGGAAACATTGGAGTCTCTCATTACACCTCGTACTAAAGTCATTGTCCCAGTGCACTATGCTGGTGTGGCATGTGACATGGATGCTATCATGACTGTCGCCCAAAAGCACAATCTCCTCGTTGTAGAAGACGCAGCCCAAGCCATTGATTCCTACTACAAAGGCAAACCGCTTGGCTCAATTGGACACCTCTCCGCTTTTTCTTTCCATGAGACAAAGAACATTACTGCCGGAGGTGAAGGAGGTTTGCTCGTGGTCAATGATGAGCGGTTTGTACGCCGTGGAGAAATCCTTTGGGAGAAAGGCACTAACCGCGCTGAGTTCTTCCGTGGAGAAGTGAACAAATACGGCTGGGTGGATATGGGTTCTTCCTTCTTACCGGCAGAGATCAATGCTGCATTCCTTTGGGCACAACTGGAGAACTTGGACGAAATCCAATCCAAACGCAAAGCTCTTTGGAACTGCTACTATGAAAATCTGTCACCACTCTTCGAATCACCCCTTGCCCCTTCAGGGGAAAGGGAACGGGGAATAGGGGCTCCTGACATCCCTGACTACGCGTCTAACAATGCGCACATGTTCTATCTGACATTCCCTTCTTTAGATAAACGCACCGCACTCATCAAGCACCTCAAAGAGAATGATGTCATGGCGGTGTTCCACTATCTGAGCCTCCACAGTTCTGCCTATTATGCCGACAAACATGATGGTCGCGAACTACCCAACTGTGACCGCTATGCCGACACCCTCGTCCGCTTACCGATGTATTATGATTTATCCCTCGAGGAGGTAGAACACATCTGCACCCTCATCAAAGAACATATATCCCCTTGCCTATGACATTAGCCGTCCGTTTCCGATATTTCAGTGCCACCACGCCATCGTTTGACATTGTTGAGTTGAACGACCATCAGTGGCGTGAGTTCTTCTTGTTGGAGCGCAGTTTTATGCGCATGGAGTGGATGATCAATTTCCTCAACCGCCAACATCTCCGCCACAAGATCAAAGAACTTTGGTGGATTCCCATTGACGACCAATCTGCTCTCCACCTTGACGAATCCACCGTCATCCACAAGCGCGACTAAAGATTCTTCCTTTGCACCGACTATCAGTCGGTTATTACATCGTTCATTAGGTTGGATGCCATCCAACAAAGGGACATGATGTAAATCTTACGCTCAGAGTATTTTTCGCTCCTGCCAATTTTACGCTCAGTGAATATCTTGCCTCGAAACATTTTGGGGATAGTGCATGTTTTGGCTCCAAAAATTTACGGGATAGTGCAGTCCTCTATGGCTGCATCTTGTGTACTTTATCGTAAAAATGACTATAAATTATAAAAAAATGACAAATCTCTTGCGTATGTCGTAAAAAAGTAGTATCTTTGCAACGATTATTTGAGAATAGTAATATTCTTATATTGTAATTGATATGAGTAGTTTGATTGGTATCATTAACTTTATAAATTAAAAGCAACTCCTCCTGACCGCTCAATTCAATATTTTACATGCGGTGCGAGGTGCAGGCGAGTCTGGGATTTCCCAGATTCGCTGGGGAGGTGGCTAAACATATTACTATTATTTATGACTCTTCTAGCTTCATGGGTCGCTGTTGACTCTAGAAAACCGTCCGCAATTTACATAGTTAGCGATAGTAAAATTACATGGGGGAATAAAGGCGAGTACAAATATGGACGAAAGGTATTCGCTAGTTTAACGAGCCCGAATATCTTTGGCTATTGCGGAGATGTATTATTTCCTACAATTTTTTTAAGCCAGCTAGTAAGCTTAATAGATGCTGGTCTTATAATAAAAACAGAGTGGACATATAGAAAAAAGACTGCTGCAATTATTAAATATTTGAAAGAAACATTAAGCACATATCCTTACAGAAAAGGCGATAATATAATGCGAGATGAACTAGAGATAATTTATGGTACACGAGATAAAGATAGCACTTTTCATTGTGTTGACATTAAATGGAGTAAACATAATAAGTGGACTTTTCAGTCTCTGCCGATGGAAAGACAATCGTATCAACTGCGAATAACTGGCTCTGGGAAGTTTGAGTTTAAGAAAAAATATGAAGAATATATTCAGAATAAGGGAATGCGAACAAGTAGAGCAATGTTTCAAACATTTTGTGATACGCTAAAAAATATTAAGGATAAACATTGTGGCGGCGCACCTCAACTTGTTGGCATATATAGTAAACCTAACTCACCTGCAAGAAATTATGGCATTATATACAAAAATCATAGATATGCCCTTGGATTGCTAGTTGATGCTTGTAAAAATATGAACGCAGACACTATAGAATGGCGAAATGAACTTTTTGAGATATGTAATCCAAAATCTATGAACAGAAGAGAAGGGGCTCAAGCCCAGCCATACCCATAGTGCTTATGATAACCTTATCGCTAATTAATATAAGTTCTAAGTAAATTCTATAAATTAATTCGAACCAATCGCTTCATATCAATCAATGAGCGATTGGTTCATATTTACTTAAATAAATGTGTTATACGCTCAATACAGATATATTTGTATGATTTTTTACGCTCAGACTAATACCATACGCTACGAATTTTACGCTCGCAGTATAAATGTTTTTCAAAAAAATGACGCTCAGCGCATTTTTTATTTGCACAATTCAAAAAAAAGTTGTACCTTTGCAGCGAATTTGGGAAAGGGTAGCTTATGGTATCAACTATTTTCAAACGCAAAGCGTATGACAAATTGCTTCAGTGGAAAGCAGAGTCTAATGGTAAAACTGCTTTGTTGATAGAAGGAGCACGGCGTATCGGCAAGTCAACTCTTGTAGAATGGTTTGCTAAACAAGAATATGAGAGTTACATCTTAATTGACTTTGCCAATGTTAAACCGGAAGTGAATGAGTTAGTTGAGAATAGTATCTCCGATCTTGATTACTTCTTCATGCGCCTACAATTCATATACAAGGTGCAATTACATGAATGTAAATCGGTAATTATATTCGATGAGGTGCAAAAGCAGCCACTTGCTAGACAAGCTATAAAATATCTCGTCAAAGACGGACGATACGATTATATAGAAACAGGTTCGCTGATTAGTATTCGCCAGAATGTACAGTCGATCGTTATACCTAGCGAGGAAGAACGTATACAAATGTTCCCTATGGACTATGAGGAATTTCGGTGGGCGTTAGGCGATACCGCTACTATCCCGTTATTAAAACAATTATATGACAAGCGTCAGTCATTGGGAGACGCTACTCACCGTCAGGCAATGAGGGATTTCCGCTTATATATGCTTGTCGGAGGAATGCCCCAAGCTGTCAATGAGTATCTGGCAACCAACAATCTGCAAGCGGTTGATAAAGTCAAAAGGAATATCTTACAATTATATGCCGATGACCTGCATAAAATAGATCCGTCCGACAAATTGCGTGCGCTCTTTTGGGCAATACCGGAGGAATTACACAAAAACGCCTCTCGATACCAAATAACAACAGTGATTGAAAACACAAGCTCAGAGAAACGTAAAGAACTAATAGAAGCTATCCGCGAAAGCATGATCGCAAATGTGGCATATCATTGCAATGACCCGCATGTCGGTTTGCATCTTACTGCAGATAAATCGAAATACAAAATGTATTTGGCGGATACCGGTTTATTCGTGACACTTGCATTTTGGGATAAAGATTTTACAGATAACACCATATATCAAAAGCTTCTATCTGACAAATTGGATGCCAATTTAGGTTATGTATATGAGAATGTAGCAGCCCAAATGATACGCAGTGCTGGAAATGAATTGTATTATTATACCTTCCTTGATGAAACACGCAATCAGTACGAGATTGACTTCCTCCTATCACGAGGAAATAAGATTTGCCCGGTTGAAGTTAAATCGTCTGGATATAAGACACACGCATCGTTAGACGAGTTTTGTCAAAAATATTCATCTAGGATTAATAATCGCTATTTGCTATATACAAAAGATCTTCGCAAAGATGGAGACACTATTTTGGTGCCCATTTATATGGCAGGACTATTATAGATTTGGGTAAAAGTCATATCTACTATTGAATAATTGCGTACAATTTATGGCAACTGACAATAAGGACTTTTTTAAAACGCAGACAGATTCTTCGAGAGTAAAAGCGACTATCATCTCGGAGTATTTCCCTTCCTATTGTAAGATAATAGGTAGGCATCATGTGCCCAAGAAATTCGGGTACTATGATATGTTTGCCGGTCCCGGTATGTACGAAGATGGCGGTTTGTCAACTCCATTGCTTGTGGCTGGTAAGTGTGCCAATGATTCATATTTGAAAGATAGAGTTTGGATGGTGTTTAACGACATGATGTATGGCGACACGCTCAAAGAAAATTTTGAGGCAAACTATCCGGACGGGACATTCCGCTATAAACCATTCTTTGCCAATCGAGTCTTTGGTGAATGGCCGAAGATAGATGAGTTCTTAACGAAAAACACCATGGAGGGATTCTATAACGAATGTCCTTCATTGCTATTTATAGATCCTTTCGGATACAAGCATATCAACACTAGCGTTCTTGCCAAGTTCCTTACGTATTGGGGGAATGAGGTGTTTATCTTCGTAAACACCAAGCGTTTGAATGCTGCGTTTGAGAACGACAAATTCCAAGAAGATTTAAAGATAGTATTCCCTGCCACCTACCAAACTATAAAGGACGAGAAGAAGTTGATTTCCGGTACGGTAGAGGAAAAACATGTATTTATTATTGAGAATTTGGGAAAAGAGTTCCAGAAAGTTCTCAATGGTAGAGTTTATTATACAGCATTCCAATTCCGAGAGGAAGACCAAGAAACTCCAAGTCACTATTTGCTGCATATTACAAAGGGAGCAAAGGGTTTTGAGTTGGTAAAACAAGTGTATAACCAATACGCAAACGTAGATAGAGTGTTGGGAGACTATGTCACTTACACATTTGATCCAAAGAAAGAAGCCTCTTCGGAAATCACGATGTTCGGTGATGATTTCAAACAGGCTAATTTGGATTCTCTCAAAACACAATTGTTAGCTAAGTTTGCAGGACAATCCATTAGTGCAGAAGAGTTATTTACCATACATCAAAAGGATTGCCTGTACGCGCGTACGCATTACACATCCGCACTACGGCAGTTATATCAAGAAGGAAAGATATCAGCCGAGATTAGAGATGACAAGAATCATCGCGAGAGTGTACTTATAATCAAAGAATGTATTATTACTTTTAAATAGCATGGCAGAGACAAAAATTGAATGGACAGATAAGACGTGGAATCCAGTAACCGGCTGCACCAAGAAGTCGGAAGGATGTTTGCATTGCTATGCTGAGGTCATGGCTCGCAGATTAAAGGGCATGGGGCAAGTCAAGTACAAGAATGCCTTTAAGTTAACAGTCCATCCCGAATCATTAGACGAACCGAATACTTGGGCAAAACCGCATAACATATTTGTGTGCTCAATGGGCGATCTGTTCCATGAGAAAGTGCCGTTTGACTTCATCGACCGCGTGATGGAAACCATTGTGGCAACTCCGCAACATCGGTATCAGATCCTGACCAAACGTCCGGAACGGCTGCATGAGTATTTTACCACACATGACGTACCGCAGAATGTGTGGTTGGGAACAACGGTGGAGTCGCGACGAAACAAATTTAGGATTGACTATCTGCGTGGATTACATGCACCGGTTCGATTCTTGAGTTGCGAACCGCTGATTGAAGATTTGGGTGAAATGGATCTGACCGGTATTAACTGGGTAATAGTCGGTGGTGAGAGCGGAATGCAGGCACGTCCAATCAAAGAAGATTGGATTATCGGAATCAAGAATCAATGCGAGCAACATAATATAGCATTCTTCTTCAAGCAATGGGGAACTTGGGGACAGGACGGAATTAAACGTAACAAACACGCTAACGGAAAACTATTGCAAGGCGAAATCATACAACAAATGCCAACTGAATGGTCATAACCGCAGAACATATTGCTACTACTATCGAGCGTATCGGTACCTTGTGCAATGAATTGAGAGATACCAATTCGTCTGCTTTGCCGTTCGTAGATAGATTGCAGGGAGTGATGCTGGCATCCGAGTTGTACGACATAGCCGGTCAGTTAGACGCACAACGGGAAGAAACGCTATCGTCCTATTTTGGCGAAAACTCGTTGCGCCAGAACTTGCAAAATATCGTGCTTATAGAAGATATGCAGCGTGAACTGAGCGATGTTTACTTCCTTGTCAATGCCGAGAATGCGGACACATATGCGCAGAAGATAAAAGATGCGTATTCCTCTAAACAGTTGTTATCGAAGTTGCCTGTTGTAGAAAGAATATGGGGCGCAGATTGTGTCAAACCTAACGGTAAATATAAATTCAAAACTGTCTTCAATGCAGCACATGAAGATTTGACTGAACCGCAAAAGCTGGCTACGTTATCGGTTGATCCTTCTGATAGCATTTACAACACATCTATCCGTCGAAATCTGTTGGAGCATCGTTTGGCGCTGAAGGTGAATAATGAGTTGATTGATCAGGCGAAGGATGGATTTGTTTCGTCTCTATCGCAAATATACGAAATCGTCAATCAGTATTCAGCATACGATATTATTAACGAACTCCAGAGAGCATTGGAGGTGTTGCGCGTTGCATTAATGCGAGATGCGCAAGATATCCATTTTATTCGGACAGGTAACTTTTCGGAAATACTAACGGACGAGAATAAGCAAGATATAGAGCATTACTATACGGAACTGCCATTACACGAGTATTTCGCTATCCGTGAGGAGATACAAGAAGAAATACAAAGTACGATTGATATAGAGATTGATCAATGGCGTATAAAGAAAGGGTATACCGGTCGTAAGTTGACGCAGCGGGAATATCTTGATTTTCTGAATGAACAGGAAGAAGATGTGCTTGGACAAATGAAAAACGGTTATCCAGAATTATGGGTTATACGCGAGCACAGCGGTGGGCTTAATGAGGATGTAACGCCGGAGAATTTTGCGCGTATGTTCTTCCGTAGAAAAGATGTTGATCGTCAGTTCCTTGAACTACAATGGAAGCACGAACTGATCTTAGATTTGATTAAGAAAACGGAGCAGCAGAAGCCAAGTGTTAAGATTCAGTTCTCTCCGGAAGAAGCCGCTGTTAAACAACTGATAGATAATGCCAATTGCTTGGCGCAAGTGCTGTACGAGGAATGGCACGGCAAGAAAGTTCTGACCGGTGTACATCAGCCGGAAGTACTTATAGAAATCAAACAAAGCGAATTATCCAATTACTTGGATGATATGAAGAAGAACCATTTTGAGGAGCTGTCTCAATGGTGCTATCCTTCTACGGCTAATAATAAACAGAACTTTGTTAAGTTTGTGGCGGACTTACGAGACAAAGGATTCTTTGGAAGATTACCGAACAATCTGATTGCACCTCAACTAGCACCGATTATTGGTCTTGCTGTAGGTACGGCGACCAATTATTTGAGCGTAAAAGACTAATTTTATTCTCTCTTTTGACTCCATATTGGATGGATCACATGGATTAAATTCTGTGATTCATCCTTTTTCTTTTTATCTTGCTCTATTTCAGCATGTTACATGAGAGTAAATTAAATTGAATAATATTTGCACAACTTAGAAATTATGCAGAACTTTGCACCAGATTTCAAAAACGAAGTCTGGCGTATTTATATTTATTAACCGCGAGGTTTTGTAAGCTTGGATATCCATGAATGCGCATTCTCTTTCAAAGCCGAGCATAAATCCTTTCGGTTATGAAAGCAACAACTTTAACATCCGAGCAACTAAGCGAGTTGCGGCAGCATCTTTTATCCATTCATGCAATATTGGGCATCCCATCCCCTGTATTGTCAGCTTCCACTGTAAATTACACTTCTAAAACCAAATCCGAACTGGCAGATTTGGCTGGTACAACAACAAGAACATTCTCTAAATGGATACGTCCCATCCGAGACGAATTGCGACAAATGGGAGTAACAGATAGAACGAAACTCCTACCTCCTCAGGCAGTCCGGCTTGTTTGTGAGCGATTGGATATCGAATTGCCCATAGAATAAAAAAATGACGGAGGAAAGCGAAATAAACGGAACTCTCTTGAGTAAACTGCACGAAACGGAAAGTGCGCTTTCAAAATGTTGTACCTTTGCACTCGATTTCAGAATCAGTCTATTTGTTTAATCCTATTATCCCCTCGCACGGCACGAGTCTAAATAATGCCGACAAGCAATGAGTCAAATCAAACCCGGAGCGTCGTCCCGTTGAAGCGGGAAGAGCGGCCTCCGCCTAGAAAGGTATTATTAACAATCTAAATTTTATTTATTATGTCACAAATCAAGCCCAACGCATTAGTAGAGTCCATGAGCGGTAAAATCTGTGGTCACTCTGACATGTATTTCTTCCGTAAGAACGGAAAAGTGTTTAGCGGAAAGATCTGCAACCCATCCACCAAAGAACCCACCGCTACCCAACTGGCGGCACAAGCCAAGTTCAAGACCGCACGCACCAACGCCAAAGCCGCTCTCGCAGATGCAACGCAGCGTGCAACCTACGAAGAAGCTTTCAAGAATCAAAAGAAGTACTATTCCCTCTATGGCTATGTCTTCGCACAGGAGTATGCCAAATTAGGAGACTAACCGGTATGAGACGTCTTCAAATTCTCCTCGCTACGGCAATGTGCATTTTCGGATGCGCCTTGCTTGTAGCAGGGCTGGCACTCCCGCCCGCAGGAACCATTGATTCCTCACTCCTCATAGCCTACGGTGAAACACTCACCTTCGCTGGTTCATTAATTGGAATAGATTATCATTACCGTTATAAAAAATAAGAATATGGTTATTACTTTAATCCGTGACAAGTTCACACCCGCCGAGACGCTCGGCAAAATGCTTATAGACCGTGTGCCTTTTTGTGGCACGCTTGAACCGCCTACCGTTCCCAACGCTACGCACCCGAAAGGTTGCATCCCGGTTGGTTGGTACAAACTGCAAGTCACTATGTCACCCAAGTTCGGCAGATTGTTACCCGTCCTCTGCTACGTACCCGGCTTTGAAGGCATACGCATCCACGCAGGGAACACACGCGACCATACTGCCGGTTGCATACTGGTTGGCGAACGCTCCGAGTGGTCACTCACATTGTCGCAATCCAAAGACACTGAACAAACCCTTGTTGAACAACTCTTAAAAGCGCAGAAAGCCCATGAAGAATTGTATATCAATGTTACCACCGCTGACCGCTATCCTTCTGAGCGCAATGCTATTGACAGCGTGCCGGACTACACAGACAATGACTGACACCAACACCAACCACGTCTCGAACAACATCCAACGTGACAGCATCTATCTGCATGATAGTATCTTCGTCCATATACGAGCAGACACGGTCTATCTGGAGAAATGGCATACCCGATGGCGTGACCGCGAGACCGTCAAGATAGACACTATCACCCTGACGGAAACCAAGACCGAAACGGTCGAGAAACCCTATGTGCCCTCGTTTTACAAGTATTGTGCCGCCTTTGCAATCCTCTTTGTGCTGTACTGGCTTGTTAAACTGGCGCTATACATAGCAAAACGTTATTATTTACACTAATCATCAATTCACTATTCATTTAACCTTTATCCCCTCTACGCAGACCGGAGGTAAAGCATGGTCTGTATCCAATGGCAAAAGTAGTATGGCAATCCGGTATCGAATATGTATCCGGCGCCTTGTGTAAGTGTGGTAAGAAAGAGCCGCACAAGCACGGTCGAATGTTGTTGGCTACGCACCGTCGTGCTGCAACCACAAGTGACTCATGCAACCGTATCTATCTGCGTGACGAAACGAACATCCAAATATCAAACAGCGCGGACTCTGTTTGGGCACGTCAACGGTTCAAGACGGTTGCAGGGATGGTTCGCCAGCGTAGTATGGATCTCTCCAAATTGACACAAGACCAGATGGATTTCATTGCTCAACGCAACAATCCACGCGGTATCAAAACGATGCGTGCATATTATTGGCACATCTGCGGTCAGGAGTATGATGCACAACACCCGCGTGAATAGTCATAAAACTTTAATGAGGAGTGCGTTATACGCACGAATGTTCTTTGACATATTTTTATCCCCCTTTCAATAAGGAGTTCGCATTGCTCACGGCTGTGTGTTATGGAAACTTTCTTTGGGGCTGTTCCTTTGCGTGTGGCTGTATTCTCACAATGAGAGGTTGCAGAGTGCAGCCTCCTTCCTTTGCTTGCAAAAACAAGTATTATTCTTTTGCATCCTTTCCATTACCCACTTTTCCGTAGCCAACCTTGGGTGCCCTGTGCCCGAAGATGTCTGCGGCAACACCGCCTTTGCCGAAGTCTGTAGTCCTTGCGCGCGGGGCTGCCCCTCCGTGACCCTGCTATCCGTGCGGACGCCAGATTTTCTTTTGTGCTCCTTCTATGATCTTGCGCGGTCTGAGTCTCTTTTGTGACCTGTCCCCACGCATACACCCGTCCATGTCCATCGTCCCGCCTGTTTTGTGCTGCCTCTGCTCGAAGTCTGTACCTTTCCCATATACCTCTAAGCCTTTTTATTAAAGCCGCCAAACAAGTTGTCGGCATGACGGCTTAGAGACCCTGCTACGCTCGGCATAGGATATATACAAGTGCATATCCTCTGCCCTCGCTTAAACGCAGCGTTTGACGATCGATATGGGACCCTTTTTTACCGACTTCCCCTCCCTCACAAATCAGGCGTCTCGTCTGCTCCTCTTTTGCCAAATCAAGAAATAATCGTGCCCTCATAGGGCTAAGAACTTGATTTCTTGATTTGAGAGGAGGAAGCGCGACCATTACATTTGTTGCATAGCAACTTAATCATGGATCGCCGCTTCCGACGAGGAGAACGATGTCCATGTACTGGGTGTCTCCTCGCTTGCGGCAGGTCACAAGACCCTCATCCCGCAGGTCATCGAGGAACTCAAAAAACTCGGCCGTCCGGATATCATGGTCACTGCCGGTGGTGTCATCCCCGCGCAGGACTACGACTTCCTCTACAAAGCCGGCGTTGCCGCCATCTTCGGCCCCGGCACCCCGGTCGCGTATTCAGCAAAGGTTGTTATGCAGCTTTTGATGCAAGAGTAATTCTTGTGAAAATATTGAAAAATGACATGCGTACTTGCGTATGTCATTTTTTTTGTGTAATTTTGCAGCAGAATTTGAAAAATAATCGCGCCCTTGTGGCAGAGAAAATTGTGCAAGGCAATGAAAGTACTATTGATTAATGGTTCGCCGCATAAGAGCGGGAACACGTATCTGGCGCTGAAGGAAGCGGCGCAGGAGTTGGAAAGGAATGGTATCGAGACCGAGATTGTGGGTGTCGGAACAAAGCCTGTACGCGGCTGTATTGCGTGCTCGACATGTAAGACGAAGGGAGATGGGCGCTGCGTGTTCGACGACGATATCTGCAACGAGGTAAGCGCCAAGATGGCTGCGAGCGACGGACTCATCGTGGGTTCGCCGGTTTACTATGGGCAGCCGAATGGAACAATTATCTCGCTTGTACAGCGAATGCTGTATTCGAACGGAGCGGCCTTTAACGGCAAGCCAGTAGCAGGCGTGGCGGTATGTCGTCGTGGCGGAGCTACGGCTGCGCTACAGACGCTGAATATGCCGTTTCAGTTGCTCAATATGCCGATTGTGACCTCGCAGTACTGGAATATCGTTTATGGACGATTAGAAGGCGAAGCGGCTCTCGATGCCGAAGGCATGCAGACCATGCGGTCGCTGGCGAAGAACATGGCGTTTCTTCTGAAGGCATTGGAAAACAAAGCGAGACCCGATTACGAGCCTCGCCAAGCTATGCATTTTATTCGATAATTCGACCCAACGAGTCGTATATCCGGTCGCCTACTTGAATAAAGAGGCGGCCATTTTTTAGATATTTGTGATTGGTGATTTGTGATTTTTGATTTTCGAGACCGGTTGTGCCGCAGGAGGTCAGGAACTGGCTATAGGTGACGCCGGAGCCGGTAGCGTTGATCACGACGCGGGTGAAACCTATACCCTGGTTGGTGTTGTAGTTCGTGGAGAACGTCAGTGGTGAAGTACCGGAAAGGGGTTGGGTATTGGTCCATGTATAGTCCGCGAGGGTCTTACCGTTGGTAGCCACGATCGTCGCGATCTGGGTATCTCCTGCTTTGACATCAAGATTGCAATACTGCGAACCTCCATAGGTACGGATATTGACCTCGATAGACGATAGTCCGGCGAGGTTGACTTCAGGAGAGGTGAGCACTTTGCCTTTATCAAGGAGCCAGTAAGAGTTATTCATAAGGGAGGCGGTATTGGTCCATCCTTCGGTATTGTTCGCATCGTAGGTATAGACAACAGGTTCGACCGCAGTCCCTTCTTCTGCATGCGCGAAGACGGCATAGAGAGTGATATCACCAGTGATCACCGGTACGTCGGACGGCGACTTATACAACGCAGGTGCTTGGTCGGTGGTGCCTTCTATCGGTGCTGCTGTCCAGCCTATGAAGACGTCGCTGGTGGACGAACAGGAAACAGGTGTAGACGGGAAAGCGGTAACAGCACGACTGGCGACGATCGAGTCGGTAGCGATGATCGTACCACAGACAGACCAGGAAACGCCGTACTTGGTGACTTGCGTCGGATCATAACCGCCGCCTTCGCAGGTCGGGGTCATAGACGCAAGATTGATAGTTTGCCCTACCCGAGTTCCCCAGATATACTCAACGAGTTCGGGATAATCAATGAACGGGTTTCGGTTATGCTGGATGCTATAGACGGCCTGGTTACGGTCGATTTCTTTCTGCGAAACTGGATCCTGACGATGCCAATCGAGGAGGAAAGAGAGGCTATAGGCCGTGAGGTTGGTAGGGTTAGCCGTGAACATCTTCGCTCCATTGCCGGAGTTGAGGGTGTTGGAGCGATACCGCGCAACCATATAAAAGAACGAGCGTGCGAAGTCGCCTTTGTACTGGTCGTCGGGTTCATAGACCGTGCCGATACCGGAGGTAGTAGACGAGCCCAGTTTGCCGAGACCATGGTGCTGCGTATCCTTGCTAAAGCCGTTGAATCCGCTGCCTACGACGCCGTAAGGGTAATTCGAACGGAGGTTATTGATTCGTGCGTCGGTAGGATACACATTAAAGAGGTCGGAGACCATCGGACCGGAACCCAACCAAGATTGGCAGACGAGGTGCTCTTTGTTCCAACCATCGCAGACAGCAGACTGAGGCACGTTGGCATGCGACATGTAGAAGGTACAGGTCGAGTACATATCCCAAAGGGTGTCGTTGTAGAAATCGGTCTGCTCATAATAGGGTTCGAGACCGGCATAGGCGATGACGGTATGGTTATCGATGATGTCGTTGAGCGCATTGAGGATGGCATCTGCGTTCTTTTTGCCATTGACATCATAGTAATAGTTTTCCGGAATGGAGGCGACGCCGACGACGACATTCGCGAATGTCGCGATAGAGTACAGAAGACAGACCGCTACGCTGACAGAATACAGATATTTTTTCATTTCACACGTTGGCCTTGGATGTTAAACATATGATCGCTGAGGACGATGTATATCTGACCGCCAACGAGGATCTTATGCGCCGCAGCCTCGTCGGAAGGGACCAGTTCCACTTCGGAACCAGTTTGGCAAGAAGTGATATAACGGCTATAGGACGATCCGGAGCCGGTAGCGTTGATGACTACAGACTGGATACCGATACCCTTGTTAGCCGCGCCATTGGAGCAAGCGAAAGTAAGCGTAGAAGTACCGGCGATATAGAGATTGTTATTCCAGGTATATTCGGTGATGGTAGAACCGCCGGTAGCCTGGATGGAAGTGAGTACACCTGATTCCTCCGAGATCTGCAGCATATCGTACTGTGTACCGCCAAAAGTACGCATCTTCACTACGATAGACTCGAGCCCCATGAGATCGATAGACGGGGAAACAAGAGTTTTACCTTGGTCTAAGAGCCAATAGGAACCCTTATTAGCACCCGTATTGGTCCAGCCTTCCTGATGGTCGGCATCATAGGTATAGGTAGCCGGAGCTGCCGATTGCTCAATAGTCTCCTTGGCGAAGACGGCATAATAAGTAACGTCTGCAGTAACGGCAGGGAAGTCCGCAGGCTGCACATACAGCGGCGATGGAGCATCGTCCAGCGTGCCATCAATAGGAGAAGTAGTCCAACCCATGAAAATATTACTCTCGTTAGAACACGATGTAGGCGCTTGTGGCAGCAACTGGATAGGCACTTGTTCGGCGATCGAATCAACATAAAGCTCTTCGCCGTTGACCGACCAGGTAACGCCATACATAGCGCCGGGGATAGGCGGCACGAACGTACGCGCACCATCGCTGACGCCGGGAACGAAGTCCGGATCGGTAGAAGGCATCAAGAGATCCATATCCACGGTCTCTCCGGCATGTTCTCCCCAGATATACTCCGCCAGATAGGGATAATCGATAAAGGGATTGCGGTTACCTTGGGTTTGCTGGATACCGTTATTACGATCAATCTCTTTCTGCGAAACAGGGTCCTCACGATGCCATTTCATCATAAGAACGACGGCTTTTTTGGTGAAACCAAAATTACCGGAAACGGTATATTGACCGGTAAAGAAACTATTTCCGGAAGTAAGATTGGCTTGCTGCCATTTGATAATCGTACCCATGTATCCACGCGCAAAATCACCTTTGTACTCGTCTTTGGGTTCGAACACATTACCGGAACCCTGAACGACCTCATTGGCCGCAGAAGCGATTGTAGGACGATCGGTAGACCAGGAACCGGCTGTACCGGACTTATTTCCTCTCCAATCGGTGCCTCCGTTAACGATTCCGAACTCATCGTTCGAACGCACACCATTGATCTTGCCGTCGGTAGGCACGAGATGGAAGATATCACAACCTATACCAGTCGTACCTCCTCCCCACCAGGATTGCGGAATGGAGTGCTCACGGTTATAACAATCGCATACGCCACTATAGGTACCACACTTGTCCGTCGAATAGGTAAAATCGCACTCGCCGTACATATCCCAGATTTTATTGGTACCGGGATAGACATCGGTTTTCTGATAGGCGGACCAAAGGCCATTATAACCAATAGAGGAGTAACCCACATTGGTTTGCGCACTAATGGCAGACCACAAAGCAGCACCGGACTTGTTATCAGCAGAAGCCCAATAGGTAGGAATCTGCGCAGCAGGAGTAACGGATCCTGCCCAACTAATTTGCGCTACCCATATCAGTGCAAAAAAAGAAATAAATATTTTTTTCTTAGCCACAAGGGCACGATTAACTTCGTTTTTCATAGTATGAATCAAATTACAATTTACAATGTACAATTTACAATATCTCGTGTAATATCTCGCTTACTGTGGGGTGCGGGAAGACGACTTGCTGGAACTCGGCAGTCGTGTAACCCATACGGACAGCAAAGGAGGCGGCAGGGATGAACTCTGAGCAGGGGTTTCCGATCATATGCACACCGAGGACGGAATGGTTCTTGGCATCGATGATCATCTTGCATAAGCCTGTCTCGCCTTCATTCTCCGCCATGAACCGGCCGGAGAAGGTCATCGGCAGGCGACGTACTTCAACTGGAATGGACATGGATTCCGCTTGGGCTTCCGTGATTCCGACCGAGGCAATCTCGGGATTCGTATAAACAACCGACGGTATCGCATTATAGGCGATACGTTGGAGCGGAATGGTTTTTAGCATACGACCGATTGCCACTTCGGCTTGACGGGCAGCGACGTGAGCCAACATAATCTTACCGGTGACGTCACCACAGGCATAGACATTCGGCAGATTGGTCTTGCAGAAATCGTCGATCACGATTGCGCCGCGATTAAGTTCAATATCGTTGAGTGCCTCGAGGCCATTAAGATTCGCACGACGACCGACGGAAACGAGAATCCGCTCTGCGGATATTTGTAATTGGTCATTGGTTATTTGTGATTTGACAATTACCTCATTACCGTTGATAGATTCCACTTTGGTTGAAGTGAGGATGTTGATACCGGCTTTGCGGTATTTGTCTGCAAGGACAGTAACGACTTCCGGATCGAGGTTAGGCAGGATAGAAGGCAGGGCTTCGATGACCGTAACGGGTATACCGAGTTCGTGATAGAGGGTTGCAAATTCCATTCCGATCACACCGCCGCCGACGATAATGATTGACTTGGGCAATTCAGTTGCGTTGAGGGCGTCGGTAGAGTCCCAGACATAGTCGTTCTCTTTGATGCCGGGAATAGGCGGCACGAAGTTAGTAGAACCTGTACAGATCATTAGGTTCTCTGCCTCGAAGATCTGATCGTTGCAGGAGATGGTGACGCAATCGTTCGTACGGCTCTCTACTTTGGCAAAGCCGCTTACCAACGTGCAATGTTCGTTATTGAGGCGCTGTTTGATACCGGCTACCAGTTTGCGGACCACGATGGTCTTGCGTTTCTGCATGGCGGCGAAGTCAAAGGTGACGTTCTCTGCCGTAACGCCATATTTGGCGGCATGGGTAGCGTTATAGTACTGCTTGGCGCCGTACAAAAGCGATTTGGTAGGAATACAACCGACATTGAGGCACGTTCCGCCAACGGCATTCTGCTCAAAGAGCACCACATCTTTACCGGCCTTACTTGCCTTCTCTGCAGCGGTATACCCCGCAGGACCGCCGCCAATTATTGCAAGAAAATATTTCATGGTATATAAGGTATTTATGCTTTGTTTTTAATTCGTATTTCGGGGGTAGATTGTAAAACAACCGAATTAGCAGGGACATCTTGGGTGAGCCAGACGTTACCGCCAATGACCGTATCGTGACCAATGGTCACACGACCAAGGATGGAGGTGTTGGAATAGACCGTGACGTGGTCTTCGAGAATCGGGTGACGAGGGATATCCATGGGTTTACCATCGGCATCGTATTCGAAGTTCTTCGCACCGAGTGTGACACCTTGATACAGGACGACATGCGAGCCAATGATGGCCGTTTCGCCGATGACGACACCCGTTCCGTGGTCAATACAGAAATAGTCTCCTATCTGCGCTGCAGGGTGAATATCTATTCCTGTGCGGCTATGTGCCAATTCCGTCAACATACGCGGAATATGCGGCACGCCAAGTTGGTACAACACATGGGCGGCACGGTAATGGATCATTGCATATTGCAGCGGGTACGAGAGAATCACTTCGCCGCGATCCGTTACGGCAGGGTCATTATGCAAAACAGCATCCACATCGGTATTGATGAGACGCTTGATCTCAGGGATCTGCTCCCAGAACGCCTCCGGCAGACAGAGGTCTTTCGGACGCTCTACCGCAGGATAATACTCCGGAAAGATCTCGCCCTGCAGATGCAGCACGAGTTGCTTCAAATGCGCTATGTTCGGTATCTTGGGCATGGGTTACAGGTTACGGGTTACAGGACAGAGAGGTATCTTTCGCCTGTGTCAGGCAAGAGGACGACGATGGTTTTGTCTTTGTATTCGGGTTGGGCGCTAAGACGAAGTGCGGCGGCATAGGCAGCACCGGAAGAGATACCGACCAGCAGACCGTGGTCACGAGCCAGCGTACGTGCTGATTGGATGGCCTCGTCGTCAGTAACGGTGAGCACCCGATCAATAAAACCGGCCTGGTAGGTGTCAGGCACGAAGTTAGCGCCTATTCCTTGTATCTTATGCGCGCCCGCGTGCCCTTGCGTGAGCAGCGGTGAGGACGCGGGTTCAACGGCGATGACTTCGATGGTAAAGTTACGCTCCTTGAGTGCACGACCTACTCCACTGACCGTGCCGCCGGTACCTACTCCGGCAATAAAAACATCCACTTGTCCATTCGTATCCTCCCATATCTCCTGACCTGTTGTGGTATAATGGATAGCAGGATTGGCAGGATTGGTAAACTGACCTAAGATGAGCGCACCGGGTGTGTTGTCACGGATCTCTTCCGCTTTGGCAATCGCCCCTTTCATTCCTTCGACTCCTGGTGTGAGGATGAGTTCTGCCCCATAGGAAGCAAGGAGGTTACGTCGCTCGACAGACATCGTGTCCGGCATGGTGAGGATCACCTTGTAGCCTTTTAGTCGACCGATCCATGCAAGTCCTACACCGGTGTTACCGGAGGTAGGTTCGATGATGGTTGCCTCGGGTTGCAACGCACCCGATTTCTCCGCATCTTCGATCATCGCCAGAGCGGTACGATCCTTGATTGAACCGCCGGGATTAAAGCGCTCGAGTTTGAGAAGCAGACCTTTTTGCACCTCCAACATCGGAGTCTTTCCTATTAATTCTATGAGGGATTGAACTATCATAAGCTGCGTAAATATATTCTAACGGCCTCTGCGATCATTTCGGGGCATGGTCTTTTCTCGTAATACTCCTGTGTGCGCTCTGCCGGACGAGGGTCTAAGTCGAGTTGGACATTGCATTGACCTTTCGGCGCCAAACCGAGGAGTTCCCCGCAGATGAGGCTTCCGTATTTGCCCTTAAACTCGCCTGCTAATTGTTGGACGAAGGCGTAGTTTGCCATCTTACCGTCGTTGTCGTGGGGTGTGCAGGAACCGTTTTGGAGTCCGGCGAGCATAAACATGCCGGAAGCAGCCCCGCAGACGAGGCGCATGCGACCCATGCCACCGCCAAAAGAAGCGGAGAGACGGAGAGCGAGTGATTCGTCGGTAATACCGTATAAATCGGCACAGGAAGTGAAGACCGCTTGGGAGCAGTTATAACCTTGTTTGAAGAGTTCTACCGCGCGTTGCGCGCGCATTTCGATATCGTGTTCATTCATAGCGGCTGCAAAGGTACAAAAAAAAATCGACCCTTGCAAATAAAAGTCGATTTTTATTGTTAAAAGACATTATTTTGCCTTTTGCGTACGTAAAAGAGAATACTCGCCAGGACAAAATAAACAAGGGTGAGTATCCAGAGGGCGATATACTCCGTGCCGGTAGTAGCAAGCGAGGCTCCCATGGAGTTGATATGGATGAAGGCATGCGCGCCATGCGTATAAGGAATACAGCAGGCTATGTACCACCATGCGTCCGGAATCATCTCTTTCGGCCACGATATACCGGCCAGGAAGAGGAAGATGAGGGAAGACGAGATGAGGAGTACCAAACCTGATTCGCGATTCCTAATGAAGACCGACACGCAGAGGGAGAAGAAGATGATCGCCAGCAGATAGGGTACGATCAGCAGTTGGATATCCCAGAATGAACCGATATGCGGGATGTCGAACAGACGCGGGAAAGCGCAGAGGAGTATCGTGGACAGGCCGTAATAGATCGTGAAACAAGCCGCAGCGCGACCGATCAAGGAATAGAAGGTATAACTCTCCTGGTTCTCTTCGCGCGCCGTTCCGCCAAGCATACAGATTCCGAAGAAAAGGGTCTGATGCAAGATCAGCATCAAGACCGCCGGAATGAGGAAGGAACCGTATCCGCCGGTAGGTGTAAAGAGGGCGGTTTCGGTATAAGGTGCGTCTTGAACGAGCGCCCATGCGAAGTTCTTATCGACACCCATGTTCTCGTAGCGGTCAATCTGGATATTGCGCATGGACTCGAGCATAACATTATTGCAGGAGAGGTAGATCGCTTTCATGTAAAGGAAAGACGACATATCGCAGTAGAGCGATATATGGGCTTGTCCGAGCGGGTCAGCGAGTTGGCGTGCAAAATCGCGCGGGAAATAGATGATACCATGCACTTTCTGGTCCCGCAGCAGTTGTTCGGCTTCCGCCATGGACGTGCAGGAATAGGTCAGTTTGATATCGGGAGCCGCATTCCATCGATGCAGGAACTCGCGGCTCTGAGCACTATTGGAGAGATCGACGACGGCCACCGGTACGTTGGTAATCTGTTCATTCCAATAGATGGCTTTGTATATGAGCGGGTACGCAAGCGTGGCGACGATGAAGATCACCGTCACGCCCGGATCGCGAAAAATGCGGAATAGTTCGGCTACAAAAGCCTTCACTATGGGATATTGGAATTTGGACATGGGTTATGGGTTATTTGAGGGGATAATTCCAATAGACGAGGGCTCTATGCAGACGTGGGGCGACGCAGAGGGCTGCAACGAGGAAGGCGTTGAGCGCCAACATATGCGGGATACTGTTCTCGACGGGTGCAGCCATCAGGGCTTCGTTAACATAGATGAGGTAATAATGGCGAAGGGGTTCGAGGTACGAGAGTGCCTTAACCGGCGCCAACATTGACATCTGCGGATAAGTGAAACCCGAAAGCGAGAACCCGAGCATGGAGTACAGGGCACCTATCGAAAGGGCGTCACGGAGCGTAGGAAGCAAGCCTATGAGGGTGATACCAAGGGCTTCCATGGCGAAGATGAACAGCATTAGACCGAACATCAAGCGGGTTGTGCTGCCATAGACCGGGAAGCCTGCAAAACGATAGAGGATGAGATGGCAACCGACACCAAGGACGAAGTACATGACCGAGTATGGAAGAAGTTTACCGATCATCGCGACCGTATAGTTACCTCCTGCGGCACGCAGCCAGGCGTGGGAGGTGCGCATCTTAAGTTCAAACCCGATCGCGAAGATGGTGAGCATCAAACAGATGAGGCCTAAGATACCCGGCAGGATGGTGCTGACCAGATAGACGGAGTAGTTTCCCCAAGGGTTGGCGACCATATGGCCCTCGATAGCAAGGGGTTGGATACGATGCATAATGACATCATCCGGCAGACCTTTCTTACGGAGCACCTCGCGTTGGAAAGCGCCGGAAGTAAGATTGACCATGGTGAGCATCTGCTTATAGGCCGTGTTGCCGCCAACGGTATAGGCATTGGTGACATAGAAGTCCATCTGCGGCCGTTTGAAGGCGACAAGATCGCTGTAGAAGCCCTCTGGAATGACGAAGATACCATATATCTTACCCTGCTGCATGGCCTTGCGGGCCTCCGGGTAGGAGTTCGTGATGAGTTGGATATCGACCGAAGGGGTCGCCTGCATCTCATGGATGAGTCGGCGGGAGATAGAAGTCTGATCGAGGTCCACTACTGCTACCGGCATGTTCTCCGCCGTTCCGCCTTTCATAAGGGTAAGGAAGAAGAAGGTAGAGAGCAACATAACGCCGACCGAAGCGAACATGTACAGCGGTCGTGCGAACATCATTTTGAGTTCGCGCTGCGTCACACGCCAGATATTTATGAAGATGTACTTCATTAATTATTGGTCATTGGTAATTGGTGATTGGTCATTTATTCAGCAATCAGGGCGGTCATACCGGGACGAAGGTTGGGGATGGCTGTGGTAGGACGACATTTGACATCGAACGTACGGACGTCGTAACCGCCATTCTGCTTGGTCGAACGCCAGGTAGCATAGGTTCCCATAGCTTTGATATGGGTGACGGAAAGCGGGTACTTGATATCGTTGCCGAGCGCCGGGATGGTCACTTGTACGACCGATCCCATAGGGAATTTGGCCAGCATATCTTCGCGTACGGAGAAGGAGAACCAGACGTCGGAGAGGTCAACGATGGACATGACCGGACTTCCCTGCCCTACCAATTCACCTACTTTCGGGAAGAGTTCAGACACCTCTCCGTCGCAAGGCGAGAGGAGGTATTTCTCGGCTTCTGCCGCAGCTACTTCCTGAAGGATACCATCCACTTTGGCTACCTGTGCTTCTGCAGCAGCTTTGTCTTCTTCGCGTGCACCCGACAAGGCCATCTGATATTGGCTGCGTGCGGCCTTGACCGTTGCTTCTGCAGCTTTATATTGCGCCTCTACCTCGTCGCGTTTCTGCGCGGAAACGACGCCTTTGTCATAGAGTCGCTGCACACGCTCAAAACTCTTGCGATAGATCTCCTCGCCTGCTTTGGCTTTCTGATAGAGTTCATACGCCCCTTGTATCTGTTCGTTACGAGCGCCGTTCTTGGCTTTCTGGTTAACGGCCTCCGCCATCTCCCGAGCCGCCAAAGCTTGGGCTTTCTTGGCCTCCACTTCCGGCGAATAGATCACGACAAGCGTGTCGCCTTTCTTGACCTGTTCACCCTCTTCATAGAGGTACATCTCGATACGTCCCGGCACTTTACCGGACACGCGGTACTCCGCCGCTTCGGCTTCGCCCTGGATGAGCGTCTTCTCCGGCCGCAGCGCGATGAGACCTACGACCGCAACAATAACGACTACTGTGAGGAGTGCAATCAGACCTAACAGTAGACTTCCTTCATTCACTTTTTTCATCTTATAGTTTTCCTAAGAATTTACGTATTTGTGTTTCCGTCGTCTTGGCTTCGGCTTCGGCATCGACGAGGTCGGTTGCTGCCGCTAACCAAGCCGTCTGGGCTTGCATTAATTCGGAGGAAGTGATCAAGCCTGCATCATACGACTCCTGCGCCATACGCAGCACTTCGGCGGCGTTGTTCTGCGTGAGACGTGCCAGCACGATCTTCTGCTGCGCCTCCGCCAGTTTTTGGTTCGCCTGCGTAGTCTGAAGCGTGAGCAGTTCGCGTGTCTCTTCGGTCTTGAGCGCTACGGCGTTCGCCGCATGTTTGGCGGCTTTGTAGCGCAGGATATCGTCGGCATGCACGATCGGTACGTTGACTACGACGCCGGCGGAGAAAAACCCGCGCGAGTTCCAGGTATTACTGAATCCGTCCTCGACGTTAGGGTTGGTATAGGTATAACCGGCCGACGCAACGATATTCGGTTGGAGTCCTGCGGCCATGAGCATGGCGTTGGCTTTGGCGATCTTCTCGGATTGCTCCAGAATCTGTATCTCCGCTCTGTTGGCTACTGCCGCTTCGGTATTGACGGAGTCCATCGGCAGGTTGGTCTCTGTCAGACCACTCTCGTCCAGTTTGAACGAGGTGGCGAGAGGTAGACCACATATCTGGGCCAACGCCATGTTCGAGAGCGTGAGACCGTTCTCCGCCTGCAGTTTTTTCACCTCAGCGTCCCCGCGTTTGGTGACGACCTTGAGCATGTCGGCCTGCGTGACGAGTCCTTCGTCGAGGGCCACTTGCACATCTTTCTCCAGTTGGCAAAGGAGGGTATAATATTGCTCTGCAAGGGCTTTCTTCTTGGACACCGACACAACGCGCCAGTAAGCCTCGTCGACAGCATAGATGATCTGCTCACGTTTGGCTTCGGACTCGATCGACGTGATCTGTTCAGTCGCTTGGGCAATGCGATAGGTCTGGATGAGTCGTCCTCCGACGTAGATGGGTTGGGTGACGCCAACGTGGGCCACGAAGACCTGCGAGAGGTCGGGTGAGAGTTGGTCATAAACAGCTTTGTAGGCATCTGCGACCTTCTGTCCGGCCTGGTTGGCGATATCGGTTACGGACTCCTCAAAAACGGTTCCTTTGGCCGCTTGCTCTATCTTAGCCAACGTACTCTCTTCGCTCCAGACGAAAGTAGAGGTGCCATCGGGATTGACCGTGGCTGTACCGAAAGAAAAGTCTGTAGTGTGCGAGAGAAGGTGCACCGTGGCGTTATTCCACAAATAACCGGCGTTGGCGGTGATACGCGGAAACATAGCCGCAAGGGCTGCCTCGCGATTGTATTTGGCTGCGAGACGCATCTCTTCCTGCGATTGGGAAGCGACTCCCGACGTAAGGGCGAGGTCGCGGCACTGCTGCAAGGTATAGGACAAGGTGTCACCTGCCATGGCAGGCAAAACGCACCCAAGATACAGAAAACCGATAATAATATGTTGTAATTTTCTCATTGTAAAGTTTTTTTAAGCCGGCGTTATAGTTACAAAAAGCGTGCCAGATGGAGCACGCTTTTGCTATTATTTTTCAAAATTATTATACCACTGCTCCAATCGTTCATTAAAAGCCCTTCTATCGAGGGTCTGTGCCCAGGTGCGGAGATCATCGGTATGGTCCTCAAAATGGAGGGTGACCGTTCGTCGGAACATATGTTCTTTGGGTTGCAGTTTGGACCAACGGCTGGTCTCAAGTCCCCGCATGCGGCATAGGATGACACGCACGTTGTCCGGCAGTTCACGGCACACTTCGTACGCCATGCGACGGTTTCCTATCACCTCCTTATCGATGGTCTTGACATGTCCGGAAGGATAGAAGCATATCTGCTTCCCGGCTGCGAGGCTATCGATGGCTATCCTACTCAAGCGGGAAGCCGCTTCGGCTTTGGATTTGAGTCCTTCGCCGTCCGCTTTGAGCAGGTCCGGCACCTCGATGGCGTCGGCTTTGCGGAGAATATGACCGTAGAACCAATGGCGCATAAAGAGTTCGTCCACTAAGGGGCAAATCGGCAGCCACCACTCCTCGGAAAAGAGGATGAGCGGGTCGATATACGCAGTATGATTCGGCAGGACGAGATGCGTAGAGTTATCCCGGAGCAAGTCCTCACCGGTGATACGAATGTCGTAGTGCCAATGAAAGAAAAATCGAACGATTTTAGCTAATGTATATCTATTCATAAGAAATCAGTTTTCAGTATTCAGAGATCAGAAATCAGTTCTAACAAATTATCTTTTTTTCGATCAAAGAAGAGGGCGTCGATGCCGGCAGCTTGTGCGCCGAGGACGTCGGTCGTCATGGAATCACCGATCATCAGGACCTCAGAGGGTTGGAGCCCACAACGACGCAGGGCTTCTTGGTAAAAACGAATGTCGGGTTTGTCATAACCGATATCCATGGAGATATAAGTATCTTCGAAATAATGAAGGATACCGGCATGTTCGAGACGGGAGCGTTGTAAATGCCCGAAACTGTTGGAAGCGGCAAAGAGTCGATAACCTTTTAAATGGAGCGATTCAAGCATCTCTTTGGCACCCGGGACGAGGGTGTGGGTAGTGCCCCACGCGGCCCGGAAAGCATGCTTGAAAGGATCGACAGCTGACTCCGGATAGCCGATTGCGGCAATGAACTCTTTGGGATAGAGTTCCATGACTTCAGCTATCGTGTGCTGACCATGCTTCGCTTCGGAGAAGAGTCGACCGGAGATCTCGAAGAAAAGCTGAAAATGCTCAGGATGTTCCGGCAAGGCCGCCTCAAATGCGGCTCGACAACAGGGGATGTAGTCAAGCAAAGTGTCATCTATGTCTATAAAAATCGCCTTATATTTCACTTTTTTGCCAAAAAATTTGCGTATCTCAAATAATTGTAGTACTTTTGCACCCGCTTTTCGGATAAGCATGGGCTCGGTAGTAGTTCTTATCTCGCTTCGCTCGAACGATTTACTACCCGCTCTGCAAGCCGAGCGGGTAGTAGTTCAGCCCGGTTAGAATGCCTGCTTTGGGAGCAGGAGGTCGTGAGTTCGAATCTCGCCTACCCGACAATGACGGTTTCTCCTTTGTGAGGAACCGTTATTTGTTTAAAGCCGGCTTCCTCCAAATGGGTTTTATAGGTTTCTGCCGCTTGTTCTTCGCCATGTACGACAAACACCTGCTTGACCTGATCAACCGCCAAGCTGCGGGTGAAATAATCAATCATCTCTTTATAGTCCCCATGTCCTGAGAAGCCTTCGATCTTGGTGATCTGCGCTTTGATGCGTCGGTCGAGTCCGAAGATAGAGATCCACTGCAGACCAGGCTCCTGGATCCGTGCACCGAGGGTGGTCGGCGAACAATAACCGACGATCAAGATCGTGCAGCGCGGATCGGAGATATGGTTGGCTACATGGTGTTTGATTCGTCCTGCCTCCAACATGCCTGACGCGGAGATAATGATACAGGGTTCTTCCTTATGATTGAGTGCCTTGGACTCGCGGATGTCGGTGATATAACGCAAGGTATTAAAGCCAAAGGGATCGGCATCGAAACGAAGAGTGTCCTGCACTTCGTCAGATAGTTCATCGGGGTACATGCGGAAGATCTGCGTTGCATTCGTACTCATAGGCGAGTCCACATAGACCGGTATATGGGGCAAGCGGCCGTCGTTATAGAGTTGATTGAGTACATAGACGATCTCCTGGGTACGACCGACAGAGAAAGAGGGGATGAGCAGTTGGCCTTTGCGATATACGCAGGTATCTTCGACCACACCGAGCAGTTGCTCTTCCGTGACGAGTTGTTCATCGTGGATGCGGTCTCCGTAAGTCGATTCGCAGATGAGGTAATCGCATTGTGGGAAGAGTTGTGGAGGAGGCAGAATATGACTATGCAGACGTCCTATGTCACCTGTATAAGTGACACGTTTCCAACGTTTCTTTCCCTCCTCTTCCTCATAGATCTCGAGACTGCAGATAGCTCCGCCCAGCATATGACCGGAGTTGGTGAAGGTAAGCAGCACATCGTCAAAGAGCCGGAAACGACGGTCGTAACTATAGGTCACAAATTGGCGCATGGCGCGGTTGACATCGTTCTGGGTATAAAGGGGTTCGATCTTATAGGTCTTGCCTTTCTCCTTATGAGGGTGCTGTTTGTCGATCTTCTTATTATAGGTGCGCACATCCTGCTCCTGGATGAAAGCGGTATCGGTCAGCATCAGTGCACAGAGGTCCCGCGTAGCGGGCGTACAGTAGATATCGCCTTTAAAACCCATCTTCACGATATAGGGGATAAGGCCCGAATGGTCGATATGCGCATGGCTAAGCACAACGCAATCAAGCGTAGCCGGATCGAAGCCCAGGTCCCTGTTATCTGCGTCTGTCTCCATGCCTTTACCTTGGTACATACCGCAGTCCAGCAGGATGGTGTGACCCGAATCGGTTGTGATCAGATGCTTGCTACCCGTCACCTCACGTGTGGCACCTAAGAATTGTATTTTCATGTTATTTTTGATTTTGTGGTGCAAAATTACTAAAAAAATTCTATTTACACAAGTAAATACGATTAATTTTTTCAAATTCTTGCATATATGCAAAAAAAACTGTAAATTTGCACGATTTTTTGAACGAATATGAAAAAAATACATGTTTTTATTATGGCATTGATGGCGTTGGTTGGCGCGAGTTGCCAAAAAGCAGAAGAAGGTAAGGCTCCTATCACGAAGCCGCAGATCACGATTGAAGGCGGTCGTCTGACGCCGGAAGGATTATGGGCGATGGGTCGCATCGGTAGTGTGAAAAGCGATATCGAGACGGGTTTGCTCGCGTACACCGTGAGTTATTATTCCGTAGAGGAGAACCGGAGTACGACTTGGATCCGGATTTGCAACCCGTTCGAGAACATGCAGGTCTGCGATGAATTTGTAGGTTCTGAGCCGGCATGGTTTGGTAACAGCGGTGCATTAGCGTACCTCAAAGGCGGCAAACTGTATATCCGCCACGACAAAGAGGAAGTGGAGGTAGAAGGCGCTGACGAGATCGAAGGTTTCCTACTCTCCCCTATGCGCGACAAGATCATTCTCGTCAAGCAAGTAAAGACCGTTCCCACTACCGCGGACAAGTATCCTGATCTGCCCTTAGCTACGGGTCACATGCACGAGGATCTGATGTACAAACACTGGGACGAATGGACGGAGACTGCGCCGCAGCCCTTTGTCTATGAGCTGCAGACGGAGTATTACGGCGAGGGCGAACGGATGAAATCTGCCAAGTTAGGCGAAGGATTCAATATCCTCGAAGGAACGGCTTTTGAGAGCCCGATGAAGCCTTTCGGCGGAATCGAGCAGTTGGCATGGAACCCGAACAACGAGGAGATCGCTTATACCTGCCGCAAGAAAACGGGACTCGACTACGCCATTTCGACCAACAGCGATATATACCTATTTGATATACGTACGCGTGCGCACAAGAATATCACCTCCGACAATAAGGGCTACGACACGAATCCCTCTTATTCGCCGGACGGTAAGCATATCGCTTGGCAATCGATGGCGCGGGACGGCTATGAGAGCGATGAGAACCGCTTGATGGTGTTGGATTTCGAGACCGGGGAGAAGAAATTCCTGAGTCGAATCATGGATACGAACGTGGATGAGTACGCATGGTTAGATGACACGAGTCTGGTCTTCACCGCTTGTTGGCACGCCACGACCCAACTCTATCGTGTGACTTTGGATGGTTGGACGAGCAAACTAACCGATGGTCAGTGGGATCTGGGGCTCGGCGATGTGCAAGATTATCAGGCCTATCTGCTGGGTCACTCGATGCGACAAGCCAATGAGATTTACAAGTTAGATATACGAGAGTGGTTGCATAAGGACAGCGAGAAAATGGCACATACCGAGGTTTATTACGACCAACCGTTTGATACTTACAATCAGTTACTGCCCCAGTTGACCCACGAGAACGATAATATATACAATCAGATCGAGCGCTCGACAGTTGTTCCCAGATGGCAGAAGACGACAGACGGAAAAGATATGCTGACCTGGATCATTTATCCGCCGCATTTCGATCCGAATAAGAAATACCCAACGATCTTGTATTGCGAAGGCGGTCCACAGAGTCCGGTGAGTCAATTCTGGTCGTTTAGATGGAACTTTATGATGATGTCTGCCGGCGATTATATCATTGTGGCGCCGAACAGACGTGGTCTGCCGGGCTTTGGTTTAGCATGGAACGAGCAGATCAGCGGCGATTACGGAGGTCAATGTATGAAGGATTATTTCACGGCGATTGACGAGTTCTGCAACGAACCGTACGTGGACAAAGACCATTTAGGATGTGTAGGCGCTTCGTTTGGCGGTTTCAGCGTCTATTGGATTGCCGGACACCATGATGGACGATTCAAGGCCTTCATTGCGCACGACGGTATCTTCAACCTGGAGATGCAATACCTGGAGACCGAGGAGAAATGGTTCGCCAACTGGGATATGGGCGGCGCGTATTGGGAGAAGGACAATGCGGTTGCACAACGTACGTTTGCCAACAGCCCGCATAAGTTCGTCGATAAATGGGACACGCCTATTCTGTGTATCCACGGAGAGAAAGACTACCGAATCTTGGCGAATCAAGCCATGGCTGCTTTTGATGCGGCTAAGATGCGCGGCGTACCGGCAGAGTTGTTGATCTTCCCGGATGAGAACCACTGGGTACTCAAACCACAAAACGGTATTCTGTGGCAGAGAGAGTTTAGAGGATGGCTTGATAGATGGTTAAAGGAATGAAATACTCTTACGATTTCGAGATCAAGTATCAGGAGGTGGACGGAGAGAAGAAAATCCGTCTCTTCAACTTGGAGAACTACCTGCTGGAGGTAGCCGGAACGGTTGCCGATGAGTTGGGATTCGGTATTAAAGTGCTGCATCCGAGAGGTGTAACATGGATCCTGACGCGGCTGTCGGTGGAGATGTACGAGATGCCGACGCATTGCGAGAAAATACGTATTGAGACCTGGATAGAGGGTAATGCACATATGCTCAGTACGCGTGATTTCCGGATCTATAGCGGAGAGAAGTTGATCGGTCAATGCAAGAGTGTGTGGGCGGTACTGGATCTGGTCAAACGCGAGATCGTCAATATCTTCGACGACCCGATCTTTGAGGGCTGCGTGGACGGCGAAGTGCTGGATATGCAGCGTGTACGAATGACGACGATTCCTGAACCGACGGGTTGTGCGCCGCATAAAGTCGTTTATTCGGATATCGACTATAACGGACATTGCAACAGTTGTCGGTACCTGCAAGCCATGACCGACGCGTATCTGCCGGATTATTACGGCAAGAAAGTGCGGCTCGATATCAATTACAGCAAAGAGGCTATGCTGGGCGAGACGTTGCAGACGTATTATCTGGTGACGGAAGACGGCGTGCAATACCAGCAGAAGAACGAAGCCGGCGAGACGAGTTGTTCGGCGAAGATCTCGGTTTTAAATTAAAAATTCAAATTAAGAATTATGGAGATTCAAGATGGTTCAACCTTATTAAAACGTCCGACAGAGTTGGAGGCGGATGTGGTGCGCTTTCAGAATCAGAAAGATAAATGGATTGCATTTGTGGGTCTGAAGGACGGGCGTCCTTACGAGATCTTTACGGGTCTGGCCGACGACGAGATGGGTATCGCGTTGCCGAAGAGCGTGACGAAAGGCAAAATCATCAAGGTAGTGCAAGAAGACGGCAGCAAGCGGTACGATTTTCAATTCGTGAACACAAGAGGCTTCAAGACGACGGTAGAAGGACTGAGTTATAAGTTCGACCGCGAGTTCTGGAACTATGCCCGTTTGATCTCCGGCGTACTCCGTTACGGCATGCCGATCGATCAGGTGGTTCATATGATCAGTGGTCTGCAGATGGATAGCGATTCGATCAACAACTGGACGACGGGTGTAGCACGTGTATTAAAAAGATACATCCCCGGCGCTGTGGCCGAGGATGATCTCACTTTTCTGCAATAAATCGAGTTTCAAGCATTCCGAGTGATTGATTTTCTACTACTCTGATGCCGTATTTACGATGCCATTGATGAGCGAGGGACTTCAGCCATCCACGCGTGACGTACGCGTAAATATAAGGATGTAGATGAAGTTGGATTCCTCGTCCATGTTGCTCCACTTCGTGCTCTATCTGCTCGACGATCTGGTCGGTAAAGAGGATGGACGATTGGATCTTTCCTTTTCCTCCGCAGGTCGGGCACACTTCTTCCACTTGCATTTCGACGGCAGGTCGAACGCGCTGGCGTGTGATCTGCATCAGGCCGAACTTACTGAGCGGCAACACATTATGTTTGGCGCGATCGCGGTCCATCAACTTCCGCACATAGTCGTACAACTGTTGCTGATGGTCTTTATCATCCATATCGATGAAATCGACAATGATGATTCCGCCTATATCGCGCAGACGAAGTTGGTGCACCAACTCGTCGGCCGCCAGCATATTAAACTGGAAGGCATTCTGCTCTTGGTCCTCGAATAGTTTCTTACTGCCCGAATTGACATCAATAGAGAACAGGGCTTCGGTTTTATCTATGATGAGGTATCCCCCATGTTTGAAACCGACCGTTCTACCGAGTCCCGTCTTCATCTGACGGGTAATGTCAAAATGGTCAAAAATAGGCTGTGTACCTTTGTAGAGTTTGACGATCTTCGTGCTCTCCGGCGCGATGAGGGACAGATAATGACGAACCTCTTCGTAGATATCCATGTCATTGATCTGGATCGTTGTGAAATCCGGACTGAGTACATCTCGGATAATACCGAGGGTACGTCCCATCTCTTCGCTGACGAGGCTGACAGGCTCTTTGGTCTGGAGTGTTTTGATTGTTTGCGTCCAGCGGTCGAGCAATAAGCGTAACTCGTTGTCTAACTCTGCGGCACGTTTGTCTTCAGCAACTGTACGAATGATGATTCCGAAACCCGCAGGCTTGATGGATAGCATCAATTGTTTCAAACGTTGGCGTTCTGCCTCCCGTTTAATCTTCTGCGAAACCATAACGCCGTCGGAGAAGGGGATGAGGACGATGTTACGTCCTGCAATGGAGATCTCGGCGGTCAGGCGCGGGCCCTTGGTATTGATCGGTTCTTTGGAAACCTGCACCAGAATAGGGTCACCTACCTTAAGCACCTCTGCAATCTGTCCTTCTTTTCCTACTTCGGGTTGGCGCGGCGTCTTGGTAAGAATAGGAAGCCGACGCTTGTCCGAAACGGCTTTGGTTACATACGTGTTGAGCGTACGAAACTGAGAACCTAAAT
>CAMUYI010000012.1 GCA_947164985.1 uncultured Bacteroidales bacterium | reverse complement strand
ATCTCAAATAAAATAGATTTAATAATCCGTCCAACTTTTTGGGGTCACATCAAAAGGGACCCTTCGAAAGTACAGTCGCACATTAGTGCAAATAACAAGTATTTCCCGCTAAAAACTCAAATAAATTCGATTTTTATCGTTAAATCCTTGTGTATTTCAAATATTTGTTGTAATTTTGCAGCGCAAAATCGGAAATAGAAAATGCAAAGTCCTAATTTATATATCATTGCAGGTCCAAATGGCGCGGGAAAAACAACCGCCTCGTTCAATCTGCTTCCTGACATTTTGCATTGTCCGAACTTTGTCAATGCCGATGAGATCGCTCGTGGTTTATCGCCTTTTGCGCCGGAAACGGTTTCTTTTCAAGCAGGAAGAATTATGCTACAACGCATTGACGAGTTATTGCCGCAGAAGGTTGATTTTGCAATAGAAACGACTCTGGCGACGCGTTCATATGTACAATTGGTACATCGCGCTCAGGAGTTAGGATACAAGGTGCACCTTATTTTCTTCTTTTTGGAGAATGAGGAACAAGCTATTCTGCGTGTGGCACAACGTGTCAGCAACGGAGGACATAATATCCCCGAAGAGGATATCCGCCGCCGTTTTAAACGAGGAATATATAATTTGCTGAATTTGTATATGCCTATCTGTGATAGCGTGTTGGTGTATAATAATATCAAATCACCTGCACAACTAGTTGCAAGAAAGAAAGCCTCCACTATGGATATTGTAGAGGAAAAGATGTGGAATCAATTATTACTGAAGATATGAGTGAACGTGAATTAGAGGCCATGTTGAGTATTGGCCTGCAACAAAGCCATCGTAAACTTGTTGAACAACATCGTCGTGACAACCAACCGCTCATTTTTAGTGAGAACGGTGAAGTGCTTTATGTAGATCCATATTCTGTAGCACTCTAAACCATCGCTTTGCCGCGAGCGGAAATGCGGCCGTCAGGTCTTAGACGTTAAACAGAAGGACCTACTACTAATTATGGCGAATACGGCATAATTAAAAAGTGGTCGAATATGACCACTTTGAGGAAAAGACAATAATGAGCGCAAAGCGTTGCGCTGACAAAATATTAAAATAATAAGCAGACTATTATTTCGCGTTCGAAAAGAAAAAAGCCTAGGAAACTGATTTCTCAACGAAACGGGTAAATGCTTCACGAATGTGCCTACAATGGGACATTCCATCTATACTCAAATAAAGTTCATATTTTGTGTGGACTTTCTATTGAGTATAGGCGGAGGTTCTTCCTAGGCTCCTTCGTGAACGCGAATAGAGGTTCACACTTTTTTGTGCCTGTTGGTGGATTGATAGTTTTGCACAAAACAACTATCAATCTATGGCAGGAAACGCAGATTTGCATGCAGCCGGCAAGGCCAAAAAAGATGAGTTCTACACTCAATTGGTGGATATTGAAAAAGAAGTAAAGTATTACAAGCAACACTTTCAAGGAAAAGTGGTGTTATGTAATTGTGACGACCCGTACGAAAGTAATTTCTTCAAGTACTTTGCCTTGAACTTTAACGCACTCGGTTTGAAAAAACTGATTGCTACTTGTTATAATGGTTCTCCTGTTTCCGGCAATGAGTTGTTATTGGATTTTGGCGATACAGTAGATGACCCCAAGAAGATTGCTTATAAAGTAGAAATAACTGAAGTTACCGATGTAAATGGAGATGGCGCAATTAATCTTGCTGATGTAAAGTACCTCATGCAGAATGATAAGAATGTTATTTCTATACTCAAAGGAAATGGCGATTTTCGTTCTCAGGAGTGTATCGATTTACTAAAAGAAGCCGATATCGTAGTTACAAATCCGCCATTTTCTCTGTTTCGTGAATATTTAGCACAATTAGTTGAATACAAGAAGAATTTTCTTATTATTGTAAATGTAAATACCATTGTTACAAAGGATACATTTCCTTTAGTAAGAGACAATATTATATGGATGGGTGCCAGTATTCATAGTGGGGATAGAGAATTTAGAGTTCCTGATTCTTACCCGCTTAATGCCGCAGGATATAGAGTTGATGAGAATGGTATAAAATATATTCGTGTTAAAGGTGTTAGATGGTTTACTAATTTGGACTACCCTCAACGTCATGAAGATCTGGTCTTATATAAACATTTTACTCCTGAAGAATATCCAAAATATGATAATTATGAGGCAATAAATGTTGATAAATCAAGTGACATTCCTTGTGACTACGATGGAGTTATGGGTGTGCCAATTACCTTCTTGGACAAATACAATCCAGACCAATTTGAGATTATTTGGCAGGCGAGTGGAAATACGTACGCAAATGCTCCAAAAGAAATATTGGAAGAACTTAAGTTTAATCCAACTATAAAATATGGAGGAGGTTTAGGAGCTGCCGTTCTTAATGGGAAAGCCGTATATACCCGTATATTTATCCGTCGCAAAAAATAGAAAGCCATGAAGATAGAATTACACAAAATTACCGTTCGCGAGTTGACAGAAGGCTATGTGGACAATCAAGAAGCAGGAGTAAAAGCCTATGGAGGAAACCTGGACGTGCGTCCGCCATTTCAGCGCGAGTTTGTCTACAACGACAAAGAGCGCGATGCTGTAATTGACACTATTACACAGGATTTTCCGCTCAATGTGATGTATTGGTCGGTTAACGATGATGGTACTTTTGAGATTATTGACGGTCAGCAACGTACGGTTTCTATATGCCAATACGTGAATGGTGACTTTGCGCATATGTTCCGTTACTTTGACAATCTGACAAAAGAGGAAAAAGAGCAGATTCTCAATTACGAACTCTATATCTACCGCTGTACCGGAACAGACAAAGAGAAACTGAAATGGTTCAAGACCATTAATATAGCCGGCAAGAAACTGACGAACCAGGAACTGCTGAACGCCGTGTATGCTTCGCCGTGGCTAAGTGACGCCAAACGCTATTTCTCCAAATCCAACTGCGGTGCGTACCTCATGGGCAATAAATATCTCACAGGTTCGCCTATTCAGCAGGATTATTTGGAAACCGTACTCGACTGGATCAGCGGCGGACAGATTGAGCAATACATGGCGGAACATTCTATCAAAGACTCCGATGCTACGGCTCTTTGGCTCTATTTCCAACAAGTCATCAACTGGGTACAAGCCAAATTCAAATACCGCTCTGTGATGAAAGGTGTGGACTGGGGCGCTATTTACAATAAATATGGCTCCGAACACATCAATATTGAGGAAATGGAGCAACGCATTTCCGACTTGATTCAAGACTCCGATGTTGGCAATCAGAAAGGCATTTATTGGTACGTCTTTGACGCGGATGAGCGGCACCTACAGATCCGTGCTTTCGACGGAAACACCAAGCGCCGTCAATACGAAAAGCAGAAAGGAATCTGCCCTATTTGTGGCAAACATTTTGAGATCGAAGAAATGGAAGCCGACCATATTACGCCGTGGTCGCAAGGCGGACATACTACGCCGGATAACTGCCAAATGTTGTGCAGAGATTGTAACCGGCGAAAAAGCAGCAAATAAATAAAACACGATATGAAAAAGGATTATTCTTTATCATTCATAACTGCAGCAAAAAGTCTGCGTGCCGGTCAAATCCTCATCCTCCGCGGAGAGAAGGTATATACCTTACAAGGACAAGAGGTGAGGTGATAAGCGGTGGATACAATCCACCTGAAATAGACGGAGATAGGCGGAGGCAGAGATGCCACCGCCTTTCTTTTTGTGTCCAGAATGAAATTTCTTAGCCACAAGGGCACGATAACTTCTGGAAACTGACGAAGGTGGGTTGCGTTGCGGATAGCACATACCGATGGCACATCCAGCGCGGGGGTTGCGGAGCGGGCAGGGCGGTATTGTCTATCCGCCAAGCTTGAGCGGATACAAGAGAGAATACCGCACGCTCCGCAAGCCAGGAATGTCATATCGTGGAGATATGACAGCGAGGGGCTAATCTGCCTATGCCCGAGCCCACACTAAAGAAGCGGGATGAGAAATGCGCACATGAATGTGCGCGCATAGACGGTATAATAGCTGGCAATTATATTGCCCTGAAATGGAAAAAAAACGCGGGTATGACTTCCCGCGCACATAACAAAGAAGATAGGATTCCGAGCCACACTAGGCGCAAAGGCGGAAAAAAAAACCTTAAATCCTTGCATATCTCAAATATTTGTTGTACCTTTGCAGGCGGAATGAGTAAATATTTTCGATTCATAGGATTTATCGTGCTGGCGGGGATGATGATGGCCTGTCGGAGTGGGGCAGAAGAGAAGGCGTTGAGTAAACGGCAGGTGGAGGCGGAGAAGCAGACGGCTGTGCTGTGTGAGGCCTTGATGCACAATGCGCCGCTGGATAGTATCCGTGCGCTTGCGGAGGGGAAGGACGAGGTGTTCTTCTATGTCTTCGATGCGCGGCAGATGGTCTATTGGTCGTCGAACCGGCTGGCCTCGGGTGCTGTTTATCTGTCGTCTTATGATACATGGCGTGAGTTGAGTTTTGCGAATGCGAAAACCATGGCACGGTGGTCAAAGGCCGGTATCTACAATGTGCTGACTGTGTTGCCGGTACAGTACCTCGAACCGCAGGAATATATCGATGAGAAGACGCTGAGTTCGCAGACGTTCTCCTTCCGCCAACTTATCGAATCGGATACCAGAACCTACGCCAAATCACGGCTCTATTTCTACCTTTGCCATGTTCTATTTGGTTTGGTGATACTCATCGGTATTATCGGTCTGATTTGGAATAAGGGTATCCGTAACATGCGGCTCTCAACGCGTATCTTATATATCGTGATGACGCCTGTTCTGGCGGTGTTTATCTATGTCTTTTTTATGTCGATCCGCTATGTGCATCGCACGAACGAGCAGCATCAGCGGCATGACTTGCAGATGCGATCGGAATATGTTCAGTCTTTCTTGCGGTCGCTCTATTATTGGGATGTCGCTTTGACGACCGATCAGGCGCAAGGTCTGGCGATCGACCTGCATGACTTGGCGTACGACATGAATCAGGATATCCATGTCTATGGGCTGAATGGTGAGTTGCTCGCTTCGTCCTCTCCGATGCTCTTTAACAGCGGCGTCTTGTCGAAACGCATGGCGCCGGAGGCGATCTTCAGCGAAGAGCATGCTACCTTGTGCTACGAATATATCGGTTCGCACCCATACTTGGTATCTTATATCCCCTTCCATAACGGTTCGTTTGTGACGATCGGCTATATCGCCATACCTTACTTCATGAGCGAGCGCACGCGCAATGAGGAGGTCGATGCGTTGTTGGCGCGCCTGTTGCCGCCGTATATCATCGTGCTAATCTTAGCCCTTGTTTTCTCGTTTGCCGCTGCCAAGTCGATGACCGCACCGATATCGATCCTGACGGATAAGATGCGGCGCTTTGAGATAGGCGGTCACGACAGTCATATCAACTATCCGTACCACGATGAGTTGGGTGCGTTGGTAGAGCGGTATAATATATTGGTCGATCAGGTGGAAGAGAGTGCGGCGCATTTAGCTCGTGCCGAACGCGAAGGTGCATGGCGCACGATGGCGCGGCAGATAGCCCATGAGATCAATAACCCGTTGACTCCTATGAAGTTATCCGTGCAAAAGTTGCAACTCAAGCGCGGCACGGACGGCTTTGACGAGTACTTCGACAAGACGACTAAAATGCTGATCGCGGAGATCGATAACTTAGCCCATATCGCGCAGTCCTTCTCGGCGCTGGCGAAACAGCCCGAAGTGGTGACGACCGAAGTGGATATTGCCGAGAAACTATCGAACGTCATTACCCTGCAACGGGAGAATGATGAGCAGATCCCGGTTCGTTATGTAGGCGCGGACTCCGGTGTGACGGTACTGGCTGATAATGAACAGATTAGTCAGGTGTTTGTCAATATTATCAAGAATGCCCTGCAGGCTTCGCCGACCGATATCATCGTGGTACTCAATGCCGCTTATTCGGAGCGAGAAGTGCAGATCTCTATCTCCGACGACGGAACAGGCATTCCGGAGGACATTCAGGCACGTATCTTCCAGCCGAACTTCACCACAAAATCCAACGGTAACGGTCTTGGTCTGGCTATCTCAAAGCATATTGTTGAAGGTTCGGGCGGACGAATCGAGTTCGAGACATCGCCCAAAGGTACTACATTCTATATTTATTTGAGGAGGTAGTAATGTTTTTCCAAATTATACCACCGACACCGTCGCTGAGACCTTATATAACGCGCTACGTGTTCGTGCGCGCAGAGGGTTCGACAGACACCATGACGCCGCCTGAAGATGACCCCCGTTTCGTGAACGGGAAACATGTGCAGACGTTTCTTCCCAATTACGGAAGTTTGATTTTTATGCGCAACACGACGGTGGATATCAACGGCGTGAAGGCAGACGGTTTGACGCTGGTAGGTGCGTACCAGCAGTCCATCTCGATGACGACCTTAAGCGGTTGGTTCGAAGGGATGTTATTGGATTTTGAACCAGGAGGGATGCATGCTCTTTTAGGTATTGACCTCCAGCAATTATCGGGGAAAGTGTTGACGGCGGAGCAATACGGCGATGAAGGGTTGATGCAGTTAGACCGGATTTTCAAACAAAACGAAAGAGCGGAACATATCGCACCGTTGTTAGATGCGTTCTTTTTGGGTCATCTTCCGCATAAAGAGGATATCCATTATACGCGTTTGCAGAAAGTGATAGCCGTTTGCGACGCCGTCAAAGGCAATATATCTGCCGCAGAAATGGCGTCTGCAGCATGTTTAGGCGAGCGGCAGTTCCTGCGCGTGTTCCGCACATATGTCGGTATTCCTCCCAAGCAGTTCATTCGCTTGCGCCGTTTCCACCGTGCCCTGCAATCCATGCAACAGCAGGCTGCGAACGGCAACAATATAGACTTGATGTCCGTCGCCCTTGAACACGGTTACTACGATTTGAGCCACATGGCACTCGAGTTTCAGCAGATGGGATGTGTTTCTCCAAGCCATTTCCGCATATTAGGCATTCCTTTAACGGCAGATTTCTCGGTCTTTTTTGCATAAAAATGACTTTAAATAGCATAATGTCCGTTTTTTCATAGTGTATCTGCGTCAAAAGCAGTACCTTTGCACCGGATTTTAAAACAAACAAAAAAATGAGAAAGTTTTTATTGGGTTTATTTGTGCTATTTGCTACGGCCGTTTCCGCAGAAACCATCAAAGGTTCAGTAATGGATACGAAAGGCGCACCTATGCCCTTCGTGACCGTTTCTGTTTTAACGCAAGACTCTACGCTGATCACCGGAGCCATCACCGATGAACAGGGAAAATACAGCATAGAATCTCCCTCCCTTGAGGGGAGGGTTGGGGAGAGGTTTTTAATCCAAGCCTCCTATATCGGCTATCACACCGCTTTCGGCGGGCCCGACTTCGTCTTGCGCGAAGAGACTGAACAACTCAAAGAATTGGAGGTGAAGGCCAAGAAACCGCTTATTGAACGACAAATGGACAAATTGGTCGTCAACGTGAGCGCTTCGCCCTTATCGGCAGGTTCGAACGGAAACGACATCCTTCGTCGTTCGCCCGGTGTGCGTATTGACAAGGACGGCAATATAACCGTCAACGGTAAGTCCGTGGAGATCTATGTGGACGGTAAACCCTCTTACCTCAGCGGTCAGCAACTCAAAGCGATGCTCGATGGAACAGACGGAAACACGATCGAGAAGATCGAGATCATCTCTAATCCCTCCGCCAAATACGACGCTTCCGGGCAAGGAGGTATCATCAATATCAAGACCAAGCGCAATATGATGCGCGGTCTGAACGGAATGCTTTCTGCCGGTTATGGAGGCATGTATTTCTCGGACGTCAACCGCTGGCTGAGTCAGGAAATGTTCTCGCTTATGCTCAATTATCGGGGAGAAAAAACGTATACTTTCGGACAATTGACGCAGGTCTATTCAGATAATGATATCGATTTTGAAAGTTACCGCGAGACACCTCTGTTCAAGAACTATTCGTACTCGCACTACAACATAGATTTTCAGTATTACATGCTCAAGGTGGGTAACGATTGGTACATCGACTCGCTCAACACTTTCGGTTTTATTCTGCAAGTACCGTATATGCATGTCAATCAGCGCATTATGCCCGACGGTAATAGCGCCTATATGATTGACAAAACGCTTGCTGATACGACGAATAGTATCACCCGTTCGACGAACCGAATGCAGTCTCCGCAGCACACGGCGAACCTCAACTATACCCATACTTTCAACGAGGCGCTGGAGCGGGAGTTGACGGTCAATGTGGACTATAACCGCTATAACAACACTTCGTCCAACGAACAGGGGACGCGGTACGACAAGCCCTATTTGGGCAATACGTCTCTGGGACTCGATATCCGCAGTCGTCAGGTCGTCGATATCTATAGCGCGAAGTTGGATTTTCAGACCAAGTTCTGGCAGACGGGAATGATCGAGTGCGGCGTCAAGTATGGTCTGTCTTCTACGAATAACTCGATGACCACCGACTCAACGATCAACGACATTCTGCAATCTCGAACGATCTCCGATTTTATCTATGATGAACATGTAGCGGCTGCCTATATTTCCGTCGGCAAACAGTTCGGCGAACATTGGTCGGTTAAGTTAGGTCTCCGCGGCGAATATACGTATAGCAAGGGTCTATGGAAACAGGCGCAGAAAGACTCGCTGACCAGTAAATCCTATTTTGATCCCTTCCCGACAGCTTATGTGGGTTATACGAGTAAACCCTTAGGTAAACTCGGTCAACCGATATCGGTCAGCGCCAGTTATACGCGGCGTATAAAACGACCGAATTACTGGATGCTGAACCCCTTCAAGACCTATGTCGATGCCTATAGTTATCAGGAAGGAAATACAACCCTCAAACCGGAGTTTAACAATGATGTCGAAGTGCATTTTAGCTGGACGCAGTATTTGAATGTGACCTTCAATTTTGCGCACACGCAGGATATGTTCTCTTCCAAAGTGACCATTATGCCGAGTGGTATAGGACGGTCACAATGGATCAATTTCGGTACGTGTACCACGCATGGCGGCAATATATCGTTGACCGAACTGCCGCTTGTGCCGAAATTCGACGACGAGCATAAGGTGAACGGCGCATGGCTTGCTCTCACCGTCAATGCCGGCTGGTTACATTTTATTAACAAATCTTACGAGAAGCAAGCTGACGGCAAACCCGTTTATGAGAACCGAAGTCATTACGGTTATGCCGGCGGTACGCTCTCTGCCTATCTGCCGAAGGATTGGACGATGACCTTGGATGGTAACTGGTCTTCGCCGATGGCCACCGGATATAATAGGCAGGGCAGTACCTTTTTCCTTAGTTTCGGCATTCGAAAGATGTATATGGCCAAGGGCTTGATCTTTAACTTGAATGTACAGGATTTGGCGCGTTCGCTCTCCTTCCATGAAGAAGATCTTGGACAAGCACCCGGTTATAGCAGTTGGTCTAAAAACACGGTCCGCCAGCAGCGTGTGATGCTATCCGTGACCTGGATGTTCGGTCAGTATCAGCAACATAAAAACCGTAAAGTCGGCGATCTGGATGAACTGAACCGTCTTGGCGGCGGAGGTGGTGTTTCAGCCGGAAATTAAGGTAAAAATAACTTTTTTTACAAAAAAGTGACGTGCGCGCTTGCGTATGTCATTTTTTTTTTGTAATTTTGCGGGCAAAATTGATTTAACATACTAATTGAAAAACACAAAACATTATGAAAGTACAAACTATCATGTCGCAGTTAGCTGCGAAACACCCGGGGGAAGCAGAGTACCTGCAGGCGGTTCAGGAAGTATTGGAGTCGATTGAAGAGGTGTATAATCAGCACCCCGAGTTTGAGGCGGCAAAGATCGTGGAGCGCATGGTCGAGCCGGATCGTATCTTTACGTTCCGTGTGACGTGGATAGATGACCAAGGTGAGGTACAGACGAACCTCGGCTATCGTGTGCAGTTTAACTCGGCTATTGGCCCGTACAAAGGTGGTCTTCGTTTCCACCGTGCCGTTACACCGTCGATGTTGAAGTTCTTGGGCTTTGAGCAGACTTTCAAAAATGCACTGACGACCCTGCCGATGGGTGGAGCCAAGGGCGGTTCGGATTTTGACCCGGTAGGTAAGTCCGACGCGGAGATTATGCGTTTCTGTCAGGCCTTTATGCTCGAACTCTGGCGTTGCATCGGTCCGGATCAGGATATTCCGGCAGGTGACGTAGGTGTCGGCGGTCGTGAGATCGGTTTCCTCAACGGTATGTACCAGAAGCTTGCGCGCGAATATCATACAGGTGTCCTCACCGGAAAAGGTATGACATGGGGTGGCTCCATCCTTCGTCCGGAAGCAACCGGTTTCGGTGCCTTGTATTTCACGCAACACCTGCTCGATAAGGCCGGAAAGGATATCAAGGGGAAGAAAGTGGCTATCTCCGGTTTCGGTAACGTGGCTTGGGGTGCTGCTACCAAGGCCGTTGAGTTAGGTGCAAAGGTGGTTGCTATCTCCGGTCCGGACGGTGTGGTAGCTATCAAGGATGGTATCACCAAGGAAATGATTGATTACATGCTCGTTATGCGTGCATCCAACCGCAATAAAGTGCAAGACATGGCGGATAAGTTCCCGGGTCAATGCGTCTTCACAGAGGGTAAGAAAGCATGGTCTATCCCGTGCGACATCGCATTGCCGTGTGCCTTCCAGAATGAACTCTCCGAAGACGATGCGAAGGAGTTGAAAGCAAATGGTTGTTGGTGCTGCTGCGAGGTAAGTAACATGGGCTGCCAGCCGGGCGCTATCCATTATTTCCAACATAACGGCGTCCTCTTTGCGCCGGGTAAGGCGGTGAACGCAGGTGGTGTCGCTACGTCGGGCCTCGAGATGACGCAGAACGCAGAGCACCTCAGCTGGAAAGCCGCTGAAGTCGATGAGCGCCTGCATCATATCATGGAGTCCATTCACGAGCAGTGTGTTCGTTACGGTACACAGCCCGACGGCACGATCGACTACGTCAAAGGCGCCAACATCGCCGGATTTATGAAGGTTGCAACCGCAATGCTTGAGCAGGGTATAATTTGAGAAATTATGTATCAGGATTTTCAGAAACATCTGCAAGCTACCTTGAATGAGATCAAGGAGGCAGGTTTATATAAGAACGAACGCGTGATCATCACGCCGCAGAGTTCGGGTATCGCTGTCGAAGGCGGACAGGAAGTAATCAATTTCTGTGCGAACAACTACCTTGGTTTGGCGGACAATGCTGAACTGATTCAGGCAGCCAAAGACCGCATGGACGCACGCGGATACGGAATGGCGTCCGTACGTTTTATCTGCGGTACGCAAGATACGCATAAGCAGCTTGAGCGTGTGATCTCGGATTTCTTCGGCACGGAAGATACGATCCTCTATGCTGCATGTTTCGATGCGAACGGTGGACTTTTCGAACCGTTATTGACCGAAGAGGATGCGATCATCTCTGATGCCCTCAACCACGCTTCAATCATCGACGGCGTACGTCTGTGCAAAGCCGTTCGTTATCGTTATGCAAACGGCGACATGGCGGATCTGGAAGAGCAACTCAAGAAAGCACAGGCACAACGCTTCCGTATCATTGCAACCGACGGTGTCTTCTCGATGGACGGAAACGTATGTCCGTTGGATAAGATCTACGAACTGGCACAGAAATACAATGCACTCGTCATGGTCGATGAGAGTCACTCGGCCGGTGTAGTAGGTAAGACCGGACATGGCGTGACCGAACTCTATAACATGCGCGGTAAAGTGGAGATCATCACCGGTACGCTCGGTAAGGCATTTGGCGGCTCGGTAGGTGGATTCACAACCGGTAAGAAAGAGATCATTGACTTGCTGCGTCAACGTAGCCGTCCGTATCTCTTCTCGAATTCGATCCCGCCGATGATTGCAGCCGCTGGTATCAAGACTTTCGAGATCCTGACCCGCTCTAACGAACTGCAAGACCGTCTGCACGAGAACACCGCTTACTTTGTCGAAAAGATGAAAGCAGCCGGTTTCGATATCAAACCGACGCAGTCCGCTATCTGTGCGGTCATGCTGTACGATGCGAAATTGAGTCAGGTGTTTGCTGCCGAATTGCAGAAGGAAGGCATCTATGTTACCGGCTTCTATTATCCGGTTGTTCCGAAAGGTCAGGCGCGTATCCGCGTACAGGTTTCTGCCGCCCATACACGCGAACAATTGGATAAGTGTATCGCTGCCTTTACGAAAATTGGCACGAAACTTGCTGTATTGAAATAATTGACAATTGGACGATTGACGAGGTACGATTGATTTACGATTGAAAAAGATTGTACAATTGTTCTCAGAAAATCGTCAATTAAACAAAATCGTCAATAAATCGTAAATCGTAAATTTGTAAATCGTCAATTATGAAAGCTCTTGTTAAGAGATTTCCCGAGCCTGGCATCTGGATGGAAGACGTTCCGATGCCCGAAGTGGGAGTCAATGACGTGCTCATCAAGGTGAAGAAAGCCGCTATCTGCGGTACGGACTTGCACATGTACAAATGGGACGCTTGGTCTCAGGCACACTGCAAACCGCCTTACACGATGGGGCATGAGTTCGTGGGCGAAGTGGCATGGGTAGGCGTCGGCGTGAAGAACTTCAAAGTAGGTGAGCGCGTGACGGCTGAAGGTCATATCACCTGCGGTCATTGCCGTAATTGCCGTCGAGGCATGGGGCATGTGTGCGAGAACACAATATCGGTAGGTATTATGGGTAAAGACGGTTGTTTTGCCGAGTATGTCACGATTCCTGAATCGAACGTCGTTAAGTTGCGCGATGAGATCCCCGACGACTTCGCTGCCATCATGGATCCGTTCGGTAACGCAACCCATACAGCGCTTGCCTTCCCGCTCTTAGGCGAAGATGTACTGATCACAGGAGCAGGTCTGATCGGCACGATGGCGGCAGGTATTTGTCGTTATGCGGGCGCGAAACATATTGTAGTGACGGATATTAACCCGCTTCGTTTGGAAATAGCCAAGAAGATGGGTGCGACGCTTACCGTGGACGGTTCCAAAGGTGAGACGATAGAGGGCGCAATGCAGCAACTCGGTATCAGAGGTTTTGATGTAGGTCTGGAGATGTCGGGTGCGCCTGCAGCCTTCAACGACATGATCGCTCATATGTACAAAGGCGCCAACATTGCCCAACTGGGTATCTTGCCTTCGGACACGCAGGTCAACTGGTCGGATGTCATCTTCAATGCCCTGACGATCAAGGGTATCACTGGTCGCCGTATGTGGGAGACCTGGTATCAGATGGAACAGATGCTGCTTGGCGGCCTCGATCTTAGTCCGGTCATCACGCACCGCTTTAAGTTCGATGACTTCCAGAAAGGCTTCGACGTTATGGTCAGCGGTCAATGCGGAAAAGTACTATTAGAATGGTAACCTCGTGATCTCGTGATCTCGAAAACTAAAATAACCAAAATAATTAACAACAATGAAAAAATTTCTACTTAGCGCTCTGCTGCTGATAGGCAGCATCGCCATGAGCTCAGCCCTTACCCGGGAGGGACTGACTGAGTACAAGTTAGACAACGGTCTCACTGTCATGTTGTGGGAAGACCACGATGCTCCGGATGTAACCGGATACGTAGTTGTTCGCGCAGGTGCAGTGGATGAACCCGCTGAGTACACAGGACTTGCTCACTACTTGGAGCATATGCTCTTCAAGGGTACGCAGAAAATCGGTGCCCTCGATTGGGAAAAAGAGAAACCGATCTACGATTCGATCATTGCTCTCTATGATCAGTATAGCGAGGCAACCGATCCGAAGGTACGTGAACAACTGGCTACGCAGATCAACGAGGCTTCTATGCGTCAGGCGAAGATCTCGTCCCTCGAGGACTTCTTCGTGCTCCTCGACCTCATCGGAGCGGAAGGCGTGAACGCATACACCTCGTATGACCTCACGGCTTACCACAACTCGTTCCCTGCTGCTGAGATGTACCGTTGGTTGACGATCTTCTCGGACCGTCTTATCAATCCTGTCTTCCGTACATTCCAAGCAGAGTTGGAGAACGTGTTCGAGGAGTACAACATGTACGCTAACGACCCGTCGTCGCAGGCTCAGAAACAGCTGATGAAGGATATGTTTAAAGGCTGCCCGTACGAGCGTGACGTGATTGGTCTGCCCGAGCACCTTAAGAACCCGCGTCTGTCCAAACTCATTGAGTTCTACAACACGTGGTATGTGCCTAATAACATGGCGCTGATCATCGTCGGTGACTTTGATACCGAGAAGGCAAAACCGATGATTCAGGAGACTTTCTCTCGTCTGCAACCCAAAGAGTTGCCGGCTCGTCCTTCCTATCCGGAAGTATCCTTCGCAGGCAACCCCACTAAGCACTATAACCTGGGTTACAACCCCGAGTTGTTCCTCGTTTATAACGGTGTCAAAGAAGGCGATCCCGATCAGGATGTGCTGGAGTTCGTTTGCGCACTCCTGTCCAACGGACATGTAGGTCTGCTCGACAAAGTGGAGACCAAAGGTGACGTAACCAGCGCGGGCGTTTATCCGTATTCAATGCGTAACACCGGTCGTATCATCGTTGAGGCTGTGCCGTACTACGATGCTAACCAGCAGATGTTCGAATCCGACGCGCAGACCAAATCCATTATCATGCGCGAGGTGGACAAGATCAAGAAAGGCGAGATATCCGACGAACTCATTGCGTCTGTCAAGAGCCTCTATGACCAATCGGAGAAATGGCAGGAAGAGTCTCCGTCGTACAAGATGAGTGCGCTCGTTGATGCCTTTACCTACGGTAAACCGATTGAAGATATCTTTACGGCAAACGAGAAAATCCAAAAACTCACCAAAGAGGAGATCGTACGCGTAGCAAAGAAATATTTTGATGCTCCCTACATGACTATCTCCTTCGACGAGGCTACCAAGACTTGGAAAGCCAACCCGCTGCCCAAACCCAACATCAAACCGGTAGAACCGTCGCATGAAGAGACTCCGTACGCTAAGGCGTTCAAGCAGTTGCCGCACGAGCAGATCGCACGTACCTTTAACAATTTCAATGATGTACAGGTTTCGACGATTGCTGAAAACGTAACGCTGCACTATACGCCGAACACGAAGAATGATATCTTCTCGCTCACCCTCCGTTATGGTGTAGGTGAGCACGAGATGCCGTTGCTCCCGTTTGCTACAGCGCTGATGGAGAACGCCGGTATCATGGGCGCAACCAATCTGGAAGGTAAAGATTTCGACCAGCAGATCAACGACCTGCACGCATATGTAGGTTACGACTGCGATGACTCGTACTTCTATATCACCATCAACGGTGAAGAGGCTAACTACGAGAAGATCATGAACCTCGTAACGCGCCAGCTCCTCATGCCGTACCTCGAGCAGAAGCAGTTGGATAACATCAAGGGTTCGGTATTCTTTAGCCGTTTTAGCCGTCAGAAACGTACTGCTGTACAGAAGTCTGCTTTGCTGCAATATGCCCTCTACGGTAAGAAATCTTCTTACTTGGACGAAGTGCCGTTTGCAGATATCTGGCAACTTGGTCTGCCGAAAGTGCAGTCACTCGTTGCACAGGCTCGTACCTATGCATTGGATGTGTTCTACTGCGGTACGCTCACCAAGGAGCAACTCGTAGCTGATCTGCCGTTGACCGAAGGTATGCGTGCATCCAAGTCACCGTTCATCCAGGAGCGTCAGACGTATGACAAACCGACTGTTCTCTTCTTGCCGAACAGCAACGTACAGCAAGCTGACATCTATTTCTACATCAACGGTCGTCCGTATGACATCGCTTCGGATGTACAATCGGACGCATTCAACCAATACATGTCAGGCGGTTTCACTGGCCTCATTATGTACGAGATTCGTGAGAAACGTTCGATGGCTTATACCGCGTACGGTGTGGATAGAACAGCTTCTCTCCCGGGTAAGGATTGCTTCTTCTACGGTTACATCGGAACCCAGAGCGATAAGGTCGTAGACGCTATCAGCGCATACATGGATATCATCAACGACATGCCGGTTGACTCGACCAACATGGAAGCCCTGCGTGCTGCCCTCCGTCAGGCCGGTCAGACTGCGAAACCGTCCATGCGTGGCAAAGCACAGACCTTTGAGTACTGGAAACGTCTTGGTTATCTGGACGATCCCGCACGTATCAATGCAGCTGCTATCGATGCACTGACCATTGAAGACATCCAAGCCTTCTATGAGCAGAACATCAAGGGTAAACCGATGACCATCGTTCTCATGGGTGATCCGAAGAAGATCAACCTCAAAGAAATCGAAGCAAAAATGGGTTGCAAGGTAACCAAAGTATCACCGGCTAAACTGTTCAACGACACGCAAGAACTGATTGATGCTATAACACCGGCTGGCTATTAATATGCATCGTTCCGGATTTGTAAATATCGTCGGTAACCCCAACGTAGGCAAATCGACACTCATGAATGCGTTGGTGGGCGAGCGCCTTTCGATTATCACATCGAAGGCGCAAACCACCCGCCATCGTATCATGGGTATCGTCAACGGCGAGGACTTTCAGATGGTCTATTCGGATACACCGGGAGTCCTTTCGCCGAACTATCAACTCCAGCGACAGATGTTGGAGTTTTCCCGTTCGGCGTTAGTCGATGCCGATGTATTGCTCTACGTCACCGAGGTGCAGGATAACACGGAACGCAATGCGGACTTTCTGGAGAAAGTGAAACGCATGGCGGCATCTGGTACGCGCGTATTCCTTATTATAAATAAGATCGACCTCACGACCCAAGAGACGCTGGAGAATCTGGTTGAGTTTTGGCATACCCAACTGCCCGAAGCGGAGATCTTCCCTATCTCGGCACAAGAGCGGTTCGGCGTGGCTCAACTGTTTGACGCCATCAAAGAGGCATTACCGGAAGGACCGGCTTTCTTCCCGAAGGATCAACTGACCGATAAGTCAGAGCGGTTCTTTGTCAACGAGATCATCCGCGAGAAGATCTTACTCAACTACGACAAAGAGATTCCGTATTCCGTCGAGGTAGAAGTGGAGTCGTTCATCGAAGAGGAGGATATCATCCGTATTTCCGCTATTATATATTGTGAGCGGGATAGTCAGAAAGGTATCATTATCGGTAAGGCGGGTTCGGCACTCAAACGGGTGGGGTCATTGGCACGCAAGGATATTGAGGAGTTTCTACAGAAACGTGTTTTCTTACAGTTGTTTGTGAAAGTGGATAAGGACTGGCGGTCCAATACCGGTCGTTTACGCCATTATGGGTATGATCTGACATGATTCGAGAAGGATGGCATAGAAGAATAGGCGTGGATATCCTCGTTTGGGTGATCGCAGCGCTGTTATGTATGTTATGGCGCTGGGTAGCCAACAAAAGCGAGATGGTGCATTATTGGGCCTTGTTCGGTATACTCACCGGCGTATGGATCGTGGTAGGCTTTGCCGTACAACTGTACCGCTCCTATAAAGAGGCGTGGTTCTGGCAATCGATGCTCTCCCTGATAGCGGATGCCGGTATTCTCATCGGGCTCTGTTACTGGTTGCTGCCGATGTTGCCCTATAACCTCTCACCAAAGGTGGCGATGTATACGATCTTGATCGTCGGTGCACTGGAGACCTTCGTTGTACTCATGGAGCATTACTGGAAGTATGCGACGAACATGACCGTACCGGCCATGCAGGTGGAGCAGCGTGAGAACGCAGTGGTGACCCGTCCCGATTCTCCACGTTCCGTTAACTCGATGCGATCAATCAGGCAATCGGTTCTTTCGGTCACAACCGAAGAGGACTATCGGATGTTGCTCGGCAAAGCGCGTCTGGATAGCCGTCAGACCAAAGCTGTATGTGATAGAAATCGTTTTGCTTTCCTTCAACTGCCTGACTATCAATATAGTACCATCGTCGATCTGACGCTACTTAATGATGCGAAAGGTATTAACCGGCGTTTCTGTATCGTGAATCAGAAACTACCGGACGAGGGGCGTTATGTATGCTGCTATCGACCGCAAGAGTATATCAAATCGAAGATCCTGGCGAAGTACCCATGGGGTATCAACTGGATCGTTTATAGTCTCTATTTCTTCCAAAAACGGGTCGTACCTCGTCTGATGCTTACCAGCCGTCTCTATTATGATTTGACCAAAGGTCGCAAGCGTATGCTCAGTAAGACGGAGGTGCTTGGGCGTTTGTACTACTGCGGATTTGAGGTGGACGAGATTGTGCCGATGGGACATATCGAGTATGTGTTCGCGCATCGTCACTCGCAACCTTATCCCCAGGAGCAGTTTAAGGTATATGGCCCGTTGATCAAGTTACCGCGCGTATGCAAGAATAAGGAGATCAGGTATTTCTACAAGACCCGTACTATGCATCCCTATGCCGAGTACATCCAGAAATATGTGTTCGACTCCCGTGGCGGTATGGATATTTCCGATAAGAGTAATGACGATTGGAGAATCACAACTTGGGGTAAGTTCATGCGTAAGTATTGGCTGGATGAATTGCCGATGTTGATTAACTGGCTCAAGGGCGATGTGAAATTAGTAGGCGTGCGTCCGCTTAGCCGAACGATGTTCGACACCTATCCTCAATGGTTGCAAGACAAGCGTACGCGTTGTAAACCGGGACTAATACCGCCGTTTTATATCGATCATCCGAATACGTTTGACGAATTGTTCGCCAGTGAAGATAAATATCTCACGGAGTACCTGGAGCATCCGTTCCGTACCGATTGCAAGTATTTCTTCCTGACGATGAAGTCCATCCTAACGCGCAAGACACACAGTGCATGACCTATTTTGATACGATACAAGCCGCCTTATGGGGAAAACCCATCAGGCCGACGGCGCTCAGCGATGACCTGATCCGGATGCATATGTTTCAAGGAACGGGACCGTTGGCATTTCCGCTCTTTGAGATGACACAGGCCATGAAGATGGTTTGTGTGCAGAACATGCAGCAGCAGGTCAAATTGCAGTATACTTTATCCGTGGCTTGGACTGCGCTTACGAAGGCGGGGATTAAGCCGGTGTTGATGAAAGGAGCCAGTTTGGCTGCACTTTATCCTTCTCCGGAACAACGAGCTTGGGGTGATATCGATTTATTCGTTGGCAAAGAGCAGTACCATCCTGCTTGTAAAGTGATGCGGGAGACCTTCCCGGATGCGCTTAAGTTCGACGAAGAACTCGACCATTATAAGCATTATAACCTCATCGCGGACGGCATCTCGATTGAGATCCACCGAGTGACGGTAGGCATGCAGCATCCTATCGATGAGCGGCGGTACGCGAAGATGGAAGCGTATGGGGTCGCACATGCGTGCGATGTGAATATAGGCGGATTAGAGGTACAGGTTTTTGATCCTACCTTCAATGCCCTGTTCGTCATGCTCCATTCGTGGGAACATATGATGACACAAGGGGCGAATATCCGGCAGTTATGCGATTTGGCGCTCTTGCTGCATCGGTACAGAGATGCGATAGATGCGGGCTTACTGCGGAGGTGGTTAAAGGCTTTACATCTGTATGACGTATGGCAACTCTATGCGTATAACCTCGTCAATGGTCTAGGATTACCACGTGAAGAGTCGCTATTCTATACGGAAAAGGTAGCCGATCGGGCTGAACTATTGATGAGTGATCTGTTGGCCGGTAAGATGGTGGAACCGAAACCGGAGAATAAGAAGATCAAAAACCGTATCCTGCGTAAATGGCATACCATGCAGGAAAGGATGAAGAATGCAAAGCGTATTTGCCGATACAGTCCTGCTTTTGCGCGGCATATGCAGGCGGAAACCCTGCTGCACGGTGCTTTGCGGTTCTTTGCGAAAGATAGATATTGGGAGTAAATGATAGAGAGTAAATGGCTTAAATATATAGTTTTGGGATGTAATATCCTAATCTTCACGGCTTTGACGTTTATCTTACCGATCTGCTTTGAAGAGAATGATGATGTGGTGATGGCCATGATTGCCAATGGCGGTTACTCGGGTACGCCCGATGGTCATCTGGTGTATATCAACGTGCTCTACGGTGCCGTTTTGGCGGCTCTCTATTCATGGACCAAGGCTATTGAATGGTACACCCTTTCGTTTGCTATACTGCATATTCTCTCTATGTCCGTATTGGCATATGGCATCCTGACGATGCCGAATCGTGCCACGTGGGAACGAATTTTATGGCTATTGATTCTCTACACCATTTGGGCTATGATCATCGCGGCCTTCCAATTCACCACCACTGCCGGCTTGACCTGTTTGGCGGGATGTGTCCTGTTATTGCGTCCAAGTCCCAAAGCTCGGTGGACAGGTGTGCTGTTTGTGGTCATCGCTTCGCTCATACGCATCACAGCGGCCGGACTTGTAGGTGTGCTTATGGCGCCGATCATCGTCTATACATATCGATTCGAATGGCGTAAGTATATTCCTTTAGCTGTGATGCTGCTCTTGGTGGTAGGATGCCGCGTAACCAATAATGCGATCTATAACAGCGATCCGGAGTGGAAATACTACTACGAGTACAACCCGCTACGTGGTCAATTGACCGATAATCCCAACGCCTATACCCTGCAGCCGGAAGACATGCCGGAAGGGATCGAATGGAAGGACTATCGCTTGTTACTGGGTTATTTCCCGGATCCGGAACAGATGGACCTATCTGCCGTGAAACGGTTAAATGCTATTGTAAGTACCGTGCTGTTTAGTGCCAAACTAAAGAATATCCACCACTTGGATTGTTATGCGGTCGAATTAGGGCTGTTATTAGCTTTGCTGGTGCTGATGATCCTAACGACAGGAAACCGAACGAAATATATCTTCCTCATCCTCTATACCTGTTTCATCCTGGCGTTGATGGTGTATGTGAGTCTGGATGGCATCCTCAAGAACCGCGTGTTCCTCTGCATGCTGATGCCGATGCTGATGACCGATTTTATGTTACTGCCCGATACGACCGGCATGAAACGGAAATGGGGTATCGTCATCGTCATTTTGGCTCTCTGCGGCTGGTACGGCTATCAGACCAACTTCGAGCAGATACGCAAACGTCATACCCGCCATATATGGGAAGATATGCAGCGACCTTTGCTCAATGAGATGCCGTCAAATGTAACGATGGTTTCGGCAGGGGTCAGTATGCGTATGGAAGCGGTCGATCCGTGGCATGTATGGCCATATGAGTTCCGCAAATATACGCTTGGATGGCTTACATGGGTGCCGCTCAATACGCCCATCGGTCAGAGTTACCGGGTTTTCCTGCGGGATGATGTGGTCATCTTCACTCATTATAACTACAAAAAAGATGCATCGCTCGTCAACACCATCCGCGAACGGATAGCACATCATTACGGCATCCAGACAACGGTAGAGGAGTTGTGTTCAAACGATCAGTATGCGATTGTGAAAATCAAAGAACAAAAATCAGAAACGAATGACTAAGACAATAGCGATTATAGGAGCCAGCTACTTGCAGCGACCATTGGTCGAACGCGCCAGACAAATGGGGCTGCGTACAATTTGTTTTGCGTGGGAAGATGGAGCTGTATGCAAAGATATATGTGATGTGTTCTATCCTATCTCCATCACGGAGAAAGAAGAGATCCTGGAGGTTTGCCGTAAGGAACATATTGACGGTGTATGTACCATCGCCAGTGATGTGGCGGCACCTACCGTGGCCTATGTGGCGGAGCAGATGGGACTCACCGGAAACAGTTATGAGGCAGCGGTGCGGGCTAATAACAAGTTCGCCATGCGTAATGCGTTCATGGCCGCCGGTGTACCCTGTCCAGCTTACCATGCATGCAAGAGTTTTGATGAGATAGCGCAGACGGAGATCCACTATCCCGTCATCGTAAAACCGACCGACCGGTCGGGTAGCCTCGGAATCACCAAAGTGACGAATTCGGAAGAACTTCGCCAGGCCGTCACGATTGCCGTGAACCATTCGTTTGAACATGAAGCTATTGTGGAGCAGTTTATCGAGGGACGGGAGATAAGCGTTGAGTTCATCTCCTATGGTGGCAAACATTATCCGCTGCAGATCACGGACAAGGTCACAACTGAAGCACCGCATTTTGTGGAATTGGCGCATCATCAACCGGCTGAACTGACCGAGGAGCAATATAAAGCCATCTATGCCTTGACGCAAAAAGCCCTCAATGCCTTGGGTGTCACCAACGGTGCCAGCCACTCGGAGTATAAGATCACGGCAGATGGGCAGATATACGTCATGGAGATAGGGGCACGTATGGGCGGTGACTTCATCGGTTCTGACCTTGTACGTCTCAGTACCGGTTATGATTTTGTGCAGGGTGTCATTGAAGTGGCGTTGGGTATGTTTATCAAACCCGAACGCACCCTTTGCAAATACGCAGGCGTCTATTTCCTCTCTGCGGAGACCGAACAAGTAAAACACTATATCGACCATAAAGAGGAGTATCCAGAGATCGTTATGGCAGAACAGACCAGTGATGAGTTGCGCCATGTCAACTGCAGTAGTGAGCGCAGCGGGTACTTCATCTATCAGGCCGATCATAAATTTAAAATCTAAAAGAATAATGAAACTATCCATCGTATCCCCGATTTATAAGGGAGAGAAGATGTTACACCATCTGGTCGAACGCTGTGAGGCGGCCGTATCCACCCTTACCGATGACTACGAACTTATACTTGTCAACGACTGTTCGCCCGATGATTCATGGGCGGTGCTTCGTGAGATCTGCGCGAAGGACAAACATGTAAAAGCCATTGACCACAGCCGTAATTTCGGTCAGCATCCTGCGATCTCTACCGGACTTAAGTATGTCACGGGCGATTGGATCGTGGTCATGGACTGCGACCTGCAGGACCGACCTGAAGATATACCAGCCCTCTATGCCAAGACACAGGAAGGGTGGGATGTTGTTTTTGCACGCCGAGGCGAACGCCATGACGGCTTCTTTAAGCAACTTGGCGGTAAGGTCTTCCATATGTTCTTCCGCTGGCTTACCGGCATCAATACAGATAAGAATATCGGTAATTACTGTATCTTCAAACGCATTTACGCCAACGAGATAGCCCGTATTCCCGATCAGTCTCGCGCTTTCGGTACGCTGATTCGTCATGTGGGCGGTAAAGTTACCTTCATCGATGTGGATCGTCCGCAACGCGAAGAGGGAACAACCGGTTATACCTTGGGACGCTTACTCAAATTGGCGTTCGAGAACAGTATCTCCAATAGTAATAAACCCCTGCGTATGGCGACCTATCTGGGTCTTATCATGTCTGTTGTAGCAGGCTTGTTGACCATCTTCCAGGTCCTCGCTAAATTCGTGGGACAAAATATCCTCTTGGGTTATACCTCCACCATCGCTTCTATATGGTTTGTGGGTGGACTCATACTCTTTGTGCTCGGCATGATCGGTCTCTATATCGGTAAGATATACGATCAGGTCAAAGGTCGGCCTTATTCCGTAGTACGCGAGACACTCAATATTGACGAATGAAAAAATACGCTCTGCTCATATTCAGTTTTCTCATTCTGTCCTGCTCCGGAGCATGCTTGAAGATGGCATCGATGCAAGAGTTCCTTTCTCTTGCTTACATCGCCTATTTCGGCCTGACGGTACTGGTCATGGCAGTGTATGCGGTCTTATGGCAGAAAGTGCTGGAGGACATCCCGCTTAATATCGCTTATCTGTGCAAGAGCTCCACGGTCGGCATTAGTCTGCTGTATGCTTACCTGCTCTTCGGCGAACAGATAACGACCCAGAATATCATCGGCTGCGTCATGATCATCGCCGGTATCATGGTGCTCTCATACAAGAAAGGGCAAGAAGCATGATGTATCTGTTTGTCATACTGGGAATATTTGCCTGTTCGTGTTCACAGATTCTGCTTAAGAACAGTGCTACTCGGGAGCATAAAAACTGGCTGGCATCGATGCTTAATTGGCGGGTCATCCTGGCCTATACCATCTTCTTCGGCTCGATGCTGATCAATGTGGCGGCTATGCGTCGAGGAATGAACCTCAAAGAGTTACCGGCCTTGGAGGCCTCCGGCTATATCTTCGTGCCCATCCTCTCTTTCTTCTTCTTGCAGGAGAAAATAGGATGGCAGGAACTCATCGCCATGCTGCTTATAGTTGGCGGAATAATAGTCTTTTATATCTAATGAATACGAAATGCAAAATAGCCATCATGGGGGCAGGTAAATGGCAAATGCCCTTGTACCTCAAAGCCCGGGAAATGGGAATTGAGACCCATGGCTTTGCCTATGAAGACGGCAATGAGGTGGCGCGTGAGGTAGCTGACTATTTCTATCCCATCTCGTTGGCGGACAAAGAGGCGGTGTTGGCGCAATGCCGTGCCATAGGGGTGGACGGTGTCGTTACCTGCGCCTCGGATTTTGCGACCGAGATAGCCTGCTGGGTGGCAGAACACTTGGGGCTTAACACTAATAGCTACGACACGGTGCTTCATATCCACGACAAAGCATGGGTGCGGGAGCAGACCAAGAACCTCACTTCGATTGCCCATCCCAAGACCTTTACCGGTCCTCTCGATTCGCTGACTCTGCCTTTTGTGCCTTGCGTCATCAAACCTGTGCACGGGTTCGGCAAACGCGGCGTGTGGTTCGTTCATTCCTTGGACGAGTTGGACTATATCAAAGCCCATGCGGATTTTCAGCCGAACGAGAACGCACTCGTGGAGCAGTTTATCGTGGGCAAAGAGTACTCCGTCGAGTCCCTCTCTTTCCACGGCCAACATTACATGGTGCAGATCACGGAGAAACTATCCGACGGAGCTCCGCATTTTGTTGAACTGGGTCATCACCAACCGGCGGACCTCTCCGATGAGTGCCGTGCTAAGGTGCAGCAAGCCATCTATGATATCCTGACCGCGGTCGGTTATACCAACGGGGCGTCCCATATCGAACTGAAGATCACCGCGGAAGGTGCGATCTACCTCATCGACCTCAACCCGCGTGGCGGAGGCGATTATATATCCACGCATCTCGTGCCGCTCTCTACTAACTGTGACTATAGCCAGGAGATCATACGCATCGCTCTCAATACCTTTGACCCGTCGGCTTATCCATATAAGAACATCGCCTGCTCGGGAGTTTATTTCCTGACCAAACAGACGCAGCGGCTCTTGCCCTATTTTGAGCAGGACATCCCCTGCGTCGTGCAAAAAGAATATACGACCAACATTTCCGAATCGATCACCAACAATGACCGAAGCGGATACATGATTTACCAAGATAACAAAAAACTCGTCTTATGAAATCCATCTTAGTACTCGGTGCAACCGGTAATTTAGGCGCATACATAACGCTCCATTTCCATAAACTGGGGTGGAGAGTGATTGCGGCAAGCCGTCGGAAAGATGACGGAGGTTTCTTTGCGGATTATGACATCCCGTATTACTCTATCGATATAACGGACAAAACCTCTTTTGCCCAACTGCCGACCGACATCGACGTGGTGGCTGATTTTGCAGGTGACCTGCCGGCTTCCATGGAGGGCTACGTGGCGGAACGCTATATCAACTCGATCATCAAGGGTACGTTTAACATATTGGAATGGATGCGGGAGAATAAGATCCCGCGTATCATCTTCCCGCAGACCCTCTTCGATATACATTACCTCTTTGGTAGTCGTGAACCTATCTCTGCCGATGCCGAGAAACGCGTACCTCTGGTAGGCGACCATCAGATGTACGTCATTGCCAAGATTGCTGCCGTCGAGATGATCGAGATGTACCATCGCGAGTACGGGCTGCAGCGTTTCATCGTCCGCCTGTCCAAGGTCTATCAGTATCATCCGAACCATTATACCTTCACCGACGGCAAGAAGACCCTCATCAATGATTGGTTCTTCATCGCCAAAGCCGAGAAAGGGGAACCCATCGAGATATGGGGCGATCCGACCCGCGTACTTGAGACCTGCCATGTAGAGGATTTCCTGCAGATCATCGAGAAATGTGCGACGGTCACTCATGACGGAGGTATCTATAATATCGGATCCGGCGGTTCGTCCCTTGAGGAACGTATCCGAGCCATCATCGATGTGTTCGGACCCGAAGGACATAAGTCCGAGGTCACCTATGCACCCGAGAAACCCCTCTGCTCGCAGTATATACTCGATATAACCAAAACAAAAAAGGAATTAGGCTACGAACCTCGTTATAATTGGCATGACTACTGCGTTTGGCTCAAGAACGAACGCGCCGCACAACGTTTTGCCAAGATATGGGGCACCGAAGCAGACTACGAATAAATACTACACACTATGATAGATTTTAACAGACCAACTCTGACGGGCAAAGAAGCCCATTACATGTACCAGGCCGTGTATAACGGTAAGTTATCCGGTAATGGTATGTTCACCAAGCGCTGCCAGGCGTGGTTCGAAGAGCGCTATGGTTTCCGCAAATGTCTGCTCACTACCTCCGGTACGGACGCACTCGAGATGTGCGCCATGCTGTGCGATCTCCAGCCGGGCGATGAAGTCATCATCCCGTCCTATACCTTCGTCTCTACCGCTTTGGCTTTCCTGCGCGAAGGGGCGAAAGTGGTGTTTGCCGATAGCATGAAACGCAATCCGAACCTCGATGCCGAGACGATCGAAGCCCTTATCACACCGCGAACCAAGGTCATCGTACCTGTGCATTATGCCGGTGTAGCATGTGATATGGACGCTATCATGGCGATCGCCAACAAGCATCATCTGCTCGTGGTCGAAGATGCCGCACAAGCGATCGATAGTTACTACCGCTCACCCGTAACCGGTAAGCCATTACCCCTCGGCGCGATAGGCCACCTATCGGCCTTCAGCTTCCATGAGACGAAGAATATCACCGCCGGAGGTGAAGGTGGTCTGCTCGTGGTGAACGATGAGCGATTCATTCGCCGTGCCGAGATCATCTGGGAGAAAGGTACCAACCGTGCCGAGTTCTTCCGCGGAGAGGTCAATAAATATGGCTGGGTCGATATGGGCTCCTCTTTCCTGCCCAGCGAAGTGAATGCCGCTTTCCTATGGGCGCAACTGGAGAATATCGATGCCATCCAGCATAAACGCAAATACATATGGGAGACCTATCAGAAGCGTCTCAAACCGTTGGCAGACAAGGGCTGTTTTACCTTGCCGGATATACCGGATTATGCGACCAATAATGCCCATATGTTCTACCTCGTGCTGCCGACCCTCGAAGCGCGTACTGCCCTCATCAAGTACCTCAAAGAGAATGGGGTAGGAGCGGTCTTCCATTATCTGAGCCTGCATAGCAGCGAGTTCTATAAGTCCCGTCATGACGGACGTCAACTGCCCGAGTGCGACCGTTATGCCGATTGCCTCGTGCGTCTGCCGCTCTTCTATGACCTGACGATCGAGCAAGTAAACACCATATGCGATCTTATAAAGACATACTATCAGTAAGCCTTTTGCTCTTCGCTATCGGCTGGTCACTGTGGTTCGTTTTTGCGGGCTTCGGCAATCATTTAGATCCGCCCTATTGGCTCTATAAGTTCCAAACGCTCGAGTGTGGATGGATGGCGATAGGTACAATCCTCTCCGGTGCTGCACTGGTGCGGCTCTTCGGGGCTAACCTGCTCATGTTGCGGCTCGCAGCCTGGGGCACGGTAGCGGCTGCTATTGTGCTGCCTTATTGCACCTTGCTGACCAAAGAGCAACGACGTAGCAATATCCATTGGCTCGCTCTCGCCTTTGCCTTCATGAACTATGGCGCTTTCCAAGAGTTTAGTTCAGGTACCCTCACCGTCCTCCTCTTATCCGCTATCTGGGTCAGTGCAGTCCAACGACAAACGACAAACGACAAACGACAAATCCTAACCGCTATCTTGGCAGGTCTCGCGGTTACTGTCCGCTTCCCGAATATATTGGTGCTGCTAATTCTCATTCCTTTGTGGCGCAAGAAGAGCCTGTGGTTGGTGCCGATAGTCGCTTTGTCAGCCGGCCTTGTCTATATCGTAGGCTACGCCCTCATCACGCCGGTGTCGATGGATCCGGCGATGGGTAGCCACGGAATAGGAGAGATGATATCCGCCCTCTGGGAACGTGCTTATGTTCTCTTGCTCTACCTCATTATGTGGGGTGGCACCTTGGCGATAGGTTATTATATAAATCACAAATCACCACGGCTCTGCCGATCGACAGAAATCACAAATTACAAATTACCAATTGCCGCAGGCGTCCTTGTCGGTGCTCTGCTCAGTTGTTACGTCTCCTTCGCCATCCCGACATGGAAATGGTATAACATCGACCTGACCTACATGATTTCTGCCGGCTGTCTGGTCTTATCGTTCACAAATCCCAAATTTAAAATCATAAATCAAAAATTTGCACGGCTTTGCCGATCGATAGAAATATCCAATTACCAATTACCAATAGGGGCAATCATTTTGATGATTGCGACCATGGGTACCGATGTGGCGTGGCTTAAACTTTTCCCGGCTGTGCTCTGTCTGCTCCCCGTTGCGGCGGTGCAATACGAGGATTCGATGCGGCGGTATCTCTTTCCTGTCCTCGCGATCTTTGCGGTCACGGTCATGATCCGTTTCTCGATCAACAGCGTTGGTAGTAGTAACCTCCGCGTTTCGAATACACCATCGCATATTGCACCATACACCCATATCCGAATTACGGACAAAGAAGAAACCTACATGCGGCAGATTATCGCGGATCATGATAGTTTGACCCTCCAATATGAGCAGCCTGTGCTCGCGTTTGGGGCAGACATGCACCTTATGCGGGCTATCACCGGCTGTCAGACTGCCCTTTACAATGAATTCTGGTCCAATATCTTCGATTCGGTGTATACCGCTAAGTATCAACCCATTATCGAAGCCGAACACCCGATCGTTTTCTGTTCGTACTCACCTCGGTTCAAGACCAAAAAGATCTATGGAGATCGGCATAGCCGGTTAGAAGAGATGCTACGAAGTGAAGGCTACCGCGAGATAGACCGCTCCCAATACAAATACATGATTTATATCCCTTCTGATTACTGATGACCAAAAAGTTCCCTGATATCATGGCCGACCTCAAGGCCGGTAAGTACGCACCGATCTATGTCCTGTGCGGCGAAGAACCCTATTATATCGACCGGCTGTATGACTTCATTGCCGAAAACGCGCTGGATGAGATGGCGCGGGAGTTTGACCAGCAGGTCGTCTACGGACGCGATCTGCAGGGCGCGGATATTGGCCCGGTCATCAGTGCCGCACGCGGATACGCGATGATGGGAGGACGGAAGGTTGTTATCGTGCGCGAAGCGCAGACCGTTAAGAAATGGGATGCCCTTGAAGCTTATCTCACAGCCGTCATGCCGCAGACCGTACTCGTCATCTGCTTCAACGGCAAACCCGACAAACGGCAGAACCTATGGAAGAAGATCGCAGAGCATCCGCAGGTCGTTTGGATGCAGTCCGATAAGCTGCGGGACTATGAGGTCGAACGCTGGATCAGCGCCTATATAGCGGACTACAAGAAAGAACATCCCGAGATACAGATCGATCCCAAAGTAGCGCCTTTATTGGCGGATCATATCGGTACGGACCTCTCGGCTATCGTGGGGGCGTTGGATAAGCTGATAGCAGGACGTCCTGAGGGCGTCCATACCATCGATGCCGCGCTCGTCGAGCGGAATATCGGTATCTCTAAAGATTATAATATCATGGAATTGCAGGCGGCGCTTATTCGCGGCGATATCGTCAAAGCGAACCGCATCGCCCTCTATTTCGCGTCCACGAAAGATCATGTCATGATCCGCGAGATAGCTCCGCTCTTTACCTTCTTCTCCAATTTGCTCATGTATCATTACATGCCGGATAAGTCGCAGGCGGCGGTAGCCAGAGAGTTGGGCATCAATCCCTATTTCGTCAAAGATTATGAGATGGCGGCAAGACGTTATCCTGCCGGTAAGACCTTCCTTATCGTCGGTTACTTACGTGAGATGGATGCGCGACTCAAGGGCGTCAATAATCCCTCAGCGAAGGACGCCGATCTGTGGAAAGAGCTCATCTTTAAGATCATGCACTAAGGGATTCCACGAGTTGGGGTATCCGTTTCGCTGTACCCAAAGCACACTATCCAGATCGTAACGGGTGAAGACCTTCTGCGTTACGGTTGTGTCCGTCTCTGCCGGTATTAACATCGCCAATTCGTCTTGGTGCGCTTCTATATAAGCCTGCTCTTCTTCTTTGATTTCTTTGAGCACTTTCGGGTAGATCTTATTGAAAAACTGCGGATGGGCAGTGTACCATACGATCGACGAATCGAACTGCGCCTGCGTGATGCCGTGTTTCTCTAATACCTGCGCGTAGTACATATCCCGCTCTTCGTACGCATCATAACGCACGCCGGCCGCCTGGATGGCTCCCTCCGTCTTATGAAGGTCGATCAGCACCTCGCGCATCTGACGCGAACTCATGATGCCTTCCGGTCGACAACTGACGATCATTACCGCAAAGAGCGCCAGTAAAATAGTAATATGACTCCTACTGCACATGTGATACAACTGTCTGCAAAATTAAATACCGGTCGGAAGAAAAGCACCTCACCCGCTCCGTTACGGATCAGCGGAAAATAGAACATATCAACCACTCGTCCGTAGAACCAGCCTGCATAGCCGAAGAGCTTACCGTAGAATACGCAGTCGATGATGTTTCCTAACGCACCTGCGATGATAAAAGCGATCGTGGCAATAAAGCCGGTGGAGGTCTCTTCTTTCTTGATCAAGGTATGTATATACCATCCTAATAGGCCTACTGCTACCAACCGGAAGAGCGTCAGCGCTAACTTGCTGAACCACTCGATACCAAACGCCATACCGTTGTTCTCTACGTAGCATAACCAGAACCAGGAGAACACCTCATGGCTCTCGCCCAACGCATAATGCGTGGCGATATACAACTTTATGGACTGGTCGATCACCAGTGACCCAAGTACGATGCCTATTACAAGCCAAATGCGGCCTTGACGGCTGCTAAGCGATCCAATTTTTCCCATGTGAATAGTTCTACTTCGCGGGTGAAAATATTACCGTCCGAATCGAAGAAAGTCTTCGTCACCACCTCGTTCGTACGACCTACATGACCGTACTTCGCGGTTTCTTCGTATATCGGTTGTGTCAACTTCAGATCACGGATGATGGCTGCCGGACGCAGGTCAAACAGCTGCGCTACCTTTGCTGCTATCTCCGCATCGCTCATCGGTACGATCGCCGTGCCGTACGTGTTCACGTAGAGCGAAACGGGTTCCGCTACACCGATGGCGTAACTCACCTGAACCAGCACCTCGTGCGCTACACCGGCAGCTACCAGATGTTTCGCGATCCAACGAGCCGCATAAGCAGCCGAACGATCCACTTTCGATGGATCCTTACCCGAAAAAGCACCGCCGCCGTGTGCCCCGCGACCGCCGTAGGTATCTACGATGATCTTTCTTCCTGTCAGACCTGTATCACCGTGAGGACCGCCGATCACGAAGTTACCCGTCGGGTTCACCAATAACTTCGCGTTCTTGTCCGCCAAGAACTCATGCAGCAGGTGACTATACCGGCTGTCTCGCGTCGCTACACGCGGCAACAGGATATCGATGATATCCTTTTTGATCATCTCGCCCGTAACCGGTAACCCCTCACCCGTAACCTCATCATGCTGGGTGCTTAATACGATCGTATCGATACGAACCGGCCGCTGACCGCATGGCTTTCCATCTCGGTCATAGACCGCGTCGTACTCGATGGTGACTTGCGATTTGCTGTCCGGACGAAGATAGGTCATCTGCTTGCCCTCTTTGCGAATGCGGGCCAGCGTATAGACCAGCGTGTGCGCCAGGTCGAGGGTCAGCGGCATGTAGTTATCCGTCTCGTCGGTGGCATAGCCGAACATCATACCTTGGTCGCCGGCTCCTTGCTCCTCTGCATTGGCGCGACTCACGCCCATGTCGATATCCGCGGACTGCGCATGCAGCGCCGTCAGGATGCCACAACTCTCTGCTTCGAACTTATAATCGGCTTTCGTGTAACCGATATCGGCAATCGTCTTACGGGCGATCTTCTGGATATCTACCCATCCTTTGCAACTCACTTCACCGGCGATCACCACCTGTCCTGTCGTACACAACGTCTCGCACGCTACGTGTGCCTGCGGGTCTTGCGCTAACATATTGTCCAGTATCGCATCCGATATCTGGTCACTCACTTTGTCCGGATGTCCTTCCGACACCGATTCTGATGTAAATAAATAATGCATTATATTATGTGCTGTAAGCACGTTAAATAGTTAAACTGGTCTTCGACGTTAATAAGTTAAAATGGTGCGTTGCACGTTTATTTCTCGCTGCATAGTAACGTCACGTAGTGACCATCTTAACGATTTAACGTCACGCAGTGACCATTTTAACCTTTTAACGATAAAAGCAGCCACACGGCTGCTTTTGTCTCATCTTTTAGCATTGTTTTAACGAGGTTGCAAGCAGTCAAATCCATCCTCCTGATCAAAATCGGCTGCAAAATTACTACAAATTATTCAAATATGCAAGATTTTGACGCAAAAAAATCAAAAATGCTTGCATTATTTGTGTTTTGCGGCTAAAGATTGTAGTTTGCACGATAGTGCGAACGTAAATTCGAGGTGGGATTTCTTTCCAAGAAATGTCGGTGCCCTCGAAGTTACACAAATATTTGGAATATGCAAGGATTTTAGCAATAAAATGTAAATTTTTAGCAAAAAAGCCTATTTTCCACGTGGTCTCCAGCATATTCCAATGGATGCTCAATGGATGCTGAAAGGGTGCTCAATGGAAGCTCATTAGTTGCTTCTTCCATTGTCACCCTTCTCTCGTTCCGCTATATTCTTAAGAAATAAACTATTTGGGATCACATTCAAAAATCCGCTGCAAAGATACAAAAATAATTTGGGATATGCAAATTTTTGGATACAAAAAGTTAAGTTTTTTGACGAAAACTTGCATATGTCGAAAAATAATTGTAATTTTGCGTGCAAAATTGATTGACATGACAAATAGCACGGACTTAAAAAAATAAATACAAATGAAACAAAAAATCTTTACATTATTCTTAACCCTCGTGGTAAGTGTAGGGCTCGTATCTGCTGAAATTATTGAACGTGTCTCAATTGGTGATTTGTACTATAATCTGGATACAGAAGCCAAAACAGCGGAAGTAACATACATGAATCGTACAGAATCAATGATGACTCCTTACAATGAAGGATGGATGATTGTAAGTGCCGTAATACCTGATTCGGTCAAATATCAAAACGTTGCATATAGTGTCACAAGCATTGGTGAATGTGCTTTCTGTGGTTGCTCAGTTTTATCTTTTGTGGTAATAGGAAACAATGTTACCGATATTAGGGCTCAGGCATTTGCCGGTTGCGTAAATCTGTCTTCTGTCATCATGGGAAGCAAAGTGACAAGTATTGGAGAATTTGCTTTCATTTATTGTCGCAATTTGCATGCCTTGCCGGTAGCTAATAATTTAAAAGAAATAGGATGGTACGCTTTCGCTTATTGTAATTTGGAAAACGTTGTTTTACCCGCCTCTGTGGAAGTTGTCGGCGAATGTGCCTTCGTAGGCAATTATATATTTGATTTTACCAATATTCAAGGAGTGTTCCCCACGGAACCTTTGTATGACAATAATGAGGAAATACAATTTACCATTCAAAATATTACTTGTTATGGAAACAATCCGCCACGTGTTGTGGGGTATGAAAATACAGCGGCTTCACCATTTTGTGTATTTGGAGATAACTTTCCGTATTCATCAATTTCGATGTATGTGCCGGCAAGTAGTGTTGAAATATACGAGGGGAATGAATATTGGGGTAATTTTGATGTGAGAGCAATAGAAGCAAATCAGATAGAAACGACTGTTATTTGCGTGATATCTACAGGTAGCTCTGCAGATATCGTTTGGTCTTCCGTTGCTAACGCGGCTACCTACGAATTGGTTATTAATGATAAAATGGGTACAGTTGTTTGTACGCTGATTTTCAATGCAAATGGTCAATTGATCTCTATCGCCTTTAATGCACCTGCTCGTGAGAAATCTACAGAAACTGCAGGATTTTCCTTTACCGTCACAGGCTTGGAGGAAGGTAGAGCATATGACTTGACTATCACCGCCAAGGATGAAAATGACAATGTTTTGGATGTTAAATCTATGTCCTTTGTGGCCGGTGCTGGAGAGCAACAAGGCTTTGAGTCTGTTTATACCACAGGTAAAAAGACTACGAAATTCATAAAAGACGGTCAAATCTACATTCTCCGCGGAGAGAAAGTGTATACCTTGCAAGGGCAAGAGGTGAAGTAAAAAAGCGAAAAAATCGCGAAAAGAATGGCATATGCTTGCATATGTCATTTTTTTGTTGTACCTTTGCAGCCGATTTAAATTAGGAGTAAAATGTTTGATAATTTAAGCGAACGATTAGAACGAAGTTTTAAGATTCTCAAAGGTGAGGGTCGAATCACCGAAATCAATATAGCGGAGACCGTCAAGGATATCCGTAAAGCGCTGCTGGAGGCCGATGTCAACTACAAGACCGCCAAGCAGTTCACCGACCGCGTGAAGGAGAAAGCCCTGGGTCAGAACGTGATCAATGCCGTGCGCCCGGGACAACTGTTGATCAAGATCACGCATGATGAGTTGGCAGAACTGATGGGCGGCGAGGCGCAGGAGTTGAACCTCAAGGGCTCGCCGGCGGTCATCCTGATGTCCGGTCTGCAGGGTAGCGGTAAAACGACTTTCGCTGCCAAGCTCGCCAATTATCTCCAGACCAAGAAGAACAAACGGGTCATGCTGGTAGCCTGCGACGTCTATCGTCCGGCGGCTATCGAGCAGTTACGTGTGTTAGGTGAGCAGATCAAGGCGACGGTCTATACCGGAGAGAACGAGTCGAACCCCGTCAAGAAAGCGCAAGACGCTATCGCTGAAGCGAAGCGGATGGGTTATGACGTGGTGATCGTCGATACAGCCGGTCGTCTGGCGGTCGATGAGCAGATGATGCAGGAGATAGCCGCCATCAAAGAGGCGATCACGCCGAGTGAGACCCTCTTCGTGGTTGATGCCATGACCGGTCAGGATGCCGTGAACACCGCCAAGGAGTTCAATGACCGCATCGATTTTGACGGCGTGGTGCTGACCAAACTGGACGGTGACACCCGTGGCGGTGCGGCGCTCTCGATCCGCAGCGTGGTGGATAAACCGATCAAGTTCATCGGTACGGGTGAGAAGATGGAGGCGCTGGATGTGTTCCACCCCGCGCGTATGGCGGACCGTATACTCGGTATGGGTGACGTCGTTTCCCTCGTGGAGCGCGCCCAGGAGCAGTACGATGAAGCGGAGGCCCGCCGTATATCCAAGAAGATCGCCAAGAACCAATTCGACTTCAATGATTTCCTGAGCCAATTGGCGCAGATCAAGAAGATGGGTTCGATGAAAGACTTGATGAGCATGATCCCGGGTATGGACAAAGCCCTCAAGGGTGTTGAAGTGAGCGATGATGCGTTCAAACCCATCGAAGCGATGATCAACTCGATGACGCCGGAGGAGCGTGCGAACCCGGGCATACTGAACGGTAGTCGCAAGAACCGCATCGCCAAAGGTGCCGGCGTGACGATCGTCGAACTCAATCGTTTCCTCAAGCAATTCGAGCAGACGGCTAAGATGATGAGGAAGGTTCAACAGATGAAACGTCGATGACCGTTTCATTTGTTGAACGTTAAACAGTTAAGATGGTCACTACGTGACGTTAAACAGTTAAAATGGTGCTTCGCACGTTAGTTATGGCGATACAAAGATTTGAAGACTTAATTATTTGGCGTGAATCCAGAATATTATGTTCTGAGGTTTATTCTATCTTTCGTGCAAATAAGGATTATAGTTTTAAAGACCAGATACAACGTGCGGCTGTTTCTGTAATGAATAATATTGCGGAGGGTTTTGATCGCAGTAAAGTTACAAAAGATAATAAGCAGTTTATTTCATTCTTGAACATAGCTAATGGCTCTTGTGGAGAAGTGAAAAGTATGTTTTATTTGGCACAGGATTTGGAGTATTTGTCTATTGACGAGGCTGAATGTTTTCGTAATAAGTGTTTATCTTTGTCAATGAAAATATCTGCTCTAATAGAAACTTTGCAAGAGAATAACGGTCAGAATAATAGATCATAACTGTTTAACGTTTTGATGCAATCAAAACCATTTTAACCATTTAACGTGTTGAAAACACCATTTTAACATATTTTTATGGCTGAAGAACCGAAATCATATCAACCGGGATGGGGTGAGAAGAAGAAACATCACCATCATCACCACGGACCCAACGAGAATAACCGTGGTTTGGGCGGCGCGCTGCGTATGAAAGACAAGCAGGCTTACTACGGTCTGATGGTCGTATTGGTGGCGGCGTTGGCTTTCGGTGCATACAAGTTGGTGCGTATGGTGGCCCATGAACTCAAGGCCATGCCGAACGATGATCCGACGATGGAGATGAATGTGGACGAGTTGGATATCCGGAGGGTGGAGAAAGAGGAGGCACTGATGGTAAGCGACAGTATAGCGAAGTCCTATCAGTTCGATTCGACGACCATCAAGAAAGTGCAGACGGAGTCGCACCATGTCTATCGTCCGCCACGCAGAGAAGAAAAATGGTACATCACCCAACGCGAATGGAAGAAGATCTGGGCGGATTATAAGATCATGCGGTGGGAGCGCAAACAAAAGAAAGCAGAACGTCGAAAGCAGCAAGAAGAATGATATTAGACGGAAAGAAAATAGCGGCAGACATACGCGCTGAGATTCGCGAAAAGGTCGCAGCCTTGGTGGCTGACGGTAAGCGTGCGCCGAAATTGGCGGTTGTGATCGTGGGCAATAATCCTGCCAGCGAGACCTATGTGAATAATAAGATGAAAGCCTGCGCGGAGGTGGGTATGGAGGCGGTGAAGATCGCCTATCCGACCGAGATCTCCGAGCAGACGCTGCTCAACGAGGTGTCGCGACTCAATAACGATCCTTCCATCGACGGTTTCATCGTCCAACTGCCGCTGCCGGACCATATTAATGAGTCCGCCATCCTCTCTGCCATCGACTACCGCAAGGATGTCGATGGTCTGACGCCGGCCAACGTAGGACGCACCGTACAAGGGCTGCCGTCTATCGTCAGTGCGACGCCGCGAGGCATCCGCGAACTGCTGGCGCGTTATCAGATTCAGACCGAAGGCAAGCATGTGGTCGTTATCGGACGATCGAATATCGTCGGTAAACCCGTGGCGTTGCTGCTGATGCAACGCCCGTACCTGAGCCTGCCGGGCATGAGTGCCGCTTCCTTAGGCGATGCGACCGTCACCGTTTGCCATAGTAAGACGCAGGACCTCAAGGCTATATGCCTCACCGCCGATATCATCATCGTCGCAGCCGGTAGTCCTAAATTGCTGACCGCAGACATGGTCAAAGAGGGTGCGACGGTCATTGATGTGGGGATCAACCGCGTGGACGATCCGACGTCGCCGCGCGGTTATCGGTTAGTGGGCGATGTGGATTTTGAGAACGTAGCGCCCAAAGCCGCCTATATAACCCCTGTACCCGGCGGCGTAGGACCGATGACCATCGTCAGCCTCTTGCAGAATACGCTGCAAGCAGCGTTAAACCGTTAAGATGGTCACTGCGTGACGTTAAATAGTTAAGATGGTGACTACGTCACGTTACTATGTAGAGAGATAATTAACGTGTTGAAAACACCATTATAACCCTTTAACGTGTTGAAAACACCATTTTAACAATCTAACGTGAATGAAATGAACATATTGGATAAGATAGAAGGACTTGAAGCGAAGTTCCACGAGGTATCGCTACTCATTACGGACCCGGCGGTCATTGCCGATCAGGCGCGGTATGTGCGTCTCAACCGTGACTACCATGACTTGGAGCGTGTGCTCGAGTGTGCGCACCGCTATAAGAAAGCGGTCAAAGATCTGCAGGATGCCAAGGACCTCTTTTACAACGAGACCGATCCCGATATGAAGGAGATGGCGCGCGCCGAGATCGATGAACTCGAACCGAAGATCCCTGAGCTCGAGGAAGAACTCAAGCTCCAACTCTTGCCCCAAGATCCCGAGGATGGCAAGAACGTCGTCATGGAGATCCGTGGCGGTACGGGTGGAGACGAAGCGGCGATCTTTGCCGGTGACCTCTTCCGTATGTACACCAAGTATTTCGAGGTGAAGGGCTTCAAATATACCGTCTCTTCGTTCAGCGAAGGTGCTTGCGGCGGGTACAAAGAGATCATCTTCAACGTCATGGGTGAGAATGTCTATGGTACACTCAAATACGAATCGGGTGTGCACCGTGTGCAGCGTGTACCGGTGACGGAGACCCAGGGGCGTGTCCATACCTCGGCGGCTACCGTAGCCGTACTGCCCGAAGCGGATGAGTTTGAGGTGCATATCAACGAGGGCGAGATCAAATGGGAGACCTTCCGTTCAGGCGGTGCCGGAGGACAGAACGTCAATAAAGTCGAGTCCGGTGTGCGTCTGCGTTATAACTGGAAGAACCCCAATACGGGCGAAGTGCAGGAGATCCTGATCGAGTGTACCGAGACCCGTGACCAGCCGAAGAACAAAGAGCGTGCTCTCTCGCGCCTGCGTACGCAGATTTATGATAAGGAGCACCAGAAATATATCGACGACATAGCTGCGCGCCGTAAGACCATGGTCTCTACCGGTGACCGGTCGGCGAAGATTCGCACCTATAACTACCCGCAGGGACGTATTACCGACCATCGTATCGGTTACACCGTTTATAACCTCGCGGCCTTCATGGACGGCGACATACAAGGCGTCATTGATGCCCTCCAAGTAGCCGAAAACGCAGAACGACTCAAGGAATCGGAGCTCTGATGTACTTATTCTACGCCCCTGATATAAAAGACAGTTTGACGCTTCCGGAGGAAGAGAGCAATCATTGTGTGCAGGTCCTGCGTCGTACGGCCGGCGATGAGATTCTCGTCACGGATGGAGTAGGACAACTCTATCATTGTATCGTCACGAACCCGCATCGCAAGCATTGTGAGGTGCGTATCGCATCCGTAGAGACACCCGAAGCACTGCACGAAGGGTACATCCGTATTGGTATCGCACCGACCAAGAATATCGACCGTACCGAATGGGCGATCGAGAAATGTGTGGAGATGGGCGCGGATGAGATCATCCTACTGCTCTGCGAACATTCGGAGCGTAAGACGGTCAATATAGAGCGCCTGCAGAAGATTGTGGTCTCGGCCGCCAAGCAGAGCCTCAAGACCCGTTTCCCTATACTCAAACCCCTCACGAAAATGACCGATCTACAGGTCGAAGGCGATAAGTTCATCGCGCATTGTATCGAGGGCTATAAAGCGACGGAGGAGAAGCAGGCTCTCAAAGATAAGATCATCCGTGGTCATCAAACGACCGTACTGATCGGTCCTGAAGGCGATTTCTCGCCTGCCGAAGTAGAGTGGGCTTTGGCGAACGGCTACCAGCCCGTGAGTCTCGGTGCAGCACGTCTGCGTACCGAAACCGCCGCTATCGTCGCTTGTCATACAGCCGTACTCATAAATGAATAAATCCGATAGCTGAATGCTGAATGCTGATAGCTCAATATTGCTTTGGATCAACGGTCATTATGCCGGATGGCTGGATGAGGTGATGTGGACGGCGAGTGCCGCCAAGACCTGGGTGTGGCTCTATGTGGCCTTGGTCATTCTGCTGGTTCGCAAATACCGTAACTGGAAACTTGTGCTGCTGATACTGGTCGGTTTCGGTATCGCCGTAGGCTTGAGTGATTTCCTCTGCAGCGGGATCCTCAAACCCCTCGTATGTAGGCTGCGGCCGACCCATGAACCCGCCCTCGATCCGTTGCATCTGGTGCGTGGCTACACCGGCGGACGATATGGTTTCTGCAGCTCTCATGCCGCGAACACGATGTCGGTTGCGTTGCTCTTCAGTCTGCTGTATCGAAATAAATATGCCACCGTCAGCCTCATGGCTTGGGTGGCACTGAACTGCTATAGTCGGATGTACTTAGGCGTACATTATCCGAGCGATATTATGGTTGGTCTGCTGATCGGCTCTCTGTGGGCGCTGCTTGTTTGGCTGGCGCTATTACATTGGCTCCCCGTGGACGACGAGGCTGCTCGGCCGGGTGGTTCATAAAGGCTTCGAACTCCTCCGGCGTCAACAGATGCTTCAACTCATGTTGGATAGCCTGCATCCGCTCCATGTTCTGCGCACGCGTCAGACCCTTCTGACGAAAATGTGCATACTTGAGATGCATCCGATAGATGGTATCGATACGCACAGAGTCCTTGATACCTAACTCGCGCACCAGACGCGTGGTCTGCTTAAGCGCTTCCTCCTCCGGCGTACGCTGAGGACGAGGTTCGTGAACCGGCTCCTGCGCCATCATACTGCCCGCCATAAGGGCCAATACAAATAGAGAGTAGATTTTTTTCATACGAAAAAAGTACCACAAAAATTATGCCAAATCCTGAGATTAAAATAGCGAATCGACTGTATTTTTCGCAAGAAGGTGCGGAGCGTCATTCGCGTCCTGCAGTGCGGGTTGCCTTAGCGGGCATCATCGTCGGCGTGGTCGTGATGATCTTGACGCTCTGTATCGTGGTCGGTTTTAAGCAGACCGTAACGCAGAAAGTAGCGGGTTTTGGTGCACATATACAGGTCGTTTCCTTTGATAATAACAACACCTATGATCTGCAACCGATTGAGGTGTCGGATAGTTTGTTGCTGCGGCTCGGTAGTTATGACCATGTGCGTAAGGCTGCGCCGTTCATCACCAAACCCGGTATGCTCAAGACCGATTCGGCTTTTCATGGCATCGTACTCAAAGGAACGGACTACTGGAATTTTTTCCGGCATAACATCATCGAAGGCGGTCTGCCGACACAACCTAACCAGATCATCATCTCGCAGACGGTTTCCTCGCAATTACAGCTGCAGGTAGGAGACGGCGTGTATGCCTATTTTGTGGACGATAACGATGTGCGGGCACGACGGTTTACCATATGCGGTATCTATGATACCGGTTTTGGTCAGTTCGATGAGTTGTTTGTAATAACAACCCTTCGTGATGCGCGAAGGTTGCAAGGCTGGGAAGCGAATACCTATTCGGGTGTGGAGATACTTGTCGATGACATACAGTACCTCGATGAGACAGCTGATCGGATATACTTTGCGACGGTCAATAAGCTGGACGAAAACGGCTATCAATGTTACTATGTGCAAACGCTGCAGGAACAGAATCCTGCCATCTTTGCCTGGCTCGATCTGCTGGATATGAACGTCGTGGTGATCATTATCCTGATGTTACTCGTTGCGGGATTTAATATCGTTTCGGGACTCATTATCTTGATTCTGGACGGCATTCAACTCATCGGTACACTCAAAGCTTTAGGTGCGGATAATAGCTTCGTGCGGCGCGTCTTCTTATGGCAGGCAGCCTTGCTGATCGGGAAAGGTGTTCTGTACGGCAATTCGATCGCCTTTATCTTGGCAAGCATCCAATATAAATTCCATCTGATCCCTCTGGAGTCCGCCACCTATTATGTCAGCTATGTGCCGATTGCTTTCCCTTGGGGCTGGATCCTGGCGCTTAACGGGCTCACCATAGGTGTCTCGTTGTTAATATTGTTATTGCCGTCGATGATCATCACGAAGATCTCGCCGGCGAAGGTCATGCATTTCGAGTAATGAAACTACAAACGATAGTCGATATTAAGCCTTCCGAGTGGAAGATAGGGTATGAGGATAAGATCCTGATGCTCGGTTCGTGTTTCTCGGACGAGATAGGCGAACAGATGCAACAACGTTATCTGAACGTCACCTGCAACCCCTTTGGTACGCTCTATAATCCGCTCTCGATCGCGCAAGCGTTGCAGATGACCGAAGTGCTGCAACTCGTTGAGCACGACGGCTTATGGCACTCGATGGCGCATCATGGATCGTTTTCAAGGGCTACGAAAGAGGAGGCAGAGCAAGCGATCCGTGCATCGATACAAACCATGCAGCAGGCGCTTAAGGAAGCGACGGTGGTGATTGTTACGTTCGGTACGGCATGGGTGTATGAGATGAAGGGTGAAGGGTTACCGGTTACGGGTTACGGGGTTGTTGGGAACTGCCATAAGTTACCGGAGAGTTGTTTCACGCGTCGCCGTCTTTCGGTCGAAGAGATTGTGGCTGCGTGGCGTCCCATCCTCGACTGCTATCCCGATAAACACTGGCTCTTTACTGTCTCGCCGATCCGGCATATCAGGGACGGTCTCCATGAGAATCAAATCTCCAAGGCCACGTTGCTGCAAGCTGTAGAGCAATTAGGCGACTACTTCCCGTCGTATGAAATAATGTTGGATGAACTCCGTGACTACCGTTTCTATGCGGATGATCTGGTACACCCGAGTTCGTTGGCGGTGAACTATATCTGGGAGCGGTTCGTGGATACGTTCTGTACGAATCAAACAAAAAATGAACTCGTGCTCCAACATAAGCGTTGGAAACACGAGCATCATCTTCCGTTACACTAACCGGTAACCCGTAACCCGTAACCCATCAACCTTTCAAGGCCTTGATGGCTTCTTCGAGGGCAGCGATGCGGGCTTCGGCGTCCGCTTTCTTTTTGCGTTCTAAGTCCACAATCTCGGGTTTGGCGTTTGCCACGAAACGTTCGTTGCTCAGTTTCGCCATGACGCCGCGCAAGAATCCTTGTTGGTGTTGCAGGTCGGCTTCGAGTTTTTTGAGTTCCTCGTCCACGTTAATGAACGCATCCATCGGGATAGCGAACTCAGTCGTACCAACAATGAACTTCGAGCAGTTACCGCTTACTTCACCATTAACTACTACCTCAACATTTGCCAACTTATCTACGAGGGCATTGAGCGGTTCAGGTGAGATGAGCGTGAGGCGCTCTTTCTGCGGGATATTCTTCGATGCACGCGCATTACGTACACCGGCAATGATCTCTTTAAGGTTCTCTACCTCTTTGAGAATTTCACCATTAAGCGGAGCGTCACCATTTGCATCATTGAGCGAAGCGATCATTATAGATTCTCCTTCCTTACGCTCGTAGAGGTTCTGCCATAGTTCTTCCGTGATGAACGGCATGAACGGATGCAGTACACGCAGCAGACGATCGAAGAAAGCCAGTGTCGCTTCGTACGTAGCCTTGTCGATCGGTTGTTGGTACGCCGGTTTGATCATCTCCAGATACCAGCCGCTGAACTCGTCGCAGTAGAGTTTGTAAATCTCCATGAGTGCTTCGGAGAGGCGGTACTTGCTGAATAGATCGGCGATCTCGACTTCCGTCTCAGCCAACTTGGCGTTGAACCATTCGATGGCATATTTAGAGGTCTCGGGTTGCGGGATCTCCGCTACTTCAAGACCCTTCACCATACGGAAACAGTTCCAGATCTTATTGCAGAAGTTACGTCCTTGTTCGCAAAGCGAATCATCATACAGGATGTCGTTTCCTGCCGGCGCAGAGAGCAAAATACCCATACGTACGCCATCGGCACCGAAACGTTCGATCAGATCCAGCGGATCAGGCGAGTTACCGAGCGATTTGGACATCTTACGACCCAGTTTATCGCGTACGATACCGGTGAAATAGACGTGCTTGAATGGCATCTTTCCTACGTACTCGTAGCCGGCCATGATCATACGTGCTACCCAGAAGAAGATGATATCCGGACCCGTTACCAAGTCAGCGGTGGGGTAGTAATAGTTGATCTCTTTGTTGTCAGGATGCTCAATGCCGTCGAAAAGCGAGATAGGCCAGAGCCATGAACTGAACCAGGTATCCAGCGCTCCTTCGTCCTGTACATAATTACCTTCAGGTTTTGTCTCGCTTACGATGATCTTATCGTCCGGGTAGTTCTCATGGCCGGTCTGTGCCAGCAGATCCGCATCGTAGTACGCCGGAATGCGGTGACCCCACCAGAGTTGGCGCGAGATACACCAGTCTTTGATGTTCTCCAGCCAGTTACGATAGGTATTCTTGTATTTCGCGGGATAGAAGACGATCTCGTCGTTCATTACCGGTGGTAGAGCGATATCCGCAAAATGCTGCATCTTCACGAACCACTGGAGACTCAACCGCGGTTCAATAGGTACGTTCGTACGCTCACTGTAACCGACTTTATTATCATAATCCTCGATCTTCTCCACGAGGTTGAGCGCCTTAAGGTCCTCTACGATCTGCTTGCGGCATTCGAAACGATCCATGCCGTGGTATTTACGTACGTTAGCCTGCAACTCGTCCTCTACGGTGTCCATGTTCAGATGCGCATCCGGCGTGAAGATATCGATGGTCTTGAGGTTGTATTTCTGACCCAACATATAGTCGTTCACGTCATGCGCCGGCGTCACCTTGAGGCATCCGGTACCAAAACCGATCTCTACGTAACGGTCCTCGATGATCGGGATCACACGGCCCACACCCGGTACGATTACATGCTTGCCTTTCAACCATTGGTTCTTCTCTTCCTTGGGGTTGATACATACCGCGATATCGCCGAAGATGGTCTCCGGACGAGTAGTAGCCACTACACAATAATAGCCTTTATCATCTTTATGCACTCCCTCGGGCAACTCTCCCTCCCTTGAGGGGAGGGATGGGGTGGGGTTTTCAACCACTCTGTACTTCAGGTAGTAGAATTTCGAGTGCTCCTCGTGATAGATGACCTCTTCGTCGGAGAGCGCCGTCTGACGCTCCGGATCCCAGTTCACCATACGCAGACCGCGGTAGATAAGGCCTTTCTTATACAGGTCGCAGAACACCTTGATGACGGCTTTACTGCGGGTCTCGTCCATCGTGAAGGATGTACGGTCCCAGTCGCAGGAGCAACCGAGTTTGCGGAGCTGCTTTAAGATGATGCCTCCGTGTTCGTCTGTCCACGCCCACGCGTGCTTTAAGAACTCCTCACGGGTAAGGTCCGATTTATTGATGCCTTGCTCTTTGAGGCGCTTGATGACCTTGGCTTCGGTAGCGATCGATGCATGGTCGGTACCCGGTACCCAGCACGCGTTCTTGCCTTCCAGACGCGCACGACGAACGAGGATATCCTGAATCGTCTCGTTCAACACGTGACCCATATGCAGCACGCCCGTAACGTTGGGCGGCGGAATAACAATCGTAAACGGATCACGGCCATCCGGCTCCGAATGAAATAACTTATTGTCCAGCCAGTACTGATACCAGCGGGCTTCAATGTCAGTAGGATTGTACTTAGATTCCATATATTTTCACAAATTAGCGTGCAAAATTACTGCTTTTTTTCGATATATGCAAATATTTTTCCGCTTTTTTATTGCGTATGTCATTTTTTTGTTGTACCTTTGCAGCCGCAAAGGTTTTGAACGAATAATATTTAACCGAATCGATATATGAAAGAGTTCAAATTGACAGCCAAGATGCGTGCCTATAAGTGGGACGAATTGACAGAGGAGCAGCGTAGGGTAGTAGAAGTAGCGAAAGAGCAAATCAAACGCAGCTATTGTCCCTATAGCGGTTTCCATGTAGGAGCAGGTGCTTTATTGGCGAATGGAGAAATCATGCGTGGTGCGAACCAGGAGAATGCCGCTTATCCGAGTGGACTTTGTGCGGAGCGTGTGGCGCTTTTTGCCGCAGGCGCACTATATCCGGATCAACCGGTGAAGAAGTTGGCGATAGCTTGTTATACGGGCGGTCATTTCACCAAAGAGCCGGGCTCTCCTTGCGGTTCCTGCCGTCAGGTGATGTTAGAGACGGAGCATCGCTATCCGAATCATAAGATGGAGGTGTTGTTGTATGGCGAAGATGCAACGTATGTATTCGAGTCTGCAGCCGATTTGTTGCCGTTGATCTTTGTGAGTGAGAATCTGAAAGGGTGAGACTAATTAAGAAAATAGACATTTATCTGCTCCGGAATTTTCTGGGGCTGTTTTTGGCTACCTTCTTTATTTCTATCTTTATCCTGCTGATGCAGTTCATGTGGATGCATGTGAACGATTTGGTAGGTAAAGGAATAGGTATCGGGGTGCTGGCGGAGTTTTTTATCTACGCCGCGGCATCCGTGCTGCCCTTGGCTTTGCCTTTGGCGATTTTGCTTAGTTCGCTCATCTCATTCGGTAACTTAGCCGAAAAATTTGAGTTAACGGCGATGAAGGCTGCAGGTATTTCGTTGTTTCGTATCATGCGTCCGTTGATGTTTTTTGCGATGATGCTGAGTGTGGGTGCGTTCTTCTTCAGTAATAACGTTTTACCTAAGTCGCAAAGCAAACTTTGGGCACTTATCTTCTCGCTTCGGCAGAAGAGTCCGGAGTTACAGATCCCGGTGGGTGAGTTCTACGATGAGATAAGCGGATACCAGATCTACGTGCGCGATAAGACACCCAAAGGTGAGTTGCTCAACATTATGATCTATGACTACTCGATGGGTTTTGAGAACGCCAAGGTGATGGTTGCGGATACAGGACGTTTGGCTGCCAGTTCGGACAAACGATATCTGACCTTGGATCTGATCAACGGTGAGTCGTTTGAGAATCTGAATAAGAAACAGCAGAAAGCGACGGGAACAACGAATAGTATCCCTTACCGCCGTGAGACTTTTAGTCATAAGCGTATCATCATTGATTTTGCGACCGATTTTAACCGGTACGACGAGTCGATCTTGGAGGACCAGCATGTGAGTAAGAACGTGGTGCAGTTGACGCACTCGATCGACTCCGTGCGCGGTGTATCGCGTGAGCGATGCCAAGAGCAGAGTACGCAGATGATCAACGAACGTTACTTCGGGCGTGATACACGTCGTGGCACAGTAGTCCTGCCGACGGAGATTACACAGGAAGAGCGTACACATTATAACGTAGACAGCCTGTGGGCTTCGCTGAGTGTTGCCCAACACCGCCAGGCGCTGAACATCGCCGCTGAACGTGCGCAGAATTACCGCGATCAGGTAGAATACAATGCGATCATGCTCAATGATGCCGACCGCTATATTCGCAAGCACGAGATCGAGTTGTACCGTAGGTTCACTTTGTCAATTGCCTGCCTGGTGTTTTTCTTTATCGGTGCGCCGCTGGGTGCGATCATCCGCAAAGGCGGTCTGGGTGCGCCGGTAGTTATCTCCGTCATCTTGTTTATCATTTATTATATCATCGATAATACAGGATATAAGATGGCGCGTGAAGCAATATGGCCCTGTTGGATGGGTATGTGGCTTAGTTCGTTTGTGTTACTGCCGGTAGGTGTGTTCTTGACCTACAAAGCTGCTACCGACTCGCCGCTCTTTAACCCTGAAGCATGGAAGGTGGCCGTAGAAAAACTAAAGTTGAAAGTTAAAACGATTTATGAGAATCAATACAATAGAAGAAGCGTTGACTGATTTCCGGGAAGGGAAATTTGTAATCGTAGTGGACGATGAGGATCGCGAGAATGAAGGCGATTTCATCATTGCTGCGGAGAAGATTACGCCGGACAAGGTCAATTTTATGTTACAGCACGGTAGAGGTGTGCTCTGCTGTCCGATCACGGAGCAGCGTTGTGCCGAACTGGACTTGATGCATCAGGTGACGAACAACACCTCGATGTTAGGTACGCCGTTCACGGTGACGGTAGATAAGTTAGAAGGCTGCACGACGGGTGTCTCTGCGGCTGACCGCGCGGCTACAATCCGTGCCTTAGCCGATCCAAGTTCCAAGCCTGAGACCTTTGGTCGTCCCGGTCATATCAACCCGCTCTATGCCAAAGCGGGTGGAGTACTGCAACGAGCCGGTCATACGGAAGCCGGTGTCGATCTGGCACGTCTGGCAGGTCTGCATCCTGCGGCGGCATTGATCGAGATCATGAATGAAGATGGCACGATGGCGCGAATGCCGCAGTTGCAAGAGGTGGCGAAGGAATTCGACCTCAAGATCATTACCATCAAGGATCTCATTGCCTATCGGCTTAGTAAAGGTGAAAAGTTAATGACGAAAGGCGAAAAGTCGCTTGTTGAGAAGGGAGAGACCGTTTTCCTGCCTACGCAGAACGGCGAGTTCATGTTAACGCCTTTCCGCGATCTGACGACAGGTCTGGAGCATGTGGTGCTGACCAAAGGGGAGTGGAAAGAAGATGAACCGGTACTCTGTCGGGTTCACTCAAGTTGTATGACGGGAGACGTGTTCGGTTCGATGCGTTGCGAATGCGGCGAACAGTTAGCCAAAGCGATGCAGATGATCGAGACCGAAGGACGCGGAATCATCGTCTATATGAACCAGGAAGGACGTGGCATAGGCCTTATGAATAAGATACGCGCGTATAAGTTGCAAGAGCAGGGAGAGGATACCGTGGAAGCGAATGTGCATCTGGGTTTCCGTCCTGACGAACGCGACTATGGTGTCGGCGCACAGATCTTACGCGAGATGGGCGCACATAAGCTGAGGTTAATGACCAATAACCCTGTGAAACGTGTGGGTCTGGAGAGTTACGGCATCGAAATCGTTGAGAATGTGCCGATTGAGATTCAGCCTAATAAATGGAACGAACGCTATATGCGTACCAAAAAAGATAAGATGCACCACGATCTGAAACTCGTATAAGGTGTTTGGCACGGTTTTTGAAAGAAAAGGACTAGAAGGCCTAGGACGCCTAGAAATCCTAGGACACCTAGTATTAAAATTTAAAACATTACAATTATGAAACGATTAACTACACTTCTGATGACATTGGCGCTGGTAAGCACCATGTTATGGGCAGATGAGACGATCACCGTTTCTGCCAAAAGTTCTGACATCTCGGAAGGACTCGATCTGAAGGTGGTAGCTAAGCTTTTTGCGGAGGCTAAGAACCTGGAAGAGTTCGAGACGATGCTCAACAACCCTGACAGCGCATTCTGCAATCTCGATCTGA
>CAMUYI010000011.1 GCA_947164985.1 uncultured Bacteroidales bacterium | reverse complement strand
TATGTGTATTGTACGTTCGCCGGTTTAACAGGAGTATTGCCGATGTATGCCGGCATCTGGCCATACTCAATCGAATCGCTCTGCAACTCTGCGCCGTCATAGTTAACGAACGATATCGCATATTGGTTGATCACGCTGTCATACTCTGCCGTATAAACTGCATCGCCTGCTACCATCACTACCTCCGGACTCCAGCCCTTGAACGTGTAGGTGTATTGTACGTTCGCCGGTTTAACAGGAATATTGCCGTTGTATGCCGGCATTTGACCGTAGTCAATCATACCACTCTGCAGCTCTGCGCCGTCATAGTTAACGAACGATATAGCGTATTGGTTGATCACGCTGTCATACTCTGCCGTATAAACTGCATCGCCTGCTACTGTCACTACCTCCGGCGTCCAACCCTTGAAGGTGTAGGTGTACTGTACGTTCGCCGGTTTAACAGGAGTATTGCCGATGTATGCCGGCATCTGGCCATACTCAATCGAATCGCTCTGCAACTCTGCGCCGTCATAGTTAACGAACGATATCGCATATTGGTTGATCACGCTGTCATACTCTGCCGTATAAACTGCATCGCCTGCTACCATCACTACCTCCGGACTCCAACCCTTGAAGGTGTATGTGTATTGTACGTTCGCCGGTTTAACAGGAGTATTGCCGATGTATGCCGGCAGCTGACCGTAGTCGATCATACCACTCTGCAGCTCTGCGCCGTCATAGTTAACGAACGATATAGCGTATTGGTTGATCACGCTGTCATACTCTGCCGTATAAACTGCATCGCCTGCTACCATCACTACCTCCGGACTCCAACCCTTGAAGGTGTATGTGTATTGTACGTTCGCCGGTTTAACAGGAGTATTGCCGATGTATGCCGGCAGCTGACCGTAGTCGATCATACCACTCTGCAGCTCTGCGCCGTCATAGTTAACGAACGATATAGCGTATTGGTTGATCACGCTGTCATACTCTGCCGTATAAACTGCATCGCCTGCTACCATCACTACCTCCGGACTCCAACCCTTGAAGGTGTATGTGTATTGTACGTTCGCCGGTTTAACAGGAGTATTGCCGATGTATGCCGGCAGCTGACCGTAGTCGATCGAGTCGCTTTGTAACTCTGTACCATCGTAGTTCACGAACGAGATAGCATACCGGTTCGGCGTAAAGAAGCCATAGATGGTATCGTTATGCTCCGGCATGAACTCTATCACATTCTGCCAACCGCTGAAGGTATAGCCTTCTCTCGTCGGTTCGGGCAGCAAGGTGATCTCGGTGAAATACTCTAACGAGTCGTACGCATATTCCTCGCCATCCACCATGTAACTCAGGCGATAGGTAGGATCGATGACCTTATCCGTAAACTCAATCCGATACGAAGTTATACCCTCGATGTTATCGGCGATATGAATTCGGTTCAGGTGAATCGGATCCGAGCCATCGGTGAGCACGCAAGGTGTCTGCCAAACATTCCGCAGACTGATCTCTGCATTGTCCGAAAGACGGGTCACGCTGGATATATCCTGCCAACTATATGCCTGTGCAGCAACCGTACCGTAGTTCCAGCCGGAAGCGGACGGCACGAACGTAAGCGTACATGAATGTGCATCAATCGGTGCAATCTGTATCGACGTAGCATGATGCAGGTCGAGGATCGATCCATCCGATACATACAGCGCATCCGGCAAATCAGCTATATCCTCTTGATCATTCGCCAACCATCCGACATGCGTAGGCTCCGAAGACGGAACAGATATGCTATGAATCATCTCATGGATATGCACGGTATCGATCAGCGACAAATCCGGATTATCATAACTGGTGAGATGCGTATAATTCACATCGTACTCAATGAAATGACCGAGCAGCGTACTTTCAAAGAACCACTGTGCATATAATTGATTGTGAGCAGCAATCGTTCCGAAATCAGTCATGATCTCTTCATCGATAGGTACAGATTTCTGTTGTCCGTTCACCAAAGCATGCAGCAGATAGAAATCAATGAGCAAGCCTTTCTCGTTATCCACAATCTTCGGCTCTTTGGTGGTCATGCGTACATTGTTCGCATCGCCGTTGCCCTTATTGTTGATCAGGAGCGCAAACTCCGTCGGTTGAGCCGGTTCGGCTACATTCTCTGTCAGCGGATCATCGGAGAAGACATCCCGCTGCATGAAGTAGGTTAGCTCTAATTGCGGCGAAGGTTTGACTACCAGTTGAACCGGATAGAGATCACGTGTAACAGTCAATCCAGAGAACGGATCGGTGTATGACAACTGTCCGCCGAACGAATAGGTCACCTCTTGTGTCGGTGCCGCAAACTTGGTCGGGATGAACAGCACGTTTACCACACCGGTCTCTTGCGAGCCGATCGTCCAACCGTTTTCAGCCGTCAAGGACAGTTCGCCGTCCATGCCTTGCAGGCTCTCCAAGTTGATCTGGAACTCATGCGCCGTAGACTCGTTTCCGAACTCATCATAGATGCTCAGATTCAGATGCACATCCGTCATGGCGGTCGTCTCATGGCCGTTGAAGACGGTAAGCGTGCCTCGGAAGGCTTGTCTGGTCATAACCATCTTTTGCTCGAACTGCAAGGTGATGGTAGCGCAGACATTGCTGGACTTGTTATTCAGTCTCTCATCCAACAACTGGTATTCCGCATCATACATCTCTGCGGCAGAAGTGTAGCCACATTCCACAGCCATCTGCTCGCATGCGGCTATCTGCTGCATGTAGAACATAGCCGAATCCGGATGCACAAAATTGGTCGTCACATTTCCTATACCATGCATGTAGTTATAGGTATTGTTCATACGATCAATCAGTTGTGCCCAGAGGTCATCCGGCAGAGCGGCAGGACGATATGTACTCAGCATATTCTCATCCAATGTGCCGTCAATCGCCAGTTTCCATGCGGCAAACAGATCTGCCATCTCGCGGTTACTCATGTATGCCTGCAACTCCGGTTCGAAATACAGATTCACATATTTCTGGCTGTAGATGATCTCGTCATGCGCCACTTTCGCTCTCCGTTTGAATCGTGCCAAGTACTCCGGTTCTCCGTCATACTCATCCGCATCCTGAGCGTTGTTCTTGCCATAACGGGCGGGAGCACTGGCTGCATTCTCAGCCGTATGCTCACACGGCGACATGAAGTCTTTCAGACAATCCACGATGTTCTTCAGCTTGCCTTTCGCACCCGAAGCTGCTTTGACCTGTGCAGGCGCTTGATTCGGGTCATCGTTCGTCATATCGTCTATCGCATCGTCTATAATGTCTACCATATCATCGATCACTTCATTCACAAGGTCATTGTCACCAGTAGCCTCTTGTATCTTATCCATGATCGGTTCAGCCGCAACCTCCAATCCGGCCAAAGTAGCACTGAGGACATCATTGGTCTCGTCATAATTCTGTCGCACTGCCGTATAAACATCGGCGATGGTTTTCAGCTGATCCAGTACATCACCTACCGGCGTAAAGGACAGAGCGCACTTGACAGCCTTCAACAGGAATTGGTTCTGGCAGGGTTCGCATCCTTCATCGACATAGGTATAAGGAGGATCGACACGTTCATCATAATCATAATACGGTCCTGTTCCAAAACCGCCGCCGATACCATAGGGAGGCCAAGACCATGGGATATAAGGAACCCAGATACCCGATGATTGCGTGGTGATGGTCGTTACCGTATGGCCGTTACCTCCGTCGCATTTTGCATATACGAGAGGTACTCCGTACTGATGCCATTTTCGGTCGGTACCGCAATCCCAGTAATACAGCGTAAGCATGTTATCGGAACATTCGATGATGCCATGGATCTTACGGGCTCTACGCGGTGCGTAACTCGGTTTGCTCATACGTGTCACGCGGACAGGCATAACAACCGACTGTTGGGCTTCCAGATTGAACGGTTCGCCGTATGCCAATGCTTCGAAGACGAAATCGCTACCTCCGTCCGGCAAGGTCATGGTGACATCCTCCGCACGGATAAGACCCTTGTTCGTGATCGTGACATTATACATGAGCGATTCGCCTTCTGCCAACTCATCGGCTTCGATCTTAGACGGTGCGTCAATGACGATCACCGGTTTGGGCACTTGCGTCTCGTATTGGACAGTGGTGATGATCTCATACTCGTCCTCTACCTCCGTCTCAACCACTTGCCAGTCAATCGTGATCGCCCGGATACTGAGGTTCACGGTAATAGCATTCTCGGTGCCCGGTTGAACATAAACGGTATTGGTGTATGCATCATGATCATTAGCCGAAACGGCGATCGTGTAATAGCCTTCCGGAATATCTATCTCGTAAAGTCCGTTGGTATTGGTCAGACCTTGATAGAGCACCGCACCCGTGTTGATATTCTTCACAAGCACTTGTGCATTCGCCAGATGCGGATGCTCTGCCGTGTAATAGGTATTCTCATCGCATACATCCACTTTCAGTCTGCCAATCGCGTTCGATACCGGCGTGATGGTATAAGGCAGTCGGATGCCCGAACTGTTGGCAGCGTTGATACCGATATAACCGGTGATCGGCACATTGACATTCGCCTCAAACAACGCATTCGGGATCATCTTGAGGTTCACTTGAACGAACTCACCGCTTGCGATGGACGGGAGATTCTTCGATCCTACCACCTGCATCCATTCCGGCGATTCAATCGTGATCTGGCCGGTCTCGCCCAAACCGCTGTTGCGCAAGAAGAAGATATATCTGGCGGTATCCGCATACGATACATTCGTACGGATCTCATTCTCCGATGCCACTAACTGACCACGCGGATCACGGCAGTAGAAATAGATGATACCGTTCGTTTCCAGCGTCTCATCACAGGTGATATGCAGCGTGATGGTCTCCCAGTCACTTCCGACAGAAGCTGCCGGACTATTGAGTGTAAAGTGGATCGGTTGGGCATCGTTCGCCGCAATGGTCGCGATCGGATTGAGCGTGATCACAGCATTGGTGTTGTTCTCTACCACCGTAGCCGTGATGTTATGCAGCGGTAGCGCACCCGTGTTATATACATAGAATTGTCCTTCGTAAGGAATACCGGTGGATATCTGACAGGTAGTCGGCGAATAAGCCAGTTCCATCGCATAGAAATCAGCACCCGCCATCTCAGTCGTACTCCGCTCGGACGGATAGCATGCACCGATAGCGAAGTGACCGGTCTGACCGGACAACGGTGTATAAACCGTCGAGAAATCACCGTTAGCGTCCGTCGTGACGGTAAACGCATCGCGCCAGCCTTTGTTCATCACATAGATCTCCACCTCTGCATTGACCGCCAGACTGCCTGCTATATGACCGGAGATGATGATGTTCTCACCCGGCATATAGGCTTGCTTGTCAACCGTCACTTGCTCGACAGCGAAAGGTGCCGTCGCTTGGATGCGTACCGTAGCAGACTTGTTGTTATCCGTATGCAACTCTTTAACTTGGCGGTTCTCGTTCACTACGGCATAGAAGGAGTACCGGCCTACCGTGGACGGCAAGGTCACCGATGCCTCGAACTGCGCCGTGCCGTTGATCGGCAAGGTGGTCGGCAGTGAGAACTGCTGAACCGGTGCCGCAGCATAACTGCTATAGAGCGACACTTGGATACCTTTCGCCAGACCGGCAGCACCGATATTCGTCACTTCCAAGGTCATGGAAACAGACGTGTTCACCTCTGCCTCGTTGGATGCCAACGGCAGGATGCTTACGACAGCATCCGGCAAGGTCTGGTCAATCATCATCGCGTAGCACGTAGCCGTTTCAAAGCCCGCACACTCGGCGGTGAAGACAATGTTATGACTGTCATCCGGTATATCGTTCCGCTCCGCACCGATAGTGACGGTCGCACTCTCATTGCCTTCCAAAATGGTGATCGTACTCGGGAAGGTCAAGCCCTCTGGATGATCCACACTCAGGGCTACTGTCATCGCTGTATCGGTCGGCGTGTTGCGTGTCACGGTCATCGTTGCGGCGTTCTCTTTGCCTTCCAAGAGCATTGTGTTGCTGATAGAGAGCGTCAGCGTCGGAACGTCGTTATCAATAATGGTGATTACCTTCTCATCATAACCGCCCTCTTCCGGACAGGAAGTATTCATGCTCGCAGACAGACGGACTTGGTAATCGCCTTCTGCCTTGACGTTATCGCGGATACCCAACGGGATGATGGCTTCCGTCTGACCGACAGCAAACCAATAGGTCTGTCCCTGCGGGTAATAGATAGCGGACGAATGGTAGGTGCCTACCCAGTCATCGGACAGATAGATCGTGATGGCTTTGTCCGTCACGGTGTTACGGTGGATGGTCGCTGTCAGGGCATTATAGCCGGCATTCTCATTGAGTGTCAACTTGGATAGGCTCAGCGTGATCTCCGGGATATCATTGTCGGCAATCACAAACTCATCCGACTCACCTTGACCTAACTCATCGTACGCGCGTATGTACGCGTTCCTTGTACAATTAATTACATCGTCATTGGTAATCGTCAAATCAAACAGACAGGAATCGACACCTGCCGGCATGATCACGGTAGCCGGTGCCGTCAGCATATTATCCGACAGCCAGATCGTGATGGTTCGATCCGCACGGAAAGCCTCATCTGCTTGCAGCATCACCTGTACTGTCTCACCTTCGCGTACCACATTCGGAATCTTGAGGATGCTCAGAGGAATCGGATCCAGTTCCGTAGCACTAACACGAACCATGCTGCCGCTCGGCTTAACACGAATGCCAAACGTGTAGTTAAAGGTCTCGTTCACTACAAAGGCATTGGTTACCGGATCGATGGTGAAATTATGATAGCCCTTTTGGTCGAGATCCATGATGCCGCATACGCTGCTTTCCTGATCGCAGATCTGAATAGTGTCGCCTCGTACTAACTGTGCGCTTACTACCCATTCTTTTCCGATACCGGAATAGTACGGATTGACCGTACCTGCTGTGAACGCACCGTTGACAGACAGACCGTACTCGCCGGTAATAATCTGCGGCGCGTCAATACGGACGTTATCGATATGCAGGTTATTATCTGCGTTGCCGATTGTTGATTCGCCGTAGAACGCAATCTTGACGGACTGACCGGTATAAGCGCTCAGGTCAATCGCCACATCCTCTCCGGTTGCCGAGCAGGTGATATCATTGAGCACATATATAGAGCCGGCATTGTCCCACTGGCGAAGGATCGTCCACGTCGCACCATCGTCCGTAGAAATCAGCACAACGAACTTGTCGTCCGTACCATTCTCTGACGGAGTGACCAATGTATAGGAATAAGCCGTCAACGCCATGTCGAAGGTCAGTTCCACATCGTTCTCCAGCGTAATAGCCGGTGTTACCAACCAATACTTATTGGTACTATACAGATTGACCCTTGCATGACTGTCAAACACGCCGTTGGACGTTCCAACACTCCATCCGTTGCTTGCAGAGGAAAGCGGGGTGGTACCGTCCAGAACACTTTCGTTCAACAATCCCGAATACCGGGTCCAGTCATCCGGCAACGAAGCAAACTCTTCGAGGAAAGGAATACCCGGCAGCGTTTTGAAGCGGATGGAGTCACTATAATTACTTGCGAAGTTAGGACCGCATACGGCTGCTACCCGTACATCATAGATCGTGTACGGACTCAGATTATCCAGCACATACGGATTAGCAGATACCTCTTCGCCTAATTCCGTCCATTCCGTTTCCGTACTCTTCTTGTATTGTATTTTCCATGCGGTCTCACCCGAGTTGGCTACCCATGACAACTGAGCGGAATGGGTGGTAATAGTACCGTCCGTCACAGCGAGAGACAGAGGCTCAACGCAGGCCGGTAATTCATCTACCGTGATATCATCGATATATAATCCGCGGGTCGAAGAAGTGGCAGCATCCATCTTAATGGCGATATACCTACCCTCTCCCGCATAGTTATTAAACAACGCTACGAACTTCTCATAGGTAGTGGATTCCGGTGTGAAAGTAGCAATCGGCTCGAATGAGCTCGCATCTGCCGGATCTGTCATTACACCCACGCTGAACGTAGCCTTAAAGGATGTACTATATTGTTTTGCATACAGTGTGATGCGCAAACCGCTGATACCCTCCATCTCCGGCAAGATAGCATATTGATCCTGCGGATCATTGTTATAAGAGGACATAAAGCACAGCGAATTGTATCTCGACTGAGAATCAGAGGAACCGTAGTGTGCCGACGGATAGAACATGTAGCTCTTATTTGTTGTGGTATGGATGGCATTCCAGCAAAGAGGCAGTACACGTGCTGTGGGATAGGAACTCGGAGCGGACAAATCGTCGAAGTTCTCTGTCCACGGGAAGGTGGTTACCGGCAGGCAAACAGTAACGAACTGAACCGGATTGCAGAACTCACTGATAGCCGTTTCATCTGCCGGGTCGCACCACGCGGCTACCCGTACCTCATATACCGTTGCTGGCACAAGGTCGGTCAGCACGAACGGATTAGCGGTTACCGGTTCTGCCAACGTAATCCATTCGCTTGCATCAACTTGCTTGTACTGCATTTTCCATGCGGTCTCGCTACCTCCTGCTACCCATGACAGTTCTGCAGAAGTAGTCGTGATAGTTGCTGCATTCACATCCAAACCGGTCGGTTTGGCGCAAGCCGGACGGTAATCAATACGTACGTTATCGATATGCAGGTTGTTATCCGCGTTGCTGGATGTCGATTCGCCGTAGAACGCAATCTTGACGGTCTGACCGGCATAGGCGCTCAGGTCAATCAGCACTTCTTCGCCGATAGCAGAGCAAGCTATGTTGTTGAGCACATACTCCGAACCGGCATTGTCCCACTGGCGAAGAATCGTCCACGTAGCACCCTCATCCGTAGAAATCAGCACAACAAACTTGTCGTCCGTACCGTTCTCATCCGGTAATTCCACAGTATTGGAATAATCGGTCAATGCCATATCAAAGGTCAGTTCCACATCGTTCTCCAGCGTAATAGCCGGTGTTACCAACCAATATCGACAACTGGAACTATACAGATTGACCCTTGTATGATTGTCAAACACGCCGTTATACGATCCAAAACTCCAGCCGCTCGTGCTTGTGGATAGCGAGGTAGTACCGTTCAGCACATTCTCGTTCAACAATCCCGTGTACCGGGTCCAGTCTGTAGGAACACCGGAATTGGGGAACGTCTCAGCGAACGGCATAGCGTATACTGTCTTAAAGCTCATCGTCTCCGACCAGTCATCTCCGTTGCAGACTGCCTGAACCTGCACCTGATAAGTAGTGACTGCCGTTAGACCGGTAATGGTAAACGGAGCGGTTACATTCGTTTCTACGGTCCAGTTCGTACCATCCGTACTGTAACGAAGATTGAACTGAGACTGCTCATTGAGATTCCATTGGATAGTCGCTGCTTGATCGGAAATGTCACTTGCCGTTAGGTTAGACGGTAATTGACAGGTTCTCAGGGTGGTAAAGGAATGTTTATTGCTCCACTCGCTCGTACCATACTCACCGCAGTCCGCACGCACGCACCAATAATACACTGTGTTTTCTGTCAGATTATCCAGCAAAGCCGGATGTGCATCCGCACTCACCGGAGTAGCTGTATCCGGATCGATCGCAGCATCGGTACTATAGACAATCTGCCATGCTGTTTCAGTGCCGGCTGTCCAGTCAACGGAAACGGAAGCATCCGTTATCGTGCTCTCATCCACCGAAAGCCCAATCGGTTTTTTGCAACCCTGAACAGTAGAAGGACGATAGCCGATCTCCATCTTCGGCAGGAAATTTCGCTGGCTAATCGAAGTGCTATGACCTCCTAACGAAGCACCGGTTGCCGTCACACCATACCAATTGCATGAACTATACGAACCGGTCTGCGTCTGAAGGAAGCCGATCAACAGGTTTCCGCCCTGATATTGATAGGGTGTATCGAATATTACAACCATCTGATTGTTTACAATCGACAGACTGGCTGAATTCATCACCTTGTCCATGAGTGTATAATCCTGCAATTCATCCAGCGTCGTTTGGGTGGTCTCGGTGATATACACCTCAAACTCAGCACCCGGCCAAGACAGATTAGTATTGCTTGCAAAGAAAGTCAGTTGATGGATGGTATCCCATTCAATAGCAGCCAAATCAGCCGCAGGAATGATAAACTGACTTTTGGTGATGGCATCCGTATAATAACCATAGATAGGTACATAACTATTGGTTTTCGTACCTTCATTGACGAGCAGGAGCTGATAGTCCGTCGGCCGGAATGGAATCGTGTCGCTCCAGTAGCTATCGCCGTCCTCTCCTCCGCACACGGCTTTCACACGCGCATAATACGTTGTTCCAGCCACCAAACCGGACAGATTGAGCGTCGTTGCCGTAACATTGATTTCCGTAGGTTGTGCAAAGGTATTATCCGTATCGTACTGAACCGTAAACGCGGATTCACCCGCTGCTGCAGACCAGTTCAGCGTAGCAACCGACCCGTTGGCCGGCGTCAAAACAGCCTCCAGTCCGGTCGGGGCATGGCAGGCTATCAAGGTGGTGAAATTCACGCTGTTGGACCATTCGCTATACTCTCCGCCACAAACGGAACGCACTTTTGCCGAATAAGTCGTAACAGGCGCCAAAGACGTCAGCGTACAGGGGTTCTCCGACACCGTGATCAGATTATCTTCATCGTTGTTAAGACATATTTGCCATTGGGTCGCACTTGAAGACCATGCCAAGGTAGCACCATGCGGGGCGGCATCCGAAACGGACAAACCGACCGGTTTGCCGCATGGAGGTACTTCATGGACACTGATATTATCCACATAGATAGCTCCCGAACCATAATTAGCATACGAATAGAACTGGAGCATCACGGTCTTACCGGCGTAGGCAGCCAGATTGATCAAGGCTTCGGTGAACTCTCCCGGATCGCTCGAGTTGTAACCGTTGCCCTTGGAATAGGACTGCAGATCTATCCAATTGATACCATTATCTTCGGAAATCTTCACAGTAAAGTTACCACAATTTGCCGCATGCGAATAATCGAACGTCAACTCATATGCCGGTTCAGCAGGTAACACGATAGAAGGCGTGTTGATGAGCGCATCTCCGCTCCTTACGGAGACATTATACATGCGTAGCATTTTGTTCGAATTATACTCATATACACCCCATATACGATACGGATAAGATGCAAGTGTCGATGAGGTAGAGCCGCTATTGTCCCAACAATCAGGAATAATACCCGTCGCCAGATCCTGAAAATTCAGCTCCCAAGGGAACGAATCAACTGCCGGACAAGGTACGACCCACCTGCCGGAATTCCCGCTTGTGATGATATACAACAGACTGTTATAGTTCATCTCAAGATCCGGTGTCTGACTAATAAAATTATCCCAAATAGGCTCGGATACGGTCTCTGCAAAACGGACAAAGATGATGTATTGCGGATGCTCCGTTATGGTAAGCGAAAGGGTATCTCCGCTGCCACTGAAGAAATCAGTCCAGATACCATTTACTCCATCCCCGACGGAAGAGCCCCAAATCCACGCAGCATACTTTACTCCATCAGATTGCCATGCACCGGGTATAAACCGGATAGTGGTTTCTGTTTCTGTTGTGTGCTTGTAGGCAAAAGAATAGAAGTTCAGAGCGCCGACCGGATAGTTGATTTCCACCGTGCCTGCTTGTACCGGCACCAAGACGTATGGATAATACGAAATATCGCCCACTGTTATCTTGTCGGATTCTTGTACGACCTGATTGTACAGTTCCTGCCCTCCTTGTGTAATCACCAACGTGCGGTCTGTGGCACTATTGGTGGCGGTGCGGACTGCTATACGAAGCATACCGGATTCCGGGATGTTTAAAGTCAATACGTTTTTCGAACCGGACTTGCCTCCCGTTTTATATCGGCACGAATAGATTTGATACTCCGATGCCGTTCCGAATCTTACCACACTCGAATCTACAGCCGCCTTACCGTTCACATCCGTCACGGTCACCATGAAGGCGTTATTCGTTGGCGCATAATAGACGTGTCCGTCTAAGGTTCCAGCAGCAAGGTCATCCCCTGTAAAAGCAATCTCATGCCATACAGATGCCTCTTCACCCATAGTAACCGTCATTGCCGTGAAGTCAAATTGACCGGCTTTTGTGTTCTCCGTGCCGTAATCTGCCTTGGCGCCAACGGTAATCGTGACCGAATTGGCAGAACCGGACCACGTCACCGTGAAATCCGGAGAACCGACTACCGTCATATTCCCCACATTGGCGGTCAGAGGCGCCAGACGTTTCTGGCCTTGAGTAGAGATAGCGAACGAGATAGCACTAATCGTTTGCTCTGCCGAAATAGTGAGCGTACCGTTTGCATAAACGCGCAAATCTTTACCTGTTGCATTGTACGCCGGTGCATTACCGTTACTATTCGCCGCTGACACCGTGATACCGTTTGCGGTAAAAGATGTAGCAGCGTAATCCTCCATTGTCAAAGTGACTGTCTCTGCCATCATACTGCAGGCAAGGAGAACAGCACTAAGAAGTAAGTAGAATTTTCGTCTCATAAAAGATGAATTTTTAAAATGAATAAATATTGTGATTCCTAATAATAGACATTATTTCTTTCATAATAAACAAAATCCGCGGCAAAGGTACAAATAAAAAATGACATACACAAGAGTGTATGCCACTTTTCGCGATTTTTTCGCTTTTTACGAGTGCTGCTGGTCGTACTCGGCGCCGCAGATAGACCAGTAGTAGGCCTTGAGGGTCTTTTTGCCGCCCGGTTGGTCTTTCTGAGCCATGAAGGCCTGTTGGTCGGCCAACTGTTTGCTCAGGTCGGCTGCACGGGTTGCAACGGCTGCGCGTACGGCGGTGAAGCGTGCGCGTACCGCTACCTCACGGTTCGACAGCGGGGTACTGCGCTCCACTTTTCTGCGGAGATACAGACGGTTACAGTCTTTTGACTCGGTCGCTGCTACGCGGTGCGTACCCAGCAACATCTTGGTGCAGGAGTGTTGACCGCTCTTGCTCGGTTTGCTCAATGCGCCGGATACGTGGTCAATACCGGCACTCCATTCTACTTTTGCCATTTTCGTTAAGGTTTAATTTTTAATTTTTAATTCTAAATTTTTAATTTTAATAAAGCCCTTTCTGCGACGCGTCATACGTCTCGATAGTCTTGGTCTGGATGACGGCGGAACTGTCCCCGCGTTGCCAGTACTCACTCTTGGTCGTGATCGCTCTCGTCACATTGCACGAACTCAGCCCGAACGCTGCTCCCAGCGCCGTCAATGCAGCAATCACTACGGAGATCACGATTTTTAAGATTTCTTTCTTTGTCATAGGAAAATTTTTTTTAGTAAATGATAGCCCTCTTAGTCGAAGTTCGGTTTGACATACTTCTGCGCAACGGTGTAGGCAAAGAGGGAGGTGTACTTGCTCTGTGCCTTGAACGCCGCTTCGAGGGTCGCGCGCTCGGTCGGGTCAGCAAGGGCGGTTTTCGCTGCCTGTGCTGCGGTTTTCAGTGCTGCTTGACATGCCTGGACTTTGGTGTCTTTATTGTTTTTGACGGGGTTCAGCAGATCCACGCCTAACTGCTCCTTGCCGCAGTTGCAACGCTTGAAATACAGCGTCTCCGATCGGTTGAATTTACCCTTTACGCGGGCAAACATACCATGTAATGTGATTTTTGCCATTTTTGTTAATGTTTAGGTTTTTGATTGTACGTGCACGGTCTTTCCGAATATCCCTTTCTGAACCCTTGGAACTGAGGATAGGCGATAGACGCTCCGCAGGTTCATTATCCTATCTTTCGGAAAGACGGTGCAAAGGTACTGCTTTTTCGCGAGATAATCAAAGAACGGCTTTCGCGGATTTAAGATTTCTTAAATTTCCGTCAGATCGTATCCGGCGTACTCGCTCAGTGATACCGTTTCCTCATAGGTCAGCCAGTTGCGCACATAGATCGCATGCGAGGTGAGGCGGAGTTTCTTTCGCCAGCCGTAGATCAGGGTCTCTAAGCCCTCCATGCCTACCGGCGCACCTACATGCTGCTCCAGAGATCGCACGAGATCGGTTTTCAAAAATTTCTTTGCCATTAGTCTGTAAATTCGATTTCCAATTGTCCTTTCATAGTTCGTTCGATAAACTCGCGGTGTCGTTCCTTTCCGTACGCAAGCCCGAAGGCGGTACGGTTGGCAGCTTCGGCTTCCGTGGGTGTGTGACCGGATCGGTCGGGGCGCGCTTGTACGATATGCATCACGCCGCCGTCGCGCGCCGGATAGCGCCGCAGGTAATACGGATCGGTACCCATCAGAATACCGCGGACGGATTCGATGCCGGGGTCAAAAAATACTTTTCCCATTCGCGTTCGGCATTTTTGTTGGATTGTTCTTAGGTGTTTCTCCGCAGATGGTCCCGTGATGATCGGGTGTAGGACCCGACCATCACGGGATCATCTTACGGGAACGACTTAACCGCGACGGGGGAACGTCCCTTTCGGATAGGTCGTCCGTTTGTAAATTGTGCCGCGTTTGGTAGCGATGACGGATTCGACTCGACCATCCGCAAATCGCTTCCGGCTTACTACCCCGGACATGCTCTTGAACGGAGCTTCCAATGTGAAATGCAAAGACATAGTTGTTAATTTGTTAAAGGGTTAAACAGTTAGGGTTACATATAATGATGCACACTCAGGTTGTGCATTTCCGCATCCGTTTTGGTTACGGTGCCGAAAGAATGGGTATGGGGATTAAAACACACAGCCAGCGGTATTTTCTGCGCAAGCAAGTGCCCCACTTCTTTTGGGGACAGCCATTTTGCTTGAGGAGGTTCCCAGTCAATGAGATAAAAATAGGGATTTTTCTCATTCTTTACCGGTTGGCTTTCTTCTTGTTTTGCAGCCAATTCTTTCAGGATCAGAGCGCGATCCGTCTCTTCCATGGCATCCCATAGCCGCTGACAGGCCAGGTAACGATTGCGATACTGCTCCGCAGGCGCGTACAGATGCCAAAAGTCAATAAATTGATTTTCCATAATTTTAATTATTTAGTCCGACCGTCCGTCCGACTGCGCTTCGCGCGTATAATTAACAGCTACGCTGTAGACTGGTCGGTCGGACTTTTTCTTTTTAATTTTCTTTTGCTTCTTTTCTTTTATTACCTTTCTTTTTCAAAGCAAGCCTCTAACGATCTGCTTACGCCGTATGCTTTTATTACCTTTCTTTTTCAATTCCGACGACAAAATTAGTGCTTTATTTCGAAACACATAGCCCGTAATGACGGGTCGTTAGTACTAACTGGATATATATAACGCACAGCGAAGTTACCATGGACGACCTGTTCCACGAATAAGCAAATGCCGACCTTTCACGGTCGGCATTTGTGTGAATAGAATGCTATCCAATCGGAGACTCCATAAATGTGATAGCTCGTTGAATTGTACTCTTCGTTGCTGTAAAATAGTACGAAATCTCTACATTACTCTTCTCCGGATGGGCCAAATGGAAGGCATAGTACTCCATCCAACCGGATAAATGCACGGGAAGTCCCAACTCGAAGAGAATGCTCAGTTCTCCACTTTCTTTTTTGCTGAGCAAATACTGATATTTATTCATGTAAGTACCCCGGAAGGCGGGATTTCTCAGTGGACAACGTGTCCCTGAGTGTGCCTCCGGCATACTTACGAAAAAAGACGGCTCACGCTGAACGTGAACCGCCTTTTGGGATAACAATACGTTATACGACTTACGAAATGATCAGGTCATTTGTAGCGTTATTATCCACACCAAAGGGTGTGCCTGTGTCTCCGCTGGCGCAGAGAACGGATGCCGGATTTATGGGATAGGTCTCCATAACCGGAGAAAAATATACTCGTTTCATACTATTTACGATTTTGTCATTTACCATTTACTATTTGTCCCATAGCGTTATAGATCTTGCCGTCACGGAGGATGAAGAGTTGACCATTACGGATAACCTTATTGGTGATTGGTGATTGGTCATTGGTGATTTGCTCTATTCCTGTCATACTTTGCGGAGCGTTCGCATTACCGATACGCAGTTGTTTGCGACCAGGAACATAAGACGGACCTTGCGGTTCGGAGCTTACTTCGCTCATATTCACATATGCGCGGTACTCACGGATCTTGACATTGTTACCGGCTTTGGTGAAGACGTTATTATAGGTAACATACATACCCGGAGTAACATCCGTCATATCGGCATAAACGCCATATGTACCATTACAATCGTTACCTGCTGCGGTGTACTCACCGGAGTAATTGCAAACGAGTTCGGTACCTTCGGGTACATAGAAATACGGTTTGCCAGCTTCGAGTGCGCCCACATGCTCTTGGAGATAGATCTCTGCCGGTTCTGCAGCTGTTCCACCTGCTTTGTAAAGCATAGTGTAGAAAGTAGCACCGGTGTACGAATCAATCTGATAGGGGTAGCAGAGGGTATTGAGGTTCATATGCTCGTGCGTACGGGTGTACTGCTGAACGGCCGGTTTCTTGAGATAGGTCACGCGGATGGAATGACAATAGAAGTCACCCGGAGTCTGCTGTGCAAACGTAAGTTCCGATTCGCGTACTTCGCCGCACGACCATGTGGTTTCATTCTTTTGCTCAGATTCTTGCAAGGTGCTTACTTGTACGTCACTGCTGTTGGTAATGAGCAGATCCAGGAAATTCGTACCTCCGTTCAGGTTACCTTTCTTATTCCAAACGAAGACCACTTCGCTGATGTACGAATCAGCTGGTACTTCCACTTTGAGGCTGGTGATGCCATATTGCGACTGCATGCGTACACCACGGTTCTCCGAGGCAGGAGAGATGGTATTGTTATTGGCATTGGAGAACGAAGCAGTTACTTCGCCTTCGGTGAAGGTCGGATTCTTTGCAGGCTCAAAGTCCGTAAAGACGAGTCCTTTGACACCTTCGCCCTGTGCGTCTTCTACCAGAGCTGCTACGTTAAGGTCTTTGATATCGAGGTACTTGCCGTTGGTTTCGCTCCACCAAAACAGTTTGACAGAAACGGTTCCTTTCAGACCTTGCAATGCAGCCTCTTCGGAGAGGTTGATGATACGCTTCATATCGGCAGTACCGCCTGCATTCGGGCCAACTACATCTAAGGTCTTGATGACCTCACCGTTATTGTAGATCTTCACTTGGTAGGAAGCATCCAAAGCATCAGAGAAGACATCCGAAGTGAGCATCTTAATCGATACCTGTTTGCCTAACTCCGCGGTCATATCGAAGCCATAGTAGCAACGCTCGTCCAGCGTGTTTATATACTCTGCTGCATCATAGATATAGTTGCGGTAGTTAGGGGTACCCTGGTCAGCATAGCATTCTTGCTTACCGTCATTATACCAATAGAGTTTGCGACCTTTGTCGATCAATGAATTCTGCGAACCAAAGTTCTTGGTAACCGTGATTCCTTCCACAGAAGGATCCACCAACGCGTCATCGGAAACGGCATAGCCGGTAACTAACTCATCGGACGAAGTAGAAATGACGGAAGCCACCGTACGGGTCAGACCGAATGTCTGCGTACCGTCTGCGATATGGGAAACGAGTGCTTTCACCTGCAAGTCTTTGATAGCCACATATTGTGCGCTGGCGGTATTCCAAAAGAAGAGTTTGACAGTGATGGTACCGGTCAGGTTCTGCAAGGAAGGATCATTGGCGATGCCGATGCTACGCTTCATGTCGGAGGTAGTAGCCGTAGCTTCTACTTCATCAAAGGTACGAAGCAACGCACCGTTATTGTAGATTTTCACTACGTAGTGCGTGTTACTGTTACTTTTCAATACGTCGGAGATGAGACGTTGGAGGGACAGCTTATAGCCATCTGCTACCGTCAGATCAAAACTGAAATAGATACCATCGTTGAGTTCGGTGAAGACATCATCCCCTATTTGGTTGCGGTAGTTCTTGACACCCTGATCCACATAGCAGTTTTTGCTTTCCGTGCCGTCGAACCAATAGATGGCACGACCTTTATTGGTCAGCACGTTTGCGCTTGGATAGTTCATCGCTATGCTGATACCTGCTACCGACGGATCAACCAACACATCCTCTGCAACGGCATAGCCGGTAACTAACTCATCGGTCGAAGTCGAAGTGACGGAAGCCACCTCGCGTGCTACGCCGAAGGTCACCGCCGCCGGATCATCAGGGAAGACGATCTCAAAGCCGGCAAAGTAGAAATCGGCATTGTATGAAGTCAGATAATACACACCTGCCTCATCCAAAGCCACCGTCCAAACCGGCGTAGAAGCGGGTTGAGCAGCAAAAGCTCCTTCGGCAGTCGTTACATTGTCCGTCTTACTGACCAGAATTCCGCGTTGTGCATCGGAATAGGTGTAGAACGTGACAGTACAAGGACCGCTTACCTTGAATGCCAAACGGTCTTGTGCATTCTTCAGACGAAGGCTGTTGAGGTGCGTTCCACCGGCAAAGGTACTGTTTCCTTTGTTGGTAGCCACCGTGTTCGCGGTAGGAGCAAAGATATGTCCGTCCGCATAAAGCGTGTTAGCGACAGGTTTCTCTGTTCCATTGTTGGTCATGTCATCGGCAATGAATACGTAGTCGTAATCAATTGCCACGAGATCGTTCACGGTGGCTGCCTTAGCTCCCATGCTGCATACTGCCATCAGGAGCAGTAATGCAAATGTCTTTAAGTTTCTCATGTTGTTAATGAATTAGTTATTATTGAATTTGAATTCCTTGTGCGTTATAGGTCTTGCCATCTTTTACTATCAGTAACTGTCCGTTACGGATATATTTATGATTTATGATTTCAGATTTCAAATTTACATTCTCCACTCCTGTCTCCGTATCTTCAATCGTAGCCGGAGCACCGAAGCCGCCGCGTGTGTTGGCTTTGCGGAGTGTCTTGCCGATGTAGGAAGCAAGGTTCAGTTCACTACCTTTGAGTAGGGCAACGAAAGTACCTTCGTCCTCAATGAGGTAAGCCGCATCGTCATCGATAACTTTGGGATCAGCAACAGCTTGTGCTGCGATAGCGCGTGCATCCCAGTTGTCGGCTCCTTTGACCACGTTATCATAGGTGTAATTACCGATAGCTTCGAGATAGATAGCATCGGAGTTAGCGGCGTAGTTGAGTCCGTTCAGGTTATGACCTGTAACCGGCGTACCATCTTCCAGATGCGTGTTATACTCATGGAAGCGGACGGGGAGGTCAGCGCTCATATAGGTGTAACCTTGTGCCGACGGAGCGATGAGACAGGTAGCATTGAGGAAGGTAGCGGCAGGGCTGTTATGCCAACCGCGTGCGAGATTCCATCTTCCGGCTTGACTTTCATCACCGTCAATGGTACAGTTATTGAGCACGTAGCCGTAAACGGTCTCTGCGGCCGTCGAAGGCGCGAGGATAACATCTGCATGCGCTCGTGCATTATTGTATAACAAGGTATTCTCAAACCACATATCGCCGCCACCGCAAATATAATCCACCGTACCTTCGATACGTCCGTCTTCGAAATAACCGCGTGCGGTAGCCGGACAAGAAGAATAATACGTATCCTGGTTACCTTGCAGATCTACTTGTTTCATGATGCTCTTGTCTCCGCGCACCTGTACGGCGATACCTACTCCACTGGCTGAACTGCCTTCATAGGACACATCGCAGCGGATAGCGAGGTCTTGCAGATAGACATTATCGGCACCGATATAGAACGTCTCGGCATTATTCATACCGGCTGCCAGCGGATGGTTCTGAATGAGTACACCTTCCATCGACTGACCGATCAGGCTGACCGTCTGGTCGATATGGGTGAGAGTTGCCGTACCGAGGTCATATATACCATTCGGAAGGAAGATCTTATCGTAAGGCTGTGCCGTCTCCAAGGCCAACACCAAACCGGCAGCATCACCTGCTCCGATGACGTAGTAACCGGCTTCATTGAGGGTCGGTACCTGCTCCAGGTTATACACCTTGACAGCGTGTACGTAACCACCGTTAGAGAGGGTGAAAGTGAGCGTAGTGGCAGGACCGGTATAGCGGAACACACCTTTGTTTCCGTCTGCAGCTACCGGCAAAGTGATCGGTTCTCCGACAGGATTGCTATTCGCGTCCACGCAAGCGAGTGTGCTGGCATTGCCGTATTTGCAGAGCGCCAAACTAATAAGGGCGTTTCCGGCTACCTCAATCGTAATCGTGCCATTGGCGCTGAACTGCCATCCGTGCTGTGTTCCATTATACGTACCGCCGGTGATGGAGATGAGTTCATGATCCTCCGGATAGAAAGAGCGTTGGGTCAGGTCGTAGTTGAAGACCTTACCTACTTCTGCTACCTCGATATCCGTTGCATGGGCATAGAGTTTGAGGCTCTCGATAACGGTCGTTCCTTCTGCCACTTTGAGGGCATTAGGTTCCGCCGAAGCGAACCAACCGCGGAAAGCCTTACCTGCCGGTACGGTTACGTCCGAAACGCTATAAGCATATACCAAAGCCGAACCGCCGTCCACGGTCTCGCTACCTAAGAGCGTTGTACCGTCCGTATCATAATAACTAACCATTGCTTGTGCAATGTAGTCACATGCTTCAGCGAAGAAATACGGGACAAAAGTCTGATTGCCGAACTCGAAAGTCAATGTAGCGGCTTCTTCCACATTATAAGTCCATGTAACGAACTGGTTGTAATTCGGTTTCTGCTCGCCACAGGGACCGACATTGCTAAACGTAGCAAAATTCACACCGTTCTTTTTCACGGTGATATCGGTCTTGCTAAACTGACATGCGCCGATAGTGAACTTCACCGGTCCGTCCACCGGTACGGTGACGGTACCGCCGTAGATACCATGCTGGACTCCGTTATAGTTGGTGCCCGCAATCGTTACACCTTCCGGCAACTGATTGTTATCGGGAAGGAAAACGGTATAGGGGTCGTCACGGAACTCCACTTTGAAATCCGTGAAGGTGCGTGCAGCTTGCTCCTCTACGGTACCTTTGATATTAAAATCTTTGATAGCTAACAGTGTCGAACCGCTATTGATCCAATAGATGAACTTCACCGTGATCTCACCCTTGAGGTTCTTGACGGTCTCGCTTTCCAGCGCCAAAGTGGCTTTATGGCCTGTTCCGCTCTGACCGGCGCCGATCGTTTGGGTAGCCGACTTGAAGAGCGGTAAACCGTTAGCGCCTTCGATGATAAACTCATAGAACCAGTTGGATTTGTTATCCAGATAAAGGTCTGTATTAATCTCGCTTGCATTGAAGACATAACCGTCAGCAATCGTCATCTTGAATGCAATATACGCATCGCTGGATTCGGCATCCGCTTGCGTCTTGATGGTCACATTATTCGCCAAGTTACGATACGTCACCGGTGCCGTGTAAGCGGTTGCATCGCCGTGATAAACATTACGGTTCGTCAGAACGGCATAGGTGGCCTGTACATTGGTAGAGGTCACTTTATCGCTTGTCGAAGGCAGCGGAGACAGGGCGGTAAGAGTATGATCGGTCATATCTACGTCAGCCGTCAAACCAAAAGCATGCTCGTTGGTCTCTTCGCCCGGTTCATCTCCCGGTTCATCTCCCGGTTCTGCAGCAAAAGCCTGACCGGAGATAACGACGTTACGAAGGCATATATATTTGCTGTCCTTCTCCTCTCCGTAGTCATGCCAAGGCAGCACGTGCACGTGAAGGGTCTGACCTGCTTTGACGGTAAGGGTCGGCGTAAGGTTAACATGTTCGATGGCACGGTTAGGCAAGTTACGTTTCTCATAGATGGTCATCACGTTTGTGAAGGCATCGCCGAAACCGGTATTAATATGATAGCACATCGTGGATGTAGCATCCGCAGTGACATCCATGGATATGCCGGTGATACGTACGTCCATCGCCTCGGGAGCGGTGATGGCAAAATCGATATAACGGCTGGCATTCTCATCTATCTCACCGGCAGGCCACGGGGTACGGCTGCTGCCGTTAGCGGAGTTATGGAAACGTGCGAGGACGATACCTGTCTCATCGCCGTCTGTGAAATAATTCTTGCTATAATCCATACAAGCCATGTTACTCATTGCGAACGCGGCACTGATCGGACCTTCTACGACGGCAGCAGGTACCGGACGGGCATTGATAGCCCATGTAGCACTAACCTCTGCACCGCCGTCCAACGAGATAGCCGTTGCGCTGACAGGGATAGCAATCACATGTTCGCCGGAGGTCGCATAGACTGTGTCGAGTTGTTCTCCACCGGTGCTGTAGTTAGCACGCACATACACCTTCTGGAACATCGAACCGCCGCTGTAGGTAGCATTGGCCGTGGACGCATAGTTGACTTTATCAAGCGAAATCTGCAAGTTCACTGTAGCGGTTAGAGCGACCGTACCGTTAGCCGGTTCCAGACCATAACCGGTGAGCAGGAACTCCTTGTTCTGCGCTACCCCGCAATAGGTCTCGCCTATCTCGATGGCGTTGGGGTTGGCCGTGATGTCGGTCGGGATCGTGATATGCTCTGCTAAGACGCCTGCGTTCTTGAGCAATTGCGCCGCAGCACGTGCCACGAGGTTACCTCCCATGGCGTTGGTATGGGTTTTGTCGCCTTCGCAGAAGAGCAGACTCAAACACTGCGTCTCGCCGTACGACAGGTACAGTTGGCGCGTTGCTTCGGTGAGGTCGATGAACGGTACATTCTTCTCTGCTGCTACGACTTTCATCGCCTTCACGTAACTCATGGTGGAGTCACCGGCAGGAAGACTCTGATTCTCGTACAGCACACCGTTCTCAATCTTGGAGAATTTATCGCCGAGGTCATGCTGACCGTTTCGGCGGATGTTGTTACCTTGGAAATACGCACGGCATATCGGTCCGACCAAGACGGGGTTCACGCCCAACGCGCGCGCTTCATCAATGAACGCGCGCAGCATGTCACGATAAGTCGTCTGCGGGTTAGTACCACGTGCATCAGTCGGTGCAGGCAGGCTATTGGCTGCACAATACGCCGCATACTCCAGATTATCCATACCATAGGTGACGGTACCTTCATCGTTGTGGGCGAACTGGATGAGCAGGTAGTCACCTGCTTGCATCTGGCTCTTGACCGAAGGCCAATAAGCGGCACCGGTATAGAAACCACGTGTGTCGGCTCCGGACTTGCCTCGGTTGTTGACAGTCACAAACGCCGGATCGAAGAACGAACCGAGGTACATACCCCAGCCTCGCTTATCCGTCGTACTCTCATCATACTCCGCCATCGTCGAATCGCCGATGGTGTGTACTTTGATAGCTCCCTGCATCTGCGGCAGGCAAAGCATCATGGCTACGAAAATCGATAAGATTTTTTTCATGGTGAATAAAATTATTAAATTGTTAAACTGAAAGTTTTCAAATACGGCGGCAAAAGTACAACAATTCGCGCATATGAGCGTACAAAAACTCACCAAAGACGTATAAAATTTGCATATGTGGAAAATTTTACGTACCTTTGCACCGATTTTTACACAAAACCACCATGAGACGCTTAGTTATTATCCTTTCATTTTTCACTTTTCACCTCTCCCTTTGGGCTACGGAGTACTCCCTGCGTTTCTTTGATGACCGTAACGGATTGAGTCACTGGCTCACTTCGCATGTGGTACAAGATACAACCGGCATGGTTTGGGTTGCCACATGGAATGGACTCAACCGGTTTGACGGGACACGTTTTGTGGCATTCAAGACCCAACCGGGTGACAGTATCTCCACCCCTTCGGATAAGTTCCGACATATCAAACTGACCAAAGAAAACAATCTCTATTGTCTGGTAGAAGACAGTATATTCCTCTTTAATACGCGTACGTGTGCGTTTGATACGCTCTCGGCTGCACAACGAGCGGAGGTGCAAGAACGACTCCGTGCGAACCATGACCCCAATTACAGGCGTAAGGACCTCACTTTCCAAAACGGCCTCACGCAACTGAAAAACATCCGCTATAAGTATGTCGATTCGGCAGAGAATGTGTGGTTGATAGACGAACACGGTTTGTATATCGCTACGCCTGTCGTACCGCACGGAAGGCGGGTAGGGGAAGATGAGGTGCGGTATATAGCCCAACGCTCGAACGGTGAGATTTGGACTGCCCGACGATATACGAATCAAGTCATGGTCTATGACAGCACGCTGCATGTGATCCGGACGGAAGATTTCGGTGCACCCGTCTATTGTATCCGCGAGACCGAAGACGGGCATGTGTGGTTAGGTACCAAACCCGGGGCGCTCATCGAGATAGACGGCAAGCAGCAGACATATCCGAACGTGCGCAATGTGTATGACATCCTCCCGGACGAGCAGGGACGAATGTGGGTCGCTACCTACGGCTTCGGATTGTGGGTGAGGGAGAATTCAGATTTCAGAATTCAGAATTCAGAATTTGAGCAAGTATCCGGCACAGAAGGGATGTATATACGGCGGTTGCTAAAAAGTACGGATGGCTCCTTGTTCGCTGCTACCACGATCGGTTTGTTGGAAGTGAGAAACGGACAGATCTCCTTGCATCAACGCGAAACAGGGAATAGCCATTCGCTCAGCAGCAATGCCGTCATGTGTCTTGCGGAACATTCCGGGAAACTGTTTGTCGGCACGGAAGGCGGAGGCCTCAACAGCATTCGGCTGAGCGATATGGAAGCCGGAAAATGGAGTTTTGATCACTTGACGACGAAGGAGGGCTTGGCAAGCGACATTGTCTATGAGATCATGCCGTGGAACGACAGTACCCTGCTGCTGCAAGGCAATAATGCCCTAAGCCTGCTCAATACGCATACACCCGACATCGTCAATTTCGAAAGCGCTTTTTTCAATTATACGGGCAATAATCACCTTATCTTAGGCGAAGTACCGCCCCTTGATCTCGGCAACGGACGACTTCTGGTAGCTCCGCACGACGGACTGATGCTGCTGAACCATGCGGATCTGCAACCTGAGACCAAACCTGTTCGTATAGCGATCAGCGCGCTCCAACGTAGCAACGGACCCATGGAGTACGGGGTGGACACGGTAAGCCGGATCGTCCTCTCGCCCAAGGAACGCAGTCTCGGCGTGTGGTTCTCCGCTTTGGATTTCAGGAATTGCGGCGCTGTCTTATACCGCTATCGGTTCGATAAAGTAGATGCTCAGGAGGCTCCTTGGAGCGCCGCTTCGTCGGTCGCAGAGATACAACTGCCCGACCTGCACCCGGGAGAATATATCCTGGATATTTGCTCCACCAACGCCTACCAACAGTGGCAAAACAACGTGCGCCGCCTTACCATCATCGTCCAACCGACCTTCATGGAAAGCACTCTCGGAAAGACACTCGTGCTTTTCGGAGCTTTTGCTGCGCTGCTCACTATCATCATCTCCTTATTGCACATGCGTGCCCTCAAGAAGAAGCGTAAAGAAGCCTTGGAGGCCTATCTCGATGTGCAAGAACGGTTGGTTGCTTTGCAGAACAGACAAGACTCACAGCAGGCGCCCCTACCGGAAGTGATGGTTGCCGGCTATCTGAATAAGAATGAACAGTTCTTGCAGACACTAACAGCATTTATGGAAACGAATATGGGCAATGTGGATATCAATGTCGATGACCTGATGGAAGCCACCGGCATGAGCCGTTCATCTCTCAACCGAAAGATGCATGAACTATTTAATCTCTCGCCCAAAGATTTCTTGCAGGAAGCGCGTATCAAGCACGCTTGCTCATTGCTACAACAAACGGATCTCTCCGTCAAAGAGGTCGCCTATGCCTGCGGTTTCAGCAATCCCCAATACTTCGCCACCAGTTTCAAAACCTCCACCGGCCTCACCCCATCTGCATTTAGAGAAACCCTCAATGGGTGCTAATTTTGCCAAAAATCTCCCTCAATAAGTGATTTTTTGTGTAAATTACCCTAAATAGATGGTCAATATAGAAGTCCAAACATCCATAGAGGGATTTTGTTTTCAAATCCCATATCAATGCTGTCTGCCACTACATAGCTATTCGGAATGTTGGCTATTTGCCCGAAGCCTTTGCTTTTGCCGCCGACTTCAAACAAGTATTGTTTATCTGCAACAATATCACCTTTTTGAGGCATGGCTATCTTATGCCCTTTCGCCAGATTACTCTATTTTGTACTCTGAAAAGTAAATTATATTTAGCATATTTTACTTTTAAAAGTTAAAATTCGCCGCAGAGGTACAATATTTTTTTGATATATGCAAATTATTCCGAATATTTTTATATTTTTACACGTCTTGTTTGTCTTTTTGCATTATAAGCATACCGGAAGGCGGGAATTCTCAGGGACGACGTGTCCAAGAGTGTGTCTCCGGCATACTTACGTAAAATCCCCGCGGCTCTCACGAGTGGCGGGGACCAAAAATATAAAATATCATGAAAAACAAGAATTAATCCGTCTTAATATCCGGATTAATATTTCGACTACCCCACAAAGCGTAGGATAAGATATAGGCTACCCCTATGACAGGAACAATATAACTGATGAGGCAGTTATGGGCTGCTACGACGCTCTGCAGGTACGGCAACACACCACCGCCTACGACCATCATCATGAAGATACCGCTTGCCTTGGCCGTATATTTGCCCAGACCTTCCGTAGCCATATTGAAGATACATCCCCACATGACGGAGGTGCAGAGGCCGCAGAGGACGAGTAAGGTAGAAGCAAGAGGAACCGCCATCACTTCTCCTTTGATAATTGTTTTGGCCATGATGCTATCTCCAATCAGCATCGCTGCGACCATCAGTGCAATAGCGACGGAAGCCACACAGAGCACCATAGTACGGCTGCTTACCTTACCGCCGATAGCGGAACCGATGAATCGGCCGACCAGCATCAGAATCCAGTAACGACCGGCAATGAGTCCGGCAGCCGCGAAACCTACTTTCGGCGTCAGATAAGAGATGAGCGTCGCAGGAATACCAACCTCTACACCGACATAGAAGAAGATAGCGATCACACCTAAGGTCAGATGACGAAAGGCCCACGGACTACGCTCGTACGTCACTTGCTGGCCGGCGCCGGCCGGTTCAGCGATAGGCGTAAGACGAATGATGAGATAGATGAGTGCAAAGACCATCATGGCGATATAGAGCACGATATTGACATCGTCAATCTCTTTGCCGGCAAGGCTTTCGCCAATGATAGCACCTACGAGCATAGGCGTCAAGGCGCCGGAAAGGGAGTTGAGTGTACCGCCAATCATATTGAGTTGGTTTCCTCTCTTTCCGCCTCCTCCGAGCAGGTTGAGCATCGGATTGGTGACGGTATTGAGCATACAGACGCAGAAGCCGCAGATGAGTGCGCCGGTCAGATAGATATAGAAGCTATCGAACATACCGCTTGCCCACTGGATGCAGATACCTACCAAGCCTAAGAAGATCGCCGTTAGAGTTGTTTTCTTGTAGCCGTACTTAGCCAGGAAATTACCGGCCGGGATACCCATGATGAGATAAGCCAGGAAATTGAAAAGATTTCCCAACATACCCATTCTTTCTGCTTGCGCAGGGTCATCAAACGAGGCTCCCCAGATCTTACCGACCGGAGCAGCCAGGTTAGTAACGAAGGCTATCATCGCGTATAAGAACATCATCGCGATGATGGTAATGATTCGCAAGGAATCAATTTTTTTCGTATTCATCATTCCGTAATCAGTTTTCAATAATCTATTTTTTTGCGGCGGGTGAGTATCCACGCGCCGTATGCCAAAGCGAAGAGAAGAAGTGGGAAGAGTGCATCACCGATAGGCGAGAACTGCGGGTTGTTAGGGTCATATGTCGATCCACCGCCTGTGCCCGGAGGAGCTTTGCGCGGTCCTACAGCAGGAGCATGTGAAGGGCTGTATGAGCCTACGGCATAGACATCGGAGCTATACGAACTACCTACCGTCATAAAGTCGGTATTATTGACTGATTGCATGGCTGCAGAAGGCGGCAGGGAGGACGCAAACGGGGCATAGTCAACGGCATATACGGAGATGCCGATGGTGCAAAGGAATATGGCTAACATCTTTCTCATCTCACTCCACCTCCTTTACTAATGTTCCTTGAATCGTATACATCCTGTCTCCACGGATGATATAAATATTATTATCGATAAGCACCTTCGTGGTTTTATTCTCGGTTTCAGAGACGGTATCCCACCCTGTAGGTGTATCAGCCATATCACGCCGCAAAACGCGGTATTTGGCGGTTGTCGTAGCGTTTGCACGGATGAAGCACTCGAAAGGCAAGACGGTGCGGTCTGTACCGACCTCTTCCCGCATCCATGCTCCGCCGGAACCATAATCCGGATCCAGCATATACGCGTCTCGTACCGTGCCGGAGGTCATGCAGTTGTTGCCATAGATATTCACCGTCTCGTCAGAGCTGGTGTTAGCGCCCTGATTCATGGATGTCGGGATGCTCTCTCCTGTAGGACCGAAGAAAGAGATATACTTACCGGAGAAATAGCCGTCATGCCACTGGATGATGTATGGTGTGTTCGCAGATGGCAGATAACCGTCTGAGCTTGAAGGGTCAACCCAGCGATCCCGACTGTCAAAGTTCTCAATTGCAAAATCGGTAGTGGAGACCGGCGTACGGATGATATAATGACCGGTATAGTACGTGCTGCCTGTACGCCAATAAGGCACAATATCGTAGTACTGACCATCCTCCTCATCCCAGACCTTGACGGCAGTAACCGTGAACGGCAGGCAGAGGGTGTACCATTTGTCGAGTCGGTTGACTCTCATACGGAACTCGATAGCTTCGCTGATGGTGCCGCCGGCATAGGACTCGACATCGTCCTCTGTAGCCCGCTCATCTCCGGCTTTGTCTCCGGTGCGGTAGATGATGAAGTTCGGATAAGTGACCGTCATCTTCTTGTCTGTGATGTTCCAAGTAAAGCGATAGACACCTGCACCGGCAGTAGTGATGCCGCAGTAGTAGGACTTGTCCGTCGCAAATCCCCAATTATGGCTGTTACCGTTCGTCATAAAATAGACTTGATCGGAACCGTTCTTGTATTTTACATCGCCGTCTCTATCCACAACTGAGAATTGATAGTTCGTATTGGCTTCCAACGTAATATCTACATACCCAATGGTCTTACCGCCGACTTCCTCGATGTGTTCAATCGTAAAGTATGCGTATCCCCATTCGCCTACCTCGGGTTGTACTATCCAGCGCTCAATGAAGTTAGCGCGTACTTCCTGACCGGAAGATACACCGCCGCCGACGCCTTTCAGTGTAGTCGGGTTGGTTGAGGTAGAAGAGAGCTCAATATCATCTCCGGAAACATGAGTCCAACTGCTGAATTTATATCCTTCATTCGGCACAGCGGTCAGTTCACGATGGGTTGTAATACCGACAGTAGTGCCGGACATTTCTACACCGTCTACCAAAATTTTACCGTTCGTAGCCGAAAGATTTACGGTTGTCGAGTTCTCGGTAAATTTGGCATAACCGTTACCGGTACTGGTTGCGGTATGGAACCAATAATCTGCATTACTGAACCATGTTCCATAATCGCTTGACGTGTACCAGTCCAAAGTATAACCAGTTTGCTTGGAAGCATCGTACTTAACCGATGTGCCATAGGGTACCCATGCTCCGTTAGAGATAGGATCTCCGCTTAAAGTTTCTGACATAGATGCTGTACCACCGGTATTATCATCGTGGTCATGGCCGTCAATATCCACACGTTTTCTGCCGACATTGACTTGATAGGGGCGCTCCACAGACACAGTCGGACGACCGTTGCCATCCACATCGGTAATCTTAAAGGTATAGGCGGTACCACCGTTAGAGTGGAACATTACCCTATTGTCTTGATCGGTAAACGTTAATGTCTCATTATCCTCTAATGTCTCTTCACTCTTACCATAACTCAAGCCATTCGCACGATCCCGCACCATGATGTAGAAGTGCTTGTTAATTCCTAAAGTGAGCGAGCAGGTAGCCAAGAAAGGACTGGCATTAATTAGCTCAAACGGATCAGTATAATTATTCCATCCCGGCATACCACTTTCTGTTCCTGTTCCGGTGGCATCATCTCCACTCATAATCTCCCCACCCACGAGATAGTATCTCGGTACGAAGACAGCGGTCAAGGTTTGACCATTCGCAGTTGCATTAATCTTCATTGTTGTACCTGTGGATTCATAGGTCTCCAAATCCAGTTGAACATTAGACGAAGATATTTGCCACTCTTTGAAAACCCATGCGGCATTGGCGGGCACAGCTGTCATCTCCGGTGAGTGCGTCGCATAACCGGCTGTAACTTCTGTAACTGTTTTTCCACTGACTTGCACATTACCTGCTCCGGCAGGCGAAATAGCGATAGCAACAGGATACATCGTCTCTGTCCAGTCGGCATAAAGGGTGAGGTCGCCGACATAAACCCATGTCGGGTTATCGCCATCATGACCGGTGAAGCCGGTAACATCCTTAATCCAGTTACCGTTATCATCGATGAGTTTAGAACCTGTAACCACTTTATTGACATCATCATACCCGGTATAATATCCCAAGAACGTATAGTGCGCTTTGGTCGGTTTGGTGATGGCAGAAGTCATATTCGTGGACGTCTCATAGTACACGGTAACGCTTGGTGTTCCCTCATCCCCGGACTCTACTTCACGTGGATCCAGCGTGACGGTGTATTCGTTAGGCGCCCATTTGGTGTAGAGGGTGGTAGCCGTTGCATGAACCCATTTGCCACTTTCTACGTAGCCGGTATAGTTGACCAATGTTCCATTAGCCTCCATTACCTTATGCGTGCGGTCATTGTCTGCGTAGTATCCTTCTACATGATAACCCGTGCGTGAAGGAGGGGAAAGAATTGCTGTTGTCGATTCATCGTAGTTAACCGTTACCGAACCGGGGGAACTGCCTTCTTTCTTGTCCAACGTAATGCTTCTTGACCAGTGGGCATAGAGGGTCACATTGTTGGCATAGTTCCATTCGCCGGACGAACCTGTATAGTTGACGACATTGGCGACAATATCCCCATCGGCTTCGATTACTTTGTTTCCATCCGTATTCCAATAACCCAATAATGTCCATCCGGAGAAGGTAGCATGGGTAATGCTGGTAAGCGAAGTGGCATCATAGGTCACGGAAGCAGAAGTTGTACCGCCGTGCTTGTCGTCTAACGTAATCGTGTAGTTGTTCGCCGAGAAGTTGGCAGTAACGGATTGACTTGAAGCTCCGCTTCCTCCACCGGTAAGGGTGGTCGGGTTGGTGTTAGTAGCAGACAGAGAAATATCAGAGCCCGTTTTAGACCAACTACTGAACGTATAACCGGAGTTCGGTACGGCATTCAATTGGCGCGTAGTAGTCACACCGCAAGTGGTACTTGTTTGGTCGGTACTATTGATTTGCACTTTTCCGTGCCCGTCATTAGCAAGGGTGACGGTGGTAGATACTTCTGTGAACTTGGCATATACATTGTCATCATCGGATATACTGCTATGTATCCAACTTGCAGCAGGTTGCTTGTCAAAGGCTGTAGTATAAGTATTCTCCGAATACCAAGTCAAGGTATATCCTGTTTGGGCTGTAGCCGTATATGTAACGCTACAACCGTTCGCCACCCATTGGCCGGACTCAGTAATGTCGAAATGCGAATCATCGCTTTCTGTTGTCTGAATAGCCAGCGAACCACCTGTATTGCCGCTGTTAACCGTGCCTGTTGCATCTATTTCCGCGTGTCCCCATCCGAAATATACACGACGAGGATTAGCCGGGCGAGCCACCGTGACAGTTGGATAGTATTTACCGTCTGTCTCCGTAATTTCGGTGATGGTAAAAGTATAGGTACCGTAGGCGGTAGTGTTAATGCGCACATCCGCATTAGAAACATTAAACGATTGACTACTTTCGGCATTAAGGACATAAGTTCCGTCTCCATAACCATAGTTAGCCCCGGCTTTTCTATCGTGCACCTCGAACTTATAGGTAGAATTAGGATGAAGTGTTCGTGCACAAGTGAGATTAAGAGAAGAAGTAATACTATTTACCGTAAAGAATGTGGCACTATTGTCATAATCCGACCATCCGGGCATACCGGCAAGATCATTATTCAGCAACGAACCCACCAAGCAGTAACGAGGCTCAAAGATGGCGGTGAGGGTACCGTTATGGCTGGCTTTAATCTTGATGGTAGCATCGGTAGAATGGTATGTTTTGTCGTCACTTACAAACACGTCATATTCTTCCCCTGTTTTGGAGAATTGCCACTCTTTGAAGATATACGCAGGGCTGGCAGGTACTGCTGTGATCTCTGCAGATTCAGTTACCCAATGGGCATTGACTGATGTTTCCGCATTGCCACCAATCTGAACCGTACCGGCACCGGTAGGATCAACCGCCAATGTAATGTCATACGGATGCTGTGTCCATTTGGCGTAGAGGGTAGTAGATGTACCCGGATGAATCCAATGTTTGGAAGCATCGGTATAATCGGCCACGGAAGCAATCCACTCACCAGCTGCATTGATGACTTGTACGCCTGTTACTTCTTCATTCACCTCATCATAACCCGTATAAAATCCGCCAAAGTCATAATGTGTTTTGGTAGGAACAGTCGTCAAATCCGTTAAAACATCCGAATTAAATGCCACATCCATGTAGGTCGGATCAACACGAGTTGTAGGAGTAAGATCATTCAACTGAATACGGACGGTGAAGGTATCCCATATCCAACCATCGGTTTTATCTTTCCAATAACGACGTTTACCATAACCGTCAGAAGTTGTCAAGTCACCCGATCTGTCAGTTTCGTGACCATTCTTGCTGACAAGGAAGTTCGCATATTCCCCCGGAGCAATATAGAAATAACTTGTTCCACCTATGGTAGTTGTATTATATAACTGAGTACCGGGGGAAGTAGTTCCCGCAATTGTACTATTGCCATTCCACTCTGCAACTTTTGTACTACTACCATTCCACACATGAATATTGGTAGATGGACTCCAACTATAATTAATCACATAGCAATAATCAATGTTCGGGTGCTCTACATCGGGATATTCAACAGAAAGTTTTTTATTGGCACCATCCCATGTAAAGGTATATGTACCTGCTCCGGCGGTACATAAACGGATTTGGTATTCTCCGCTTTTTAATGTATATTCCGAGACAGAACTAGTCCATACGTTGTCATTCAAACCATACAAAGTTGTTCCATCTATGATTTTGAACTCATAGGTTTTACGCGCCTCCAAAGTTGCTGTGAATTCGCCATCTACGAATGCCTGGTTGTGCGGATTCTTAATATCCACCAATCCGTCAATAGCCGTACCTGGAGCATAACGCTGCTGGTTATTTATGGTACAATTCTTATCCCATCCTCCATCTTGCATACTCCAACGATTATTGGAACCAATGGTAACATCATTTGACTGTTTTGACCATGAACCTCCCTCTGAATCCGATTTATAAAACAACAAATTCGTATGGTAGTCATCTATATCACACCGCATTAAATCTATGGTTCCGGTTGCAGTCATTGTATACTTTTTTGCATCATGTCCGCCTCCCCACGCATACACATACACGGTGCTTCCCCACCAACTACTTACATTGGAGTATTCGCAATATATACGCTTCGTGCCCTCTCCCCACATCTCACCAACTCCCACAGTCAACAGGCACATTGCAACGAGCGCTGTGCGGTATATAGATTTAAAATTGAAATGTTTTTTCATCGTATTATGAATTATTATTTAGTAACCCTGCGGCAACCCAATGCCGCAAGGCTGATAGATTTATCGCATCTCTGCGCCAAGTGCATTATACAGCACACCGTTCTTCTCAATAACGAGTTGACCGTTGACGATGCGCTTAACGGCTTTGGTGTTGGCATTGGCATTTTCGATGCCTGCTGCCGTCGGGAACGTAACGACCAAGTCCAGAGTTGCGTAGTTCCACGTGAAGGTGTAGTCACCGGCTACATCGGCAGTCAGTTGGAAGTTACGGCCGTCATTGACAAGGTTCACATGATCGGCATGATTCCAGTCACGATGGATGCCGTAGAGCGATTCGCCTTCGCCGTTGAGGCTCATATAATAACCGTCAACCCATACCTTGATCTCATAGGTGCCGGCAGCCAGCGTGAGCGTTACGGCAGCGGTGGCGTTGTCATTGGCAGGAGTCATGGTGTTGGTAGCGTTAGCACCCCACATGTCTTCTGCATAATTACCTACAAGTGCCACCGTAGGAAGTACGCCATACGTTCCCCAGAGACCATATGCCAGCGACGGTTCGCCATTCCAACCGACAACAGTAAATTGGTTTTTGTCTGCAGGGATTTCCTGGTCGCCAGTCTTGCCCCAGTTGTCATCCCAATTGATTTCGGTACTTCCCGGAGCCATACGAACGAACACGATAGAAGTGTTGTTGTCGTCGCATACAGCACTGAGGACAGCAGATCCTTCCTCTACCGGCAACATTTGTACGTTGGTGGTGGTTACTTCACCTCCCCAAGCGTGGATGAAAGTGACAGCATCTGCCTCTGCCCAATTGGAGCTGGCAGTGTTCAAATAAACAGTTTTCGCGGACATGCTGACTACAGCCGTCAACGCTACGAAGAAAGAGAAAATCTTTTTCATAATGTTTGCATTTTAAAAGGTTAGTAAATTACGTTATTATGTGATTTCGACATGTTATTTCTTCACGATCTTGACTGCATAGCCGCCTCCGGCAGCCTCGAAGAGTTTTAATTTTGTCTTGGAGGTGACGGTCTTCGATTCGATGACGTACGCCTGCGGGTTATTGCGGTAATGGGCGGTTTTATCATCGCGATAGATAGTAGCCGTATATTTTCCGGCGGGCAGGAAAGAGAGATCAAGGACAGAGGTGCGCGGGTCATAGCCGTTGGTGGAGCCTACGAACCATGCATCCGTGTCTTTCTGCTTGCGTGCAACGGTAAGGTACTCATAGGGTTCGGCTTCGAGATACCATACGGTGTCCCATTCCACCGGCACATCCACGATGAACTGGAACGCATCGCGGAAGCGCTCGTAGTTATCGGGTATGTCGGCAGCCATTTGGAGCGGGCTGTAGAGCGTCACGTATAGCGAGAGTTGGTTGCATAGCGTGGTGTTGCACCACGAGGTGCTATTCGGATTGAACTTGCGGATGTCGTTCTCGAAAATACCGGGGGTGTAGTCCATCGGTCCGCCAATGAGGCGCGTGAAGGGCAGCATGGTGGTATGGTTGGGTGCCGAACCGCCAAAAGCCTGGTATTCGGTGCCCTGCGCGGACTCATTACCGATAAGGTTCGGCCATGTACGGCAGAGACCGGTAGGACGCACCGCCTCGTGCGCATTGACCATGATATGGTACTTGGCGGCTTTCTCAACGCAGTACTGGTAGTGGTTATTCATCCATTGCGAGTAGTGGTGTTCTCCCCGCGGAAGGAGGTTGCCTACATAACCGGATTTGACGGCAGGGTATTCGTACTTGTTCATGAACTGGTACGCCGTGTCAAGCCAGCGCTCGTAGTTACGGATGGCACCCGATGTCTCATGGTGCATAATCATCTTCACCCCTTTGGATTTTGCATAGTCGTGAATACCCTCTACATCGAAGTCCGGGTACGGAGTGACGAAGTCATAGACGAAGTCTTTCTCGTTTCCGAACCAGTCTTCCCAACCGATGTTCCATCCTTCGACGAGGACGCCGTCAAAACCATACTTGGCAGCGAAGTCGATATAACGCTTCACGTTAGCGGTGTTGGCGCCATGACGGCCGTGAGGCTTGGCTTTGCTGTAATCCGTAACGCCGATATGGATGGATGGGAAATCCCATGTGTAGGACCAGTCGGCAGACCCGGCAATCATCTCCCACCATACGCCGACGTACTTCATAGGTTTGATCCACGACGTGTCTTCTATCTTGCAGGGTTCGTTAAGGTTGAGCACGATGCGGGATGCGAGGATGTCTTTGGCTGTCTCGCCTACCATGATCACACGCCAAGGGCTGGTTGCCTCGGTTTGGATGTGACCTTTGGAACCGTCAATGTCGGGCGTGAGCCAAGAGGTAAATACCATATTTTGGTCGTCAAGGTTCAGGTGCATGCAGCTGTAGTTGAGCAGTGCTGCCTCGTGGATATTGAGCCACTTGCCGGTGTTGGTCTTCAAGAGCACGGGGGTCTGCACACCGGTGGTAGAGAAATTAGTGGTGGAGAGGTTCGCCTTGCTGGTCTTCTCCTGAATACCACGGATCTCACTCAGTTTGCAGCGCGTATATTCATACTCCTGCGTATCGTAGTCTCCCGGGATCCAATAGGCAGTGATGTCTCCGGGCATGACGAACTCGGTGTGTTCCTCTTCGATGACGAAGTAGTTGAGGTTACGCTGCTGCGGGAAGATATACCGGAAACCGAGACCGTCATCATAGAGACGGAACTGGATCTGGATATAGCGGTCTTTCTCGGGTTGCTTGAGGGTGATCAGCATCTCGTGATAACTATTGTGGATTCGGCGCTCTTCTCCCCATACCGGTGTCCACCAGTCATCGTGGATATAACGCTCCGAACCGGTCATGACAAAACCGTTCATCAGGCCTTCGGTCATTGGTGATTGGTCATTGGTGATTGGTGATTTTTTTGTCTCTTCCTCAAACTCATAGAAGTCACTACGGTTCTTCTCGCCACGAAGGGCAATGCCGAGATGCGAAGGACGGATGACCGTGTCGCCTTTATGCAACAACCAATAAACGGGACGACCTTCCTGCACGTCAAAATAGGCCGCCAGGTTGAGGGACGGGGACTCGACTTTCTCTATCGCGCGTAACGCGGGAATAAAGAATAAGGAATAAAGAATAAAGATTACAATACTTTTTTTCATATTATTTCTCAATTACTATCATTGTCCAATATTGGAGGGCAGGTAGAGTCAGCGACAGTTTGCCGCCATCGTAGGTGAAGTCCACTTCCTGCGCAGCACCCTGCATATAATCCGGTGTGGCTACCCATACGCGGCTCGGTTGCGCATCCACCGCAAACGAAACAGGTATGCCGGTGAGCAACGTCTGCGGCGTCTGGTCGCCATCCGTGTCACACCAGTCGAGATGCGTCGCTTGGCGATAGGAGAGCAGATGGATGATGTCGCGGTTACCTACATGACGGCCGACTGTTGCGATCTGGTTCACTTTCGGCCCCCATTGGTTGAAGACGCAACTGTCATGGGTGCTGGTCACATCCACGCCGTACCAATCGCTGTTGATGCCGGCTGCCGGTGCGTCCGGACGCAGGATATTCTCATACGCTACGGCGAAGTCATAATATCGAATCATCGCGCGTTTGAGTTCACCGGTCATAGAGAGATTGTCATCCGGGAAATACTCATGGCACAGCATATGCTCGCCCATCTGAAGGATGGTGCCGCCCCATGCGGAAGCTGCTGCCGTAGCCATGATGATACCCGGCGTATTGAAATAGCCGCGTCCCTTTTGACCGAGGTCGTAATTGAGGTACGCTGCGAGCACAGTCTGTTTACCATTCGACCATTGTGCATTATCGGTGATGATACGGGAGAAGATGCCATAACCGTCGGTGTTGCTATGCTCCCACACTTCGGTATAACAGAAGTCCACCGGCGCAGAAGCGATCTGTCCCTGCTGGCCGTACTGACCGACGGCATTCATGACGATGTGTTTGTCGGGTTGTGCTGTCTTCTCGTTCAGGATGAACGAACCGAAAGCAGATTGCACATCCACGGTGTTGCCGGCATAGTCATAGACAGTTGTGGGACGAACACCGAGTTGGTCTATCTGCCAGCCATCGAAATTAAAGATGGCATATACCTCATCGTTACGTGCGCGTAGGTAGTCACGCCAGCCTTGGTTATGCATGTCCGCCAGGTATATCGCGCTCTTGAAAGGCGAGCCCAGCGGGTGGTTATCCAGATGGGTGTGTTGTCTGTCCGTATAAAGGAGCCACTCTTTATCCACATCATCGGTGGCGAAGTCTTCGAGACATCCGTAACCGAGGTTGTAAAAGAGTGTGATCATCCCGCGTTGGTGCGCACCGTCGATGTAACCCTGTACCGTTGTGCGGTAGCAGTTACGACTGATGATGTCGGTCCATACGTCCATCGGTTGGGTAGCAGAACCCGCCAGCGGATGATGGTGTTTCCAATGCCAGTCCTGGAACTGCACATAATTGATATGATAGCGGTTCAGATCGTTGAGCACCGTTGCCATTTGACTCTCGGACATACTGCCGTAGGTGGATAGAAAACCATTCCGCGGAAAACGCGAAGGCTCGGACGATACGTCAATACCGATAGAAGCGATGACGGAGTCCTTGGTGCGCAGTTCCGCCATATAGCCTTGGAAATCCTCAGTGGGGGGTTGCCACGTCCATGTCTTGCTGCTTACGGTTTCTTCTTTGAGCACTAGGCCCAGATGGGTGTAACGTACCGTAGCCGCCTGTTCAGGCAGACTGTTGATGCTCAGTTGTACCGTTTCACCGGGCTTATATGCCGCCTTGTCCGTACTGATCATATAAGGTATATAACTCTCACCATAGGTGATCGGGTCATGCTCGGGTTCAATCAGGTTGCACGAAGTGCAAAAGACCGCTATAGCTGACAGAGTACAGAATACAGACATAGTATGCTTTCTCATAGTTTTACGAATGATATGGTTGTGTCATTAAAGTTGATTCGTATCTGGTACTCACCCGGATTGGAGATGCGCCATTTGTTATCGGGGCCACCGATGCGTGCCTCGAACGTGCCGCTCGCCGAAGGAGCGCAGTCAGCTACCGGCGCATAGAGCATCTCGCCCGACCAGTCGGACTTCAGTTCGGTAGGGAACTTCAGTTCACCTGCACTGAGTGTTCCTTGATAGGTGAAGATATTCGATTCGGGATGGTTTAGTTCGGTGATGTTATCCCAGCTCCATCCGCCCGGCGTAGCGTCACCGATCATATAGACATGGCTATATGCTTCGCCGCCGAGGTATTCGATGTCGATAGTCAGCGCTTCGACGTTCACTTCGATGCGATAATTACCGGTCTTGGTACTATTCCATTTTATATCCGGATAGGTCTCTTCGGTTGGACGATAGACCATCTTGCCATCATCCGTCGAGTCGCGCACATAGCACGGCAACCAGTCTTCGGTAGAGGTCAGCATCTTGAATTCGCCTTTATGCAACTGTCCGGTCCAGGAGAAGACGGAGAAATTGCTCATATCCATGATCATCGGTGTGGCGCGGCTGAGGTCCCATCCGTTAGGTGTAGCGTCCCCGACAAGATAGAGGTCAGTGAGCATAGCCGCCCGCCATGCGATTGAAACAACCACCGGTTGCGAAACTTGTTCTTCTTTTGTTTGCAGCACGACTGCCTTGACACGCCATTCGAAGCGCGTGTATTGTCCTTCGGGTATATCCGGATAGGTAAGTGAGAGCGTGTCCGCTAACTGCTTATGACTGAAGACCAACGTTCGATCAGCAGTACGCCCAATCTCCCATTTCAGTCCGCCTGCGAAATTCGCTCCAACGGTGTCCATCTCGATAGTATAAGCGATGGCAGAGCCGGTGCCGTGATTAGAGCCGGCTGTCCATGCCAAATCAAGGGCAGGCAGATCTTTGTAGATGGGCAGACACAGAACGGAGTCGGCAGACAGCGTCAGCGACAGCGGTTTATCCGGAGTGGGTTCAACCGGTTTCTCGCAGGAAGCGAAAAAGCCGAGAATAGAGATGAGAATAAAAAATCTCAAATCTAAAATCTTAGATCTCAAATCTTTCATATTTTACCAACCTGGGTTTTGCGTTAATAATTCATTCGCTTCGCGTTCCTGCATGGGAATCGGGAAGAGCAGGTGCTTGGTAGTAGCTGAAGTCTTTCCGATGGAGTGCAAGAAAGTAAGTGCGTAGTTATCCGGGTAACGAAGCATGTCGAACCAACGGTGTCCTTCAAAGGCCAATTCGACACGACGCTCGTGGATGATTTTCTCCCGCATTTGTTGCTGCGAAAGTCCTTCCACTTGTGCACGGCTGGTCAGTCCGGCACGCTTACGCACTTGATAGAGCGGTTCTTCGGCTTCGGTGGTACGCCCCAACTCGTTGAGCGCTTCCGCTTTCATAAGCAGTACATCGGCATAGCGGGTCACTATCCAGTTTTGATTGGAGGTGTTATAGTCCGGCGATTGTGCTTTGGTGAGCAGGAACTTACGGACGTTATAGCCGGTAATGGACCATGTGCCACTGTAGGTATAGCCGTCGAAGGTCGGGCATCCGGTATAGAAGATGGTCAGGTCTTTGCGTTTGTCACCGGGTTCGTATTGGGAGACGAACTCCGCGGTGGGCTGGTTCCAACCGTAGCAACCGGCAGCCATACCGGAGTTACGCGGACCTTGGTAGGTACTGATCCATGAGGCTTGGTTCTCGTTCGACCAGAAGTCCTTATTGGTCTTGCCGTAGTATTGCACTTCAAAGATCGACTCCACACCGTTCTGCTTGGCAGGGTTGTAGTTGTCCGCATAGTTGGTAGCGAGTTGGTAGCCCATGTCTCCTATCTCACTGCAGAGGCGTACAACCTCGTTATATCCGGCAGGACCGGGTTGATAGGTCAGATAAACGCGGGCCAGTTCCGCCATCGCCGCCTCTTTGGTTGCACGACCGATGTCCTTGCTGCCGTACTTACTACGTGTCGGCAAGAGGGCAATCGCCTGATTGAGGTCCTCTTTGATGAGCGTATAGATCTCGTCCACCGAGGCGCGCGGCATCTTCAACTCGCTGTCCGCCGAGAGAGGCTCAGTAGGCATCGGTACACCACCGAACAGACGCACTAATATAAAATAGTAATGCGCGCGCAGGAAATGCGCTTCACCGAGCAAACGGGCTTGCAATTCCTTGTTAATATCCATCTGTGGCACGTTGGCCAGCACGAAATTACAGCGAAGAATACCGGGTGACGGTCCACGCCATAGGTCCAATGCGGCAAAGTTATCAGAGGTCGCGATGAAGTTCGCCATCTCGACGGTCTCGAGTCCGTCTGTACCACCACCGGCACCGACAACACTCTCACCGGCAATGATGTCGAGCGTCCATATACGCATGTTGTACAACTTCGGCCACTGGAGGGGTTGATAGCAGGCATTGACAGCTGCGATGGCATCCGCCTCGGTCTGGAAACCGTTGGTGGTATCCACAGAGTCCCACGGCTGTCTGTCTAAGAAATTACAAGCCGTGAATACTAAGGCTAATCCTATATATACAATTAATCGTTTCATAGTCATTAGAATGTTATATTCAAACCAAAGGTGAAGTTACGAGTCAGCGGATAGACATTGCTGTCAATACCGGAGCCGCCCACTTCCGGATCGAGACCGGTGTAACGTGTGAGCGTGTACAGGTTCTGTCCCGATACGGAGAAACGTACCTCCTCCATGAGCGCTTTCTTGGTCAGGTGTTTGGGCAGAGTGTAACCGACGGTGATGCTCTTGAGACGGAGGTAATCACCATCTTCCAGGAAGCGATCACTGGTTCGGTTGTTCATATTCGGATCCGAGAAGACCGCACGCGGCATGGTGCCCGTGGTGTAGTCCGGACGCCAACGGTCGAGCACCGTCGTCATCTGGTTCTGCGCCACCGACATAGCTTCGAGTGTGGCACGGTTGCCATTATAGATCTTATTACCTGCGGCACCCTGGAGATAAATCTCCACATCCACGCCGTAGAACTCAAAACGGTTATTCATCGAAAACGTCCATGATGGCGTCGGAGTACCTAAGATGGTGCGGTCATCTTCATTGATGACGCCGTCGTTATTGAGGTCTTTGAAACGGATGTCACCGGGTTGAGTAGAGGTGTAAGGATCACTACCAACGGTCTGAATAGCATGGTTGTCTATCTCTTCCTGCGACTGGAAGATGCCATCCGTCACGTACCCATAGAAAGCTGCCACGGGGTAACCCACCGCATGGATGTTACAATCGAAATACATCGGCACATCATCGTTGAGCGAGAGAATGCGGTTGTGGTTATACGCAAGATTGACGGTGGTAGTCCATGTAAAATTGGTTTTCTTAATGTTCATGCTGTTGAGACTCACCTCAATACCCATGTTCCGCATACGACCTGCATTGATGCTCGGTACAGCTTCGTCTGAATAACCGCTACTGATAGGTACAGACATCGGCACGAGCATGTCGTTGGTGTTCTTGATGTAGCCATCGATAGTAGCATGCAGACGCTGGTCGAAGAGCGCCAAGTCTAAACCGACATTGTATTGCTCTACGGTTTCCCAACGGACATTGGGGTTAGGCAGTACCCACGGAGCAAGACCGGCGACCTGCGCGCCTCCGAAGACGTACTGGACGGTTTGTAACTGCGATGCGTATGCGTAGTTACCGACTGACGCCTGGTTACCTGTCAGACCGTAACCGGCACGCAGTTTGATGTCCGTGAGCCAGAAGGTCTTCTCAAACCAATGCTCCTCACTCATACGCCATGCGACTGCCACGGAGGGGAAGTACCCCCAACGGTTCTTCTTCGCGAAACGGCTCGAACCGTCGGCGCGGAAGGTGGCCGTAATCAAATAGCGGTTATCGTAGCCATAGGTGACACGGCTCATGAAAGAGAGCAGCGCCCAATCGGACTTGTTGCCGCTCAAAGTCGGTTCGAGCAGACCGTTACTGAGTTGTTTAGCCTCCTCGGAGATGAAACCCTGTACAGCACCTGCCATGTACTCGTAGTTATTCGCCTGCATGGACGAACCGATCATGGCGGTGAAGGAGTGTTTCTGCTTAAAAGTCTTGACGAAAGAGAGTGTGTTATCCCAAAGCCACGTGATGCTCTTGTCGAACGAATGGCTGACTTGACTTTCCGGTTGTGCAATAGGTTTCCAATCATAGGCAGGAGACCATCCTTCAGTGTCCCAATACATGACTTGCATACCAAAAGTGGTCTTGAAAATGAGCCAGTCCAAAGGCTTAATCTCCGCGTAGATGTTACCAAGCAGGTTGTAACCTTTGGTGACACTGCTGTTCTCCATCATCTTGCCAATCGGGTTGGTGATGTCACCTACATACATGGCCAGTCCGGTAGGACCTGCCCACGTACCATCCTCATTTTTGATTGCCTGCGTAGGTAACGCGCGCATGGTATTCTGGATGTTGTATTCTCCTGAGGACTTGATGTCGTGATTGAGACTAAGTTTATGACCAAATCGCAACCAGTTGAAGAGTTGCGTATCGTGGTTGAACTGCAGCGTGATACGTTTGTAGTCTGTAGTCTTGATAATACCTTTTTGGTCAAAGTACGCACCGGACACGTAGAAATTGGACTTCTGCGTACCTCCTGAATAGCTGAGACTATAGTTCTGCGTCGGTGCAAACTGCCACAATTGGCTCATCCAATCGGTTCCGACTCCCAATGCGGTGGGGTCTGCAAAAGCCGTGTATTGGGGTTGCCCTGCAGCCGCCATCATCTCGTTATGCAATGAAGCAAACTGGCTGGCATTCAATAGCGGCAAGGTACGCTGAATCTGGTCAAAACCGAACGATCCCTTGAGGCTGATATGCCCCTTCTCGTTCTCGCCTTTCTTGGTAGTGATGATGACGACACCATACGCTCCACGCGAGCCATAAATGGCTGTAGCGGACGCATCTTTGAGCACATCGATGCTGGCAACGTCGTCCATATTGATCATATTCAGCGGTACATCGGTAGGTACACCGTCGATGACTATCAGCGGTTGAGAATTGTTGATAGAACCCACACCGCGGATATTAAGACTGACATTACTACCCGGCGCACCTGAACCCGTTACTTGCAGACCCGCTGCACGTCCTTCGAGCGCCGCACCAATAGAAGGTGCCGGCATTTTTTGCAGGTCCTTGTCATTCACTTGAGCGATAGATCCGGTGAGGTCACTCTTCTTCTGCACACCATAACCAACTACGACTACTTCTCCGAGCACTTCAGTGTCCTCTTTGAGTACCACATTCATGTTGGCAGCAGCCGGAAGGGTCTGCGAAGCATAGCCTACATAACTGATTTCGAGCATAGCACCTTCGGCTACCTGCAACGTGAAGTTACCGTCAAAATCCGTGATAGCACCATTTGTGGTTCCTTTTTCCAGAATGCTGGCACCAATGACGGGTTCACCGGATTCATCCACGATTACGCCATTCACTTGCGCTGCAAGAGGAAGTGCTATCAACTGAAACAGAAGAATCGCGAAAAATAAAAATCGTTTATTCATAGGCAGATTAATGTTAAGTTCGTTTTGCGGTGCAAAATTACATTTTTTCCCACACATACGCAATAAACGATCCCAAAAAAGTAGTGATTTTGGGATATAAGAAAAGCCATACCGCTTATTTACAGCGATATAGCTCAATTTTACTTGCGCAAGAAAAGTAGTAATTATCAGCCTATAAAGCAGCTACTTTTTCTTCAAAATGCTCTCTATCTTCCTTGGCGAGGTTGCGCATGTGCGTGCGGCTATTATAAATAGTAGGAAGCGAATAACGCAGAATCTCTGCAATTTGTTTACTATCGGTAATACCCAAATAGATGAGTGCCAACACGCGAAAATCGGTATTCAAACGCTCTTTGGGTTTGATACGCAATTCAGCTTCCGGCACCAGCAACGCTTTAACTTGCGCCACAAAATCCGGGAACAACTCCAAAAAAGCATCGTCAAAATCTTCGATAGTCGTTATCTTCATAAACCGTCTAACGTAAACCGATTTGATGTGGTTACTTCTACGAAGATCCTCATTACTTTGCGCCAAGCGTTCATTGAGGTGCGTCAATTGACGACGTTTGCGATTGATGTAGAGAAGGAAAGAGGTGAGCAAACCTAATAGGACGAGCACACTGGCAATCATAGCCATCATCCAGTACTGCCGACGACGAACCTGCTGCATATAGGCCTCATGCACCACCGAATAGGCGGTACTGGTCTCGATAGATCGCACGCGTTCACTTCCCGCCATAGCATCTTGGGCAGCACATACCATATAATTATACGCGCGCGAAACATCTCCTTCTTCGTACAATAATACCGCTAACTCACGCAATGCGATGTACTCACGAATGGAGTTACGTAAATCCGCTATAGCAGAAATAGCCAAATAATGCCGCGCTTGGTCTCGATTGCCTATAGCCCGATAAATCTGCGCACGAGTGAACGCAAAGACCGGTTCCTCGTATTGCCCTTCCACGCGGTTGGCTTGTTCATAGGTTTCTAACACCTGCAGAGCACTATCGTATAACTGCTCCTCATATAGGTAATCTGCGCGTACCAGTTCGTGCAAGAACGAACCGGCAGGATGCACCGCCATCATCTCCTCTCGGTACTGCTGTGTGATCTCGTGATAAGTCTGTCGTTCCCTATTGGTGACGGCAAAATCTTTCATGAGGCCGAATAGGGTGCGGCGCAGATGGCTATAATACGGCTCCAAGACAGGATCCAACGGCTGTTGCTGCATAGCTGAGTCCATATATAACAGTGTCTCATGGTACATACCACTACGCATCAAAACCTCAGAGTAATTGAGCAGCGAGACCTGTTTCTCAAAGGGAGTCTGGGCAAGGAGCATACGCTGTTCCGTGTAATACAGCTGCGAATCGAGGTTATAAGAACGATAGGTCTCTACCAGCCTGCCATACAGTTCGAAGCGCTCGTTGGCTGAGCACGGCTCGGCAAGCAGTGCCTGCAACGAATCTACCTGATGTTCACGCGGCGCATAATAGACAGCACGCTCCTCTATACATTGATCCAACTCCTTGAGAAGCGCTTGATCCGCATCACCATGCCATCCACAGGACATAAGAAATAATCCTATGAAATATAAACAGATTTGCCGTATTTGCGTTACATCTATCATTTTATGACGACGCAAAGGTACTGCTTTTTTTTTATATATGCAAGAGTATTACGCATTTTTGTGCAATTTTGTTACGTGTTTTCGTGGTGTTTTGTTCGGTATTCTTGCGATAAAACTTACAACTTGTACGCAATTCATCTTGCACAGATAATATAAACGGTCACAAAAATGTGACCGAGATGCACGATGAAGCCGAATACTATTCGGCAAAATGAACGAAGCGGGCGCCGGAAGCGGCGAGGAGTAGACAGCGGGGATGGTGACCTGCGCGGAGAGTGAAGAGGGGCTCTTTTTTTATAAATGTAATGTAAAATAAAAAAGGAGAGCGCATGCTCTCCCTTTTTTGAAATATTGATGATTCTATGAATATCAATATTGGTCGTCGCCGTTGAGGGCGGCTTCGGCAGCTTCGCGGGCGGCTTGGATAGCGGCGTACTCCTCTTGGTTGTGGACAGAGACGCGGAGGAACTCACGCATACCGGTACCGGCAGGGATGAGGTTTCCGCAGATCACATTCTCCTTCATACCCTCGAGGTAGTCCACTTTTCCGCGTACCGCAGCTTCGTTGAGCACCTTGGTGGTTTCCTGGAAGGAAGCAGCGGACATGAACGACTTCGTTCCTAATGCCGCGCGTGTGATACCCTGGAGTATCTGCTTTGCGGTTGCGCACTCAGCGTCACGCGCCTGTACGAGTTTCTTATCGCGGCGACGCAGACTCGAGTTCTCATCATGGAGACGACGAGCGGTAACGATCTGTCCCTCGCGGAGGTTCTCGGAGTCGCCTGCATTGGTGATGACCTTACGTCCCCAGATGCGGTCGTTCTCCTCGAGGAAGTCGAGTTTATCCACTATATCACCCTCCAAGAAGCGTGTATCGCCCGGCTCAAGGATCTCTACCTTACGCATCATCTGGCGTACGATGATCTCGAAGTGCTTATCGTTGATCTCTACACCCTGCATACGGTAAACCTCCTGTGCCTCATTGACGATGTAGTTCTGTACGGCGGTCGGACCCTGGATAGCCAGGATGTCATCCGGCGTGATACTACCATCGGAGAGGGCTACACCAGCGCGTACATAGTCACCTTCCTGAACCAAGATCTGCTTGGTCAGCGGAATGAGATATGCCTTCTGCTCACCGAGCTTGGAAGTGATGAAGAGCTCACGGTTACCACGTTTGATCTTACCGAAGCTGATCTCACCGTCGATCTCGGCCACGACAGCCGGGTTAGACGGGTTACGTGCCTCGAAGAGCTCCGTGATACGCGGCAGACCGGAGGTGATATCACCGCCATTGTTGGTAGCGCGTGCCATAGAGAAGAGGGTCGATCCCACTTTGACGGCTGCACCGTCCGGCGATGCGAGGTTTGCTTTCACCGGCAGGTTATAAGAGCGCAGCACATTTCCGTCTTTGTCGACGATATGAGCCTGCGGCATCTTGGTCTTATCCTTGGATTCGGTGATGAACACTTCCTTCTTACCGGTAGCCTCATCGGTCTCGGTCTTACAGGTCACGCCCTCGATGACATCTTCATACTTGATGAAACCGTCCTGCTCAATGATGAGCGGTGTCTGGTACGGATCCCATTCGCAAACGACAGTACCCTTCGGGTATTTCTCACCCGGGGTGATGAAGAGCTTGGATGCGTACATGATATCGAAGGTAGCAAGGATGACACCTGTCTTCTCGTCCTTGAGGTTCATGGTGTTCTTACGGCTGACGATGATGGTATCCCCTGCCTCGGTAGTGATGGTACGGAGATCTTCGATCTCGACAATACCGTCACGGGTAAGGGTGTACTTATCTTGCGCCGCAGCACCTGCCAGACCACCGGCGTGGAAGGTACGGAGGGTCAGCTGAGTACCCGGCTCACCGATGGCTTGCGCCGCGATGACACCGACTGCTTCACCCTTCTGCACCATCTTACGGGAAGCGAGGTTACGTCCGTAACATTTCGCACAAACACCATGCTTGGATTCGCAGGTGAGTACGGAACGGATGACTACCTCTTCGATACCTGCTGCTTCGATAGCCTCGCAAGCACTCTCACGGATCTCTTCGCCGGAAGCGACGATGAGGTTACCGTCGTTATCATGGATATCGTGTACGGATACACGACCGAGGATACGGGTAGTGAGGGATGCTTTAACGTGACCGTTCTGGTCTTTGATCGCACGCGCTGCGATACCACGGAGGGTACCACAGTCTTCCTCATTGATGATGACATCATGCGATACATCGACGAGACGACGAGTCAGGTAACCGGCATCGGCCGTCTTCAGAGCGGTATCTGCCAGACCCTTACGGGCACCGTGGGTAGAGATGAAGTACTCGAGCACGGACATACCCTCTTTAAAGTTCGCGATAACCGGGTTCTCGATGTCGGTACGTGTATCGGTAGAGCCGGCTTTCATCGGCTTGGCCATAATACCACGGATACCGGCGAGCTGTTTGATCTGACCGGCATTACCACGGGCACCGGAGTCCATCATCATGTATACCGAGTTGAATCCTTCGTCTGCCTCGGCCATGTGCTTCATCACAACCTTGGTCAGCTGCTCATCGATCTCTTTCCAGGTATCAACGGTCTTACGATAACGCTCATCGTCACCGATGAAACCGTTGACGTAGTTGAAGTAGAGTTCATCAACGGTCGCGTTACCCTTGGCTACGAACTCTTCACGCTCCTCCGGAATGATGATATCATTCAAGTTGAAGGACAGACCACCCTTGAAGGCGCGGTAGTAACCGAGGTCCTTGATGTCGTCGAGGAACTTGGCTGCGCGTGCCACACCGCATGTCTTGATGACATTGGTGATGATAGCCTTGACAGCGCCCTTCTTCATGAGCACGTTCTGATAACCGATCTCCTCCGGCATGTATTGGTTGACGATGACACGTCCCGGTGTGGTCTCGATGAGCTCACCGTTGATACGCACTTTGACCTTTGCGTGGATGTCTGCCCGTCCTTCGTTGAGGGCGATGATCGCCTCCTCTTCGGAGTAGAACACGAGACCTTCACCCTTCGCGCCTGAGCGTTCCTTGGTGATATAATAGAGACCGAGGATCATATCCTGGGACGGCACTGTGATCGGGTTACCGTTGGCCGGGTCGAGGATGTTATGCGAGCCGAGCATGAGGAGCTGTGCCTCAAGGATCGCCTCGTTGGAGAGGGGCAAGTGAACTGCCATCTGGTCGCCATCGAAGTCGGCGTTGAAGCCGGCACAAGCGAGCGGATGGAGCTGTATAGCCTTACCCTCGATCATCTTCGGCTGGAACGCCAAGATACCGTGACGGTGCA
>CAMUYI010000010.1 GCA_947164985.1 uncultured Bacteroidales bacterium | reverse complement strand
CAGTCATCCCTGTTGAGAAGGCCGTTGAGGAGATGAAGCACTTCATCGTGAAGTCCTACGGCAAGAAGGGTGAGGATGTCGTTAATAAGAACTACGCTGCTGTGGATCGCGGTGGTGAGTACCAAGAGCTCGCTATCGATCCCGCATGGTCGAAACTGCCTGCTGATCCCGCTAAGGACTACGGAGATGAGCCGGAGTTCATCACCAAGGTCGTTCGTCCGATCAACGGTCAGGACGGTGACCTTCTCCCGGTTAGCTCGTTCAAGGGCATCGAGGACGGTACATGGCCTGCAGGTACCGCTAAGTTCGAGAAACGTGGTGTGTCTGCCTTCGTTCCGGTTTGGACCGCTGACAACTGTATCGAGTGTAACAAGTGTGCGTATGTTTGTCCTCACGCTTGTATCCGTCCGTTCGTGCTCGACGAGAAAGAGCTCGCAGGCCTCAACGGCGCTGCTACCCGTGAGATGAAAGCTCCGGCTGCCATGAAGGGTATGCACTTCCGTATGCAGGTCGGCGTTATGGACTGCCTCGGTTGCGGTAACTGTGTCGATGTATGTCCGGGCAATCCGAAGACAGGCAAGGCACTCGCTATGGTCGATCTTGAGAGCCAACTCGGCGAGGCTGCTAACTGGGATTACTGCGTAGAGCACGTAGCTACCAAGCAACACCTCGTTGAACTCAATAACGTCAAGAACAGCCAGTTCGCTACGCCGCTCTTCGAGTTCTCCGGCGCTTGCTCCGGTTGCGGTGAGACACCGTATCTGAAGCTCATCAGCCAACTCGTCGGTGACCGCGAGATCATCGCTAACGCTACCGGTTGTACCTCTATCTACTCCGGTTCTGTACCTTCTACTCCTTATACCAAGAACGAGAAGGGTCACGGTCCGGCTTGGTCCAACTCCCTCTTCGAGGACTTCTGCGAGTACGGTCTCGGTATGCAGATCGCGCACCGCAAACTGCGTGAGCGCCTCGCTGCCCTCATGGAGAAGGGTCTGACCTGCGACACCTGCTCGGCTGAACTCAAAGAGATGTTCCAGAAGTGGCTCGACAACCGCAATGACGCTAAGATCACCAACGACCTCTACGAGCCGATGGTGGCTGCTATGGAGAAATGCGGTTGCGACACCTGCAAGGCTATCCTCGCTGAGAAAGATCATATCGTTAAACGCAGCCAGTGGATTGTCGGCGGTGACGGTGCTTCCTATGATATCGGTTACGGCGGACTCGACCACGTCATCGCTTCCGGCGAAGATGTCAACATCCTCGTGCTCGATACCGAGGTGTACTCCAACACCGGTGGTCAGGCATCCAAAGCAACGCCGCTCGGCGCTATCGCCAAGTTCGCTGCGATGGGTAAGCGCGTTCGTAAGAAAGACCTCGGTATGATTGCTACCACCTACGGATATGTCTATGTAGCACAGATCGCTATGGGTGCTGACCAGGCTCAGACCCTCAAGGCTATCCGCGAGGCGGAGGCTTATCCCGGACCGTCGCTCATCATCGCTTACGCTCCGTGTATCAACCACGGTCTGAAAGCCGGTATGGGCAAGAGCCAAGCCGAAGAGGCAAAAGCTGTTGAGTGCGGTTACTGGCACCTCTGGCGCTATAATCCGGAACTCGAGGCTGAGGGCAAGAACCCGTTCCAGCTCGACTCCAAAGAGCCGCAGTGGGATAAGTTCCAAGACTACCTCAAGGGTGAGGTTCGTTTCGCTTCTGTAGCAAAACAGTTCCCGAAAGAGGCAGACGAGCTCTTCGCCGCCGCTCAGGAGAACGCTCAGTGGCGATACAAGTCTTACCTCCGCATGCTCGGCACGCAATGGTAATAAGGAACACGCACACGCGTGTGTATAAGAAAAGCGGATTCCGTTGGAGTCCGCTTTCTTTTCGTTTATGCCTATAGTGCCTTTTCAAGCATGATCGGCTTTATTTATCCTTTCGCTGCGCGTTTCTTTTTTACTTGCTCCGTTTCACTCCGCAAAAATTTTGGGGAAAGAAAAAAATACTCTTCATATCATGTAAAACTCATGTCACCTTCACTTCCTCTTTACATCCGTTTATTTTCACGTTAAACGGCTACCCTTGCGCTACCCTTGCGCTACCCTTGGGCTTCTTTAGCCGTTTAGATGATGTCTCGCGGTGCAGACGTTCTCTGTCTCTTCTTCGTATTACGTCGTCTAGCTGCCGACATTTCCGCCCGCTCCTGTTCCTCTTCTTCGTATTACGTCGCCTAGTTGACGACATCCCCACGCCCGCTCCTGTTCCTCTTCTTTGTATTACGTCGTCTAGTTGACGGCATTTCATATAAATCTGCATTTTTCTCTTGCGTATGTGCGGATTTTTTCGTACCTTTGCACCAAAATTCGGTAGTATGGATCACGACACATGGCAATGGCAACAACCCGACACGGTGTGGAAAGGCGCCGGTTTGTATCATGTCACTATGGTCGTCCCCTCTCGTCAGCCGCTTTTCGGCGAGCTCGTCATCCTCGATAACGACCCCCTGCAGGCCTTCGTGAAGCGCACGGATCTTGGTGACGCGGTCGTTGATCGTCTGCTCCGTATACCGAAGTTCTATCCCGAGGTACAAGTGCTCCATTTTTGCCTTATGCCAAACCACCTGCACGCGATCTTGTACGTCCGTCGGGCGATGAAGAAAGGTATCTCTTCTGTCATTACCGGCTTCTGGCGTGCTGCCCGCACACTCGGTCGCGCCTATTCATTTGCAGTATCCTCATTGGCTGATAGCTCAGCTTATTACACCGACCCCGCCTTACTCCGTACGCAGATTGGCAATGATGCCTTCTATGCCCTCTCGCCTGTCTTTACAGACCAGCCCTTCTTGCGCCCCATGTCGCAGTATCGCCAACTACCCACCGCTATCCGCTATCTCGACATGAACCCCGCCCGCCTCGCTACCAAGCGCCTCAAACCCGGATTCTTCTGCGTCCAGCATAACGTCGAGATCAACGGTCGCACCTACGATGCCGTCGGTAATATCGGTGTCCTCATGGAGCAGTTCCGCCAACCCGTCCACGTGCGCAGCATGTGGGTCAAGGATGCTGTCGAACATGGCTACGACCAGCCCCTCAAAGACTACAAAGCAGCCTGTCTCGATGCCGCTTCCAAAGGCACGGTCATGGTCTCGCCTTTCATCTCTCGCGATGAACAGGAAGTGCTCCATGCCCTCCTTCATGACAATCGCTATATCATCTACCTTTCTGACAACGGCTTCGGCAATTACTTTAAACCCTCCGATCTTCTCTTCGATGCCGTCGCCGCAGGTCGCCTGCTCATCCTCTCTCCCTGGACGCACGATCCCGATAAACGCACGATCACTCGCGCCGAGTGCGTCGCCCTCAATCAAATGGCAGAGGAAATCTCCGCTCGTTGATTATATCCCCCTCTATATCTCTTCTTGGTATTACGTCGTATAGCTGACGACAATCCCCCCGCCCGCTTCTCTGCCTCTTCTTCGTATTACGTCGTCTAGCTGACGACAATCCCCCTGCCCGCTTCTCTGCCTCTTCTTCGTATTACGTCGTCTAGCTGACGACAATCCCCCTGCCCGCTTCTCTGTATCTCTTCTTCGAATTACGTCGTCTAGTTGACGACATCCCCACGCTCGCGCAGGATCTCTTCTTTGTATTACGTCGTCTAGTTGACGACATCCCCACGCCCGCTCCTGTGCTCTTCTTTGTATTACGTCGGCTAGTTGCCGACACATATCCGCTATTTTCTTTAGATTTCGCTTCAATATTAAGAATTATTTACGTTTTTTTCGTAAAAATTTGTCTAATTAAAATTTTTTTATTATCTTTGCACCCGATATGGGTGCATAAGACGCAAGGACGCGGGGTAGTGTACTCATTTCAGGAATCTATCTACGCCGAGACAATCTGCCCGGTGGGGCACAAAAGATTGTGGGTGAGAGGGTTCTTTACATATTGAAAGGCGTTTATTGACGCTTTGTTATTGGCACCTAAAAAGCTTCGAACACTTTTAAATCTACAGTCAACGACAAAGTAACAATAGATGCCTACGGGTATGACATTCATACATGCCCTGCCGTTCTTGGCAGGTGTGTCGTCATATCGGCGTAGGTTTCTTTGTTGTTTATTACTGTAGGGGGCAAGTTCGAAGGTCCTTAGGTGTAGATGAGCAATAGCGGAGTCTACGCTTTTTGTATGTGCATGTGACAACGAAGATATGAGACCAATAAACATAAAGGACATATTGCGTATAACTACATATTTCATTGACCCGATAGATGAAAATGTGGATGTCGAGGTAGTTACCGTTGGTAATTGGCTTACTATTACGTACGATGAACAATATCGCAATGATGGCGTTTATATCCTTCGACAGATGTTGGAAGAGAAAGAAATGTTCTTACGGGGTAACAGAAGTGATATATTAATTGATAAGATAGTCGCTTCATGTAATACTATAAGATCTTTGCTCTATCCAGAGTTATCTGCTTCCTTAGTCGAATTATTGGTGAAAGTATGCAAAGTAAAGTACAATAATCATATTCCTGAAGATGTGATTGGCGATTTACGCCAACTCGCAACACTCATTGCCGGAGGATATATGATGAATGACTTCTTGGCGGGGAGAGAGCATGTGCAGCGAAATACAGTCTCAGAAGATGTATATGCTGTCTTAGAAATCTCGTCTTCCGCTACGGATGAGGAAGTGATGAAAGCCTTTCGTAAATTGTCCTTGAAGTATCATCCGGATAAGTTGGGTAATGCTTCGGAGCAAGAAAAAGAATGGGCTTCGAGAAAACTACAAGCAGTTGTAGAAGCCAGAAATATTATAATGGAACATCGAAAGTCAAAGGCATGAGGTTACGTATGATTATTACCGAATTAAAAGACTTAATGCAGATCCTGAATTTCGAAGGAGAATACGCACTGTTTCGTGCCAAAGACGATAAGGGAAATTACCACGGTGTGATTAACCGCAAAGGCGAGATTGTGTGGATCTGGCGTCATATCACGATGCGTGTGAAGGGGTATCCGCATATTTTTAAGTCAATTAATGACACGCATGGGTTTGTGTACTACGATGTTGTGAAACAAGCGTTTGTGGATGCGCCGACAGCGGATAAGGGCCCACAATCTAAGGCGCAACAGATGGTAGATAACGCACCACATATTCCGTTCTTTCCGGGAGTTCCAGGATTGTTTGATTATCCATCCTTGCGCTACCTGTCGGATGAATATATAGGTTTCTCGACTCAGAAGATGGATTGGGGAATAAAGGATATAGATGGCAATGTTATATTCCCGGAGAAGTTTTCTACTCTTGGAGAGGGAGGAGAGCCGAACCATTTTGTGGTGAATAATGAAGATAAGAAGGTAGGTGTCATCAACGAAAAAGGGGAATGGATTATCCCTCCGATTTATAACGCTCTCTATTGGAAGAATTCATATTATGTAGCTTATGTCAAAGAGGGTCGGAAGAAAAAAAAGTGTGGTTTGATAGACAAAAAAGGCAGTGTTTTTGTGCCTTTTGAATATGATTATCTAATGCCCTCTTATACCGAGGATCTTATCTCTGCTAAGAAACGAGGAAAGTATATATTCATAAATTCGAAAAACGAAAATATTAAGTTGTTCTAAAATCAAGTGTCATGCAAGAAGAATTAATTATTAGCGCCTGTGTATTATCGGGCAACGAGACCCAAGAGTTGATGCGCAAGCAACTGGCTCGTAAACTGGAAAATAACGAGGAATTCGTTATTGGTGGCAAGAACGGAAACGTTATGGATCAAGACAGTCCTACCGGGCTTATCGTAGAGTCCGGTAGGCTGGCTGCCTACCAGTGGTACCAGGCGAATCCGCAGTTATGGGAGTCTGAAAAAGAAGCCATGGCGCAATTCTGGCCTGATTTCACTTGGGGTAAATGGCAAGATGGTCGCTTGTATTGGGAAGGAGTTATTCAGCCTGGGGTATATGGAAATGGAAGACAAAAATATTATGTTATGGCTATATACAATCCGGATTTTCCTAATGCGACAATGGGCGGAGCGATGCATGTGATTCCTATTAAGCCATCTATCAATGAGATAGAGCAATTTTTAGGGGCGTCTTTGCATCATGTACTATATAGCAATGTTGACGGCAGATATTTGTGCACCACCACAGCGCAAGACATGCATGGTCTTTCTGAAAGAGTTTATACTACTGCTGCACAGACATTGGGATGGGCTACTAAGTGGTTTACCGCTCTCGAGCTTGTGATGAGTGGAAATATGTCATTGCAAACCTTTAATAATCCAGTAGGAATTTAAACTTTCAGCTTTATGGAGCAACAAACTGTCGTTTTTTCTGAACGAGCTTGGAATGCCATTGTTTCAGAAACATTAGATAAGAATCCATTAGAAACTGGTGGAATCTTTCTTGGCTATGTTTTAGAAGGTGGCGTATGGATTGTCGTTGAAACGGTTCCTCCTGGTTGGAAGACTGTAAATACTGTAGTTGACTTTGAGTATGATACCACGTTTGTTAATTATTTAGCAAATGTCATATACAAGCAATACGACAAGCGTCTTAGGGTTTTGGGATTATGGCATAGACATCCGGGAAGTATGGACTATTTTTCTTCTACTGATGATGTCACGAACAAGAAGTTTGCTTCGCATATGCCTGTGGGCTCGATTTCAGGTCTCGTTAATATGGACCCGAAATTAAGGATAACGATGTATCATGTTTCGCCCGATGGAAAGTATGAAAGGATGAACTATGCTGTTGATCACGGTGACCTCATACCTCAAAAATATTTGGAGTTGAAGTACGCACAAGAGGGCAATATTCTTCCGCAAACTTCTGAATCTTTAGAGGCTATTCCCGCACAAGAACATAAGGAAGAGCCGGAGTTGTTGAACGAGAAGCCCAAGCTGACCGTTGACACTTCTAATCCGCCGACTCTTACCTTACCAGCGAGCATGGTTGAGAACCATTATGTCGGTCCGTTATCTGGTTATCATGTTGAGGACACGAATATATACAATATTCTTCCTATTGATGCGGCCGTAGATAAGAGCAAAGTGCAGATTCTTGGATCCATATATGAAGATGACAGTATTTTGGATAATTATCCGGGCGCACGCAATAGAATTTCATGGCTCAACCGTTCATTTGTGGAGGAATTGTTAACGGACTTCTCTACTCTTATTTCGCGTCCGTCTCCGTTCTCAAGTGATACCGATCCATTGATTGGATTCTGGAAAGAAGATAGGTTGCATATCATTTCTACTAAAGAGATTCGGGAATGTCAATGTTCTACCTACTCTCTCAAATTGGATGTATTTTCTCGTAACACGGGTATTTTAGAGTCAGATGTTATGCTTAAGAAGGGCGTAGTAATCATTGGGTGCGGTTCTGTCGGATCGCTAATAGCTCTTGAATTAGCAAAAGCTGGTGTCGGTCGATTTATGCTTGTCGATAGCGACGTCTTTGGGTATCACAATATCTGTCGTCATCAATGTGGAATTTACGATGTCGGGCGCCATAAAACAGATGCTCTCAAAGAGCGTATCTTAATGGTTAATCCGTATGCGGAAGTGATAACTGAGACCAAATATCTGCAAGAAGTCCCTGATGTTGATATTGATAATTTCTGTCATGCAGGTGACGTGATGATTGCCTGTGCAGATAACCAAGAGGGCGATATTTATGCAAATAATATTGCCAAGGAAAAGAAGATGCCATTTGTTACTTTAGGTTGTTGGAATAGAGCCTTTGCAGGAGACATTTTTTATTGTCTACCAGATGGGGCGCACGACTATAGCGATTTTGTCAAAGCTGTAGGTATAGATGCTAATAAAGTTGAGCAAAATAGACGTTTTTATACCGACGAAGAAGATTTGAAGAAAGTGAATTTTGAGCCTGGCATTGCCGCTGATATTGATTTTATCACAATTATTGCAGTGAAGCTAACTATTGACCTTCTTAATTTAGATAATGAAGCATATACGCAGAGATTAACTCCATATCTTAAACAATACACTGTGATTTGCAATACAAACGACACAAAGATAGGTGGAGTAAGAGCAGAACTATTCTCGTATCCATTACAGATAACAAGAAACATATCAATTAACTACGACTAATGAGTGGTAATATTGATCGATATGGTAGAGCACGGACGCCGCAAAACGTAATGCCGCGAATACCTACATATCATAGTCCTTCCTATAATACGAGGACGGCGGCTTCTTATAATCCTAGTTTTTGGGAAAAGATCAATGACTTCTTTGCAGGAATAGGCGATTGGTTTCAAGATTGTTATGAATCTGTAGAGGAGTTCTTCTTGGAAAAAGTGATTCCTGTCTTAGTGGTCATTGCTATAATTGGGGTGGTTATCGGAGCTATTGTCACATGGGTATCGGATGGGTTTTGGTATTTCGTCTTGTATGTAATAGTTGCTTTGTTTCTTGGGGGGATAGTCGCCTATGCATCATTTTATGCTTTAGTAATTTGTGTGTTCATATTACGTCTTATCCTATTGATACTTAGATATGTCTTTACTAACGCGATTTCATTTTTTATCACCTTATTGGTAGTTATTGGTATTGTAATAGGATTATCTTACAACACTCCTTCAAAGAGTTCAAAATCTAAGACGGTAGCGACCGTACCATCCTATACAACATATTATTGTAGTGCGTCCTCCCTAAACGTCCGCTCATATGCATCTACTCATGCACCTATTATTGGAAAATTAAAAAGAGGGGAAAGGATTCAAGTATATGAGATAAAAAATGGCTTCGCAAAAATTCAATATAATAATAGGACTGGGTACGTGAGTGAAAGATATATAACGCTTTATAGTTATTAAAATTATCGTTCAATTATTTAGTTTTGAATGAATGGCGGATACCGAAAAGCCATAAAAGAGTAGGAAAAACTTTAAAATTTTAAAGGTTATGAAGGCAAAGAAAGAGATTTGCATCAGAAGTCTTAGAACGTCTTCGGGCATGTAATGTCAAGGGAGGGTGTGCCCTATGACACACCCTCATTTTTTTTATCATTAAAATTATTTATTTACCATGGATAAAGATTCAATAGTTAGATACGAACCATTGTATGATGAATGGATTACAATGGATGATAATGGACACGTTTTTGCTGTCGAGTTCGAACCGGGATTTAAAGAAGAAGATTATCCCGAAGTTAGATTCGTGAACAATTCGCATATTGCTCCATTGGAGCATACTTGTTCAGTGCCTATAATTGTGCAAGTCCTGACCACAAGACGTTGTAGTTACCGTTGTCCTCACTGCCCAGTTGTATCAAATGAAGATGTACGGGAAGAATTGACAACACAGGAACTGTATCGCTTTTTTGATTATTGTGCAGAAAACGGAGTTCTGTGTATTCGATTTAGTGGAGGAGAATCGACATTAAGAAAGGATTTTAATGACTTGGTTAAGTACGCCAAGAAGTTGGGTCTTAAAACAGCTCTTTTGTCAAACTGTAAGCAATGCACGCCAGAACTGCTAGACACATTTGCTCAATTGGCTTATGTTCAGACTCATCTTGATAGTGTCGATGAGGCAACGTTTAATAAGATGACGGGGGGAAATAATTTTGAAACCTTCTGTGCGAACATCAGACAAATAAAGGCACGTGGCATACGCATCAATGCAGCTGCTACACTTCAGCCAGACAACTTAAATGAGTTTAGAAACATTATTGATTTTTGTGCTGAGTATGATTTGGTACTTAAGATAAACACTATTTATTCAGATGCTGATGGGAAATTTAAGGGGCATGAGTGGAGCTATTATTACGAAAATGCTATAACTCCATTCATAAAGATGTGGCCAGAATTAAAAGCTTATGCTGCTTCAAAGAATTGCGAAGTATACTCATTTTGCGAGATAGATGAGGTAGATGATTCCGTTGACGAGCCTATTTCAGTTATATCGCCATGGGGAAGAACATACATTGTTATTGATAGCAAGGGTGACGTTTATCCTTTCCCACTCATCATCAAAGATGATTTCAAGTTAGGAAGTATTAGGAACGGAGGAAATTTATTAAATATTTGGCAAACCGCACCTTTTCTTAAGCAACTAAGGTCTTATGACAAAGAAAAGATGGGCTGTGGTAATTGTCGAATGGATTGCGTTTTCTGTAATTTATTTTTTAGTTATTCCTACATGGGTGAGTTTGGAAAGGTATTACCTAATAATGATTGTCCATATGGTCGCCATAAATATTCAAGTATATGATTAGTCAGGAATCTTTTTTAGCTACATTTATTGACCAGTTAGATTGTAACAGCCAAAATATTGATTTTGCCACACGTTTTGACGAAATAGATGATTGGAATTCGTTGACTGGTTTGGCAGTTATTGCTGCCATACGTGATGTTTATGGTGTTCGGTTAACACTCAAAGATATCGAAAGTATCAATAGCATAGAAGAATTATATAATTTCGTAGATAAAAAAGTTGGATAAAATGATACTTTGCGATAAACGAATCTTAGTTGTTGGGGCATCTTCATCACTAGGCGAACAAATCGCTTTATCATGCATTGATGAAGGTGCGACTGTAATCGCCACCAAGTATAAGAGTTCTAAGGAACATCTTTTGTCTGGCAGTACTTGTGTTTCACTACAGTCATTAGATGTACGTAACGAGAATGCTATTAGTGATTTTGTTGAGTCTTTAAAAGCTCTTGACGGTGTAGTGTTAACTGTTGGTTCTCCATGTTTACGCAATCTCAAAAGCGAGAGATATGATCATATAGAGGAGTATTTGAAAGTTGGGTTTACAGGCCTCGCAACACTAATATCGTACTTGGTTAAGTATAAAAAACTTAATTCTCATTCTTCGATCGTTATATTGTCTTCTATAAGCGGTGTTGCAGTTGGATCAAAAGGAGGTAGTCTATATTCAGCAACAAAAGCAGCTTTGTGTGGCTTTATGAAAAGTGCAGCTTTAGAATTGGCGCCGCAATATATTCGTGTGAATTGTATTTGCGCAGGGATTGTTAATACTCCTGCACTACATGACACTTTTTCTAGTGAGATGATAGCCAACTTTTCACTTTCATACCCTTTGGGAAGGCTTGGGACAACAAAGGATATTGCACAAGCATCCGTATTCTTGTTGTCAGATAACAGTGATTGGATCACAGGAACTGAGTTAATCATAGATGGGGGGTATTGTTTACAATGAAAAAAGCATATATCAAAGATATTGAGATTTTCCTTCCAAAGACAGTTTTAACAAATGACGAATTGGTTAAATCTGATAATAACTGGAACGCAGAGAAAATTCTGGATAAAGTTGGAATTCAATCGCGTCACATTGCGTCGGCAGAGGAATCAAGTTACACTTTAGCATTCAATGCATGTAAAGCCTTATTGAAAAGACACCCAGAGTATTCTCAACAAATTGATTATGTTCTATATTCAACTTTGAACCAAGAACATTTTATGCTCTCATCTGCAGCATTACTTCACAAAGAATTAGGGATTAAGAGTCAATGTGGAGTATTGGACTTCAGATTACCATGTACTGGATACCTGCAATTATTGTCTATTGCAAAAGCTTTAATCGAATCTGAAGCGGGAAGCAATATTCTAGTGGTTACGGCAGATACCTATTCAAAGCGGATTCCAGATTCAGACATACGAACTAAATCTATTTTTGGAGATGCTGCGTCTGCAACAATTGTATCTGATAATGGTTTTGCTGAGATACTTCATTGTATGCACGGGACTGATGGAGAAGGTGCTCTGTTACATACTTTAAGGACAAAATGCGTTCCTTCTTTTAAGCCGAACATCATTCCTGATAACGTATGGGAGGTAGAAGTCAATCCTCATTATTTTTACATGATTGGAAGTGAGATATTTAATTTCGCTACTGAATATATACCTAAAGACTATTATAAGTTTCTTGAGTCGAATATGATTTCTGAAAGTGAGATATCTCATTATATTTTCCATCAAGCGAATAAATATATGCTTACTTATATCCGCAAACGTCTGAAGATAGACGAAAATAAGTTTTATGTTGATATGCATGATGTGGGGAACACCTCTACTTCTTCTATTCCAATTGCTTTGTTTAGGCTGCGGCAGAAAGGTGAATGTGCGGGTTTAACACTTTTATGCTCCTTTGGTGGTGGGTACACATGGGCTTATTGTATGATTTCTATGAATGACTAAGTATGAAAAGGATTCTAATAATTCCATCATGGTTTAAGGACTCAAAATCTCCTTCTGCCGGTACATTTTTTGAAGAAGAAGCTCGTCTGATGTCGAGGGTATATAATATATCTCTATTCATAATGGAACGATACTGGGCTGACGAAGGAATTGATTTAGAGATACCTTTTATAAGGAAAGAGGATAAGGGATTATTTGAATTCATTGTTAGTTTCCCTCAATGGCATGATAAATCGATTGAGGAGAATCTTAAAATTCAATGTTCATATGCAGAAAAGGCACTGACTGCCATTTTGAAGGAATATGATGCTGCGTGGGATTTGGTTCATGCATATGCCACATTCCCTGCTGGTTGCATTGGGAAACGTTTCAGTGAGATACTTCATATTCCTTATGTGATCACTGAACATTTTGGTCCTTTTTGCCCAGATTTTGCTCACAGTATGTTAGTAAAAGAAGCAATGAAAGACGCATTAGAAAAAGCAAATGCAGTGCTGTGTGTTAGCTCTCATTTAAGGCAGCAAATTTTGATGCAAAATATAAATTGCAATCCTATAGTCGTTGGCAACTTTGTCAATAATCGCATATTTAAATTAGCTCCCAATAGTATTCATAGTCCTGTGCGATTGTTGACTGTTGCTTATTTCCCAAGTTATATTAAGGATATTGATAATCTACTATCGTCTTTGGAATTTTTGAAAGATAATAAGGTTGCATTTCATCTTACGCTGATAGGAGGAGGAGAACTAAAGGGCGGTTTTACAAAAAGTAACAAACTTATATCAAAAATAGAATCATATCATCTACAACAGAATGTAACTGTTATTGGTAGTTGTACAAGAAAGGAGATGGCTCAACATATGAAAAGATGTGATATATATGTATCCTCGTCAATAGCAGAGACATTTGGCGTATGTATTTGTGAAGCAATGTTATGTGGAAAGCCAGTAGTTCTCACAAAAAATGGAGGTTCAGAGGACTTTGTCAATGCTAATAATTCATTTGTAGTTGAAGTGCATAACCCTAGGCAACTTGCGACGGGAATAATGCGTGTTATTAAGAGATATAGAACATATGAACCTCGTAAAATAAGAGAGTCTATATTGAAAAGCTATGGAGATACTGCATTTTTAAGGCGAATTTCTAATTTATATGAAACTGTATTAGAATAGAAACGATGAACGTCTTTATATCTCCACATCTTGATGATATTGCATATAGTTGTTACGGGGCAATAAACAATGTCTCTTTCCCTAAGTTATGTATGGTTGTCTTTAGTAAAAGCTGCTATGCATTTAATAAGGTCAATCTGGAAAAAAAGGACGAAATATCAGCAATGCGTCTAAAAGAAGAGAAGAGATTTTTAGAATCGCTTCAAACAGAACTACTCAATTTAGGATATGATGATTCGTCTGCAAGGTCTAAGTTGGAAATTGATACGGCTTCTATAAATAAAGACATCAGAGCACAATTGTTATCAATTGGCCCAAGTTCTCTTTATGCGCCTGCTGGTATCGGTTGGCACTATGATCATATCATTATACGCAATACCGTTCTTTCTTTTTGGAAAGAATTTCATAGTTCATATTCACTTTATTTATATGAAGATTTACCTTATGCTTGCGCTTACTCCAAGGAGGAGTATATTAAAGAATTAAATAAAATTTCACATGATAATTCAGTCTCGTTTCTACCTGTTACTTTTGATTTTAATAAGTATCAATTAGATTGGGAAAATATTATTAAAAATGTCTATAAATCTCAATATAACGAAGTTGAGTTTTTAGAAATGAAGAATTTTAGAGAGAGTCAAGTACCTATAATAGAGAGAGTATGGAAATGCTTCATGTAAACGAAGAATCTTTTTCATTATCCCTGATAAATGAGTTGGAACCTTTTTTTAAGCGAAATGGGTTCCTAAAGTCACATGCGAGCTTACTATACATATTAAATAATCTGTCTGACTTAAGGACAAAACAACTAATTGTTCGCAATGACAAAAATTCCATAGTTGGATGTAATCTCTTTATAAAAACCAGAGCATACATATTGGACCATGATGAAGAAATATATTGGAGTAATTCTACATATTTAGACCCTTCATATAGGGCATCATGCGGGATGAAACTTATGATGAAAACTGAGGAGAGGACGAATGTATTCGGCTTTGGTCTTACAGAGATAAACGAGAAACTTCAACATTTGTTAGGTAATTTTTTTCTTGGCAAATCAGAAGCATATTTAATACATATCCCTCATTCTGATTTAAAATGTTCTGCCAGAAGAACGAACTTTTGTATACCAAAATATTTTGAGGTTGATGGGCTGAAATGGAAAAGAATAATGCATTCAAGTGAATTGCATTATCCAAACGGAGGCTATTGGAATAAAAATAATCTAGCCATTGATTTTGTTAGAGATGAGGATTTTATTCAAAAACGGTTTTTGAACCATTATAGAGAATACTATATTTATGCGCCAGTTCAATCTGAGTATTCTGCGTATTTTGTGTGGCGTTTTATTCATCAAAATGATTCAACTGCTTTATATCTTGTTGATTACCGTTTTCCTATAGATACTCCTAAACAGATGGAAAGTATTTTAAATGCATTAACATATTTAGCTTCGTTAAATAACATACAGCGTGTATTTGTGTTTACAACTATTGGTTTACCACAAATAGGATATAAAACGACTATATATGGTTCGCCTTCACTTATAGTGACAAATTGTACAGTCTTTAGTAACCCCCAAATTTTTGTAACACCGGCAGATTCTGATTGCGAACTATGGCTAGAATAAATAAGAAATATAAAAATGTCTGTAATGTTTGTACAGAATATTCTTTATTTCTCTACCTCTTGTTTATGCCAATAGAGGAAATTAGAGAAACATTTTATATTTTTAATCCTTATGGTATTAATGAAAAGATAATTAGGCGCATCCCTGATTCATATGTAATGCCTAATTACAATAAGTGGAATGTAATTAAAAAGGTTTATATCACTTTATTTGGCTGGTTACATTTTCGCCTGATAAAGTTGGCGAAAATACCTAATTTTGACGGTACCTCTATTTATGGTAACGATATTTCAAGATATGATGCAGTTATTATAGGTAATCATCCGTATTCACTTATTGAAGACGGCGCCGGATCTATAGAACAATCATATATTGGTTTTTTCAAAAAGTTTGATGATAAGAAACAAGCATCTCGGTTTTATCCAATATTGCGTATGTTAAATGGCCCTACATATTTTAAACGGTTTGGAACAAATTCTTTGTGTACAGATGTGTATTCTACTTCTAGTATACCACCAAGTCTTATTAAAGACAAGAAGTTACACTTAATGAATCTCAGGGACTTATGGGATAAGTGCTCGCAAGAAAAAATTTTTTATATCCTGAAAATTTTTGATATTGAAGAGAAAGATATAAAAGAGTTGACTTCAAGGAAAACTATAATTTTCACACAGCCATTGTTTCCTGATTTTATTTCACTATCAGAGCATAGCCATTTATATTCAAAGCTACTTATGAACTATGATTGTTCGAGTATTGTTATTAAAACTCATCCTCGGGACAATTATCCATATGAACGATTAAATAAAGATGTCTTTGTTTTTAGGAAAAACGTTCCTTCGCAGTTATTGGAATTAATTGGAGTCAGATATGAACGAGCCGTCACGTTTTTCTCTTCCGCAGTTAAGTCTATTGCCTATCCTATAAAGATAGATTGGTATGGAACGGGGGGCAATAGGACAATTATGAGGAACGTCGGCCATATTATCCCTCCTGTTGGAGTTAAGGAATTAAAATTACAAGAATAAATATGAAGATTTTAGGAGTAATACCGGCAAGGTTCGGTTCAAGTCGATTAGAGGGCAAACCTTTAATGGATATTTGCGGCAAGCCAATGGTTTGGTGGGTATATCAACAAGCCACTAAAGTGTCAATACTTTCGGAAGTGATTGTTGCTACTGATGACGAACGCATAATAAATGTATGCGATTCATTTTCAATCCCTAGTGTATTAACCTCAAGAGAATGTGAGAATGGTACAGAAAGGGTGGCCGAAGTAGCTAGAAAGATAGAAGCGGATATGTATATTACAATACAAGGAGACGAGCCTTTAATTGAACCGCAAACTATTGAAGAACTATTAAACTTGATGATCACTGAACCAGAAGTTCAGTGCGCAACACTTAAGACGAAATTTATTAATCCTGTAGATGTCGTTAACGCTACGACACCTAAGGTTGTAACTGATAATAAGGATAATATCGTGTTAATTTCTAGGAGTCCTATACCTTATCCTAAAGCCGCATTAGAGTTTGATTATTTCAAACCTTTAGGTGTGTATGCATTTCGTCCAAATGCAATTGCAAAATATACTAGCCTTGAAAAAGGTCTACTTGAAAAGGCCGAAGAAATTGAATTATTGAGGTTTATAGAAAATGGTATCCCAATAAGGATAGGTGAAGTGGTTTCTTCTAGTATTGCAGTAGACACCATTAAAGATTTGCAAAGGGTACGAAAAATAATTACTAACATCTCTAAATAAGAGGCTATGGGAAACGAGTTAATAGCCCAATTGCGGCATTCAGTCGAAATGGCTAGTCATGCACCATTTTACTCAAAGTTGTTGAAGGACAATAATATATCTGGAGAAACAATTGGCAGTATAATTGATTTTAGGAAAATTCCTTTTACAAAAAAGGGTGATATACGCGGGAATATACCATCAGCTTTTCTGTCGACTTCAATGTCGTGCGTGAGAAGGGTTCACTCCTCTAGTGGAACAAAAGGCAATCCCACCATATCATATTATTCCGATTCCGACATTCGCACATGGCAGGAACATTTATGTAGAGCGTTTAGAATGGCAGGATTAAAAAAAGGGGATGTGTTCCAAACAATAGTGGGTTTTGGTTTGTTTAGTGGCGGTCTTGGATTCGAGCAGGCAGCAGAGCAATACGGAATGACTGTTGTTCCAATTGGTATGGGCAACACCCAACGTCAGGTAGAATATTTGAGGATGTTTCATGTTAATGGTATCATTACAATTTCAAGTTATTTACCTATATTGGCAAATTATATGAAACGTCATGATATTGACCCGAAATCTGAATTGCAATTAAAAGCAATTTTGATTGGAGCAGAACCATTCCATGAAAAAACTCGTGATGAACTTCGTGATTTTTTTGGAGTTCCGATATTAAGTGTATATGGTTTATCGGAATTAGAAGGTCCAGGTGTTGCAGTTGAATGTCCTAATGGGAATGGAATGCATGTATTTACTGATGCCTATTACCCAGAGATAATAGACCCTATTACTGGAGATGTGTTGGGCGAGAACTGTGAAGGCGAACTCGTTTTAACTTCATTGAAACGGGAGTGTATGCCATTATTGAGGTATCGCACAGGCGACATAACAAGTCTATATCGCACTAAATGTGAGTGTATGTCGGAATTCGAGTGGAAGATTGGATATGTGTTTAATAGGTCTGACGATATGCTTATTATTCGTGGAGTTAATATTTATCCTTCACAAATTAAGGATATCGTTTATACATATGATTGCATATATCAGAATCTTCAGATTGTTGTTAAAAAGGATGATGATATAACATTAAAAATAGCCTCCAAATCTTCCGAAAAAGTTGAGAATGCAGAAAAGGGCATAATTCGCGATATTAAAAATTGGCTAAACGTAACTGTAAAAGTTGAATGGGTTCCCACAGAATATTTTGATGTAGCGGGAAAAAGTGTTTGTGTAATAGACGAAAGAACTGCATAATTTTTTTCAATAAGTGACTACACCGGACGCGCGGTCTTTTCCCATGTCCTCATATAGCAGTATCTTTGCACCGTCTTCACAATGGGGACTAAAGATCAATTGTTTTGTGCCATAAACTTTCAAGGTTAATTTAGGTTCAGACCGCCTGCTCGTGACGAGTCGGCGGTTTTTCTTTATACTTACCTACGGTCTACCACTTTCTGCTACGTTTGTTCGCCCTGACCAAGCAGCTGCGTTCTACACTCTACCTGCCGGTGGCTGCAACTACCTCCGGTGGGTGACTACAGCCCTTTACTGTACCAGCTACACATGCATCCTATGAGTTTTCGGTTGGTATAAAGCACTAATCTCCTTGCGACTGACGGGCGATTTTTTATTTGTGTATGCCATTCGCGGCAAAAATGCAAAAATTATGCATTTTTCTTCAAAAAAATTTGCAAAACACAAAAAATGTTGTATCTTTGTACCAAATTTAACAAAAAGTTAGGGGGATTCCCCGCACTACAGAACAATATAATGAAAAAATTACGCAAACAAACTTGGGGCGGGTCCCCAGAAATTGAAAATATAAGATTAGATATGGGTAAAGGGTAAAGCCAATAGGGGAAGCCGTATCTATTAAGTTCTGCTGCAGCGGGGACTAAGGACGAAAGTTCTGAGTTTCCGCTATTTTTTTGCAAAAAAGAAGAAAAAAGTAAAAAATAATGATCGGAGTATATTAAAATTGAAAAATGTAGGGTATATATACAGGTGAAGAGATAAGATAAAGGAAAAAATAACAATATTTATTAACTAACACTTTTTTCCCATGAAACATTTTAATTTAACACTTGAGGAGTGGCAACGCTTAGCAGCCACTACTCCGTTGGAAAGGGAAAGAGCCTTGAGACAGCTCAAGCGATGGTTGCATCATGAGATCTTCCATCGCGGATTCAACCTTGATGTTGGGCCTTTCTCTCGTGCAGCAATGGGCGGCGATGCCGTCGATGTGATTAGTGAAGAGTGTCTGGAGGCACTATTCTGTGGTGAATGGCACTGGAAACCAACATGGCAACTCAGAACGATGCTCATTAACATCGCCAAGAGTAAGATGAGTCACATTATCGAGAAGTATTACGAGCAAGGTCAGCTCGAATTCTACCTGATTAGTGACTATGACGAAGACCGTGAAGCTATTGAAATGGGTATTGCAGCTCAGTGGAAATGGGAAGCAGAGATGCGCGAGAATGGCTACGAGATAGCCAGAAAAGAAGTTGCAAAATGCCCGGAACTGTTGGCTTATCTGGATGCAATGTTCAAGGATGACTCCTATATCGGTATCGCCGAAGCTATGGGCACGGATATTGAGACCACTCTGAAACTGGAGAAGAAACTCCTTAAACTGCTTGCCAAGCAGCATGCTAAATAAAATAGGAATGAGAGCCCGCGAGGGCTTATACCAAACGGGACTCTCGTTTATATAGTAAATATTGTATTAATTATTAAAGGGAATGTTAACCCAAGAAAACAACATGGCACAAAAAACCAATCTAATTGACAGGATTGATTCTATCCGGGCAAACTCAGTATCGAACAAAGAATTCGAGCAAACCTGGGGAGAAAGCCTTGATAGAAAGGTAAAGAAATCGATGGATCGCTGGGAAGAGCTCCTGGCTCAGGCGAAGAAAACCATCAAAGTTAACAATCAATAAAAATTATATGTTATGGCTAAAATTTATAAAAGGGGATGAAAACCCCATTAGCCCATAGTGGCTAAAAATACAAAAGCTGCTAAGGCAGTTGGAACTTGGAGGGCTCGCACGGAAATAGTGCGAGCCCTCTTATTTTGACAAACCGCAAGGTTTTGTTAGGCTTGGATATCCATGAATGCGCATTTACTTTCAAAGCCTCGCATAAATCCTTTCGGTTATGAAACCTATCACATTAGATGCAGACCAACTCGCTGAGTTACTGCACTGCATTAAACGAATCAACACTATACTTGGGTTTGATACTCAGGTGTTGCTGCCTTCCCCTGTCAATTATTCTTCTAAATCAAAATCCGAATTGGCGGATTTGGCAGGGACAACTACAAGAACATTCTCTAAATGGTTACAACCTTTCCGTTCTGAATTGCGACAAATGGGCGTAACTGACAGAACCAAACTTCTACCACCTCAAGCGGTTCGGTTTATTTGTGAGCAATTGAATATAGATTTGCACCCTGAGCAAACAAAATGACAGAGTAAACGGAAATAAAACGAACTTGCTTAAGGAAACTGCACGAAACGGAACAGACCACCTCAAAAAAGTATTACCTTTGCACCGAATTTGAAGCCAGAAGGGGAATGAACGTTGAAATTCGGGTAGAAATTATAATCTTTTTCAGCAGCGTTTTTCGCTTGTCCTCAGTTGCTGAGAAAGAAAAAGGGACAAACCCGACTTTCATTCCGACAGACCTTTTCAATAAAAAACAAACATTATGAGTAGAATTAAACCTACGGACCTTGTAGAGTCCATGTCTGGCAAATTGTGTGGCCATTCAGAGTATTATTTTTTCCGTAAGAATGGTAAAGTATTCTCCGGACGTATGTGTAACCCTTCCACGAAGGAGCCGACTGCAAACCAACTTGCGCAACGCCAGAAATTTGCAACTGCCCGCGCAAATGCAAAGACTGCGCTGGCTAACTCCGAGCAGAAAGCCGCATATATGGAGGCTTTCAAGAAGCAGAAAAAATATTCTGATTTCTCGGGCTATGTGTTCGCAATGGAGTACGCAAAGTTAAATGATTAAAATCATGAAACATTCTCTTTTGCAACTTATCCTCGCTACGGCAATGTGCATCTTCGGATGCGCACTGCTTGTGGCAGGGCTGGCACTTCCGCCCGCAGGGGTCATAGACTCCTCTCTCCTCGTAGCCTACGGCGAGACGCTTACCTTCGCCGGCTCTCTCATAGGTATCGATTATCACTATCGCTATCGTCAAAAGAAATAAAGTTTATACATCTCTAAATTGTAAACATCATGATACTTCGTATTATTCGTTACAAGTTCACGCCATCCGAAACACTCGGAAAGTTGTCAATAGACCATGAGTTCTGTTGTGATACATTGGAACCGCCTGTAGTGCCTAATGCACGTCACCCCAAAGGGGCTATACCGCAAGGTTGGTACAATGTTTCCGTAACAAACTCTCCTCATTTCGGTCGTCCGTTGCCAATCCTGCGTATGGTGCCCGGCTTTGAAGGCATACGCATTCATGCAGGGAACAACAAGGATCATACAGAGGGATGCATCCTTGTCGGAGAGCGTTCTGAACTTTCGCCGGTTCTCTATTCCTCCAGAAAAGCGGAGCAAACCATTGTTAATAAACTTCTTAAAGCACAGAAAGAACATGAGCAGATTCTTATTGAAATTTCGCAAGTGGACACTTATGCTGATGAGTGTGCTGCTGTTGCCCGCCTGTCAGAGTATGCAAACCGTGGCTGAAACAAACGCCAACCACGTCTCGAACAAAATCCAGCGCGACAGCATCTATCTGCATGACAGCATCTTCGTCCACATACGCGCAGACACGGTCTATCTGGAGAAATGGCACACCCGTTGGCGTGACCGCGAGACACTCAAGACGGACACGATCACCTTGACGGAAACTAAGACAGAAACGGTCGAGAAACCTTATGTGCCTTCGTTTTACAAGTATTGTGCAGCCTTCGCTATCCTGTTTGCACTGTACTGGCTTGTCAAACTGGCACTATACATTAAGAAACGATTTTATATATGACAACTTTTAACCCCTCTACGCAGACCGGAGGTAAAGCATGGTCTGCATTAAATGGCTAAGGTGGTATGGCAATCCGGTATCGAATATGTATCCGGCGCCTTGTGTAAGTGTGGTAAGAAAGAGCCGCACAAGCACGGTCGAATGTTGTTGGCTACGCACCGTCGTGCTGCAACCACAAGTGATTCTTGCAACCGTATCTATTTACGTGACGAATCGAACTTTACGAAGTCGAATACTTCAAATGCTGTTTGGACTCGTCAGCGATTCAAAGCGGTTGCAGAAATGGTTCACCAGCGTAGTATGGACTTGTCGAAGATTACCCAAGATCAGATGAACTTTATTGCACAGCGCAACAACCCACGCGGTATCAAGACGATGCGTGCATATTATTGGCACATCTGCGGTCAAGAGTACGATGCACAGCATCCTCGTGACTAAAGCAATAAGTGAAATCCTCACGGACGTAAATAAAATACGCCCGTGGGGAATATTCACAAGTGATCTTTGACATATTGTTTTAATAAGGTGTTCTCCTCCGCTACGCTCTGTCGATTATTTCACTATGTTCACGGTTTATGTCTGTATTTTTTTTCTTTCCCCTAATAAGGTGTTCGTTGCACTCACGGCTTGTTGGGTGCGCTCCGCTTACAGATAAATAAAGCCGATTATGTTTGACAGTCACTATAGGCATAAACGAAGACAAGTGCCCTTGCAGGTCGCTTCTCTCTTATACACACTTGTGTTTGCGTGTTCCTTATTACCCATTTGCGTGCCCGAGCGTGCGTAGGGTAGTCTTTCCGCCCTTGTGCCATTCTCCTGTGCGGCGGCTTCGCGCCCGTCTGCCTCTTTTACGGGAACTGCTTTGCTACTTAATCGAAGCGCTCCCCCTTGAGGTATTCTTGAAACAGGGTGGGAACCTCGCAAACGAGTTGCGAGGACGTGCCCGCCCACCCAAGTTCCAGACTACCCAAGGGCAATAAGGAGTTCTATGTCCTTGCAGCGGTGAGGGCTGCTTCGGACTCGCGCGGCGTACTTACTCCTCATACCGTCCCCTGGACGCTATTTCGGTACGCCTGTTCCGCTTCATGTTTCGCTTCTGTAGCAAAACAGTTCCCGAAAGAGGCAGACGAACTCTTCGCTGCCGCTCAGGAGAACGCTCAGTGGCGTTACAAGAGCTACCTGCGTATGTTAGGTACTCAGTGGTAATAAGGTACGCACGCATGTGCGCATATATGGAGAGAGCGTCCTTCGGGGCGCTCTCTTCTTATCCCTTGCGGGAACGATTATCTCGTTTATGTATTCTCTGCTCTGTCGGTTCATGCAGGATTTGTTTCTCTTTTTATTCAAAACAAAAGACCGTGAGCGGAGCGTAATAATCGACAGAGCGTAGCGGCGGAGAACCAAACAAGCCGCGAGAGAAACGAGCACCTTATTATGGGGGAAAAGAAAAATCAGAAATAAAGACCTGAGTGAAACGAAGACCTTATTGAAAAAGGGGAAAAGCAAAAAAGATTAAGAGAAAAAGCAGCGCAAAATAACCAAATCTCAGAAAAACATCACTTTTGGTCAAAAAGGCCCTCAAAAACTTGCATGTTTCAAAAAAATGTAGTAACTTTGCACGCAAGACGTGCAAACAACAGACAATTATGCAGAGTATAAAGAAATCAATAAAACTCTTTACAGACGAGAAGTACCGCGCTTTGCCTTTCGGTACGGTGTACTTCGTGGAAGGAACAGCTTCTGCAAAAATCAATGATTATGTGCTTTCTCAAATCGAATCCATTGAAGAACGCCTTAATCAAGATACATCTAACTGGGTGACATGCAAAATAGTATATCTCAAAGCGGAAAATCCTTTCTTCCCAGCAGAAAAGAAAGCAACTCTTTATAGCGCGATGATGCCTGTAGTGGATATTTTTCTTGCTACAAATGATAGTGATTTCTTTGTCGCTCGCCTTGACATTACAGCCACAGATCTGATTGAAACCGCGGTGTCTGAGTATTTCGATACATTGCAGGAGATGTTTGATGAAATATTAGACACAGGGAACTATAAGGAATATCATTTCCGCAAGACAATTCTTTCTCCTTATGAGGACAACGGTATTCGTTTCTCAATTACCCGTAGTCAGGATGATGAGGCTATGTTCTCCGTCACCCCAAATCCGTTCCCATTCACTGAATTAAGTCGGCTGCACATTACACCTCTTACATATAGTGTGTTGCTTCCTGACTATGATCGCGAAATCCATTTCACAGCTCAAGTGAAAGCATTGTACTGCCTTTTCCTAAATCACCCGGAAGGCTTACGAATGAAAGAGATTGCGGATTATAAAGAGGAATATATCCGCCTTTATTTCTGCCTTACCAATCGGTCGGATACGGATAAACTTCGTGAGTCTGTAAACAAGTTATTGGATGTATGCAACCCCAATGCCTTGAATGTAAAGAAGTCTCAATGCAATTCTGCTATCCGTATGGCTATTCCTAACGATAATCTCCGAAAACATTACGAAATAGAAGTCAATTATGGTCTTCCTCACAAAATCAATTTGGATCGTTCCTTGGTCACTATGCCGGACATCCTCAAAGTCAAATAACGTTACAAACTTTTTGCTATACCAACAAAAAGCAGTAATTTTGCAGCAAAATAGATAGAATTATGCTATTCTTAACAATTAAAATAATCATAATAATTGCGGCAATACTTTCGTTTTTGACGTTCATGATAGATTCCATAGCAGGGCACATGAGGGGTGGTAGCAGAGTGCCTAATATATTCCTCAAGAGAAACGCCATATTGTGTATATTCATTATTGCCTGCTCAATTTGTATAGGAGATAACATATTCTCGCAAAAAGCAAAAGTGACTCTCATAGCGGTGATTCTTATTCTTACTCTGATAATTACTTTCTATTACAAGTTCATTTTAGGCTATATCAAAACAAAGCGTATAAATGATGCCATCTTATATGGAATAAAAGGTACTTATTGGGTAAAATATTATGATGACAACTACGAAAAAATATATTTAGTAAGAAAATATACCAATCAGCATAATTTTTACAAAAGTTCTAGCGAAGACAATCAAGAAAAGTATTATGGCTTACTGGATCTTTATGACAATGAAACACATAACTATGTACGAACCATATCAGAGGAACTGCTTTGGGACATGATTAAGTCACATAGGGACAAAAACAAAGGTTCTTCTCTTTTCCGGACTTTTAGATACTACCGAATATTACAACCATCCCTTCAATACGGCGCATATAGAATAAACAAAGCAAGTATAAAAGAGCTCTTTGCTCAATATGAACAAACCCATAATATTACTATCGACTATGAGTTCATTTCTTCTGAAGGCGAAGAACGATTAATGATATATAATAAAGATATAAAAGTATTGAAAAATGACATCCCCCATATTCTGGCTAAAGCTTTAGAATAATAATGTACAAATTATCTGTATATGACGAAGAATGATATAAGGAAAAAGGTAGATATTCTTTTTGAGAATATTAGGGAATATAGGACAAGCGATTATTTTATGAATCTATTAGACTTCTGTGCGAAGTTTAAGAGTCTGGCACCATACAATGCCATGCTTGTCCGTTTTCAAATGCCCGGTGCTCGTTATGTCTTGTCATCCAGTGAATGGAGGGATAAATACCATCGTGCAATTAACGCAGACGCAAGACCATTAGTTGTACTTTGCCCATTTGGCCCAGTTAACTTTGTCTTCGACATACAAGAAACACACGCTATCCCCACACAACGCTTTTATTCTGATGCTGAAATTTTAGAAGAACTAGAAAAGCCATATAAGACAATAGGAATAGTTAATCAGAGATACATTAGCAATCTCATCTTCAACTCTGCATTTCATAGCATTGCTTTTAATTCAAACTTAAATGCCGGATCTGAATTAGGCGCAAAGATATCACTATTGAAAGAACCATATCAAATTATTGACATAGAAATCCCTAACACTCTGCATCCTATAAAATGGAAAGCCGACTATATCATAGGAACCAATAATAAAGGTGATGATAATCAAACATTTGCCAGCATTATCCATGAATTAGGGCATTTATTTTGTCATCATTTAGATGCTCCTGAAGAATGGGGCAAAGCGTGGAAGGTGCGTAGAATCAATGATGATGCTAGAGAATTTGAGGCAGAAACCGTTTCTTGGTTAATATGTGATAGAGTTAATCTCAAAAATTCACCCGAAAAATACTTGAGTTACTTTGTTGATGGGAAAATTCCAGATGGTGTAAGTATTGATGCTATCTTTTCTGCCTTTAACAAAATATGGGATATGTGTTCAACAGAATATTTTCTATATCAAGATGGTCTGCTGAACAAACATAGTAAACAATTTCAAAACGCAGTCACTCAAGCAAAGGAACAATTTGAGGCTAAATACGGAAGGAGATAAACATGGCTGATAGAAAAAAGATAGTATATGTGGACATGGATAATGTCTTGGTGGATTTCCAAAGCGGAATAGATGCCATGCGAGCTGTCATTACATCTGAATATGATGGTCGCATTGATGAGGTACCGCACATTTTTGCGCACATGAAACCGCTTCCCGGAGCCGTTGAAGCATACCGTGAATTATGCGAAAAATACGATTGTTACATCCTTAGCACCTCTCCTTGGAGCAACCCAACCGCAGCAAGTGACAAATTTGCTTGGGTTAAGAAGTTCCTCGGCGATGTTGCATACAAGCGTCTTATTCTCTCGCACCACAAGAACCTTAATCGTGGAGATTATCTCATTGACGACCGTCCTGAGAAAAACGGTGCCGGCGAGTTCGAGGGAGAGGTAATCGCCTTAGGTAGCGAACAATTTCCGAACTGGGAAGCTGTATTGAAATATCTCCTATAAAAAGAGGAATATAGATACCCACTGCATGCACGTCGGATGTATGGTTCGTTGAAATATCTCTTATAAAATTCAATTGAGCATTATTGGTACTGGTTCGTGCGATTAAGTTCGTGTTTGACGACTTTACTATAATGCTTCACTCTTGGTTCTGAGCCTCCGCGAATGGTGCGGATATGCGTGAGGCAAGAGGTTTTAAAGACAATATAATAGATCATGCTATATTACGACAACAATTGGTTCAGTGAGCGTAGTAAGTTATACGCACAAATGTCAGATAAAGACATTGTTAACTGCAAGAATGATTCCACGTTCTTCCAATTTTCTCAGCCGAAAGGCGGAGTAATTGGAATGGATATTTTTGTTAACGGAGCTTTAACATTCCACGAGCCAATCAAACGATTATCCAATCTATCGCAGTTCGATCAAATCCGGGATTGGTTGGAACTAATCGTAAAGGAAGATAACATAGAATGTTGTGCTCGCATAGAACGAGAAGACCATGAGGATATGTATTTCCATTATGAGGCGCTATATAAGTCATACGTTGGGATTACTTGCACTAATGGAACAAGCGTTAAGCACGATACCAATACAAATCCCAGTATAGGTTTATTCTATATATACGATGCAAAAAGCAAGTCCATCCCTTGTTCTGCTATTTGCTATACAAAGGAGTTTGTTCGTTCAATATATTATGCCGTGCTTGATATTTGTAAGGGTTCACGCAAAAAGTCCGATCCGTTCATTAAGGAATGGTTTATCTTCGAGAATTACGATCATTTCGAATGGGCGTTGGATTTTGACATGTGGGATTTTTACAATGACTTCAAGTCTCTTTTAGTGGAATGGTATTTGGACTCTCTACAATTATATTGCAAGAACACTCTACATTTTAAGCCGAAACCCGAAATTACGGAAAGAATTCACATGTGGGCAGAATATGGAGATGCTTTGTTCTGGACGACAGGTGGATGCTGTGGTAGCGCAGATGAAATTTATACTGACAGGCATGGTGTGATTGATCTTCGAGGAATCAAAGGACTCAAAGAATGGTATGATGACTGGGATGGTAATCCTTCTTATTCATGGCCGAAGGAAAAGTGCAAAGCACATCGTGAACGAGGGCTTGAACTGGCTAAACAAATCCGTGCAATTCTGCCTGACTCACTAGATTTATATTATGATTTTTGGGAGCCTTCAGCTGCGATTATTGATAATCCTATTGACAACCAAGGATACAAATACAAAAATGAATTGCCCATGATAGTGTTTAATCAAAAATTACTTGATAATAGTCAAAACGATTAGATGGCGATAGCTTTTGCAGAGAATTATTCACACGTTCAAATCCGGAATAGGCGTCAACTATATATGATTAGCGCCGGTGAGAACGGACTCCCGAAGCAGGATATTGACAACAATTAGGTTTGTCCAGAAGTGCCTGTTTCGGGAGATTTTCAATAAGAACGTTACAAACTTTTGGAGGTGTCCTCAACTCCATGTAGCGGTCTCTTTGCCCTCGGTTAGTAGGATATTGACTGGGTTTGTTACCCTCCATCATTAACTACTGATCGGGGGATTTTTCGTAATAGTACGGTTAATGTTCGTATTTATGCCTGTATTTCCTTGCAAATAGAAGAAAAATTTGCATATATCAAAAAAAATGAGTATCTTTGCAGCCGGAAACGTTAAAAATACATAAAAAATAAGGCAAGGAAGCGTTAAATATCTGCATCAAATGGCAGGAAACGTATATAATAATATATACACAACACACGGAAACGTGAAATATATAAGTTTATGAGACGAAAGATATATGACCAACTGGTCGAGTGGAAGAAATCATCCAACGGCAAAAGTGCTCTGCTCATTGAGGGAGCCCGCCGTATAGGTAAAAGTTACATTGTGGAGGAGTTCGCTCGTAACGAGTACGAGAGTTACATCCTGATCGATTTCAACCATGTACCTGATGAAGTGATTGCATTCTTCGAGAACTACTCTACACGCCTCGATATGCTGTTTCAGATGTTGTCGTTGCATTTCAATGTACAACTTCAACCGCGCAAATCGTTGATCATCTTCGACGAAGTGCAGCAATATCCTCCAGCACGTGCGCTCATTAAATATCTCGTGCAAGACGGTCGGTACGACTACATCGAGACAGGTTCGCTCATTAGCATCCACAAAAACGTTAAAGGCATCGTCATTCCATCGGAAGAGCAGAAACTGCCGATGTACCCTATGGACTTCGAGGAGTTCCTTTGGGCGATGGGCAACGAGATGTTGATGCCCTACATTCGTGATTGTTATGAACAGAAGAAACCGCTTGGGCCGATGCATCGAAAAGCGATGGACTTGTTCCGGCTCTATATGCTGTTAGGCGGCATGCCGCAAGTGCTACAGACCTATATTGACACCAAGGATTTCCGCCAGACGGAAGTAGTGAAGCAGAATATCCTTGCCCTCTATCGCGACGATATCCGCAAGTACGCTACAGGCGCAGAAGCCAAGGCGGCAGCGGTGTTCGAAGCCATTCCGTCGCAGCTGCAGAAACACGGCACACGCTTTATGTTATCCGATCTCAACGAGAACGCACGCTACGTCAACTACGAGAGTTCGTTCTTCTGGCTACGCGACTCGCGTATCGTCAATATCTGTTACAACACGTTCGCACCCAACATCGGTCTTGGGATGAACACCGAACGCACAACGCTCAAGTGTTACATGGCAGACACAGGTCTGTTCCTCAGTCTTGCCTTTGACGAACAAGGCAAAATGCCGGCAGAGATATATGAACGCATCTTACATGGCAAACTGGAAGTGAACCTCGGCTATGTCATGGAGAACATCGTTGCACAGATGTTAGTCGCAGCAGGGCGCAAACTATACTATTTCTATCAGTATGACGATGAGAATGCCGCCAACACAATGGAGATTGACTTCCTTATCAGCAAATCCACCGTCACGTCGCGCAAGAACATCTGCCCGATTGAAGTTAAATCAACACCGCGCTACTCCTTATCCTCGCTCAATAAATGCATGGACAAGTTCAGTCAATACGTTACTAACCCCATCGTCCTCCACACCAAAGATTTGGAGATCAAAGAGGGTATCACGTACCTGCCTTTGTATATGACACCATTATTGTAATTTATAATAGCCAGCAGCGAATGTCCGTAGTACAATATAAGAAAGAATCGTGCCCTTGCGGCTAAGAAAAAATCGTGCCCTTGCGGCTAAGAAATACATCTGGCTCGTGGATACCATCCGCAGTGCGGGGAAGATCACCAAGGAGCAGATAGACCGCAAGTGGTTCGGTTCACGGTACAATGCCAAATCAACTAGTACTATCCTTAAACACCCGGAGAAATACCACGTCCGCCATGCCATTAAGATTGGCGACTACAATGTTGGTCGCGACGGTGCGTTATTGACGATTCCGTTCTATATGGCTTTCCTGCTGACGGAAGTATAAATAAGAAAGACAGCGCTCCATGTTAGGGCGCTGTCGGTGTTTTTATTTGCATATCTCGAAAAAATATTGTACCTTTGTGAGGAGTAAAAAAACATGCGAAGAAATTGCACATGTTCGAACGCTCGCAAAAAATGCGATAGTTGAACTGTCAAGGAATCCTGAACAGTTGAATATGCAGTATATTCAAAAATGGAATGGACTAAAATTGTATAATAATGAAAAGATTTTGGAAAAATGGTAATTTTACTTGCATATGTCATTTTTTTTTAGTAACTTTGCGCCCGAAATTGGAATAGTATGCTACAAGCCATATTACAACGCACTAAAGATTTTATCGCCAAAGCTCCTAAAGAGGACCGAAAGCGATACGGACAGTTCTTCACTTCTGACAGAACTGCTGAATATATGGCGCAGATGTTCCACTTCGATCTCTCCAAACCGGAAATAAAATTGCTTGATGCCGGTGCGGGTACAGGTATCTTATCAGCTGCCGCAGTATGGTCGTTGATGCAACGTGGATATGAGGGAAAAATCCACCTCGTTTGTTACGAGACAGATACGCATGTCGTTCCGATTCTTATTGACAATCTGGAATACATGCACCAACATGCGAACCTAACCTATCGCGTGCTGACCGAGAACTATATCACAACGCAGCCATTTGCCGATAATGTCAACCTGTTTGACTTGCGAGAATATCGCTACGACTATATCATTGGCAATCCGCCTTACCTCAAAATTCCCAAAGATGCTCCCGAGGCATTGCACATGCCGCAAGTTTGCTATGGTGCGCCAAACCTCTACTTCCTCTTTTGGGCGATGGCTATAAACAACCTCAATGAGGATGGCGAGTTAGTGTATATTGTACCGCGTTCATGGACTTCCGGTGCATACTTTGAGCGGTTCCGTGAATACCTATTCAAACACGCTACCATTCAAGCCGTGCATTTGTTTGTAAGTCGTGATAAAGTCTTCAGTGAAGAATCAGTGTTGCAGGAAACAATGATTATCAAAATCAAGAAGACCACCAAGCAACCCGAAACGATAGATATATCTTCAAGTTCCACCGCTGACTTTAGCGACCTGACACATTTCCAGGTTCCGTATAGTACTGTGGTTGCGCACAACCATTATGTCTTCCTGCCAACCAACAATGAGGAAGCCGGAGTGCTGGCGCGTGTGAATGCTCTTTCTGATACACTCAAAACGCTGCAAGTGCCAATGCACACAGGTCTTGTGGTGGATTTCCGTGAACGAGAAGTGCTCAAAGATGAAGAAGAACCGGAAATAGAAACTTATCCGCTTTTCTATTCGTCACACATTAGCAAAGATGGTCAAGTAGTATGGCCTGTAGGCAAGTCAGGTGAGTATATCCATACTGATCGTGCCGGTCTCTTGCAATCCAACTCTAACTATATCTTTGTCAAACGCTTTACGTCTAAAGAAGAACCGCGCCGCTTGCAATGTGGTGTGTATCTCTCCAGCCGTTATCCCAAATACAAGTATATCAGCACTCAGAACAAAATTAACTTCATCGAGTGCAAGTCTTTGGATATGTTGTACGGCGTTTATGCGTTGCTGAACTCAACCCTATATGACCAGTATTACCGCATTCTGAACGGTTCTACGCAGGTCAACTCTACCGAAGTAAATGCTATGCCGATTCCGCCCGCAAGTACTATTAGTAAGATAGGCGCAGAGTTGTCCGGCAAGCCGCTTACTACCGCTTATTGTGATCAAATTGTAGAAAAATGGATATAAAAGTTTCTGTCATCAAATCAGTACTGGCTACCATTGGTATGCCAAAAGCACAGCAAGCCGATCTTTGTGCGTTGACTATTCTAAGTATGGCAAGCCTCAAGCCTAATACACCTTGGAAGAAAGCACAGCAACCATGGATTCGCATTCATGATGTTATAGCTTTTGCAAATGCCAACTATGGCACGACTTACGCAGAAAACTCACGTGAGACTTTTCGAAAACAAGCCATGCACCACTTCCGCACAGCTGCTATCATTGAGGATAACGGCAAGGCTACTAATAGTCCCAACTATCGCTATCGTCTTACCAATGAATTCTTGGCTGTTGTTAAGAACATTAACCCAAGAACTGTCGCCCAGAGCCAAGTTTTGCAAGAGTTCTGCAAAAAGCACCAGAGCTTAACCGCTTTGTATGCGTCCAAAAAGAAAATGCAGAAAATGCCGGTACAAATCAATGGTATTGCACTTTCTTTGAGCGCGGGAAAGCACAACGAATTGCAGAAAGCAATCATTGAAGAGTTTGCACCACGTTTTGCTCCTCACTCGCAATGTCTGTATCTAGGAGACACCACTGAGAAAGATTTGGTTAAGGAAGTGGAAAAACTCAGCAAACTCGGCTTTGCTATCACGCTTCACGACAAAATGCCGGATGTAGTTCTCTACCGTGAAGATAATAACTGGCTCTATTTCGTGGAAGCCGTTACTTCTGTCGGATCAATGTCTCCAGCACGAATCATGGAGATTCAAGACATGACTAAGGATGTCAAAGCAGGAAAGATCTTCGTGACCGCTTTCCTCGATTTCGATACTTACAAACGTTTCTCCAAAGAACTTGCTTGGGAAACGGAAGTGTGGATTGCAGATATGCCAGACCACATGATTCACCTCAATGGTGATAAATTCTTAGGGCCCAGATAATCATTAAACAAAATTATGGGCAACTAAAAACGACTGCATTTGCGGTCGTTTTTTTGTGCCATATGGTATGGAATATATTAATTTCGACTAAAAAATGCCAAAGATTAATATTTTGTACCAAAACATACCAATGTAAACACTTTTCTTCTTGTAACTTTGTAATCGTTTTGGGTAAATATCCCCCAAGACGAACAAAGTTATGACATTAGATTTAACGCCGATTGTAATTAAAACAATCCAAAATGAGATCAAGGCTTTTCTTGCCAAACCGAACAACGACATTGCTGACATCGACATCGCTTTCCGAGAAATCGAAACTGCCGGAATTCGTATTATTCATGATGAAGCATTAGTTTCACATCCTTACAATCACATTGCTGTTACGGTTAATTGTACCGATGTCCGATTTAGCAAAGTGCATCAAATCGTCAACAAAAGGTAGATTTATTGCACGCTCTTCGTTTTTCGAAGACCTTTTCGCCGAAAAAGCAGTACTTTTGCACTCGCTTTCGAAAGGCTAAAGGCAAGCGCTTGCCATAATTTTTAACCATCGGTCAAGCTTGGCCGATACAAAACCATAAAATTATGGCATCAGAACAATTAAGATTAGTAGATGGTACAATTGTACGTAAGTGCCCTACAGACAAACCCTTGTACTGTTCAAGGGAAGGGAAATTCTATTCGGTACGCAATGCAGAGTTGACCGATGACGGATGGATCTTGCGGGAAGTTAAACCAAACTTCTCTCCTGCGATGCGCACCCCGGGAAGGCATTGTTTTAACGGTAAGCGCGGTTGCGTCTATCCTATCATGCGGCAGTATGACAAACAGCTTTGTCACAAACTGGTTGCACTCACGTGGATTGGACCGCGACCTTTCGCCGTGACTCCAGAAGGGACAACTATTCCGATGGAGATTGACCACATCAACGGCGACATCACGAACTGGTCTGTTGATAACCTCCAGTATGTCACACCTGCGGAAAACCGCAAGCGTGCGCGATTACTGCGGGTGCTCAGGAGCATCGGACGTGATCCAAGGAAGATGAGCAGAGATGAATTGCTCGAGATATTCCGAAAGTATGAGTTCTGGAATTCAATTCTTTACCCACAGGGGGTACGATTATTTCCGGGCTAATGGACGAAGGGGAAAGCGGCATTTGATGCCGCGACAAAGGACAAAGAAAAATAACATGTCCGATGGCATCGGACGCAAAAAAAAGAAGAATTATGAAAGCTATAGAATTACGCGCAGCATTGATCGCTGCAAATGACATCAATCTGAATGGTGCGGATGCACTGGTAGAAACCTCAGTACTTAAACAACTTATTGAATCGTGCAAGGCGCGTGTAGATGAATTGGAAACGGACGCAAAGACCTTGGCCGAGGGCAAGTTGGAAGAACTCGGCGAGACCAGCGGTAAGTTCGAGCACGAAGGACATCACTATACCTTGGATGTGACGGAGGTGTTTGACATCGTTGGCAAGCCGCAGAAATACACGATGCCGGAAGGTGTTGAGTACCGAAAGAAAGCGGCAGAACAGGCTGAGCACAAGAAGGAATCGGCTAAACTGACACGCAAGATGAAGGAGATCATGGATAACTTCCCTGAAGATCACCCGAATATCGCGCCGGATGAGGTGAAGAAGACGCTGAAATGCCTTGATTAAAAAAGAAAAGGCATAAAAGAAAAGCGACGTAAAAGAAAATTAAAAAGAAAATCATCCCCCTTCCTCTACATCGTAGTAGGGGAGTGGGGGAGATTAAAAGAAATTTTAAAGAAATGACTTCCTTTGAATTTATCTGGGACTTTTTGTCTCCCCCTGACCAATACGCCAACCGGCGTGAAGCGACAGAGCGTTTCTGGAACGGCCTCTCTTTGCAGAAGCAGCGACAGGTATACGCGACCTTCGTCTGGCAGCGGGAGCAGAAGATTGCGATTGAAGAAAACCCTTACTTCGCTATCTCTCATTGCACCCCGCGTCCCTTCAACTACAACGGCACCAACGTCACGCTCCCGACTGACACCAAGCTCTTCATCGCCAAGCACGGTGACCACTATGGCGTCTATTCCAAACTCGACACGGAAGCGTTTGAGATGACAGATTTACGTGCTTTTAACTAAGGTTAAACGCGATCATCACGGGACCATCTCCCGATAACTTAACAAGATCATTATGAGTAATTACCCTTTATACGACGTGCCCTACTTGGTGCGTGAACCCAACGGTTCCTATATGTCGATTGCGCGACACCGGATCGAAGCACAGAACCAAGCGATTGTCGATGCGTATTTTCTCGAGAGAGACAAAGGTACACAAGCACCAAAGGCAAAAAAAATGGTGGGACAAGAGAAAGGCATACCCATAGAGCGCGTATGGCATAGCCTTAGATGGTATTATCAAGAAGCTGAAAGACGAAAAAGATACGATTTTTTGATAAAATTTCCACCATCAAAGGAACACATTGTTCACTATTGACGTATCTTTGCACCGGATTTCAAAACACACATCATTATGAACAAGCAAAAAATCATCAAAATCGTCATCTCCGTGCTGATTGCGGCATTGACCGCACTCGGAGCGGCTTTCGGACTCAGTTCCTGCAACGTTGTCCGGACCATCACCAACAAAAGTGAGTATTACCAACGGGGCGACACGGCCGTCATGATCCAGACCAAGACCACCGAGTCGTACGACGCTACGGAGCGTATCTCCAACTTCCTGCGGTGACCATGGCAAAGGTAGAGTTTGACCCGGGTATAGAATCCGTGACCGGCATTCTGATGGGAACAGACCCTTTCTATATCCGCCGCTACCCATCAAAAGACGGCGTGATGCATATCGTTCAAGCCCGTCCCGACCGATCGGGTCATACTCCATCTCCAGCCGAAGCCCACACCCGAATCGTCTTCGCAGAGACCTACGGAAGACAGAAACATCTCGCGTTTTTAGAACGCAAGTACAAGAATCAACTAACCATTAATTTTAACGAAAATGGCAAAAATTAAGTTACATGGCATGTTTGCCCGCGTGAGGGGCAAATTCAACAAGTCGGAGAGCCTGTATTTCAAGGGCTGTCCGTGTAAGAAAGAGCAGTTGGGTGTTGACCTGATCAACCCCTCGAAAGCAACGCACCCGAAGAACGTACAATGTCAGAACGCACTGAAGACCGCGGCGCAGGCAGCCAAGACCGCCTTGGCAGACCCCACCGAGCGCGCGACCCTCGAAGCCGGTTTTGCAGCCCAGAAGAAGTACACCTCCCTCTTCGCCTACACCGTCGCACAGAAGTACGTGAAGCCGAATTTTGCGTAATTCGGCAGTTGAAAGTTTAATGTTTAAAGTTTAAAGTTTAGAGAATTATGGCAAAAGTAGAATGGAGTGCCGGTATTGATCATGTGTCCGGCGCATTGAGTAAACCGAGCAAGAGCGGTCAACACTCCTGCACCAAGATGTTGCTGGGTACGCACCGCGTAGCAGCGACCGAGTCAAAAGACTGTAACCGTCTGTATCTCCGCAGAAAAGTGGAGCGCAGTACCCCGCTGTCGAACCGTGAGGTAGCGGTACGCGCACGCTTCACCGCCGTACGCGCAGCCGTTGCAACCCGTGCAGCCGACCTAAGCAAACAGTTGGCCGACCAACAGGCCTTCATGGCTCAGAAAGACCAGCCGGGCGGCAAAAAGACCCTCAAGGCCTACTACTGGTCTATCTGCGGCGCCGAGTACGACCAGCAGCACTCGTAAAAAGCGAAAAAATCGCGAAAAGTGGCATACACTCTTGTGTATGTCATTTTTTTTTTGTACTTTTGCATGCTAAAATTATTATGCAAGGCAATAGTTTGTAATATGAAAAAGATCTTTTCGCTTTTGGCATCGGTGCTGCTGTGCTTGCCGATGTCGGGCGTAGCGGAAGCACAGTTTCGTTTGCAGGAAGTGCAGGTGGTGTCGCAGCAGACGGAGATCCAATCGCAGGCCTATCGGTTGGTGACGCAGATCAACCGGGAAACGATTGCGGCTTTGCCTGTTACGACCATGGCGGAATTGCTACAGACCCTTCCCGGACTGGATATCCGTACCCGTGGCGCGAACGGTGCGCAAGCGGACGTGAGCATGCGCGGCGGTACGTTCGACCAGGTGATGGTTATGCTCAACGGCGTATGCGTGAGTGACGCGCAGACCGGTCATTATGTAATGAATATCCCTATCCCCCTTTCGGCGATCGAGCGTATCGAGGTGCTGGAAGGTGCATCGGCTTCCTTGGCAGGCGGAAATGCGTTCTGCGGAGCGATCAATATCGTCACACGACAAATCAGCAATCAGACTTATCACGTATCCATGCAGATGGGTATGAACCGTTTTGCGAAGGGTGAGTTGACCGGCGGTTGGCAGCGGAATGAATGGCAGGTGTTGGCGAGCGCCGACTACAGTCATAGCAACGGATACTATGCGCCTGACCCCACCGACAAAGAGGCTACGGCGCTGAGAAACTCCGATTTCAACGGGGCGAATATATACCTCAATGCGACCTGGCGCGGACTGGAGATGCAGGTGGGAGCGCAATATAAAGATGTCGGTGCGGGTATGTTCTACGGTTTCGGTTCGCAGGACCAGTTCGATGCCACCCGTACCGCTTTCGGTTCAGCGCGGTATAGCCACAGTTGGGGCAGATGGTCCTTGGATGCGCTGGCTGCATATAGGGCGAACCATGACCGCTATGAGTGGCACCGGGGAACGGTATCCAATCGTCATCTGACGCAGAACGCGACGGCAGCGTTGCGTGCCCATTACGCTTCATCGATCGGTAAGACTACAGTAGGTGTAGAGGCGCGAAACGAGAACATTCATTCGGCCAATTTCGGTGACCATAACCGACTGAATATCAGTTATTTCGCTCAGCAGACTTTTCATGTACAGCATTTCTCGGCATCCCTTACGGCAGGCGGTATGTATAACACTTTCTTCGCGCATCATTGGACGGTAGGAGCGGACCTCGGTTATGCTTTCGACTGCGGCGTGTCGCTCTATGCCAATGCGAACCGTTCGTTGCGGTTACCTACCTTTACCGACCTCTATTACAATGCGGGAAACCAACGTGGTAATGCGTCTCTGATGCCGGAGAAAGCATGGACGGCATCGTTTGGCGCGGCATACAAACAGGCGTTCGACCAGGCCGGTTCGTTGGCGCTGAATGCCGAACTGTACCACCGTTGGGGACGCGATATCATCGACTGGATCTATGTGGCGACGGACACCCAACGCCCCTATCACGCGCAGAACCAGCAACGGGTCAACACGCTCGGCGTGGAGTGCAGCGTGCAGTACCGCTTGAATGAATGGTTGCGGAATGTGCAGATCACGTATGCCTTCACGAACCTCAATATCGACCTGCAGCAGACCAACTCGCGGTATTTGGACTACCTGCGGCATAAGATCGTTCTGCAGATCGAACATGGAATCTACGCGGGTCTCGGTGCGTCCTGGACGTTGAGCTATCGCGACCGCATAGGGCAGTTCAATAACGCTGACGGTACGGTGAACAACTTCCAACCGGTGCTCCTATTGGACGGAAAGATCTATTATGACCTCCCGCATTGGCGCTTTGCCGTCTCCTGCACCAACATGACCAACCGCCACTACTACGACTATGGCGGCGTGTTGCAACCCGGTGCATGGGCGAAGGTCAGCGTCGAGTACCATTTATTTCAGCGAACCAGCGCCAGAGTGGAGCCGCATGTAAGGCTTGAATAATCTCCCCGTCACGAAGCATTTCCAACACCTGTTCCGGTTCCATGATATCGACATGGATATCTTCGGTAGCTTCCTGATGTTGTTCGCGCACTTTCTCTACACCCGTGGCGAGGAAAGTGTAACTCTTGTTATTATGGTTCGTGGGATTTGGCGAAAGGGTCATGAACAACCGCCATTCGCCTCCTTCGTAACCCGTTTCTTCACTCAGTTCCCTTTTTGCTGCCTCTAAGGGTGTCTCTCCCGGATCGACAACACCGGCTACGATCTCGTAGTGGGTCTCGCCGAGTGCATGGCGGTACTGATCCTCCATGACCATCTTACCATCCTTGGTGATGGCGATGACGTTGATCCAGTCGGGAAACTCCATGACGTACCATGTCGGTATCTGCTTGCCGCTTGGCATTTCCACACACTCCTGCCGTACGGACAGCCATGGTCCGAGACGCAGGATATTCTCGCTTTTAACGACCTTCCACGGCCTGTTTTTCAGTTTCGGATACATATCGCCTGCAAAATTACAAAAATTCCCCCATATACGCAAATTTAAAAAGAAAAAATGCTGTTTTTCCTTGCATATGTCAGAAATTTTGTGTACCTTCGACCAACTACCCTAAAGGGACCTTTCGAAGCTACAAGCAAAAAAATCCTGCAAATGGCAAAATAAAACGAGCTTTATTTGCACATTCGGATTTTTTTTTGTACCTTTGCACACGAAAAGGAAATACTATGAGAAAAATCTTTTGCTTTTTCGCAGCCATGCTGCTGTGCCTGCCGATGATGCAGGGGGCTATCAAAGTGCACACGATCGGAGACTCCACGATGGCGGAGTACGACGAGAGTACGACGGACAAGCGAGGCTGGGGTATGTACCTCGGTTCGTTCTTCGATCCGGCGTATGTGACAGTCAATAACAAAGGAAAGTCCGGTGCCGACACCCGTGGTTTCTACACCGGCGCGGCGTATTGGCCTGCGCTCAAGAGCCAGATGCATGCCGGCGATTACCTGCTGATCCAGTTCGCGCATAATGATGAGGGAACCGTGACATATGGTATGGATAACCTCGAGTATGCGGCTTATTGCCAGGAGCATGGTCTTCCTGCGCCGACCGATGCACGCGGTACGAACCCGCAGACAACTTATCGCGATATGCTGCGTGCGTTCATCGACGAGGCACGGGAAATGGGTGTGACACCGGTGCTGGTAGGACCGATCTGCCGCGCGTATTTCCAGGGAAATGATATCAAGCGAAACGGTAAGCATGACCTGGGCGATAAGTTCAGCAAGATCGAGAACGGTGTGCTGTACGAGAACCAAAGCCTGCCGGCCGGAGACTCGACGATGAGTTACGTGAAGGCGATGAAGATCGTAGCCGCCGAGAAGAACGTGCCGTTCATCGATATGACCGAAGCGACGCGTCAGATCTATCTCTCCTACGGCGAGACGCAATGTCTGAACCTGCTTTTCTGTGCCGGCGATAAGACGCACACGAATGCGATGGGCGGTAACCTGATCGCACGTGCCGCAGCCGATTCGTTGAAGAGCGCCGGTATCTTAGCCGACTATATCTCTATCCCGACGGATATCGCGGCCACACCGAATGCGATCGAGATCGGCGAGACCTATACCGGCGTGGCGCAGAACAAGGAGTTTCTGTTGACCGGTTATGGCTTGGAGCCGAAGAGCGGCACAGTCACCTTGACCGCTACGGCGAACCTGCAGATATCGCTCGATAAAGAGAGCTATGCTTCTACAGCGAATGCAGCCTATAGCGGCGGTTCGATGTTCCAGAAGATCTATGTGCGGGCGAACTACACCGAGGGCGGTGAGCAACGCGACACAATCTATGCCGTTTCCGGCGAACACACCATCGTTGTTCCGGTGAGCGCCAATGCGCTCTCGTTGGACGGCGGTGCAGCCGTGAGTGCAACCTGGACAATCGATGCCAAGCCGGTAGCCGATGCCGTAGTAGAAGGTCCGATCAGTGCAGCCTTCACGATGAGTCATATGATTGCGGCAGATACTAAGTCCGACGCTACCGGTGCAGACGGTGAACAGACGACCGTCGTGCGTTTCCATAACGCGGATGATACCGGTGCAAAAACTGCATGGCCTGCTACCGAAATAGATGAAAACCCGGATCGTTATGTCGATTTCGCGATCATGGCGCCGGCAACGATGGAAGTGCGTATCACGAAGATATACATGGAGATCGGTGCTTACTCGACTGCGGCTATGAAATGTCATGTCAACACCGGTTTCGGCGACGGCTTCACCGAGGTGAAGACTATTTACGAAGCAGCCACCGTAGCGCTGCCCTCTATCGGTCCGAAAGACGGCAACCCGGGTTCACCGATGAACATTGTAGATGTCACATCGTCTCTTGCCATTCCTGCCGGCGAGACGCTGCACGTGCGTGTGCTGCCGTGGCATGAGAACGCCAGCGGAAACGGTAAGTATATCTGCCTGAAGAATGTACAGATTGAAGGTATGGCTTTTGAACCGACCGAAGGACTGGAGAGTGTTCAGCATTCAGTTTTCAGTATTCAGAAGATCGTCCGCAACGGTCAACTGCTGATTATCCGGGACGGAAAGATCTATAATGCACAAGGACAGATCTTGGGCGACGAGTAATGCTTTCGCCGTTTGTTTTACCGCCGAGTGCTGACGCGCAGGAGGCTGCGCAGAAGGTGATCGAGAAGGTACATGCGTATATGCGTATGCACCCGGAGAGCGAGTTGCATAAGTGCGGGAAGATGTTTGGGGTGTTGGTTGTTGAGCCTTCAGTATTCAGTAGTCAGTATTCAGACAATTATCTGGCGGCGTTCTCCGCTAAGTTGGACGGGTCGTACGAGCACGAAGGCTTTGTACCGCCCGTTTATGCAATGACGGATGAACCGATCGGTAAGAGCAAAGAAGAATCCAGACGCTTGCAGCGATTGTTGTTCGCGAATTATAACTTTGTAAATGGCAAGGGCGAGAGCAAGAACCTACTCGAAATATTCAAGGAAGAAAAGCCAATCATCCCTATAGATGAATGGTTTTCTTCAGCCGTCAGTAATCAGCCATCAGCATTCAGACTTCCTCCTTCCGGCGCCGGTGAGTGTTGTGCACCGAAACTGCTGCAGTACGCATTGACGCATGGACTGAAACCGATCGCATTGGCGGAGTTCTGGGTAGGGGCACCGTCGCGCACCGAGATTCGACAAGAAGGAGCTTTCTATGCACCTTGCTCCGGCAAATGCGTTCCGATCCTCAAGCACGTGCTTGAAGGATTGGAAGTGATCAGTAATCAGCCGTCAGTAATCAGTCTTCAGCCCGAAGTACTCTATGAAGACGACTTCCTCATGGTCGTTAATAAACCGGCGGGATTATTGTCTGTGCCCGGAAAGAGCGATGAACCTTCGGTAGAGGATTATTTCAAATTTAAAATTTCAAATTGCAAATTTATTAAAGCAGTGCATCGACTCGATCAGGATACGAGCGGACTGCTGGTATTGGCAAAGACGCCGGAGGTCTATAAGACCTTGCAAGCCTATTTCCAAAGGCGGGATATATTGAAGCGGTACGAAGCGGTGCTTCGTCCGAATGGTGACGCTTTGCTTAATGGTGCGAATGATGCAAATGATGGAATGATTGATCTGCCTCTTCTGCCGAATCCGTATGATCGGCCGCGACAGATGGTAGATCGGGAACATGGGAAAGTGGCGATCACGCGGTATGTGATCCGGGAGAGAAGAGATGATGGAACAATCCTCGTGGACTTTTATCCGCTGACCGGTCGTACCCACCAGTTACGCGTGCATGCGGCGCATCCGGATGGACTGAATGCACCTATCGTTGGCGATAGGCTATATGGGGTAACGAATGAAAGAGTGAAAGAATTAAAGAGTGAAAGAATGATGCTGCATGCCGCGGAGATAAAATTTATGCACCCCGTGACTTCTCACGAGATGCATTTCTGTTTACCTTTTACGCAAGGATAAGCCAAAGGGCGATCGTGTGGGACAAGGACCCGAGTACGATGAATACATGCCAGATGGCGTGGTAGAAAGCGTGCTCTTCGTCCTTGTTAAAGAAATACGCACCGATGGTGTAGAAGACTCCTTCGGCGATGACCCACGCAAAAGCGGCATGCGACATATTCTGCCACATCGGCCATATGACGAGCAGCGCCGCCCAGCCCATCATCAGGTAAAGCGTGAGGGACAGATGGGGATGCTTGCCCAGCGCGATGAGTTTACCTACCACACCGGCTATCACGCAAGCCCATAGGAAACCGAACAGACTCCAGCCCATCCATCCGCCGACCACCGTGAGGCAGATAGGCGAGTACGAACCCGCGATCATGACGTATATCGAGATATGATCGAAGATACGGATACGGGCTTTCGCTTTAGGGGCTACAACCACATGATAGAGGGTGGAAGCAAAATACATTAGGAACGCGCCTACTAAAAATAGGCTCGTTCCTAATAGTTGAAAGTTGAAAGTTGAAAGTTGAGAGAGGTACGCCCTTTCCATCAGCGGCCAAACGATAGCGATGGTCGCAAGGGCAGGGAGGAGTGCCGTCCAGGTGTTGGCTTTCTCCTCTGCCGGAAGGGCGGTCCAATAAGTCTTACATCTACTCATCAGAAATTATACTTGGTCATGAGTTGGAGACGGTGGTTAGTCACCCAATGGAGACCGTTCGTTGAAAGGGCATGTGTATTCAGCACACCATCGCCATATTGTACAGACGTGATCTCGTATTCCAAACCGAGTTGGAATTTACCTACGGTATACAGGAGTGTAGGCGACAGACGCCACATCTGGTTCATGGCCGACGAACGCGGATTGTAGAACTCCGCATTAGTGATTTTACCATCACCGTTAATGTCCTTCACTTCTTCCTTAGTGCCGAAGTTATGAACATAACCGCCGAACAGGATACCCTGCAGTTTCTGCGGGTGCTTTTCTTCTTGCGCACCCACTTTACCGCCGTAAACAATACTGATCCATGATGTGCTGTGACGAATCGGTGTGTAGGCGTACGAACCGTTTGCATTGACAGCCTTGATACCATAACCGCCGTACATATTCATGTGCTCTCCGGACTCAGCGAAGATTGATTTCGCCTTGAAAGAGAACTCGCCTTTCTTGTATTGCAGATAGACGAAGGGTGAAGCGGTAGTGATGCGGTCGTTCACTTTGATCTGCAGGTCTTTGCCGTCTGTGCCAACGATAGGATTGCCGCTATTATCCAGTGCTGTGCCTATATGTCGCGGTTGGATACTCAGCACATCGGCACCGGCGCGGACGATCCAGCCCTTGTCATGGAAACTCAGGCCGAGATAGGCTTCCGGTGTTTTGCCATAGAGCATATACTCTGCCGATTGCAGATTACCCGGACCGATGGAAAGGTATTGCATCTGCCATAGGCCGGCAGCCGTCAAGGTGAACAATTTGCCGAGACGTGCGTCCATGCGCACTTGCGGAGAACGGTTGAACGGACCGAAAGGCGCACCGGAAGCCAAAGCAATCACGTCACACAGGTCGGCTGCCATCGGGTGCCAGGTCTGACCGATCGTCAGATCCACGCGGGCATAGTCCTTACCCATCTGCAGGCTATCCCATCCGAGGGTGACGTACGCCTGACGGAGACGGAACTGCGCTACACCACTCACGGAGTGCGTCTCTTTTATAGCACTATTGACGGTCGAAGTCTTAGTACTTATGCCGGCATAGAAGTCCGCCTCAATCTTGCCGCTAAACTCCGTGTTACGCCATTTGTAGTCCACGATATTCAGTCCCACACGGGTCGTGAGGGAGAGGAAGCGGAAGGTGCTCTGTGCATTCAAATCCTCGCGCAGAGCGGGGTCGTTCGTTTTATTCCAGTTCTCATCCTTCGGTTGGTAGTTATACAGGTCGGCTGTACCGGACCAACTCTCGCGGCTGTCGTAGGTGAAATAGTTACGGATGAATCCGTAGGGTTTGAAATGTTGCTTGAGGTGACTCTTGACCTCTGCTTTCTTTGCCTCTTTATTTACTTCTTGTGCAAAAGCAGGCGCGAAAGCGATGAGAAGGGTGACAAGCATCAAAATCGATTTTTTCATAAATCTAAATATGTTTTATAAAAACAATAATATCATCAGTTGTCCCGTAAGTACACGCAGGAACATGGTCACCGGGTACACGGTGGAGTAAGCCACTGCGGACCTGTCGTTATTCGCCGATTGGCCGGTGGCATACGCGAGTGCGGGTGGGTCGGTCGTCGAACCGGCTATCAGTCCCATTAGCGTGAAATAATCCAACTTGAGCCATTTACGGCTGATGAAACCGATGATGAGTAGCGGTAACAGCGTGATGATCACACCGTAACCGATCCATACATATCCACCTCCTACGAGGGTAGGGATGAAGGTCTTACCTGCGCCGAAACCGACCGCTGCCAAGAAGAGCGCGATACCTATTTCGCGGATCATGAGGTTGGCGGAGGTGGTGGTATAGGTGACCAGATGCCATTTGGTACCGAAAGCGCCCATGAGGATAGCCACGATGAGCGTACCGCCTGCCAGACCCAGTTTGAAGGGTTGACCGAGACCGGGCAACATGATCGGCAGCGAACCGAGTGCCACACCCAATACGATACCGAAGAAGAGCGAGGCAAGGTTCGGCGCATCCAGTTTCTTGGAGGAGTTACCGAAGGCTTTGGCGATCTTCTCCACCGCTTCGGCTTCACCTACTACCGTCAAACGGTCACCCATCTGCAAGCGCAGGTCCGGCGTAGCCAGCAGTTCGATACCGGCACGGCGAACACGCGAGATGGTGATGTTAAACGCTTCGCGCACCTTCAGATCCGCGATACGTTTGCCGTTAATCTTGGGCTTGGTGACGATGATATGACGGCTGACGAGGTGGATATTCTTCTCTTTCTCTTCCCATACCACTTCGGTCTTGGGACCCAAGAGAAGGAGCGTCTTTTCATTCTTGAGATCACCTACGAACCGCACTTTATCGCCTACATGCAGCAGCGTGTCCGCATCCGGCATTTGTTCGGAACCGCTACCGTCGATGAGTCGTGTGACGATGACATTCACATGCGTGAGTAACTTAAGGTCTCGCACACGGATACCGTCCACCTGCGGGTTCGTCAAGGTGATGTCGATATGCTCGATCTTTTGCTCTTCGCCTCGCTCGGATTGCAAGCGTTCTTCCTCCTGTTCGGGTTTGATCCGGAAGATCCATCGAAGCAGAAGCAGCGAGAAGATGATACCTACCACGCCTAAGGGATATGCCATGGCATAACCGGAAGCGATGTCAGGGTTCTCCATGCCGGTGACGTCAAAGAAGGTCTGTTGCGCCGCACCGAGACCCGGTGTGTTGGTCACCGCACCGAAGAGCACACCGGTCATGGTCGCTATATCCACGCCGCTGATCACATGGATGACATAGGCCGTGATACAACTGAGCAACACGATACTCGCTGCCAGGATATTGAGCCGGATGCCGCCTTGTCCGAAGGACGAGAAGAAACCCGGACCGACCTGAAGACCGATCGAATAGACAAAGAGGATGAGTCCGAAATCCTTGGCGAATGACTCTACCAGCGGATGCAACGTCATACCGAAATGGCTGGCTGCTATCGCGCAGAAAAGGATCCACGTGATGCCGATGGTGATGCCTTTGACCTTAAGCCGCGTTCCCAGGAAAATACCTATAGCAATAACAAGCGCCAACACAAAAACAGAGTGCGCGACGCTTGTTCCGAAGAAGAGATTACTGAACCAATCCATTTAGAACGGGAATAACATGATTACTGTATAAGCCAGTGCGATACCGACCAGACCGATGATAAGGCCCACTTTCGCCATGTCGTTGGTCTTAATCAGACCGGTCGAGCAAGCGATCGCATTCGGCGGCGTCGAGATCGGCAGTAACATAGCGAACGAGGTCGAAGCGGCTACGCAGACGAGCAAGGTCGTTACGCCACCGAAAGCACCTAACTGCTCGCTCATAGCGGTTCCCACAACGGCCAGGATAGGCACGAGCAGGTTCGCTGCCGACGAGTTGGCAATGAAGTTAGAGAGCAACCAGCCGAGCAGACCTGCGATGATGAGCACGACGATAGCAGACCAACTGCCGAACGGAATAGACTCTACGAGGGCAGCAGCCAGACCGGTCTTGTTGAGCGCCGTACCGATGGCAAAACCACCGGCTACCATCCAGAGTACATGCCAGTCGATCTTCGCGAAGTCATCGCGTTTGAAGATACCGAGTAAGGCAAAGACGCCGAACGGAATAAGGGCAACGACATTCGAGTTGAGGTGAGTGAGCTCACCGGTCATCCAGAGGAGGATCGTAGCGATGAAAGTCACGGTAACTACCCAGAACTCCCATCCGATCTGATGGTGCTCATCCGGCTCGATGACGATCTTCACATCCTTGGCCTTGAACGGGAAAAGGAACATCAGCAGCCACCAAGCGAAAAGGATCATAATGATCACCACCGGCACCATACGGATCATCCATGCGCCGAAGCCGACGTTGATGTCCATAGCGGCTAACTGACCGATTGCGATAGCGTTCGGAGGCGTACCGATAGGCGTACCCAGACCACCGATGTTCGCTGCGATAGGAATCGACATCGCCAGGCTCACACGACCACCGCCATCAGCAGGCAGCGTACGAAGTACCGGCGCCAGGAAAGCGAGCATCATGGCTGCCGTAGCGGTATTACTCATAAACATGGACATGACACTGATAAGGGTGAGGAAACCCAGCAACACCCATTTGGGGTTCGTGCCGAAGGGCTTGAGCATCACACGCGCCAAGACGATATCCAGACCGACCTTGCTGGCTGCGATAGCCAATACGAATCCGCCCAAGAAGAGCATAATAATAGGATCGGCAAACGATGCCATCAGTTCGCGGAAGTTAACCAGCGAACCCATATCGGGATTGGTCAGACCCTTGTTCGAAACGGCCAATAACAGGAAGACGATTGTGGTTACAGAAGTAGCCCAAGCCGGGATGATCTCAAACATCCACATCAGGGCTGCGTACGCAAAGATAGCGATGGTACGTTGTTGAACTACCGTCAACCCCTCGATACCAAACGCACTACTCGGTAAGAACCACAAAAGGCACACGACCACAAAGGTCAGCGGTGCCAATACATGCATTTTTACGTTAAATTTATTCATCTTTCTAATTCATTAATTCTTTCACTCTTTCACTCCTTAATAAACATTAGGATTTGCTAAATGATGAATTCGGCGATCATAACGCTCTCCGCCCTGATAAGCGGTAGTCACAAACGCCTGAATGATCTCCAGCGCCTTGTCCGGAGCTACATAGCCTGCCGGCAAGCAAAGGATGTTCGCATCAAAGAAACGGCGTGCGTTCTCTGCCATACGCGGCTCCCAACAGATAGTAGCGCGTACATGAGGGTGCGTATTCGTGGCCATCGCCATACCGTTTCCGGTGAAGCAAAAACCGATACCTAAGTCACATTCCCCTTTCTCTACGGCCGTCGCCATCGGGTGCGCAAAATCCGGGAAGTCACAGTTCTCCATCGAGTGACAACCGAAATCTACCACCTTCGCGCCTTCACGCTCCAGATAGAGTTGAATCATGGCTTTCAGGCCAAAACCAGCGTGGTCACTTGCCAACGCAATGGTAAGTTCATTTAATGGTTTCATAGGATTATTTGTTATTTAATTATTGACCTATTTTATGTTCGCAAACCGTTCAAAACGGCTTTTTCCTTTAAAACGGCTGCAAAAGTACTGCTTTTTTTTTAGATATGCAAATTTTTTCTTGTATATATGCTTTTTTTTTCGTAACTTTGCACCCGATTTTGCAATGGAGCCTATTTGTGCCATATCAACAGCGTACGGAACGGGCGGAATAGCCGTCATTCGTGTTTCCGGAGAAGGGAGCCTGTCTATCGTGGACACGCTCTTTGTCGGACGTAGTCCGTTGTGCGAAGCGAAAGCGAATAGTGTGCGGTACGGACAGATCGTGCGTGACGGAGAGGTTCTCGATGACGTCTTATGTTCTGTTTTTCGTGCGCCGCACTCGTTCACGGGTGAAGAGACGGTGGAGATAGCCTGTCACGGAAGTCTCTATATCCAGCAGACTTTGTTGCAATGGTTGATTGATGCAGGTTGCCGGGCCGCTGAACCCGGAGAGTTTACGCGCCGCGCTTTTTTAAACGGTAAGATGGACCTAACGCAAGCGGAAGCCGTAGCCGATCTGATCGCCGCGCAGAGTAAAGCGGAGAAAGACTTGGCGCTCAGTCAGTTACGGGGTTCTGTATCGAATGAGTTGGCGGGTTTGCGGGAGCGGTTGTTGCATTTCACCTCGTTGATCGAACTCGAATTGGACTTCGCCGACCATGAGGAATTGGAGTTCGCCGATCGCACAGAGTTAACGAATTTATCCGTTGAAATCGAGCATAAGTTACAGGCCTTGATGGATTCGTTCCGTACCGGCAATGCCATCCGAAACGGTATTCCTGTAGCCATCGTAGGTGCACCGAATGTAGGCAAATCGACGCTCCTCAATGCGCTCCTCGGCGAACAACGCGCTATCGTAAGTGACATACAAGGTACGACGCGGGATACGATCGAAGATACGCTGATCATCGACGGTATTCTCTTCCGCCTCATCGATACCGCCGGCATGCGTGACACGGATGACACGCTGGAGAATATGGGCATTGAAAGGAGCCGGAAAGCCATCGAACGTGCACAAATCGTTGTTCACGTTCGCGACAATGATGATTTAAGATTTAAGATTGAAGATTTTAATTTTTCGGGAATAATCATTAAAGTGCTCAATAAAGCGGACTTGTTAAAGAGTGAAGGAGTGAAAGAATTAACGAATGAAGGAATTCTTATCTCCGCGAAGAATAATGACATCGAACCGCTGAAGCAGGAGTTGGTGCGGATCGCAAGGGCGTCCATGCAGACGAGTGCGGTGATGCTGAGTAACGCACGTCATTATGAGGCCGTGAGCAGGGCACATGACGCCATCGTCCGTGTGCAGCAGGGTTTGAAAGATGGTCTTTCCGGCGAACTGTTGTCCATGGATCTGCAAGATTGTTTGAATGCACTCGGCGAAGTGACCGGACAGATCACGAATGCCGAAGTATTAGCGAATATATTCAGTAAATTCTGTATAGGGAAATGATTTTATCAATGACCGGCTATGGGAAAGCCGAAACAACTTTGAGAGGAAAAAAACTCGTGTGCGAAATTCGTTCGTTGAACTCCAAATCGATGGACTTGAGTGTGCGTCTGGCTCCGATCGTAAGGGCCCATGAACTCGACCTGCGTACCATCGTTACCCAACGTTTGGAGCGAGGAAAAGTGGACTTATTATTGATGAATGATGGAATGAGCGAGACTTCGTCTCTCAATGATGTAACCCCGATTAACTGGGCAGCTGTGCATGCGTATGCGGCGCAGTACAAGGAGCAGTTTGGTGAAGTACCGGCAGAAGTGATGGCGGCTATCCTGCGTTTTCCCGATGTGCTTAAACAGCAGGAAGATTGTTCGGACTTGACAGAAGATGAATGGAAGACGGTTCAGGCGCTACTCAATGAAGCGATCGACGGTTTTATCGCTTTCCGTACCCAAGAAGGTGCGGCGCTGCAGGCTATGTTCAACGAGAAACTGGACGGAATAGCCGATCTGCTGGCACAGGTAGAACCTTTTGAGAAGGGCAGGGTAGCGAAGATCAAAGAACGCTTAGAAGCCAGCCTTGCACAGTTAAGTGCTGAGACTCAGGCGCAGATCGACCGCAACCGACTCGAACAGGAGATGATTTATTACCTCGAGAAACTCGATATCACCGAAGAGAAAGTGCGCCTCACGAACCATATTAAGTACTTTAGAGAGGTTATGGGTGAGGGGTTACCGGTTACGGGAGTCGGTAAGAAACTCGGTTTCATTGCCCAAGAGATGGGTCGTGAGATCAACACACTCGGCTCCAAATCGAACCAAAGCGAGATGCAGATTCTTGTGGTCAAGATGAAAGATATCCTGGAGCAAATTAAGGAACAGGTCCTTAATGTACTCTAATTAAAAATTAAAAATTAAGAATTAAAAATGATTTATATATTCTGTGCGCCTTCGGGTAGCGGTAAATCAACCATGGTGAAGCATCTACTGACCATGCATCCGGATCTGTTTGAACTGTCGGTATCGTGTACGACACGCCCTCCGCGTGGACAGGAAGTGCATGGTAAGGAGTACTATTTCATCTCGGTGGAGGAGTTTCAGAAACGCATAGAAAACGACGATTTCATCGAGTATGAACAGGTGTATGAAGGCCTGTATTACGGTACGCTAAAGGCGGAGATCGACCGAATCGAAGCGGCAGGACGGCAAGTACTTTTTGATGTCGATGTGAAGGGTGGTATTAACCTCAAACGGATCTTAGGGGACAAAGCGACCTCTATCTTCATCTGTCCGCCGTCCATCGAAGAACTGCGTCGTCGACTCGAAGGACGCGGTGACACAAGTCCGGAGATGATCGAGAAACGACTCGCGAAGGCCGAAGAGGAATTATCCTACAAACCCTATTTTGACCGCGTGGTGATCAACGATGACCTGGAGCACGCGTTTGAACAACTCGACGCTATCATCGATGAAAATTGGAATTTACGGCGGTAGTTTTAATCCCGTGCATTTCGGGCATGTGGGTTTAGCCAAATGGGTGATTGAAAACACCGATTTGGATGAATTGTGGTTATTGGTGAGCCCTAATAACCCGTTGAAATCGGCGAAGATTCTTGCGCCCGAACAACAACGCTTGGAAGGCGTACGGGAAGCCATCAAGGATATACCTGGTTTAGTAGCATCCGATTTTGAGTTCTCCTTACCCCGTCCGTCCTACTCCGCCAATACCTTACGCGAACTGCAGCGCGCGTATCCTGAACACGAGTTCACCCTCATCATAGGCGAAGATAATATCGCGATCTTCGATCAATGGAGAGAGTGGGAGTATATATTAGAAAACTTCCGGATCTTTGTCTATCCGAGGAATCTTACAGGCGAAGCCGGTCTTACAGCGGAGCGGTCTTTCAGTGAAACGGTCTTTCAGGCGAAGCCGGTCAAAGAGGTGCGATTCCTCAAGAATGCACCTCTTTATGACATTTCATCATCCGCCATTCGCCGTTCGCAAGGACTTGAGTAAGGGTTAGACCTTCTTTCTCGGCGGCTTCCTTCAGAATAGGTACATCCGTCTCGTAAAATCCACTGAGCCATAATTCGCCACCTGCTTGGAGTGAACCCGCATATGCGCTCATATTGGCTAAAAGCACATTACGATGAATATTCGCGAGAATGATATCGTATTTTCCTTCCGGCACGCTATCTCCTAAACGCACATCAATCTCTTCGTTATTGAGCGCCGCATTCTCTTTGGCGTTCTCTACGCTTTTTTCATCGATATCGACGGCGATGACCTGTGCCGCACCGAGATGTTTGGCAAAGATCGCCAACACACCGGTACCGGTACCGTGGTCCAGTACGTTTTTGTTCGATAAATCCGCAACAAGTAAGTTGTCAATCATCATCGAAGTGGTCTCGTGGTGACCGGCGCCAAAGGCACAATGCGGGATGATCTTGATGCCTAAGGGCAACTCCTGCATCGGATGTTCTGCCTCCCAGGTGGCATTCCAGTTCTCATCGGGACAAGCCTCAACGCTCTTCAATCTTACGCCCTCTGTCGAAGTACAAAAAGCTTCGATTTCATCGGCATTTTGTTCCCATACTTCGCTCTGAATATAATAATCCTCTCCGTCGATGGTGTCAACTCCTAACTCGCTGATCTGCTGGGCGAAGATATCCGCTTGCCATGTTTCGGCAAAAGTGGTCTCAATGTGTAAAACGTGATAGCGCATAACCTACTAAATAATTACTACCCCCGATAAAAATAGCGTCCTCTTCGGTAGCGTGTGTCTGTGCGTACGTGAGTGCCGCTTCGGGATCTTCGATGGCGATGCCTTCTTTGCCCCACATATCTAACATCTCTTGCGCGCTGCGTGCGCGTTGCGTATTCGGGCGCGTGAATATATAATGATAGCGTTCGCCCTGCGGCAGTAAACGCATCACGATGTCGGTGTCTTTGTCGTTCACCATACCGAAGACGATCCAAACCTGCGGGTTCGGTAGTTCCTTAAGTTGCCGCGCCACATACTGCAGCCCGTGGCTGTTATGACCCGTATCGCATATGGTCAAGGGCTTCTCGCATACCGTCTCCCATCGCCCTCTCAGACCCGTCATCGAACAGACGTGAGCAAATCCATATGAAATGGATTTATTGGATATTGGACATTGGATATTGGACAATGCCCGCAGGGCAACGAACGCCGTTTGCAAATTATGCTCCTGATAGATCCCTTTGAGCTCACACTCGGGTGCTACCTGCAGGCGTGTTCGGCGCAGGTACTCACACTGGTCGGCGAAATAGATCTCTGAACCGCACTCTTGCGCTTTGGCGAGAAACACATTCATCGTCTGCGGATGACTCTCACCGATGACCACCGGTACACCGGGTTTGATGATACCGGCTTTCTCTTTCGCAATCTTAGCCAGCGTGTTGCCGAGAAACTCCGTGTGATCGAGCCCTATATTGGTGATGACGGATAGGATAGGTGTGAGTACGTTCGTACTGTCCAGTCGTCCGCCAAGTCCCACTTCTACCACCGCGATATCTACTTGCTCTTTTACGAAATACGCGAATCCCATCGCGGTCATGGTCTCAAAGAAAGAGGGTTGGAGTTCATCCAAGAATGCCCGATTTTGTTCGATGAAATCGGCCACTTCGGCTTCCGGGATGGGTTGACCGTTGATACGGATCCGTTCGGTAAGGGACACCAGATGCGGCGAAGTGAACAACCCCACTTTATATCCCGCCGCTTGTAAGGCTGCGGCGATGAGATGGGAGGTCGAACCCTTGCCGTTGGTGCCTGCCACATGGATCGCTTTGAGGTGCAGATGGGGGTTACCTACCTGCGCCATGAGTCGGAGCGTATTCTCCAACCCGGGTTTATAGGCCTCCGCGCCCACCTGATGAAAAGGCGGACGTGAGGAATAAAGATATTCTATTGCTTCGCTATAATTCGTAATTTTTAATTTTTAATTTCTCTCAACCACCTTGAAATCCAGTACGCCATCTTGCCGGCGGCGGTTGAGCCAGCGGTAGAGGGACGGCGTGACACGCACGGCATGACTCCTGCTGGTAAGTGTGACGAGTTGGCGGTTAATGGGGTTATAGACGGTTATATGCAGCCGTCCGTTCCCCTTATTGGCTTTGGCCGTCACCTGTTCCGTCAGTTCGTCCGCTATCTCTTTGGTGAGGTTAGGCAGGTACAGCCGGATGTTAACACCCTCCGTACGTTCGTCCTGCACCTTATTGAGCATCTCCACTTTCTGTACCACGAACTCAAACTCCGCTTCCTCATCTTTGCCTTCCTTAAACCATTTCTGTCCGGCACCTTTCTGCTGCACAACACCCGTGACGAGTACGTACAGGTCCTTGAGCATCAGATGCCCGAACTGCGAATACGCATTGCCGAAGAGGGCGATGCGGTAACTGCCGGTATAGTCCTCGATGGTGTAACGTCCGTACGGATTACCTTTCTTACTGATCAACTGTTCGGCCTCGATGACGATGCCGCCGAAGAGGCAGGCTTGGTTCTTATGCTTGGCGATGAACTCCGAGGGTAGGATAGGCCGTTCTTCCGTCGGTTCTGCTACCACCGCAGGTTTCTGTTCCACTACCGCCGGCACCTCATCTTCGCCTGTCTCTGTACTATCATAGTCCAAGGCTTCCTCTTCTGTAGCCTGGGTAGTAGGCGCCATCTCTGCTATCTCGGCACGGATACGTTTCTCCGCTTCGGCTCGTGCACCCGCTTCCCGCCAACCGTCAAAGAGCGTCAGCTCTTGGGCGGTCAGGTTGCATAGTTCGCGCACCTCGTATTCGTATTCATCCAAAGGATGAGCGGAGAGGTAGATACCGATAAGGTCTTTCTCTTTGTTGAGGCGTTCGATCGTGTTCCAACGGGGTACCTGCGGCAGGTCGGGATGACGCACTTCTATTGCTGTCTCCAGGTCATCGAAGAGCGAGAAAGCGTTGTCCTGTTTGTCCGCTTGCCATTTATTGCCGTAGTTCATCAGCAGGTCGAGTCCCGACTTGCCTTCATCGTCGATACCGAAGAATTGCTCACGGTAGATGTCGTCGAAGCACTCGAAAGCGCCGGCTTGGGCGAGGTTCTCGATCGTCTTACGGTTGCAGGATTGCAGGTTGACGCGCTCCAGGAAATCGAAGATCCCTTTGTATTTCCCGTTCTTCTCCCGTTCGGAGATGATGGCTTCAGCAGCACCTTCACCTACACCCTTGATGCCACCCAGACCAAAGCGGATAGCGCCGTCCTGGTTCACGATGAAGTTCAGCTCGGATTCATTCACATCGGGTTCTAACACGCTGAGACCCAAGGCTTTGCATTCGTCCATCAACTTCGTTACTTCTTTGATATCATCTTTATGGACGGTAAGGTTCGCCGCCATGAACTCCGCCGGATAGTGGGCCTTGAGATAGCCCGTCTGGTAAGCCACCCAGGAGTAGCATGCCGCGTGCGATTTATTGAAGGCGTAGGAAGCAAATTTCTCCCAGTCTTTCCAGATCTTATCCAAGGTGTTGGGGTCATGACCGTTGGATTTACCGCCTTCCATGAACTTGTCCTTGAGGCTCGCCAGCACCGCCATCTGTTTCTTACCCATCGCCTTACGGAGCTTGTCACTCTCGCCGCGGGTGAAGTTAGCCAGCAGACGGCTGAGGAGCATGACCTGCTCTTGATAGACCGTTACGCCGTAGGTGTCCTTGAGGTATTTCTCCATCACCGGGATATCGTAGGTCACGGGTTCGAGGCCCTGCTTACGCTTAATGAACTTCGGGATATAATCCATTGGTCCGGGTCGGTAGAGGGCGTTCATGGCGATGAGGTCTCCGATGACGGTAGGCTTCAGTTCGCGCAGGTATTTCTGCATACCGGCGGACTCGAACTGGAACACAGCCACTGTCCGGCCTTCCTGGAAGAGTTTGTAAGTCAACTCATCGTCAATAGGTATATGATCGATGTCGATATCGATGCCGCGTGCTTTTTTGATGTTCCGTAGACATTCTTTGATGATGGTGAGGGTAATGAGGCCAAGGAAGTCCATCTTGATCAGCCCTACACTCTCTACCACATGTCCGTCGTATTCGGTAACGAGTACGCGCTTCTTACTGTTCTTATCTTCGACGGACGAGAGGGGCGCGAAGTTCGTCAGATCGTCTGCACCGATGATCACGCCGCAGGCATGTACGCCTACTTGCCGGATCGTTCCTTCGAGTCGTGCCGCGTACTCCAACATCGAACGCGTGTTGGGGTCGCCGAAATGGTACTCATGGGATAACTCATCGATATACTCGTAGCAGTTACGCAGGTTCACTTTCGGTTTTTTGGTCGTGCCTTTGGGTAACTTATCCATCACCGAGTCCGGGAACTCACGGTCAGGGATGAGCCCTTTGAGTTCGTTCACCCGCGGTAAGGGTATCTGCTGCACACGGCCGACATCTGCCAAAGCGGATTTGGTAGCCATCTTACCGTAGGTCACGATATGTGCCACATGCGTCTCGCCGTACTTCCTACTCACGTAGTCCAGCACTTTTCCTCGACCGCAATCTTCGAAATCGGTATCGATATCGGGTAGCGATATACGATCCGGATTGAGGAAACGCTCGAACAGGAGATCATACTCCAGCGGGTCCAGATCGGTGATCTTCAGACAGTAGGCTACTACCGATCCGGCTGCGCTACCACGACCAGGTCCAACCGACACGTCCAGCTCTTCGCGCGCCGCACGGATGAAATCCATGACGATGAGGAAGTAACCCGGGAAACCCATCTTGATGATGGTGTTAAGTTCGAACTCAATACGCTCTTTCAACTCTTCGTCGTTTGCCAAACGCTCTTCGCCGTACCTTACTTTCGCGCCTTCCATGGTCAGGTAACGCAAGTACGCCGACTCGAACGCCAAGCGGTCCGGGTAGTCTTCTTCCTTACCGAAACTCGCAGGAATGTCGAACTTAGGCATGATGGCGCCATGGTCGATATCGTATATCTCTACCTTATCGACGATCTCCTGCGTGTTCTCCAGTGCCTCCGGGATATCGGCGAAGATAGCCGCCATCTCGTCCGGCGTCTTGAGCCACTCCTGCTTCGTATAGTGCATTCGGTTGA
>CAMUYI010000009.1 GCA_947164985.1 uncultured Bacteroidales bacterium | reverse complement strand
GTTGACAAATCCGAACATCCGATGGCAACGCTCGGCAAAGAGGCTGATTTCCTTTTTGGCTTGCATGAGGTTCAGTTCGCTGGTCGATAGCAGACCGCCGGAGAGGTAACGCAGACGCGATTTCTCGTCCTGTTCGGTCTTGATAGGAAGCACCCAACAAACGAAGCGTTCAATCTGTGGCACAAAGCCGATTTGCAGCAGGGTGTTCATTAGGTTGAAGCAAGTGTGGAAAGTGGAAACCAGATACATATTGTTTGATTCCGCACCCAGCACATCCGTGACCAGCCATTCGACGGCGTGGATGGTCGGATAGAAGAACGCGAGCACGACTATCACGCCAAAGACATTGAAAAATAGGTGCGCGAGTGCGGCGCGTTTGGCTTGTATGTTCGCGGTCAGCGATGCAAGAAAGGCGGTAATGGTAGTACCGATATTCTCACCCAACGTGAGCGCCACGGCTTGTGCGAAACCGAAACCGGGTATGTCCATGCCGAAGAGCATCAGTGTGACAGCCATAGACGCGGAGGACGACTGCATCAGCATGGTCATCACAGTACCCATGAGTACGAAAAGCGGGATTGTCCAGAAACGCTCGCAAGGCAGATGACTGAGCCAACCTGCCATGTGCATACCTATATCCAGCGATTCGGCAGCCTTCGAAAGCAGGTTCAAGCCCATGAACAGAAAAGCGAAACCGAAGATAAACTCTCCCCAGTTCTTGGTTTTTCCTTTTCCGGCAAAGAACAGCGGCAATGCGATAGCCAGCAGCGGCAGCGAGAGTGCGGAGATGCTCACTTTGAAACCGATCAACGAGATGATCCACGCCGTGACTGTAGTGCCGATATTGGCTCCCATGATTACGCCGATTGCTTGCCGGAGCGTCATCAGTCCGGCATTGACGAGACTGACCACCATGACGGTGGTTGCACTACTGGACTGGATGAGTGCGGTCACACCGACACCTGTCAACACGCCCATAAAACGGTTGCGTGTCATGGCGCCGAGGACGTTGCGCATCTTGTCGCCAGCCAGTTTCTCAAGCCCCTCGGACATGATTTTCATGCCATAAAGAAAGAGGCCGAGTGAGCCGATGAAGCTCAAGATGTGTAAAAATGTATTCATACTAATACGAATTAGAAAACAGAATATGCTTTAAGCAGTCCATAAATGACGGCAATTACCAATATTCCACCAACTAAAGCACGTGTCAAGTTGTAGATAAAAAGGATTTTTTTTACTTTTTTGTCGTCCATAAATGATTTATTTTTAATTTTGCTGCAAAGGTACGTTGTTTTAATTACAGAGGTATGACAGATATATGACAAATCGGCAACAAAATTTGTCATTGATTTGTAATCGGTTTTGTAGGGATATTGGCACAAGATTTGTAGTGATTAGATGTATGGAAATGAAAAACAAAACAATTCTGGTTGTCGATGACGAACCGGATATTCGCGAGATACTTGTCTTTAACTTGGAACAGGAAGGTTACCGCTGTTTGCAAGCAAGTTGCGGACAGGAAGCATTGTGCATGGCCAAGGATGAACATGTGGATTTGGTATTACTGGATATAATGATGCCGAACATGTCCGGTCTGGAAGTGGCGGAAGTGTGGCAGAAAGAGGAGAACAGTCCGGCACTTATTTTTCTGACTGCATTGGGAGAGGAAGAGGATGTATTGCGCGGTTTTGAATTAGGCGCGGACGATTATATCCACAAGCCTTTTTCTTTAAAACAAGTGTTAGCACGCGTGGCAGCGGTCATACGTAGGCATAGTTCCGTAGATGTGACCATTGAGCCTTCTGGAAAATCCATTGTGTATGAGGACTTGGTTCTGTATGATTCCATGAAGACAGCAACCCTCTTCGGCAATCTTATCTCGCTGACGCGCATGGAATACGAACTATTAGTGTTCATGCTGCAACACCCCGGCAAAATCTATTCGCGTGCGGAAATCCTGCGCTATGTGTGGCCGAATGACGGTTTGGTGTTGGAACGCACAGTGGACGTGACGGTCAATCGGTTACGGAAGAAAATAGGTACTTATCGTGAACATTTGAAAGCCAAGACAGGGTATGGATATTATTGGGAGAAATAGGAACTTCGGGCTGACGCTTTTTTTCGCTATCAGCGTGTTTTTTCTGGCGTACGTACTGGTGTTTGCCGTCTATCAGGCATACCGCGAACGCGAGTACAAAAAGGAACTGGCAGGCGTACGTGTAACGATCATCGACACGGACGGTGTGGTCCTCATGGACACGGAGAAAGACCCTCACACCATGCCGAACCACCTGCAACGGCACGAAGTGCAACAGGCGCTCCATGAGGGCTACGGATTCGATATTAGCCGAACCAGTGAGACGGACGGTGAGCGGTATTTCTATTCGGCGACATACTTCCCGGAATCTGGGCAGATCATCCGTTCTGCGATTCCGTATCCGGGCGAGAAGGCGGACGCGCCTATAACGAACAAAGGCTATATTGCTCTTTCGGTAATCATCTTTCTGCTGCTGTCGGCGATGTTATTTTTCTATACGCGACGTGTGGGGCGGCATGTGGACAGCACGATAGAAGATTACCGTCAACAAGTCCGCACGGCGGAAGAGGAAAAAATGCGGATCAAACATGCCCTGACCCAGAACACGGCGCACGAACTCAAGACGCCTCTTGCCAGCATTAACGGTTATCTGGAGACGCTGGCTGCTCATCCGGATCTTTCTTTGGAACAACGGCAACAGTTTCTCGGAAAATGTATGTCGCAGGCGCAGCGGATGACCGCCTTGCTGAGCGACATGTCCACGCTCACGCGTCTAGACAACATGCAAACGGCGTTGACGGAAAAGCAAGCGGTGGACATGGTGGAAATTGCGCGTCAGGCTATAGAGGATGTGCGCCCAATGCTGGATCAAAAACAGATTGCCATCGCTTTGGACATGCCGCCGAAACTGCCTATGCAGGGCGATTATAATCTGCTATATACCGTTTACCGCAATATTCTCGATAATTCTATATTGTACAGCGGATGCACAAAGATTTCCGTCACCGGCAATACGCAGTATGAATTTGCAATTACGGATGATGGAACGGGCATAGATGAGAAGCATCTGCCGCATTTGTTTGAGCGTTTCTATCGCGTGGACAAAGGTCGTAGCCGTGACATGGGCGGCACGGGATTAGGCCTGGCAATCGTCAAAAACGCACTTTCCTTGCATGGCGGTATTTGTTCCGCAGAACTTACCAAACCTCACGGTTTAACCATCCGTTTCTTCATTCCTCAAATCGCTGTTGTCAAGTAATCCTTGACAGCTGAACATTATAACAAGTTTTCCCAAGTTCCGCATACATATCTTGCACGCAGTCCCGCGCCTCGTCACGGTTACGGAGTAAGTTGTATGCCAGTGCATACATCTTTCCGCTGAACGGTAAATATATTTGCGTGAACTGCTCGTGCGTCATTTGTACTAAAACTCTTCAACTTCAACCCTCAAATCATGTGCCATTTGCCACCATCTGTAGAGCCTCTCTATATGTAATACGATTTTCCCGCCCAAATCTTACAAAGGAAGTGCATTTTTCCCAAAAATCAGCACAAAGATACAATAATTTTTTGAGATATGCTAATAAAATTTTGATTTTGATAGGGGAATGTATGATATTTGTGTTGAAATTGTGTTGCTTTCCGCGTTGCTTCTTGTGCATTCTCTTCCAAATCTAAAGATTTATTTGTTTATGTCAAAAAAAAGTTGTAACTTTGCAGAGCAATCCTATAAAACACCATAAATCAAATGAAAACTTCATCTCAAGACGTATTTAAGGTTCGTAAATCTTATGATGTTAACCATCCGTTGTTGTTAGCAACTCAAGCTATGTTTGATTATGAAGATTTTGCTGCGCAACATGATTGGAAAACAAAGAATCCTTACGAGCAAAAAATGAAAGGGCACTTGAACATCCAAGTGTCGAAGTCTCAACGGGAGAGGGCTATGCGTATCTTTGCTGCCATTATTCGTATTGCAGAACATTTTGGCTACAAGGTGGTGACTCAAGTTGATGATACCATGCAACTCAAGGGGTATGGACCCAAAGAAGGGACATTTATTGTGGTGGATGATGAGGCTATATGGGTGAGAATGGTAGAAAAGAATAACGCTTCATACACTACTAGTTCACATGGCTGGCGTACACAAGAGTTAACTCCTTCCGGCTTGATAAGATTAGAATTCGATAGAGATTATAATACTGAGTATAAGCTAATCGACACTCCTTTCTCTTCCATAGAGGAAAAATTGGATAAAGTCTTTTCCTTCTTACAACAAGAGGCTGCTGTCCGGAAAGAGAACAGAATAAAGAGAGAAATTGAAAGACAAAAACGAGAAGAGGAAGAGCAGCGTAGAAAAGAAATACAGAGAATCAAAGAAGAAGAGAAGCAAAAGATATCTAACTTGCTGATGCATTCGTATTACAGTGATATTGCTGATAATTTGCGCCAGTATGCAAGTAGAGTGGAGCAACAAGGAAATGCTGAAGAAGTGGAATGGATACGTATGATAGCTGATTGTATAGACCCTCTTAAGGAAATTAAACATCCGATTTTGTCAACACAGGAAATCCTTTCGTTATTAGAGGTCAAAGAAACTCCTACACGTTACGAAATAAATACAGTATATAAGCCATTCTTTATCCGTAGGTAGTTCCTTATTTACAGGTGTATAGTATACAGTACCTTCCGAGTCTTGGTATGTATACAAAATCGACAACGCTCTATCGCGGAGCGTTGTCTTTCACCTTTTAAAGTGTAGATATTGGACCTGCCAATACGGACACTGGGAACAATAATTTCCCGAAAAACTCGAAAACCTCCCAGGGTCCGCTGGTATAGCAGGACGCGTGGAAGATCAATTTTTTGAGGGAGAAATTTCAATTTGCGAGGATATCATACCTAAAAACACAGAAAAAGTGAATTTTTTCCTGGAAATATTTGCTCATTTCAGAAAAAAGCAGTAATTTTGTCCCACTTTTTTAATAAATGTGTGACATAAATGAAGGAAAGCGCGCAGAATATAGCCAAACAAAGAATCCTTGACAGTGAGCGAGGAACGTTCTTTTTTGGACAGGACTTTTCGGATATCGCATCGCCGGAAGCGATTCGTAAAGTGCTACAAAGATTAGAGGACGAGAAAACGCTGATTCGTATCGCTCCGGGTATTTACTATTATCCGAAGATTGATACACAATATGGTCTCGGTGTCTTATATCCGTCCATGTTGGATATAGCAGAGGCCATCTCGCGTCGTGATAAGACAACGATAGTTCCTACGGGAGCCTATGCATTAAATATGCTTGGGCTTTCAACCCAAGTGCCGGCCAATGCGGTGTTCTATACAACCGGTTCCACTCGTCGCGTACCTATTGGAGAAGGGAAGGGAATTCAGTTTCTGCATACATCCTCTGCAAAGAAATTTGCATTCCATTCCCGACTAATGATGTTGATTGTATCTGCTATGCGTGATATTGGCAAGGACCAATTGTCGGAGGAACAAATGAGTGTTATCAAGAAACACATGGAAAATGTTTCTGCCGAAGATTTTAACCATGATATTCAACTTGCGCCTATGTGGGTGCGTAAAATACTATTGTCATTATGAAGTTTTCCGCATTACCTAATGAGGCTAAAATAGAATTTATCAATCAAGTAGCTGCCAAATCAAATCGTAAGTTACCTGAACAAATTATTGAAAAAGATTGGTGGGTGACACAAGTCCTCAAAGCGGTGTTCTCTTTGCCATACGCTGAGCATCTTTCTTTCAAAGGAGGAACATCGTTGAGCAAGTGTTGGCACTTGATTGAACGTTTCTCGGAAGATATTGACATCGCCATAAGCCGTGATCACCTCGGGTATGGTGGAGCACTATCGCGTACGCAGATCAGCGATAAGTTGCGTCGTGCTGCCTGTTCGTTCGTGCGTGAGAAGATGCAATTTGATGTTCGCGACGCGCTTATTGCACAAGGTATTGATGCCGATGCTTTCAAGGTAAATGTAAATATCACTTCAGTTAGCACAACTGATCCGGAGACAATAGAGATTGAGTATCAGTCTGTTTTGCCGGAGAGTCCGTATATTCGTCATTGCGTGCTGATTGAAGTTAGTGGGCGCAGTATGCAGCAACCGATAAGAGTAGAAGCTTTGCAATCTTTTATTGATCAATATTTGCCGGAGTCTGTTGTAGCAGAACCTTCTTTCTCCATTCCGAGTGTAGTAGTGCCGGAAAGAACGTGTTTGGAAAAGATATTTCTTCTCCATGAGGAGTTTGCAAAACCTGCTGGAGAGATTCGCACATTACGTATGTCGCGACACTTGTATGATTTATATTGTTTGAAGAAAAAGGGCGTTGCGGAACGTGCATTGCACGATGAGCAATTATATCGCACAATCATAGACCATCGCCGTCAGTTTATTAATCTGAAGGGCTTTGATTATGATACGCTTTACCCGGGAACCTTATCCATCCTGCCTCCTGAGCATATAATTGATGCTTGGCGTGAGGATTACGAGTATATGTTGTTGCATATGATATATGACAACGAAGCGCCAACCTTTGAGCAACTCATTGAGGCAATCACGGAATTGCAGAAAGAGATTAAGGCTTTGCCGTATCAATTGGTATAGGATATACATATTGTAGAACCAAGTTATAAAGAAAATATATGAAAAACGATTTATTTACGTTGTATTTGAAACACGATGAGAATTTCAGCACTATTTCGAAATTCTCTTTGTGTGAACTGATTCTTAAAATACTTTATTTTGAAAATAAGGCAATGTCGTATAAAGAGATTGCAAGTAAGTTAGTTGAAGTGGTTCCAGGAAAAGTACCGCAAGCAAAAATACTTGAGGCATTGACTGCAATATCTAAAAAAATAGAAAAAGATTCAAAAGGTAAATACAAGCTTCAGAAAAAATCGAGAGAAGAGTTAGAAAATGCGGTCCAAAAATCAGTCGACCTACACCATAATGTATATGTTCGCTATTTTTCAAAAGTTGACATACCGGAAGATGTAGTTATTGGCTGGTTGAAAAACACAATGGTGTTGTTTTTTGAAAAGTATAACTTTGAATGGATAAATGTTGTAACTACACATAAAACAGAGAATAAACGGCTATTATATAATATTGATGAGATTATAGACAAATCGCTTGATACTTTAGACGCAAAAGATTCTGACAAAAAATGGTTGTCGGGTCAATTTAAGCAATTTGTATTTAGCGATGATGTGGATGCCGATACATTGTTCTGGCAATATGGCCTATCTGCATTTTCCGCTCGACTGATATGCGCTTCAACGTTTGCTAATCAGATTAATATTGAGTGCCTAAGAGATGCCACCTTTTTATTAGATACCAATGTACTTATGTCGCTTGGTTTAGAAAAGCATCAACTACACGAATCTCTCGCTTTATTGGAAAAATGCTTTATACAATTGGGTATTAAATTAGAATACCTCTATATTACTAAAGAAGAATATAGAAGAGCAATGACGCATAAAAGAGAAGAATTAAAACGTGTGTTTGAAGAATACGACGAAAATCTTCTTCGTATGTCAGATTGTCCATTTATTCGAACAGCGTTATATCGTCAATGCAAGAATGCAATAGATATAGAGAGAATGTTTGAGAAAATAGAAGAGGTACCAGAATATTTTAATGAGAACCTATCAATTACAATAAACGAAGACCGGAAACTGAACGAAGCTATTATAAAGGCTCAAGATGATGAAAAAATACAATCGGAGATAAATATTATTTATAAAAAAATAAAAGGACGAGATAAACGAGAGCCTGCGTTGATCCACGATGCGGGACTTATTGGCGCAGGAATTTTCATGCGTAATGGTAATGAAAAATATACTATTCTAACAAATGATTATGTGCTGAAGTCATATACGGCACAAAACTTAAAAAGAGATAATATAACATTAGCAATAGGTTTAGATGTTGTAATAGGTCTTCTATCCATCTTGGGTGGCGGAATAGATAATGCAGATACGCATTTTGCACCATTATTTAAAAATATAATTATGTCTTCTATGATGCCTTCCCAAGATGCATTCAAAGTGGAGGATCTGGCTTTTATGTTAGGCGCTCATTTGGAAATACAAAAATTGGCTTCTGATAAAGTTGCAGAAATTGCTAAATTAGTTAACCAGAAGTTATCTGCAGGAGAGCCAGAAGATGAAATAAGACTATTTTTACGACAACAGATAGAAGGTATTAGGTTGGCCGAGAATCGTAATATATTGGAGTTGAGAAATACAACAGATCAAGCCATCCAGCAACGAGATAGTGCAATAGAACAAAAGGATGTTTTTGTAGATAATTTTAGAGAAGAAGAGCGTGAGACTGAAAGAAAGAGAAGAAGGAGAATACGTAGATGTCTGATAGTTTGCTTTATCCTTATCGTATGTGGAGTTTCAGTGGGAGAGTATTTTATTATCACCAATCAATATGCATTAATCGCTGCTGAAAGTGTATCACTAATACTGGCAGGTATAGGTTTCTTCCCGTTTAAGAAATTAACCAAAAAGTGGTATAGTAATGATGATGTTAGTATCAATGATGTGGTTGAAGCAAAAATCCAAAAAATGTTAACAAAAAATAAGAAAAAGAAATTCGAATAGAAAAAAAACAAGGACAAATGACCATGTTAAGGATTGTTAAGAAGTGCCAGTGACTGGCATTTCTTATTTTGTGGGATTAATTTCTATGTGAACGATTTTTTCTTTCCCCCTTTAATAAGGTGTTCGCTTCGCTCACGGCTTTGTCTTTGCTCCGCAAAATTTCTTTATTGGATGGGGTCGGCTTACCGCTTGCATCGCCGGACATGCTATACAAAGAAAGAACCCCCAAGACGAATCTCAGAGGTTCTCAAAGTGGCGGCTACAATAAGGAGTTCTATGTGCGGGCAACGGTGAGGGCTGCCCGCACTCGCGCGGCGCACTTACTCCTTCGAATGTCCCCCGGACATTCTCGGTGCGCCTCAATCGCTTCACCAGCACAACGCGTGCAGACCTGCACTGCGTTGTGGGAGAGTAGGTAGCCGCCACTTTCGAGAGCTCGAGGAGAAATCCCCGGGCTCTCTTGTTTTTGTGTCGGCTACGCTACTCATCTGTCTTCCTTTCCATAAGGCCGCGTGCATTCTGCCCGCCTGTTTATACCCGCCCGCCATCCCCCGGAGTGTTCTCCCGATGAAACGGGAGAAACGGCCTCCGCCTAAGAGGGCGAATTCCGTTCCTCCACCCGTTGCGCCGCGCCTGAAACGAGCGCCTTATAAAAAAGGGGGGAAAGATTTCTTTTTATTTTAATTACCATCGGTCGGGTGTCGCGAGTGTAGCGTTTTCTTTGTCAATTACGCCCGCATCTGATGCGGGCATACAGCAAAGGGAGCATCATCTGCTCCCTTCCACAATTAACTGTTATTAGCGGTGCTAATTCTTCTTTACGCCCGTGTACTCTTCCACGGTCTTGCTACTAATCGTAGTAGTCGTCTTCGTGCTATCTCCCACTTGCGTGTAAGTGGACGTAGTGGTGATGATACGCTGCGCTTTGCAACTGGTCATGCCGACCGCGATGCTACAGATCAGTAGCAATAGTAAGATAAACTTTCTCATTTTGTTTGGCTTTTTGGTTAATCAAATCAATGATTTGTTGCTTGCCGAATGCGCTTACCAGCACGCACCCGGTCGAGTGTTCCGGCTTCGTGCCGGTGTGAATGCGAATGCCGCTTCGTCCACGCACTCCGCACACCAGCGGTAGTATTTTCTTGAACTTCGGCGACATCGTATTCTTCAGTTCGTACGTCCCTTCGGGGATGATGTAATCGCTGTTTTCAAGCGTCGCGCAAACGATTTTGTCTGCGCCCATCGGTATCGTGGCGGTGCCGCGCACTGCCTTGCCCTCTCGGCTAATTCTCGTCAGGCGGATGGTTAACATGTTTGCTCCTCCATCGATACGTGTAATCGATTCCAAACAACGCACCGGCGAATGTTGCGACCTCGCCGAAGCCCACTAACAGGCTTTCGTGAATCTCGCCCTGCGGAGCGATAAACGCCCCGCAGAACAAGAGCACTAATCCGCCTATAGAAAGCATAGCCGCTGTGATGAGCTGAATACTTGCTTTCATAGCTCACTCCCTTTCGTTACGGACGCGGGTGCTCCGAATCCCACTCCAAACCGCAGATGTGCCAGTAATAAGATTTCAGCGTCTTCTTGCCGCCCGGGTTGTTACGCTGAGCCAAGAAGTTCATCTGGTCTTGGGTGAGTCGAGACAGATCCTTGCGACGATAATCGACCAGAGCCGCAATTCCCTCGAAGCGCTGACGAGCCCATACAGAGTTCGTACTATTCGACTTCACGAAGTTCGACTCGTCACGCAAATAGATGCGGTTACACGAATCGCTCGTAGTCGCAGCCCTACGGTGCGTCGCCAACAGCATTCGACCATGTTTGTGCGGGGCTTTCTTTCCGCACTTACACAATGCGCCGGATACATAGTCAATACCGGCTTGCCATGCTACTTTTGCCATAAATTCGTTAAGGTTTTTTAGGTTGTTAGACATAGATTTTTACAGTTTTGAGCAGAGAAGCGGCTTACGCCAACTTCTCATACTCTTTCGCGAACATGTACCCTTGCAGCGAAGAATACTTCTTTTGGTTCGCAAACGCCTCCGCATAAGCGGTTTTCTGCTCCACGGTGAGAGCCTTCACAGCCGCACGGGCTTGACGGAATTTCTCCTGACGAGCCAACTCCTCAGCGCTGAACGCTTTGGTACGCGGGTTACAGATTTTACCGGTGTACAAGGTCTTACCCTTCTTCGCGAAATACACATCGCTGTGCTCGCAAATCTTACCGCTGTAAGACTTCACCATCTCAATCGGTTCATACTTTGCCATAGTGATTTAGGTTTTTGGGGTTAATAAATGTATGTTAATTACGCCGCATTGAATGCGGTTTTCTATCATTTCAACTTCATTTCAAGTTCGTTTCAAGTAGCAGAGGTTACGCTGACCTTGCGCTGCTCTTACCCACCTATTCCGCAATATAAACAGCCACAGACGGTGGTGTCCGTTTATGGCCGTTTACGTAGTAAAATTTTGCAAAATTATTCGTCAAAATCCTCATTTAGCGGGACGATGATCGGAGTGAATTCCTCTCCAAAATCGCCGGGATGATAGTCCACTTCCGGATAGCCTGGCAGATTCGGCTCCGGCTCGCAAACCTCAATGCGTATCTCTTCGCGGCATTCCTGTACCACTTTCAGATACTCGGTCACGGCTTGTTCGCGTCTCTCACACTCCCATTGCCAACCACAGTGACGACCCTGAATACAAATCCCTCGTACGCTCACCGTCACACGGTAGATCAGTTCCAGTGGCAGGTGCTCGTTCAGCACAAACACTTCGCCCAACAAACGGTTTCCGGTCTCGTGATTTATCTCCCATACCTCGCAATGACTGCCGGAGATATATTGTCTCGTTTTAATCAATTTCAATAACATAGTGCTCACAGATTTTTTGAACGGCTCTGGCAGGTAGGGTGCGCTGTCTCTTTTTGAGGTGAAACGGTCTCAGTTGCTTTCGCATATAAGGCTCTGCCAACCATCGTCTCAACGTTCTTTCACTCACCCCCGCTGCCTTTGCCAATTCCGATTTAGTTTTAGATTTCATATTATTTTATTTGGGGTCCCCGACAAATTTTAATTTGTGGGGAAAGCGTAGGTCAAGACGTAGTGCTTTACAAGGGCTGTGCCCGTAGTCGCACGAGTCTTAGGCCAAGCTAGTTAAACGCTTTGCGGTCTTCCATCTCAAAAGCTTCCGTATCGAGTTTGCTATAAACCCCGTAATGTTCGCCGTACTTGGCTATGAACAACTTCGTGTCGTTCGGCAAACCCACGTTCGACCCGTTATAGTTGAACGGTCTCGGATTGCAGTGGGAGATGGCGAAATACGGATTTTCCTCAATCTCAATCCGCTGCTCTCGCTGCCAGACGAACGTCGCGTATATCTGCCGCTGTTTTGGTATCGGAATCGTGCTCCAAAGCCGCCTGCAAGCCTCTTTCCGGTTGCCGAACTGCTGCTCATCAGGAGCCAGAAACGCCCAAATAACCTCAAAAGAATCTTTCTTCATAACTTCTTTAATTTTCCTCCCCCAATCCCCTACAACGTGTGTAGAGGAGGGGGAAGTTTTTTCTTTCTAATTCTTTTTGCTTACTTTTTCTTATGCCCTTTCTTTTTAGTCCAAACATTTCAGGGTTTTCTTTTCCTCGTCCGGCGTGATGTTCGGGTGCGTGATGGGGAAGGCATCATAGATGGCTTTCATTTCCTTTGTCAGCACGGATGATTGGTCTTTGAGTGCCTTTTGCTCTTTGGCTTTCTGACGGTAGGTGACCGCTTCCGGCATGGTGTATTTCTGCGGCTTGCCAACGAGGTCAAACACTTGGTCTTTGTCCAATGTGTAGTGATGTCCGGCGTGCTCAAACTTGCCTTTCTTGGCTCCTGTTTTCGCCAATTCCGCTTCCGCAAGTTTCTTGGCTTCCGGCTCCAGTTCCTCAACGCGCGCTTTGCACGATTCAATGAGTTGTTTGAGTACTGAGGTTTCCACTAATGCGTCTGCACCGTTCAGGTTGATATTGTTAGCTTCGATAAGAGCTGATGTTAAATTGATTGCTTTCATAATACTTTGTTGTTTGCGTCCGATATTATCGGACAGATTATTTTTTTCTTTGTCAATTAGTCCGACATCTGATGTCGGTTTAGCACTCCATGTGATGCGTCATCTCATATTCCATCCGCTTTGCCGGATCTTCGAACTCGTACTTGCTGAAAATCGTCAGCAGCTCTTCACGTCCCATCTTGCGTGGGTCACGTCCGATACTCCGCAGCACGCGCAGCAGCCTCGCTCGTTTGACATTCTCGGCAACGGTCACCCATTGCAGGTTTTCCACGCGACAATCAAGGATATTGCCATTGATGTGATCCAGAACATAATCCGGTCCGGGTTTGGGACCAAGCCAAGCTTTGGCGACAAGCAGGTGACAATAGGGGTTGCCTACGAATGCACACAATCGCGGGTAATTGGAATGGACGTTCGGCTTATACCGAAAGTTCTTGGTCACAAAGGGCTTAATCTGGTTCAGCCCTCTGCGTGAGTGCGTGAAGAACAGACCTTGAATGGAGCAATAGAGTTTCACTCTGCCTTGGCGCGGTACTACTCCTTCACATAACTGGAGACCCATCTGCTGAATCTTCTGTTGGATCTCCTCCGGCGCAAGCCGTGGATAATTTCTTTTTTTCTTCTTAGCCACAAGGGCACGATTTACTACGTTTTTCATTTGCATTGCTTTCCGGAGGGATGTCGGTTCTCTCACCTCGAGAGCTTGCCGTTTCCGAAAAAGCGATGCAAAAGTACTGGTTCTGTAACGGTGTGCCGATGTGCGGCAATGTGCGGCACACGGACACAAAAAAAGCACCCCGTCGGAGTGCTTGAAAAAATAAGGGCTAAACGATATTTTTAGAAAAATGCTTGTGCGTCAATGTGCGCCGTTAAAAATACTCGCACACGTCATAGAAAGTGTCTTTATCCTTGTCTGCTTTCAGCATTTTGGCAAGGACGTTGGCTATCGGTTTAGGTTCGGTCGCCAACTCTATCCCACAGTCATCAGATAGAAACCGCAGCAACGCCGTAGCACTTGCCGGTTGACCGATATAGCGCAAACTCTGCCACTTGGCGCAGAAACAAACTGCCATCCGGTTCAGCGGATTATCGCGTGCGCTATCCAACTGCCGATTACCCAGATTATGGTCGGCAATATATCGTTTCACACGTTGCTTTTCCTCTTCTGTACGCTGGATGTCCTCATCTCCGTACGCATTGCAGAATAGTTTCTTAACCCGCTCATTCCCTAATTCGCTAACTCTTTCACTCGTTAATTCGTTCATTCGCTCATTCGTTAACCGTTCATCAGTCGGCACGGCATAAATCTGACAATTATGATTGTCGTGGATGTCATTGTTCAGTTCGGCGATGTAGGTCTTGCAATTGATGGTGGTACCACCTGTTGATTGTTGGTCTTTCATTTTAAGTTGTTTTTTTAATGTTGATACTTCGTAGGTTAATTGCGCATTGGCTTGCTCTAGTTGCTCTATCTGAATGAGCGCATCGGGCTTGGGTGGCGGAACACCGTAGGAATCAGCGGTAAGGATGATGTCCTGGCGATATGCAGCAGAAGAGAGATTGTAATACAACTCGTTCCCTTCACCTATTATCAGTCCACGCAAGTCGTGCGCCAGTTGATAAACGGGTTCCGGCAGACCTTCGATGCAGGAGAGCGTGACGCAGGTGGTGGCAAAGGTGCAGACGACAGCCGGTTGAGAGTTGCCAAGCCTATTGCGCACCCAACCGAAGTAGTATTCAACCCCATTGAGGTTCCACTGGTCTTGCAAGATCTGCTCACAGAGGTTGTCAGCCAGCACAATGCTGTCGAGGAGTTCAAAGTTGATACCTCCGTACTCCTCACACATATCCATGCAAATCCGATAGCACAAACCACAAACAGGGTTACGCTCAAAGAGCGCAACCTGCCGACGCGAGAGCGTAGCATATTGGTTGTGTTCACCATTCATAGATATGTGCGCGTTTCACTACATCATTGTTCTTTTCCCTTACTGTTTTTTTGTACCTTGATAGGCATGACTCCAATTTCGGCTGCAAAGATACTGCTTCTTACTGCCAAAACTCGTCAGTGACAATGGAAAAATAAAAAAAAGTGCGATTTCGTCGCACTTTTCTCTTTCTTCGTCTATTTTCCCGGCATTTAATGCCGGTTTATATAGCGTTTATGCACCGCTCATTCATGTGCGGCTTCCCTTATACATACAATTTGCTCAACGCCTTTGCTTCGTCTGCAAACTTTTCCCGTAACGACTGCGGCGCCAATATCTCCAACTCGCTTCCGTACGTCCGTAACTGCTGTATGAAATCCAACGTCGGCGCAATGTACCACTCAAACACGCACGGCTCCACCTCTTTCTGACTGTGGTGCAAAGGCAGTGACCGCATATATTTCGCCGACAACGGTTGCACACGCGCACGGATGAACTCCGGCTTGTATTGTGGCCCGCAGAACACACCATAGAAATTGGCAAAATATGCTTGCGCATCAAAGTTCTTCGGACGTTTGAAATGTCGATCCAGCAACTCCAGATGATGCACGCGGTCAAGGGCATACATCTTCGGTTCTTTGGATGCCGGTTTGCCGGTATCGACCAGTTCTTCCACATACCCTAACATATACCAACGCTGCTTGAACACTTTTAGACACAGCGGCGCAAAGAAGAAGATATGCGGCGCTTCGGTGCTGTCAAAACGCAGGTGCGTCACATGCAGCATTCGGCTGTCACGGATGGCATCCACGATGGTTGTCAGGTACTCCGTACCGGCAGGAATAGGCTCGTATAGGATACAATCGCGCAACTCACGGCTGGCATCCAGCGACTGACTCATCGCGAACTGGCTCAGCAACCATTGTTTGGTCTGACTGTTGCTGTCGCTATCTTCGATGTAATAGACGCTCCCGTTGGCACGGTCGCATTTTATCTCGATGTCGAACAGAGACAGGATGTCGTTCTTGCACCGAAAGAACGTCCGTTCAGGGAACCGGCTCTCATGGTTCTCGTTATAAGACGAACTGACCCACTTGCGGTCAATATCCTCTTTCGTTATCTTCCCCGCACTGCGGATCGTATCCACCAGCCAAATGTATTTGTTGTATTGTAATACGGACATAGGTTATACCTCTTGTTGAGTGGTTATCTCCATTTTGTAAACGACCATCTTCTCGCTTCGTTTCAAACATCCGAGTATTCCTCGGTAGTTGATTTTAGCGGCAGTGTGTCGGAATTTCCGACATACTGAATTTTGATCTAATTCTCCGCTTTCAAATATATTCCGCAGATGTTCAGTAATAGTGGAACGCCCCTTGTCAAAAAGCGTAGCTATCGCTTCTTGCGTCGCCCAGATCATTTCATCTTGATAATAAACCTGCACGCCTTGCGCCTTGTCCTCTGCTTGAAAGATCAGAAACTCAGCAGTTGAGTTGCGTATTTGTAATTGTTGGGCCATATAGTTATATTTTTTCACTTACTCATTATTATTTTTATTGTCCTTTTTCTTGATGGCCAATTTGATTAATCCATCTATCTCATCTATCTCATCAAATTCGTATATGTCATCGTCTTCATTTTGGGTGGCTCTATACATTAGTTCCTCTGGAGAATGAATTGCAAAATCACCTTGAACTTTATAATCATCATCCATGTAATATACACCGCTAATATCAAGTGGCGAAGGATTCTCATTCGCAGCAAAACTATGTCCTCCAATAATCTGTTTTTCACTTAATAGAGTCCAAATAATCTTTAGATGATTGTTTCTTATGAACTCTAAAAAAGGTTGTTTCTTTATAAGTAACGCAGAAAACGAGTTATTATACACGGAAGGATCAAAGCATATTATATTATTGTCTGCATCGACAAATTCACCTTCTTTATCAGAGTTGTGAAGATGCATTTGGTCATATATTAACTTCGACGGTATGATAATATAAAAAGCTTCTTCTTTTGAATGATCAAATTCTTCTTCCCAGAAATAAGCTTTGGTCGTTACATGGCAATTCGCTATATATGAACCAGTTACATTGTCGTTAAGTTGAAACTCTTCTGAACTTTCTGTTTCTTCTATATACCTTTTATTAAATTCTTGGAATCCGGGAGACCAATAGTATTCTCTATTGAACAATTCGTACCAATCAGTTTTCTCGGGCATCCATCTTCCACGGAAATTCTTTCCATTAATCCAGTCTATAACCTTTTGATAATCTTCTTCCTTTACTAAATAACTTCGGATTTGATACCAAACTCTTTTCTTGGGTGAGTCATATTTTTCTTCTCCAAGATGCTTTTCTTCATCCCATTCTGGATGGTACTCTAATGCCAACCATTCTTCACCATTGTCATCAGAAATATCAATCAATCTGTCTGGCGAAGGTAAATCGTCTTTATGAGTCATCCAAGTTTTATTGTCTTCGTCCATATTAAACTCAGACGCAACTTCCCACCAGTACTGTGGATGTACCACATGAAAATCTCCGGTATTGTGAATCAAGATAGTTGGGTCAATATCTCGGACATAGGGATTCCATGGACCATTATAAGGCTCTATCTTATCGGAAAAAGAATCTTCATGTTTTTGACAATTATCAGAAACGCGTGCTAGCAATTCGTAATAAGCAAGCCACTGATATTTTTTGCCTATTCGCTCGTTATGAATTCCGCTATTTTGCCAAGAAGAACTTCCTACTTCTCTATCAAATTTACCATGTTTTTCTTTATCATAGCCATATTTTTCAAATATCAATTTGAGGGCATAATTACTTAATCCATCATAATTGACATCAAAACAACTTAGTCCTGCTTGAAATACATAGCGGCCAAAATCACCGTAACTACCAGTACCTCGCCCATATTCTGTAACCATAGAATGTAGAATACTATTTTGAGAATAATGGTAGTCCTTGAAATCCTTTGCCTGATAATCCAACTTGTATTTTGCGTCTATTTTTTCATTCGATGGAAATTTCTTAGGCAAAATGCTATGATATGGAGGGCGCACTTCCTCTATCGGGAAAGATAAGGCGCATCCTTTATAATTAGCATATTCAATAATTTCTCGGGCGTAATCCCTCAGTAAGATATGCGGATATACTTCCTCCTTTTCTTTAAAAACTGTGTCATATACATATTGACTTAATTCAGTCAGTTCTTGCTTATTTTCTAACCGCACTGCACATCCAAATGCAACTGCATATAAACGCTCATAAATATATGGGTCATTAACATTCTCAAATAACCTTAATACATCTATTAAAACACTTGTTCTTCTTTTTAATAAACATATTAATGCTTTCGTAGAGCTATCTCGAAGGTTTCTGTTTGTACTTGCCAAAAACCAAGATAATGTGATTGCCGCCAGTTTTACAGATTCATTACTTATATACGATATATTTTCAAATGACCAAGCCCAATTAATAAGTGTTTTCGTAGGTGAATCATATAGCCATTGAAATTTTAGAAAAGGAATCCACCAACGATCTCTATCTGCTAAAGTAAATTTGCTTAAATGTTGGTGCAAGAAGTTTGCATTAAAAGCATGATTTGGAATTGTTGAAATAGATAGGCAAATATTCCAAAATAATTGATGTAGTCCTCTATCATTAATGGACATTAGATAAGTTCGGACTTCATCTGATAACTGCTCTATATGACGCCATAACAAAGATTTAATAAAACTCTCAGCTATTGCATAGTAATCCTTAACATGAGGGACGCATTCAAAAAATTCCCTTCCAGTTAACGTTGGAACAAGGATGCTGAATGCATCTATTAGTCCTTGATTTTGCATGCATGCATTTATGTCTCTCACATAATTAAATAATTCTCCTCCCTCAACAAATGCATTCTCTATATTGCTTGTTTTCTCTAATAAGTGTTTCGCTGTTAAATAATCGCCGAGACGTTCATATGCAAAATACACATATTCTATTCCATTATATGCAATATTTTTGATAAATATTCCTTCAGAAATCAATTCTTCTAATAGAGAATTATTAATATGATATTTTGTACAAATCGTATCTAATTCGAGATAGACCTCTTCATAGGTTATAATGGCTTTATTGTTGATAACCATATAACCTATAAATGTATTAATTGCTTTCTCAACAATATTGAGACTTGCATTATAATGCAACCTTTCTGCCAATTGATTTTCAATCCCCGATATGTAATTATTTATTATAGCATCTAAATGATAAATAGGCGATACTCCTATTCTGTTACGATTATTCTTCTGCCCGATGCAAAATAATTTTAAGAATAACGGATTTTGAAATTCCGTTTGAAGAATAGGAGTATCTGGCAGTGGTATATCATATGCCTTAAAATATAAATGTATAGCTTCACCCTCTTTCTGCCCAAACCCTTCATGTTTATATCGTATAAAACGATTTACGCTGTCTTCCGGGAATAATAACTTAGTATATGATGAGCGCACCGATATGGCTAAACCAAGCCATTCATATTTTGAAATCGTTGTAATAAAACCATTGATATAGCTTTTCCAAAATGATTTACCATTCCCTTCATTCGCAGCATCAATAAATAGAACGATTCTTCTTTGTTCTGACTCCGCTTTGGCATTAAGCGCTCCCAAAAACTCATCTTCGGAGCAGTTTATATCACAGATTCTTTTTATTTGTGTCCATGGACTATCCTGAGATGTGAAATACTGCCCTAATAACAGGATTGCAGAACCTTTATCAGCATTTTTAACGACATCTGCAAACAAGTGGGACTTACCTACACCGGCATCCCCTTCCAACAGCAAAATAGGTGTGTTTGCTAATTTGCATGTCGCACTATTGACAAATTGACTAAATGTATAGAGAGATTCTTGCAGACCACGTACATAATGTATTTCAGATCCATATTTGTGATAGAAGCGGTATTCATTGAGTTCTTTTTGTACTTTCCCTTCTTCTTCAATATAATAATTCATAATCCTATCACAACAATCTGAAAAATCGCTAATGATATTGCAATATTGTTGTATCGGAATTTGCAAATGGTTACGATTTAGATTTTTAATATCAAAAGTATTGACTAACTTGCTCATGTTACTTGATATACTCTCATTATAAGTCGTCAAGCCTTTGCAATATTTCAATACTTTATCACCGGCTATTAACAAATTATCTAAGGAAGTATATAATAAATCATAAAATCTACTATCCCTGAATAAACCATCAAATATTTTAGCTATATCTAATTCTACGTTTAATTCAGGTGTATAACGAACACCTAAATCCGCTATGGATTTTTTATTGCTATGGTTAAACCAATCTGATGTGAATTCTTGCTGATGGAACCAAAAATAGAACATGCCTGCATTATCCGGCAATTGCAAGCGTTCAATGATATCAGATTCCCACCAATGAACAAATTCAACGGACATGCTTTTCTGAGCCGCCCAACCTTGCCATTTAGACACTCTTTCGTTCCATTTTTCGCGCATTGATTTTTGTCCGTCTAATCTAGCATCTGGTGGGTTAATTGGAAAAGCGATAACATATTTTGTTAGTTTTGGATGTTTGGCTAAAGCAGTTCTAACTGAGCTATCTATTTCTCCCCATTGTGTATTTGAAAACGATGTTGTAAAATATTTTGCTTGCCATGCAACTTCTTTATCATCGTTTAAGACCCAATAGCATTCTACACCGGCATCTGGTTTGCCGTTGCGAACAAATTGCTTCTTATCCGGAATCAGTTCTTTATTTGCTAATTGGCACACTAATTCCTCAAAGCCGTCGTTTTGTGAGCCATTCAGTGGTCTTATCTCCGTCCAATTCATGCAATATCAAATTGTTATTTCGTATTCTTCTCTCCCTTTGTTGTCTACTCCTCGCCGCTATACCAAGTCTTATTTCTCCCACTCAATTCTTCTTAGGCACACCGGCAGTTTTTTTCCGTGTTCCCGATGATGCTTCACACACTCACAGCACTTTCCGTGCCGAGGGCAATCTTTTGGACATGGACATTCAATACGGTTATGTGGACAGGGCATAGATATTTGCGTTTATATATGTTGTCTATATATAAGATTGTTTTATCGTCTTTCAACTCCGCTTCTTTCGGCATTTTGTCAGGAGCATAGTACTCGATACCGGAACTATTTTTTGTTGTCAGACTTGTAAAATCAAGTGCGATGTTGTTTGCTCGAATCGTATATGTCCCTTTATAGGTGGCTGTTGCGTTATATAATTCAATGTAATACTTATATTCTACGCTGCTTTCACCAAAGTTGAACGTCATTTTCACCCCATTCAACTGACATTCCCAAGTGCCTTTTATCAGCGACTGTTGTATAGTTGTCGGATTCTCGGTTGGTGTCGGTTCATCTCCTCCTCCCATTGACCGTTCACAGGAGATAAAGGAAGTCATCACACATGCAAAAAGTATTGGAAATAGTCGTTTCATGTGATTTATAATTCATTCTTCCACCAGCGGTTCGCATTGTGTCTTATTCACAACGCGGTCACGCATTAATTTCATATCGTTGAAATTGCGGCTGATATGTTGCACAAGTTCGATATAGTTATCTGTTCCCTTCTCTTTGTCCGTTACATAATAATACGGCTTGATGGATACGCAATTCGGGTGCTCAAATATGGTGTTTAGCAATGTTCGGTCAGAGTTGCCGCACGAGTGTCCCATGATGAGCACTTGGAAAGGCTCCGATTCGATAAAGGATAGCATCTGCCTGTAGTTCGGCGCTTCCAGATAGCGAATAGATTTCACATGAGACAAGCACGCATTATTCTTGTGCGCTTTCAGTTCCTTGAACTTATCATCCAACTCGTCTCCATAGCCAAAGATAATGCTCTTGGGGGCACTTATCTGTCCGTGAATGTGGTTTTCTTGGTTCCTGTATCGTGGTTTGATGTATAATTGAGCAGTATCGGTATAATTAAAATTCAAGAACATGATGTCATTCGGAAGATAGAAAGCCTCTGGAATGGTACTTGTCTTAGGAGACTCTTTCCAAATATTGATTCTATGCATCGCGCGCTCATAATCCCAACCGAATTTATCTATCTTTTCCTCAATAGGACCATCGTCTTTTAGAGTTGTTCCTTTCCAGTACTCCAAATGTTTTTCCCATTCTTTCTCTCCTTCAATAGACATATCTTCTTTTACAAATGGAGCGTATATGGCATCCTCAATGCTTTCTATCTTATCCGGTTTTTGTGAACATACTTCCGTCAGATACTCCACAAGCAACTGTTGCAAATAACGCAACTGTTGGTTGAGTGCTTTTATCGGCGGCTCGTTGGGATTAACCGTTGAGTCTCGGAACGCATATTCTTTCAGTAAATCATAGTAATCTTGCTCGATACCCGCCCATGTTTTTGATTCTAAACCTTTTATAATTCGTTCAAAGAGTGGAGAAAATTTGGTCTCGAAATAGTCTGTATCCTCAATGATAGATGCAATAACATCTTTGCCAACATATTCTTTTCCAAGCGCAGGAATGGATCTAAAGTAACTATGGGCAAAGGCTAAAGTGCTCCACGTCTCACGTTCTTCTCTCTTATTGTTGAGAATTCTAAAACGACACAACAAATCTTCTGAGACGTCGCTGTAGTCTTTGTTAAAACCAATCATCCGTTTGTCCCAGTACCAATTGATAAAGTCCGCATAACTAGTCGGAAGTTTATGCGCTAAATCAAAGCCATTTCCTATGAGAACTAATCTATTCATGCTTTATTATGTGGACAGGGCATAATTATTTATTCCGCTCTTTCTCTTCTGCTGACATCATAATTTTCCGAATCAAATCAGGTAATTCGCTATGTTCATCATACCATATCACATTGATACCAAATTCTCGCAACATTTGCTCCTGTACCTTCCAATGCTCCTGATTTACTTTTACTCGTTTGTCTCCCCCTAATGCTTTACGTTGCAAAAATGCAAAATGTGGACATTGGTTTATATCTGCTTTAGAAGGTCCCTCATCTGAGAATGAAAAATCCAGCAATCTTCGTAGATTTGGGTCAGTGAGTGACATTCCAATAAAGAAGCACGTCATTGTGTTCATCGAATACAATTGCACGACATTTGCCCAGTTATGGTTATTCCTATATAAAGTATGATAATCTTTCTCGCTTAATATTGGAGTTGACATAATTCCGAATCGTTGTGTAATCATTCCATGCACATGATAGATTTGCAGATATTTAGATGTATTTCTATTCTTTCCATATACGGAATAATAGTCTTTATATCCATGATCATCCAAGCCCATTTCTATCAAATCATCATAATTATAGGTGATGATATTTGCAATTCTTTTTTCTTTATCAGAAGCTATTGCCTCACAAATTGCATTAACCAATTCAGAAGATGACTTTTTTGATTTATATAGAACTTCTTTGATTCTTCTCCGAAAAGGATCCTCGTCACCAAATCCATTATACGCATACCTTCCGGCAATGATATTGGAATTGTCACATGTTTTAAGAATAGCATCAATATTTCTATCTGATAAATATGAATATGGCTTTTCTTCCTTATTTTCAAACACACCTTTCAATAAATCATTCCAATTGGGCAATCCTGCATCAATTGAAACTCCTGCCCCTAAAAACAAAGAAACTCGTCCTTTTTCAAAAGCAACTTTGGCACGTTTTAGTAAATTTTCTCTACTATCAAATAGCTGATGCAAATACTCCGTCTGTGTTCTTTTGATTTTCTTTTTCTCACGTTCTTTGAGTATTTTCTCTTGATTCTGGATGATAGTATCTGCATATGCTAAAAAGTCTCTATCATTATAGAAGATAATATTCGGCTCTATTCTTATTCCACCATCCTTCTTTTTGCGACCGTTAATAGTATCTTTACTAATAATAACGATAGTCAACGGTTTTGATTGTTTGTCTAATTTCCATCTCTTTGCGGTCTCAATAGATTGATATATTGTATCCGGCATTAACCTATATTTGAATTCTATAACTGTATTGGATGCCCAATTCAATAAGGAACATCCTTCTGGCAACGATAAATCAAAAATAAATTTTCCAGCTTTATTAAATATCTCAGAATGATGAGCAAGACACTCGTTGTTCATCAAACAAAATGCGATTCTATCTGCGACATCTATTTCTAATAGTCGGGCATCATTCCTAATAGCGGCTTCGCTCACTTCATCTGGGCGTGCTTTTACTATTACGTCTCCGCTTTGTGCAGTGTCCCCAACTTTAATAACTTTATATTCTATTGCTATATTTCGCATTGTAAAATTGCCAAGAGCATTGTGATTTCTTTATTCTATTTATTTAATTTACCGATAGTGCTGGGTGCAACCTACTTTTGTTTCACATTCAAATAATTTATAAATGCGCAACAGGAAATAATCATAAACATTGCTTCTTCTGCTTTGGGCGTGTATGTTCCTGTTTCGTCCATTAATGCGTGACGTATACCCGTTTCTTTATGATTTGTATAGATATATAATTTATCAAATGCTTGTTTAAGCATAGGATGAAGAACTATACCGTTTTTCTCTAATTTACTCAATGCAGGTCCCAATGTTGACTCTCCTGTTTTTTCGCGACACCAAGCCTCTACCGCAGATATTGATTCCTTGATGGAGTTTCGATAGTCTCCTTCTGGTCTTTTTGAATAATGCTCTAAAGCCTTATTTAAATGCTCTCGGATATTTGACGGAGAATCAGCTAATGCTTTTTCTATAGACTCAATTTCTTCTTTAGAACTAATTTCTACAATCTTATTATCAACTATACGATATGCATAATGCAAACGCTCAAAATCAGCATTAAGGCGCTCCGTGAAATCTCTTTTAACAGACCAATAATAGTGCTTTTCAATATTATGACTACATTGTTCTAAATAATTAATAACCTTTTCTAAAAGATCTAATTTTTCATACCATTGTTTTGTCGAGTCCTCAATAAACCAAGTCGAAACTATACGATAATTACGACCTTCTGAAAATTTACTTTCCCTTTCATTCAAGACTTGAGTCCATAAAAATCTCTCCAGATCAATATAATCAAATTCTCCATATGGAGCACCTGCTTTAGTAAATAAACTCGCCAAAACATCAAATGCAGAACATATTGCATTCTGAATTTCCTTTGTTATTTGTTCTCTTATAATTACATCTGAGGGCTTTGTATAACCATATCGTTCAGAAAACCATCTCATAATATTTCGCCTAATAAGTTAATTATTCAATATTGCTTCTAAAGTCGTATCCTTGAACGTTTGCCAAATATCAAGGCGTACTTTCTTGTAATTTGGGAATAACTGCTTAACAAATTCAATTTCAAACACAAGTCTGAAATCGTTCGGATCATTATCCGGCTGTCCTTCTTTGCGAGTGCCAACACGTGCAATCTTGATGAAGTACAAATCGCGCACTCCTTGTCCCTTAATATATGGCATAAAGTAGTACAACTTATTAAGAGCAACTGTTGAAGGGAACTTCTTGCCGGTGTAGTATATCTTTGCGGTCTGATCCAGATACTGCTCCATATTGTCTGCCTTAACCAAAGATATAAGCAGATTCTTTGAAACATCTAAATCTTCTTCATCTGGTTGTCTCTCTTCTGTTGTATTGTTGACAATCTCATCTGGGTATTGTTCTAACACCGAGAATAAATCCAATGCCTCAATCAGTTCTTTCGGCTTTTTCTCTTTCTTCGCAGGTTCAAGTGCTTCACGAGTAAGCCGCCTTTCGATGAGCTTTTTCCATATTGAGCGTGCTGTTTTAACTTCATCTTCTGAGAAGCCCATACCTTGACGCAATAAGATTTCGTCGGTAATATCCAGAATCTCATCGGGCGTTTTCTTATCTCGTAACAATTGGTCTATTCTGTCAAATAACGTAGCATTCTCCTCGCGATAAGGTAAATAAATGCCTTCCACTTCACTCGGCATCATCTCCAAACAACCGCCACCAAAATTTCGACCAAGAATCTCAGCAAAAGCAAATGAAAGAGAATTATAATAACTAGCTACCAATGCTTTTTTATTCACACCTTCATGGATGAAGACGCGGTGCATAGTATCAGTTGTATATGCTTTTGCTTCATTCAGTACAAACTTCGGATACATATAATTCCTACGTAGGAACAAAGCATCCGACAGTTTGATAGATGGTATTACATACCAGTCATCACGGATGCCGGTTTTATATCCCTTGTTTATACCTTCTGCTTCTCCGTTTTCGAGATATGTTCTTACACCATCGTTACCTTTCGTTTTAGCATCGGGAGAGAATACAAGCAGATGTGCTTTTGCTTCGGCAGTAACATTGTTTTGCCAATCCTTCGGAGTGAAGCATAAACTATTCACTTGTACGCTTCTTCCCACCATGGGACGTGCATACTCTTGTAGTTGATACATCTTCACTACAGAATCAGGTACGGTAAAATAGTTATTGGCTCCTGTTGTAATTCCGACCTCAACATCTGCAAACGAAGAGATGGTCGGCATATCTGAATTCCTGACTTTCTCTAATAATGCCAACTCTTTAGCGTCCAAGAAATAGTAAGTCCATTTGTCTGTGTGAAAATCTATCTTCTTTGTTGGGAACTTTAATTGATGCGGGTCTAATTGCGATAGTGCATCTGCATCTTTTACCTCAATATGCTCTATCAGGTGCTCGTCCGAGCCATTCTTTTCGCACAACAACAAAACCACTTCCTGTTGAATCTCTTCAAACACTAAATTGGCGAAAGAAATGATGTTGATTTTGTTGAAGGTTGTGGATAGATAGTGTCTCAATTGTTTAGCATAACTAACTTGCAAAAGTTCAGAAGGAAGCACAAAGCCTATTTTACCATGCTCTTTCAACAATAGACTACTGCCTATAACAAATGTCACCCACGAGTTTGTTAAGCGGGAGCGTTTCAGTCCTACATTTTTGAATATCTCTGCTGCTAATTCTTGCTGTTGGTTATCGTAATACTGGTATCTGATAAATGGCGGGTTTCCAACCACCAAATCAAATTTCTTATTGCAATTCAGGCAATATTGATGGAAATCTGAGGTGATTACTTCCGAATCATGCAATCCAATCGTGCGAGCTTTCTGTGCTTCCGGCTCTTCGAACTCCACAGCTGTTACCGAGTGGAAAAGCATCTGCTCATCGCGCATACATTCAAGGAAGACGCCATCTCCGCAACTGGGTTCAAGGATATCAGCATCATGTCCTCCATTGATACCCCAATGAAGGATGAAAGAAGCTATTTTAGGAGGAGTGTAATATGCTCCTCTCAGCTTTTCAGATGATGCTTCGTTAATCAGTTGCATATAAATCTTTAATTACAGGGATAAGTGATGCAGTTTGTTCGTCCATGCCATAAAGGGCATTTATGGCTTGCTGCTGTTCTGTCTTTAGCGCGTCAAACTGTCTTTGCAGCGGCGTCAACTTGCGTGCGTTTCCTGCATTTTGTGCTATCTTGTCACCTAATGCAATCAAGCGCTTTTGTCTGTCGACTATACCATCATGTGCTTGTTTTTCTACTACGTTGCTAAAATCAATGGTGCGAATAGGCATTTGTTTAAGAACCTTTGTGCCACGTGCAATAAATCCTCCGCGGAATATTTCTCCGTATAGAGAAGCCAACCATTCGCCTTGCACCGAACCAAGTATGGCTTGAATATAATAAATGGAGTATGGGTTACCATCCGGTACACTAACCAAGCAATATCCAGCGGTGCCACCGGAAGAAACCAGTGTGCCTTTGGTGTCAACGGCATATTTCTCGCTTTGAGACAATACACCCACAATCATTTTTTCGTTGATCTCACAAGCTTCGAGGCTCTGATGCCTGCCATAACGATGCCATTCATTGTTAGTGCTTGGTGCGGGTTGTATATCACGAGAAGGACTATTTAGTTTGCTCTTAATTACTTGCAAATAATGATATAGATTTGGATATTGCCTTTGAATGGTTGTTAACGGAATAATATCCAAGTGTTGATTGCGCTTTTTATAGGGGAAGATTACTCGTGCATTGGGTTTGAATATCCGATACGTATTCAATGCATCAATACCGCGTGCCGTTTTGAAATATGGTTTTGTAACAGCCTTTTCAACTTTGTATTCTTGACCCTGATATGTAAAGTAATAGCATTTCGTGTCTTCGCGCGTCGGCTGGAAGATATATTCATTGTTGGCGCTTGTCTGAATACCATTGAAAATATGATCGTCACCTACTATTTCTGCAAGGCTTCGACTTTGTCCCTGAATAGACGCTAATACTTGCGTCAATGTATCGGAACATAGCACCCATGTATTGCCATTAAATGCAGCAGTATTTCTTGTCCCCGTACTTGCTCCATTTGCATTATCACGCACTTTCCATTTGGTAAAATTCGTGATTTCTGTATAGGCAAATTGGTTTTGAGCTTTCTTCTGGAGGATAAGAATACATGTGTAGTTGGATTTATCGGCAAAAACTTGATAAGCACCAAACGATGTGATGGATTTCAAACTTTGCGTACGTATTATGTGCGCACGTAGTTTTTGTCCGGCACCAACTTTCATAAACTTACTCGGAACGATATAGCCTAAGATGCCATCATTTTTGAGTAGTTCATATGCTCTTTCTATGAAAAGGAAATACTTATCGTATTGTTTATATGCGCTTTGATATTTTGACGGATACAAGCGATATTCCTGTGGAGTAAATAGTTTTATGTCCTCTGTCTTCATATATGGCGGATTGCCAACGATGAAGTCAAACTGCATAGTGCCAAAATCAAACGGATTGATATTGACGGCCAAATCGTCGGACACCTCTTGGGAAGACAATAAACTATTGCCAAAAAAGATGTTTGCCTCTAAGTTCGGCAAAATCGGATGATAAGTCGCTAATGTGGCGTCATCTTCTCCTTCCAATAGTTTCAATAACAAGCCGAATTTACACGCCTCTACTGCATTATAGTCTTTATCTACGCCAAAGATACACTGCGTCAATAAAGCCCGCTTGAGGTCAAACGGTAACTTGTACGTGTTTGTACCAACCTGAATCAATTTATTCGGGTCGTGGATCATATACCAATCTACAAGGGTATCGCAAAGCAACTGATAAGCTTCGAGTAAGAAAGCACCCGAACCGCAAGCAATATCCGCGCATTTAGTCAATAAGATTCCTGCTTCATCCTTGCGTGAAAGAGGCTCTTGCATGGATTGACGAAGTATCTCCTTGACGATAAATGTGGGAGTGGTAACAATATCCCTATCCACATTTTCCGGTTTATTGACCAGTACTAACTCATTGCCCGATTTTGCTAATCTCTGAGAAATGAAGATCTCATAAATGCGTCCTAAAATATCGGATGACAATACTGCAAAAGAATATGCGCTTGCAGGGAAATATAATTGCCGGATAATAGTCCAAAATGATGAACTTACATTACCGATAACTTCATCTGATAGCTTTTGCTCAAATAGACCGGAATTATATTTCCTGTCAGCCTCTCGGAATTTGGCGACCAGTTCCAAGTGGCTTTGATTATCGGCTATTTGTAACAGCCGTTGATATACCTCAATGTTGCGATCTTCACAAACGCGCAAGAATAATATTTTGTTGATATAACTTTGAACGACATCACCCAGTTCATCTATATCAATGTTTGGGATATATGTCACAATTTCCTTTCCTAACAATAATCGCCATTCATTGATTTGTTGCAAGAATAATTTATCGACGGAAATATAGTCTATGTTTGAAGCAATATCTTTCCACTGCTCATCGAATGCTCCACTATATACAGCCTCTTTGCCAAGAAGTGCATTTAATTCTTCTACCGCTTCTACATAGTCCGTGTAATGGTAATGCTTTATTTGAGCAGTTTGATTTGTGTCGGTATCGTTTACCGCTGCTGATGTATCATAGATATACAGGTCTTCAAAATTAGATAGAACGGATATTTTCAGTCCGGCAGTAAATCCATATCTACGCACCTGTTTGGCAGGATCGTTTTCTTCGTCAATATGAACACAAGGTTTCTTCGCTTCCAAGAAGAACTTACGCTCGCTAAATAGTCTGAAAGTGTAATCCGGCTTTTTGCTATGCGTGGCAGCATTAGCACGGAGAGCCTCCTCTAACAAAACTTCACGTTCAGCAGTACTTTTGCCGGCGGCATTCGTGATATCCCAACCCAATGCGGCAAAAAGCGGATCAAGAAATTCTTGCCGTAACATAGTTTCGTTAAACCGAGCCGAACGATAGTACGATCTATTTTGCTCGTACTTAGTTACTAATGCTAGAATAGTATCTTTTAACATAAATGTATTTTTACTTTTCTTATTTAGCACTTATTTATCCATGATTGAGCGTATATCGAACTTGAAAAGGTTATTCGCCTTTAAGTTCTCCATAAATGCATTTATAATCTCCTTATAACGTGCATCGATATCGGCTTCTGTGTAGTCTGTCTTGGTGGCTACAAGATTCAGTAACTCATAGTTGCATGTGGCCTGCTTAATCTCATTGCGGCTATTCGTGTAGCCATTATAATACTGCTTCTTGTCGCTCAACCGATAGTCTGCCGCACGGATGTTGATTCGTTTTTCCAAGATAGCCTTATTACCCAGCGATTCCAGTTTGTTATTCGAGCTCAATGATTTCTCAGCCTCTTGTCTGCGACGCGGGAAAATGTGCTCAATCTCGAAAGTCGTATCCAAGTCAGGAAGACCTTGTTTTGGGTTCTCCATTGCCCACCATACCAACATCGATTTGGTAATAGGACGACCGTTAAAGAAATTGTAGTTGTTGATTTGATTGAATGTTTGTGCCTCCGGGAATTGGAATTCTGCAAATTCCACTTCTAAGCCATTCACTATGTTCACCATCTCCGCATAAACCGGTGTACGCAACGCATTCACACCTGGGTTCGTGATAGCGTACGCCCAGATGAAAGCAGTGATGCGACAGAGGAAATTATAGAACTTTTCATCATCCAGCATATTCTGCTCGTCTTTATTCTGCAAGAAATAAACCGATACAAAGAACGTCCACATGCTGTTTGGCGCATAGTTGAGCACAAACAAGCGGCGAAGTACTCTATCTGAGAATCTATCTTCGTCTTGCTCTTGTACGGATTTCCAGAAGTCAGCCAGCAACTCCATATTGCCGAGTGTCGTATCATTCTTCAAGAGTTTGTAGTTATTCTCACTATAGAAAGAACGCAAAGCCTTAGTGGTTGTCAGTTTATTACCCTGCAAGGCACGCTCATAGTACATGTAGCGCGTGAATAACTCATCCATCGGAGTGCCGCTTTGCGGGTTGAAGATCTTATCGCATATCTCTTCCAACTTGCGCCAACGTTCAATGAACTTGTCTTTCTCACCTTGCTTGGAATAGTATTTATAGAACTCCGACTTAAAGATGTCAGCATCAGAAAGCGCCTTACCTCGGTTGTTCAGGGTAGAGAAGATGCGCAGAGCCGTATCTTGCTTGTCGGCTTCAATAGGCAGTATAATGCAGTTATTCAGAATACGACTTGGCAGAGCGGGGAAATATGAAGGATAGTCTTGCACGAACTCCTCAATCTTCTGCTGGAAATAACGGTAGTTCTCCGCGTAGCGGCTTTTCATCTTCTCGCCTACAACACCTTCACGCAAGATATACAGGAATTCTTCCTTGTCATTGTCCGTCGCTACCTGCGAGTCGATACGCAAACGATTGAAATCAGGTCTGTCATATTCATCCGTTTTCCAGATGCAGCGACCGATATTCTTCTCCAACTGACGAGCCAACTCATCCTTCATCTTACCGAAGCGGGAGTAGAACGCACGCAGCAGAAGCATGATAGTCGTCAAACGTTGCTGACCATCTATTACTTCCAGTTTGTTGTCATCGTTCTTAAACGTCACTATCGGACCCAAATAGTACTCCTCGGTGTCCTTGTTGAACAACTCCGCATTGCCATTCGGTATAGCGAACTCAAACAAATCTTCCCACAGCGTCAGACACTCTTTGTTGGCCTCCCACGCATAGGGACGCTGATAGTCAGGAATCAAGAAATCCGCCTTGCTCGCGTCAAGCAATTCCTTAATGGTCTTTTTACTTACGTTTAATTCTGCCATAGCTTAATTTTATTTTGTTTCGCCTCTGCACGCAAAACTGCGTGCAAAGGTACAACTTTTTTTTGATATATGCAAATTATTTTGCATATAGTCCGTGATTTTACATTATTTCCTTATTTCTCAGTGACAAAAAATGTCATTTGTAATATGAACAACCGTCTCAACCTGTTCTTTTCTCGGTGCTTCACCTCGAACGATTATTTCCTTTTTTGCCTCGTCCTCTGTTGCAGGCTTCGGACCGGAACATGCCACTAATATAAACACCCCTAACGATCCGGCAAAGAACATTGCCGTCGCAATAGTTGATAATAAAACCTTTTTCATATTCTCTTAGATTTAATTGTTAAATACACAGCAGCACAGCGGCTACCAAAAACATTCCGACGATACTTACCGTATCCATCACTAAACTCAAAACATTCTTTTCCATTGTTGTATTATTTATCCGGTTAAAAATCGTTGTCTTCGTAAATATCGAAGCCGGACATGTCATCATCGCTTGGATCTCCACAGTCCCAATCTTCGCGGTCTGTCCAGTTGCCGGAACCTTGTGCACGGAAACGACGATCTTCAGCTACACTGCGGTAATCTTCGATGTCGAAATTTGAACGCTCTTCTGAGCCAAAAAGGAAATCAAAAAGTGCCATAGTTGTTAAAATTTTGCAGTTAAACAATGTGGTTGTTTTCAAATTCGCTGCAAAATTACTATATTAAACTGCCAAAACATGTCAGTGAAATCAAAAAAATGCAAAAAAAATGCTTTTTTTGGCAAATTTTAGCTTTAGTAGAGTTTTTCTCTACAAATTGAGGTCTGGATAGGGTGCAATATGCTCGCATAAATGTACACCATACAGACATAAATAAAGGACACTCGTCCTTGCTAAAATTTGCGGCCTACTTCCTCCATCTTTTCGGAGTGGATACCCTTCAGGGGCGTGCCGAAATGCATATTTCTTCATTTTTCCCTCGTAGCACATTATAAAAAGAAATCTTTCCCCCCTTTTTTATAAGGTGCTCGTTTCACTCGCGGCTTGTGGTCTTCATTTCATTCAGACAATTTTTTTGAAAGGAAGACAGATGAGTAGCGTAGCCGACACAAAAACAAGAGACCCCGGGGATTTCTCCTCGAGTTCTCGAAAGTGGCGGCTACCTCCTCTCCCACAATATTCCGCAGTGCAGTACCATCGGCGATGCTGTGTGTGGGCGGCTCTGCCGCCTCTCCGCGCCACGCGCCCGTGAGCGCGCACACCGCACGCCCCACACCGTCCGAACTCCCCACCGCAGACACCGCGCGCGCCTCTGAAGCAGGCTTGACTACTCCCGAACTCCGGTTATTCCGCCCGACTGCATAAAATCTATGGGCTCTCTCTTAATAAGGTGTTCGGTAACCCTCACGGTCTTTGTCTATATATAGGGCTTTCCTAATAAGGAGTGCTTCGCACGGCTGTGTTTATGTGCTCCGCACGGTTGTATTTTTACTTGTTACTTTACGTTCTATATATATTATAAGGTATATACGCGCGCCCCCTCGCGCGTGTGCGCAATGGGCAAACGATTTTTAATGAATAGGCTTCCGTATATCGGTGTAAAAATTCCACCGAATACACGGAATGAGAAATAAATCCTTGCATATCTCAAAAAAAATCACTACCTTTGCACTCGCAAACGATTAAGAAGATGAACTGGACTATAATTATTATAGAGGCACTCGTGCTGACAGCCGCATTTACGGCAATGATACTCATTCCTCTCGTCAAGAACCCTGTATGGTGGATCGCAGACTATCCCGAAGATATTCAGGAAGAGTATTTCAAGACCCACGAACGCATTCCTGCGAAGTTCTTCACACCTACCGTCCTTCTCAAGAAAGGGATGGCAATACTTATCGCACTCGCATTGCTGCTGGTAGTGGTATGGTTGGCAGGTGCGTATAACTTCTGGTCGGCACTTGGTGTCGGTTACGGCATGTGGCTCTTTATTGATTGGTACGATTGTTTCTTTTTGGACTGGGTGTTATTCGCCAACATGAAAGCGGTCCGTTTGCCGGGCACCGAACACATGGACGCCGCCTACCATCAGAAGAAATATCACTTTGTGCAATCTTGTTGGGGAATGCTTATCGGCCTTATCCCCTGCCTCATTGGAGCCGCACTATACGCTTGGCTCTTTTGTTAAATTTCAATCTTTATCTTCTCTTCGCTGGCGCTCGAAAAAAGGAAAGCCCTATATTTTCTTTTTGAGAGAGCCCATATCTTTTATGTCCCGGGCAGTCTAATCTCCGTTTGACATCGCCAAGCCTGCTTCAGAGGCGCGCGCGGTGTCTGCGGTGGGGAGTTCGGACGGTGTGGGGCGTGCGGTGTGCGCGCTCACGGGCGCGTGGCGCGGAGAGGCGGCAGAGCCGCCCACACACAGCATCGCCGATGGTACTGCACTGCGGAATATTGTGGGAGAGTAGGTAGCCGCCACTTTGAAGCGCCTTTGAGAATTTCTCAAGGGCGCTTTTTTTGTGCGATGCTACTCTCTCCACGAGCCAGAAGTATTTCTTGCCCCGAACGCCCGCCCGCGCGCGCAAAGATAACTACCTGCGGTGCGGAAACAAAAATAGCCATTAATAGGTATTGCACATATCGCGTAAAAGCAGTACTTTTGCACTCAAATTTGAAACACAACAATTATGAGTCACGAACATCATCATCACCATACCGCCCCAACGCAATCGTTGAACGGCATTTTTATCTTCTCTATCGTACTGAACGTCCTCTTCGTGCTCATCGAAGCAGGTGTCGGTTTTTGGCAGAACAGCCTCTCCCTACTCAGCGATACCGGGCATAATTTGAGCGATGTGTTCAGTCTGTTACTGGTATTAGTTGCTTTCCGTCTGGCAAAAGTGCACAGCAACGAGCATTTTACCTACGGTTATCGCAAATCCACGGTACTCATCTCGCTCCTCAATGCGGTCATCCTGTTGGTCGCGGTCGGCGCAATCGTCATTGAGAGTATCCATAAATTCAGTGAACCTGCACAAGTGAACGGCATCGCCGTCTCATGGACAGCGGGAGTAGGAATACTCATCAACGGTTTAACCGCTCTGCTGCTGATGCACGGTCAGAAAAGCGACTTGAACGTTCGCGGCGCTTTCCTGCACATGCTGGCAGACACGCTCGTCTCCGTTGGTGTAGTGATAAGCGGTATTGTCATCTATTACACGGGCTGGAACATCGTGGACCCGATTGTATCACTTATCATAGCCGCTGTCATTCTCATCTCCACATGGGAACTGTTTTCCGATAGCCTACGGCTTGCCGTAGATGGTATCCCCGAAGGTATCGACCGCCATGAGATAGAACGCCTTTTGACGGAAGACGAACTGGTACAAGAAGCACACCATATCCATATCTGGGCGATTAGTACGACCGAAACGGCACTCACGGCACATGTCGTGCTTAAAGACCTGACTTCTTGGCCGCAGGTTTCCGAACATATCAAGCATGAACTCGCCGAACACGGCGTCTCGCACGCTACCCTCGAACCTGAAACGCCCGATGCTATCTGTCATAACAAAGAGTGCTAGTCACCTCGCCACTTTGAGAGAGTCTAAGTTCGCTTAGGCTCTCTTTTTTTTTGTCGTAATATTTGCATATTTCAAATATTTGTAGTAATTTTGCAACCGCAAAATTGAAATAATCATGAAAGAACTGAAATGCCCTCACTGCGGAAATGTGTTTACGGTAAACGAGAATGACTATGCAGCGCTGCTTAGCCAAGTAAAAAACGAAGAGTTTGAGACAGAACTGGCGCGTCGTATCCATGAGTTGGAGCAGACGCAGAAAGCTCGTGAGCAAGCGGAAGAGGCGCGTCGTAAGGCTGAAGAGCAGGCGAGGCAGACCCAACTGCAGTTACAACTGCAGCAACTCCAATCGCAGCTCCAGCAGGCAGAGCAGGCGAAGCAGTTAGCTGTAGCCCAAGTGCGTCAGCAAGCCACAGAAGCCTATATGAAGAAAGAGCAGGAGTTGGCGCAGATACGGACGCAGATGGATGCGCAGTTGAAAGCGGCGCAGGAGCAGGTGGCGTATTACAAGGATCTGAAACTGCGCCAATCGACCAAGATGATCGGCGAGACGCTGGAGATTCACTGCTCCACGCTCTTTAACCAGTTGATCCGCCCGCTCATGCCGAATGCGTACTTCGAGAAGGACAACGAGGTGGTAGAAGGTACGAAGGGCGATTTTGTGTTCCGCGACAAGAGTGAAGACGGGGTAGAGTATATCTCGATCATGTTCGAGATGAAGAATGAGAACGACGAGACTGCCACGAAGCATAAGAACGAGGATTTCCTGGCCAAGTTGGATGCCGACCGTCGTAAGAAAGGCTGCGAATACGCCGTACTAGTGTCCATGCTCGAGCCGGAGAGCGAACTGTACAACGGCGGTATCGTGGATATGAGTCACCGGTTCGAGAAGATGTACGTCATCCGTCCGCAGTTCTTCATTCCGCTGATCACGCTGCTCTGCCAGACGAGTAAGAAGAGCCTGGACGCGAAGCGTGAGTTGGCATTGGTGAAGGCGCAACAGGTCGATGTGACCAATTTCGAAGAGAAGTTGATGACCTTCAAGGACGGTTTCACACGCAATGTGCGACTGGCCAATGAGCGTTTCTCCGATGCCATCGACGAGATCGATAAGACGATTGCGCACCTGACCAAAGTGCGTGAGAACCTCGTCAAGTCCGGCGATAATCTCAATATGGCCGACAAGAAACTGCAGGAGGTGACGATCAAGCGTCTCACCTATGGCAATCCGACCATGAAGGCCAAGTTCGATGAGGCAAGAAGGAACGATCCGGACCAATCGGAACCGCATGAAAACGAGTGAGTTATCAATAACACCATGACACCTATGAAAAAAATCCTTTTAGTTTTGAGTCTGCTGCCGATGGTATTGGCGGCGCAGATGCCATCTGTATCGGATACCGTATGGGTTAACGACGAGATGGATCCGGTAAAACGCGAGAAAGCGACGCGTTATGGCATCGTTCAGGAAATGGACACGGTTAACCACGTAGCCATCATTCATTATTTCGAGCCGGGTACTGAACGCAATGACATCATCCGGCGTATAGCATTCAAAGAGAAAGAAGGTAAAGTGCGCTACAAAGTACTCAGCGAGACGCTCCTTTACCCCGACGGAGCCATCCTGGAAGAGTTGGTCTTCACCGATGCGAAGAAGGACGACGGCAAAGATACCCGGACCTACCATCGTAAGCTGTTCTTCCCGGACGGAGCGCTCAAATACGAAGAGACGATGAATGAAAAAGGGGAGCAGGATTGCGTCTATTACAAGCCGAACGGCAAGATCGACAGGCACCCCGCAGAGCAGATTCCGCTCTATCAGACCATGCCGGCATACCCGGGCGGGCTACAGGCGCTGATCGAATACCTAACCGCGAACGTGAAGTATCCGGAAGAAGCGCGGAAAAACGGCGTCGAGGGACGTGTGCTCGTGCAGTTTGTGGTCGATAAGGACGGCTCGATCACCAAAGTCAAAGTGCTACGCTCCAGCGGCGCAAAGGCCTTTGACAACGAGGCTATTCGGGTTATCTCATCCATGCCCTACTGGAAGCCCGGCACGCTACGAGGCAAAAACGTTCGCGTTAAATATAAACTGCCGGTAAACTTCAGTTTGAAGTAAAATTTTCATTTTTTTTCTTGCATATATCAAAAAAAAGCAGTACCTTTGCAGCGGATTTAGAAGATATAATAGTATCTATAAATTACAAAAAGATCGCATAACAAATAATATAATATGCATAATATATGTATGAATTAGAGCAAATATCTTCGGGTGAATTGATGCAGCAATTGGCACAGCGGCTGCAGAAACGGCGGTTGGAAAAGGGGCTTTCAAGGCAGGCTTTATCGGAGATGTCGGGTGTTCCAGCGCCCACGATTGCGCGATTTGAGCAGCACTATGCTATTTCCATGCGGCAGTACTTGGATTTGGCTATCACGTTGGGATATGCGGATGAGGTGAAGCGTCTGATGGACGAACCGAAGTATAAGACGATGGACGAATTAGAGACTATCCGCAATAATAAAAACAGAAAGCGCGGTGGTAAAGGTGAACGGTTATAGGTTATGGGTTACGGGTTACGGGACATAGACAAACTGCTGGTGAAATACCACGGCCATTTGGTCGGGACGCTGATGATGAGTCCGGATAGCGAGTCGGCGGTTTTCCAGTACGCAGACGAGTGGTTGGCTAATGGTTTCTCCATCTCTCCGCTTGAGTTACCGCTGAGCAATAAGCTTTACATCGCGCCGCGCACACCTTTTTATGGCAATTTCAGCATTTTCGAAGATAGTCTGCCTGACGGATACGGTCGCTATCTGTTGAACCGTTTGCTCAAAGAGCAAGGAATCGATGATTTTGCGCTGTCGCCTCTGCAAAGACTGGCTATTGTGGGCAGTGCTGGAATGGGAGCATTGACGTACGAACCGGCATATAGTCCAACCGCTCAGACACTGCTTCCCGAACTGGATGCATTGCAGCAGATGGCGCTGGATGTGCTGGCTGAGAAAACAACTCAAGGAGCAGATGTGCTTTATTTCAACAGCGGCAACTCGGGCGGTTGTCGGCCTAAGTGCTTGTTGAAGCAAGATGATAAAGAATGGCTCGTGAAGTTCCGCCATACCTACGATCCGACCGATATCGGTATGCAGGAGTACCGCTATATGCAATTGGCAGCGCAGTGCGGTATAGACATTCCGGAATGCCGGCTGATAGACGGTAAGTATTTCGCTTCGCAGCTCTTTGACCGTACGGAATCGGGCGAACGACTGCATGTAGCGACTGCGGCAGCGCTCCTATGCGAGAGTATCAATCCGCCTAAGACGGACTATAAGACGCTGCTCAGTCTGACCGGTTGGCTCACGCAGTCGCCGCAACAAGTGGAACAGATGTTCCGCCGAATGGCTTTTAATGTGCTCATACAGAACAAAGACGACCATGCTAAGAACTTCAGTTTTATCTGGCAGGATGGTCACTGGCATCTCGCTCCTGCATATGACCTGTTGCCCAACATAGAGGGCTATCACGGTCAACATGCAACCTCCGTTATGGGCAATGGAAATCCTACGGATGCAGACATGATCACTGCCGGAGAATCGATTCGCATCCCTGCCCGCCGAGGCAAACAGATTATCGAGGAAATAAGAGACATCATAAATAATAAATCGTGACTCGAAAGGGTTGCGATATAATGTGTAATTTTGCAGCGCAAAATTGTGTGTGAAGCAAAAAACTAAGACCAAGATATGGAAGGAGCTGTAGAACAAAACCGCTTGGCGGAATACCACATCATTTGGCGCAGCCCTCAAGACCTAAACCCCGGATGTATGTTTGATTAATAAGGAACTTGACGAATAAAACTAATACTATACAAACCAAGTGGAAGATGGTTACCTTCAAATGAAGGGATAATAAAAATCTAATAATTTTATATTTTCGAAAGTTATGCATATTTGGCAACGTAATATCGTAAATCCTTTCCGCTACCCTTGCGCTACCCTTGCGCTACCCTTGGGCTTCTTTTGCCGTATCTCTATCTCTTCTTCGAATTTCGTCGTCTAGTTGCCGACATTCCCGCGCCCGCGCAATCTCTCTTCTTCGAATTACGTCGGCTAGTTGCCGACATCCCCCCGCCCGCTCCTATTCCTCTTCTTTGTATTACGTCGGCTAGTTGCCGACATTCTCAAGCTCGCGCCATCTTTCTTCTTTGTATTACAGGTGTCTAGTTGACGCCGCTCTCCATCCGCTTTTATCATCTGCTCTATCGCCCGCTTAGCGTCTCTTCTTTGTATACCCCTGTCTAGTTGACTAGTGATTTTTTTTTCTCCATTTCTCCCATTGCCTCCAATTTTCCTTACAAAATGTAGAAATTTGGCAGATTTTTGTCTGTTTTCTTGCATATATGCAGATTTTCTTGTACCTTTGTGCCCGGGTTTGTGTATGTGTATTTATGCGCGCCTGCAAATTCGACCGCCATCACGCCGGAACGGGTTTATGTCGTTTCGGGGAGAGGCAACAATTTTGACATAAAAGGCGTTTATTGACGCTTGTTTTGGTACATTGGAATCCTGCAAAAATTCACCGCCCAAACAAGATAGTGCAATGAACGTTCATGGATATGTATATAGTCACGCAGAGAGCGTGTTATGCATATCGGCGTGGACGTTATTGCTTATTCTTGTGGTAGGGTCTTGCAGAAACCTCAATGTGGAGAATGAGCGTATATAACTTTCACGCTTTTATGTTTTTAAAGCCAAAATAGTATTAATCCAAATAAATCAAAATTATTATGCAACAAAAACTCTACTTCCTCGTTTGTGCACTATGCGCAATGTTATTTAGTGTTCAGACAATGGGACAAGAAAGTAATTCCACATCTGTATCTTTTGACGCTACTGAGTTTGCCGGATTAGGTACGTCAGGTACGGGTAGTGAAGTTTCTTCTACTAAAAATGGAGTGTCCTTTACTTGTGACAAAGCGTATGGGGACAATACAACCTTACGTTGTTATAAGGGGGCTGTGATTAATGTCAGTGCAGGCTCTAAACTAATTAGCAAAATCTCTTTTGAATGTTCTGGTACATACACTGGAGGTCTTGAAAATGAGAATACAGTAAATAGTACCACTTGGTCTTTCACTACCACTTCACAAGCCAGAATAACCAAGATAACGGTGTATGTGGTAGAGTCTAATGCAATTACTATTACTGTGAAGATTCCCTCCTCGATGGTGACAAATTACGGAGAACCGTATATATTCGCATGGGGGGATTATACAAGTTCTCAGTGGCCGGGAGAGGCAATGGCATCATTGGGGAACAATACATACAAATATTCTTTTGCAGAAGATGTAGAGGAAATAAGTTGTGTAATAAGTTGCGGCGAAGGACAACTCCAAACGGAAGATATAACTGATATAAATTCATCGATGTGTATTGAATTGGGTGAATATGACGAGGAAAATGATTCTTATATCCCGTATCAAACGGTTGCATGCACGGAAAATACCCAACCGGAGGTTGTAATAACTGACCCATTGCAACAGGTGGTATTACGCGAGTCAGCTTCTGTGGATACTATTATCTTCATTAATGACGAAATATACCCGTGGCAATATAATAATGGCTATATTTGCAGTACGAACAAGTCTGTAAATCAATCCAAATCAGAGTTCTCGTTTACGTATGAATCTCAATACCAAACGCAGGTCCAATTCAGTTGGATAAATTATTATACCTCATACCATACTCTTATGTGTTATGTAGATGGTGTATATTTGGACGAGAATACTTCTACTACAGTATCTTCGAAACAGTTCTTCTTGCCGGCAGGAACACATGTGGTTACATTCCGTGATTCTGTGTCAAGCGCTTCAAGTTCATATAACCGTACGAGCGGCATTCGCAATATTCGTGTGTTAGAGGTACACCCTTTGGAAACAGTTGTGTTAGCAGACGAATCCATGCCGCTAACATTCCAAAACGAAGAGACCTATCCTTGGATCATTTTATCTGACGGTTCTATTCGTAATAGTAACTATGGTAGTGTATCTTCAACGTCTTCTTTCTCTACAACCTTTACTATTACTGATCCGTCTTTGTTCTCCTTTGATTGCATATCAAAAATAGATAATAGTACATCAACAACGAATACAACATATCATAAACTAACTACATACATTAATGATGATATTGTTTGGGAGGAGAACGGCATTACCTCATATGCCAATCGTTCGATACTGTTGGCCCCGGGAACATATACTATTCGATGGAGAGACTGGATTGGATCAAATTCCTCATATGCCAATAGTACATCTCGCATTCAGAACATCTCCCTAACCTCAGAATGGACGGAAGTGGAATTGGAGTATGCAGGAACATTAGGAGTAGAAGTTCTTTATATACATGATGTGTTGACGGATGTGAAGCTTCTAAAGATAAAAGGAAATCTTAATAGTACAGACTGGTCTAATATTAAACAAATGACCAACTTACGTGGTTTGGATCTTAGTGAGGCTTCGTTTACGGAAATTGCAGCGAAGCAATTTCAAAACAGAACATCGCTTAACTATTTAGTATTACCGGAAGGCGTTCAAACCATTGGTGACTATGCTTTTGAAAAAACTCAACTTAGACAACTGCATATTCCGTCAACGGTAACGTCTATAGGAAAGTATGCTTTTAACGAAAGTAAGATGTATAATATCTCATTCGCGGAAGGATCTCAACTGAATTCAATAGGTGATTATTGTTTCCAAAAAACAAGCCTCAAAAAAATAGTCATGCCGAATTCAGTAACATCGGTGGGAAAATATTGTTTCTATCAATGTTCTTCATTAGATACGCTTATTTTATCAGATGCAATAACTACTTTGCCTTCCTATATGTGCTCCTATTGTAGCAAGTTGTCTCTTGTTCATTTCCCTCAAAATCTTAAAACAATAGATTATTATTGCTTCTCCAATGCAACTAATCTTCTGTCCTTCGATTTGCCGGAAAGTTTACGAACAATCAATTATCAAGCATTTGAGTACTGTAGCGCATTGGACTCATTGAAACTTCCAATTAGATTAAGTTCTCTGGGTTATAATGCTTTCCAATATTGTAGCTCTCTTAAATATATCAAACTTCCATCTTCTGCTTCCGTAGGCTATGATAATACATTTAATTCGTGTACATCGGTAGAAACCATTGTGTGTCCGTCGGCAACACCGCCATCTATCACTTCCGACCCATTCGTATCGGGGCGTGCTAAAAGTACTATCACACTGCAAGTGCCCTCTTTTGCTGTGGCAACATACAAATTAGATACGTATTGGTATAAGTTTGGAACTATTATTGAGGGTGAGGATCCCGACTTTATGGATATAGTTGGTGATTTGATGCTTACGAATAACAGACGTCCGACAGGGAAACCGAGTATTCGAATTGTACGTGGCGGTAAATTAACCGTGGGCGGTGCTGCTCCTATGCCGGTAAATGATTTCGAATTCCTTAGTAGTGGTTCGACTTCGGCTGCTTTTGTTAATTCATGCCCGTTTATGATGGCAGATACCGCTCATACTTCTTACTATATGAACGAGTCTGGTAAGTGGTATTTCATGACGCCATTATACGATGTGGATTTAACTTGTGTGGCAGAGCATAGCGACCCTGAGCAATTTGTATTCCGCTATTATAATGCGGCGAATAGAGCTTCCAAAGGGACGGGTAGTAGTTGGCAAAACGTGACTGACGGAGTGCTTCATCAAGGACAAGGTTATATTGTTCAAAGTAATAGTACCGGATGGATTCGTATGCCGTCTATCAACCATAGCGACACGCTCATATTTAGAACGGAAGATGTCGTTGTTCCGTTGCAAACATACACCTCGGAGAGTGCAGCCAATGAGAGTTGGAACTTCATCGGCAACCCGTATCCGAGTTATTATGATATCTGGTATATGGATTTCACGGCTCCGATCACCGTCTGGACGGGCTCAACATACAAAGCATATTCAATCGCAGATGACAACTATGCCTTACGCCCGATGGAAGCATTTTTTGTTCAAAAACCGGAAGCAGTGGATAACATTATCTTCCATCGCGAGGGACGGCAAGTGACTACGGATATTAGTCATTCAAATACCGCTGGAGCACCGGTTAGACGCACACCGTCTGCAATCAATCGCAAGGTGTACAATCTTTCAATACTTGCTGCCAATGGGCTGTCGGATGATGCCCGTGTCGTAATCAACGATGCTGCATCATTGTCGTATGAACTCACGTGTGATGCTTCCAAGTTTATGAGTATGGATGCCGAATGCCCGCAAATATACACGATAGATGGGGAGGGTAACAGACTTGCAATAAACGAGCGCCCGTTGGATAATGGTATCGTAGCATTAGGGATGTATATCCCCAATGCCGGAGAATATACATTGTCCGCTGTCGCGACATCCGATATTACGCTTGTGGATAATCAACTTGGTATAAGTCACGATTTGCATAGTGCACCATATATATTCTCTACCGATATGGCAGGAGAAAATAGCGCACGATTTGCTCTCGTGTTTGGTCCGCGTCCGATTAGTACCGGAATAGAAAATATTGACTCGCAGAAAGCTGAGATGGGCGGAGCTGTTTACACACTTGATGGTAGATGCGTAGGCCGTATCTCCGGTTCTGCAGAACTCCAATCATTACACCTGCCAGCCGGAGTATATATGATACAATCTAGCAATACATATAATAAAGTAATTGTTCGTTAATCCCTTTCGACTATGAAAAGAGTATTGACGTGTTTGCTCCTATGGCTGACTTCATTTAGTCTATGGGCACAATATAATCCTTCTAATCCGCCGGAACCGGGGCAGTATTATACCCTCTCCTTACGGGTTACTCCCACTGGTGGAGGAACAGTAAGTCCGAGTTCTACCACTACGCAGCAAGGCGGAAATTTTGTGCGTTTGCGTGCAACTGCTTCCACCGACTTTCAGTTTGTCGCTTGGGCGGAAAATGGGGTTATCTTATCACAGGATGCTCAGTTTGATTATCAGATGCCGGAGCGGAATGTGACCTTAACTGCGCATTTTGATTATACGCCTTCTAATCCTTCGGAACCCGCAACACCGGATATCCCTCAATACTCAAGGGTGTACGCGTCTTGTGTGCCTGCGGATGGAGGTTCCTTCTCAGGGGTGACAAACGGAAATAAATATGTGCAAGGAAATACCCTTTCTCTATCTGCGCGTGCATCGACCAATTTTGATTTTGCATATTGGACAGAAGAAGGGGAAATTATCTCTACTGCTGCTTCTTTCAAATATGTAGTCAAAACCTATGATACACATTTGCAGGCTCATTTCAATTACAATCCGAGCAACCCTTCTGAACCTCCATTGCTTCAACCAACTCATAAGTTGTATATCTCTGTGAGTCCTTCTGGAGCAGGTTCTTTCTCTCCCTCCTCAGGAAGCAATTATCAACCTGGGACAGCGGTTACCATAAAAGCGACTGCAAAAACTGGATACACTTTCTCGCATTGGACAGAGAACGATAGTACTATCGCAACTACTGCTTCGTTCACCTATACCATGCCGGATCATGATGTGGCATTGCAGGCACATTTCACTACCAATGCCTATAATCCATCTAATCCGGCAGAACCGGGCGCACCGACAGGGGAACGACACAATATATTTGGTATGACCGAGAATGCGATGCGTGGGCAGACAATTCTTTACCCTGTCTGGTTAGAGAACTCAACCCCCGTCATGAATATGTATATCGACCTTACCTTCCCAGATGGCTTTACGGTGGATACGGCAGGCGCACACCTTAGTAGTCGTGTCGGCAACCATTGGCTGGAAAAAATATATATAGAAGGAAACACGTGGCGCATGCGCGTGCGAGGGCAAGATGTGCTGATAGGCAATAACGGTCAAGTAATGGAAATACCTGTCTCTGTGCCCGAAGATGCATTGATGGGCAAGAACTATCTTGTCGCGCTAACGCACGGTGTGGTAATGCGTCCGGACAGCACTCAAGTCCCGATAGGTGTCCGTAGCGGTAATATCTTCGTACGACGTTTGTATGAAGATGACTTGTTCGCCAGTTTCTCTTTTGATAAGTATCAGAATCGTGTGGGTTTCCGTAATATATCTTCCGGACGTATTCAGTCTGTTCTTTGGGAATTTGGAGACGGACAAACAAGCACCGAATATAGCCCGCTTCATGTGTATGAAAATTCAGGAAGTTATACGGTACGCCTAACCATCCAAGGAGAATCGGAGCAGGATGTGATGGAGACTGCTATTTACCTTAACGAGCAATCAACATGGAAAGCAGACGGTAGTTTCCAAATGGATACAACGGTGGTTTCAGCACGTAATTTCTCGTCCTTTGAAGAATTGATTGCCACCTTGCTCAAAGCCGATGTAACGGGCAATATAGTAATTAACATTTTGAGCGGATTGCAATTGGACTATAATCTGACGCCTCAGAATCTTTCCAATCTCATTGCTTTGTATAATAAGGTGAAGCAAGCAGGCTATTCCATCACCTTCCGCCAGTCCGGTTCCGGACATGCCCCAATTGTCAATTTAGGAACTGTCTCACAACATTCATTGGATGCAATGCAGCAGTTCTTTGAAACATTGGAAACTGTGAACTGGCAGAATATAGAAACCCATCTATATGGATTGTGGTTTGATTTTGCTGAGTGGAAAGCACTGACAAAACAATTGGTTTCTCAGGGAGACAAAACAAAACAGATTGATTTTACGCGTATAGCCCCGACCTTGTCCTATGTATGGCAACAAACGCCTGTGTCCGATGTTATCTTCGGAGGTGCGGAGCAAGGCACGCAGCAGTTGCCTTCTATGTTATTGGTCAACGAGGGAGAGGGCGCAAATAGTTTGTTATACGCAGTAAGTGGCTGGCAGAATGGGAAAGAGTTTTGTCTTTTCACGCATACAATTACTGTCGCTCCTGCACTTGTTGGCTTGTTTAATGATTTGACACCGGCTGATCATGCTTTGTTGGATGTGACATCATTCACTATCAGTTGGAATCGTATTTTGAACGCACAATTCGATCTCTATATATGGGATAGTATTAACCAACCTGCAACCCAACCCGTACTGCATAACTCAGAGGCATTGCAATATACATCATCCGGCTTCTTCCAGTTCGGTCATTCCTACAAATGGGTAGTCGTGGCGAATAATGGAGCACAACAGGTAGCAAGTGACACGATGTCTTTCTCTATTCGTGCACTGCCGGATTTGCATGTCACATCCGTACATTGTACATCCGCCCAAGCGGAAGGAAAACTGACAGTCAGTTGGGATGTACGCAATGACGGAGTGGGACATACAGGATCACAACAATGGAAAGATCGTGTGTGGTTGGTAATGGATGTCTATTCCGGTACTGTATTGACGGAGTTCAAACCTACGTTGTTAACCGAAGTGGATAACGTGAAAGCCTTGGCTCAAGATGAAAGTTATACGCGGTCTGTCGAGGTGTCGCTCCCGAAAGAGATATACGGTGAGGTGTATATACTGGTTACCGCCGATATGTATAATGTGCAATCAATAGAGTGGAATACAATAGGAGGCGCAGTTCCGAATCCATATCAACCCTCAGCATCCGGTAGCGGGTATAGATACTTGTATGCAAAAACGAGCAAAGATTATAATCTCGTTTATGAAGAAGGCGAAACGCCCACTCGCAGCGATAACTTCTTCTATACCAAACTGCAATTGGAGATGCCTCCTGTACCCGATTTGCAAGTAACAAGCGTTGTCGCAGAGCCACTCTCTGTAGAAGAATACAAACTTAGCGATGGCATGAATGCAGATTTGTCGGCACTTTTTACGCCCACTCCGCTAACGGAATCAGGAGTAGCATATGCTAAAGCATGGTACTCTGGGAAACAAATTAAAGTGGATGCAACAATCATTAACCAAGGAACAGCGCCGATTACAAATCAATCGTGGCGAAATGGACTATGGATGGCAAATACTGCAGATAGAAATACTGCAGACTTAATACCACTTACCTCATCATCGACATATCGTACTACATTGGCTCCGGGAGAATCTACTGTTGTTACATTCTATGCCTATCTGCCATATGCATGGTATGGTAACACAGTATTCCATGTTATGGCGGATGTTGATGAGTCGATAAATGAGTTTGCCAATACCCCAAATAACTGGTGGCAGTCTGATACCATTGTGGTTTTGCGAACTCCTGGAGCAGATTTTGTTCCATCTAACTTACAAGTTCCTTCCCGGTTGGCGGCTAATCAGGATTTTGAGATTAAATACAATGTGAATAACATCGAAGGAGGTACACCATACAGTATGGCTTGGAAAGATAAGATATGGCTTTCTTCCTCCCCGGATGGCTTGGATGATAAAGCTGTTTGCATCGCTACGTTCCCTAAAGGAGGTACATATGTTTGTTCTGAGAGATTCAAACCAAGCGATCCAAAAGGACTTGTTCCTGCAGAGTATTTCCATTTTCAAGGAGATAACTATACCATCTCGAAGACGATTCAAGTAGGCGATATCCCATCTGGAAAATACTATATCTATGTGCAAGTGGATGCGGAAAACAATGTGGATGAAACGGAAACGGGAGAAAACAATAACATCATCCGTTCGGATAGTATACGCTTCGTTGAACCGGATTTGGTGATTACGCAGTTTACCATGTCGCGTGATACATTAACCACCGGCGATCAGGTTGCTCTCTCATGGACGATTCAGAATAATGGACAGGCAGATTTGCAGAATGGACATTCTTCCGATAACCTGTATGCCACCATCAATCAAGATGGTAGTAATGCCGTGGTGGTAACTACATTGCAAAATGATATAACTATACCCGTAGGAGGCACAAAGACGCTGAGAGCCAATGTCACTGTTCCAAAGATGACGCAACTGGATGGTATCCGGTATTTCTTCTTGGATATCAACAAACGACATACTATCAAGGAGAGTAATACGACCAACAACCGTTCTTCTTTGATTAAAACGGTGTGCGTATATACGGAAGAAGAACGAATACCGCCTGTCGCTGGTCCTGCAATAGCAATTAATGATATTAATTCACCGGTGGAACTATTCACAGATTCTACGGGAGTGATTATTTTCCGCTTGACGAATATCGGAGACAAACGCATTGAACAGGATGTTACAAAAGAGATATTCCTTTCTACTTCGTATAGTTTTAGTGCACAGAATGCAGTCTCATTACAAACTATATCAATAGAAGGCTCTTCTGCCGATTTGCGTGCAGATGCATCGGTGATGGTAACCGTACGCTTCCGTGTTCCGGCAGATGTGTTGGGTGGTAATTATTATCTCCACATTCGCTGTGATGAAAAGAATACAATTCAATCCAAAAACAAGTCTAAAAGTCATGCCTATCGCCCCGTATGGGTAAACGGTCAATTGCCGGATCCGATTCTTGTGAATGTTGCAATGCCGGATACGTTCTATACATCGCAACCGGATACTATCCGCTTTGCGTGGCAGAATAGAGGAACATGGCGTAATCCAAAATTTGACACGAAAGTCTATCTGTCTAAAACAGAATCTTTTAATAAATATGACAATGCCAATAATGTGTTATTAGTTACCATAAAATGTCCTGAATTATCTCCGAACCAGCAACAAGCATTCCAACAGGTGGTGACTATAGAAGATAAACTGGCCGGAAAGTGGTATCTGCATATCGTACCTGACGGGAAGAATCAGGCATTTAAATCAGACTCGGCTAAAGATTATTCACAAGGAGTGGTGGTGGATCTGTCTGCTGTTCCCGATTTGACGGTCGCTTCTGTTCAAGCACCTCAAACATGGAGAGCAGGAGAACAGGTAGATATTGCTTACATTATCCAAAACATATCTGAGATTACAACGAGGCAATCCAAATGGGCAGATGATTTCTGGTTGTCGCCAAGTAGCAAGTTGGATACAAAGAATGCAACCAAGTTGGGAGCACGTACTCACTCGGGCATATTGAACCCGAATCAAGCGTATAATGCTTCTGTCTCTTATACGGTACCGGCAGAAATGCATGGCAACTACATGCTCTATGTGCGCACCGATGTGGGTAATGCTGTGGTGGAGTCTGATGAAGATAACAACTATAAAGCAATACCTATTTATATTCAGGACGCGAATGATCATCCTGCTGATTTGGTGGTGACCAACCTTTCTGTTCCGGCTGTAATATATGGTGGAGAACCGGTTTCTATCACTTATACCGTTACCAATATAGGTGAATTTGAGGCAGATGGTGATTTGCGTGATATATTATACCTCTCAAACGATAGTCAGTGGGATACGCAGGATAATATGGCTGGAGTTGTTTCCGGTGCGGTTCGCCTTGCTCCGGGTGAGCAGATTACTCGTACTGCAACAGGTGTCATCAGCAGCACTATAAGCGGAACGTACTATCTGATACTTCGCACCAACTCCACGCGCACAATAGCGGAAAGTGATTACGAAAATAATATCGCTTCCACATCCTCTCCGTTGCAACTCGATTTCCGTACTTTGGAAATAGGCGCGGATTATAATGTCAATGCGCATGCATTGGTTAAGTTAACAGTCCAAGAAGGAAATAATCAAAGTGTTGTAGTACGTTTGTCTCACCCCGCGGGTGCTGCAGCAGGATTGTATGTAACGCAAGGTGCGGTACCATCTACTTCGCGAAACAATTGGCATTCGGCTAAACTGCAAACAAATCAGCAAGAGGTAGTCTTGTCTAATATATCCGCTGGGACGTATTATATCCTTGCGCAAGACAACGGAGCAACCATGCTTGCAGATGAATTTGCCTTCTCTTTGTCAGGCTATCAGCAACCGCAAGGAGCGGCTATGTCTCTCAAAGCAGAAACTGTGAACTTCGGTGCTACTTCACTCGACCTTACGCAAGGCGGCAATGGAGGCTGGGTAACAACAAATATCAACGGCGCACTCTTTGATTCCATCATGGATTTCCGATTGATGTCTGGTTCACGAACGCTACCCGCCGAAGTGGTAACATGGGACGGTGGAACTAAATCTGCGGTTACTTTCAACCTAAACGAAGCAGAGGTGGGTACATACAGCCTTGTCTCCGAACTTCCAAACGGTCTTCAAGGAACGCTTGAAAATGCCTTCGAGGTAGTGGAGGGAAGAGCCTTCGACCTGGGACTCAAACTGGACTTCCCTGCTGCATTGCGGGCTGGTACACAGTATTTCCCATTCACTTTCTCCTATGCCAACGGAGGAACAACCGATGTCGAATTGTCGGAGATACGCATTGTGGTGAACGAAGGTGTTATCGGACTATCTGTGGAAGAACTGCTTGCTAATCCGCAACAAACGCTTATCTATAAACCGCATAGTGAAACCAATGCGCGTGGATATGTATCCATTCCTCCGGGAGAGCAAGGCATTGTCAATGTCTATTGTACACCTCCTTCAAGTGGTACGATTACTGTAGCGGTATATATACTTAAATAACAAATGATTATGAAGCACACATCATATTTGTATCGTGTTGTATTGTTAGGAATCGTTCTGCTATGCAGCGACTTCCTGATGGCACAAACGCTTATCCATCCGAAAATTACCGGACCGGGTGACCTATGGGTCAATAGTTATAACGGTGTCCTCTTCTTCGGCAGAACGGATATCACGTCGCCCAACACGCAGATGCCGCTCGAACTGCGGTTCTACTATAACTCATCCTATGCGGACAAAAACATAGGATTTGGCAATGGCTTTACATTGGAAGCCATGATGACGTATGAGATAGATGCCATCGGCGGGGTCACTATCCAATCTGGAGACGGCAGACAGGATTTATATGTGAAATACGACCGTGAATATCAAGCACCGGCCGGCATATATGCTACGCTCACGCAGCCGGAAGCCGACAAGTACTTGTTAGTTACCAAAATAGGGGAACGGTATGAGTTCTTCAATATCGACTATCCGGTTCTGACTGCCAAGCAGGATCGCTTTGGCAATCGTACGGAATATACCTATACGGATAGTCTGCTGACAGGCATTCGGGACGCGGTAGGACATACCTTAACCCTTACTTGGAATGACGGACATCTGGCACAAGTTGCAGGTTCTACACTCAATGGTATCATTACCTATACATATGATGCAAACGGGCGTCTTCAAAGTGTCAAGAACCCTGACGGCGGAATAACCACCTATCGCTACGATAATCGCAATCGTATCAATCGTATCGTGGATGCAGCAGGATGTATAACGGATATATCCTATAACATATCCGGCATGACCAGCCGCGTCAAAACAGCGGACAGCGACCTCTCTATCCGCTATGAGAAAGACCGTACGCTCTTTATAACCTATACCCAGCCTGCAAACCAGTATTCCTATTTCAAATGGGATAGTAAGGGACGTGTCATAGAGCAGGTCGGACTTTGCTGCGGCATTCAATCCAAAATACAATATGATGAGAATGACAATGTAATCGCTCGTACGGATGCCAATGGAAACACGTCGCATTATACCTATGATGACAAAGGAAACATGCTCTCGGCTACCGATGCCTTGGGACATACCGAACGATATACCTATACATCGGACTTCAACCAAGTAGCATCCTATCAGGACAAGAACGGTAATACCTATCGTTTCACCTATGACGACAAGGGATGTCTCACGCAAATCAATGCTCCATTAGGGGTGACTTCGCGTTTCGAGTATGATGCGCACGGATGGCAGACAAGAGCCACCGATGCCAACGGCAATGTGACCTCTACGCAGTATAATGAGAATGGAACCATTGCTGCCATCACCGACCCTGCGGGTTTTACCACGCAATATACATATGACCAGTATGGTAATTTGATTGCAATACGGGATGCGCGGCAGAATAGCACTACGTATCAGGTCGACGCCATGGGGCGCATTATTCAGCAGACGAATGCGTTAGGTGGCATACAAACTTTCAGTTATGACAGGAAAGGACGTATTGTCCGTTTGACCGATGAAGCGGGACATATCACTGCTCTTACGTACAACAGTCTGGACAACATCACCTCCATTACCAATGCTATGGGGCAAGTAACTCGTCTCTCCTACGACGGGAACGGTAATGTCATATCCCTTACTGATCCCTTAGGACGACAATCTTCCTATCGTTGGGATGACCGTCATCACCTGCTATCTGAAACCAATCCCGCAGGAGAAACCAATTCCTATGACTACGATGGACAAGGCAATCTGATAACCGCACTCATGGCGAATGGCAACAACTTTACTTACGATTACAATGCATCTAATCATCTCATAAGTATTCAGGATAAAATGGGACTCGTGGCTTCCTATACCTACGATGCCAATGGCAATCGGATGACGGAAACAGATGGTGAAGGTCGTACGATGACCTATGCCTACGATGCACTCAACCGAGTGCTCACTGCTACTACTCCGGCAGGTGAAACGACATCTTATACTTATGATAACAATTCCAATATCACCGCCATACAGGATGCGTTAAGTAATCGGCATATTCTTACCTATTCCTCGCGCGATGAATTGCTGACGGAAGAGGATGCACTGCATGCCCAGACACAATATGAGTATGACGGGAACGGCAACCTTGCCCGTATAACCGATGCACGGGGAAACACAACCTCCTATACCTACGATGCGCTCAATCGCAATACGGTCATCACCTTCGCAAATGCACGCTCGTTCCAATATACCTACGATGCCGTGGGAAATATCACACGTGTGGTGGATCGTGCAGGGAATGCCATCAATCTTTCCTATAATGCAGTAGGCAGACTGCTTTCACGCTCGTTTGCGGATGGAAACACAGACCACTACACATACGATGCTGCCGGACAGATTGTTTCGGCTCTCAATGCTGCGGCTACGGTCAACTTTACTTATGACCTTGCAGGGCGAGTACTCTCTGAGACACTTAATGGTAAAACGACCTCTTATGCTTACCTCACGGCAGATAACATCCGTCGTCTCACTTACCCCAGTGGAGCACTCATTGAAGAACGACTCAATGCTCGCAATCAGATAACCTCGATCATTAAGAATGGCAGCGAAGTGATGCAGGCGGAGTATAACACCGCCTCGCAATATACACGCCGGGTCTTCGGCAATGGCGTGAATACGCAATATACGTACGATGCCAATGGACGTCTGTCTGGCATCAGCGATAATCGTCAGCTCACAGGATGGCAGATGACATACGATGCAGTAGGAAACATGCTTTCGCGCATCAATACCCACGACCAGTCCCGTTCGGAGATATACACCTACGATGCCATCGGGCAGCTGACGCAAATGCAGCGAGGTGCCTATTCCGTCGCATGGCAGTATGACTTGCTCAACAACCGTACGCGCGTAAACAATAACGGGCAGTCCGTCACCTATTCGGCGGATAACATGAACGCTTATACCGCTATAGGTGCTTCGCCTGCTGTGTCGCCGCAGTACGATAATAACGGCAATCTGCTCAACGATGGCATCCATACCTACCAGTATGATTTGGCAAACCGTCTCATCAAAACGGATGCGGATTATACCTATGCGTACGATGCTTTGGGACGTCGCGTAGCAAAAAATTCGCCATCGCAACATCTTACCTACTTCTATGTGGGCGATCAGATGGTGGAAGAGTATGATAATGACCAGCTCGCACGTCAGTATGTCTTTGGCAATGACATAGATGAGATTCTGCAAATGCAGGCAGGCGATAAGGTCTATTATTACCATACCAATCATCTTGGTTCGGTCATGGCGATTAGTGACCAGTCAGGCAATCGGGTGGAGTACATGGACTACGATGCCTTCGGTACACCTACCTTCTATGACAACGATGGCACCGTTATGGCGCAGTCGAAGATTGGCAATACCATCCTCTTTACCGGTCGTGAATACGATTACGAAAGTGGCAATTACTATTTCCGCGCCCGTCATCTCCATCCTTCCTTTGGCCGCTTCATGCAGCATGACCCGCTCCTCTACATTGACGGTATGAACGACTACGCGTATGTGGGAAATAGGAGTGTTGGTTATGTTGATAGATATGGTTATGCATTTTTAGATATAACTATTCCTGGTTGGGGCTCAAGTGGTAGAGGAGGTAAAGGAGCAAATACTGGAGGAAACTTTAGTAATCCCGAGGGAAATTCAAGCGGAAGTAATTTGGGGAATTGGTCTTCCGGAGAATCTAATACAGGTTGTGATGGCGGCGAGACTATCCCAGAGCCTCAAAAAGACAAGTCCAAATCAGGAGAGAATCTTGATGTGACGGGAAAATATGCTCATGATTTTAATGAAGGGAGGACTCCAAATAACAATCCAATAGGGGACTGGTTGAATGGAGAACATCCTTATCTGGATAATGCTAGAAACAATATAAATAATGGGTGGAATTCAGCAAAAGATTGGGCAGAGGGAGATCATCCATATCTTGGTGCGGCAGCTTTGGGAGTAGCCATCGGAGTTGGAATAGCAGCAACAGCCGTTCTTGCACCAGAAGCCTTACCTGCATGGGCTATCGCTTTATAATATTTAAGTAGTGGTTTATTAAGATAAAAATATATAGAACAACACTGAGATATATGAAAAAGTTAATAGTATATTTAATGATGTCTTTTGGCATTGTTATACATATATGTGCAGATTGTGGATGCCGTACTTGTGGAGATCAAGGCAAAGGATCTTCAGAAACGCCAAAACCATTCATTGGCGATGAGGCTTCGGCATCATTGGTGCGCTCTGGTGACCCGAATGAATTGGATGGGCCGGTCGGGTATGATTCCGTAAGATGGGTCAGTGTGAACGATGTACTGCACTACACCATCTTCTTCGAGAATGCCGAAGAGATAGCCGGAGCGAATGCGCAAATCATTGATGTGCGTTTTCAGTTCCCCTATCCGGATATGATGAACTCCTTCCAATTGGGAGAGTACAACTTCGCCCTGCATAACTATCCCATTGCTACCAAAGGCAATGCCTACAAGACGCGTATCGACTTACGCGATAGCATGTTCATCTATGTGGATCTGGTGGCTGGCCTGGATATGCAGCAACAGCAGGGCTACTGGCATTTTACGTCCATTGACCCCATCACCGGAATTGCGCCGTGGCAGTTTGACCGTGGATTGTTGCCCGTCAATGACTCTACCCATATTGGCGAAGGATATGTCACCTTTTCTATGCAACCGCTACCGACCATGCAGACAGGCGATACCATCGGTTTCCATGCGGATATCCTCTTTGACCAGAACGATACCATCCCTACCAACCGGTGGTGCAACCGGGTCGATGCAGGAGCGCCGCAGAGTACAATCATCAGCACCCCGGATGAGACAACCCCCTTGCTCTATCATCTCTCTTTCACTGCTTCCGATGACTTGAACGGATGTGGCGTCAAGCGAGTTCTTCTTTATCAGACGGATAACATGGGTACATGGCAGGAGATAGGTGCATACCCGGTAGATACCGTCATCGATATGCAACTTGAAATGGGTGACTCTTACAAGCTCATCTCCATTGCGGAAGACAATGTCGGTAATCGCGAACCTTTCAAAACAACTCCCGACCTCATCCTCAATGCGAATATTGCACCATCCGATATTCTGCTTTCGGATTCTGTTTTCCGGGATGACTTATCCGCCGGAGGTTATATCGCAACTATCACGTCCATAGACACGGAGGAAGGCCTCTTCACGTATGCGCTGGCGGAAGGAGAAGGAGCTATCCATAACGACCTCTTCTTGGTGGAAGAAGATCAGCTCATGCTACGCAATTCATTGGCTTGCGCCGATGATACGGTCTATCAGATACGCCTTTCAACCACCGATCAGGGAGGACTGTCCTTCAGTAAGCCTTTCCGGCTCGTTATGTTCCATGTCCTCGCTCATCCGGATAACGATACGATACGTGTCCAAATATGCGAAGGGGATACATACCCGTTCTTTGATACAGTCTATGCGCAGGCTGGTTCGTATATCTATACGCGTGCCGTTTCCGAGCATATGTGTGACAGCACCTATGTCTTGGAATTGTCCGTCCTTCCTGTCCCGCAGAAACCGTTCATCTCCATAGAGAATGATTCTGTGCTCGTTTCTTCTGCATTGGAAGGCAATCAATGGATGCGGTGTGATGATGTGCAAGAACAGATCGTTTCTACGGACTCCCGTTTCGTGCCGTCCGTCGCAGGGCAATACTTTGTGCGGGTTGACAATGGTTCATGTGCCTCAGAACCGTCCGACACCGTTACTGTCCAATGGCATCAAGATAGCGTCTCCTTGACGATCAATCTGGTAGAAGGCTGGAACTGGTTCTCGTCATACCTTGTGGATGCCCCGAACCGGAACACAACCACTTTCCTGCAACCCATTCAAGCGTCGGTGGATTCGCTTTGTGGTAACATGCCGGTCGTAACTGTTTTATCTCCGAAAGAATCATACAAGATACGAACCAACCAATCTGTTCAGCATACATGGCAGGGTATCGCATGCAATGCAGATGAAAGTCAAGTGTCACTGCAACCAGGCTGGAATCGTATTGGTTATCCGCTTTCCTTTGTGACGAACCTCACCAATACATGGTCAGATTTCCTGCCATCGGAAGGAGATATTATCAAGACCTATGAAGCGTTCTCCGTCTTCCATGGCGGACAATGGATCGGAACTCTCCAAACGCTTTCCCCGGGTGATGGAATTATGTATTATACCCAGTCTGCGCGGACAATGCAGTTCGCTGTCGCAAATGCTCATTTGGATATTCACCCGGCCCCGAGACGCATACTCAACGAGAATCTGCCGCTGAACACCGCCATCCATCGCTATCCCGATAACGCTACGCTCATCGCGGTGCTTAAAGATACTGCGGAGCAGGAGATGACGGAAGGTGTTTATACCGTGGTGGCGTATGTGGGGAACGAGGTGGTTGGTATAGGTTCGTATGTGAATGGACAGATACATATGCTTATTTACGGTGATATGGAAATAGCTTCGCCGGTTAGATTTAACGCATATAATCATATCACGCAGCAAACAGAAACGATTGCGGAGCAATTGACATTCTCCAATGAACCAACGGGCTCAATAATGACTCCTTTTGTTTTCCATTTGCTGCCTCAGTCGGCAACGGACTTGATGACATGCACTTATTCGGGGCAATATGCCGTCTATCCTAATCCCGTACGCGACAGACTGTATGTCACAGGCGAGACGGAGAATATCCGCTCCTTGGCCATCTATTCGCTTGACGGTGTGGTGGTGGCGCGCTTCGCGGCGGTTACTGAAGCAGGCCTCCCCGTGGGCAATTTGGTCGATGGCACCTACCTTGTTGCCATAGAGACAGCAGACGGAGAGATACACATCCGAAAAATCATCAAGCAAAACCTCTCCTCCGCTCATTAATTACCCTCCGTTCCTCTATGGAAGAATTGTCTAAAATAGTATCCTCTTCGCGCCAACTCTCTAAATATAGGGATGACTGGCCTGGAAATAGAGAAGGGTGCGTCTTCTTTGTGCCGGAAAAGAAGGCGATATGCTTAATAAATGCACCTTGGCGAAAAGAGGACATACCGGGACAGTATAACGAACTCCATAAAGCGGAAGTAACGAATATTTCTGAGCAAGATATTCTCATTCAAGGAATACCCGCACTCTTGCTATGCATAGATCCATTGACGGATAAAGAAGGCGACTTGGCAAAAGAAATCTGGGATTATTATAAGCAATCACCTGTGCATACAGATATCCTGCAGACACATGACGCAATGGCTCTTTTGATAAAAGAGGCAATGTTGTGGAAACAGCAGAAACAGGATATCTTAGAATATCATTTTGGACAACAGACCATGTATTTACTTGACCAATACATGCGTATGCTTTTCCGAAGGGAATTGGCACAATTGATGAAAAAACCAGAGATATTGATGTTATGTACCCATTCACTCTTTATCGTGAATACAGATGAAAATGAGGAACTTTGTACTTATTTTGATTTTCAGTTGTATTTGCGTGATAAAGATAGAAAGGTAGTGACAGAAGGTTTTCCTGCCTCTTATGTCAATTATCGTATGGCACGATATGCTATAGAGCGAATATTAACAAATAGGCCGGATATGGATGATATTGCCAATGTGCTGATTCATAGTTTCTCCGTTTTTTGTCCAGCTACAAATAAAAATACAGCCTTCCCGACATGGTATATCTCGGATTTTGAAAAAGTACCTCGTGCTAACCAAGTGCGCTTTGATCTCCCCATTGATAATGCGTTCAAATTGTATGAGGCATACATCAACATCTTCCTTAACCGTTACCAAAGGGATGTCGCCTATCGCCAGTTCTTTCTGAAGCAATTAAAGTACTCTCAAGAGCGAGATGGAATCGATTCTTTCTTTGACGAAGAGCAACGAAAGGATATATGGGCAGTTGTGAGAGCTTTCCTTGAGTGTGCTTTAAAACATATGAAAGGGCATGACGGCTATGGGCATATGGTGCAGTTTTTTGAGGAGGCTTATCCCGCATCTAAAACAAAGTCGATAAAAGCATCCTTAGATATAGCAAACAAGCCCTTTAAATATCTTACCCGCAAATGCTACGATGATGAAAAAGTACAATTTGTAGAAAGCGAATTGGAGACCGCGGTTGCGGAATCGGATCCTGCTATATGGGATTGCTTATTCAGAAATATTGATCTCGGATACATCGAAAATCTCGATCCCATAAAATCTCCTCAAATATTGGAGGCAATCGAGGAGCGCTTTGGTAAAACTGGAAGGAGTCCTCGTAACTTCAATATAGCTCGATCAAGGTCAAAATTTCAGCGTTGCTGATATCCCTATTTCCTATCTATTTCCTATCTATTTCCTATCGGTCCACATTCTTGCGAGTGTGGAATTTTTTATATATCTTTGCGCCGAATTCCAAAAAATCCTCCAATGGAGTTCGGTGAAACGTTTTATTTATTAACCTGCGAAAGTTTTGTTTGGCTTGTGCGCACATCGAACGGCCGTTCACAAGCAAAGCCGAGCACAAAATTTTCGCATCATGAAGAATCTTACTGACTCGCAACTTGCCGAGTTGCAGTTCTACCTGAAACAAATCAGTGCAATACTTGGGCTCGATACTCAAGTACTGACTCCCCCTGTAGCCTGTTCTGCTCCTTCCAACCCCGATCAAATGGACGAATCATACACTGTTTCGCTCAATCCTATCTCTAATCTTCCAATACCGCAATTGGATGAAAACGGACGTCCCTCTTATAAGGATGTATATGAATATATCCGTAGCAGGAAACACTTCGATCCCGATTTCAAAAAAATGTGCAACGAGAAATCTACCGCTTTCGTATGCCAAAAGTTGACAAATACATTCGGATGGGATGTAAATGACAATTCGTTAAGACAGTATCTCGGCAGAAAACAAAAGTACTTAACTCTTGCTACTATCAAATAGTGACAAACATTGTGACGACATGTCACTACATTGTGACAAAAAAAGCAGTACTTTTGTGCCGTGAAAGGATGAGAACCACCTTTGACAAGCGATCTTTGACGTACGAAATATACCACAAACAACTTGATCCGATATACGCCATAGATAGTATCGATGTTCAGGCAGAAAATTAAATCTTTTTTAGCAGCGTTTTTCGCTTGTCCTCAGTTGCTAAATTAGAAAAAGGGACAAACCTGAATGTCAACACTATATATATTCTTTAATTAGTTTAACCTTCAAAATTTTAACTATCATGAGTAGAATCGTTCCACATGGCTTAATTGAATCCATGAGCGGCCTTTTGTGCCAGCATTCGGACACTTTTTTTTTCGTAAGAACGGCAAAGTCTTTACGGGGAAAAGATGTTTTCCTAGTAAGAAAGAACCGACTGCAAACCAACTTGCACAGCGTACCAAGTTTGCGCAGGCTCGTGCAGCAGTTAAAGCGCTAACTTCCGAGCAGAAAGCCGCATACATGGAGGCTTTCAAGAAACAGAAAAAATATTCTGATTACTCGGGTTATCTGTTTGCAATGGAGTATTCAAAAATTGCCTAATTGATTATGAAACAGTCTCTTTGGCAGCTTATCCTTGCTACGGCTCTCTGCATTTTCGGATGCAGTCTGCTCGTAGCAGGGGTAGCACTCCCTCCCGCAGGGGTCATAGACTCCTCTCTCCTCGTAGCCTACGGCGAGACGCTTACCTTCGCCGGCTCTCTCATAGGTATCGATTATCACTATCGCTATCGTCAAAAGAAATAAAGTTTATACATCTCTAAATTGTAAACATCATGATACTTCGTATTATTCGTTACAAGTTCACGCCATCCGAAACACTCGGAAAGTTGTCAATAGACCATGAGTTCTGTTGTGATACATTGGAACCGCCTGTAGTGCCTAATGCACGTCACCCCAAAGGGGCTATACCGCAAGGTTGGTACAATGTTTCCGTAACAAACTCTCCTCATTTCGGTCGTCCGTTGCCAATCCTGCGTATGGTGCCCGGCTTTGAAGGCATACGCATTCATGCAGGGAACAACAAGGATCATACAGAGGGATGCATCCTTGTCGGAGAGCGTTCTGAACTTTCGCCGGTTCTCTATTCCTCCAGAAAAGCGGAGCAAACCATTGTTAATAAACTTCTTAAAGCACAGAAAGAACATGAGCAGATTCTTATTGAAATTTCGCAAGTGGACACTTATGCTGATGAGTGTGCTGCTGTTGCCCGCCTGTCAGAGTATGCAAACCGTGGCTGAAACCAATGCCACCCGCCTCTCCAACACCATCCAACGTGACAGCATCTATCTGCATGATAGTATCTTTGTCCGCATTAGAGCAGACACGGTCTATCTGGAGAAATGGCACACACGTTGGCGTGACCGCGAGACCGTCAAGATGGACACTATTACCCTGACGGAAACCAAGACAGAAACGGTCGAGAAACCTTATGTACCCTCGTTTTACAAGTATTGTGCAGCCTTTGCCATCCTCTTTGTGCTGTTTCTTCTTGTCCGTCTCGCTATATACACCGCGAAGCGCTTTTATCGGCCATAAACCTCTAATCATTCAACACTAAACATTATACATTAAAAATTAACATTCATTAACCTTTATCCCCTCTACGCAGACCGGAGGTAAAACATGATCTGCATAAAGTGGCAAAAGTTGTTTGGAGTGCCGGTATCGACCATGTGTCGGGCGTACTTTGTAAATCCGGCAAGAAAGGTCAGCATTCTTGCGAGAAGATGTTGCTGGGTACGCATCGCGTAGCAGCAACCGAGTCTAAAGACTGTAACCGTCTGTATCTCCGCAGAAAAGTGGAGCGCAGTACTCCGCTGAGTAACCGTGAGGTAGCAGTCCGTGCACGCTTCACCGCCGTACGCGCTGCCGTTGCAACCCGTGCAGCCGACCTGAGCAAACAGTTGGCCGACCAGCAGGCCTTCATGGCTCAGAAAGACCAACCGGGCGGCAAAAAGACCCTCAAAGCCTATTATTGGATGGTCTGCGGCGCCGAGTACGACCAGCAGCACTCGTAAGACCGGTCAACGATTTGTAAAAAAATCGTAAAAAGAATGGCATATGCTTGCATATGTCATTTTTTATTTGTACCTTTGCACGCGAAATTGCACGCGAAATCTTGCAACAAACAAAATAACCATATGAAAAGACATTACATGCGTCCGATTGTGGACAGAACGGAGATGGCGCCGGGACAGATGCTATGCAGCAGCGGTGGCGGCAGTGGCTTTAAAGCCGAGATTGGAGAATACGGCACCAATACCGGAGGCGGCTTTATTCAGGAACCGTAAAGATTGTTGATTTGGTATGAAAAAAGAATTTTTTATATCGTTCCTGTGCGGGCTGATGGCGGTAGCAGGAGCATCATGTAACCATTCGAATGAGCCGAGTGGTGAAACAAAAGTGGTGAAGAAACGTTTGCTGACGATCAACACGCAGCAAGGTGCGGAATCACCGCGGCGTATTATCAATGCCACGATCAACGACGAGGGAACTACCTTGTCTTCCTTGTGGACGGCAGGGGACGGACTGAGTTATTGCAACCTGAGTCGGCAGGAGCAGGTAGGAGTGGCACAGTATGAAGTGTACCAGGGTCCGCTGACGGCTATCGAGACGAAACATATCTCGATGGTGCAGGGGGATGTGGAATGTACGGTAGATGACTATCTGGCGGTGGTGTATCCGGCGAACAACACGTTTGAGTTCATCTCAACGGGTACCAAGTACCGCTATCATTTTTCCTTGGCCGGACAGGACGGTACATTGAGCGGTTTGGCAGCGAACTATCATCAGGTGTACGGCCGTGCGCATGTGACGGCGGTGACGAACAAGACGGCGGATGCCACGATGGCCAAGATGCAGAGTCTGCTGACGGTATGCAAGTTCAGTTTCAAGGACAAAGCCACGAATGCGGATATCCCGGTTGAGACGTTGACGATTCAATATGCCGATGCCACTTCTGAGAACGGTAAGTATCCGCAGAAAGGTCAAGTGACGGTACTGGTGACGACTGAAAATCATGAGGCAAAGGCCGAGAAATACGACGTGACGGCTCCGTTAGTGGTCACTTGTACGTCAGAGCAGCCTGCGGTGTACGTAGCGCTGATGCCGGAGATCGCATCCCGTACGTATCACTTCACGGTGACCAACAGTGAAGGCACCTATACCGGTACGGCCTCGGCATGGCTTAAAGAAGGCGAGTATGTGCCGGCAACGGGTTTGAAACTGCAGAAACAATAAAAACGACGCGATATGAAAAAGAGAATTATCGGAATCCTGCTGATGCTTTCAGCTTGTGTAGGTACTATCCAAGCAGACGACTGGGTGCTGTTTGAGTCCAAGTACAATGCATGTCACTACACGGACCACCTCTATCTGGAGGTTTTCCTTGCCGACCTGGACGGAGGTAACACGTACTGTAAGGAAGGTACGTTGGTTGCCACGAACGGCAGTAAGAGCATCGACCTGTTGACCTTGAAGTACATCAACCAAGGTGACGACGAGAGTCAGACGGCAGAGGTGTACGCGAAGTTACTGATGAGCAACGCCAAGGCATGGTTCATCAACTCACAGAGCGGTGATCAGGAGTTGAGCACGTCGGAGAAGAGTCACTGGTTGACCAAGGAGGGCAGTGACTATCATTACATGAAGACGAAGATCAACTTCTATTACTCGTCCGAGATGGCAGGCGGTAGCTGGAAGATCTATTTCCACTTCAAGCACTCCAACAACAGTTGGTACGACAAACTGTTGGCGTATGTGACGACGAGCAGCACGCTCGGTCTGTCGGACTATAACGTCGACTCATACAAAGTGGAGCGCACGGGTCTGGACAAGATCACCTTCACGGTGCCGAAACTGCCGAACGATATAGACAGCAAGTACAGCAGTATCCGTATGCGCAAAGCGTGGTACGAGGTGCGCTATACGTTCTATAAGCAGGACGGTAGCCGGGTGACGGTCGATAAGCAGTACGAGGCATCGACCAACCAGGAGAAGCAAGAGGAATGTACGTTCCCGGAAGGCGTGGGCAATCCGAAACGCATCGACTGCCAGGTGAAGGCTATCCACGGTGTGAAAGATCCAGATGGCTGGTTCAACAAACGGACCAAGACCACGACGCGAGACGATGCGTTCAAAGTCATTCCCGTGCCGGGTGAGATCACGATGGATTTCCACCAGTTCGACAAACAGACGGCATTGGCATGGATGACTCCCGGCGCCAGCAACTACATGACCGTCACGCCGTATATCTACCGTATCGAGACGGACGCGAACGGCACTCCCAAGTCGGGCAGTTCATGGAGCAAACGGGGTACGGTAAGCAGCACGACAGGCGGTTCGTTGCATTTCACGGATGATAATGTATCCACCGGTACGTACTACCGCTATATGGCAGTCAATGTACCGACCGATTGGATCAACCACGGTATCAACGAGAGCAGTCTGAACAACCCGACAGACGACCTGTTGTCTAAGTTAGGATGCTTGCTATCGGAGGTGATGAACACGGCACCGACAATGAGTATCTACGGTCTGCAGCAAGACACGTCAATGACGGACAAGGTACGTCTGACCTGGCAGTACAGCCGTGTGCCGACCGATGATGCTACCGTCAACTTCAAGGTACTGCGCAAGACGAGTCAGGAAGGCGACTGGAGTGAGTACGGTACGGTGAGCGCCGATGCGGAACCGACTGCCGGCACGGTATTGGCATTTGAGGACAATGACCTGCCTAACTCGACCGCCCGCTACCAGTACAAGATTCGCTTGGAGGAGAAGGGCTATCGTTTTGAGAGCGACGCCATCTACGCGGGTCTGCTCTCCGGTACGGCCCTGAAGAGCTTCACCGCCACCAAGGGTACCCACGAAGGAAGTGTGACGCTCTCGTGGAATGCGAAGCAGGTAGGTACGGCCAATAGTAACTATGTGATTTCCAGACGATATGTGAATTCGAATAGTGAGTTCATGCAGATCCACACCACCAACGGTGCGGACGCCAACTACTCGTATGAGGACAACACGGTGAAGCCTGGTTATTACTACGAATACAAGATAGAAGTCTATGAGGGCGGCGTGATGCAGAACACGCTCTATACCGTCGGTTTCTGCCAGTCACGCGGTACGATAGCCGGTATTGTCAACTACGGCAGCGGTACCTCCGTGCCGGGTGTACGCATGTGGCTCCGTCCCTCCGCAGCAGACGCTGACAACACGATAGAGAGTCATTCGCAGTACGTCCACGGTGCCTCGGAAGGTATCTTATGGGACGGGGACGCTGTAGAGCAAGGCAAGATCTTCGGTGAAGGCAAAGACTACACCGTGCAGTTCTTCGTCCGTCCTGATGAAGGGCTGAGCGAGGGTGCTGTGCTGGCGGATATCCCGGGAGTAGGCCAAGTGACTCTGGCCAACAAAACGACGGAGGGGTATGAACTGCGTTGCGAGACCAAACCCGTCACGACAGACCTCTCCACGCTCACCGGTGCCTATACCGCGCAGGACGGCGAGGTACTGACCGGCACCTTGGGCGGTAACTACAAGATCTCTATTGCCGACGGCGCAACGGTCGTTCTCCGCGACGCGACCATTAACGGCACGCACGGCATGAACTACCCGTGGGCAGGTATTACCTGTAAGGGCGATGCCACGATAGTACTGGAAGGCGAGAACCGCGTAAAAGGCTTTATGGACGAATATCCCGGCATCTTAATCCCCAAGGACAAGACGCTGACCATCCGCGGTCTGGGTTCGCTGACCGCCCTCACCTCGAACGGCTGGGGATCGGCAGGTATCGGCGGCGGGTACCAAATACCCTGCGGTAATATCGTCATCGAAGGAGGTATTATCACAGCCACCGGAGGAGAACACGCCACCGGTGTAGGTGGCGGTCGGAACACCTCCTGCGGAACCATCACCATTACGGACGGTAAGGTCACAGCCACCGGTGGAGAGGGGGGTGCGGCCATCGGACGAGGTACGTACGGCAGCTGCGGCACGATTACCATCGGCGGTACGGTGCTATGGGACGGCTCTAACTATCAGAACGGTGGAGAATCCATCCTCGCACTCAATTCGTACACGTATGACGAAGGCGACGACTGGATGAGCCAACAGACGCCTTACGAGACCGTACACCCCACCGGTGCCTTCCTTCCCGCCGGCAAGTACTCGCTGCTGACGATAAGCAAGACAGGCCACCAGATGAGCCTGCAGGTGGATACGAATGAAGTGAAGACCATCACGGTGGATGATCTGGATATTCTCTCGCCCTTCGCCATCGGTGGCATGCGCGGCATTGCACCCGAGTGGGCATTCAAGGGCAATTTTGCCGAGGTGCGTGTATGGAACCATTGTCTGTCCGACACGGAGAAGAAGAATTATCTGGACCGTGTGCTGAACGGTCGCGAGTCGGGTCTGATGCTCTACTGGCCGCTGGACGAAGGCTTGCAGCGCTACGCATTCGATGCCTCGTACTCGAACGACCTGCCTAACGGTCGTCATGCGACGGTGGGCAATAACATCACCCCGTCGCCTATCGTGCCGGCCGAGAGCCAGTTGGCACGGTACGGCCTGACCAACGAGAACGGCGAGTACCTGATTCGCGGTATTCCGTTCATGGGTAGCGGTTCGTCCTATACCCTGGTGCCGGAGAAAGGTATCCACCGATTCAACCCGGATGTCCGTTCGCTGTTTATCAGTCCGACTTCGCTGACGGCGAATAATGTGGATTTTGAGGATGTCAGTTCGTTCCCCATGACCGGTCATATCTACTATGCCGGAACCAATATCCCGGCGGAAGGCATTATGTTCTACGTGGACGGTGTAGCGTTGACCTCGGATGGAAAGGTGCAGCAGACGGATGCCGACGGTTATTACAATATTAGCGTACCGATCGGTGAGCACTACGTGGAAGCCAAACTGGAAGGTCACGTGTTAGTGGATAATGGTCGTTTCCCGACCACAGGAACCTATAACTTCGTAGATCGCGTACGGCATGACTTCTCCGATTCGACCCTGGTTAATTTTGTTGGTCGTGTGAGCGGAGCCAAGTACAACGACACCATTCCGGTAGGTTTTGCCGAATCGCATAATAACATCGGTATTGCCACGATCACGCTCAAGTTGAACAACGAGTCTTTCTCGTTCAACTGCGCAGACGATTATATCTCTCCGGCGACGGAGAACCGCTCTTTTGCCAGCGACACGGCGTCTATTCAGAGCAAGACCTGGACGGGCTTTGGCGCGGCATCCAAATATATCTACATCACGACGGATAGTCTGACCGGTGAGTTCAGCGCGGTATTACCGCCGCTCAAGTACACGGTGCAGAGCGTAGAGGTGAAAAAGAATAGCGATGTGGAGTTCTCTTCGTTGCCGGAGATTGACTTGACCAATCCGGGTCAAAAGCGAACGGACTCGATCCTCATAGCGACGGAAGCGGGCGACACGATCACACGGTCATACACATACAACACCAAGAAAGTTTGGACCTATATGGCCGGTCCGCAAGTAGATGTAATAGAGAAGGATCATCCGGAGGGCGCTTTTGGTAAAGACATGTTGCTGATTCCGCTGGAAGATCAGAAGAACGACACGTTGCGTGGTCTCTATACGGTGGACGAGTCGGGTAACGTAGAATATCTATTCAACTATCCGATTTACCAGATGACGAACAGTGTAGAATATGCGGTACACGGCTATGAGGCGTACACGAACTACGATAGCGGAACGCCGGTGACGGATACGGTGCACCTGAACGGTCAGGAGTTGATCATCGGTAATGAGATGAGTGACGACCAGGCGGTCGTGTATGACTCACCGGATACTTTGCAATACAAGGCGGGTGAGATCTACGAGATGAAGTATAACACGGTCACCTTGGATAAGGAAGGTCGTGCAAGACTGAAGTGGACGGTAGGATTACCGAACATCGTCAGTCCGTTTACCCGCCAGGTCAATATAACGCTCAAGCGCGATGACCGCACCTATGATGCCTTCCGCATGGACGCCATCGTATTGGGTCAACTGACGAACGGAAATAATTTTGTTACCCAAGGTCCATCCGATGTCCTCTTTATTCTGCGTGACCCGTACGGAGCCCACTCCAAGACCACGCTCAAAAGAGGTAAGGTGAACACCAAAACCACCTATTCCACCTATCAGCGTTCCGGAGAGCATTCGTTGGTGACTGACTGGATAGGAGGAACCGGTATTACTACAGCCAATGGCTTTGGCGTTGCTATTATCACTGCGGCTAAGGTAGCGGTCGATGTGACTGTCGGTGTCAAGTCCAATTGGAAATATACGCACAAGGAAGATAAGATCTATAAGACCACAGAAGTTGAATCCTATTCTACCGGCGACAAATATCCGTATGTGGGCGCCAAAGGCGATGTGTTCATCGGTACATCGAATAATATTCTGGTCGGCACGTGCCGTAAAGTGCATGCGAAGAAAGATGTGCAGACCAATCAATACAACATTGTTCTGGAAGATGCGCTTGCACTCGGAGCAGAGGTCGAAACATCGTTCGCCTACTCGCAGTACGAGTTGGAGAATGTGATGATTCCGAAATGGAAAGACCAGCGCAAGCAGTACCTGACGCAGGTAGCAACGAAAGCGGAAGCGGAGAGTTATGTGAACAACAGTGATCACATCATATGCGTGACGTGGCTCAGTCCGTCCGACCCGCATTACGGCGACAGCGCTACGTTTATTGCCGTGCAACCGAAGGTGCAACCGAAAGAGACGAAGATAGACAGCGTAACCTGGTGTAACAACCAAATCAAAGAGTGGGAGAAATACCTGCGCCTAAACGAGGAGGCGAAGATCAAAGCGATGAAAGAAGGTAAGTTCACCAATTACTCCATCGACGGCGGTACTACGCGTACGTTTACCTATCGCAATGACACAACCACCATTGACCAAAAACAAACCGACTATACCATTCAGGCGGTACTGGGATGGAAACAAGGCTGGGAAATAAAGGGTTTAACTTGTTTAGGTATTCAAACCAATCTGGCGACCAATGTAGGCGGCGGAGAGATCACCGGATCGGGTAATGACAATGAGAACTATACCGAATGGGAGTATGTGCTCAATGATGGTAACCGCGATGCGGATCTGTCTATCAATATGTACGAGGCGGAGAGCGGCAGAAACAGTAATATCTTCTCGCTCTTTGGCGGACAGACCTACAACCCGTACGAGCCGGCAGACTCGACGCATTACTATCAGGAGAACGGTCAATACCTGCCGTTGGGCAACGGAACAGTTCGTATGGAACAGCCGTATATACAGATCGGTGTCGGCAACAGTGCTCCGGCAAAGAGCGCTACGCTGACCGATATCCCTGCCGGACAGAGCGGTACGGCGATCCTCTACTGCTCCAACATGACCAATACCCATCAGGTGCTTCCGTTCGGTTATGACGTGTCGGTAATGGAAAATACCGATACGACGGGTCTGCAGATCCTCATGGACGGTGTGCCTATCAACGGCCGTACGATCTGGATGGAGCAAGGCACGACCTCACAGAAAGTGATTACCGTGCAACAAACGGACCAGAGTATCCTTGATCACGAGGGCATCCGTATCCGTTTCCTGTCTCAGTACCAGCCGGCTATTATCTATGATGAGGTGGTTCTCAATGCCCATTTCATGCCATCCTCCTCGCCGGTAGCGTTGACGGTGACGAATCCGGTGGTTAATACCGATCCGACGACCGGTAACGGCCAATTGAACCTCAAGGTATCGGGCTTCAACCGCCAGTTCAAGAACCTCAAGCAGATCGGTATCCAATACCGTTTTGCAGGCAATACGCAGTGGACCAACCTCCATACGTGGGCGCTGGACGTGAATGATACCATCGGTACCGGTTACGACTTGTTACCGGCACAAGGTGATCTGAAGCTGACCCTGGATATGTCGAGTAACCTCAGTTATCCGGAGGGCGATTATGAGTTCCGCGCCTATACGATGACGCCGTATGGCGCCGAACAAGTGCAGGTATATAGCGAAGTGACGCAGGTAGTGAAGGACATGACCTTGCCTCGTCCGTTGTACACGCCTGCGCCCGCGAACGGTATCTTAGGTATCGGCGATCAGTTGTCGGTAGAGTTCAACGAGGACATCGTGCCGGGTTATGTAGGCGACAAGAACGCCATCATTACCGCGAAGTTGAACGGCAGACCGATCGATCATGAGGTTTCGCTGAGGCTGGTCCCGTACGGCGATGAAGTACACACGATGAATCCTGTCTTCCTGAGCGGTAACTTCTCGATGGAGTTCTGGCTCAACTGGCATGAAGCAGGTACGGTGCTCCATCAAGGAGCCGGTGCCGGTAATCTCAGTATTGCCATCAATAACGAAAGATATGTGATTGTCAATGTGGCAGGTGTCGAGTTTACCAGTGAACAGACCGTGCCGAAGGACAAGTGGATCTACATTGTCATGAACTACAAGGCCGAGACTATGACCTTTAACATGCTGGCGCAATACGACGAGACAACCGCTATGCTGTTCCGGAGCACCAAGGTGCCGGAGTCGAAGGTACGGATCGTTGATAACGTGGAGGACAACTACCTCTATCTGGGACGTATCGATGCAAATATCCATGATCTGGGTCTCTATAATACCTACCTCGATGTGCAGGAAGCAGCAGGTAAGAAATACGAGTCTAAGGATGCCTATACCTATGGTTTGACCAACTATTGGCCGATGAATGAGGGTCACGGAAAGGTTGCGGAAGACTCCCGTCATACCCATGACTTCATCGTGACGGACACTTGGGATATCGCCAATACCAATTATTCGCTGCGCTTGGATTATATGACGGGCGCACAGGTAGATATATCCCGCATCAATACTACGCTCAATGATAGTTATGTGATCGAGTTATGGTATGAGCATTACTCGCTGGATAACGATACGATTTGGGAAACCGACGGAATGCGTCTGCGGTACGAAGGTAGAAGAATTGTGCTGGAATACGGCAACAAGTCGCACGCGGTAGTATCCTACGATGATTTCTCGGATATGACGAGCGGTTGGCACCATTTTGCATTGAATGTGGTACGTGGTCAAGCGGCATCGTTCTATTTTGACGGACATCGTACGGCCGTGATGGCAGAAGCCGACATGCCGGTTCTGAAGGGTGCTACATTGACGCTTGCCAAGGGCGGACAGTTGTCTTATGTGGACGAGCTGCGCATCTGGAAAGCAACGCTCTCGGAGGAACGCCTGTTAGCGAACCGTTACCATACCATGGATACCTCAGAGGTTTATTCCCATGGACTGATGGCATACTATCCGTTTGAGAAAGACAGTGTGATCAACGGTGTGGACACCAAGGGTAAGACCTTGGAGAATATGGCACCGAAGTCCGATGCCGGAGACGTGGTAGCGCAGAATTACGTCTTTGTTGAATCGACACCGCCGTTGAAGAATGCGCCGCGTGAGGTACGTCTGACCGCTGCGCCGGTGGCTTCGGAACGTAAGGTGGTGATCAATCTGCTTAATACCGAAGTGACGCCGCGTGAGTTGGAGGGTACTACGCTCAATATCACCCTGGCGGAGATACATGACCTGCACGGCAATACGTCGAACCCCATCAAGTGGACCGCGTATGTGCAGCAGAACACACTCAAGTGGAAGAAAGACTCCGTCAATATTTACAAGAAATACGGCGAGAGTTACACCTTTGATGTGGATATCGAGAATCTGGGTGGTCAGATTGAGTATTACACGGTGGAGAATATGCCGGATTGGTTGACGCTGGTGAACAGCGAAGAGTCAGATGACCTGAAGCCGCTTAAGACCAAGACCTTACGCTTCTCCGTTCATGCACTTGTGCCGGTGAACGACTACGATATCACCATCGGTCTGCAGGGCAATAACGAGATTCTCGAACCGCTGCGTATCGTGATGAAAGTGCGTGGTGAGACCCCGGATTGGTCGGTTGACCCGACATTGTATGACCATAACATGACGATCATCGGACAGGTGTATATCGGCGGTATTCTGATGGAGAACAGCGAGAGTATGGTTGCCGCCTTCATCGGTGGCGAGTGCCGTGGTATCGCTTCGCCGACCAAGGTGCGTGGAGCGGCTTATGTTTCGCTTCCTATCTACGGTCATGATGTAGCAGACCGGGATGCGAACAAACCCGTTTCTTTCCGCATCTGGGATGCTACCCGAGGTGTAGCTTACACCGATGCACGTATCGCATTGGAGGGTATTGACACGCTCATCATCTTCCATCAGGACACCCTCATCGGTAACTACGACATGCCGGCTATCTGGACCAAGAGCGATAAGGTAGAGCAGCTGATCTCGGTACACGAGAACTGGAACTGGATCGCGCTGGGTGTACAGCCCGAGACGCAGTACTGCGACCTGCTCTTTGCCGACTACAGCGGTTGGGGTATTCTGCTCAAAGACCGGAACACGTATATCCAATCGAACGGTGCGGAATGGAAAGGAAACCTTGAGCCGGCGGAGAATACGATGTATAAGATGAAGATCACCCGTACACCGGCAACGGAAAGCGCTACGCTGCAGAAGCAGTTCTCCATCCGTGGTCAGCAACCGGCTTTGAAAGATATGCCGGTAGTGCTGGAGAAGGGTTGGAACTGGATCGCTTACACGCCGCTCACGACCAAGCGTATCAACTCGGCGCTGGCCGGTGCAAGACCGAAAGCAGGTGATATCATCAAGTCCCAGACGGCGGTGTCTATCTACGGCACAAGCGGTTGGGAAGGAACGCTTCAGTCGCTGGAAAGCGGACATGGATATCTCTATTACAGTACCGAAGATAAGGTGAAGAGCTTCACCTATCCGGAGGATCTGTACATGGTCGTTTATCCTGCGCCATACCGCGCTATGCGGGCAACTGCACTCCAATGGTTCACACCGGTAGATCAGCATAACTATCCGTCCAATATGACGATGACCATCCGTCTGATGGATGGCAAAGCACGTGTAGATACGTGTGAGATAGCGGCGTTCATCGGTGAGGAGTGCCGCGGTGCAATTCGTGCTGATGAAGAAGGACTGTACTACCTCGTTATCAGCGGTGAAGGCGCCGGACAGGCGATGAGCATCCATACCGTACTGAACGGCGAAGAAGTGACGATAGACAGCGATCTGACCTATGTATCCGATGAGCATGTGGGTACACCGTGGGATCCGTATATCATCCAACTCAACCCGGCAGAGGGTATCGAGGCCGTCGGTGCAGGAACGGATGACAGCCGAGTTTACAAGGTGCTCGAAGACGATCATATCGTCATCATTCGAAACAATGAGAAATATGATGTGACGGGTAAGAAACTGCAATAATCATTTAATACACAAAATACTATGAGTACAAAACAATCAAATTCTTTGCAAATTGTCACCATCATCGCGATGATGTTTCTCTATGCGATGATTGCGTTTGTGACCAACTTGGCAGCGCCGGTAGGTAAGATCTGGGGCGCCTCTTTTGACGACCCTGCTCAAGCAGAGCGGATGGGTATGTTAGGTAACTTGTTCAACTTTCTGGCATACCTGATCATGGGTATACCGGCGGGTAATTTCCTGGCAAAATACGGCTATAAGCGTACGGCGCTGACGGCTATTTTCCTGGGCTTTATCGGTATTGCTATCCAATGGATGAGCGGTGTGTTTGACAGTTTTGCCGTCTATCTTTCGGGTGCGTTGATCTGCGGATTCTGCGTATGTATGTTGAATACGGTGACGAACCCGATGCTGAACCTGCTGGGCGGTGGAGGTAACCGCGGTAATCAATTGAATATGATCGGCGGTACGCTGAACTCGTTGAGCGGTACGTTGACTCCGATGCTGGTGGGTGCTATCATCGGTCAGAGTCTGGCAGGTAAGACGATTGCGGACGTGAACATCATGCTGTATATGGCGATGGCTGTTTTTGCGCTGCTATTCGTGATCATCTTCGTCACTCCGTTAGCCGAACCGGCGGGAGCAGGTCAGCAAGTGACGTACGAACGCAGTCCGTGGTCCTTCCGTCATCTGACGCTGGGTGTGATTGCTATCTTCTTCTATGTCGGCGTGGAAGTGGGAGTACCGGCTACGCTGATCAGTTATCTGAATCCGCAGGTAGGTTTTGCGGCCGCAGGATTCGTAGCGGGCTTGTACTGGTTGCTGATGCTGGTAGGTCGTACGATCGGTTCGTTCGTCGGCGGCAAAGTGAGCAGTAAGACGATGGTGACCTGTGCGTCGGTAGTAGCTATCGCGCTGATGGTAGCCGCTATGCTGCTGGGAGACAAAGTGAAGGTGAACATGCCTACGGGTTGGGATTTCGCAATGACGGCGATGCCTATTGCGGCGCTGCTGATCATCCTGGTAGGTCTGTGTACATCGGTGATGTGGGGATGTATCTTCAATCTGGCTACAGAAGGTCTTGGCAAGTACACGGCCAAGGCTAG
>CAMUYI010000008.1 GCA_947164985.1 uncultured Bacteroidales bacterium | reverse complement strand
ACTTTAGATGTAAATCGGGTGCAAAGATACAAAAAATATTTTAAATATACAACCAATTAAATGCAAAATTATGTTACACGATTCGCAGACTGATTTAGTATTTATACCGATGGCTATCCGGTATCATTTTCCTCGTTTTTATAAAAGCCTTATTGCGGCTTTTCGGGCAGCTCATGTCAAGTGTTGGGAGTTACCGTACACTGGTGAGAAAACGTGCCTGTGGGCACGCGACTATATGCCCATCACCGTTGACGGGAAAGGTGACATTGCGCAGTTCCGCTACGACCCGGACTATCTGCGCGCACCTCGTTATAAGAAGTACAAACCCGATATGGTGCCTATATGGGCTGATATGGAGATAACTCCTTTCCGGTATGAGGATATCGTTCTTGACGGAGGTAATGTGCTTACAGACAAGAGAGGTAATGTCTATATGACCGATAAGATCTTCTTGGAGAACCCCAATTATCCTCGTAAACTACTTATCGCTGCCCTAAAAAAAGCGCTCAATGCACGCTCCATTAAGATTGTGCATTGGGATAAGTCTGACATCTATGGCCATGTTGATGGGATGATGGCGATAGCTGACGATGGTTCGCTCATTACTGATCTTGGTTGGGAATACCTCAATTTCCTCCGCGTCGGAAACAAGATTTTCATGGCGCAACTCGGAAAACCGTCTGACGCGCCTGCAGTCAAGCGCATTCAAGAGGCATTCCCTGACTGTGAGGTTTATCCTATTAAATACACGCAGTCGCTCACGCGACTTGGGGGAGGTCTGCACTGCGCGACTTGGAACACTTTGGAGCACGGCTATCAGAATGCAAAGTATTTTAAACCTTCCAAACGACATCCGTTCAATCCTTTTGATAGCGATGCATTCACGGAAGAACGATTGCGTGCAGTCCTGGAGTATGATTTAAAGCATCCGCTATCGGATGCCGAGTGGGAAGCCATCAATAAACCTTTCTTTATGTATTGGAATGATTTGTATCTACTGGATAAAAGGTTCTCTCCTAATGATATGTACAATGTTATAAAGAAAGATTTGGAGACGAAAAATAGTCCGTATTTCCGTTCTGATAAGGAGTTGACTGATGTTGTCGATAATCTTATTACATACATGATGCATGTGCCAAAACTCATTCTTCCTGATAATACTGAATACAATCCCAAGGAAGTGTACATCCCTTCAAAAGTGATGAACGTTCATTTTAAAGATACTGTTGCTCGGCTTACATCTTTTAATATTGAATACGAGCATCAGACAAAAGATATTTATGATGAGATCGGATATACCGAGCAGGTCGAGAAAGAATTTGCCGAAGCTGCAAAACGTAAGGACGGTACGGTTTATGTCCTAAAGTATCGGAATTGCGATAAGCGTAGGATTTGCCCTTATCGCTATACATTAGTAGCCAGCGTAGGATGGAAGAAGCACGTGCGTGTCATCTTCTATGGTGACGCACCTATTGTTGATCTTTCGATAGTCGATTATTTCAAGGATGTTATCGCAGACATTAACTTCTTTGATAACTTTCGCGAAGGCAATGGTGTTTTCTATGATGAGACCGACGAGCCCTTTTAGTCTCAAGCCCGAGTACGTCGATGAAATGACTGTCAATGCAGAAACCGAGACCAAACACAAAGCCGGTTGTGTTTGGAAACTGCTTGGCTCTCGTTATACTCAGTCCCAATTGGAAAGATATTGTACTCTATACGGTGTTACTACCGAGCAGGCTCTGCAATGGAAGAGGTATTGGATATGACTTGCATATCTCAATAAAAAGCAGTACCTTTGCACCGCTAAATGTGTAAGTGTACATTGGTGGACGCTTGCTCATAGCAAACGCTTTAATCGAGAACGCTGGCTTGTGAAAGTCGGCGGTTTGTTTTCGGACTTTTATCTTCCTCATCTTTTTTACGACTGTCTTTATTTGGGCATTCCCTCCATAGTTCTGCAGATCATTCTCTCCAGAGCTACGTCGGTCGGGCTTTGCATAGGTTCACACGTTCCGCATTGTTGCACAATACCATAGCCCTGCCAATCCCTAACGCAGGAAATCAACCCATAATACGATGGTCTGATTGGCTGTTTGTATGGTCTAAACGGCAGAAAAGGCTATTTTGACCATGCTTTATGGTCTGATTGTTTGCAAATATCAAAAAAATATACTACCTTTGCAGCCCAAACGAATCAAAAAAGGACACTAAATGGGGGATATTATTGAAAACGAAAACATTTCTGCGGACTACTCTATGAAGTACTCTGACGAAGAAGTGTTGCTTCTGGATGATGCAAAACTGCTGGCAAAGCCAAATCCCTTGCGTGTAGAGATGAATACCCTGGTGCTCTGTACACGGGGCATGGCACAATTTGTGATGAACGGTAGTCCTATACAACTGACCGAAAAATACGCATTTATCTGCCCCTCCAACACATCGCTGTCCGATTTCCTTTTCTCGCCTGATTTTGAATTCAAAGCAATATTGATAACTAACAAACTCCTGCAGGAGTTCCTGCATGATAAAATGCTCATTTGGACGGAGATGTTTTATATCCGCAAGCAAAATCTCCTATCCGTGGATGAGGAAGAAATATCTCTGTTAGGGCATTTCTATGAACTGCTTGACCATTTTCTCCATACCACCAAGCCCCGTCCGAACAAAACAGAAACGATACAGACGCTGTTGCGGAGCGTTTTTCTCTGTCTTTGCGGTCTGCTGGAGGAGAAAGCAAATACCGATGAAGCAAACAACCATCCCAAACGCCGGAACTCGGAGATATTGTTCCGTGAGTTCATGAGTCTGTTGGACCGGACACCCGTCAAATTCCATCCGATAGAATGGTACGCGGATCATTTGTGTATCACCTCCAAACACCTGTCGGCGGTAAGCAAGAGTTATTCCGGCAAAACGGCAAGAGAGTGGATTAAGGAGCGAGTGGTGGAAGATATACGCTATTATCTGCAATCCACAGACCTGACAATCAAACAGATAAGCACCAGAATCGGTTTCCCGAACACCTCCTTCTTCGGGAAATATGTGAAGAAAAATATGGGTGCTACGCCACTGAGCATAAGGACAAAAAAGGAATGTAATCAGTTAGAACCATGATATATTATTTTTCCGCCACGGGTAATAGTCAGCATGTGGCTACCCGTATCGCCGAGGCCCTCGGCACGCAAGCGCAGTCCATCGAGACCGCCGATACTCAAATCCGCCTCACAGACCACGAGCCCATAGCAAGTATTACAAAAAATAATAAATATTAAAATCACAACATTATGAACATTTTTGAAAGATTAACTTCCGGCTATCCGCAAGGGGATGTAGCCCCTCAGGATTTCATCGACCATTTGTCTATCGGAGCCGACGGATGGGTGGGTGCATGGATTGCTGTCGGCTTGGCTGTCATCTTCGGCTTGTTGGTGTACATCATCCCTATTTATCTGACCGAGAAAGAAAAAGTCGGTCCGTATCCTCTTTGGCTGCACACGTTCTATTGCGCAGCGGATTTCATGGGTATTTGGGTATTCTTGGACGCATGGCTCAAGTATGACCATTTCCCCTTGTTCCTGCTGCTCTCTATCGGTGAAGCTATTTGGGTGGGCATGGAGATCTTCAGCCTCCAACGCGCTTGCACCTATGAGAAAGACATCAATTTCAAACCGGGTGCCACTACAAGGGACATGCTCAAAACCATCTGCATCCAACTCATCTGTTTCTACGTAGGTCTTAACCTCCTGCGTTTTGAGTTGCACGATAGCACTATGTGGAAATTCTGGATCTTCACCCAGGTTCTTATCACAATCGTTCCCGGTCTGGTCATGGAAGCACGTCAAACGCGCAAAGGTTACAGTCTCTGGCTGCATATCGTTCTGATCTGTGTGGCATTGGTTTCTTTCAACCCGTGGTGCAACATGTGGCTGGCTATCGCACCGGATTTCTTCTCGCTTGAAGCGAACCCGTGGTATTATATCATGGGTATTGTCTGCCTATATTTCTCCATCCGCGGATTGGTGCAATACCTCAAACTGCCGGAGAAGAAATAACATTATTTTTCCCCGCCTCTAATCTCTGACGCGGAGATGCCAAGGTTTTGGCGGATGTAACGGCTGAGATGAGCCGGGGAAGAGAAATCAAAACGGTATGCGATGTCGGTTAAAGTCAGCGAACGGTCACGGAGAAGACGGGCTATCTCAACCGAGGTGTAGCGGTTGATCCAATAGGCAGCTCCGGAACCGCTGATGGACTTGCAGGTCTCAGAGAGGTATTTGGGCGTGACGCACAGTTGGTCGGCATAGTACGCGATGTCACGATGTGTGCGGTAATCGCCACGCTCCAACATCTCAAGAAAGCGGTTCATGAGGTGCGCGTTCTGGTGGGTAAGGTCGTTGGACTCGGCGTATATCTCTGCATGAAAATCAAAGAAATCAATGATCATCGCTTGCACGGCATTGAGCGTCAGGTCAAGATAAAAACGATGTTCTTTCTCCGCGCAACGCGTACGCACGTATTCCATATTCTCTTTGCATCGCTCAGCCTGTCGCGCGTTGAGGTGCATGACCGGATCGTTGAAGAGCATCATATGCCCGCGTGTGCCGTAATTGCTGAGCGGCAACGCCATCTGGATAAACTCCGGCGTGACATAGACGGTAATGGTCTGAAAATCAGCACTCGCGTCGGCAATCTGCGCGTTCTCGCTTCGCTGCATAATGACGCAATCCCCGCGCTGCAAAGGGAACGATGCGCCGTTGAAAAGCAGCGTTGCTGTTCCCTCCAAGCACAAAGCGTGCGTCAGATAACCCGTGTGCGCGAGTTGCAAGTCCGTGGATAATATGTCGGCAAACTCAATGGGTTGCATACTTATTGTCTTGCTTTTTCAACGAGGCGTTTGCCTAATTTGTACGCTTTCTGCAAGTCCTGCGGGAAACGGGTCTCGCGGATATGCGCACGGGTCGGTTCGTCCACGGCCGTCTCGTATTTAGAGTAGTCGTTGAACTGGTACGTCTCGTGTGAACAAAGCATTTCCGGCTGACCGCCGAAGATACTCAACACGCGGTTGCTCTCGCCCAAGATGATGTCGTAGTGCAAGGGTTGCATTAAGTTCTCCGGTGCGTTCATCGTGTAGATGGTCGCGCATTGGAGTGGCTTGCGGATGAGCGGTTTGGAGTAGTCGTTGTAATTGACCGCAGGGAAGACGAGCCGCTCGATGAACGCGCGCGCCATGCCTGTCGGGAACGAATCATAGACAGGCGAACCGATAACCAGCACGTCGGCGTTGATGGCCTTCTCCAAAACGGGCTGCAACTCGTCCTTGAAACCGCACAGACCATTTGCCGTATTGCCCTTGCGTTTGCAAAGAAAACAACTCATACAGCCTTTGTAATTGAGACCGTAGAGATGGATCATTTCCACTTCTGCTCCGGCTTCCTGTGCGCCTTTCATGGCAACTTCTAACATCTGTGCGGTATTTTTGTTCTTGCGCGGAGAACCGTTGATAAAGATTGCTCTCATGATTTTAGAAATATTTGCGAGTGCAAAATTACAACTTTTTTCGGAAACATGCAAGTATTTGGGCGAAAAACTATGGAAAAATGCACTTAGTCGTCTATGCGGACAAACTCATATTTGCTGTTAAACTCGAGGTCAAGGCCAGAGTTAAGTTCGGCTTTCCACCTGCGGTCATCTTTGCCCCACTCGGTAATGAAGGCGTTGGGGAAATTGGCTTTCACATACTGACGTACCAACTCTGGAATGAGGGCAGAAGGCACTTCGGTCTGCTTGCAATCCACTTTGGTAAGTTCGCCCGCCTTGTTGAATTCCAAAGAACGACCATCGTTGAACTTGACTTCGTACTCTGCGTCCAGCAAGCCTTTATCCAAGGTGACATAAGCGATTTGGGAAGCATCAAAATGTGCTGCAACGATGGCTTTTGCCGGTTCCGGTAGTAGGTCGTACGCGATTACTTGTTCTTTTGCGCAAGCCGTCAGGCTGCAGAGTGCCATAAGCACTACAGAAAAATACTTTTTCATAATGATTGACTTTTAAAAGGGTTAAACTGTTATTTATTGTAAGTCCCGAATGGTCTTCGCCACATTGATGAGGTGGTCGGCAACACGTTCGGAGTTCTGGGCAAGGGAGATATACTCGGTTCCGGCTTGCGGTTTGCAGATGCCCAACGAGAGCCGTTGGATATGATTGCGCTCCATCTCATCGGTCAGACGGTCGATCTCGTCCTCAATCTGGTTCGCCCGTCCGAGTGCGGACATGTCCATTTTATGGTACGCCTGCATGGTGGCTTCGTGGAGTTGGGCGATGAGGTGGTTCATCTGGTCAATCTCGTTGAGGGCGTAGTCGGAGAAACGTACCTCCTGTTGGCGCAAACTGTCGGCGTACTCAACGATGTTCTTCGCGTAGTCGCCGATACGCTCCAAGTCGCTGACCGTGCGGATGGTGGAGACGAGATATTGGTGGTCGAACTGGCTGAGTTGGCTATTAGAGAGCAGCAAGGCATAGTGGACTAATTCGCGGTTGAGATAGTTGAGTTGGCGCTCCGTGCGGTTGAACTCGTCGCGTTCGGAATCGTCTAATGTCGTGACATCCCGGATGGCGCGTTGGTAGTTCTGCAACGCCATTTGCGCCATGTTCTCGATCTCCTCTTTGAGCTGGCGGATAGCAACTACCGGCGTGCGTAACATCTGCGGGTCAAGGAAATAGAGATGGGGTTCGTCGGTCTGCTGTGCAGGCTGGTCTTTGACGATTTTGCAAGCGATGTTCACAAGGGTGTTGGTCAGCGGGAGGGCAACTAACATGGTCGTGACATTGAAGACCGTGTGGAACATAGCCAGCTGGAGTTGCGGCGTGTGGAAGAAACGCTCGAAGAGGATTCCGAAGCTAGATGTACCGCCGGTGGTGAGTTTGATCAGACCTCCTGCGCAGAGAAAGAGCACAACGCCCAAGATATTGAAAATGAGGTGGATCATCGCCGTGCGTTTGGCAGCTACGCCGCTGGTGAGACCTGCGATAATCGCTACGACGCAAGAACCGATGTTACTTCCCATCGTGAGGTAGATACCTTGGTCGAGCGAGATAAGCCCCGTGACAGCCATCGTGATTGCGATGGACGTCATGACGGACGAGGACTGGATGATGGCAGTAATGATAGCACCCAAAAGAACCAATAACAGCGGGTTACGGATGGAAGCGAGGAAGAGTTTGACGGAATCGAGTGCCGCGAACTCATCCATGGCGTTTGCCATCATACTCAGACCGACAAAGAGCATACCGAAACCCGTGAGGATACCGCCTGTTTTCTTCCATGCGTCGTTTTTGGAGAAGAGCATCATAAAGGCTCCGATACCTGCGAAAGCTGCGAAGATGACGGTTGTGGAGAGGCTGTTCGAACCCGATAGACCGAGTGCCACTAATTGCGCCGTGACGGTTGTACCGATATTCGCGCCGTAGATGATGGTGGCGGCTTGTGTGAGGGACATGATTCCCACGTTCACGAAACCGATGACCATGACCGTTACGGCTCCACTGGACTGGATAGCAGCCGTTCCAAGCGTTCCGATACCGACGCCGACAAGCTTGTTGTTGCCGGTGTGCGAGAAGAGTTGTTTGAGCCGCCTTGAAGCCGCGGACTCAAGGTTGCTACTCATCATCGTGCAGGCTACAAGGAAGACTCCGATACCTGCCATGAGTGTCAAAAGAGCTGTTATAATACTGATAATATCCATATGCTATTTGTGATTTGTTATTTTATAATCAAAAAACGGTACAAACTCACATGAGTTCATACCGTTATAGTTTATGTCCGGGCATAGTTATGGCGTAAAATAGCTTTTCGCGGGGCATAGCGACGCACTAAACCGAGACGCTGTTTGTCGGAGATGAAAGGAGTTGATAATTGACAGTTGATAGTTGATAATTGACAATCAAACGATTCAAATATGGGTAGAGTTGTTCTACAGATTCCATTGTCCCCGCCAAACTCATCCCATTCGAAATCTTCGACCTCTATTTCAGCCGTGGCTTCGATCTGCAAATCCTGCCAAGCATGTTGCATATCGCTCCATTCGTCCGCAATCAGACATGCCGCAAAAGCGCTCATTAATACAAGCACGATCACATAGGCATATTTCCGAACAAACTGAATCACGGTGCAAAGGTACAAAAAAAATCCCACATATGCAAGTTTTTGTGGGATTTTGTGCTATTTCGTTACTTTTTGCGGTTTAGCCAGATAACCGGCACTACAAAAATGGCAACCATCAGCAGACTGACGATAATTGTTGTACTATCCATATGAATTAATTTTAAAGGTTCATATATTTACAAGTCAAAAACTATAGCAGCGTGTTTGGCTGTGTCGCCTTGCAAGAAACGCACCTCGCTAATCGGCTGGTAATCAATCTGCGCAAAGTGTTTTAATTGCAGAGCTACAAATTGTTTATCTGCAGACACGCAACATTCGACCAACAGATTGCCGTTCATCGCTTGTTCAAAGCGGTTCATCTTAGCCAGCCGCTTTTCCAATACTTGATCTCCGAGCGCAAACAGCTCCTTCAGTTCCTCGCGCAGAATAGGTGCATAATAGCGGCTGGTGAAGTTGAGACGGCTATCCGTCGGAGCATAAACCAAGCGGTTGATCAGACCGAAGAAGGTGGATTTACGAGTGATATACGATTGCAGGGCTACTGAATCTTTCAGCCCTTTTGGTTGATTTTCCATATGAATTGAATTTTAATTGTTAAGACGTTATAAGCCTATATGTCATGTAACCGGCGTATATTACCAGGAGAAGAACTCCGCCCCAACGGTTGATAGAGCGGTTCTTGTTGCAAAGCAAAATCCAAACGGCTAACGCGCTGACGGCTACCAAAGCGGCATCTATCTCGATGCCGGGATAAACAGGCAGATGTTTGATTGTTGCACTTGTTCCCAAGATGAAGAACACGTTGAAGATGTTGCTTCCGACGACGTTGCCGATGGCTATGTCGTTATTGTGTTTGAATGCAGCCACGACGGATGTTGCCAGTTCCGGCAAAGAGGTTCCGAGCGCTACGATGGTCAGACCGATGACCGATTCCGCCACGCCGCAATAACGTGCAATCGCCACGGCGCTCTTAACGATCATTTCTCCTCCAACGACCAAGCCGACAAGCCCAGCCAGAATAAGAACCACGCATTTCCAAAGAGGGAAAGGAGTGGATGCGGTTGTTGTCGTGGCATCGGCTTTAGCGGTGTAAAACGTATAGAAAAGGAAAGCAGCGAAGACAACCAGTAACGCTAATCCTTCTACGCGTGACAAGCCTTTGGGCTCCATCGGAGAGGTGATAAACACAAAGACCAACACCAGAACTCCCGCCACGATATTCAACGGGATGTCAAGACGAACCGTGCTTCGCTGAGCCACCAGCGGGCATACAAGCGCAGAGCACCCAAGGATAACAAGTGTGTTGATGATATTTGAACCGAGGATGTTGGTAATGGCAAGGTCGGTCGCACCGTCCGCTACGGAGACCATGTTCACCACGAACTCCGGCATGGATGTACCAAACGCTACGATGGTCAGACCGATGACGAGGTCGGTTACGCCCAAGCGTTTGGCAAGTTTGGATGCGCCATCTACAAGCCAGTCTGCGCCTTTGACCAAAAGCACTAAACCAACAACCAAGAAAAGTCCTAATAAAATAGGATTCGATAAATAAGATGATACCATTTTATTGTTTCAATTTGTGTTGTTAATATTCAGTTATTTCGCTGAATGTCAACACAAAATGCGCCGGAGGAAGTACACATAGTACGTGCTTCCGGCAGACGAACAGAAAGGACTTGTCTCAAGCCGTTCCTGACCGCGAAAAACAATAAAAACAGGTTGGTAATGATGAATCATTTTGCGCAAGAAAGCCGTTCGGGTTCTGTTCTTGCCGAAAGGCGTGCGCTGGGTATTTGCACTGAAATGAGTGGGTACAGAGGTGGTTATGTTTGAACCATTGTTGGCAAGGGTCAAGGGTTCGCCTTGTATCCCCACAAGCGTGTGATGGTCGGTTTGTTGCACTGCGCAACCGGACGTTTGAACCGGCTTCGCAGTGGGCTTATCCATCGGCTCAAACCACTGAACGCCGATGCTCACCAAGATCAACAATATGTACCAAAATCGTTTCATCTCAAAAGCGAGTGCAAAGGTACAAAAAAAATTCCGTATATGCAAATTATTCAAGGTATTTTTTGTCATTTGCGGGATTTTCGGCACAAAAAGAGCACTCGTTCATAGAGTGCTCTTATCGGGATTTGGGAGATCGCGTTTATCGTGTGAACTTCGCAGAAACAGCGTACGTTCCGGCAGTAAGGCGCACGACATACAGACCGTTTCCTTCGGGCATATCAAGAGCTTGGTAGTACTCCGCTCCGGAGCTGAGACGCGTCAGCGGAATGCGTTGAACCATGCGTCCGCTAATGTCAAAGATTGTCAATTCGGCATCCGAAACATTATTCGGAACAGAGAAACGGACAATACGCTCGTTAGCCGAGTTTCCGGCGATGACGTCAATAGAACCATTCTTCTCCGGATTCACAATGACCTGGGTAAGGGAAGTAGTGGTATCGTTTAGTTGAGGTAACTCATACGGACCCAGATCGCGCGCTTCACCACTTACGTTGACTGCCAAGAAGGGGAAGTCAGCAAGCATCTGAGCCAGATTAGGCGTAACGGACGAGGGCACTTCACAGCCTGCATCAACGAGATTAGAACCCGGCAGAAGACGTGCAAAACGCGAAGGCATGGAGCCGTCTCCACGACGAGGAGCTATAGCATCTGCTTCGCTGAGTGAGACATAATCCGAACGCGAGAAAGAAGTCACCAGATGGTTCGTCCAAGCTAATTTGCTATGAGAGGTTGCCAAGGCGTTATAGTCGTCTGTTCCCACGGAAATCTCCTGACGACCGAAGCAGACGTTATTATAGTAATACGTATTGGCATCAGAGCCACCTGACTCGAACATGTAGTCATAGGAGTTATCGAAAGCGAGACATCCGATGAGCACATGTCCGCCCTTGTGGCTATTACAGTCAAATCCCTTGACGGAACTGGAGATGTCGCATCCGAACGCCACACAGCGGTACGCATAGTGGATACCCTGACTGCTGCCGCCGGTTCCGTTACCACCCAGCTTGATACCATTACCGTTGCCTGAGAATGAAGCCGAGCCGTCGAAATAGTTCTTGACCCAGAGATGGTCAGAAGCGTTGCCGGATTCCCATGCCCAGCATTCTGCGAGGATCACATCGTAATCGGTCTCAAAAAGATCCCATGCGTCATCGGAGTTACGCCATGCGCGACAGCGGATGAAACGATTACCTTTACCGTTGTGCATCTTGCAGGCAAAACCATCGGCATCGGAACCGTAGTTAGCATCGTAATCGCAGTTATGATGCGAGTCACAATCGACGATATCGTTATAGGCACAATAACTACCATCATTCTTACTTATGCCGGGGAATGTGTCGGAGAACTTATGTCCAAAACCGAGTTGAATGCCGGTATCGAGGTTATAGGAGAACTCGCAACGCTCAATACGGTTGTGGGAGCCTTCCAGTTTGATGGCATTGTCAGCAGCGTGCATGAGATGCAGACCAAAGAGGATCCAGTAATTACCGGTAATGAGCATACCGCGGTCTCCCACATTGTTCTTATTGCGATTACAATCCAATAACTGTTGCTCGAAATCAAAGATCGGAGCTTCGTTCTCATAGGCAGAGATGACAATCGGCTCAGTTGCGGTTCCTGACTGCGAGAGACGAACCGTCAGTTTTCCGTCTGTTCCCCGCCAAGACATCATATAACGTCCGCCTCGACAATAGATCACATCGCCTGCCTGTGCCACAGAGATAGCTTTGCCGAGGTTATACCACGGATTCTCAAACGAACCGTTACCTGTCTCGTCGTTACCCTCCGGAGAGATATAATAGGTAGCATGTGTAGCTACATATTCCGGACGGGTAAATTCCGGATCAGGTTCGCCGGGTACAACCGTTCCGCCACCTTGACCTTGACCCTGCACAGGGTTTTTGAGAAGAACATCATCAATAAATATACTGCTTGCAAGGCCTTTTATACGTACGCGCACATTTAAAGAGGAGTCTGCCGGAACAGCATGCGAATACGAGGAGAACGACGAGGAAGAAGATGGGATAGAAAGGGTATCTATCACTTGCCATGCCTCTGAACCGATCTGGTATGCAATCTCCACTTTCTTGTTACTGCCGCCAGATCGATATTTGAATTCAATCATTGCGAGGCTGTCCATCGCAGGCGAGATCATATATGCACCCGAGTTGTTGAACTTGATAGCTATGACACTACTGGACTTATAATACATCGCCCCGCCACCAAACGTCCATGTACCCGAAGGAAGATCTACATTCGTCTCCGCGGACCACGAGCCGGAAGTAAGCGAATTGAAATCCTCCGAAAGATCAGCCTGTACCCCAAGGGTAACCAAGCAACAAAGTGCAAGAAGAGTTACATTTTTCATTTTCAGTCACGTTTTTGAATTGATGCTGCAAAGGTAGTGCTTTTTTTGCAAACGCTTGTACATTAATTACCGAAAAATGTGTAAAAACCGAAAAAAACAACAAAAAAAAGAGCACTCGCTCTTGGAGTGCTCTGGTTTTTAGGGAACATGCCTCGTTATGAGATGGCGATTTGGCGTCCGGTCTTGCCTTCTTCGCGTTTGATCTTCGGCAGGTCGATGGTCAAGATACCATCTTCAACTTTTGCGCTAATCTTCGCTTCATCCACATTGTCCGGCAAAGTGTACTTCTGCTCAAAGTTCGTATAAGCAAACTCGCGTCTCAGGTAGTGCGAATGTTTGTCTTCTTCCTTGTGTTCGAACTTGTTCTCGATGGCGACACACAAGTTGTGGTCTTCATCGACGTGTACTCGGCAGTACTCTTTCTTAACGCCCGGAGCAGCTAACTCAACGGTGTAACCGTTAGTGGTCTCTTTGACGTTGACCGAAGGTGCCACATTGCTGGCGGTATTCAGCATGTCATTGTTCAAAAACTCGTCGAATACGGTGGGGAACCATCCGTTTGTCGGCAGCCAACTGTTTCTACGACACATTGCATTTTTCATAATCAATCCTCCAAATTTAGTTAAACAATGTTTAACGTAGTTTGCGTAGTTTACGTGTTTTGCGTAGTATGCGTAGTTGCGTTTTCACCCTAAATAAGGCAATAAGCGTGCCAAGTCCGGTTTTCTGCCAATTTGTCCACTTTTCGTGACAACTTGTCCACTTCCTGCAAATATGTCATATTATTTTCTCGATGCATGAACCGAGACATCTATCTGCTCCGTACGCGGAATCCACTCGGAATAGACCTGTGCGGCGGTCTCGGCATCGTTACGGGCAATCGTGTGGAGGTAGCGATAGACAGGTTCTTCGGTCTCGTTGGGCAGCAAGGTTAAGCGGCAGGTGAGCGTGTCACCTAAGAACGTCTCCTTGAGCCAGTGAATAGCTAGGTATCTAATCGCGTGCGCATCCATGAACGCCTCGTCCGCCGACTGCATGGCTATACTAAGGTACGTGCGGTTATTGACATGTCCGTTGAAATCGAGGTTAATGGGGTTGACGCGATGCTCAATCTGTTGCAGCGGCGTGCCATCCGTCGGAAAACGGCGTTTCTTATGGGTCTCAGAAGTGACTTCCGGCAGCACAGGTATCTGCGGTTGGAAAGGCGTCATGGGCGCAAGGCGGTGTGCCTCGGTATCGAGAAGCGTCCAACAGCCGTAACCATGTGCCACTTCGATGCCATCTGTCCGATGCACGCGGAACTCAGCATAGAGACGGAGTGCCCCCACTTCACTGTTCCAAACGGTCACATCGATATCGTCTGACCAAAGGGCTGTCTGCTCATCAAACCACGCGTTGAACTCCGTAATGACCCAGATGCGGTTCTGTTTGATGACGTCAAAAGCAGCAAGATGCAGGCACGACATATAGCGTGCCCAGCAATCTTGATAATAGAGCAGGACAGCGTTCGGCGTCATCCGGTAACGCGTGTCCATATCCGCTGCTGTAAGCGAATAACGATGGGTGTATTGGTTCATTTTACCTCTTCCCAGTCAATATCCGTTACTTCACGAAGACGGTCATGCAGTTTGACGAAGCGTTTCTCCACTTTGTTGACAACCGCCACTTTAACCCAGTTGCCGATACCGTCAAGGATGATACCCAAGCCGACGAGCCAAGCGATGGTCTCTGCGCTCACATTCGGGTTAACGAGGCAGTACACGCCGAAGCAGGCTGCCAGCACACCAAAGCAGCAGACAATCCACCAACGGCGGAAACCGACACGCTTGAAATCAAACGAACTGATGGCAAGGTTGATGCCTTCAAACAAGAGCCAGAAAGCGAAGATGAACGGTAGTGCCACCATTAATGGAGCCGGATGGAAGACCATGACTGCGCCGAGGATAATCTGCAGCAAAGCAGAAAGGAACATCAGTCCGCTCATCGGGATAAATCCGCGTGTAGCCGACCAGGCTGCCATCTCCGTGCAACCACCGAGGAAGAACATCAAACCAAATACCCAAGCCAGGCTTAACAATGTGGTCCCGGGGCAAAGGATACACATTACGCCGAGTGCTACGAGTGCGACACCCGCAATACACATCCAAATTTTAGTACTCGTTTTCATACGTATAGAATTTAAAAACATACTTGCGTTTTCATTCGGAGAGAGGCAAAAAATGTGCCTGTTCCAAAATCTCTGCCAATTTGTCTATTCTTATGCCAAATTGTCGTTTTACTGCGGTTTTATCAGATATTCTTGCCTAATTCGTACGCTTCTTGGAGTTTGGTATTGCCGGTTATCTCCTTCGGGTCATTCACGCCGCCGCAGAACAGATGGGCTTTTAGGCTGCATTTCTCGAAGCAATCAATCCATCCTTGCAGACCGCTCTCGGCACGTTTGGGCGTGAACTCCTCGTCCTCGGCTGCGGTAGTCAGCAGATAGATGTCGCGGAACTTGTAATCCTTCGGATACATAGCGTTCATTCGGTCGATGAGCGTCTTCATCTGACCTGACATCTCATAGTAATAAATCGGTGTTGCCCAACAAACGACATCCGCGTTGAGCACACTCTCCATGATTGCCGGCACATCGTCCTTGAAGACACACGCGCCTGTCTCCTGACATTTGAGGCAACCGATACAGAACTTAATCTCTTTGCCGCGCAGCGAGATGAGTTCGACTTCATGGCCGGCACTCTTGGCGCCTTTGGCAAACTGCTCCGCTAACGCATGACTATTCGATCCCGGGCGGAGACTTGTGGAAATAACAACTACCTTCTTCATTTTAGGTTCTCTTTATAAAATTGTGCCAAATACTCAAACGGGATATAATTGCCCTCTCCGCCATCGTACAGGTCACAATGCGTCGCATTCGGCACGATATACAGTTGTTTGTTGCCACGCTCGACGATGAACGGTTCTGCCAGCGGCTCGTTGAGCGGTTGAAGGTTGGCGTCTTGTCCTGCGATGTCAACCTTTTCGCCGGTCATGTTCTCATACGCGGTAATACCGAAATAACGGCTGTGCGCTTTCTCACCATGCAGGATGAGCACGGCGTTGTCAATCTCGTTGGTGAACTTAAGGAATCCGGCATTGAGCCACGAGAGGCAGCCTGTCTTGTTCCAACCTTCGTTGGAGTTAAGGCTGCGCTTATGATAGCCGCGAGGAGTCTTGTAGTACGCGTGATATTGCTGAATGAACCACGGCATTCCTGTCGGGTCTTCCACCACACCGCCTGCACGTTCGTACGAGCCGTTACGAAAGTCGATAAGGCGTTGCTCAGCCAAGGCTTTTCGCATCGCGTCACGTGCCTGTTTGCTGTCACCATCATCGTGATAACCATTCTGCGAAACACGGCTCATATCGTACATCGTCGTTGCCACGGTCGCTTTGATACGCGGGTCTAGAGCCGCTGCGTTAAGAGCTATGCCGCCCCAACCACATACGCCAAGAATACCCACCTGCTCAGGGTTCACATCCTCACGCGTCATCAGGTAATCCACTGCCGCACAAAAGTCCTCGGTGTTGATGTCCGGTGAAGCGATGTAACGCGGTTCACCGCTGCTCTCGCCCGTATAAGAAGGATCAAAAGCGATGGTGAGGAAACCGCGTTCAGCCAATGCCTGCGCATATAATCCGCTCGATTGCTCTTTGACCGCACCAAATGGACCTGACACGGCTATCGCCGGTAACTTGCCTTCTGCGCCAAGCGGCTTGTAAAGGTCGGCTACGAGTGTGATACCAAAACGATTAACGAACGTCACTTTCTCGTGACTTACTTTCTCGGACTTTGGGAATACCTTGTCCCATTCTTGTGTCAGTTGCATACTGTTGTTTGTTTTTGTGCATGCAGCAAATCCGATTGCTGCCAATGCAAGGATAATTAGTTTTCTCATATTTGCGTGGTTTTAAAATCCGGTGCAAAAGTACTGCTTTTTCTTCATATATCACCTACGCAGATTTTGGAACTTTCTACCAATTTCGCGGAAAATGCATTATCCACGATCCTGTTCTAATCCTTTTGCGGCATTTTGTCGCAAAGTTACTACTTTTTTTTGAATTGCGCAATAGAGTGAGCAATTTTTATGCATTTTTGCACGTTTGAGTGCGCATTCTGGTGAGTCTCTACACGATTTGAAGGAAGAAAGGTATGTGATTTTTACCTTTTGAGTACTTACGTTCAGGCATCGTACGGTCACGTTCGGGATGATTGCGAAATGGAAAACATCGACTGCGGATGTGGAGCGGTGTCAATTAGACACCTGTAATACAAAGAAGAAACAAGCAAGGACACTCGGATGAATGCCCTTGCCTTGAATGCAGGTAGCTATTAGCTATAGAGTGCTACCGTTTACCACGGAACGTTGGTAGATACGCCTCGCCTATAGTTGTATGTCCGTGGTTGCGCCCGGGTTAAAGGTCGAGAGCGGAACTCCGGGATTCGGAGTGTTTCCTCCTCCACTGGCGCATATAATAGACAGTGCTGCGATTTGCGCAATATTTACTTCAGGTTGATTATAAATACGTTTTGTCATAGTTGTGTCCTCCTTATTTAATAATAAGTCCTTGTGCGTTATATTCTTTACCATCCTTAATGATAATCAACTGACCGTCACGCAGGATCTTGGTACATTGTGCCTTGTCACCTTGTACATTCTCTACATCGGTAGCTTGGTCCTCATGTTTGAAGACGAAGCGTGCAGGAGCAGAATTAGGACCAGCCGGAGCATCATAAATCAAATATGCCTTGTGTGCGCCAAGGGTTGAACCTGTATAGCGGTACATACCCATACCCACTTGTCGGTTGCCTCCGAGAGTAGCCTCTCTATTGAGCACATAAACATTGTCTTGATCGGCGGCAGGCAGGGTGCTTACAGCCAAGTCCGTATCCGTACCGCGCAGGTCGTTCTCACCATCATAAGCAGGTGCATCACCCGGTACAGCAATTAAGCGATAGGAAGGTGTTTCCGATTCAAGAACAACAGCAGTTCCTTTTGGTATAATCTCCCCATCGAAAGCGATAGGACGCAACATGAACGCGTTTCCTTCCACATATCCTACATGTGCCCAAACGCTTGGCGGCAACATGTAGTCCGAAGAACTATCGTAGAATGTACGGTAGAAGCGTCCGATATGCTCGGTGTCTTCTGCGTCCGGCGCAGCAGCCGTAACATCCAGAATTTCTCCTTCGTACATGCAACTTGCCCAAGCAGGTGCCCACGTCTGATAAGCAGTCAATGTTCCTTCGGGAACAAAGATTTTCGTGTTTCCACTACCAGCGGTTGCAAACTCCGCACCAACAGTACGATCTGCCCAAGTGATAGATGTAGGATCGTTCCACAAGAAGAACACATTCTTTATACCCATGCAGCCTGAGAACGCACCGGCTTCAATAGAGGTCATCTGCTGTGGTATCATTACTACATTAACGTCTGCGCAGTCCTTGTAGGCATTGGCACCAATACCGGTGACATCATACGGACGTCCCATATACATCACTTCCTCGGGGATAATCAGTGTACCCGTGCGGGTAATCGTATAAATGGCATTCACGTCTGACGTATAAGGCATCACTTTCGCTTGTCCGCGAGTATTATAGGTTGCGCCTGCGACAACTGCATACAGATTGACGGTAGTCTGATTGTCGTAGTAGAATATCTCACCGGCTTCGGGAGCGATCCACGATCCCGTTATCTTGGCTGCGTAAGTTGACCAGCCTTCAGCGTTCTGATAGTCATAAGTATTTGACACTCCTATACGGTTAATGCGTGTGTCACCGCTGAACGCGTTGCTACCGAGAGCAGGAGGCATATTAGTATAGCAATCTAAGCCGTGCAACAGCAGGCAATCCTTAAACGCTGCTTCACCGATAGCATCAAGTACAGTACTATACACAAACACCTCTGTCATGTGGATGTTATTTTCAAAGGCATGTGCACCGATCTTTGCCACATTAGCTCCAATATAGGCATTAGCTATGTCATTGTCACCTGTAGAGAATGCATAATCATCAATCTCTGTGATATAGTACGTTTCATATTCGTAAACCTCATAATCAGGAATATCCAATGTCCCAAAAATGCTTTGCTGAATGACTTTCGCTGTATGTAAACCGGTAATCTCGTAGGTTTGTCCGTATGAACCTGTGAACGTTTGACCCAAACGAGGAGCAGAAACAGGAGTGTAAGTGAACTCAATAGAAGAAATAAAACAGTAAATATCTCCAGAGAGAGTTACCTCGTTGGATGATGTTCCTGCCCATGTAAGTGTTTTAGCTCCATCATCATATGTCCAATCATCAGAAAGGTCAGTAGCGTTCTCTACATAGCTACATGAGATTACGATACCCGTTAGCTCTCCTACAATGGATTGGAAGATCACATCGCCGCAATTACTGATGTGCATCGTTCCACCGATAAATTCGCAGTATTCTCCTTCCTCGGTTTTCTCAAGCGATGTAATAATGTCTTTGATTACAGACGATGTTTCTACTTGATTTACACTACTGCACGACAAAGATACGTGATTCGCTTGTCGGCCTCCCCATGTAATAGTTCCATCTGAAGCAGGGGCTGCACCAGCAAAGGTAAACACTATAGAAGTAATGTTATCAACACTTGCATCGTCCAAAACAACCGTATTGGAAGGAAGTGCCCCTTGCCATGTTAATGTATGTTGTGCAGGACTCCAAGACCAATCTCCGGGATTATTTTTATATCCGTTGCCGTTGTTCGTGTTGATAACAATTCGTTCGAACTGACCTGATGCGGTAGTGAACGTGAGCGTACCGCCCATTAAAGAAATAGAATTATCTTGGAATTGTACAGCGGTACCTTCTGAAGCAGATATAGTGGCTGTAATACCGCCTGTGATTTGTGCAACTTTTTGACCTTCAATATTTTGATTATCATAGTTGTTATACCATACCAGACCTACTTCGTTCAATCCATTTCCTGCATTCCACTCTACCGATGAAGAAGGAGTGGCGCTATCATCCACGGTGAATTCAATGGATTGTATTCCTCCAAAATAGAATGATGACGAACCATTGCTCGCTAATTCTACAGACGATGCATCGCCTGTCCATGTGAGTTCTGGATCACCACTACAATTCCATCCTGTCCCTGTGGCGATATTTTCCCAATTATCAGGTTGTTGGTTACACTCAATGTAAATGCGCGTCAATTTACCTTGGGATGTGGTAAAAGTAAGCGTTCCACCATTTTGAACAGAGATAGAAGAACTAGCAATATGGCTATAGTCCCCTGTTGCTGGAGCATAGGCGGTAACGGTAATGTTGACGCTACCATTAATCGTTTGAGAACTTGAACCAGGTCCATCTGCCGAAACAATAAAATTTACAAGGTCGCTTCCTGTTAAAGTGACCGTTGTAGTCGTTGCCCATGAGCTGACGGTTAGCGCCAGGAGGGCAAAGAGTAAAGTGATTGTTTTTCTCATAATTTTTTGAGTTTTTTAGTTAATACTATGAGGGTTACCCCCCGTTAATTATAATTGTTTGGTTGTGTGTATGTTGTTTTGGCTGCCGCGCTTGCTCTACCTATAACAACATAGAAAAAGCGCGAACATTATTCACGCTTATTCTCTATCACGAGGTTCTAGCAAAACCTTTCTGCAAGAATAAACAATAACGTCCACGCCCGATATGTATTACCCTCCCGCCCAGTTCGGGCGAGGACTGAATATAACATATCCACGAGGACATTTATTGCACTATCTTGTTTTGGGCAGTAAAATTTGCTAGATTTCGTGATACCAAAACAAGCGTCAATAAACGCCTTTTATATGTAATCGCTTTTTTACGCTGCCGATCTCAGCGTCTCCTTATTTAACGTCTCGGAGAGGGGACGATATTTACTGGTTGTTATCTTCTAATAATATATTTTGCAATTCGCGTTCGAGTTGCTCGCGATCTGGCAAATAAAGCTGGTAACGGCTGACAAAAAGTTGGTTAGATATTCCATGCAACGCATATTCCATAAGCAATTTATCTTTCTCCGAACCAAGAATAATACCAATTGGCGGATTATCTCCTTCCGTATTCTCCTCAGCCGCAAAATAATTGAGATATAAGTTCATCTGACCTATATCTTCGTGTTGTATTTCACCGCGTTTTAAGTCAATGAGCACAAAACATTTCAAGATACGATGATAAAAAACCAGATCAACGTAGAAGTTACGCCCGCCTATAGTAAGACGCTTCTGACGGGCAACGAAAGAGAAACCTTTGCCTAATTCCAACAAGAACTGCTCCAAGTGCGCATATAGCGCCTCCTCAAGGTCGCTCTCCTTGTAAAGGGGCTTGGTTTCTATGCCCGCAAATTCCAACACAACTGGGTCATGTAATATGTCCTGCGGCTTGGTAACCGTTTGTCCTTCTCTGGCTAATTGCAGCACTCCTTCCTTATCTTTGCTCAGCGCAAGACGTTGAAACAGCAGACTTTTCTTTTGACGCTTCAGTTCACCGACGCTCCAATGTTCTTGCTCACATTGATGCACATAGAAACTGATTTCAAGTGGATCCTCCAATTTCAAAATCTCGAAATAATGACTCCAGCTCAATAAGTGAGACGGCGTCTCACCTTTTTGAGCGAATAAGTGAGAAAGCCTCTCATCTTTTGCGAAAGTATAGTAGAACTTCCTGATATAGAGCAGGTTACTCTTGCTATAACCTTTGCCTAAACGTATGGTTAAATCTTTCGACAAACGATTTATCAGATTATCTCCATATTTCGCACGTGCGTTGCCGTGCTGCTCAAACTCAACGATATAGCGACCTATCTCCCAATTAGTATCAATTAGGATTGTATTTACCGCAGTAGCCAGTTTCTGATGTGCCAATTCAACCGCTTTGCTGATATTCTCAACAAGCGTCTGGTATGCCGCATCGTTCACTAATTGTGCGTCTGCGTTTATTATTTTAGGACTCTGTTCGTTCATGCCTTTGCAAATTCGGTTGCAAAGTTACACAAAAAAAATGACATACGCAAATTTGTATGCCATTTTCCTTGGAATTTTTGTTATTTGGTTCAGTTTGCAGTTCAGTTTTAGTTCCGTTTGCAGTTCCGTTTGCAGTTCAGTTTTAGTTCCGTTTGCAGTTCAGTTCTTGACTACTTTGCAGGTTTCCGAAAAACTGCACAAAGGTGCAATAATTCGTCTTATCTCGCTCCGCTCGAACGATTGCTGCGAGATATTTTTCTGTGTCTATACCTCGTGTCGGATGATGTAGTAGGGAATGTCTAAGGCTTGGATTTCGGACTCGTAGCGGTGGAAGAGTTCGAGACGGATGGCATCAGAACCGTTGGAACGAGCCGGATCGGGGATCCATGGCAGGTCGGGGTAGGTAAGCAGATAGACATCCATCGGATAGCGGAGGATCGCCTCGTTAAGCCACTCGGGTACACGACCAAAAGCATAGTCAAACCAGACCTTGGTGACGATGAGTTCGGTGTCGAAAAAGACCGGCTTCGCCTGTAAGACCGCTGCGCTGTAGGACCGCTGCGCTGTAGGACCGGCTTCGCCTGTAAGACTCTTTATCTCCTCGATTTGGTATTTCGCGATCTCGCAGAGTTCGTCCCATGTGACCTCGGTAGAGCCTTTGCGCTCTACATACTCGCGGGCATATTCGGGGATGTACGTGCCGTGATACCGGCGGGCAAGATAGCGGGCCAACGAACTCTTACCTGTACTCTCCGGACCTATGAGGGCAACCTTTAGCAATTAAAAATTAAAAATTAAGAATTAAAAATTATCTCGTCAACATGAGTTTGATGTTGAGACCTACGTTATCCGCTTGAACCGGATAAGAGGATGAGATGAGCGGCGTAGTACTCTGGTGGTCGTAGAAGAGCTGGAGGTTGATCTTCTGGCTCAGCACATAGTCCGCGGAGATCTTGATAGCGAAGACCTTGTTTCCGGACGAAGCCTGCGTGATACCTTCTTCCACCTTACGGAGCAGCATCTTGACATCCTTATAGGAGAGATCGACCTGCAACTTGAGGTCGTTGCTCACTTTCTTCTCTCCACCGTCTTTCTTCTTGGTGATGAAGCTCAGGTTCTTGATCGTATAACCGCCACCGATGACGAACTCATTTGTATGACCTTCGGTCAGTTGGACGGAGGTCACATTGAGGGCAAGGTTACGTTGCTTGCGGTACTCGGCCTTGAGGCTGAGCGAGTTCTTCATCGTCATGTTCAGTCCGACAAGCGGTGAGAACGCTTCGGTGAGCGTGACATTACCGATGTCGTATGCCGAACTGGGACGCGGTGCATCATTGCTCACATCGCGTACGAAACCGACCATCTTGTTGTTCACATCTGCGCCGACCCACGTGGAGTACGAACTATACGAACCGATGGCGTACTTACAGGTGTACGCATGGGTGAGGGTGACGGACTTGAAATGATCCCTCATCCACGGCAGGCGACCGAGACCGTCATAGGTGACGGACCAGTTAGGCAGCATCCGCAGGATGGAGAGGAACGGGTTGAGGTCCATCTTCGATGCATCCATACCGGTGTACGCCGCGAGGAAAGCGGGTACGAGCACATCGGCGGAGTTATTACTTACCCGTCCGTGCTTGTTCGGATCGTACTTCGTGCCGGCCGGTATATTGCTCAAGAAGCCGACGGAAGGCAGCGTAGTACCGTTGTAGGTATCCTGCACACGGTTGGTGAGCAAGGCCCTGTTATCGAGGAACTTACTATAGGCTTCATTGGCGAAGTTATCCTCCTCTTTGCCGACGCTACTGAACATCGTTCCGATAGCTACCTGGGTGATGTTAAACGATCCCGTCAGGTTCTCCTGCGGTTGGTCATAACTATAGATGACGGAGGTCGAATTAGCGATATAACGCTTACCGTTCAGTTGGACCTTCAGTCCCGGTAGCGGTTCGAGGGTCAACTTGACATCGAGGTCGGAGGTATAAGCCCTGATGGCAGGTTGTACGACGCTGGTATCGCCGGAGAGCCAGCCTTGACTCTTGGCGCGCGCCATCATGTCGTTCGGTATGAAACCGAAGGAGAAATCAAAGCCCGGAGCATAGAGTCCGTTCACTTTCTTTTGTCCCATGAAGCCTACCTCGGGTTCGAAGCCCGGGATGGTCATCGAATTGGTCTCACGATAGGTGATTTGGAGGCGGCGTATCATTGTGCCGACATAGGCGAACATGTCGCCTGCTATCTGTGCCGGAGTGCGCTCATTCGGATCTTTGGTCGTGACCGTGATAGTAGCCTGTGCGCAGTTGGTCTTCGGCGTGAGGAGGATCTTCGTGTTACCGTCCGCTTTGAAGGTGACAGGTATTGCTTTACCCGTCGAGTCAGCCACCGTCACTTTGACCGTCTCGGAGTTGAGCCTGTGGGTCACTTCGACTTGCTCACCTTTGGTGAGGGCTACGGTCTGGGTGTAGGTCTTGGGTTTGAATGCCCGACCTCTGTTCTGCCGTCCGCTGTAGCGCTGGGTCATCGATTTCCAGTATTTGGATTTACCGTACCAGGTCTCGAAATTGATACCTCCGTCCACTTGCCAGTTCTGCACGCTGCTCACGACATTACCATGGTCGATACCGTTGGCAGACGAAGCAGTGCGGGTCCAGTTATAATTGGCGTTATAGGACGCATTCGCCGAGAGGGCATCCAGACCCGGGATACGGTTGAACGGCACGTTCCACGAAGCGGTGAAGACCTGCTGATAGGTGTACGGTTTGCCCCATTTAGCAAGCGAATGCTGAATCGTATCTTTCCATGCCTCGTACTTGTCGTTGTTGAACTCATCGTCGAAATAACCGGCCTTCAGGATTTCCGGCGTGTACTTGCCTTCGTCGATCACGGCATTCATCGCGGACTGGAAGCTGAACTTGATGTTCTTGGTGAGGTCATACTTGATATCCACGTTCCGATCCCAAGTGAAGTCCTTGCTATAAGTGAGGTCCATCGCGTTGGAAGATACACCGGCGAGGTCGCGCATCTTCATATGGCTGAAGGTGCGGTGCATGTTGGTCGTGAACGACCAGGACTGCGGCAGGTAGTAGAAATTCATCTCCTTGAGGAACTTCACTTTGCTCACTTTCTCCACCTTAGCGAACGGCTCCCAGGGCTTTGGATTGAAGTTATACGCATACTGGAAGCTACCGCGATGATCGGTCGTGACGTTCTTCTCCATCTCCGGCGAATGTTCGTTCTGCTTGTTGTACGACGCGGAGATCGAGAAGTTAGCCGGGTCGTAGAACATATCGCGTTTCTTGGAGTGGATATTGACCTTGAGGTTCGATACAGAGAACGAAGTGGACTCATGCACCGTGTTGGACAGCTGCTTGATCGAGTCTTTCTCCGCTTTGGTGTCGTAAGTATCGAGGGTCTCCCTGAGTTTGATATCGGTATCGAGCGGGTCAAAATCCGGACTGGTCGTCTCATTGCTGTACGAGACGTAGAGCGGCATCTGGATCTTCGCTTCCTCTGGGAAGAGACGTCCGCCTTCAAGCGCCGCACTGACGCTTAACTGGTAGAAATTCTCCATGTTACGGTCGAGCACATTGGACTCGATTGATCCGTATCCGGCGGTCTCAAGTTGTCCGGCTACGTTCACTTGTGCGATATCGCTGACGGCAAGCGAAGCATTGGCCATGGCCGCCATACCGCCCTGCTCATTGAACTGACTCAGACGCAATTCGTTCACCCAGATCTCACCGCTGGCGGTGTGTTGACCGTTGTTACGCACACCGATCATGATGGTCTCCACCTCTTCGAGAGTCGGGTTACCCAGCACCGTGATCTTGTTCTGCGGCTTGTCGTTCGCGTCATCATAGATGACGTACGGGATGGTGTTGCTCACACCTTCATTACCGGCTCTCTTAGCTCTGTTACGGGCCGTCTTGGCATTGGTGAGCGCCGAAAGCGGGAAATCGAACATGTTCTCCTTCGGCCATACTTTCTCTCGGTCAGCCGCGGAGTTATTATTGTAGATGCCCTCCGGCGTGAGACGCAGCGGGATCTCGTATTCGTAATAGTTATTGCGCAGGTCCGTACCGAGACGGATGAAGCAGGTGAGGTCACCGTCTTCCAGTAACGGGTCGATCTCTTTCATCTTCTCCGCATGGACGAACATCTGCAGGTTCTTATACTGGCGGATGTCGTAACCGGTATTCTTGTACATAGCGCGAGCATCGTGCGGACCGAGGTTCATGATACGCAATACCATCGCCTGTTCGTTCTGGGCAATGAGTTGAGCCTGACCCGGATCGGTCTGACGACTGACTCCCGGCGGAAGTACGTAGTTCACCGGCGTACGGGTACTGTTCTCTTCGATATTAACCGTCTGCACGCTAATAGAAGCCGTGTCCACGACGGCGATGCCGTTCGGCGCGAGGTCACGGGTGTACTGACGCCATTCGCCGCGCACAAGGTCCATCGTGGCAAAACGCAGATAGGTGTCATACCGGAATTTCTTGAGGTAGATACGCATGAAACGGATGGATTTCCAGTTACGGATACCACCTCGTTTGACCATGTCGTTGCCTTTGAGAGGGATCTTGAACTGATACCATGTCACATCCTCAGTCTTACCGTTACGCAGCGTCACTTGACGGACTTTCTTCTCCGTGATGTTCTGCTTGCCGACCTCCATCATGTCGGGGCGCAGGATGATCTTGTATTCGTAGTACTTCTCGTACTCGTTGAGCGTATTATCCTGGTTGATATCTTCGATATCCGGCGTGAGGGTAGAAGCGGTACCGTAACTCTCGGTCTGCTGTTCGGTAGCGGGTGAGTTTCCTTCGGTACCGTTGTACCGTTTATAGCGGTTGAGGATAGAAACCTCTTCTTGGTCATAGTCCGATCCGCGGTAGTAATGATAGTTATCACCGGCAGGGTCATTACGCGGTGAGAAACGGTCCGCCCCCCAAGCGTTCCATACGTCCGCTGTGACTTTCGATTGCAGGTCGGTCAGGTACTGCTGGTATGCCGGCCAAGTCATCTCCTGTTCTGTGGTCAGACCATTGATACCCACATCTTGTTTCGCGCGCGAACCCGTTTCATTGCTGAAGGCTACTACTGTACTGGTGGCACGCGGCACGAGACCCCAAACGGTTGTCTCTACCTTGTTCTGGTCGTTATCCGTGACGGGCAGACCGTGCTCAAACGCTTTCTTTCCGTCGCGCAAGATATCCTCACTGATGTCACCGAGGTTGATGTACATCTCACCGTCATAGTCCTCCGGATGATCGGGGTTTGTATGTTTCGGATCCATGATCCAGAACTGGATGTACTCGATATTGGCTTTCTCGAAGTCGGTGTTGTCCAGACGACGCATCATACCGCCCCAACGATCGTTGGAGTAGATCAACTTACCGTCCGGACCTACCTCGTCGGCACTGATGTTATACGCACCGCGTTCGGAGGGGTAATAAGCGAGGTTGAGGATCGGCAATTTGGTATCGACGTTGCTCGCCTCCTGTTTATTGGGATAGATCTCATCCTGATAGACGATACGCGTACGATGGTCACTCAGCGCCGCAAGGTCATTGCGGATATGCGCCGGTGTATTCGACTGCGGGTAACCGAAAATCGGATCCACGGTGTACCAAGCCAAGTGGGCACGGTTCTTGTTATAACTCGTCTTATTGATATCTGCGGACTCCGGGAATACGGAAGGCGTGGACGCCAAGAACCAATAACTCGGATAATGGACGTCGATATTGGTGGTCGTGGACTCGAAGTCATCGATATAAGAGGTACCTACCTTACCGACATCGTCGGTATGACCCGGGATGAGGTGCGCAAACTCCGCATTGAGCGTGAAAGTGGAGGGCGCGGTAGCCGTGATCCAGGGAACTTTATCGATCGCACTGGTGAGCCAAGGTAACTCGGTCTTCCAACTGCCGTTCACACCCCATATCGTGTTCGCCAGCGGTTCTGAACCCGTGTTGACTTTGGTGGTCAGCGGCCGTTCGCGTAAGTGCATGATCGTACCGCCGATGACGAGGTCTTTATTGAACTCATACTCGAGGTGCGCACCGAAGAGGGACTTGCGTTGCATGGAGAAAGTGGACTGGTTCTCCAACTTCACATCCACGTTCGTTCCGGACTCAAGGATGGAAGTGTTGATGATCGTCACCGTTCCCATGGTGTAATCCACGGTGTAGTCCACGTTCTCGATGAGGGTGGCACCTCCGGCGGTGACCGTGACGGAACCGCGCGGCACGTTCATCGCACCGAGGCGTATCTCACTACCGTTTGTACCTTTGTATTTACCGGTGAGACGGAATTTATTCTTCTCGCTGATCTCCTGCGCTACGACTAGGGTGGAGTCATACAACTCCTGGTAGCAGTATTTCTTTGCCAAAGCCGATTCCTCGCCGCCTAAGACGCTTGCGAGGTGACTACCGAACGGTTCGAGTACGGGGAATAGGATCTTACCGCTACTCGAATAAACGGTCAGGCCCTCGATGAAGTCGAATCGTCCGTCCGGACTGGCGTTGTTTTTCTGATCGAGTCGGTCGAGGTTCATCACGCGCAAGAGCTGCTTACCGCTCACCGGTCCTTCGTTCAGGTACTGCACGTCGGTACCGACAGAGTCGTTGCGGTAAGTGACATAGAGTTCGAATTTCTCCGACTGCACGCTGGTCGCACCGAGGGCGTAGATATTTTTCATCATCAGGTCCCAGGTACCGTAACTCAGTTCCTGTCGGCTTCGTCCCATCGCGATCTGCGACTGGATATATGCCAGTCGAGTAGGATTGTACTCGTTAGGCGCATTGGCGCTGCTCTTCAGCATCTTAAGCGCCAATGCAGCGGTCTTGCCGGTCTGCGGTGCAGTAGTTGTGTCCCTCACTTGGTCGGTGGAGAACTCACCCACTTGGTACACCTGACCGTTGTACGTATATTCGTAGGCTACTGCCAGCACCTCGTCCTGATTCAGGGCACTCTTGAGAGAGATGTAACCCAAGGTACTGTTGAGCGTATATTCGCCGGAAGTCAGCAACCGTGCGGACTCGATCTTCTCATAGTCCACACCGCCGGCAAGCGAGTCGCCGTTGAGGTCCCGCACGTTACTGAGTGCTATACTCGTTTGGTCGATCTGACGGAAGTCCGGGGCGTAGGTCTTGATGTTGTAATAGAGGTTATTGGCGTTGTTGTCCGGTGCGGCCTTGGGTGCACTGCCCCAGTTCATGACCGAGTGGTCGTTGGATTCACCTAAGTCCGTGAAAGCGACGATGTTACGCGCCTGGTCATAGTTGCCGCGTTTATTGGTGATCCATACCTCAATCTTATTGATTGTGAATCCACTGGCGATGTACGGAACGGACTGCATGGCCTGCTCATAATGTTCGCGGAAGAAATGAGAGAGGAAGAAATGGCGGTTCTCGTCGTAGGTATCACAACTGATGTCGAATTTCGTCATCTGTGCACCGCCCTTACTGCTCACGGTCTGCGCCTCACTGTTCTGCTGCGAAACCAAAGCCTGGATGCGGAACTTACCGAACTTGAGGTTCGCCTTGATACCGAACAGCGCCTGACTGCCTCGGATGAGCGACGATGGCAGATCCATCGTGACGTTACCTGCCTCGATGGACTGGATGATATCGTCCTCTTCGCCTTTGTAGTTCAGTTTGAGGTTCTGCTGGTCGAAGGAGAACGAGGCCTCCGTGTTGTATGAGAGGTTGAAGTTCAGTTTCGATCCTACCTTACCCTGAATGCTGGCTTGTATCTTCTCGTCAAAATCGAAGATGTTGTTATTGCGCGCTTTGAGCGTCAGGGACGGGTTCGCGATGTACTGATGCTTGAATCCGAAGAGCAGTTCTGCCGAACCCTGCATCTTGAGTTGTACACCACCGGGACCGAAGACCTTATCGGCGGGACCGATATTGAACTTCATGTCCGTGATGTCAAATTTCTTCTCGTTGTTATGCTCCACTTCGCCCACTTTCTGCTGCCAGTACCGGTGCATGATCTGCCGTTCGGCGTAATGGTTATACTCCTCTTGAGTGAGCATGTACGGCGTAGTGACATCGGTGTCACCGATGCGCGTATGGAGAATGTAGATACCTGTCTCAGGTTGGTATTCGACCGTTGTGGTGACATTATCCGGATCCTGCAGGTCGATCGAACTTCGCGGTTGAACCAATTCACCGAAGTTCTGTACGCCTAACTGCTTCACCTGCGTCGGCGCCCAGATTGCACTGTCGGTCTCCGTCACGAAGTCGGCAGCTTCTTCAGGTGTTATGGCTTGGCCATCGTCTTGGTTCTTGGCTTTTTGCTCTTTGCTCTTAGCCTTCGCCTCTTTCGCCGCTTTCTCCGCCTCTCTGGCCTGCTTCTCTGCTGCTTTCTGCGCTTTCTCTTCCTCGATCAGTTGCTTGAGGCTTTTCTGGGCATACGTCTCCTGAACGACCATGGAATATGGTAGCCACAGAAGCAATACTATGTATAATAAACGTTTAATGGGTAATGGGTTATGGGTTATAGCATTTTGAGGGCTTCACGAATGACGGCTTCTACCTTAATGGTCGGATTCGCTTTGAGGATCTTATCCACGGCTTTACCGCTGGCGGAAGCATTGAAGCCTAACATGGTCAGCGCACTGATCGCTTCGGTACGAACGCCATTCTCTTCGGGTTCGAAATCGCCCAGAGGCAACTCTGTCGGATCGCCTCCGAGGTCGAGTTTGAGGGCTTTGTCCTTGAGGTCCACGATGATACGTTGGGCGGTCTTGGTACCAAGTCCTTTCACCTTTGCCATGGCTTTGGCGTTACCCGTAGCGATGAGCATACGCAGTTCTTCGGCCGTGAAGGCGGAGAGGATCATACGCGCTGTGGCAGCACCGATACCACTGACCGTCATCAGCAACTCGAATATCTGCCGTTCTGTCTTGGTGACGAACCCGTAAATCTCGTGCGTATCCTCTCGGATGATCTCCGAGATGAAGAGCTTCGCCTCTTGGTTCTCACTACCCACCAAGGCCGAGTACGTCGGCAGCGTGATGGCTATTCCGTACCCGATTCCGGCTGCTTCGATCACAGCCTCCGTCGGGTTCAATTCCGTCAATATTCCTTTGATATATTCGATCATATCACACAAAAAAGCGGGCAAAGATACAACAATTTTTTCATATACACAAGCGCGTGCGTATTTTTCCTTAAAAAAGTGTGCATTTTCGTAAATTTTTCTCTTTTTGTTTTCGATTTCCGCTTTTTTGTAGTACTTTTGCGTGCTAATTGTGTGCGTATATGGCAAGAACAGAGATTTCAGAATATGGTGAGTTCGGCTTGATCAAGCACCTCACCGAAGGTATCAAACCCATGCAACCGAGTACCAAGAAAGGTATCGGCGATGACTGCGCGGTCATGGATTTTGGAACGAAGAAAGTGTTGATGACGACCGATATGTTGCTCGAAGGTATCCATTTCAACCTTGAGTATGTGCCCCTCAAGCATCTGGGGTACAAGGCAGCGGTGGTTAATTTCTCCGATATCTATGCCATGAACGGTACGCCGACGCAGATCACCGTCAGTCTGGGTATTAGCAAGCGTTTTTCGGTGGAGGATATCGAGGCACTCTATTCGGGTATCCGCCTGGCCTGCGAACGCTATGGCGTGGACCTGGTAGGTGGTGACACCTGCGCCTCGATGACCGGTCTGACGATCTCGATCACTTGTCTCGGTACGGCTGCAGCCAAAGATATCGTTTATCGGAACGGTGCCAAATTGAATGACTTGATCTGCGTGTCCGGTAACTTAGGAACGGCGTATATGGGGCTCCAACTGCTGGAGCGCGAACGACTTGCCAATGCCGAACAACCGGATTTTGCAGGCAAAGAGTACTTGCTGGAGCGTCAACTCAAACCCGAGGCACGGCGTGATATCTTAGAGTCACTTCGCAAGGCCGGTGTCAAACCGACCGCGATGTTGGATGTCTCGGACGGACTCTCGTCAGAACTGCTGCATATTTGCACGCAGTCCGGCGTCGGTTGTTGCGTCTATGAAGATAAGCTGCCGATCGACTATGAGGCGGCGGCTCTGGCGGAGGAGATGAACCTGAACATCGTCACATGTGCCCTCAACGGCGGCGAAGACTATGAACTGCTCTTCACCTGTTCGCTGGATGACTATGAGAAACTTATTCCCGTGGACGACCTTTATATCATCGGCCATATTACCAAACCGGAGTACGGTTGCAATCTCATCGGCCGTAATGGCGAAGAACTACCACTTAAAGCACAAGGATGGAACGCTTTTCAGTCATAATACCGGTTTATAACCGCCCTGACGAGGTAGCCGAACTGTTGGATTCATTGACCAAGCAGACCTACCGCAACTACGAGATTATCCTCGTAGAGGACGGTTCGTCGGTGCCATGTGAAGTGGTGGTCAAAGCCTATGAGGACAGGCTGCCGGTGCATTATTACACGAAGCCTAACAGCGGTCCGGGACAGACGCGTAACTACGGTGCGGAGCGTGCCAAAGGTGAGTACCTGTTGATCTGGGATTCGGATATCCTGATTCCGGAAGGTTATTTCGAGGCTGTTGAGAATTTCTTGAAGGCGAATCCGGTGGATGCTTTCGGTGGTCCGGACAGAGCGCATGAGTCATTCACCGATGTGCAGAAAGCAATCAACTATTCGATGACCTCGTTCTTCACTACCGGAGGTATCCGTGGCGGAAAGAAGAAATTGGATAAGTTCTTCCCGCGGTCCTTTAATATGGGTATCCGTCGCGAAGTGTATATGCAACTCGGCGGTTTCCGCGCCATGCGTTTTGGTGAAGATGTGGACTTTAGTTATCGCATCGTGGAGGCCGGTTACAAGACCGCTCTTATCCCCGATGCTTACGTCTATCATAAACGCCGTACGGACTTTCGAAAGTTCTTCCGGCAGGTGCATAACTCCGGCATCGCGCGTATCAACCTCTCGATCTTACATCCCGGTACACTCAAACTCGTGCATACCTTGCCGGCTCTCTTTACGCTGGCGGTCATCCCGTTCTTGCCGTTGATGCCGCTCTATGCCTTGATGGTGTTGGTAGATGCCGCGATACAAAATAAGTCACTCAAGATAGGCGGTTTAGCCGTGGTGGCGGCCTTTACTCAACTGATCGGTTACGGCACGGGTTTTATCGGCGCGGCATTCCGGAGATACGTATTGAAAAAAGAAAACAAAGATGCCTTCATGGCGAATTTTTATAAGTAAACCATGCGACACATTGCTATCATATTAGCCGGAGGTATGGGGAGTCGGATAGGCGGAAAGACACCAAAACAACTTCTTCCCTTAGCGGACGGACGTTCGATCTTGGAGCATTCGATTGATGCCTTTGAGGCGGCACCTTCGATTGCAGAGATCGCGGTTGTGATGCATCCCGAATGGATGGACGAAGCCAAGCAGTTATGCGAACGCAATAACTGGAATAAGGTGCAGAAGATCATCCCCGGAGGTAGCGAACGATGGGAGTCATCCTGGCACGCGCTACTGGCTTACATGGACGAGTCCGATGCCGCACTTTGGTTTCACGATGCGGCACGACCCTTCGTCAGTCAGCGTATCTTAGCCGATGTCGCTGAGGCCTTGGAAACACATGAAGCCGTAACGGTGGCTATACCGGTGACGGACACCTTATATAGAATTAAAAATGAAAAATTAAAAATTAATAATTCTACAGTGGAAAGTATTCCTTCGCGAAGCGAATACATGCGTGCGCAGACGCCGCAGGCGTTTCATATCGACCTGATTCAGAGCGCTTACATGAAGGCGGTTGCAGAAGGAGACACACTGGCTACCGACGATGCCGGTATCGTTCGCAAATACGAACCTCGCCACCCGATTTATATTGTGCTGGGCGAAGAGGCAAATCGCAAAATAACTTACGCAGAAGATTTAAAATAAGCATATAATGCAAAACGAACAAATTATTAAGAAAGCCACGGAGTGCTTGGAAATGGAAGCGTCCGCCATCATGGCGCTTATCCCGCGTCTGAACGAAGATTTTATTCGCGCCGTACAACTGATTCGTGCATGCAAAGGTAAGATCGTAGTGACCGGAGTAGGTAAGTCCGGTCATATCGGATCGAAGATCGCAGCGACGCTGGCCAGTACGGGTACGCCGGCTTTCTTCCTCAATCCGCTGGATGCCTATCATGGTGATTTAGGTATGCTGGGTTCGGAGGATCTGGTACTCGCTATCTCCTATTCGGGTGCAACTGAAGAGTTGTTGCGTTTCTTACCGCTCATCCGCGCGAAGCATATTCCGATCATCGCTATGTCCTCGAATCCGGAGAGTCTGCTAGCGCAGAATGCCGATGTACATCTGAACATCGCTGTGGAGCGGGAAGCCGATCCGCTAAACCTGGTACCGACCTCTTCAACGACGGTGACGCTGGCTTTGGGTGACGCCCTCGCTTGTGCGCTTATCGAAGCGGCGCATTTCCAGCCTTCTGACTTCGCGATGCTGCATCCGGGCGGAGACCTCGGACGTAAGTTGTTGGCGAAAGTGGAGGAAGTGATGGTACAAGAGAACCTGCCGTTCCTGACGCCTGAGATGCCGCTGAGCGAAGCGATCGAGATCGTGACAAACGGTAAGTTAGGCGTTGGTATCGTGTTGGATAAAGAGCAACTGGTCGGCATCGTGACGGACGGCGATATCCGTCGGGCTATGTTACGTCTCGGTCAGGCGTTCTTCAGTACGCCCGTCTCGGACATCATGGCGCGTCATCCGAAGACCATCTCCCGTTCTGCCAAGATCGTGGAAGCAGGAGAGACGATGAACCATTATTCGATCCACTCCCTCGTTGTCCTAGACAATGACAATAAGGTCTGCGGCGTCATCGACTCCTTCTCTTGTCTGCCCGGCACGCGTTTTTACCATTAATTCGACCGCAATGATGAAAGAGATAAAATTATTTTTGACCGATGTGGACGGCTGTCTGACGGACGGAGGAATGTACTACACCGCCGAAGGCGAAGTGATGAAGCGTTTCTGCGTATACGACGGGATGGGTATGGTTTGTCTGCAACAGGCCGGGATCCCTTGTGGTATCTTGACTTCGGAGAACAGCCCGATCGTGAAGGCGCGGGCAGAAAAACTGAAGTTGCAGTACCTCTATCTGGGAGTCGGCAGTAAGGTAAACCCGAACTGTCTGACCAAACTGCAGGCCGCGCAGGAGATATGCAAGGAGTTGGGTATTTCGTTAGACGAGGTATGTTTTGTCGGGGACGATATCAATGATGTGGAATTACTCTCCGCTGTCGGCTACCCCTGTTGCCCACCTAACGCCCGCCCCGAAGTGCTTGCCGTTCAGGGAATACATGTGTTGAAGACCCCGGGCGGTCAAGGTGCGATAAGAGAAATCGCAGATGAGATTTTGGTAGGACGAGGGTAGGTGATGATAAGGGCAATGACTAAGGAATAACTAGGTAATAACTAAGTAATATCTAAGTAATAACTAAGTAATAACTAACGTTTTGAAGCAGATCCTTAGTCAAAAAGAGCCAAAAAAGAATGAAAAAATTTTTAGAAAGAAACAAAATAGCGAAGATAGATGCAAGCGATAATTTTAGCAGCTGGAATGGGTAAGCGCTTGGGCGAATATACCCAAAATAATACAAAGTGCATGGTGCGTGTCGGAGGTGAGACGCTTATTGAGCGTGTCTTGGGACAGTTAGATAAACTAAAATTGAGCCGCATCATCATTGTAATAGGATACAAAGGGGCAGAACTGAAAGAGTATCTATCAGATGTGTCTGTTAAGACTCCGCTTGTGTTTGTGGAGAATCCGATATATGACAAAACAAATAACATCTACTCGTTGTATTTAGCGAAGGATTATATGCGTGAGCAAGATACCTTGTTGTTAGAGTCGGATATTATCATGGAAGATGCCGTATTGACGAAGTTAGTGGAGCATCCGTATCCAGATTTGGCTTTGGTGGATAAGTACGAGAGTTGGATGGATGGAACAGTAGTAACGATAGATGAGGAGAATCGTATCCAACGTTTTATTCCTAATAGTCAGTTTAGATATGAGGAGATACCGGATTACTACAAAACTGTAAATATCTATAAGTTCTCACAGACTTTCTCTGAACAAATGTATGTGCCGTTCTTGGAGGCCTATAGTGTGGCGTTGGGGAATAATGAGTACTACGAACAAGTCCTGCGTGTGATCACGATGTTGGATAATTCGACATTGCTTGCGCTTCCTCTGGAAGGCGAACAATGGTACGAGATAGACGATGTGCAGGATTTAGATATTGCTGAATCGATTTTTACGGACAAGCAATATGACTTATTGGCTTCGCGTTACGGAGGGTATTGGCGCTATCCGCACATGTTGGACTTCTGTTATTTGGTTAATCCTTATTTCCCGAATCAGCGTTTGCGTGATGAACTGGCAGCTAGTTTTGATAGGTTGTTAACGGAGTACCCTTCCGGACAACGCATCAATAATTTATTGGCAGCAAAGGATTTTGGAGTAAAACAAGACTATATCATGGTGGGTAATGGTGCCGCTGAATTGATTAAAGCACTTACATCGCAGATGTTAGGTAAAGTGGGCATCGTTCGTCCAACCTTTGAGGAATACCCGAACCGCTTAATGCCGGAACAGGTAGTTGTGTTTACGCCGAGCAAGAAAGATTTCCGCTATACAGCGGATGACTTAATGGTTTATTTTGCTGATAAACAGATTTGGTCATTAGTCCTGATAAATCCGGATAATCCGACAGGCAACTATATGCCATATGCTGATTGTTTGCGCTTGGCGGAATGGTGTCAACAAAAGGATATCGTGCTTGTGCTCGATGAAAGTTTTATTGATTTCTCAACAGAGCATCCTACTTTCCTTTGTAACGAAGTACTGGAGAAATTTGACCATTTGGTAGTGGTAAAGAGTATTTCCAAATCGTACGGTGTACCGGGATTACGTTTAGGTGTGTTGGCAACATCCAACCATAGCCTGATGATTAATATTCGCAGGGAAGTAAGTATATGGAACATCAATTCGTTTGGAGAGTTTTTCTTGCAGATATTGGGTAAATATGAGAAGCCGTATAAGCAAGCGATGGATGAGTTCCGTGCGGAGCGTGATCGTTTTGTGAAGCAGTTGAATGCAATTTCTTGGCTACGTGTGTTGCCGAGTGAGGCAAATTACGTGCTTTGTGAAGTCAAAGATAAACTTACCCCGCGTGAGTTGGCTGTTAAATTGCTGAAGGATTACAATATCCTTATCAAGGATTGTACAGGTAAGTGCAGGGGCAATTATATCCGCTTGGCCGTACGCGATTTGGAAGATAATAATAGGCTTGTTTTTGCGTTGAATAATTTATGAAAACCATTTGTATCTGCGGAGGTGGAGCTTTAGGCTTGGTTGTTGCCAGCGTGTTGTCTAACACGCAGCAATTGACCGTACATATGCTTACCGCTCATCCGCAGAAATGGAGTCATACTATCGAGGCGGTGGATAATGAAGGGAAGATTTATCAAGGGATATTGGATAAGATATCTTCTAATCCAGAAGATGTTATCCTTCAGAGCGATATTGTTTTGCTTTGCTTACCAGGATTCTTAATTGAGAAAACGCTTAAACAAATAAAGCCGTTTATTACCAAACAAGCGATAGGCAGTGTGGTGAGCAGTACCGGTTTCTTCTTCCGTGCGCACGCGATATTTGATAAGGAGTCATCTTTGTTTGGATTTCAAAGAGTACCCTTTATTGCGCGCTTGGAAGAGTATGGACATCGTGCTGCCTTGCTGGGTTATAAGAAACAACTTTATATGGCTTGTGAGAACTTGCCGAAAGATTTTGTTGAACAATGGTGCACATGGTTGCATACTCCTATATCTCCACTTCAATCCTATTTGGAGGCTTCGTTGAGTAATAGTAATCCGTTGCTTCATCCGGCTCGTTTATATGGAATGTGGCATAATTGGGATGGGAAAGCCTATCCAACTCAAGAATTATTTTATGCTAATTGGGATCAGTTTAGTTCGGAGATATACATTGCCATGGATAATGAGTTTCAGCAACTATGCAAGAAGTTGAATGTTTCTGTGCAGCCTGTCTTAGAATACTATGAGAGTTCAGATGCGGACTCATTGACGCACAAATTAAATTCCATAGAGGCATTTAAGACCATTCTTTCACCCATGACAAAAACCGAGAAAGGATGGATACCGGATTTCAAGAGCAGATACTTTACAGAAGATTTTCCATTTGGATTACAACTGGTAAAGGATTTAGCCGTTGAACAACATATAGAAACGCCCACTATGGATCGTGTGTTGGAGTGGGGACAGGGAATGATAGATAACAATGTGGCATACAATTAAAACGAAAATAAATCAATTTGTAGGTATCTCCTTGTGGGATAGTATCTATAAAGCATTTACTTTCCGTGATTTTTCTATCGCGGCATCTTCTAAATGCCTGTTACGCAAAGTGTCTAAAGTACGCGGAGCGCAAACACGGAAGATAGAACAACTTCATAAACAAAGTAAAGCACGTGTGCTGTTTTTCCTACAAACGCCTTCGGTCTGGAAATACGATGCCCTTTATCAAAAGTTAGAGAACTCGGAATATTTTGAACCGCTAATTGTTGTTTCTCCGTATAATGTACATCTTAATTATGACACAGAAGAGTGTTTCAGAGTCATGCGTCAAACAGAAGAGTTTGCTCTTGAGATGGGCTATAACTATGTGAGCGCCTATAATTGGGAGAAGAATAAATGGCGGGACATTAAGAAAGAGTATCAGCCAGATATTGTTTTCTTTACAAAACCCTATAAGGATACGCTGCCCGCATACCATATCTATCATTATACGGATGCGTTAACGTTATATGTCCCTTATGGGATTAATTGCATGAATCTTTATCATAATAATTATGAATTACCATTTCAGTCGTTATTATGGAAATTGCTATTAGAGACAGATTTTCAGAAACAATATGCAGAGCAATATGAGAAGAGTCATGGGGATAATGTGGAGATAGTGGGAGCCCTGGCAGAAGAGAAATTGATGCAGAAGGAGTATGTGGCAAAAGATGTCTGGAAACCGCAGACACATAAGAAGAAACGAATCATTTGGGCGCCGCATCATACGGTGGACTACTTGTTTAACTTCTCGAATTTCCTGAATTATTGCGAGGAGATGTTGAGGTTAGCAGAGAAATATCAGAATGAGATACAGATTGCTTTTAAACCTCATCCGGTACTCAAGTTCAAACTTATCAATATCTGGGGAGCGGAGAAGACAGAAGATTACTATAATCGCTGGGCAAACTTAGCGAATGGACAAATAGAGCAGGGCGACTACATAGACCTGTTTAAAACCTCAGACGCGATGATTCATGATTGTGCATCATTTACGGTGGAATACCTCTATGCGCAAAAACCGGTATTGTTCCAGATACGTGATGAGAAAGTGAAAGAGGAGTTTAATTCGTTCGGGCAGATGTGTTTGGAGCAGCATTACTTGGCGTATTCGATTGAAGAGACGGAGAAGTTTATCCGCGAGGTGGTAATCGAAGGGAAGGACCCAAAGAAAGCAGAACGAGAGCAATTCTACAAGCAATACCTCTATCCGAAAGACGGAGTGATGCCTTCGGATAAGATATTTGAGATTTTGAAAAATGCAATCGGGAAGTAAGGATTTCATGAATCAGCAGAGACAATCGAACATAGAACTATTGCGTTTACTGAGCATGTTTGCTCTGCTATTTTTGCATTTTTATACGCACATTCTTTTGCCATCTGAGTCGTATGCGGAGCAGACTGGATTCTGGAAGGATTTTCCTATCGTGCTGATGTCATTAACATCCCTTCAGGTCAATATCTTTATTTTAATATCCGGATGGTTTGGGATACACACTACGCCTAAGAAGATAATCGGTTTCTACCTCCTATGTGCGTTTTATGGGGTCTTTACTTATCTTTTGTCATTAGGCTTTGGTCATTCCTTTTCCTTCCGTGATTTAGCCATTTCCTTTATGCCGTTTTCTGCCTTAGGAGGATGGTGGTTCGCTAAAGCCTATTTGTATTTACTGCTCTTGGCTCCGCTATTCAATAAGGCGATAGAATATATGTCTAAGCGTGAGTTCCTGTATGTATTACTTGCGCTTGTGTTAATCAACTCTTATTTTGGATTCTTCTTCAAACTGGACATTAATAAAGACGGCAACAATTTCATGCAACTGGTGTACGTCTATTTTATAGGACGTTATTTGGCTTTGTACCTGAATGTAGATAAACACAAATTACGGAAATGGACATCAATCATCAGTGTTGGCAGTGTCGCACTATATGCGACAGTATGGCTTATGAACGACAACTATTTGCATCTTGTAAAACCCTATACATTCTTATTAAGAAATAACCTTTGGTCTGTATTTAATTCAGTTGTTATATTTTTGTTTTTTACGACTTTACGATTTGAGAATAAAACTATTAATTGGCTGGCAAAAGGAGCATTTGCAGTTTATCTGGTACATGAGAGTGTCTGGGTTGCTCCTATCTGGCGTAAATGTTTGACCGATATATATATGTGTATATATATACCATTCCGGGTCTGGCTTGTGGTGGCTGCCATCTTTGTCCTCTATTTCTTCGGAGTCCTCTGTTTAGATCATCTCCGTGTTTTAATAACTAATCCGATAGAGAAAAGTTTAGATGAATGGTGTTCAAAAATTATTATGCATTTAAAAAACTTATCATAAAATGAATACAATCAATTGGAAACAGATTTCGCAGCAGGCTTGGCCGCATGTGGTGGCGATTGCAGCCTTTGTGTTGATTTGTGTAATCTATTTTGCCCCGGAGTTCTTTGAGAACAAACAACTGCCACAGGGCGATGTGCAGAGCGGTCTTGGAATGGGGCATGATGCGAAATTATATCATGAGAAAACAGGTGAGTATGCGGACTGGTCGAACGCTATGTTCAGCGGTATGCCACATAACTATGCGTATTCACAGCCGTCCAAAAGTATCTTCCGTTGGGTGGAGAATATTATTCGTATCGGTTTGCCGAACCATACCGCAGCTCCGTTGTTCCTCTATCTGTTAGGTTTTTACATTTTTATGCTCTGCATGGGATGTAGTCCGTGGATGAGTATTGTTGGTGCAGTGGCCTTTGCGTTGGTGTCGTATAACATTATTATTATTGACGCCGGACATATCAATAAATGTTACGTGATAGCTACAATGCCTGCAGTCTTAGGTGGTATCATGCTCTGTTACCGCAAGCGTTATGTGGCAGGTATCATCGTGACGCTTATCTCTTTGGGACTCAATGTCTGTTGGAGCCACCAGCAGATATCGTATTACTTATTGCTGATGATCATTCCTCTTGCAATCGTCTATTTCATTGAGGCGATCAAGGAGAAGACGGTGAAGGACTTCTTTGTGGCTTCTGCCGTACTGCTGCTATGCGCTATATTGGCTATCATTCCGGCTGCAGATAAGTTGGTGCCTACGATGGATTATTCGAAAGAAACCATGCGCGGCGGAGCGGTGCTGCATGGTGCGGAAGATAGTAAGGCCGGAAAGTCAGGGCTGAATAGGGATTATGCTTTCCAATGGAGCTACGGTAAGGCAGAGACGATGACTTTGCTGATTCCGAATTTCTATGGAGGAAGCAGTAACTATCCGTTGGGTGATAAGAGCGAGACTTATAATACGATTAAGAAATATGCCGGTTCTTCGCAGGCAAAGCAATTTGCAAAATCCGTTCCGACTTATTGGGGCGATCAGCCGTTTACTTCGGGACCGGTTTATGCCGGCGCTATCATCTGCTTCCTATTTATATTAGGTTTGATGGTCGTTCCGCAAAAAGAGAGATGGTGGCTGCTCGTTGCGGCTATTATCGGTATCGTGCTCTCTTGGGGACGTAATTTCCCAATAGTTAATAACTGGCTCTTCGATCATCTGCCGCTTTATAATAAGTTCCGTACACCGAGTATGGCTTTGGTGATGACCACGACTGCGATGGCGATTATGGGAATGTTGGCGCTCAAAGAAGTGATAGACCGCAATGCAAGCCTCAAGCAGATAGGCATTGCCGGCGGTATTACAGCGGGTTTGTGCCTGATATATGCCATCTTCCCGTCGTTGGCCGGTTCGTTCCGTGGAAGTGTCGATGCTCAAATGCCGGACTGGTTAGTGAACGCTATTGTTGCGGATCGTCAACATATGTTGACCGCGGACGCATGGCGTTCAATCGCGTTTATTGTGCTGGCTTTTGCTGCAATAGCCGCCTATATTAAGACCGAAAAATTCAAAAGTACCATATTGATCGCTATCATCGGTGTACTGACGCTGGTAGATCTCTGGGCGGTAGATAAACATTTCCTGAATGACGATCATTTTATTCCGAAGAAGCAACAAGTATGGACGCCGTCGGAGGCCGACAAGCAGATCATGGCCGATACCGATCCGGACTATCGCGTGCTGAATTTAGCATCGAACACTTTCAACGAGTCAAAGACCTCGTACTACCATAAGTCGATAGGTGGATACAGTCCGGCTAAGTTGCGTCGCTATCAAGATATCATCGACTATTATTTCTCAGGTCGCCTGAATATGAACGTGCTGAATATGCTCAATACGCGCTATGTCATTACGCAGCAAGGTGTTCAAGTCAATCCGACCGCATTCGGTAATGCATGGTTTGTAAAGGAAGTGAAGTGGGTGAATACGCCGAATGAGGAGATAGAGGCTATCGGCACTGCCGATTTGCGTGCAGAGGCATTCATGGATACCTGCTGGCGCAGTAAAGTGAAAGGTGAGATTGCCATGACACAGCCCGCTTCTATCGAGTTGACGAACTATGCGAATCCTGGTGACTTGTTCTACGAGAGCGAGAGTGCTGAGAACGGTATCGCAGTCTTTTCTGAAGTTTATTATAAGACTTGGCGTGCATTCATCGACGGCGAGGAAGTACCTGTTTTACGCGCGAACTATATATTACGCGCGATAGAGATACCTGCCGGTAAGCATCAAATCGAATTCTGTTGCAAGGATGAGTTGTTGCAAAAAACACAAATAGTGTCTATTGTCGCTTCTGCCTTTATTGTGTTGGTGATAGCATTGTTACTAGTTTTCAGAAAGAAGATAGAATAGTCCATGAACCTACTTACCATAAATAGCTTTAATTGTTCAGCACAGGCATCTGGCGGAGTGAACCAAACGACCGTTGCACTAACAACCTATTTCACACAACAGTGTGGGATTAATTGCTATTTGGGCTTCTTTGAAGATATACCGCAGAAATTTGAACCCTTACCGCTCTTCAAGGGACGTATCTTGCTGAATCGGCATTTTGACAAAGAGGCTTTTGCAAAGTTCCTGATGACGAACCATATCGATGTCGTGCAGGTGAATTTCCTCAAGAAGCAGAACCTTGTCGTGATGCCGCAACTTTATGAGACAGCCCATCAATGCGGAGCAAAGGTGATTTATGCCTTCCATATGTGTCCTGGTTTCCAGTTGCATACGTATGGATCGTATGAGCGCACCAAATACGGTTGGTTACATCATGACAATGCGTTAGCGGAAACGAAGAAATGGTTCATGACTGTTACACAAGCAATCTGGAAACCGATAGGCAGACGTCTGTTACAGAGCAAGTATCGGATACCTTATGAGCATTGCGACAGGGTAGTGGTGCTTTCGAAATACTATTTTGAACCCTATCTCTATTATGCCGGTTTAAAGCAAAGCGATAAGATGACAGCTATTTGTAATGCCCTTCGTTTTGACCAATTTGTGACAGACGCAGATATCAATGCCAAAGAGAAGACGGTCATTGTGGTGGCGCGTTTTGACGAAGATACCAAACGACTCTCATTGGTATTGCGGTCATGGAAAGAGATAGAGCAAGATACACGCCTGAAAGAATGGAAGTTGCAACTCGTTGGGGATGGTCGCGATATGCCGTTTTATCGCTATCTGGTGGATACTTGGCATCTGCAGCATGTGGAGTTTACCGGACTGCAAAACCCGTTGGAATATTACCACAAAGCATCCTTATTCTTAATGACCAGTACTGCTGAAGGCTGGCCGTTAGTGTTATCCGAAGCGATGCAATTGGGCGTACCAGTGCTGGCTATGGATTCGTTTGGCTCGCTGCATGACCTTGTTATAGACGGAAAGAACGGCAGAATAGTTCCCAATAACAACTTGCAAGCTTTTGCACATGCGATGAAAGAGATAATGTTAGATACGGATACTCGCAAGGCAATGTCGCTTAATGCTGTAGAAAGTACGCATGCATTCCAAATGAAGCAGGTAGCAGAAAGATGGTTACAGTTATTTAGTGAGATATTGAAATAATGGATATGAAAGAGAACTTACCAATTATCATTGTTCATACGGGAGATAGTTTTTATTTGGAACCTGCTTTGCGTCAAGCCCGTAAGTTCAATCCGAATAACCACATTTATCTGATTAGTGACGAGTCCACAGATCATTACGATTTTGTGGAGCATATCAGTATAACTGACTATATGAGCTCTGCTGAACAATTCAAAGAAGCATATGTTCATATGTCCATTAATCCCTATAACTATGAACTGTTTTGTATTCAGAGATGGTTTGTCATTTTAGAGTTTGCTCAAAAATATAAACTCTCTCATTTCTTGTGTCTGGATTCTGATGTGTTGCTCTATTGTCAAGTAGATGAGGTATATGAGAAATGGTTTGAGTACGATTTGACTATTTGTTTAGCGCAAGGACCTCAATACACCTTGTTTAGTCGTGAATCTTTGGAAAAATTCTGCGATTATATTTATTCCCATTATACGAAAGATGATAAGAAAGTAGAATTGAATGAATGGCATCAGCACCGAGGAATATCTGATATGACTTTCTTTAATTACTACACGCAATTATCGAATGTTCGCGTTTTTGATACAGCTCAAGTTGTGGATGGAACCTATTTCGATTGTAGCTTTAAGATTCCTCAGGGTTTTGAGATGCAAGGGCGATTAAAGAAGATTTATTGGAGAGATGGTCTTCCATATGGTAAAGAGGTAGCGACCGGAAATCTTATTCGTTTTAATGCGCTGCATTTTCAGGGCGGGGTAAAGCATAAATTAAATCGATATATCTATAGAGATCTACCGCTGATGCAAAGGTGTTGGAGGAATATTTTGTGGGTCTTTAATCCAAAGCGCCTAAAAAGTCGTGTTAATGAACTCAAGAAAATTGTAGGTAGTAGACAAATGTTTGTTTACTTTATCCAAAAGCGTATTTTATGGCGTAACGAAAATGAACAGAGCAAATGATTTCCATTATTACTATCACATATAATGCGGAGCGCTGGTTAGAGCGGACGATGAAGAGCGTGCTAGCGCAGACATGCACGGAGTATGAGTATATCATCGTGGATGGAGGATCGAAAGACGGCACGGTAGATATTATCCAACGTCTGGAGCCGTTGTTTGAGGGCAGGTTGTCATGGAAATCGGAACCGGATAATGGGCTTTATGATGCGATGAACAAAGGTATCGCGCGGGCAAAGGGTGACTTCTTATGGTTCATCAATGCCGGCGATGAGATTTACGCGCCGGAGACTTTAAGTCATATCGTGGCTGCAGCTACCGACGACGCGGATATCGTGTACGGCAAGGCTTGTATCGTCAATGCCGAAGGAGTTAAAGTAAGTGAGCATCATAAGGTAACGCCGCCTAACCTGCAGCGCAAGCATTTTCTGAATGGCCTTGTGGTGAGTCATCAGGCGATTTTGGTGCGTCGTTCGATAGCGGGCATGTATGACACCAGGTACAGTATCTCTGCGGACTATGATTGGTGCGTACGGGCAGTGACAGCATCGCGCAAGAATGCTTATCTGGATGAGTATGTATGCAAATTCTTGACCGAAGGCGTGAGTCAAAAACAAAGAAAACGCTCTTGGACAGAACGTTTTCATATCATGCGTAAGCATTTCGGGCTTTGTGCAACCCTTTGGGCGCATTTCCTGATCGCACTTAAGTATCCGTTCTCGATCAAATACTGATCATTTAATCAATTTGCGGATTTCACAGAGTTCTTCTTTGACGCGGAGAAGGATGTCGAGGGCGGCTTGGCGTTCGTCGGAGTGCTTGGTATTACTGCGTAACTCCCGACGGATGGCTTCGATGCGGGTGATATGCAACTCATCGCGGATGTACTTGATGCGCTTGATGAGTTCCTGGTCTTCGCGCGTGTAATAACGATTTCCATGCCCGTCTTTGCGCGGCGACAGTTCATCAAACATCTTCTCCCAATAACGAAGCGTAGAAGCCGGAATGCCGGTCTCTGTCTCCGTCTCGCGAAGCGAATAATATTGTTTGCCGTTCTCCATTACTTGCAGATCTTTAGTTTTTTACCCTCGCGGATGTTGTCATTCTTGAGGCCGTTCCATTGTTTGAGTTGCTTGACCGTACAATGGAATTTCTTGGCGATGCCGCCTAAGGTGTCACCGCGCTTGATCGTGTAGTAGGTCACGCCGTTTACACGATAGCCGCCGTGGATACCTGTCACTTTCGCCAGGTCGATCTCCGCACGGCGATTATTAATGAGGCTATCGGCTTTATAGACCAAGATCGAATCTTCCTGCTCGATATAGAGTCCTACTTTCTCGGACGGCAGACATAAGGTATAAACACTTCCGCCGGGTAAGATATCGCGCGAGTACTGCGGGTTAAGGCGACGCAATTCATCCATCGGGATATCGAGGTTCTCGCTCACTTGCTGCAGATGCAAACGACGGGTGGTGGCAATCGTATCGGTCAGCATCGTCTTCTCCAGCGGCGCTTTGCAAATACCATGTTCCTGTCCGTAGTTCATCGCGTAGTTAGCGGCAATGAAGATCGGTACGTAGTTGCGTGTCTCGCGGGGCAGGTAAGGGTATATCGACCAGAAATCACGTTTGCCTCCGGCACGTTTAATAGCTTTGTTAACATTTCCTCCTCCGCAGTTATACGCCGCGATGACTAAGTTCCAATCATGATAGACGGCATACATGCTGCTCAAGAAACGACAGGCTGCTTCGGTTGATTTGACCGGATCCATTCGTTCATCTACCAGCGAGTTGATCTCTAATCCGAACAATTTACCGGTACCCGGCATAAACTGCCAAAGACCTGCTGCGCCTACATACGAACGCGCCATCGGGTTGAGGGCCGATTCGATGATAGGCAGGTATTTGAGTTCATAGGGCAGGTTATAGCGTGCCAGTACCTCTTCGAACAGCGGGAAATAATACTCGCTCATGCGCATCATGCGTGCCACCTGTTTTGGGCTCCGTTTGACATACCGTAATATAAACGCGCGTACGCGCTCGTTATAAGGCAACTCAATCACGCAAGGCAGTGCCTGCAAGCGTGCCTTGTAAACGGAGTCGGGCAGGGTAGTGGTGTCATGTACGGCGATGCAATCGGTGGTGTCCAGCCATCTTAGGCTCCAATCCAACGCCCGCATCTCAATATCGCTCAGTGTACTGTCGCTCCAACGGGTATAATAGGGCGGAACAGGTACGATCGTATCGATCACCATTTCGAGGCTGTCCAGTTGTTCGATCACCTCGATGCTCGCCAACGAGTCCGTGACGGTTGTGTCCATACGTGCGATGCTGTCTAACTCCTCTGCTTTCGCACAAAAAAACGCACAACAAGCGAATAGTATGGTAAAAATCTTTTTCAAAATTGTATAGCTACTTTTAATTCAGCACTCTGTTGTTGCTGAAGGTCATAATAAATCTGTGGTTCCAGGTTCAGCGACAAATCGGGTGAGATGTCGAAGTCAAACAGCTGCGCATCGACATAGGCATCGATCAGACTGAGGGCATAGACGATGACGGTCGCCAGTATCGAGTAGTCACGGTAACGTCGATAGATATCCGTCTGGTTCTTCAGCGTACTCTGCCATCGGCTGGCTCCGCCCACTCGCGTCAGATCATATCCGTCCGGGATAACGGCGATATAGCTCTTGCTCGCATCCTCTGTCACGGTACCGGCCTGGATATCATTATACAAATCGATATAGGCGGTTCTATAACCGGTGTATCGGTTTTGCATCATGCTGATCGCGTATCCGCAGCCCATGAAAGCACCATAGACGATCGGGAGTTTCCAGTACGCTTTGTTGTAGATCTGTCCGGCTCCAGGGCATATGACGCCCAGCCAAACGGCTTTGATGGCGTCCGGTTTCTTGGTCAGATCGACATAATAGCGGTATTCCTCATCCGCTGTCGAGTCCGACGCATGATGATGCACCTCTTCCTGATGCGCAAATGCCGTCATCGGAAGCCACAACAATAGCACTAATATGGTAAGTTTGCTTCTCAACTCAATCGTTTGGCGATCTCTGCCAATTCCTCTTCATTATCAAATGCGATGACCACTTTTCCGCTCTGAATCTTGACATTCAGTCCGCTTTTATGGCTCAACTCCTTGGCCAAAGGTGCATAGGGATTATCTCCTTTGTCTTTTTTCTTCGTGCCTTCTGCCTTGTCTTCCTGCGCCAGTTGCTCTACGCGACGAACGGAGAGGCCTTCGCGTAAAATACGTTGGTATAAGCCTAATTGCCGTTCTGCGGAAGGGATAGCCAAGATAGCACGGGCATGACCCATGTCGATCTTCTTCTCTTTGATGCCTACTTGGATCTCTGCCGGCAACTTGAGCAGACGCAGGTAGTTGGCTACGGTCGTACGTTTCTTACCTACGCGCTCCGCCATCCGCTCTTGCGTCAGGTTATAATCGTCCATCAGACGTTGGTACGCCAAAGCGATCTCGATCGCATCCAAGTCTTCACGCTGGATGTTCTCAATCAGGGCCCATTCCATGACCTGCTCATCTTTGGCGGTACGGATGTACGCGGGAATACGCTCCAAGCCGGCGATCTTGCTGGCGCGGAAACGACGCTCACCGGCGATGATCATATAGGTCCCGTCTCCGTTGTCGCGCAGCGTGATCGGAGAGATCACACCATGCTCACGGATTGAATCCGCCAACTCCTGCAGCGCCTCTTCATCGAACGTACGACGCGGCTGAGAGGGGTTCGCTACAATAGCACTCAGCTCAATCTCCGAGATCGAACTACCGCCGTTGGTATCTACATGCGAGGTATCAATCAATGCATCGAGACCTCGTCCTAATCCTGTTTGCTTCTTCATTTGTTTCTTGCAATTAATTCTTTTGCTAAAGCCGTATAGTTCTTTGCGCCCTTCGAACTCGGGTCGTACTCCAGTACCGATACGCCATGCGAAGGAGCTTCACTCAGACGTACGTTACGTGCAATAACGGTGTTGAAGACCAAGTCGCCGAAATGGCGTTTCACCTCTTCGTACACCTGATTGCTCAAACGCAAGCGGTTGTCGTACATTGTGAGCAGGAAACCTTCGATCTTCATGGCTGGATTCAACTTGGACTTGATGATCTTGATCGTATTCAGCAGTTTTGCGATACCTTCCAATGCGAAGAACTCACATTGTACCGGGATGATGACGCTGTCGCTGGCCGTCAAGGCGTTGACCGTGATCAGACCCAGAGACGGACTGCAGTCGATCAGGATATAGTCATATTCGTCGCGCACCTGATCCAGGATGTTCTTCAATAATTTCTCGCGATGCTCCATATTCAGCATCTCTATCTCAGCTCCTACCAGGTCTATATGGCTGGGGATGAGGTATAAGTTCGGCGTATTAGTCTCCAAAATGGCCGTGTGCGGATCCACGCTATTGACCAGGCACTCGTAAACGGTGTTGTCCAGTTCACGAATCTCCACGCCCAAACCCGACGAGGTATTCGCCTGTGGGTCGGCATCAATCAGCAATACGCGTTTGCCCTGCTTGGCTAAAGCGGTTGCGAGGTTGATAGAGGTCGTTGTCTTACCTACGCCTCCTTTTTGGTTCGCTAAGGAAATAATCTTACTCATATCTGTTGTATAATTTTTTCTGCTTCTATCTCCCGGCAGGCAAAATTGCCGTACCGGCAATGGTTTGTACCATGACAGGTACAGGGGCGGCAACGCAAATCATTACGTTGCACGATATCTTCCGGCCGTTGTTTCCAACCGGAGAAACCGATCATCGGATGGGTTGCACACCATACGCTTACGGCTCTTAAGCCTACGAGGCTGGCTAAGTGTTGGTTTGCGCTGTCCATACACAGCATGACATCCAACATGCGCATCAACTCCAACTCCTCTTTGAGTTTCAGCTTACCGGCCACACTCTCCGTGCGGGGAAAGACCGTAGACCATTGGCGTAGCATCTCGCATTCCACATCGCCGGCGCCGAAGAGGAAGATACGGGTTTTCTTGTTTTTCGTCAGCTGCTCGATGATATCCTTTGTCACGCGGTAGGGCAGCATGTTCGATTTGGATTTGGCGAAAGGCGCCAAGCCTATCCATCGTCCTTCTTTCTCCCCGAAACGGGCTATGACCGCTTTGGCTGCTGCACTGTTCTTCGGAAGCCGCTCAAAAGCATCGTTCGTCTCCAGTCCTGCCCGGCGAAACGCATCGCGGTAGCGATCGAACTCGGAAGGAAGCTTTTTCTTGCCGATACCCCAGAAGGTGATCAGATGCTTGCGTACCCGTCCGTAGTGAATACGAGTGACCGGCCTACCGCTGAAACGCATCAGCAGGTCAAACACCCTTGTTCGTAATACGTCTTGCAAGTCAATCACGGCATCTACCCGGTCCCGCCATGTGCGCCATAAATCCCATAGTCCATTCCAATCCAGGTGATTATCTACTTCCAGAAACTCCACATTGGACATCGTGGCGAACATAGAGGCCAGATCTTTCTTGCTGGCGATGACAAACCGATCATTCGGATAGCGCTTACTCAACGAGGCCACGACAGGAACCGTCATCGCCACATTGCCTAAAGTCGCAAACCGAATAATCAGATAGGTCATATTACTTCAAATCGGTAATTTTACTAAAATCCTGATCGCCGTAGTCGAGGTTCTCGCCGCCCATACCCCAGATGAAGGTGTAGTTATGCGTGGCAGCCGCCGAGTGGATGGACCACTCCGGAGACAGCACGGCCTGATTGCCTTTCATCCATATATGACGCGTTTCTTCTACTTCGCCCATGAAGTGACAAACCGCTTGCTCTTCCGGTACCTCGAAATAGAAATACGCTTCCATACGACGGCTATGTACATGTGCCGGCATGGTATTCCATACGCTACCCGTATTGAGTTCGGTCATACCCATCTGCAACTGGCAGGTAGGCAGGACTTGATTGACGATCATCTTATTGATATCGCGTTCGTTACTCATCTCCAGGCTTCCCATATGGGCTACAACGGCATCGGCTTTGGTTACTTTCTTATTCGGATACGCGCAATGTGCGGTTGTCGAGTTGAAGTAGAACAAGGCCGGTTTATTGGCATCCAGACTCTCGAACTTCACTTCGCGGTCACCGCGACCGAGGTAGAGCGCCTCTTTGTAATCGAGTTCGAAGACTTCGTCACCTGCTATCACACGACCCTTACCGCCTACGTTGAAGATACCCATCTCGCGGCGGGTGAGGAAGAACGGAGCCTTCAGCGGATCGATCGCTTCGAGCAGAAGTGTCTCGCCTACCGGCATCGCGCCACCGACGATCATGCGGTCGTACATGGAATACACCATGTTCACTTCGTTCTTTACAAACACGTTCTCGATCAGGAAATCCTTGCGCAGACGAGTCGTGTCATAACTCTTGGCATCAATAGGGTTTGATGCGTACCGTACCTCATAATTCGTTTTCATCACTTATATTTACGATTTAAAGATTTACAATTTACGATTTATTTACGATTAGTTTTAATTGACGATTTTGCGAACAATTGTACAATTCTTTCAATAGAACAATCAACCGTACCTCGTCAATCGTTCAATCGTCAATGTTTCTTTATCGGCATAAGCCATCCGAGGTTAATACTCAGATCCATCGGATTCGCCATCTCATATTTATCGGTCAGCGAAGTGCCGTACACGGCGCCGAAGGAGAAGTCATAGCGGATCTCCAGCTGATAGACTCCGGCTTTCTTGGTCTTAAAATACAAGCCCGTACCGGCTGCGGCTCCCCAGTCAAATGGATGATCAATCGCATTGCTCTCATCCTTGATGCAATAACCGATCTGCGGACCGAGGTTAAAGAACCACTTGCAAGTCTCGCTACCGAAATTAAGATGCATCAGGAGCGGGATCTCTAAATAATGCAGGTTGTGACTCGTGCCATCCTGCTTCCATCCTCTATGCTCGTAGTTCAATTCCATCTGGAACGCGCAGTACTTATGTCCTTCGTAGCGAAAGACGAGTCCACCGTTCCCGCCTAGTACACACGCATTAGTGATAGGTGTCATCCCATCTTGGGAGGGGCGGAAAGCGACCGTACTTGCCGTTGCACCGCCATGTGCACCGATGTAATAAACCGGTGTACGCAGACGAGGTTGTGCCGCCATGCTAAGCGCCATCAGACAGCCGACCAACAAGATTATGTATCTTCTTCCGTTCACTTCTCAACGATTTGGATATAGGTGTTCTGCCATCCGTCCTGTTCGCTCTCGCTCTCCCAGACGATAGGCGACTGCAAGGGTTGCTTGTTGTTCTCTTGATGCAGTACGATATGTACGATCTCGCGCATCAGGTCGTAGCCTAACAAGTCATAGCGCGGCATGTCGGATACATGCGTATTGGTGTAGGTATCTTCCCACAGACGATCGTATTCCGTCAGGTCGGTATCGGTAACGAATTTCGAGGTGTATACCTGATGCATGTTGATGTTCTCGCGCTGCCAAGCGTACTGGCTAACCAGCAGTTTGGCTACTTGGATCTTCGCAATATGCGGCAGCGCCATGCGAACATGGTGGTAGCGGTCCGAATGCAAGATGAAGATATTCTCCTGGAAACTATCCACGGCGTATCCGACACTGTCGTTCAGCAGGTCGTGCAAGGCCAAGGACGAGTAGGGTATCTCCTGTGCTTTCAGTTTCTTGCGTAGCAAGCGCATGGACGGAGTCATATCCGCCTCTTTGGTATCCACAAATACACAATGCCGGTCTTCGCGCTGAGCGATCCATTGTGCCAAGGCTTCCACTTCGTCGGCGTCCGGTGAGTTGAACTGGTGTATCTGCGGATGGTTCTTCAGATTGACATCATCGCTGAAAGGCAGGAACAGAGGTACCTGATGGGCTTCGCACCAAGCGGCCATGCGCGTTATCTGAATCGGATAGACAAGACCTAAGATCGCTTTTACGCTGTCTAACTCCGTGCTGTCACATAACTCCTGCACCTTGCGTTCACTGCGTTCGGTGTCATATACACGCAGACGATACAAGATGCTGTCGTTCTGCAGGTCATGTAAAGCCAGCAAAGCACCCTCATAAAACTCCATCATCCGCTCCGCATTACCGCTTCGCTTGGTCTGTTGACTCTCAAAAGGTAACATCAATGCCAGTTCGATCACACGACGGCCGTCCGGTACGATGATCGTATCTGCCGGTATAACGGTATCGGTTGGTACTACTATCGTATCGGTCGGCACAACCGTTTCAGCCGGCACGATTGTGTCTTTTGGCACAACGGTCTCTTTAACTTCCTCAACCACCGCCTTCTTTGCTTCTACTTTTCGGCCGGTAGGAATGAGGATGATTTCGTCGAAATGCAGTCCGCGTTCGCGTAACTGCGGGTTCAGACGAATGATCTCGCTCTGCGGCACGTTGAAGTTAACGCCGACACGGTACAGACCGATGCTTCGTTCCACTTGGTAGCGATATACCTCTTCTCCGTTCACCGTATCCAAGGGGTAGTTCAATAACTCTTGCGCCTTTGCTTGAACAAAGAACAAGGAACAAAGAACAAAGACTATAAAAAGTTTACTTCTCATATTTACGTTTTCTAACTACAAAGACCGTGCCTCCGATGAGTGCCAGGATGGCTACCGGAAGAATGGTACTTATCGTTTGGATCTGTTTGCGTTTGTCGTGTGCCCGTTTGTCGTTGAGCAAGCGGAGCACCACACTCTTCTCACGCAGCGAAATCAGTCCTTCGCTATCCGTGAGCCATAAGACCGCATTGGCGGCGAAGTCACGGTTGCTAAACTGCATGCCGCTGTACCGGTCATAACCCATCGGTAACACTTGCCCTTTCTGCATCTCGTTCAGCAAGATGCTGCCGCTACCGATCACTACTTGGCGGGTCTTCTTTCCTGCCTTGATAATATCGGTATGCATGACTCCTTCGGGTATCATCCTGTGTGCAAAAGCACTTGCAAAAGCGCCTTCCAGCGAAACGGCTATCGGTACGTACTGATACTGGAAGGTATTGACGTCGGGGTTCATGTCGTTCAGGTTCACTTCTCCCGGAGTCGCGGTCACGCGGCTGGCGGTACTGGTAGCCAATAAGATGCGTTTCTCTATCCCGTCGTCTCCGCCCACGGCATCGATCGGACTGACAAAGGTACTCATGATCTGCCCCATGCTCTTCGTGATGGGCGACCCTTCGCTGGTCAGCAGGATAGGCGCGTACGTCCACGGCATGGGTTGGAGGTTCGGTTGCGAAGGATCGCTGCTTACGTTCACCGGTATCGGCAGACACTGTACATCTTGCACCAATGCGGGGTTGACGCGGATACCATAACGGAAGAGCATATCCGTGATGCCTAATTCCAAGGGAACGATAGGGGTGAAACCGTCGCTCTGCAGGACCTGTTCGCTGAACCGTACACCATTCACCGCCCATAGTACTGCACCGCCGCGCATGATATATTGGTCGATCACAAATCGCTCCGCATCGCTGAAGGCCGTCTGTGGGCTGACGATGAGTACCGCCTTATAGCCGTCCAGCATATGCACATCGATCGTGTCACCGGTTAAGGCACCTCGGTCAATCGCAAAATACTTGCTCAGTACGGTCATCAGGTCATAGGTATGTGCCTCGTCGGGTTCGCCGTGTCCTTCTAAGATAGCTACCCGCGGTGTCTCGGTCTGTTGCAACAAGTGCAGCGCTTCCATGAAAGCGAACTCGAGTTGCTCGATGCTGGCGTTCAGGTTCTCTTCACCACTCAGACCACGGGTGTTCTTGAGTAACGTCACCACAGCGCGCTTTCCCTTATACGTCATTAACGCGTAGGGATAAACGGTCGTCTGTGCCGTCTTACCGTTCTGCTCCCGCTCATGAATCATGATGGGGCGCAGACCTAACGCGGCAAGACTATCCGAGGATGAGGGAGTTAATTCGTAATTTTTAATTTTTAATTCTCCATAGACTCCCATCTCCTCAATCGTCTCTTCGGTGGCTTTCTTCAGTCTCCGAAATCCCGCATTGAGGTCGCCGTCGAGCAGGAGGGTCACTTCGATAGGTGCATCGGTCTGCTTGAGCAAGGTCTTTGAAGCCTCACTCAGACTATAGTGCTTATCGTCCGTCATGTCCCAACGAAGGGGACGCTCATACAGCGCTCCGTATAGACAGAGGAACAAACCTACAATGAGTATGTACGGTGCGTATTTTCGCATCCTAGATTCCTAGTTCCCTAGTTTCCTGGTTTATTTCTTAATCTTCTGCCAAACTTCTTCGTTGATCACTACCGGATATTTAGCGCGTAGCTGTTTGATCCACGCTGCTTCCAGGTAGTCCTGATAGTCGGTCGTTACTTTACCTTTCTCGTCGCTCCATACCTCCGGAGCCTTGAGCACCTTACCGATACATACTACCTCCGGCATCGCCTCATTCGGTGTGTACTCGGCTTTCTTGTCTTTGAAACCGAATTTATCTACTGCGGCATTCTTACCTTGCTCCCACAAGCCGTGTTGTACCTTAACATAGGTCACGCTGTCGCAGTTGACACGCTTGGCAATATAACTCTGGATCGAATCGGGGTTCGCACTCTTGATGATCGCCTGTGCCGCTTTGGCGCTGCTCTTATCTTTTGCTTGCACCAGATAACCTTTCCAATGCGGTTTCTCCCAGGTGTAGTTCTTCTTGTTGGCTTTGAAATACGCTTCCAGACCGGCTGTGTCTTTGGCAGCCTTGTCCCATACTTCGCGTAGCGATACCTCAAAGAGAAGGATGCCGTCGTGGTACTCTTGCACGAGGTTCTTCAGTTCCGGATACTTTGCCTCGAGATGTTCGTCTGCATACGCTTTGACGTTGGCATCGCTCATCTCAGCCGGCAGGTTATACTCGGCGCGGGTCTTGCGGATGAAACTCTTATCGGCCTCTTTAGCACGCTCGTCACGTTTCACTTGACGCTCGATCTGCGCACGCATCGAATCCAGCGGTTGAATACCGCGCTCTGCCTCTTTATAGAGCAGATGCCATCCGTATTGGGTGCGAACCGGAGCACTGATCTCACCGGCTTTCATGCTGAACGCTGCATCTTCGAAGGCCTTCACCATCATGCCTTTTCCGAACCACCCCAGGTCTCCGCCACGACTGCTGCTTCCGCGGTCCTCCGACTCCATACGGGCTACTTCGCCGAAGTTCTCCGGCGTTACCACTTTGGCTACACTGTCGATGAGGGCTTTCTTTACTTCGCTGAGGCTGTCAGCCGGCACCATCTTCATGATATGCGCCGCCTTTACCTCTACGTGATCACGCTCTTCCTCTACCAGCACGATATGATAACCATATTGGGTGCGGAAGACCTCACTGATCTGACCTACCGGTGTGTTATACGTCGCTTCTTCCAACGGATAGACATAACGGAAAGGCGTGATCCAACCTAACTCACCACCGGTCTCCTGTACACTCGGATCGGTACTCAGTTCACGGGCTACTACATCAAAAGCCTCTACCGGTTGACGAACGCGTTTGGCTTTTTTACCTTTACCTTTGATTACCTCTTTACCGATGGTCACGCGCTCACGTGCTTCGTTGATCTTAGCCAAAGCCTCTGCCTGAGCCGCACTGTCGGCATTCATCGGACATTGGATAGCGATATGCGCGGCACGACGGTCTTTACTCAGATGACGCCAACTCATCTCAATCAGGCTGTCCATCGCGGCCTCGTCCTGAAGGTATTTCGGCGTAGCCTGTGCACGGTAACCTTTGAGCTCTTTCTTGAAACTCTCGGTCGTGTCAATACCTTGTGCCTCTGCTTCCGCTACTTTGAGTTTGAAATTGATGAACATGTCCAGATACTCGTCCATCGTCTTCGGATCAACGGCACCTGCTTGGTTGTTCTTCTCATAGATGTACAGAAACTCCTCTGCACTCACGGCCTTGCCGTTGATGGTCATCAGGACACCCGAATGGCTATCCTGCTCCGGTTCTAAACCGGTCTGCGCCATGACACCCATGCTCATGGCTACTACAGCTAATAGTAAAAATGCTTTTTTCATTTCTTGATATATTTTTTGTATGATTCTTCAAATAGTTTGACGGCGTAGTTAAGACTACCGAATAGTTCACCGCCGGATGCATTTGCATGACCGCCTCCGTGGAAAACCTCATTCGCCCAAATGTTCACCGGTCGGTCGCCCTGCGAACGGAAAGAGATACGGATACGCGACTTCGGGGTACCGGGTTTGGCACGCTCTTCGCGCATAAAAACGGAGTAGTGTACGTCCGCTATCTGTAGCGGCATGTTGACCAACCCTTCGCAGTCCCCCGGTTGGTAATGATACTGGTCCAACTCATCGGCAGACAGCGTGATCAAGGCCAAATGGTACTCCGGGAAGATGCGCATCTTGCGATACAACGCGTACCCGGTCAGGCGCATGCGATCGGTGGAGTACTGATTGAAGACCGCGTTGTAGATCTCATCTTTGTGTACGCCCGCGCGTATAAGATCGGCTATAATCTCATAAATCTCCGGCGCGGAAGAGTTATAACTGAAATTACCTGTATCGGTCATCAGACCCGTATAAATACAGGTCGCAATCTGATGGCTGATAACTGATGGCTGAAGGCCTTCATCCGTTAGCAGCCGATACACGATCTCGCAACTCGACGAAACTTCCGGATGGGAGTGTACCTCATCGGCAAAATCCATCGGATTGAGATGATGGTCGATCAAGATCTTAGGACAGGAGTTCGCCAGCATCTTCTCGCCCATCGGACCGATACGCTTCGGGTCATTGAAGTCGGTGCAGATAAACAGGTCCGCTTCGGCAATCAACGGATCGCATTTAGCGGCTTCTTTCTCATAGATGAGAATCTGATCCGCTCCGGGCATCCAGTTGAAGAATGCCGGAAAAGCATTCGGCACGATGACGGTCGCCTTTTTGCCGATCCAGTGTTTGAGCGCCAAACTTGAACCCATCGCATCGCCGTCGGGAGCCACGTGGGTGAAGATTACAATATGATTCGCTTTTTCTATATAATTTTTCATATGTGTAGCGTATGCGTGTATATGTACGCACAAAAACCGCTGCAAAGTTACTAAAAAATCTGGATATATGCAAATAAAAGCATAAAAAATCATTTTTCTGGCATTTTTTTTCAAAAAAATTTGCACATGTCATAAAAAAGCAGTACTTTTGCACCCGCTTTTGAAAAATCATTAGCGCCTCACGTAAAAATGGGGCCCCCGAAAATTTTAATTTTTGGGGAGAGCGGAGGCACAAGTTGCCCGTTAATTTAGCGGAGCGGTATTAACCTTTGCAACCTTGTTGCCGAACGCGATGCTCAATGGTGTAATGGTAGCACTACAGATTCTGGTTCTGTCTGTCTGGGTTCGAGTCCTGGTTGAGCAACAAAAAAGAGCAATCACCAACTGGTGGTTGTTCTTTTTTTTGTCTTAATCTATGGGCTCGGACCCACATTTCGGGGTCCCCGCAAATTTCAATTTGTGGGGAGAGAAAGGAGTGCGGCTACCATACAAGTTACGCAGTAATGCAGTCGTAGCAAGCCACTCCTGACGAAGAGTCCTGGTTGAGCAACAAAGTCCGATAAATACTGGCCTCGCGAGGTATTGACGCAAAAAGGCCGTGTCAAAATCGGGTCAAAAAGTTTTCATGACTTAAAAAGTGCTGACATCAGTAATGGTGCCAGCGCTTTTTGTTTTTAAACATATTTTTCATTTCATTAGCGAATTGATACACCAAGCAAAGCCACGTGCGAGGCGGAGATGTGGAGTGACGAAATGACCTCCTTTTTCCCACACAAGCGTGCAATGGTCGGAACCTATTGCGCGTTGCAGATGATCATATTCCCAGCGGATGTTATTACCCACCTGTGCAATAGCTTTGTTCTTCGTGATTTCCTCTCGGTCGCCAAGACTGAGATAGACATAGCGTGCATACACCTCATGTGCATCAGAAAAACCTTTCCAAGCCACAATCCATAGCGAAGGAGAAGCGGCAGCAACGGCATCGAAACATTCCTCTTTACAGACTGCCCAACGCGCAAATAAACCTGCCAAAGAATATCCGCCTAACACAACCGGTAACTTGCCATAACGCTCAAATATGTATGGCATCAGTTGCTCCGTAATAAAGCCCAAAGTCTCAAACACATGGTCGCCAACCGATTTGCGCGGAGAGATATTTGGGTCATGCCACGGCGTTAGTTCTTCTTCCCAATCGCTTATCGCAAAGCCCGCAAAAACAAACGGCACTTGAACCGCCTCTTTGATTGCCTCTATCTCCGCATCCAACGTAGCATTCTCATGCTCACCCACCGGCTGAATGAGCAGCACTTGCGGTAGCTCGTCTGCGTAGATGACGCATTTCTTGCCTGCTATTATTTCGCGGATTTTGGGCATTGGTCTAAATTCCATAGCTACAATTTTTTCATATCAAATCACTTACTTCTAATGGTACATAGTTTATCAGATCTTGCGGCGCGAGGCGGAGCTGCATACCGCGCTGACCGGCAGAGACGTAAATCTTCTCATGCAGCAGACACGTCTCGTCGATATACGATGGAAACGGCTTCGTCTTACCTCGCGAGCTCGCACGATCGGCTTTGCCATGCATCCCTATCGGACAACAGCCGCCACGGATGTAACCGGTGAGCGGTAGCAGTTCCTTCTGCGGAATCGGTTTGCAGGACTTATTGCCACTGGCACGAGCCGCTTTCTTCAAGTCCACCTCACATGCACCCGGCACGACACAGACAAAATGCTTAACCTTGTCGCCTTCCAGTACGATGGTCTTGAATACGGCATCCACATCTTCGCCTAACTGTTCCGCCACGTGCGTAGCACTCAGATCGGACTCATCCACCTCGTACTCAATCAACTCATACGCAATCCCTGCCGCATCGAGCAATCGACACACATTCGTTTTCTGTATTTTTTGTGCCATATCAATATCCTCTCATAATATTTGCTTTGCAATTATTGCACATGCCTCGGCATCGGCGAGGGCATGGTGGTGGTTCGTCATTTCGTAGCCGCAATAGCCGGCGATGATATCCAAGTTATGATGTCCTTCCGGCCACACCTTGCGAGAACGGAGCAAGGTACATTCAAACTCATAGTCCGGATAAGCAATCTCATACGCACGGAACACAGCCTTTAGGCAGTTCTCATCAAACGCCTTATTGTGCCCACAAACGGCACAACAGATGCCGTGACGGGGACATCCTTCTTTTGTACAGGGACAATCTATGGGGTTATGTGGACAGGACATGGTTAGTATTCATTAGATTTGTTTTGTCCCGAATCGGATTCGGGAACGATGGACAAAGAGCATATCTCTTCTGCCATCTGGTTCATGGCGACGCATTCGGGGCGGGTGACATGGCGTTTGGAGGGATCGTACTCCCATGGGCTGAGGATAAGGACGCGACCGGCGGCAACGGCATCAAACAAACCGTCGCTGGGCTTGTAATAATCCCGAAAACCATTATCCGCGATGTAGATGATGGGATGCTCCTCTGCGAGCAGAACGATCATCACCTCTTTCTCTTTGTCGGAGATGAACGGCGATACCATCACCGTTCCCTGACGTGCCGCTACTACACAGCCGTTCATATAATCGCGTAGCCGCTTGTTATCGCCGTGCATCGCTTCGTCTATCATCGTCCGGCGGACATGCACGGGCGCAAATCGGGCGGCTTGCAGCAGCTTGGCATTACCGATGCCGCGGTACTTCCGTCCGGCTATCTCTATATCCTCTTGCACGCGGAAGAAACCCGGCATGAGTTTCTTCGTAGCTAACCGCTGGGGGTTCATATCTATATAACGGATGGTTGTGGGGAGTTGATCCCGATGTCCCATCGGACGGATGAAGGGCATCTCGGTAAAGATAGGCGGGAGTTGATAATACGCTGCATCGCCTAATTGATCACGGAGGATATTTACCCCTTCTTGGTAGTTCTCCCGAATGGCATTCGGGGCAAAAGAAGAAGCACGCCCCAGTTTCTTCGCGGCCTGCCAAAAGCCGCGCACTACAGAGGCGATGCCCTCAGACATCTCCCGCGTCACATAGATTACCGCGTGAAGGTGATCGGGCATGAGGCTGAAATGCAAGATCTCAACATTTGGATGATACCTTGGAATGCTCAAAAGGCAATCCACCAAGGTGTCTCCTAATTCCGTCCGCTTTATATGTGCTTGCTTAGGGTCATTATCGGGAATGCAAAGCTCACCCAACAACGGCTCACGCGACGGAATCGTCATCGTGATATGGTATAGTCCGGCGCCTTTCCATGCCGTTCCGGGTTCCTGCCAATGCCATGTGTCGTGATCTGCCATGTCTATTCTTCCTTTTTGTGTTTCGTTTTGCTTATTCCTTTTTCTTCTTTTTTTCAGGGCAATGCCGTTGCCCGCTCCATTTATTATGCAGACAAGACATGGTTAATTAGTTATAGTTTATATACCCCTCCATATATAAGTCAAAAAAGAGCCCGAATCTATCACCTCAAAAGCAACTTTTTTTCATTTTTTTTGCGGACTTGGGATTAGTATATTTTAACTATAATGTCTCTCAATATATCCCTCCTGATCGTAACAGCGATGATAGCGATTTATTATTTCGAACAATGGAAAGAGTTTATTATCATGTGGCTTGTAATTTTTAAATTTGACATATTGGGCGTTGTATCGTTCTAAACTGCCGTTGGCAATGCGAAACTCTATATCATCAGGGATGAAAAATGATGCACGCGCGCCAAGATATCTGTAAAACTCAGATTCATAGATGTGTATTCCTGCTAAATCGAAGTCTCCGAAATGCAGATACATATTGGGTATTTGTATAAGCCATTGACGCAAGTCTGTCGATTGAGGATAGCGAGAGACAAAGAGCAATGGTTGATTTGCAGGGAATAACTGTCTTTGTTCTCTAATACGACGGAAGTTTTCCATATTTTCTACACCAACGACCAACACATTGTTAGGAATAGAAAAATGCTCCCAATCAGCAACAAACAACATCGTCCCCTCATCAGGTGTTATAATAATCTTTTTATCTCCTAATTTTGCAGGAATAGGCTCGATACTATTCACCATAAATCCAGGACAAGAACGGAGCATGACAGATTTGGAATTCCCCGAATCAGCCGCAAGTTCAGCTCGTGAAGAGGCTATGGAAATATCGTCATTGCTCCAATCGAAACCGCGTAGTTCTTCAAAATGATGCTCTAAAAACATTTGCAGATTAGTCGCATCATGAGCGTAAATCGTCTTGCGGATACGATGGGTCTTGACAGTCACCAATTGTTCGTCAATGAGCAATTGCAGCAACTCGCTATTTATTGCCGACCATGCAAGAGTTTCGCCTCTTAACAAAGTTTGCAAATTGCGTATTTGTTTCAGCGTCAGACTCATTCTGTAATATGTTTAAGCAAACGGTGTACCTTTGTCTCTGACTTCTCGTTTTTATCAAGCATATAGGTGTACTTGTAATCATATGAGTTGTTCGACTCTGGAGATGAATTGATGAGATAGATATTGCGTTGATTTGCAAATTGCAGAATGCCACGTATGTTGGTAGAATGCAACTTACCTATCTCATCCATCATACAATGAATAATAAACTCTTGATTACGATTACGAGAGGCATTCTTCTTGAAGACATTGATTAACATGATGTTTATCATTGCTTTTACAAGAATATCTGTTCCATCAGATCCGACGTTATTGATACGCTCAACCCATCCGGTGTCTTGGTCATTCTCTTTTACTCTAAACTGTAGGTTGAAAGTATCTGATAACGTCAACTGCTGTTTATTTGGCTCTTTTTGTAACTGCTTCATAAAGCGCAACAGGTAGTCCACCGCTTTCCGATTAACATCGTCTTTATTCCCCGCAGAGAATAAGTTCGATGCGCCAAGGTTGAAGTCTTGTTCGTCCGTAAAGTCTTTGATTTTCTGCAATAAGCGCATCATGCTATCATCCGATTGCTCTGTCCGAAGTTCAATGCTCTTGATAACACCTGCAAAATTACGCTCTACAAAATCTCTATTGATTTCACGAATAACTTTTTCTATCTCAGACTGATGCGTCAGCAAATTACCCACCTCACGCGACACAGCTTGCAATATACTTTGATAGTGTTCACTTGTACGCTTTCTATACTCTTCAATTTTGTCTTTCTCTACAAACTCAGACAAACTCAAAGCGATGTCTATATAATCGCGGTCGTCAAATGGAGTTGTATTGAAATGGAAGATATTATCCGCATTGAAGTGACCATTGAACGCACGTACTTTTGATTTCAAATCGTTCTGCTTGCCGTTCTTGGCTTGGAGAGCACCTCTCAACTCAGAAATAATCAGTTGACAAGTCTTAGCTGTCTGGATGCTTCGCTCTTCCTGAAGATACATGTCGGATAGCAGATGTTCCACCTTGATAGCAACTCTGTATTGCTCAAGTCCTTCTTTCCACGACTTGATACTTGCATCTAACTTATTCCGCTTCTCTTGCAATTCATTGAGACGGCCGGTAATACGCCGAATCTTCTCATTGAATTGGCTCTGCAAGTTCTGCATATTATCCTCTAATCCCTTTTTCTCTTGCTTGATGGTATCTTCCTTGTCAAAGAGTTCTTCCTTTTCGTGGATATATACTAAAACGGTCTTACGTTGAGCATCTATCTTTTTCAACTGTTCATCAATAGCAGCTATCACGGCGGCCTGTTTGTTGATGATTTCAATATCGGCACCTTGACCTTTCAACTCGGCGTCACGTTCGGTTTCATATTGGCTCTTCTGCTGATTATAACGACTTTGCTCCGCAGTAAGCTCTTTCTCCTGCTCCGCACGCAAGTCGTCCAGACGTTTCTTCAACTCTTTGCCTTTTGCGTCAAACGCAGCGTTAATCTGCTTTTTCTCCTTTTCCCACAGCGCACGTTTGGCTTCTTTATCAGCCTTTGCCTGTGAATGATTCAATATAACGGCATCAAGTTCTGTCTGGCATTCCGCTATTTTTGCGTCCCGTTCCTCTTTCTCTTTCTTCTCCAGAGAAGCCAGTTCTGTCTTTTTGTTACGACGGAGTTGTGGAATCTGCTCCAGCCGTACACGGTAGTTGGTGATGTCCTGCTGGAGAGGTTTTATCTTCTCTGAAAGTTTGTCATTTATTTTCTTCAGCTCTTGATCCTTAGTCATCAGCAAATCAGAAAGTTGTTGCTTGATGGCTGCTATCTGTCCGTCCAGTTCTTGACCGCGAGCACGGTAATCATCAGGAGTACGATGAGTCGGCTCAACTTGCGACAAGTCAAGTTGCACACCGAATAAGGTATTATTGCCTTTGTCGGTCAATACAGGCGCTAAACCTTGCGCATATAGTACGCGCTCCTCGTCAACCACTTTACCTATCGTTTCTTCCCAAGGCAAGTCACTTTGCGCAAGCCATTCATACAGAGAACCTTTGTAGTTGTTCAATAAGGACGTTATCTTTTGTCGCTCGGCCTCTAAAGTCTGCACCGTATTGCGCAACTGCTCGTCAGAGCGTTGATATTCGCTTTTTACTTTCCCCTCCTCTAATAGCGCTTGGGCACGCAGACGCTCTATCTCTTGGTCTTTGGCTGCAATCTTTGCAGGGGCTTCCGTTTCTTCAATATCTAACAGATGCAAGTCAGCTTTGATAGCATCTTTCTCTTCTTTATGAGGTTCCCATGCTTGCAGGGCTTGCTTCTTCAACTCCAGACTCCTTAACTCTGCTTGAAGTGTTTCAATACGCTGGTCAATCTGAACACATACTGCGTTGTAACGCTTCTCGGCTTCGTCTAACAGCCCTTGCTTTTCTGTAGTATAAGTATCTCTTTGCTTCTGAACTTCATTGCGGACAAAATTCAGTCGCTCGGTTTGCTGGTTCTTGAAAGCAGCAAAGTTATTGTCCAATGTGCCTAATAGCAGTTTGTATTTGGCCTCAATGTCCGCATACTGTTTGGTAAGTGCGTCTAAGATAGCCTGTTGCTGTGTGCGTTCACTCTGCAATCTCGGTTCTGACTCATGCAGCTTCAGCATATCCTCAATTCCCATTTGAGCATACTGTTTACGCTTCTCGCGTATCTTCTTGAGGTCGCTGTCTTTAGCTCCGATAGCTTGGTCTAATGTGCGTCTCTCCTTTTGGAATTCAGTATCTATTGCTTGCTTTCGCTTCTGCTCGTCTTGGATCTGTCCGTCTAACTCCTTCAAATCCTCGATAGCAACCGGCAATTTGTCATTTGCATCTTGAACGGCGAAATTGAGTTCACGGATAGAGCGAATTATCTGTTGCTCATAGGCTATCATCTCACGATAAGCCTCTATAACAGCATGAGCCTGCTGACGCACTAATGGCTCACCATTCTTATCTTTGCGATACCATAATTCAATATCCTCAAATTCGCGTTCAAAGTTAGCAACCTGACTACGATATACGCTTAGTTTGATTGCCTCTTCCTCCTCGCTCTCAGACATTGATTCAATGATGGTTTTCTTCACAAACTCAGCATCTAACTTGCTGTTAAGAAAAACATTCTGAATACTGCGAGGTATGTTCTGATACCGCGTACTGGACACGAGGGCATATTTAGCGAACTTGCTCTTGCGGTCACTCGTATTCCCAAACAGGATGTCCCGGTACAGTTGGCAACTATCTACCTGCGGGCTGATGTCAATAAGACCGTCCTTCTGAATGTTTTGGCGAATCTTGCTCCATTCATTGGGAACGTTACCCGATGCGTCCACAAACCAATCCTTATTGTACGCTGCATCAACAAAGCGGAAAGAGGAGCTTCCCTGATGTCGAGATACGACTACCGTATATGGTCCTATCTCACGCTGAACCTCATAGATGATATAGGAGTTCGCACTCTCGAAATAGAATCGGTCGAACGGCTCTTGCCCTTGCTTGATGCCAAGATGCTGCTTGTCGGCATTATAGAAGAACAGCAATGCACGAAGGATGGTACTCTTGCCGGTACCTTGTGTGCCGTTAAAATGCACATTACCGTCCAGCAGGATTTCCGTATAGCGAATATGAGCGCTATTGATAAATATGATTTTATTCAGGTATCTCATCTTCGTTATAGATAGTTATAAGGTTCACCAAATCTTCTGCGTATCGGAATGCCGAAGTAATCTTATAGGTAGCAGATTCTTCCTCAATCTGCTCTGCAAATCCCATTGATTCCAGCTCACCAACCAGTTTGTCCACTTTCTCCGCCCATGACTTCTGCTGCGAGAAAAGGTGTCTTGCCTTATCTTTCAGCTCCGCCTCCATCTCAATCTTATTCACGATTTGCGACTTGTTGAATTGGTAGCCGACGGAGAACGATGGATCCATATTCTTGAAGAAATCCAAGTAGTCAATCCATTTGCAAAAAGCTTCCAGTCGTCTCTCGATATCCACTTTGCTGTCATTGATGGTGGAGAAATAGTAGTATCCGTTACCACTCTCCAGACGAAATCCTATCTGCTGAAAGTATTCAGCATAAGCATCATAATTCTCCTCTACGTCCTGGTAGAGGTGTCTAACGTCTGCTTTTGTGCTATCCACGGCAAGGAAGCCACCGCGAATAAGACGCTCATAAATGGCTTGTGTATTATTTAGCATAAATCAAAGGATATTCAAGGTCTTCGTATTGTACATACTTGTCTGTTATCTTGCATTCTTCCGGGTGTTGAACCGCCAACAAGCAGAATAGTCCTGCATGTTGCTCGATGGTTCGTTCTTGCTTGTAGTCGTACGAGAGCAAGAACGAAAACAGGTCTTTACTTCCAGCCCGAAAAGCGTTCCATACTTCTTGCGGGTCGATTTCATTGAGCGGTTCCACTCTCTCTTGCAGGTCTTCAGCGGTAAGTGCTGGAGCAGACGTCCGGGACTTGCGGATTATACCTTCCCGCAATCCCACCTTGCGAATAAGTGCCGCCATCTCTTCACTGCTCTGCAAAGTCTCAAGAGATAAGCGCATTCTGTTGTATTGCCTGTTCTCCATCCAAACAGGACTGATACCTGCTACCACTTGACGAATATTCGTGCTGTCTTCAATCGTCAACTGAGTACGCAAATACTTCAAGCGCCTAATCTTCTTAATGAATTGATTTTGCTTCTCAATGAGATGGATATATTCAATAATCTGTTTTTCTATGGAAAGCAAACTATAGTGAGCATCTGTGAAATCATAACGCACATCCGCAATGGTGCTTGCCATTTGCGGGTTTGAATGCAACGCAAAGAAAGCTTTGTCCGTCTCTATCAATTTCTCACACTCTCGAATAAGCGTACGAATACTCTCTTTCTTCTCGTCCAGATTCTTTAGCTTCTGGATTTTGATGTCATAGTTCGGCTCTTGTTTGTAAGCGGTATCAACATTACGTTTCAAGTCAATCACGTTACGCAATGTTCTTAAACCTGTATCACGAAGCTTTTTACGAACAATAGAAAGGTAATGGAATTTGCGATTTTCGTTAGTCTCTTGTAAAAAATAAGTGATATTTTCTTGCAGAGAGTCTATACACTCTTTAACGCTTGCTACATTGATTTCTTCGTTAACGTCTAATACGTCTTCAAAGAATTTCAAATACACATCCTCCAGTTCTATAAAATTGCCACTCTCATGAATAACGCCATTTTCAATCAAGTATTGAATGCGATCCTTGCGATAATCAACCATCACCATCGCCATGTCGGTAGAGAAGACATGCGTCTTGCGGTCTTTGAAGATAGACTGCAATAAGTCTTTTTCCCTATTAATACACTTAACAAGGTCATCAAAAGTCCGAAAATGCAATTGATTCTCCATGGTTGTTATATTATTAGCAATCTAATTTTTCTAAGGGATTTTATTTCTCGCTCTTCTCCCGCTCATCGCTCGGTCATCGCTCGGTGGATGGGTGGGCGGTGACAAGCCATTTTATTTTTCAATTATCTCCCAGTGACCTGCGCTGGTGTTGCCTTCGCGGATTAGAATGCCCTTCTTTTGCAGGTCTGCAAGGTCACGTTCTATAGTTCTCTTAACTACCGACAAAACTACCGACATTTGCTGCGCAGAAATGAATGGATTCTTTCTTATCAATTCAAGCATATCCTGTTGTCTTTCAGTCAGTTTAACTAGTGACATACTGGTGACAGAACTAGTGACATCACTACCGACAGAACTACCGACATGAGACAACTTCATAAATACGGTTCGTTCAATAGTCACTCGTACACCGCCGCAGAAATTCTCAATTCGGGGCATCGGGATACCGTCAGCCTCAAAACCGTCACGGATCTTCTGGAAGCCTCGTCCCCATGTGTCGATAAAACCGGCTTTGAAGAAGACATTAGCAATCTTATGATTGCGCGGTTTGGATGAGTGGCGGGCAAAAAGAGTCTCTTGCGTATAACCCTCCGGCAATTCTCCTTCGTTCCAAATCTCAATACTGCTGTCATAAACATGCATCTGGATGTCCGGCCCTGTATAATCCTTATGCGCGATGGCATTATAAAGAATCTCTCGCAAAGCCTCTTTGGGTAGTTCCAGTTTTTCGTATCGCTGCATTCCTTCGAAACGAACCGGAGAAATCAGATATTTGGCTTTGAGCACATCCATCACGCGCTCAGCCATTTGCAAGATATTGCCCTCAATTACATCTTGAAACCTCAGATCCGCTTCATCAATACCAAAACGACCTATCTTGAAGACTGCACTCGGATAATAGCGTTGAGGGTTCTTGCCGAAAAGCAGAACAGCCGCATTCCTCAGCCCTCCGTTCTCATCCATCAAGTCAAGGCTTGTAAGTATTTCTTCCGTTGACGCTTTGCGGAGATCGTCAGGAACACGCTCTGCTTCTATTCCTTTGCGGATAAAGTAATCAACCGCCTCACGGTCAATATCATTGAGCGTAGCACGGTCATTCGTCACCTCGTCCCACGAGCGTCCCATCTTCCGAAGGACAAAGTTCTGCAAAGCCGCACCATTTAGTTCCTGCAATGTGCTGCCGGAACGGAAATAGTACTTTCCCTTGTAGCTGATGGGCACATCGCTCGGAGCCACGTCGATTTCTATATAATCCTTTCCTTCTTTATCAAAGACATTCACTTCCGCTACAATGCCCAAGAAAGAAACGACTTTGTTCGGTATATCTTCAGACAACTTATGGGCATTCTCCACACCGCACACTTCGCCTTTGTCGTTTATCCCGATATAGAGTTTGCCGCCTTGTGCATTAGCAAAGCCGCATAGCCACTTGACATACTCGTCACGCCAAGACTCTTTGTACTCAATGTTTTGGTTCTCGTTATTCATTGTAGTAGTAGTTTCTGGTATGCCTACTCCCCCATTTTACAAATTTGCGTGCAAAGATACAACTTTTTTTTGACATATGCAAGTATTATGGCGGAAATTGAATTTGGGAGTGTCGTTTTTGTCCGTTTTTGGGCGAAAAAACATTTGTTTTTTTCTCTCGTTCATCTCCCGTTTGTCTCTCGTTTGTCTCGGCTTTAATGTATTCTATATTTGCTCTGCAAACTCACGCGCCGCACTTATTCCTCGAAATGTGCACCGTACATTTCTTCGGTGCGGCTGTTTCGCTTCACGTTCAAGAGTGTGTTTAAGAAGGAAAGAGATAATAAGGGGTTTATTGGATTTTTCTAAAACGTTCTTGGAGCTTTTTCATGAACTGCATCAATTCTTCAAAGCAAAGAGTTGCCATGGTCGTAATATGATTCTGTCTGTTTCCACGCTTTTATATTCTCGTCATGTGATAGCCCATGCGCTTGAGTTGTACAGCGGCACCGAAAAGGTATAACTGATGCAGGCAAGCGACGTAGGCAAGGAAAGCCTCTTTGGTGCCCGGTTCTATATCTTGATGCATCAACGTATTATGCACGCGTGAGGCACATTCGCTGACGAGTTCTTCGGTCATCGCAAAATCCTTGCCTTTGAGTTTGAGCACGTCTCTGCGGATATACTCATCCATAGCATCGTAGCCACGTTTGTCTCGCAGATAGACATACAGGTCGTCTTTCGCAGCGTAGTACTGCCAGTCGTCATCCCACATTTTCGCCAATGCCATGCCGATATACATCATCCACCCGAGCGACGCAAGCGGATAATTCTGAAACTCACGCACTCCGTCGGGGATATACGCATTCGCAGTTGCCTCCCATTTGTCCTCCACATCCGGGCATTCCGGCAGACGCTCGTCTATTTCATTCACGCTCAGCAAGTACTGCTGTAAGTCGCCATGTATCTGTTCTTCAAACTTATCCATTTTGGTCTTTAGTTATCCTTAAATGCCTTGATATATATCTGTTAAATTTTGTTGTTTCGTGAATAGATGCGTGCAATGATTGCGCCGCTGATATTATGCCAAACGCTGAATACTGCACCGGGGATCGTTGCCAACGGGAATGCTGCAAAATGCATCACAGCCAGCGAGGTTGCCAAACCTGAGTTCTGCATGCCGACTTCTATACTGAGTGCCACGCTCTTGGCACGTTGCAGACGCAAGAGACGACCGACCAGATAGCCGATGCCTAGTCCGAAAAGATTATGCAGCATCACTACGAGCACTACGAGCAGCCCTGCGGTCATCAGCCGGTCGGCATTATGCGCTACAACAATGCCTACGGTCATTGCTACCGCGATAGACGAGAACGCAGGCAGGTAAGGAGTAACGCGCTGCGTAATCTTCGGGATAAACCGTTGACAGAGCAGCCCGCAGACGATGGGTAGAATAACGATATACACGATGCTCAGCAGCATACCCGTTGTATGCACGTTGACCATTGTGCCGGCCAATAACCAGACGAGCAGAGGTGTCAGCAGCGGCGCAAGCACGGTGGATGCGGCAGTCATGCCAACAGATAGCGCAAGGTCGCCTTTCGCCAGATAGGTAATCACGTTCGATGCCGTTCCGCCCGGGCAACAGCCTACCAGAATGACACCTATCGCCAGTTCTTGCGGAAGCGAGAAAGCCCAAGTCAGTCCCCATGCCAGCAGCGGCATGACGGTGAACTGCGTGAGGCAACCGATCAGGATATCTTTCGGACGACTCAGCACAATCTTGAAGTCTTGCGGCGAAAGTGTCAGTCCCATGCCGAACATGATGATGCCCAACATAGGATTGATCACCCATGTACCGATCCACGCAAGCGATGCCGGCACAATGAGGCTTAATGCTGCCACCATCAGCACCATCACTCCCATCCATTTGGCTATGAAATTACATATTCTTTGCATATGACAAACTTATCTTTTCTATCTTGTTAATGACCTCTCACAAACTGGCCTTCGGGCTGGTATTCCAAGAAGCAGCTATCATCCTGCTGCTCCTCATCCATCGCTTGCTGTTGTTGGGCTATGTACTCGTCGTAAGTCATAATAATTCTGTCAATTTATCTTCCCGAATGATCTTCGGTGCGCTTTTGCCGGCAAGGACAAGGATTTTCTTTCCGTCGCGATAGATATGCAGCTGTCGAGAACGAACAACAGCCGTCAGCGTCGGGTCGGTTTCTATCTGCTCGCGAATAGCACGATACTCGCCATCCGAGGCAAATAATTTCCGCTGCAAATGCGAGCACATATTGGTAGTATCGATGGTCATTTTTTCTTGCTGTATTTGAATCGGAAGGGCTTTTTGCTCGTAGAGAACATTCTGTTTTCAAGCGCAAGAACGAGTTGAACATCAAAGTAAACAGACATTTTTGTTCCTTTTTTTGTAACGATGTCCATTTTGTCGCACATAGAAGGAGTCAGAGTTTGCTGTTCAAACTCCACCTGCATAACATAATTCATAATTGTGTACTCGTCATTAACACAAACTACATGTAGTGCAGTCTCTTCTGTTAAAGCATCACCTGTTGCATAAACAGCGTCCATTAGCCGATCGTATTGCCATAGATATTTGTCTGTAGTAATACTATCATTTGCTTTGTATGCTGCAATAAAACGCGTTCGTAGTGCGCCTAGATTCAACGGCGATTCCGATAATAACGAATCCACGTACGTGATTACGCCCTCATTACCATCTGCTTCATAAATAGCATTAAGCCGTTTCATGCTCATTCCTGATGAAGGAGCCCCATAAAATGCCGAGCCATAATAAATAGCCTGAAAATCTTGGATGGACAAAGTCGTGTCTTGTGCTTGAAAACGATTTAAAAGCAAATTGTAATTGGATTGCCCCATTGCTTGAATGCCTTCATAATCAGGGAGAAGGAAATCTTTTGCGAAAGCCGTCGTGACGATGTGCACACAACAAATCAGTAATAATAGAGTCTTTTTCATAATCATAATTACTTCATACGCGAAATCCGATCGCTACGCGCATATTATACATATTTAAGATATTTGAGAATGAATCTCAGAGCCAGAATAGCGATAACAATGATAACCCAAATGAGTCTGCGGTCTTTTTGACCTACAGGCTTGTCTTGGGCATGTTGCTTCCAATAGGCCAGAATATTCTCTAATGCCTCGTCCACATTTACTCCCGCATTCTCAATTGATTCCATGGGGACAAAGACAAGTCCTAATTCACTTGTAGAAACGAACTTAAACATTAAAAAGGAATCAAACACCTTGATTTCATCCAATTCATACCAAGGTGCAGAGACTGCCAGATTCACATAAATCTTTCCCTCATCATCGTCTTCTTTGTCTTCCTCATCTTCTTCGGCATCCTGTACCGGCACCCAATACCCCACACCATTTTCATCAAAGCCGATGTAAGTTCCCTTATCTGCTATTTTCTGGAATGAAGATGCGGTAAAAAGCGCCAAGCCCAAGATAATAAGTATACAGACACCCAATATGATGAGGGCTAACACCCATTCGCCGACCATTATTACTCCCAAGATCATTGCGGCAAATATAAGGTAAGCGTACCATGGGATTGAGATAGTATCAGTAAGATAATATCGCACATATGTCCGGAAATCTCCTTGTAGAAGGAAATAAGAAGACTGCGGATCTCTAATCTCGCTGTACAGTTCATTTCTTTTAAAGCGTTTCATATTTTTGTTTGTGTAATCTATGTTCTATTGAGGGAGAAGCACTCCGGGGAGGCGCTTCATGTGCGGATCATCGACATCGAAGGGAAGGCCTGTTTGCGTCAAGGTGGTCAGGAACGAACGGATAACAGATAACTGATGCTGAACGTAGAGCGCGGTACTCACCTCCGGCATCAAACAGTTTCCGCTGTAAATGCGAGCACATGTTAATGGTGTCTATCAATTTCATTTCTCTTTAGTACAATAATTCGGGCGCAAAGGTACAAAAAAATCCCACTTATGCAAGGCGAAGGAGGGTTTGGATGAAGGTGTCTTTGTCCGCCTGGCCCAGGATCTCGCGGATCATCTTATTGCGCGCCGCAAAGTCCGTCGGCAGCAGGTTGTTGTATTGTTGACAAAGCACTTTTACGCGGTTGAGGTCTTCCAACAACTCCAGATCACAGGCGTCATACACTTCGCCTGCCAACATTTTCTCTCGTTCTGTGCTCATTCTTTTGTAAATATATAACCGCTATAATGGATTTCAATCGTTCTATCCGAATACGCATAAATGGAGATGTTTTGGATAGAACATGCTACTTTCCCGTTCGCGGAGGGTATAACCAAGAGTTCTTCATTCTGCTGTGCTTGCCGGATAGCCGTGGTATCGAAGAGCAGCACCTCGTCCTTATACGGCACATGTAAAACGCCGTTCTTTATGTTTTTTTCTGTCAGTTTGGAAGGCAACTCATCGGAGCTGTTGTTCACCCAGCGGAAAGTAGTATATCCTTGCGGGCAAAGGTTTCCACCCATTCGCTTGGTATATGACAGTTTCCATAGCTCTTTACGCTCCTCATCTGTCTTGTTCGCTGACTCACTCTCGTCCACCCAGCGGTTGATGTAATCCTCACCATAACAATTCTTCACATAGGTTATTTCTTTATCCAGTTGATGCACTTCATCATCAGTTGGTAATTCTTGACATAGAGAAATCATCGAGAACGGAACTTGCAGCCCTTTCTCGGCAATCATCTGGTCTATCTTTGCGGACAAATACGGTCGACAGAGACGGTAATAATTGAGCGGATGTCCAGAGGAGAGAATGAACAAAGCTGCGAAGGAGAATGCAATCCAATGGAAGCGATTGCGCGGCACAACGAGCATGACGATACAGATGGCATAGAACCAAAGGAGCAAGGTCAGCAAGTAAAGCCGTGGAGGAGTGATGCCATAGTCGATGAAACGGCGCACAACACCCACAGACATCAGCACTAATAGTGGCAGGATAGCTATCGGAAGCCAGCGCGTCAGGGCTTTGCTTTGCCATGATTCTTTGTGTGTTACCTGCGGATATAGGAGTATATAACAAAGGATATAGGCAATCATTACTGCCGAGACGAGTCCCGAGATCATGCCTTTGGGTAGTTCCCAGTGAATCAGAATATTGATGCCATAAGCATAGAGAACCAAGATGTAACACCCGAGCAACGGCAATAACAACCATGAGACGATTTTCGTGAGGGACGACGGCATTGACGCCGAAGCGTTGTGTTTGCGTTCTGCCTGCGGGATAAGTGCCAGAAACAACATCCCAAAGAGCAATATCGAGCACACAATCATAATAATCGCGGGCAATTTCTTACCGGGTTCGAAATCAAAGAGTGCCGCCGTTCCGTAGAGAAGTCCTTCCAGACCGCCTGTCATCACCCATGCCACCATACCGCTGATGAGCAATACTCCGCAAAGCGACAGAATGAAATGCCAGACTTTGAGGTCGTCCTTTTCGCGCAAGAAAGAGCCGAAAGGGATGAGCAGTACGACAAGTGCTATCCATGCTGCGTTGCCGATATTGAACGCAGGCAGTCCGCGGTTAGGTATCACGTCCGTCAGAAAAAGCAGAACGCAATAGACCGCGCAAAGGGCAAGCGACACGCTTTCTACTATCCATCTACGCCGTTGGTCACATTGTTCTTCCCCCCATAAGGAAGTGGCTAAACTGATGACGATGCCGGCAGACATAAAGGCAAGGAGGCACAATAGTTTGCGGCCGGGTTCGGTCTCTGTAGCCATCAGATAAGAAAGTACCGCGGTCAGGGCAACCAGTAATCCGGTCGTTACAGGAAAGCGCTTTAGGACGCGCAGGATTGTCTCGCTGATGTTTTGAAGCGACAGACGTTGTTTCAAGGATTGTAAATTCATTTTTTCTTGGTATATTTGGCTTTGACGATCTCGTATGAATTGCGGATGAGGTCTTTTGTGAGCGCGTCCGGCGAAGAATGTGGGTCAAGACCGATCCAGTGTTTGGGCGACTCATTGTACGGGTTACCAACACAGTCATACTCAGCTTTCAGTTCATCTATCCGTTCAGGCTGGCACTTGAGCGAGATAACCTGAAAATCATTGAGGTCGAAGAAACAAAACATATGTCCGCAGACATAGAAGACCAGCACTCCTTCGCCGTTCTTGAACATGGTAAAGGGCAGCTTCTCTTCTACATCATTCCCTAACGAAAGGCAGAAATCCTGTATCTCTTCTACGTTCATAAATCAGACTTGCTTGTTTGGGCTGCAAAGGTACATAAAAAATCCCACATGTGCAAGGGTTTGAGGGATTTTTAGTTGTTTATTGCTGTTTTTTGGCGAAGGAGGGCTTGGATGAAGGTGTCGAGTTTGGAGTACTGCTTCCGGTAGAGTTTGGATGCGCCGGGACGCAGTTTTTTCTCGAAAGGCGGTTGTGGGGCGGAGCGGGATGTTGTAGGACATTGGAATGTACGGCCACAAGCGGTTGCTCCAAACGGGCAAAAGAACACTTTTGAAATCGAGTGCAAAGATACTACTTTTTTTTGATATATGCAAATTTTCTTACATAAATTTGCCATTTGCAGGATTTATGACGTACTTTCGAAGGGGTTCACATTAAAATCTTTCACCCGCGTTAGGATTTAGAAGGGCACAGCTGCTTGGTCAGGGCGAACAAACGTGACAGAAAGCGGTAGACCATAGGTAAGTAATAAAAAAAGCGACTCACATTGCTGTGAGCCGCTGATTGAGAATGTGTTTTTACGCCAACGGTGGAAAAGCAGACCACTCAAAATACTGCTCGCGCTCGGCAATCCACCAGCGACCGTCGATCTTCACGTATTTGTCCAGATAGCGTACGGCATGCATGGTCAGTTTGTCCTTTCCTTCTGCTTCGTTGACAAGCGTTGCCAAGGCATAGCATGTGCCGGTAGCGTGGGTGTCATCTTCGAAGGTAACATTCTGCTGACCGTTCATGTGAAACGAAACTTTGGCAGCTCCGAACGCTTTGTATTGGCGGATCATGTCCTGTACGTCACGCGCCTGCATACCTAACTTACCGCCGAAATAAACATTCAGTTTAATGTCAGGACGGAAAATGTCAACATAGCAGTCCTGGTTGTTTTTGTCGGATTCGGTTGCATAGAAGTCTACTAACGCCTTCAACTCCATGCGGTCTTCAATATGGTCAATCATTGTATGGGGAATTTATAGTTGTTTGATTATTTTCGCCGGTACGCCGCCCACGATGGTACGTGCAGGCACATCTTTGGTTACCACGGCTCCGGAAGCGACTACGGCTCCTTCGCCGACCGTTACGCCCGGCAGGATGACGGCACGCGCACCCACCCAAGCGTTCTTCTTGAGCACAATAGGTTTGAACTGCAACACGCGGATGTCGTCAAAATCATGGTTGGCGGTGATGAGTGCCGCTTCGGGACCAATCATCACTCCGTCCTCCAGTGTGATACTGCCGTTCGCCATGCAGACGAGGCCGTGGTTGATAAACACATTCTCGCCGATGGTCATTGCCTTGGGTTGGTCAATGTGAATCGGCGGCAGAATGGTCGAGGACTGCGGCAGACGGCCTTCGAAAAAGTCCTCTAACATCTTTCGTGTCTCGGGAGCCGAGGGCAGCGAGTTGTTGATACGCCAGCAGTCATCATTCGCCTTGAAGAGCGCCACGCCTGCGATGTTCTTGTAGTCTTCGTCGGTACGGATGTCAATCCATTCTCCGGCTTTCATTCTTTCGTAAATATCCATATTCTTATTGGTTTAATTTATCCGTATGTCTCAATGAGGTATTTGACGAACTGCGGGTCATTGAAATTAACGAAACCTGTGTCCTGTTGATTGAGGGTTTTGATGGCTTGCATGTCAGCGTCCGAGAGGCGGAAATCGAAGATATCGAGGTTCTGCGCCATGCGCTCTTTGTGCGTCGATTTGGGAATCGCCACGATGCCGCGTTGGATGAGCCAACGGAGTGCCACCTGCGCAGCGGATTTGTTGTATTGTGCACCTATCTCTGCCAATACCGGACTCTTGATTACGCCATCGGCTCCTTGTCCGCCGAGCGGTCCCCAAGCCATCATCCGTGTGTCGGTTTGAGCAAGGACGGGTTGGATGTCGTTCTGTTGCGCCATCGTGTTGCATTGAAGCTGGTTCACCATCGGTTTGATGTCCACGTAGTGCGCAAAATCAAAGAATCGCGCTGCTTGGAAATTGCTGACACCGATAGCACGCACCTTGCCTGCTTTATAGGCTTGCTCCATCGCCCGCCATGTGCCGAACACATCGCCGTACGCCTGGTGAATGAGGAGTAGGTCAATGTAGTCCGTTTGCAGTTTGCGCAGGCTCTCATCGATACTCTTTGCTGCACGTTCTTCGCCGTTGTTGGACACCCACACTTTGGTAACAAGGAAAAGGTCCTTGCGGTCAATGCCGGACTTGGTAACTGCCGCTCCGACACCTTCTTCATTATAATACGCCTGCGCGGTGTCAATCAGTCGATAGCCGACCGATATGGCATCGTTCACACACCGCTCCGCTTCCTGTGGCGGAACTTGGAAAACGCCGTAGCCTAATAAAGGCATCTCGACGCCGTTAGATAGTTTGATAGTTTCCATACTTAGAATCCTGCGTTTTTAAGCCAGTTCTCTACTTTTGCTTTGTTGGTACGCACCTCGTGACCATAGATAGAAAAGCCTTTCTGCACGGAGGCGTTCGGGTACGCGCGGCGGACATCGTTGACGCATGAGCCGAGACCGCTACCTTCGTGGGTGGTGAAAGGATAGATCGTTTTGCCGTTCAGGTCATAGCGGTCGAAGAACGTGAACATCACTTGCGGATACGTTCCCCACCATATAGGACCACCGATGAAAACGGTGTCATACTGACTGAAATCGACATTCGGCACGAGTTCAAAATCCGGACGCTCATCGTTGTTCTGCTCGTCTTGCGCAAGGTTAGTCAGCGGCGTGTACGCCATGCCGTCGTACTTGTGCGTCACGATCTCGGCTTGATCGGCGCCAATAAACTCGGAGATGTAATCGGCAACAATCTTGGTATTGCCCACTTTGATGTTTCCTACTGAGTAGTTCTCTCCGGCATGGGAGAAAAAGACTACGATTGCTTTGTGATTACTCATTGTTGATTGATTGTTTTTTGCGCTGCAGCTGATGCATACCGCCATCGCCGCCAGCAAGGTTAAAAATTTATGTTTCATATTCATTGTGTTTCAAAATCGAGTGCAAAATTACTGCTTTTTCATGACGTGAACAAATTATAACTACGGCATTTTTTGCACATTTTACTTGCATATGTCGAAAAAAAGTAGTACCTTTGCAGGCTGAAATACATTCTCAACTATGTTGAACGTCATTGTAAGTCATACTTTTGAAACGGAGCAGCAAGCGCAGATGCTGGGGTATTTGACGCACGCCTTGTGTCTTAACGGAGAAGCGGAAGTGGAGTTGATCGGCAGAAAGTACCGGCTCCATCGAGGCGATAGTTTTATCCTGCGCAAGAGTGAACAAGGCGAATTGATTAGCAAAACAGAAGATTTCGAGATACTGAATGTGTTTGCTGTGACCGAGTTTACCGAACTCGCTACGCCGATGAGTAATTATGGCATGCGTGGCGGGATGTTGCTTTTCCAGAACCCCGTAATGCCACTGAACGAAGAGCAGACCGAAAGGTTGAGACGAAGCATGGTGTATATCGAGGAATGCCTTGCTATGACCAGCCACCTCTTCTATCGGGATATGTTGCTCAACGCCGTGCAGCGGATGATTATTGACTTCTTCGATTTCCATGCTGCGCTTTATGGCAACGAGACGGTCACCACACCTGCGGCAATATTGATGGAAGGTTTTCTAAGGCTTTTGGAGCAAGGCGAGTTCCGCGAACACCGCGATTTGGCTTATTATGCCGACCGCCTTTGCGTGACGAGCAAGTACCTTTCCGAGACTGTAAAGAAATACAGCGGCTATCCGGCGAACCACTGGATAAACCGCTATACGGCATTGGATATCTCGCGCCTGCTGCGTAATCCCAATGTGACGATTCAGGAACTAACGGACATGTTCGGTTTCTCGTCCGTCGGTCATCTCAACCGCTATGTCAAGAACCAATTAGGTGTCAATCCTAACGAGGTAAGGAAATAGCAGTAAATTTATTTCTTTACGCCTTCAAAATTTTGTGGGATGGTAATTATCGTTTTGTGTCTTAGCGTTCAAAGAGTCGCAAAAGGAACATTTTCTTCCTGCCTGCTTCGCCGGAATAGGGATGTTCGCGGAGCGGGAGGTTGAAGAGTGTGCTGCCTTTGAGCACGGTCTGCGGGTGTGTGAACTCGCGGAAGCCCCATTCTCCGTGGTATGCGCCCATGCCGGAGTGGCCGGTTCCGTTGAACGGCACGCCTTTGACCATCATATGGATGCATACCTCGTTGATGCAGCCTCCGCCGAACTGCTGCGTCTGCATGACGCGGTTTGCCCAGCGCATATTGCTCGTGAACAAATACATTGCCAGCGGGTGTTCGCGGTCGGCGATAACATCCATCAAATCATCCACTTCCGCGTCCTTGAACGGTACGATGGGCAACAGCGGACAGAAAAGTTCATGCTGCACGATATGTTCGTTGATACCGACCGGATAGATCATCGTCGGTGCGTACTTGCGCGTCGCTTTATCTCCCACTCCGCCGAACACGATGCGCTCGCGGTACTCGTCCGCTAACTTGGCGCACTTGTCGTACGCCGCGTCGGTAATCAGTTTCGGGTATTCGGGATTTGTCTCTGCGTGCTCGCCTATTTGGGCGATAAAGGCTTTCTTCAGCTCTTTCATAAACGCCTCAGCGACCTCTTCTGCCACCGCTATCTGGTTAATATTGATACAGATCTGTCCGGCGTTGGTCAGTTTGAAGAAGGCTATCTTGCGGGCTGCGTCTTTGAGGTCGGCATCGGCCCGGACGACACACCAGTTGCCCGTCTCGCCTCCTAACTCCAGCGCGACAGGCGTGAGGTTCTTCGCCGCTTCTGCGAGCACGTGCTTACCCACAGCCGGAGAGCCGGTGTAGAAAATCTTGTCGAAGCGTTGTGCCAGACAGATGTCCGCCACGTCGTGACCGCCGTCGATCAGCGTTATGTACTCCGGCGGGAACACTTCCGCAAAGAAGCGTTTGAGAACCGCTGTGCAGGCTGCGGACTTGGAACTCGACTTGACCACCACCGTGTTGCCGCCGCACATCGCTGCGGCTACCACGCCGATGGTGAGCAGAATAGGGAAGTTAAACGGACTAATGACCAGCGAGACGCCGTACGGCATCTTATAGACCTTGGTCACAAGACTCGGGAAACACATCAGTCCGCTGAAATGCCATTCCGGGCGTGACCAACGGCGCAAACCGCTGATCATCTCGTTGATCTCCACAATAATCGGTCCGACATCGCAGAGGTATGCTTCCACTTCGCTGCGCCCTAAATCCTCCGCCAGAGCCGCCGTGAACTCATCCGCATGGGCAATAACTGCCGCTTTGAGGCGTTTGAGTTGCTGAATACGCCACTTAACGGGCAAAGTCTCGCCTGTGCGGAAAAAACGCCGCTGAGCCGCTACTATCTCGCGAATCTCATCTTCGGAATTTGTAATTTGTAATTGGTGATTGGTGATTTTGACAAGCACCGCCTTGATATCCTCTTCGCTAAGCGTCACAGGAGCTGAGTAATTAATCGAATCGGCGGCAATCATAGGAATGAGTTGCTCATGGTCGCAAGTGCGCACAGGCGATTGGAGTTGGTCCATTGAGCAAGTGTGCATCAGTTCGCGAACGGCTTGCAGGAAATCCGGCACGCCGCAGTATTGGGCTATCTGTTCGTATTTGGACTGACACGCCTTTTTCTGGAACTCGAGCACCGGCATGAGCATGAGCGAGATGGCCTGACCATGAGGCATGTGGTATTTGGCGCCTATGCTGTGCGCGAAAGCGTGTACGTAACCGGCTAACTGCGTATTGATGGCGTTACCGCCGTACATCGCCGCACGACACATCGCCAGACGCGCTTCGTTGTTCTCCGGCTCACGCAACACAACCGGCAGGTTTGCCAAGATCAGTTTGATGCCCTCCAACGACATCTGCATATCTTCTTCATCCACATCGGTATCGCTGATGGCGCCCTCGATGCAATGACTGAGAGCATCCATTCCGCAAGCGGCTGTGACGGATTGCGGGGCATGAATCGTCAGTTCGCTGTCGTGAATCACATGCGTCACGTTGAGCCCGATAAGTACGGTGGAACTCTTAGCTCCCTGGTCGTTCGTCACTACGGCTCCAACGGTCAGTTCGGCGCCTGTTCCGGCAGTCGAAGGAACCATGATCAGCGGTAAGGTGCTTCCGGGAACAGGCAGGAACTTCAGCAGCAAGGCTTTAACCGGCAAATGCGGCATCTTCACACCCGCGGCAATCATCTTACAACTATCCATCACACTGCCGCCGCCGAGGGCAATGATGCACTCTGCATGGTTTTCTATCGCTATCTGGCGACCCGCCTCAATGATGGCTATGTTTGGCTCTGTATGGATGTCATCATAGACGGAGTAGCCTATTTGAGCCGCATCCAACGAATCGGTAATCGCTTTCGCATAGCCCAAATCGCTCAGCGTGCGGTCCGTAACCAACAGTACATGCTGGTAGCCGGCTTTACTGCATATCTCGCCTATTTGCGTTCTTGCTGCCAAGCCTTCCGTCACTTCCGGCTCTGGCAGGGGAATCGTGTGAATCACTTTACCCGGCAACCGGTGAATCTGTTTCCTAAAATAATAGGTATTCATGGTGGTAATCAATTTTGAGTGCAAAAGTACAAAAAAATTTTGATTTACGGTTTGAGGATTTTCTTGACCATGCGGATGATTTCGGATTTGCGGTGGGCTATATATTCTCGCACTTGGTCGTCCGTTTGCGAGAGCAGGTCCTGAAACATCGGCAGAGAGACGAAAGTAAAGACCGTCAACGAAGCGATAGTGATCATCAGATCGAAGGGGTCGATTTTGGTAATATGCCCGGCTTGCTGCTCCTGCTTGAGACGTGCGTCAAACTGCATGTAGAGCATCGCATAAGTGGGATTCTTGACGAATTTCTCCCGCATGTACTTGCGTCGCTCGGGGTTGTTAACCAACTCTTCCAACACAAAGTACGGCAAACGCGGATTGCTCGACAGCGCGTCAAAATACATAGAGATAGCTTGCTCAATAAAGCTGTCAAACGATTCTTCGTTTGCCAAAGAACGCCCGATCACGTTCAGAGCCGCCAAGATTTGCTCCAAGAAAATCTGCCGGAAGAGGTTCTCTTTCGTGCGGTAATAATAATGTACGAGTGCCTGCGTGCAGCCGACCTTTTTTGCTATCTGCGTGGTCGAAGTAGCCGCATAGCCTTGCTCAAAAAAAAGCTGTTGTGCCACCTCACGAATCCGCAGTTCCATATTGTCATTTGTTGTCATATTTAATAAGTCTGTTAAACTCGGTGCAAAGATACTAAAATATTTTTATTTCTGCAAATTATTGCAGCAAAAAATGCAAACGGTTGGTGATATTGGCGTCGGATGTGCCGGCATCGAAATCGAGGAAAAGCAACGACAGATGCGGGTAGAGGTCCTTGTAACGACGTTCGATACCTTTGCTGATGATGTGGTTGGCTATGCAGCCGAAAGGTTGCAGCGAGACCACTTTGTGGATGCCATGATCCGCCAAATCGCATATCTCGCCGGGCAGGAACCAGCCCTCGCCGAAGTCCGCGGCGGAGTTGATGACGCGGCGGCTTTTGCGCCAGATGTCCATGATATCCGTGAACGGACGGTAGAACGGGTAGTCGCTGCAAAGGCGGTCATAGACATGCGCGTAATGGAGCAAAAGGCGGTTAACGAGCTTTGCCTGCCAGGGGTTCAGACCGTCCTTGCGGATATGCTGCTCGCGGTTGATGAACGCATTGGGGATAGAGGTGGAGAAGAAACCCGTGATCGCCGGCGGCACTACTTCCACGCCGTGCTCCATGAGCCAGCGGACGACGCCGTGGTTCGAGAACGAGTTGTACTTGACGTATATCTCGCCGACCACGCCGACTACCGGCACTTGTTTGGTGGTGTCCGTTATGTCCGTTAACGCGCTCGTGGCATCCCGCATGAGTCGGCGGATAGCCCGGTAGTCGCGCTTCGCCAAGAGCGGTTGCGCGGCGTTGAGGTAGTGGTCGTAGAGCTTGCGCGCCACGCCGGGAATACGTTCGCGCGGAGCGGCAGGATAATAGAGTTTGGCAAGCGCGTCGGCAAAAAACATCGCTTCCAGCGTCGGATGGATGAGGTGTAACCAATTGATTTCAAAGCCCGGCTGACTGTTTTTGAGGCTTGGACCGATCGCAACGGCTATTACCGGCACTTGGCTCATGCCTGCCGCCACGAGAGCATTTTTGATGAGCGCGTAGTAGTTCGACGCACGGCATTGCCCGCCTGTCTGCGTGATCGCCACGGCGGTCTTCGAGAGGTCGTACTTGCCGGATTTCAAAGCCCGCATAATCGAACCCACCACGATAGTAGCCGGATAGCAGATGTCGTTGTTCGCCACGTGCAGCCCTTCTTCGGCATCCTCCTGCGTCGCCATCGGTAGCGACTCGATGCGGTAACCCGCCAAGGCAAAGATGGTGGGCAGGAACTCGTTGTAACCCTCTGCAAAATACGGGGTTAAGATGACGCGGTCTTTGTCTTCCACCTCAAAAGGTTTTGTGGTAAATGGCGCTTTGTTTTCGAGATCTCGAGATTTCGATATTTCGGGATTTCGAGGGGCGGCATTGACACTTTCGACGAGGGAACGGACGCGGAGACGGAGCGAACCGATGTTGTTCACATCGTCGATCTTGAGGACGGTGAGGTTCTTGCCGTAACGCGACAGGATTGCCCGCACTTCGTCCAGGATAAACGCGTCGGGACCGCAACCGAAAGACGTCAGTTCGACCATGTGCAGGTTGTTGTACGGGTTGTTCCCGACCCAATGCGCCGCCTTGAAAATGCGGTTCGGGTACGCCCATTGCGCCATCGCGTTCAGTTCATCATAGACGGCTTGACCTTCGTGCGCCGCCACATTCTCCGTGATCACATCAATGCCCATCGCCGCAATCGCGTCGGCAATCTTATGCTGAATAAGCGGGTCGATATGGTAAGGCCGCGCCGCCAACAGAATAACCATCCGACCTGACGCACGCGCCTCGTTGAAGACTTGCATATTGCGTTTTTCCAATGCGTCGAGATAGTTCTGTTGCGCCATAATCGCCTGAGTTATAGCCGCTTGCGCTGTGGATTCGTTGATGCTGAGCGTAGCGAGGTATTCGACTAAAGAAGCCCGCAACAGTTCCTCGTCCTTGAACGAGATGGTCGGCGCGTCCAAAGGAATGCTGTAGTTCTTCTCGGGGTTGATGGCACTCTTAATCACATCCGAATAACCGCTGACGACCGGGCAGTTGAAACTGTTCTTGGATTGCTCGTCCTCCTTGCGCTCGAAGACCACCCACGGATAGAAAATGCGATCCACTTGTTTCTCGATGAGGTCCATCACATGCCCGTGCATCAGTTTGGCGGGATAGCAGATGTTGTCCGCCACGATGGTCCGCACACCTTTGTCGAAGAGCTTGGTCGTACTCATGCCGCTCAGCCGCACACGCATCCCGCAACACCCGAAAAGAGTCTGCCAGAAGGGGTAGTTCTCATAAATTCCAAGTCCCCGTGGAAGGCCGATGGTGATTTGGGGTCCCCGACGGGCGCTAACGATAGTGCGTCCGGTGGGGAGAGCGGAGACATCGGTTACCTGTCGATTTAGCGGAGCGGTATCGACTTTTGCAAACCGATTGTCGGACGCGAAGAGCAGCTTATATTTCTCCTCGAACATATTGACGCCTTTATGCGCGCCATCGCCTTCATTCGAATAGACGCGCTCGCAGTTATTGCCCGACACGTACTGACGCCCGTTCGCAAACGAATAGACGCGCACCTGACAATGGTTCTGACAGCCGGGACACACTTCCTCTTTCTCCTCAAACCGATCTGATTTCAATATCTCATCTAAATGCATAGTATAGTATGTGATTAGTAGGTAATTAGTAGGTGATTAGTAGGTGATTAGTAGGTTATACTACTTATCATCTACGGACGATTCTTTGACGTGAAGCATACAACGCACATCCGTACGCACCCATTAGTTCAGGAATCGGACCGAAGCCGACCTCTTTGCCGGTGAGGATTTCCAAGGCGCGAACGACCGAATGATTGCGGAACGTGCCGCCTTGAACCATGATATGTTCGCCTAATTGGTCAAAAGATTGCAATTTGAGGACTTTGTACAGGCAGTTTTTGATGACCGAATAACTGAATCCTGCGGCAATGTCGTCCACTTGTGCGCCTTCGCGCATCGCTTGTTTAACCTTGCTGTTCATAAATACCGTGCAGCGCGTGCCGAGGTCGTACGGGTGTTGCGCCAGCGTCGCCATGTGCGCAAAATCGCTCACTTCATAGCCCAACTGCCGCGCAAAAGTCATGATAAAACTGCCACAACCGGACGAACAGGCCTCGTTAATCTCTATCCTTTGGATAGAACCATTCTCCACAAAGATGGCTTTCATGTCCTGTCCGCCGATGTCGAGCACAAAAGAGACGTTCGGTTGCAGGTATTTCGCCGCCATGAAATGTGCCATGGTCTCCACAATGCCGTGGTCCAAACGAAAAGCGGTCTTGAGCAACTGCTCGCCGTAGCCCGTCGAGCAACTGCCGGCTATCTCTATGTCCTGCCCGAGCGCGTCTCGCATTCTCTGCAAAGCAGAATGAAAAGCCTGCAACGAATTGCCGTTGTTGTAGCTGTAATCCGTGAAAAGCAGTTCGCCTTTTTCGTTAATCAGGACAAGTTTGGTGGTCGTGCTGCCGGAATCGACACCGAGGAATAGTTTTTGATTGACGATTTGACGATTTACGATGTACGATTTATTGACGATTGAATTTATTGAGCCATTTGTCTCCTCATGACCATACTTCTTCTGTTTGTCAGAGAGCCAGTTTTGGTAATCGGCTTCGTCAGCAAAGAGCGGTGGCAGAGTGCCGGAGAGCGGAGCAACGCTACAATGGTCATTAGAAAATAAGGTACGCACCTGCGCAAGATTGTACATTGTACTTTGTTCCTTTGTACTTAACAAGGCCGTTCCTATAGCGGGAATAAACTGCGTGTATTCGGGCACAATGCAATCTTCCTCCGTCATCTCAAGTGCCTGCAACAAGTGTTTGCGCAGTTCGGGGATATAAGCAAACGGTCCGCCGCAGAGGAAGATCTTCGGGTGCACTTCTGTTCCGCGTGCCAGCGCACTCACCACTTGCATCGAAACGGCATGAAGCATCGAGGCGGCAATGTCCTCTTTGCTTACCGAACGGGAAATAAGGTTCTGGATGTCGGTCTTACTGAACACGCCACAACGGGACGCAATCGGATAGATATGCTCGGCTTTGGCTGCCAGCGCATTCAGTTCGCTTGTCTCCACGCCCAACAACGTGGCTGTCTGGTCGATAAACGCACCTGTTCCCCCTGCGCAGTTGCCGTTCATTCGCATCTCCGGCACACAACCTTCTTCAAAGAAGATCATCTTACTGTCCTCGCCGCCGATATCCACCAAACAATGTACATCGGGATAGAGCTGTTTTACCACTTCCGCTGCAGCAATCACCTCTTGGTGAAAACCGACGCCAAGCCGTTGTGCACAACCCATTCCAACAGAACCGGTGATGCCGACGCTGATAGCTGAATGCTGATCGCTGACAGCTTTCAAGATTCCTTCGATCATCTCCTGTCCGACTTTCATCGGCTCGGCGTTATGGCGGCGGTAGTCGGTTGCGAGAATCCGAGCTTCCTTTGTACTTTGTACATCGTCACCTTGTACTTCCACCAACGCCATCTTAATGGTCGTGCTGCCTATGTCAATACCTAATCTATACATTATGTACCTTATTTGATAGAGTTATTAAATTACGCTGCAAAGGTACACAAAACACCTGACGCACACAAGCGCCAGGTGTTTTTTCTTTAGTGACGACCGCTATTTCTTAATTTGCAGCCTGCTTTCCCTTATAGATTTATAAATTTTATAAGGACTAAAACGCAGTCAGTTTATTGTATTGCGCATCGCTAACGGGTTCGAGCCATTCGTTCGTGGCGTCCGGTTGCTCTTGAGTGTGGATCGCCAAGTGCTGCATCCACGAGTCCTCAGCGGCTCCATGCCAGTGTTTGATGCCTTCGGGAATGGCAATCACGGTCCCCGGAGTAAGCGGAACAGCGGGCTTGTTCCACTCCTGATACCAACCTTTGCCGCTCACGCAGATCAGCACTTGTACCGCTCCGTGGTGAACATGCCAGTTGTTGCGGCAACGCGGCTCGAACGTCACATTCGCAACGCCGCCGAAATACGGTTGCAGAAAACTCTGTCCCACGAAATACTGCGCATAAGCGTCATTTGGTTTGCCCTTCGACCACTCCGTTTGAAGTAATCTTGTCAAACGTCCGGCTTCCGCCAGAAGACCATTTGCCGCAAGAGCCACCACAATGCCTTGCAACTGCTCTTCGGTCACACCCATATTGCGTGCGCCGGCGATGTGGGCTTTCAGTTGCGGTTCTACGCCTTCGAGACCGCTCAACGCAGATACGGTCACTAACTCACGGTCGGCATAAGTCAAGTTATCGCGGGCAAAGATGTCTCCGAACAAATGCGCCTTCAGGTAATAATCCGTCGCTTCCGCAAACTCATACTCAAAAGCCTTGCCCACCAACTGCGTCTGCACGCGCGTTCCTTCTTTAAGTGCATCGTAGTCATCGCTGAGCGGACTTGCATCTTCGCCCATAATAACCTTCACACCTTTCGCCTGACGGTCACCAATAACACGCTGCAAAACACCCAACGCATTCAGGCTTCTCGGAAAACCCGTATAGGCGTAGAGTTGCGAGAGTGCTTCCTTGATCTGACTAACCGTCAATTCAGCCTCTAATCCACTATGAATAGCCGACTCAAGTGCCATCAAATCGCCCTTAGCCTCATCGCAAGCGATAGCACTCATCCACGCTGCCTGCTCAGTCGTAAACGAAAGTTGATTCATATCTTTTGTCTCTGTCTGCTGCTTTGGGCTGCATGCAACCAGCGAAACTGCCAAAGCAAGGGTCATGAATTTTCTCATAACTTCGCTACCAACTCAACGATCTTTTGTTTCGTAGCCTCGGTTTTCTGCTCGTCGATCTTGGCGGTTACAACGCCCATATTCTCGGCATGCCAGTAGTTGCAGATGTCGCGGAACTCAGCCGTCGCGCCATCATAGACACCCGGCGAATAAGACGAACAGAGCAACGCCATCTTCTTTACCTTAGCCGGCGCGTTGACGCAGTACATGCGCTGAATAGGCGCCTGAATCTGCACGCATAGCGTGAAATAATAGATCGGAGCAGCCAAAACCAGCACTTCCGCCTCTGCCATCAGCGGATAGAGTTCCTGCATGTCGTCTTTCTGGATGCACGCGCCGTTGCCCTTGCCGTGGCAGTATTCGCACGCCAGACAGCCTGCGATATGTTTGTGCGCCACGTTCACGAGCGTCACGTTATGTCCTGCAGCCTCGGCTGCGTTTTTGTACTCCTCCGCCATCCAAGCGGTGTTACCCTTCGCTCTCGGCGAAGCCTGAAGAATCAATACGTTCATAATGTATTATGTGTTATGTTTTGTTCTTACAAACTTGCCACCAAAATCTCTTTGATGTCTTTTTCAGTCAACGCCGCATAAGCATTCTCAAGTCCCTCATTTACAGCGATATGATGTGCCATTTCGTCGAGGCGGCTGTCGTCAATTCCCACTTCGCGCAGGTGCATCGGAATGCCGATCGACTCAAAGAACGCATAAGTCGCCTCAATCGCCTTGTTCGCAATCGTCCACTCGTCCAGCGAAGCGTCAATACCGAACACATTCACGCCGTATTTCACGAACCGCGGCAAAGTGCGCTTATTCAGAATATGCTTCATCCAACGTGGCGTGATAATCGCCAAACCCTCGCCGTGCGTAATATCGTAATACGCACTCAAAGCGTGCTCGATGCCGTGGCAAGGCCATCCGCTCTCGCTGTTTCCGAGTGCCAGAATACCGTTGCAACCATATGTACAAGCCAACATCATCTCCGCACGCGCCTTGTAATCCTCCGGATTCTCAATACACTTGCGTCCGTTCGCCATGAGGCTACGTAACATCGACTCGCAGAAACCGTCATTCAGCAGCGTCGCGTCCTCCACGAAATACTGCTCCATAGTGTGGTTCATCGCGTCCGCAATACCCGCCGCAGTCTGTTTCCGGCTGACCGAGAACGTGTAAGTCGGGTCCAGGAACGAAACGGCAGGGAACAAGTGCCGATCCATATAACCGATCTTGTCATTCGTCTCCGTGCGGGAAATCACACCGCCGCAGTCGTACTCGCTGCCCGTCGCCGCTAACGTGATAATATCCACAATCGGCAGAGCGGCTTGTGCTTTCACTTTGTACGAAATGAGATCCCACGGATCGCCTTCATAACAAGCACCTGCTGCAATTGCTTTCGAGCAATCCAGCACACTTCCTCCGCCGACCGAAAGGATCACATCCACCTTATGCTCTTTGCACAGCCGCACACCTTCCAATACCGAAGGATCATATTTCGGATTCGGCTGAATCCCGCTCAGTTCCACCACCTCAAAATCCTTCAGCGTCTCCCGCACATAATCATACAGGCTGAGACCTGAATACTGATTACTAATGGCTGAGTTCTGATTTCTGAAAGCCGGTATTTTCTTTATACTGCCTCCGCCGTAAGTCAGGAGTATTTTC
>CAMUYI010000007.1 GCA_947164985.1 uncultured Bacteroidales bacterium | reverse complement strand
AAACAACTACCACCCAACGTGTGGATGGCAGTTATTGGCAAACGGAAAACGAGTATGCGATCTATGTCTGGTGGCGTCCTTTCGGCGCGCGTTACGATCGACTCGTAGGCGTTTCCGTTATTCGCTCAAACGCGCTTTAATCGCTTTACTTTCTGCTTCGTAGCCGGGTTTGTCCAGCAGGGCAAACATATTCTTCTTGTATGCCTCTACGCCCGGTTGGTTGAACGGATTGACGTCCAGTACATAGCCCGAGATGCCACAACCGCGTTCGAAGAAATAGATGAACTGACCGATGTTATACTCGTCGATCTTCTCGAACGAGATATGGATATTCGGTACACCGCCGTCCACGTGGGCGAGTTGGGTACCCAGTTCCGCCATCTTATTCACTTCATCAACACGCTTGCCGGCGAGGAAGTTCAGTCCGTCGAGGTTCTCTTCGTCGGTCGGTACGAGGACGGTCTTGTTCGCTTTCTCGATGGAGATCACGGTCTCGAAGATCGTACGCTCGCCGTCCTGGATCCATTGACCCATGGAGTGCAGATCGGTTGTGAAATCGACAGATGCCGGGAAAATACCCTTGTGGTCCTTACCTTCGGACTCACCGTACAGTTGTTTCCACCACTCGGAGAAATAATGCAGTTTGGGGTTGAAGTTGACGAGGATCTCGATCTTCTTTCCGCTCTGGTAGAGGGCATTACGCATCGCCGCATATTGGCAAGCGGGGTTCTCAGCAAACTTAACGCTTACGTCCGTCGCCTTCTCCATATCTACCGCACCCTTCACGAGGGCTTTGATGTCGCCGCCTGCCACTGCGATCGGCAGCAGACCTACCGGTGTGAGTACCGAGAAACGACCGCCTACGTTATCGGGGATGACGAAGGTCTTGTAGCCCTCTTTGGTAGCCAAGCTGCGGAGCGCACCTTTCGCGCGGTCGGTTACGGCCACGATACGATGTTTGGCTTCCTCTTTGCCTACCTGCTTCTCCAGCATGGTCTTCAGCAGACGGAATGCCAGTGCGGTCTCGGTCGTCGTACCCGACTTCGAGATATTGATGATACCGAACTGTTTGTCAGCCAGGAACTCCATGAGTTCCGCGAGGTAGTCCTCACCGATATTGTTACCTGCATAGACGACGTAGGGGTTCTTGCGATCCTTGGCAACGAAAGCATCGAAAGCCGAACTGAGGGCTTCGTTCACGGCACGTGCGCCGAGGTACGAACCGCCGATACCGGCTACGATAACGACCTCACAACGGCGACGCAGTTCGTCCGCACACGCCTGTACCTCATCCAGGAAAGCATCGGTGATCGACGACGGCAGGTGTACCCAACCGATATAGTCGTTTCCTGCTCCCTGACCGTTCTCCAGCAGCGCGTTAGCGGCTTCGGTAGTTGACTCCAGTTGTTTCAATTTGGCAGCGTCCACGAAAGAAGCTGCGTTCTTAAGACAAAGTTCCATATTATTGTAATTTAGAAGTTAATGACTTAATGATCGGTTTGGCTTTCTGCTTGTTGTACAAGATCTCGTACATCGCGTCCACGATGGGCAGGGCAACGCGCGTACGTTGGTTGGTTTCATGGATGGCCTTGGTGCCGTAATAGCCTTCGGCTACCATCTCCATCTCCATCTGCGCGGCCTTGACCGAATAACCGAGTCCGAGCATCTGACCGAACTGACGGTTTCGACTGAACTGCGAATAGCCGGTCACGAGTACGTCGCCCAGGTAACCCGAAGCCACGATATCACGCGGCACGTTACTCATCGCGGTTGCGAACCGCTGGATCTCCTGGATGGCATTACTCAGCAGCACGGCCTGGAAGTTATCGCCGTAATGCAGCGCCTGGCACATACCCGCCGCAATGGCGTAGATATTCTTCATGACTGAACTGTACTCGAGGCCGATGACGTCGCTGGAGAGGGTCGTATGGACGTACTGCGTCTGGAAGAGCTTGGCCCACACTTCGGCGTTCTGATGGTTCTCACAACCGATGGTGAGGTAGCTCAGTCGCTCCAGCGCGATCTCCTCCGCGTGACAGGGACCGGCAATGACGCCGAGTTGGTCAAACGGAATCTTAAACCGCTCGTGCAGGTAATCTGTGATGATTACGTTATCGTCCGGAATCATACCCTTCACGGCCGAGATAACGACCTTATGCGTCATGTCGCGACGGATCTTCGTCAGCGTCTGCTTCACGTAGGGCGAAGGGATGGCGAGGATCAGTACATCGGACTGCGCGACCGTCTGATTGATATCCGCCGAGAAATGGATGCGACTCACGTCAAACTCCGCCGCACCGAGGTAGGAGGGGTTCTTGCCTGTGGAGATGAACTCGTCGATCACCTCTTGACGACGAATGAACCAGTTGATCTCTCCTTGGTTCTGCATCACGATCTTAGCCAAAGCCGTTGCCCAAGATCCCGAACCCAGAATAGCGATTTTTCTATACATAAAGATAATTTACGATTTACAAATGAACACTTTTCCGATTTACGATTTATTTACGATTTTATAAATTGTACAATTGCTCAATCAATCGTACCTCGTCAATCGTCCACTCGTCAATTCACTTCAGGTTTCATGGTTGGGAACAGAAGTACCTCCTGGATGGTGGGTTGTCCTGTCATAAGGATAGCCAGACGGTCGATACCGATACCGATACCCGATGTTGGCGGCATACCGTACTCGAGCGCACGCATGAAGTCATGGTCAATCACCATCGCTTCATCGTCACCCTTGTCGGCCAGTTTCATCTGCTCTACGAAGCGGTTGTACTGGTCAATCGGGTCGTTGAGTTCGGAGTAGGCGTTCGCCAATTCCTTACCGTTCACCATGAGCTCGAACCGTTCGGTGAGACCGGGTTTGGAGCGATGCATCTTCGTCAGCGGACTCATCTCAACCGGGTAATCCGTGATGAAGGTCGGTTGGATGAAGGTGCCCTCGCAGGTCTCGCCAAAGATCTCGTCGATCAGCTTACCCTTACCCATATGCTCCGTATCTTCGACGCCCAGTTTCTTCGCCTCCACGCGGATCTCGTCCTCGGTCATGGAAGCCAGATCGAGTCCGGTCTTCTCCTTGATCGCATCGAGGATCGGCAGACGACGGTACGGCGCTTTGAAGTCCACTTCATGGTCGCCGATCTGCACTTTGGTGGTACCGTTGACGGCGATGGCAATCTTCTCTAGCAACTGCTCGGTGAACGTCATCATCCAGTTATAATCCTTGTATTGCACGTACAGCTCCATGCAGGTGAACTCGGGGTTGTGACTGCGGTCCATACCTTCGTTGCGGAAGTTACGGCCAATCTCGTACACGCCCTCAAATCCGCCTACGATGAGGCGCTTGAGGTACAGTTCGGTCGCGATACGCAGGTACATATCCACGTCCAGCGTGTTATGATGCGTGATGAACGGCCGCGCCGATGCACCGCCGGCTATCTGCTGCAGGATAGGTGTCTCCACTTCGGTATAACCCGCTTCGTCGAACACCTGCCGCATGGTGCGCAGGATGGTCGCGCGTTTGAGGAAGGTGTCCTTCACGCCCTCGTTCACCACCAGGTCCACATAGCGCTGACGATAGCGCTGCTCCGGATCATTAAAGCCGTCGTAGGCCACACCGTCTTTGTATTTGACGATAGGCAGCGGACGCAGACTCTTCGCGAGCACGGTCAGTTTCTTCGCATGCACGCTGATCTCACCCATCTGGGTACGGAACACAAATCCCTCGATGCCGATGAAGTCACCGATATCCAATAATTTCTTGAAAACGACGTTGTACATCTGCTGCTCGATGGTCGTCGGCGTCTCACCTTCGGCTACCGGCGCTTGGATATCATCGCGGCTGACATACACCTGAATACGACCTTTGCTGTCCTGCAGTTCGATAAACGAAGCCTTACCCATAATACGCTTGCTCATCAAACGACCGGCGATACGTACGGGCTTTTGGTCCCATTCGTCAAAATGCGCTTTGATGTCGGTCGAATGACCGGTTACTTCATACTCCGCTGCAGGGTAGGGATCTATTCCCATGTCCCGCATCGTCTGCAGACTCTGCCGTCTTACAATCTCTTGTTCACTTAATTCCATATAATGTTCTATTTATTCCTTATAACGCCTAAGTTACAAATTCGGGTGCAAATTTACGCTTTTTTTTTGATATGTGCAAATAAAATTTGCATAAATCCCTTTATTATTTGCATATGTGCAAAATTTGTTGTAAATTTGCGGCCAATTTTGGAATGAGATGAAAAAAGCGACAGTTATATTGGCGATTGAATCGAGTTGTGATGATACCTCGTCTGCGGTGATCGTGGACGGCATCTTGCGCAGCAATGTGATCGCGAGTCAGAAAGTGCACGAAGAGTACGGCGGGGTAGTACCCGAGTTGGCGAGTCGGGCCCATCAGCAGAATATCTTGCCGGTGGTGGACACGGCCTTGAAGCGTGCCGGTGTGACGAAAGACGATATCTCCGCGATCGCTTTCACCCGTGGTCCGGGTCTGCTGGGCTCCTTGCTCGTCGGTACCTCTTTCGCCAAAGGTCTCGCCCTCGCGCTTAACGTACCCCTCATCGATGTGAACCACCTGCAAGGACACGTCCTCGCGCATTTCGTGGAGGACGGTACGGGTCTCCATCATCCGACTTTTCCTTTCTTATGCCTGCTCGTCAGTGGCGGTAACAGCCAGATCGTGCGTGTGAATGCCTATAATGATATGGAGATCATCGGTCAGACCATCGACGATGCTGCCGGCGAAGCGTTTGACAAGTGCGCAAAGGTGTTAGGTCTGCCTTATCCGGGCGGACCGTGGATCGATAAACTCGCTAAGCTTGGCGACCCGAACAAGTACCCCTTCGCTAAACCCAATATCGCCGGTTATGACTACTCGTTCTCGGGCCTCAAGACCTCGTTCCTCTATACGCTGCGCGACATGCTGAAGGCGCATCATGTGGAGACGATTGACCAACTCGCCGAATGCGTACCCAACCTGCGCGAAGACATGTGCGCGAGTATGCAGGCGACCGTCATCGATATATTGATGCGTAAACTCAAGAAAGCGGCGAAAGACTTAGCAATCAACCAGGTAGCAGTGGCAGGAGGCGTGAGTGCCAACAGTGCGTTGCGTCAGGCTTTTGTGGACTACGGTGCGAAATATCACTGGCAGGTCTTCATCCCGCCTTTCTCCTTCACGACCGACAATGCCGCTATGGTCTGTCAGACCGGTTATTTCAAATACCTCGACCACGATTTCTGTGCTATCGATGAAGTGCCCTTTGCGAAGACGCAGATATAAATGACTAAATGGCTAAATGAGCAAATAAATGGTACATGGTAAATGAAAAAATCGTAAATAGGCTTCAGCCTTACCGAGATATTCTTATCTTTGTGGTGACGCTGCTCGTGGCGAATTATGCCTGGAAATGGACGTTTACGGGTGACGAAAAAGGGGATGTGGTGACCTGGCTCGGCATGGATGTGACGGCTCCCTTTGAGTTCATGGCCTGCCATATAGCGTCTGTCGTCTATTGGCTGATCTCGCTGGTACGGGACACGGCTTACATGACCGACGTGCATACAATCCGTTTTGCGTCCGGTAGCGGTACGTCTATCATCTGGGGCTGTACGGGGCTGAAGCAGAGTTTTATCTGGCTGTGCCTGATCCTGACCGTCCGCAGCATCCCCGGATACGAGAAGCAAAATTGGTTGAGCAAGCTCTGGTTCATTCCCCTCGGTTGGCTCTGCTGCTATGCGTTTAATATCCTTCGGATATTCCTTATCTCGCTTTTTATCGAGTTTCATCCCGAGTGGTTCCCCTTGCTCCACGATTACATCTTCAAGTACCTCTTCTACGCTATGCTTTTTGGTCTGTGGGTGTGGTTTGTTGAAAAGATAAGATACGTTTCTTCAGCGCACTGACGATCTTCCATGTCAGACTTGCCTGCGGTGTATCGCCGGTGAGCAGATCTTGTACAATATTTCCTGTCTCCTGTTCCGGATAGATGACCATGTACGAATGGTCGTGGAAGAACCGATCCAGCATCTTCGGTACCTGTTCGAAGAGCGGGTTGTAGGACGGAGTGGACGGGCGTGCATTGATCATGACGATCATATCGTCCGGCCGCATCTGTTTGGCCAGCATCAGTACATCTTCCCAGTTTTCCATCTCGCGGTACGACGCCCGCAGGTACTTGCCTTTGCGGCGGCAGAAGGCCTGCAGCGCTTTCTGCGTCTGCTCATTGGTGAAGAAGACGACCTTCGCGCCTAACTGACTGCTCAAGCGCCTTACCAACCCGAAGCACGAGATGAAATCGTGCTCTTTCTCTGCGTACCGAGGCACGGCTACCAGCAACCTATTGATCGTATTGACGGGTTGGGCGGGATGGTAGATGATCGAGGCCTTGCGTTGATGATGAATCAGGTCCTCCGCCTCTTTCCAGTCGCTCTCGCTGTTGAACTCCGCGTTGTGTAGTTCGCCTAATTCGCTCAGCTCTTTCAGCTCATAATGCCGGTTCTCATTCACCGTCATCATGACCCAGGTGTTGTCCGTCTTGTCGGCTTCCAGTCGTGCCTCTTCCTGCAAGGCCAACTGCTTGGCGGCGTACTCCGTGATGAACGAAGCGGAGGTACAGAGCGCAAGGATCATCAAGACGGCCGCATTGAGGATCTCCGGACTGAAGATACCGGCCTCATAACCGATCGTCACGATAGCCAGCGTACCGGCCGCCGTCGCATGCGTGAGGCCGAACATGAGTTGCCGTTCCTCCGCCTGCAGACCAAAACTCTTCTGCGCCATCCAGGCCGCTAACCATTTGCTCACCAGTTTGGTGGCGATCATCACGAGGGCAATCACGATGGTCGTCCAACTGCTCCAGAGCAGCGACACGTTGATCATCATTCCTACGCCGATCAGGAAGAGGGGCACGAAGATGCTGTTTCCCACCAGGTTGATCCGCTGCATCACAGGACCTAAGTTCGGTACGAACCGGTTCAGACTCACGCCGCAGATGAAGGCTCCCAAGATACCTTCCAAGCCTACATAATCCGCCATCCATGCTGACACCACCATCATCGTCATCACCACTAAGAACCCACTCGTCGGGTCCGTCCAGCGCTTGAAGAACCGCTGCGCTAACCATGGGAAAACGATTGTGATCACCAATATTGTACCGAGCATCTTACCGGCCGTCAACCAGGCCGACTCCTCACTCACCACACCGAATCGGTTCCGAATGATCGCCAGCACGAGGAGCGCGAGCGAGATCGTCAGCATCGTACCGCCTACCGTGATATTGACTGCCGTGTTCTTCTGTACGCCATAGCGGTTCACGATCGGGTAGGTCATCAGCGTATGACTACCGTACATCGCGCCCATCAGCACACTCGTCACACCATTGAAACCCATCAGCAGACTCGTACCGATACCCATCACAAACGGCACGATGAATGAGTACAAACCGAACAGCCCTGCGCGGTTGCGCTGCTGACGGAAATCGTTGATATCCACCTCGATACCCGCCTGCAACATGATATACAGCATACCGATCTTACCTAAGGTCTGGATCGTCGCACCGCCGCCCAACAACGCAAATCCGTACGGACCTACGATCATACCCATGATGATAAAGCCCACTATACTCGGGATACGTATCTTACGACATACCATCGGCACCAGCAGGATCGCTGCCAGCACCAACGCAATAATAGCTAATGGGTTCGTGATCATATAAATCGTCCTGTTATGCTGTTTGTATTGTTTTTGATGTCGTCAATCGTGCCGTAGGCAACGACCTGTCCGCCGCCCCTTCCGCCTTCCGGCCCCATATCAATAATATAGTCGCATGCGCGAATCACATCCGTGTTATGCTCGATGATCACCACCGTGTTGCCCTTATCCACCAACTGCCGGAGCACGCCCAGCAGCACGCGGATGTCCTCAAAATGCAGACCCGTCGTCGGTTCATCTAAGATATACAGCGTCTTACCCGTACTGCGCTTCGCCAGTTCCGTCGCTAACTTGATACGCTGACTCTCGCCGCCGCTCAGACTCGTCGAGGCTTGACCTAACTTGATATAACCCAAGCCCACATCCTGGATCGTCTTGATCTTACGCAGAATCGTCGGTTGCGGCTCAAAGAACTCCACCGCCTGATTGACCGTCATATCCAGCACGTCGGCGATCGTCTTGCCTTTCCATCGCACCTCCAGCGTCTCGCGGTTGTACCGTTGACCGCCGCACGCTTCGCACGGCACGTACACATCCGGCATGAAATGCATCTGGATCGTCTTGTAGCCGTTACCCATACACTCCTCGCATCGGCCGCCTTTGGCGTTGAAGCTAAACCGACCGATCTTCCATCCCCTTATCTTCGACTCCGGTAGCGCGGCGAAGAGTTCTCGTATATCGCTGAACACGTTCGTGTACGTCGCGGGGTTCGACCGCGGGGTGCGACCGATAGGAGACTGATCCACGTTGATCACTTTGTCTATATGCTCCAGTCCCTCGATCTTCTTGTACGGCAAAGGTACTTGCTTACTGCGGTAGAAATGTTGACTCAGGATGGGGTAGAGCGTCTGGTTGATCAGACTCGATTTACCGCTTCCGCTTACGCCCGTCACGCATACCATCTGTCCCAGCGGAATCTGTACCGTCACGTTCTTCAGGTTATTGCCCGTGCAACCGGAGAGGGTGATATATCTTACAGCGTCAGCGGTCTTACAGTGTAACGGTCCTACAGGCGCAGCCGGTCCTACAGCCTTATCTCCTCGGAGATAAGAGGCGGTCAGCGTATCTGCTTTTAGCAGATCGCTCGGCGTCCCGCTAAACAGCACTTTGCCGCCTAACCGTCCCGCCTTCGGACCGATATCCACGATCCAGTCCGCCTCCCGCATGATCGCCTCGTCATGTTCGACTACGATCACCGAGTTACCCATGTCCCGCAACTCCTTCAGACTCCGAATCAACCGTTCGTTATCCCGTTGGTGCAGGCCTATCGAGGGCTCGTCCAGAATATAGAGCACGTTGACGAGCCGGCTACCTATCTGCGTCGCCAACCGGATACGCTGACTCTCGCCGCCACTCAGACTCTCGCTGCTTCGACTCAGACTCAAATAACTCAGTCCCACCGACTGCATGAACCGTAACCGCGCACATATCTCCTTCAATATCGGCTCCGCTATCGACTTCTGCTTCTCACTAAGGTCCTTACTGTCCTTAAAGTCGCTAAGGACCTTATACAACGCATCCAGATCCATCGTCGCCAGCTCATCGATGTTATACTTCCCGATCTTATAACTCAGCGCCTCTTTGCTCAATCGCTTTCCTCCGCACTCCGGACAAACGACATATTCCTCAGCATCATTTTCATCATTCTCATCATTGGCATCATTCACTTCACTCGTTAACAACTCCCACCAGTTATCCTGCTGGATGATCTCATCCACCTCATCTGAATTCTGACTTCTGACTTCTGAACTCTTGATCCTTCCGAGTCCCTTGCAGCACGGGCACCAACCCGACGGACTGTTGAACGAGAACGTATGCGGTGCCGGTTCAGGGTAACTCAGTCCCGTCTCCGGATCCATCAGGTTTCGCGAGAAATAACGTACATCATTGAGCGGCTTTGCCGCGCTCATTTCATCATTGAGTGCAACGATCATTAATAATCCGTTGCCCTGCGTCATCGCCCGGTCAATCGACTGCCGTATGCGCCGCAGATCTTCCTCAATTTTTAATTCTTCATTTTTAATTTTTAATTTGTCCACAACGACCTCAATGTTGTGGACGCTATACCGATCCAACTTCATCCCCTTCACGATCTCCTGCACTTCGCCATCTACCCGCACATGAACAAACCCTTTCTTGCGGATCGTCTCGAATAGCTCTTTGTAATGCCCCTTTCGGCCACTTACCATCGGCGCCAGGAGGAGGATCTTCTTCCCCGCGTACTCGCGTATAATAAGGTCGATGATCTGCTCGTCCGTCATCTTCACCATCGGTTTGCCCGATAGGTAAGAGTAGGGTATCGCCGCACGGGCAAACAGCAGACGCAGGAAGTCATACACTTCCGTCACCGTACCTACGGTAGACCGCGGGTTCTTACTCGTCGTCTTCTGGTCTATCGAGATCACAGGACTCAACCCCGTTATCTTATCTACGTCCGGACGCTGCATCTGACCGATGAAACCACGCGCATAACTCGAGAACGTCTCCATGTACCGACGCTGACCCTCCGCGAAGATCGTATCGAAGGCCAACGAACTCTTACCCGAACCGCTCAGGCCCGTGATTACCGTCAACCGCTTCCGCGGGATCGATACGCTGATGTTCTTCAGATTATGCACCCGCGCCCCCAGCACCTCTATATGTCCTTCGTCCTTTACCATTCTTCAATCTTCAATCTTCATTCTCAATTCGGGTACAAAGGTACAACAAATATTTGAAATATACAAGGGTTTAACGGTAAAAATTAAATTTATTTATATTTTTAGCGGGAAAGACTTGTTATTTGCACAATATGTCGGTATCTTATGGATATTGCCGAATTGTTTGGCAAGTAAAGATCATTCGTGGTCCGTTTACGATTCGTTTACGATTCGTTTACGGTCCGTTCTCGTACTTTTATCGTTACTTAATTGCTTATGAAAAAGGATAGGAAAATCTTAATTTCTTCGAAATTTTCTTATTTTTATTTGCATATTCCAAAATTTTGTTGTAAATTTGCAGCCGTTTTTGTAGCATTGCGTCTATAAACGAAAATTAAATACCTAAAAAATACACATTATGGCTAAAGTTTATCAAGCAAATGAGATCAAGAACGTCGCTATGTTGGGCGGCTCAGGATCCGGTAAGACGACTCTCATGGAGTCCATGTTGTTCGAATGCGGGGTGATTAAACGCCGCGGATCGATTGAAGCGCAATCGACGGTCTGCGACTATTTCCCGGTTGAGAAAGAGTACGGCTATTCCGTTTTTTCCACGGTTTGTAACATTGAGTTTGAGGGTAAGAAACTCAATATCATTGACTGCGCAGGTTCTGATGACTTCTGCGGCGGTACGGTTTCTTCTCTTCAGATGTGCGGATCCGCCCTCGTGGTGCTCAGCGCCAACGGCGGTGTAGAGGTGGGTACCCAGAATAACTTCCGCCTCGTGGAGCATGCGAAGAAGCCGCTCGCTTTCGTGATCAATAAATGCGACCATGAGAATGCCGATTTTGAGCGTACCTTCAATCAGCTCAAGGACGTATTCGGAAATAAATGTACCCTCATTCAGTTCCCCGTTAATGCCGGCGCAGGCTTCAATGCCGTGATCGATGTGCTCAAGGGCAAGATGCTCGTTTGGAAAGCAGAGGGCGGTGCTCCGGAGTTCAAGGACATCCCTGCGGAGTACGCAGACCGTGTAGAAGAGATGCGTTCGCAGCTCTCTGAGGCTGCTGCCGAGGCAGATGAGACGCTCCTCGATAAGTTCCTGGGCGAGGGTCTGACCGACGAAGAGATCATGCAAGGTCTGAAGTCCGTTTATGCGGACGGTTCGATGTATCCGGTGCTCTGCTGCTCCGGTCTCAAGGACATGGGTGTTCGCCGCTTGATGGACTTCCTCAACGGCATGGCTCCGAGTCCGGCTAATTTCAGTTATCCGACCGTAGACGGCAAGAAGATCAGTCCGGACGCTTCGGCGCCCACCAGCGTGTATGTCTTCAAGACTTCCGTCGAGCCGCATATCGGTGAGGTCAACTACTTCCGCGTAATGCAGGGTACGATCCATAACGGTGACGACCTGGAGAACATGGAGCGTGGCTCGAAAGAGCGTATCTCGCAGCTCTACCAGGTAGCCGGTTCGATCCGTGTGCCGGTAGATGAACTGGCTGCAGGTGATATCGGTGCAACCGTGAAGCTCAAAGATACCCGTACGGGCAACACCCTCAATGTCAAGGGTTGTGATCTCCAATATGCTCCGATCAGCTATCCGCAACCGCGTTACCGTCGTGCTATCAAGCCGGTAACAGAGTCCGACGCTGAGAAACTCGCTGCGCTCCTGACGCGTTATCACGAGGAGGACCCGACATGGATCGTAGAGCAATCCAAAGAGCTCCGTCAGATGATCGTTTCCGGTCAGGGTGAGTTCCACCTCCGTACCCTCAAATGGCGTCTGGAGAACAACGATAAGATGCCGATCGAGTTCCTCGAGCCGAAGATCCCATATCGTGAGACCATCACCAAGGCTGCTCGTGCCGACTATCGTCATAAGAAACAGTCCGGTGGCGCCGGCCAGTTCGGTGAGGTACACCTCATCGTAGAGCCGTACGAGGAGGGTCAACCGGTTAAGGAGACCTATAAGTTCGGTAACCAGGAGTACAAGATCTCTGTCAAAGATCAGCAGGAGATCAACCTCGAGTGGGGTGGTAAGCTCATCATCATCAACTCCATCGTCGGCGGTGCGATCGATGCACGCTTCATCCCTGCTATCGTAAAGGGTATCATGGATCGTATGGAGCAAGGCCCGCTCACGGGTTCGTATGCACGCGACGTACGCGTCATTATTTATGATGGTAAGATGCACCCGGTTGATTCGAACGAAATCTCCTTCCGCCTCGCAGGACGTAATGCGTTCGCAACCGCCTTCAAGGAGGCGAACCCGAAGGTATTGGAGCCGGTATATGACCTCGAGGTATTCGTTCCGTCAGAGATCATGGGTGATGTAATGAGTGATATCAACGGCCGTCGCGGTATGGTAATGGGTATGGAGACCGAGAAATCCTTCACCCGCCTCAAAGCACAAGTGCCTCTCAAAGAGTTGGCTTCGTATTCGACGACGCTTAGCTCCCTCACCGGCGGTCGTGCTACCTTTACCATGCAGTTCAACAGTTATCAACTCGTTCCGGCTGATGTGCAGGAGAAGTTGCTGGCTGCTTATGCTGCTTCGCAGACTGAAGAAGAATAATGAACAACAAAACAATTATTTTTAAATTATTAATTAACACTTTTAATTTATTAATTAACAAATAATATGAAAAAGATTTTATTTTTCGCAATCGCGCTCATGAGCGCAGCTATGTTTACGGCATGTGATGACAGTAAGACTCCGAGCGGTGATACCACTCAACTGTGGAGAGCTAAGCTGGACAATGGTAAACTCTATGGTCTTATCAATTCATCCGGTAAATTCGTTATCGAGCCGCAGTATGATTATATCTACGGCTTTTCGTGCGGATGGAGTCTCGTAGAAGAAGGGGATGTGATGAAGTTCATCGACAAGAACAACAAAACCGCACAAGGCTTCAATCAAGATCGCCTCTCGAGCTATTACTTCTATTATGATCGTCTGACCTTCAAGGATGGCGGTAAGTATGGTAAGTATGACAACAAATTCAACATTGTTGTGAATCCTGACTACTATAGCTTAGGTGTTACTGCGGACAACGGTTACTGCTATTTCTCTAAAGAAACCGGTAAGTACGGCTACCTCGACAAGAATGGTAAGGTAGTTATTGAGGACAAATTTGCTTCCGCCGGTGCTTTTGCAGATGGCATCGCTGTGGTATCCAAGCAGGAAGATTACACCTATAAACAGGGTGTTATCGATGCGAACGGTAATTACCTCATCGAGCCGCAGTCTGAAAAGAAATTGATGAACATGGGCGAAGGTCGTATCGGTTTTATTAATAAGGAAAACAAATGCGGTATGATGGATAAGAACGGTAAAGTTCTCCTGGAGCCGAAGTATGACTACAGTCTTGTCTATATGGTCAGCGCGCCTGTCTTCTCCTGCGGTTTGGCAAGAGTTTGCAAAGATGGCGAATGGGGTTACATCAACATCAAGGGTGAAGAAGTGATTGCACCTGCATTTGTGGACGCAGCAGACTTTGCTGAGGATGTCGCTTGGGTTAAGAGAAACAGTGGTGGGCTCTATGAACTCATCAATAAGCAAGGCAAGACGCTCCTTACTCTCGAAAAAGATGAGGAACCGGAGGGCTTATTCCATAATGGTCTTTGCTTGATTGACGGTAACAAAGCTTATCGTTATATCAATAAGAGCGGTAAAGAGATCTACAAGTGGACGATAGGTGAGTCGAACAATGCGCCGAAGCATGAGACGCTGAGCGAGATGAGCAAGCGTGAGATGCTGGCATCTCCGAAGGGTTACCTCTTCGACCAAGAGATCGAGTTGGTTCACTAATGACTGAATTCGCAACCGCAGAACAGTTGGTTATAGAACCCGTATTCTTTGAGTAACTCGTTTCTGCGCTCCTGCAATCCCTCTTTGCGCCAGTTCTGCGCCCAAAAGGATACTTCATATTTCAATGCTGCCGCATTTCCGGCAGCATTGATTTGTTCTAAGCGCTTCCATCGGGACGAAGCCAACGTAGTTGCAAAAAACGCAATCCCTAACTCTTGCGCTTTCTTCGCCGTCGCTTCCAGCCGGTGATAGAAGCACATCTCGCAGCGCTTACCCCGCTCCGGCTCGTTCTCCAAACCCGTCACCGCACATCGCCAAGCGGCATGAATGGCTTCATAGCAGCTTTGTTGGCTTGCTCCGGTTCTAAACCGGTCATCATCAATCCACGTGATGCCCAGACTCTCGGCATGCCGCTTACTCTCGTTCTTACGGATCTCGTATTCCTCCAGCGGGTAGATATTCGGATTGAAATAATAGATCACCGGTTCGATCCCGTGACCCAACATCCATTCTACGATCGCACTTGAGCATGGTGCACAGCACGCATGCAAAAGTACCTTCTTGCACCCCTCCGGAACTACTATAGCACTCTCTTTTTTCATAATCGGCGACAAAAGTACAAAAAAATTTTGATATGTCAAAATATTTTAGTAATTTTGCAGCGCAAAATACTAAATACAATGAAAACGAATTTTGGATTTGTACGTGTTGCGGCCGCTGTGCCGACAATCAAGGTGGCGGACTGCCGTTATAACGCCGAGCAGATTCGCGCGCAGATAGACGAAGCGATCGCCGAAGGCGTGGAAGTGATCTGTTTTCCGGAACTCAGCCTTACCGGCTATACCTGTGCCGACCTCTTCTTCACCCAAGCCCTCCAGCAGAGCAGCATGCGTGAACTCGAAGCCCTCTGTGACTATACCCGTGGCAAAGCGATCATCGTTCTGGTCGGCGCTCCGCTTCAAGTGGATAATGACCTCTTTAACTGCGCCTTCGTCATGACCGATGGTGAAGTGCTGGGCGTGGTACCAAAGATCAACCTGCCCAACACCGGTGAGTTCTACGAGAAGCGTTGGTTCACTTCCGGTCGTGCGGCACGCGAATATACCCCCGGAGGTGTCGCACCGCGTATCCCGAAGATTGAGATATGGAGCGGCGAAGTACCATTCGGAACCGACCTGCTTTTCTGTACGCGTAACTATACCTTCGGTATCGAGATATGTGAGGACCTATGGTCACCCCTGCCGCCTTCGACACAACTGGCGATCCAAGGAGCAGAGATCATCTTCAACCTCTCGTCCTCCAACTGCATCATCGGTAAGCATATCTTCCGTCGTCAGATGATCAAGCAGCAGTCGGCACGCGTGCATTGCGGGTATGTCTATACCTCATCCGGTGTAGGCGAGTCCACGACCGATGTCGTCTTCTCCGGCAGTACCTACATTGCCGAGAACGGAGATATCCTCACCGCCGGCGAACGTTTCCAACGCGAGAGCACCATGATCATCCAGGAGATAGACATCGAACGCCTGCGTACCGATCGGCAGCGCAATACCAACTTCACCAAAGACAAAACCGGCCACTACCGTCATATCAATGTGGCGCCGATCGAGCGGGAAGAAGACATGACCGAGCCGATCCATCGTACCTTCTCGCCGACGCCTTTCCTGCCCAAGAAAGGTAAGGAAGACCAGTACTGCCTGGACGTCTTCTCGATACAGACCTCCGCTTTGGCACGTCGTTGGGAACATACGCATGCTCAGACCGTCGTCATCGGTATATCCGGTGGACTCGATAGTACGCTCGCTTTACTCGTCTGCGTGCAGACAGCGGACTTGCTCGGTTATGACCGCAGTCGTGTCGTTGGCGTGACGATGCCGGGATTCGGTACATCCGATCGTACCTATCAGAACGCGCTCCAACTCATGGAGGAACTCGGAATCACGCACCGCGAGATCTCAATCTGCGAAGTTACAACCCAACATCTCAACGATATCGCCCATAACATGGACATCCATGATGCGACTTACGAGAACGCCCAGGCACGTGTCCGCACGATGATCCTCATGGATCTGGCCAACGAGCTCAACGGCCTCGTCGTCGGCACCGGAGACCTCAGCGAGCTCGCGCTCGGTTGGTGTACCTATAACGGCGACCAGATGTCGATGTACTCTGTCAATGCCGGTATCCCTAAGACCCTTGTGAAATACCTCGTTCGTTATGCGGCAGAGAACCTCTACGGCGAACCGCTCCGCTCCATCTTACTCGATGTGGTAGAGACACCTGTTTCACCCGAACTGCTGCCTACCGATGAGAACGGACAGATAGCCCAAAAAACCGAAGATAAAGTGGGACCGTACGACTTGCATGATTTCTTCCTCTATTACTTTCTCCGTTTCGGTTTCACTCGAGAGAAGATCAAATACATGGCCTGCCAGGCTTTCGAAGAGCAGTATGACGAAGCGACGATCGATAAATGGCTGAATGTCTTTATGCGCCGATTCTGCACCCAGCAGTTCAAGCGCTCTGCCATGCCCGACGGACCCAAAGTAGTTAGTGTTTCATTATCTCCCCGCGGAGACTGGAGAATGCCGTCAGATGCATCCTGCATCTAAGGAATGAAAGAATGAAGGAATGAAAGAATTAAAGAATATATCCTTATTATCCTATAACACCTTTGGTTTAGAAGCCAAAGCGAAGTTGTTCATCGAGTACTACTCGCTGGACGAGTTGCGTCAGGTGCTCCGTGAGCACAAAGGGGAACGGATCCTCCATATAGGCCAGGGTTCAAACCTCCTTTTCACGCAGGACTTTGACGGCATCATTCTCCATTCGGGTATGGCGCGGGCGAAATTCCTCGATGACAACACCGTAGAAGCGCAAAACGGCTTACGACTCGACGATATGATCGCTCAGCTGACCGACATGGGGTACTGCGGTTTGGAAAAACTCAGCCTCATCCCGGGTGAAGTAGGTGCATCGGCCGTGCAGAACGTCGGCGCCTACGGCGTGGAAGCCAAAGATGTCATTGATCGTGTCTATACTCTCGATGTCGAGACCCTCGAAGAGCGTGTCTTCACCAATGCCGAGTGTAAGTTCGGTTATCGCGACAGCGCGTTCAAGCATGAACTCAAAGGTCGTTATATCGTCACCTTGGTCGTCTATAAAGTCCAACCCGGCGATGCCACCAAGACCCGCGAAGAGATCATCGCTACCCGTAATGGTAAGTTACCCAAAGTCGGCGAAATAGGCTCTGCCGGTTCGTTCTTCATGAACCCCTTCGTACCCGAAGAAAAAGCGAAAGCACTCCTCGCCCTCTATCCCGACATGCCGCATTTTGAAGCTCCCTCCCTTGAGGGGAGGGCTGGGGAGAGGTTGTCCAAAATCCCTGCCGCATGGCTCATCGAACAATGCGGTTGGAAAGGACGCACCCTTGGTGGCGCACAGGTATGGCCCAAACAACCCCTTGTCATCGTCAACGCCCATAACGCGTCTGCCCAAGACATCATGGACCTCGCTGCCCAAGTCAGCAAGAGCGTCAAAGAGAAATTCGGCATCGAGATCCGCCCAGAGGTCAACTACATTTAATTTTTAATTCGTAATTTTTAATTTTTAATTATAAATGGCTTCATTTATCGTAGAAGGAGGACATAAACTGCATGGTTCGATCACCCCGCAAGGTGCCAAGAACGAAGCGCTCCAAGTGCTTTGTGCCGTGCTGCTCACCAAGGAAACGGTGGTCATCAACAACTTACCGAATATCCTTGATGTAAATAACCTCATCGACCTGCTCGCGTCCATCGGTGTGCGGGTGGAGAAACTCACCAAAGGCACCTATGCCTTCACGGCCCGTGAACTCGACACCGCTTATCTCCGCTCTGCCGACTTCCTCAAGAAATGCAACAAGCTCCGTGGCTCGGTTATGCTCATCGGTCCGCTGCTTGCCCGTTTGGGTGAAGTGACCTACGCCAAACCCGGTGGAGACAAGATCGGTCGCCGTCGTCTCGATACCCATTTCCAAGGCATGGTGAACCTCGGTGCTACCTTTAAATACGACCAGGAATTGTTAGCCTATCGTTTCAGCGGCAAGCACCTCAGGGGCTGCTATATGCTCCTGGACGAAGCATCCGTCACAGGTACGGCGAATATCATCATGGCATCCGTCCTTGCCGAAGGCACCACAACCATCTACAATGCCGCTTGCGAACCGTACGTGCAGCAACTTTGTCGTCTCCTCAATAATATGGGCTCCAAGATCAGCGGAGTAGGATCTAACCTCCTGACGATAGAAGGAGTTAAAGAACTTCACGGAGCCCAACACACGCTTCTGCCAGATATGATTGAGGTAGGTTCGTTCATCGGTATGGCAGCTATCACAGGTTCGGAACTGCGTATCTGCAAAGTGGGCTATCGTGATCTTGGTATCATCCCCGATGCTTTCCGTCGCCTCGGAATACGTATTGACGTAGACGGTGACGACATCATCATCCCCGCTCAGGAGCACTATCAGATAGAATCTTTCCTCGATGGCTCGATCCTCACGATTGCAGACGCACCCTGGCCGGGACTCACTCCGGACTTGCTCTCTGTCCTGTTGGTCGTTGCTACCCAAGCGAAAGGTACGGTCCTCATTCACCAGAAGATGTTCGAGTCCCGCCTCTTCTTTGTCGATAAACTAATCGATATGGGCGCACAGATCATCCTCTGCGACCCGCACAGAGCCGTAGTGGTAGGCCATGATCACCAGCGCCAACTCAAACACCACACCATGACGAGCCCCGATATCCGTGCCGGTATCGCGATGCTCATCGCGGCCATGAGTGCCGAAGGCACCTCCCGCATCGACCACATTGACCAGATCGACCGCGGCTACGAAGATATCGAACATCGTCTCAATGCCATCGGCGCCCACATCAAGAGAGAGAAGTGATTGGTATGTGCAAAATTTGCATATAACAAGAAAAACGTGCATTTTATACACGTTAATAAGAAGTGAATTCGTGGTAGACGCAAATTTTGCGTTACCCGCATATGAGACCTTGGTAGTCGCAAATTTTGCGACAAGCAAGAAAAGTACCGACGGTTTCCTAAATGGAAACAATCATCGGAACCAACCGTTGCAAAAAATGCAATAGTTAAAAAATAGAGAATTAGTTAGTTCCATATTGGAACATACTGCCGTCAACCTGATAAACAAAAAGAACTAAAGAATAATTATGAGAACAGTATTAGAAAAAATCTATTATCCTAATTATCAAAATGGTAGTAGAGAGTTGAAATTCCCGCATTCTCCAAAATCATATTTGGAGAGTTCTTGTTCGGAGTGGGACAGCACAACGATAGAGGAGAAACTACTTGATTTAGGATATTTGGTAACGCACGGATTCGATTTGCAGAATTATGTGGCGGAATATATTGCTGAGCGTCCTCAAAACGAACTATATGTACTTAGTGCCCTTGTTCAACTCATCAGTTATCTGCGTGCCGGAGAGAATGGAGATTACGGCATTTTGCTCTTACAAAGAGACGATGAAATCTCTATTTCTGAGGCTGTTGATTTACTTTGTAAAGAGGTGAATTTGCGGTATAAGCAACATTATGTGAATTCAAATAGTTCTTTAATACCGTCAATTGAGCAGCAATTAAATAACTTGCCGGAATGGGATTATTCTTTGTTAGCAGAACTGAAAATGACAAAAGAAGTGTACTACAACGTGTTTAAAATGCCAACTGACGAATATCAGCGCAGAATAAATACAATATGAGTAACTTTATATCCGAAATACAAAAATTTGTCCAAGATACTTTGAACTCGTTGTTGGGTAGTTTAAATGATGGATTTGCGGACAATGAGTTGGCTTATTTAAGTTCTCAAGGCAAGAATGAGTTGCAAGTTCGCGATAAAATTGCATGGCGTTTGCATAATGAAGTTGCAAAGAAATATGGTAACCAATATGCTGTTTGCTGTGAATGGAGTCCAAAAGAGTTCGGCAGGCAAAAAGTTGACTTGGCGGTATTGGAACTTAACGCAAAATGTACAGATATAAACTCTGTTATTGCCATGATAGAATTTAAGGCACAATCTATCGTTAAGAAAGAGAACTGGTATCTCACAGAGTTTGAACATGATATTGATAAAATGCAAAAAATGGCGGAAGATTGTTCTATATGCCAAGACGCGGATTTGTATTTTGTGTTTTTAGAAACAGGACAAGAGGGAAAAGTAGATGCATACAAACCGATTATTGCTTATTCTCAATATCTCACAAGAACAGTAAAATACCGCGAGGATACAGATTATATTTCTACTATTCGTTCTCATTGGGAAGAATTTAATAATGTATTGGCAGGCTGTGTTAAAAATCAAGAACCAAAAGTAATTTACATTGGAAATGTGTACGGATATAATCAATATATTTCGCCATTAATAATAGGTCCATTGAAAGCAAAAGATATTAAATTTAATATAACTAAATGAAAGCGAAGTGGGTAAATATAGTGGATAGTTTGCAAAACCACAATCATAAAACAGACGATTCAAAATAGATAAAACCATTAAAGTAAATAACCCCATTTAAGGTATTCACTCGGCAACGACACGGCAAAAAGACGGCAACGACGTATAATGTCACTACAACCTCAGTACAATAATCAACCAAAATTTGGTATCAAATATGGCACAAGCGGAATTAAATATTACAATTGACAAACTATCCGGTAAAATCTATGGAGACAGCGATGTGTATATTGCGAATCGTAACGGCAAAACGGTCATTAGTCATTACCCCAAACATCGCGATCCGAATTCGCTTACGCCCCATCAGCGTGACCTGAACACTTCTTTTGCCCAAATATCCAAACAGGCAAAACTGGAACTCGCGGATCCAGAAAAACGCGCCGCTTGGCAGCAACGATATGACGAATATAAAGCCAATTATAATCCGGCAGACAAATACTATTTTACCCTCCGTGGCTTTGTCATTGCCCAACTCTCAAAACAAAACAGTAAATGAAAAGATTATTTTTTATCTTATTAGCTTGTGTGCCGCTGATGGTGACGGCGCAGATGGTACAACCTGTTAAATGGACGGGCGAGGAAGTGGGCGACAGTGTGCGACTCAAAGCCGCTATAGAACCCGGTTGGCACATGAATATCATCGAGTTCGGTGAACGAGAATACGACGAGGAGTTTACTGACTCGTTCGTAGTGACACTCGCTAAAACAGATCTCACGCCTATCCGCTATAATGCCTGCGACGATAAGATGTGTACGGCACCGGAAGTGTGGGAATATACTTCTCATGCCGCAAGCGGCAATGAGCCAATTAAAAATTCAAAATTAAAAATTCAAAATGGCGACAGGTCGCTGTGGTTGATTTTCCTGCTGGGATTGTTAGGCGGATTGTTGGCTATCTTCACCCCTTGCGTGTGGCCGATCATTCCCATGACCGTTTCGTTCTTCCTCAAGAAAGGCGGCGGTAAACGCGATGCTATCCTATATGGTCTCAGCATTATTGTCCTCTATGTAGGTCTTGGACTCTTAGTGACGCTCCTCTTTGGTGCGTCTGCCCTCAATGACCTCAGTACCAATGCGGTAGTGAATATATTCTTCTTCCTCTTATTGGTTGTTTTTGCGCTCTCCTTCTTCGGACTCTTCGAGATCACATTGCCTGATTCTTGGTCCACGGCCCTCGATAACAAAGCCCGTAGTACCGGTGGATTCCTGAGTATATTGCTCATGGCCTTCACGCTGGTCATTGTCTCCTTCTCGTGTACCGGACCGATTATCGGCACGCTGTTGGTAGAGGCGGCAGGAAAATCCCTCTTAGCCCCTACATTAGGCATGCTCGGTTTCGCGATCGCATTAGCTTTACCGTTCTCGCTCTTCGCGATGTTCCCTCAGTGGCTCAAACAGGCGCCGAAGTCCGGCGACTGGATGACCTCCTTCAAGGTAACCCTGGCTTTCCTTGAATTGGCCCTCTCCCTTAAGTTCCTCTCCGTTGCCGACATGGCGTATGGTTGGGATATATTGCCGCGTTGGCTGTTTATCGCTATCTGGATCGTTTGCTTCCTGGGCATAGGAATCTATCTTATATGGGATATATGGAGCGTATCGACCCCACGTAAAATCATCCGTGCGATCGTGATCATCCCATCCCTGGCCTTTGCGTTTTACCTGGTACCGGGTCTTCGCGGCGCGCCGGTCAAAGCCATCTCTGCCTTTGCGCCTCCTATGGAGATTGAGGGGCGCGTTGTCTTTAACGATTACGAAGAAGGAATGGCTTTTGCCCGTCAGACAGGCAAACCCGTTATCATTGACTTCACCGGCTACGGCTGTGTTAACTGCCGTAAGATGGAAGCATACGTCCTCGACGACGATAGCGTCAAGACTCGTCTGCAGAACTATGTCTTCATCGAACTGTTCGTCGATGACAAACGGGACGGCATCGGCGATAAGAACAGCGCCATCCAACGCGAACAGTTCGGCTCCAATGCCCAACCGTTCTACGTGCAACTAGATCCCTACGGGCAACAGGTAGCAGACCCGATGGCCTTTACGACCGATCCGATGGAGTTTATCGAGTGGCTTGCATATTAGTGAGAAGATTATTCTACATAGTATTGCTTTTTCTTGCGCTGCCGTTGGTGGCGCAAGAAGAGCTCTGCATCGACGGCACTCTCCTCTTCCGTGAAGATTTTGGTGGTAATGACCCATCCGATCCGGCGGTAAGTTCTCAGAACGTACCGGGCATGAGTTCGCAGTACCACAATGCCGGCCCCAGTGGCCCCGGTTCCGGTCGTTATACCGTCCGTAAGGAAGGCTGGGCAAACGGCATCCAATGGCATCGGCAGGATGATCATACGTACCCCAACGATAAGACCCGAGGTTACCTTTTGGAGGTGGACGGTAAAGGCGGCGCAGAGCCGTTCTACAGCAAGACCATAGATGGTCTTTGCGCAGGAAGCAAACTAACTTTCAGCGCGTATGTGGTCAATGTGCATTATGCGGGACAGTTGGATTATTTCGGCGGCAGTTACGTCTATCCGCGCATGAAATTCGTGCTCAAAGACCCGACTACCGGTTCCGTCTTAGCTGAGAAATCCACGGGTGACATCCAACCAGATTGGCGGTATGGCACGCCGGAGACATGGAAATACGCGCGGGACAATGTCCTTTCTGCCGAATGGCAGTTGATTGGTATGAACTTCACCGTTCCTGAGGGGGTGGAGTCCATCCAGATGTTTATCTACAATGACGTAGAGCGTAACGGCAGCGGTAATGACTTTGCGTTGGACGACATCGAGATTCACCTTTGCCTGCCTAAACCGGAGATCATCGGAGAGCCGGAGGTATGCGAGAACTATGCAAACAATTTGAGTGCAGAAATCACGAACGACGGCACGATGGCGGAACCGTTGGAGTATAAATGGTGGCACTCGATGGATAGTATCACATGGACTGAAATGGCGGGGACGACGAATACCCTCGCTTTTACAGCCACCCAGAAAGCCGATTCAGGCTGGTATCAAGTTTTCGTTTCCGGCGCAGGCAACATTGAGAGTGTCAACTGCCGTTCTGTGAGCGCTCCGTTCAGGCTGAAAGTAAACGAATGCGAGCCGCCTACACCGCCGACGCCGGAGTTGTGTTTGGACGGCATACTATTATTTAGGGAAGATTTCGGCGGCAATGACCCGAATGATCCGAGAGTAGGTACAACACCTGTATCGGGCATGAGTTATACGCAGCTGACCTCCGACCGCTTCGGAGTCATGGGAGCGGGTAAGTACCTGGTAACCAAATCGGGTTACTGCAACGGCGATACCTCTGTAACTAATCTGCCACAGAACAGAAGATCCCAGTGGCATTTACAAGACGACCATACCTACCCGAACGACCGCACACGCGGTTACCTGCTGGAGATAGATGCCCGGGCGGACAATGCCGCATTCTATCAGACCACCATCGAGCATTTATGCGAAGGTATCGAACTAACCTTCTCCGCGTATGTGGCGAATGTAATGACTTGGGGACAATACATGGGAAGACCCGGTATGTACGCTTACCCACGACTGAAATTCGTGCTAACCAACCCGACCAACAATTCTGAACTGGCGACCTACGATACCGGCGATATACCTTTCGACTCCGCTTTTATTAACGACTACGCTTGTTGGCAGGAGAGCTCTAAATGGCAACTGGTAGGTATGAATTTCACGGTGCCGGTAGGCGTGGAGGCTATTCAACTATCCATCTACAACAATGTGGACAATGCCATCGGCAATGACTTCGCGCTGGACGACATAGAGATACACCTATGCATGACGCCCGACACCATTCGGACGGACACGACGGTCTGCGACACCCTCAGCCAGATTACTTGGCGCGGCAAGGAGTTTATCATGGCAGACACCCTGCGCGACACGCTCCGCAGTTACTGCGCGTTTGACAGCATTTATTATGAACTCCACGTAGCCACAAAACATTGTGAACCTCCTTGTCCGGATTTGATTACCATTACTGCCGACACCTTGGTTTGCGACACTTTGATGCCTTATCGCTGGCGAGACACGCTCTTTACCGAGCCTGCCACGTACGAGATCTTGTATAAGAGCCCGCGTGGTTGCGACAGTCTGCTATATGTACTGACCCTAAACACGCAGGTCTGCTGCCCGGAGATGGTGACCATCACCGCCGACACAACGGTTTGCGATACCTTATTGCCTTTTACATGGATCATTGGCGGTCAGACTTTTAACTTTGAGCGTGCGGAAAGCCAAGAGAGGGAGGTGCTACATCCTAAATGGAAATGTACAGACACCATCTATACTCTCCGTCTCGACACCATCCGTTGTGATAAACTATGGCCGATCATAGTCAACAAATACAACTGGCAACTACTCTGCGACAATGTGGCTTTGCGGAACTTTTTCCCAGAACGGACGGCAACGGCGTTCCAGTGGTATAAGAATGAACAGCCAATCTCCGGCGCAACGGAAGATGACTATGCCGAGCAAAACGAACTATGCGGCGTGTTCCAACTGAATGTCAAGTTGGATGACGGACGCAGTATATGGTCGAATATAATCTCGATCCTTGATACGCAGGACCAACAGCCTTTGCATCTGCAAGTGTATAACAGTCAGGGAGTTCTCATTCCCGAGAAGAGAGTAACACATGGCATGTACCTTTTCCGATATGAACAAGGAGAAAAGGTGTGGACAGAGAAACGAATGGTACCATGAGAACGAAACGAATTATATGGGTTTTGCTGTCGCTTCCGCTTATGGCTCACGCTGAGCATTTGTTTGAAGCGGGATTACGAGCCGGAATGGCAGACTATCGGGCGCAATGCACGTATGTCGCTCCGCTTCCTCATGTGCATGCAGGATTATTATTCAGTTATAGTTACCATTCCTCGCAGATCGTCGGGCTTCGGGTCGGAGCCACTTTGGACAGACACCAGGCGGGATTTGGAAAAATCGATTATACGGATACCTATACAACGATCGATGTGGATGACGAAACCATACAAGTAGATTATGCCATTGGAAACCTGAAAGAATTATATACTACCTGGTCTGTGGGCATCCCGCTTCAATTGGCACTTTCATGGAACGGGTTGAATGCTTATTTGGGTCCGAAAGTGGTATTCCCGCTCCAATGTACTTGGACGGAGAACGCAGATAATGCGGCTTTATCGGTCTATTTCCTGAAACAGGACAACCGAGTGTATGAGTCTTTCCCATTAGCCGCATCCCGTTCTTTTAAGGAGGTACAGAACGGAACCCATAATGTACAGAAGATACAATGGTGGCTGGCTGCGGAGTTGTGTTATGACATTCCTGTTTATACCGCTCAGCATTCCAAATCGTATCTATCTGTGGGAATCTATGCGGATTTCTCTCTGTCACGAGAGACTGACCCGGTTGCCGACCGTTCCTCGTTGATGATGCTTTCTGACACACGGGATGGTTTTCCTTTACACCGTGAACTGACATCCGTGGTGACAGCGCTTAGACAGGAAGAACGTTTGGTATCATCGAGAAACCTATTTGATGTGGGACTCAAACTATCATACCGGATCGCTCCGTATAATCCTTTGAAGAGAAATGCAAAAGCATGTAATTGCATTAATTTTTATTAACGAAAAATTAAAATAGACATATTATGATAAAAAAAAGTTACAACCCCAATTCCAATCACGAGTATCGCGAGGAGATCAAGCGTGAACACACGAAACGTACGTACGACACCAAGCGTCCGCCGGAGAAAGAGATGATCTTTGGTGTTCGAGCTGTGATGGAAGCGATTGACGCCGGTAAGGTACTCGATAAAGTGCTTATTCGTCGCGATATGAGTTCGGCTATCGGCAGAGAACTCTTACTCAAACTCGAAGGAACCGGTACGCAGATCCAACGGGTACCTCTTGAGAAACTCAACCAGTTTACGGACAAGAACCACCAGGGAGTCATTGCCTTCCTGAGCCCGATAGAGTTCACGCCACTGGACAGTTTGGTACAGAGCCTCTATGACGAAGGCAAGACGCCGTTGCTGATGATGTTGGACGGCGTGACCGATGTGCGCAATTTCGGAGCTATCGCTCGTACATGCGTGTGCGCAGGTGTTCACGCGATTATTATAGGTACGCGCGGAAGTGCGGCTATCAACGGCGATGCCGTCAAGGCCTCTGCCGGTGCGCTGCATAGTTTGCCTATCTGCAAAGTGGAGAACCTGCAGAACGCCCTTCAGTACCTCCGTGACAGCGGTTTACGTATTGTCGCGGCTACCGAACATACCGATCGTAACTACACTGAAGTGGATATGACCGTACCGACCTGTATCGTCATGGGTTCGGAAGAGAAAGGTATCTACGAAGAGAACCTCAAGCTATGCACCGACCAGGTGCGTCTGCCTATGACCGGCACCATCGAATCGCTTAACGTCAGCGTGGCTGCTGGCGTATTCATCTACGAGGCTATCCGCCAAAGAGGATTATGACCGTACTCTACGAAGATAGTCATATCATTGCGGTCAATAAGACCTGCAACGAGATCGTACAAGGTGACAAGACCGGCGATACACCCCTCTCGGAGATCGTTAAGGACTATATCAAGGTCAAGTACAACAAGCCCGGCGCGGTCTTTCTCGGTGTGACCCATCGGCTCGATCGACCGACGAGTGGAGTAGTGCTCTTTGCCCGTACCTCCAAAGCCCTTACCCGTCTTAATGCCATGTTCCAAAGTCACGAGCAGATCAAAAAGACGTACTGGGCCATCGTGCAAGGTTGCCCCAAAGTACCGGAATCGCGGTTAGAGAATTGGCTTGTGCGTAATGAGGCACAGAACAAATCGTATATAACCAAACCCGGCGCCAAAGAGGCGAAACAGGCTATCTTATCGTATAAGACGCTTGTTAAGGGCGACCACTACACGCTTTTGGAAGTGAACTTAGAGACCGGTCGCCACCACCAGATCCGTTGCCAACTGGCGGCTATCGGTTGTCCGATAAAAGGTGATCTCAAGTATGGCGCAAAGCGTTCGAATCCCGACGGAGGTATTTGTCTGCACGCCCGTAAAATAGAATTTATTCATCCTGTAAAAAAAGAAAACATAAGTATTACAGCGCCTGTGCCGGATGACGCACTCTGGCGCGCTTTAACCCAAGAAATACAATGAAAGAGATTTTAACCCTTGTACTTTGTACTTTGTTTCTTTGTAGTTTATCTGCTGCTGTACTGCCAGACACGATTGTAGCTTTCCCCGGAGCGGAAGGATTCGGAAAATACACTTCCGGAGGCCGCGGAGGTAAAGTGGTGTACGTCACCTCGCTGGAGGACGATGCAAACGGAACCACAGAAGGCACTCTCCGCTGGGCGGTACAACAATATCCCGGTGAACCCTTAACGATATGTTTCGCGGTATCTGGAGAAATTCGGCTTGTTAAGGACCTAAGAATTAGCCGTCAGAACTATACGATTGCTGGACAGACAGCTCCGGGAATGGGTATCGTGATTACCCATAACAAGGTGAATCTGGGTAATTCTAAAAACTTTATCCTCCGTAATATCCGCTTCCGTATAGGTAATGAAGATGCAAACGGTAACTTTTTGAATGCCAGCGCTTTTTCGGCAGAAAACTGCGAGAATTATATCATAGACCACTGTGATTTCGGATGGTCTTCTGAAGAGAACATGAATACGAATGACAGCCATTTTATTACCGTCCAGTATTGTATTATTCATGAGGGATTATTTGATGCTGGAAACGGAAAAGGTCAGCGTGGATATGGTTGTCAATGGGGTGGTTCTCCAGCTTCGTACCATCATAATTTATTGGCAAACAATAACGGTCGTTCATGCCGATTTAATGGCGCTCAGAGTAACGATTGGGTCGTTTATTTGGATTATATCAATAACGTCAATTATAATTATTACGGAGGCAGTACAGGCTGTCATGGCGGTGAGAATACAGCCAAACTGGCAGAAGGTGAGTACAATGGTTTGAACTCTGTACATGAGTGCAATTTTATCAATAACTATTATAAGAAAGGTCCGAATACAACGAATAAGATGTTATTCTTCCGTTCGAATTATAACCGTTCCGGTAAGGCTACCTCATGGGGACCAAGTTATTGGTATGTTTCCGGCAATGTGATGGATGGTAACCCATCAGCTACGGCAGATAACTGGTCGGCTGTGACTTCGGAGAATAGCACTATTTATCCGGTTTCATCTCTTCGGGTAGATTCGCTCATTCGTACTAAGACGCCATGGTGGCGATGGACGATGGATTCCATCTACGGACGCTATGATTTTGATATGTATGCCTATGCCGTAGGCGATTACCAGACAGCCGAAAAGGCGTACCAAACCGTATTGGATACGGCCGGTTGCTTCCCGCGTGATCATGTGGAGCTGCGTCTCATAGTGGACACCAAGAACGCAACGCATACTTATGTCGGTAGTGTAGCTAAAAAGAAAGGTATAATTGACAATGCGGCAGATGCAGAAGGGTTCTACGCTTATCCGTCCGTTGCAGCATTAGTGGATACGGACCAGGACGGTATGCCGGACGAGTGGGAGAGTGCTAATGGTTGTGACCCGACGACGCCGGATAATAACGTTCGTCATGCTTCGGGATACACGATGTTAGAGATGTATCTCGATTATGCCATGACGCATAAAGAGCCGATGGGCGACGGGTATAGACCTTCAGAAGAAGGATTGGAAGATTTGAGATTTGAAGATTTGAAGATTCATAAAATACTCCGCGACGGACAGATCTATATCCAGCGCGGAGCAAAAACATACACCCTTCAAGGCCAACTTATAGAGGCAGGTAAATAACCTGTTTGGTAGTAAACCACTCGCCCTTGAACCAAGTGTTGCACGGAGTAATCTCCGCCTCTTTAAAGGGGCGGAGTTCTTCTTTCAGGTCGCCGCCTTTAAGTACAACCAGCCCGTTCGGCACCGCATTACGATGCTTATTGGAGATGTTCTTCTGAATAAGTTTAACCAAGTCGGGTAGGGGCATTACGGCACGGGAAACGACAAAATCAAACTTCTGCTTCTCTTCCTCCACGCGTTCCTGCTTGCATACCACATTGGTGAGTCCTAAAGCCTTGGCTACCTCACTCGCTACCTTGATCTTCTTTCCGATCGAATCAATCAGCAAAAATTGGCACTCCGGAAACAAAATCGCCAACGGTATACCCGGAAAACCACCGCCGGTACCGATGTCCATAATACTCGTGCCGGGCATAAAAGGAAGTAACTTAGCAATCGCTAACGAGTGCAGCACATGGTGCTCATACAAGTTATCGATATCCTTTCGCGAGATCACATTGATCTTACTGTTCCAGTCGCGGTAAAGCGCGTCAAGCGCAGCGAATTGCTGCGCCTGACGTTCTGTTAATTTAAAGTAATCTTCGATGATCATTCGGCCATGTTGGTGAATACGTTCTGTACATCTTCGTCCTCTTCGATCTTGTCGATGAGTTTCTGTACAGACTCACGTTGCTCCTCGGTTAACTCCTTGGTATCGTTCGGGATACGAACAAACTCCATAGACTGAATCTCAAAGCCGTTGTCCTCGAGGTATTTCTGCATTGAGACAGCTGCATCGAAATCTGAGTAGATCACGATGGTGTTCTCCTCCTCGTCCACACCGAGTTCCTCTACACCGAAATCAATCAACTCGAGCTCCAGTTCGTCCAGATCAATACCGTCCTTCATCGTTACGGTGAAGCATGCCTTGCGGTCGAACAGGAATTGCAAACTACCCTGCGTACCCAGCGTACCGCCGAACTTGGTGAAGTACGAACGGATATTGGCTACTGTACGCATGTGGTTATCGGTTGCGGTCTCCACGAAGATAGCAATGCCGTGAGGTCCGTATCCTTCATAGTTGATTTCCTTGTATCCCTCCGATGACTTATCGGTCGCTTTCTTGATGGCGCGGTCGATATTGTCCTTCGGCATGTTCTCACGTTTACACTGTTGGATCAGTGCACGCAGACGAGGGTTAGAGTCCGGATCCGGTCCGCCCTCGCGGGCTGCAATCGTGATTTCTTTACCTAACTTTGTGAATGTACGGGACATATGTCCCCATCTTTTCAGTTTTGTCGCTTTGCGATATTCAAACGCTCTTCCCATATTATATAAAATTTAAATCTTCAATTATTTCTCTTCTGTAGCCGGATCAGCGTGGTCCAGGATCGTCTCATAGTGTACTTCCTCAAAGCTGATCTTGAATTCTACGCGGCGGTTCTTAGCACGACCGGCTTTGGTCTTGTTATCAGCGATCGGCATCTCTGAACCATAACCAACAGCTGTCATACGTTGGAAGTCAACACCCTTTGCAATCATGTAGTCACGAACCGCGTCTGCACGTTTCTGCGAGAGGGCTTTATTAACCTCTGCCTTACCGGTGTTATCCGTATGACCCTGCACCTCAATGATGTAGTTGCTATTCTCAACGAAGATGGCAGCAATCTGGTCAAGCAGCGGATACGACTTCTTCTTAATAGTTGCCTTTCCGGATTCGAACTCGATACCTTGCATAGCTTTCTGCAGCAGTTGACGTACCTCGCGTTTCACTTCCGGACAGCCTTTATTCTCTTTCAAACCAGCTACAGCCGGACATTCATCCTTATAATCCGGTACATCATCGCCATCGCTATCCAACTCACAACCCTTGGCATCTACGAAGCCGATAGCTTTCTCCGGCGTATCCGGACATTCGTCCATATAGTCAGGTACACCATCACCATCATTGTCTATCGGACAGCCTTTGGCATCAATACGTCCATATGCAGCTTCCGGCGTACCCGGACACTCATCCAAGTAGTCAGGTACTCCATCTCCGTCAGAGTCTATCGGACAGCCCTTGGCATCAATACGTCCATATGCTGCTTCTGGCGTACCCGGACACTCATCCAAGAAGTCCGCTACACCATCACCGTCTGTATCCAGCGGACAACCTACGCTGTCTACCTTACCCCATGCTTCACGCGGCGTATTTGGACAGAGGTCTTTGTAATCCTCTACACCATCACCGTCTGTATCCATGTCGCATCCATACGTATCCACATATCTTCTTGCTTCCGGTAAGGTTCCCAAGCAATGATCCAGATAATCAGGTACACCATCGTGGTCTTCATCCAGCGGGCAGCCTACGCTGTCTACTGCTACACCACGCGGAGTCTCCGGACACATATCGATCTTATCCCATACGCCATCTTTATCTTTGTCGCGACGGTTGGAACCCCAGCAGATAGAAACGCCCATACTGATGTTAAACATCTTCGTCTGATCGGGAATACAATAGATAGGATTGCTTCCCGGTGTGATTGCAGATGGAGCTTTTGCATAGCTCGTCGGGATATAGTCGCAAGCTAACAAGAAGTTCAAACCATCGTACGGCATAAAACTGATACCGGCACCGATATTGCTGTACTTACCGTTGTTCAGCAGCGAGTAGGTAGCGGCAATATTGAACCAATTGACCGGACGGAAAGCAAAACCGAACGTAACCTCTTCATATAAGCGAGCGTTGTACAAGCGTGTAGCCGATACAACACCAAGACCGATACGATTCTCCCAGAAATTAGCATCCAGACCTACATTCAAACGCGCCGAAGTCATGCGGGCAAAACCGTTGGCTGCACTGGCACTCATCCTGAAGCCCGAAAGCAGGCCCAGCATGTTGTTTGTCACTGAATCTAACAGCATCTGAGTGGAGAACTTACCGTTCTCATCCAGATAGTCGCTATACTCGATCTCACCGGCACCAACAAAAGAGGTATCAACCTTGCAGTTGTACTGCGAAGCATGCGTCCAATAGATGAAACCGAGGTCGGTAAGGCCCAGACTTAATTGTAATTGCTCAATAGGCTTCCATGTAAAACCGAAATCCAAGGCTGCTCCATAACCGGCGGGCTTGATAGCATTCAATATCAATGCACGCGGATCGGAGAGGTCGATGAGTTGTGAACCATCGAAATCACCGTTCGTGATACCATCGACGATTTGGCGAGCATCCTTACCACTGATATAATTGGCCATGTAGGCACTGTTGAGAATCGGCGCAGAAGCCATCGTTATACCAAGATCACCTTGCAAGCGCCACTCTTCGGTGCTGGCATTGATATCCAGCTTCTTGTTGTTGAAGCCTACGTATGTCGTACCTAACAGAAACTTGAGCTTACCACCGATCGTCCAATGCTCGTTTATCTTGTGGCTGTATCCTCCGCTGATTTCCGTATAGACTGTTGCGCCGGTACTCAAACCGGAGAGGCTAAATGAGTTATTGCCTCCGTTGAGTTCTTTCATTCCTCCGCCATAATAGAAATCGAAAATCGACTTAGGCAGCGTCACACCGGCTTCCATCTTTTCATTGATGCCGATCATAAGATAGCCGGCATCCTTGATTCGTACACCTATGTTCAATATACCGATGGTAGCATCCGTGTTAAAATAGGTCATACTACGAATCTGATTAAGGAACTTGGTTTTATCTGCCTCCGGATGTAAGATGGTGATAGTAGAACCGACATTCTTATCGTAGTAAATGAAATCGCTGAGTGTCAACGAGTTGTTACCTATACTGTAACTCGTCCAACCAAACGGACTGAAGTTAATATAGCCGTTACTTACCGGCTGGAAGGCTGGGTTGATCGTATGACGCATAGGGGTGTTCTCTAAGAAATAGAGGGTCGTCACCTGTTGTGCGCTAATACTGAGTGTCGCAATTGCCGCAAGGGCTGTCAAAATATACTTTTTCATTGTTTAGCCCTCCTTATTTATTATCGTCTTTACCAAAATTGAGAATCGCATCTACCTCACCGCTGATGCCGATCTTGAGCGTCAAGCCTTGGTCTTCCGTAATACGGACATTGCTTAGACCTTGTTTGTACGCCTCTGCCAAAGAATCATCGTCGATGGCGGCGGAATAAACCAACTTCTTGATTTTCGGGAACAAGTTCGCCTCTGCTATCGTCAAATGCGCAGCAATAGTCGTCTCGCCAGGTTTAGTAGCCTGCCAACTACCGCCTTTCTTCTCATATTGCGGAGCCTTCAGCATAATTGTATCTTGCTGGAAGAGAGTGAACGGTTTGGTCGGATTGGTCGGATCCATCACAACATTGCCGTTCTCATCCAAACAAAGCATAGTTGCCTTGATATCCAAAGGTATCTCGTTCTTAGCATGCAGTAAGATTTGCACCTTCGTCGTTTTGAGTGTGTCGATCACTTCTACACCGGCTAACAACGAATCAATACTGAATTGACTGATATCAAGGGGCATCGTATCTTTATATTCCATGTGCAGACCTTCGTTGAAGATCAACGGCAGTGTGCACGTCGCATGGATTCGGATACCCGTATTAGGCGTGATACGAATCTGCGGCGTCTCCTGATAGTTGAAGTTAACGTTGAATTTATACGCCAGCATCTGAGGCATATTTTGGAACAAACGGTCGATACGACCTTCTGATTCTGCTTTGCTGAACGGGATATGAATATTCTCCGTTGAATCACCGATTGCACTAGTCAACGGCAAATACTGACCCTCAACAATAGTCGGTTTGAAGTTATGCCGACGGTCTCCGTAGAATTCCGCATAGGATTTGTTATGGTTCACATCCTCTGCATACAGATAGTCACCATTCAGTACCAATGCACCTGCGATTTGGGTAATCACCTGCATATCAATTTTCGGATCATTGAATGGCAAGTTCCATTTGGAGATGAAGTCCAGATCCTTGATGTACTCGCTGATAAGAATCGTATCTTCATCGTGCATCTCGGATGAAGCAACGAACTTACCCCAAATAGCCGAATAACGGATAAACTCCACATTGAGATTATAATCAAAGCCGGCATCCTTCGGCACTGTAATCGTCTTGCCGTTCGGAATGGTGAACTTGAACGTAATAAAGAATTGGCAAGAGTCGATCACGTTATCAAGGTCATACAAACTCCAACTTGCCGGATGAAGGTTCTTCATCAAGCAGATTGTGAATGCATCAATATCTGTGTTGATATTTTGGCCGTAACTTCCTGCCTCACCTTTCTGATAAACCGTCATGATATTACCGTTCGGACGTTTGATCTGCGGACCCATCTCCAGCGTTACTTCATCAATCCAGTTCCACTCCAATGGAAGACCGTTGTGAAGATTGATCTGGGATGTGAAACGTGCCATCTCAATCAACGCGCTATCCAGACGATCACCGCCTAACTCTTTGTTGATACCTTTCAGGTTCACCGGCATATCGAATCGCAGCGTATACTGAGATCCGTCTCCGTAGATGATCTTGTCCGTCGTTCCCGGTGCATAGTATTCCGGCAATTTCTCATACACATCCAAAGAAAGTTGCTTACTGGAAACCATGTTCGTCAAATCCAGAGAATCGGCATGGAAATTACGCTCAATGTCAAACGCCTTTTTCCAGGTAATAACATCTTTGTGTCCGCCTTCACTTTCTGGAATAGTGTCTACGTAGAAATCTCCGATACCTGCGCCGAAGAAGTCGCCGATTGTGGCATGCATACTACCTACAGGCAGCGCAACACCCATTTGAACCTCGGCTTTCGCGTCGATGTTATCCAGGTCCATCTTTGAACGACAGCCGGTCATCACGCTGATAGCGAGAATCGCCATAAGGGCATAAAAGTTCTTAAATCGCATATAATAAATAGATTTTGTTTGTGTTATCCAATTTTGCGTGCAAAATTACAAAATATTTTGCATATATGCAAATATTTGTTGCTTTTTTTATCGTAAGAGGTATATTTTTTCGGTCGCACGCGTCACAGCCGTGTATAACCATCGTAGGAACTCCCGTTTTTCGGTCTCCGTGAGCCCGTTGATCCATTCTTCCGTAAAACCGCTATCAATGTACACATGCTTCCATTGTCCACCTTGCGCCTTATGGCAAGTTACACAATAAGCAAAACGTATCTGTAGCGCATTGAAATAGGGTGAATCGTAGATCTTTTTAATCAACTCTTTCTTGTTGCGTATCTCCGGATAGTCTTCTGCGATGCGGCTGAATAACTCCCTTTGCAACGTATAATTGGCTTCCGGACTATCGGTCATAAGGGTATCGATCCAAACCAAAGCTTCGATCTCCCAGTTATAATCCACCGAACGTAACGAGGCGGTTGCAAATTGAAACCCATATAACTCGTGGCGGTTGGTAAGGCGCTGAATCTCAAACATATCGCCGTTGGCAATAAACTCTAAATCCTCATACTCTTTCGCCCAGAAATAGTTGTTCTTCGTCACCATGATTCGGTCGCCGTTGGATAGATCTTCTTCCTTATATAGCACCCGCGCACGTACACCGCCGTTGTACAGATTTGTCATCTTGTTGCTCCGCGCAATGATCAGCGTTTCTTCCGCACCAACCTCCCGCCAACTGTTCTCCAAACTCTCAATCACCTCTTCTCCGTTAAGACGAATAATATCTCGCCCGTTACTATTAACTAAGTATTGACTACTAATCCTAGACTTTACCCCTACTTGTTCAATACTCTCCCTTATCCGAGTTGCTTCGGAAAGTATACCGCTATCCAGTGCCTGACGGGCTACTTGTGTCAACTGATAACTGACTACTGACAACTGATAACTGTTTGCCATATAGTCCGCATCCAACGCCGGACTTTTCGTACTGCCTACCGGCGGTAATTGGGCATCATCGCCCAGCAAGAGTAGGGAGCATCCTTTCTCGTTATACACATAGCGCACCAAGTCGTCCAGCAAGCAACCGCTGCCGAAGGTTGTATTGTCCCGATTTGCTGAAAGCATGGATGCTTCATCTATGATAAAAAGAGTGTTTTTATGCAAGTTGTCCGACAGCGAGAAGGCTTCAACGCCTAACTGATTCTGTCGGTAGATCTGCTTATGGATCGTATAGGCTTGTTCACCCGAATAACGGCTCAATACCTTGGCTGCCCGACCGGTAGGAGCAAGTAAGATACAAGGTTGATTCAATTTCTTTAAAGCCCGAATGACCGCACTCATCACACTCGTCTTTCCAGTTCCGGCATAGCCGCGCAAGATAAACGCTTTACGGGGATCACGGCTGATGATAAACGCACCAAGGGCGGTGAATAAACCGTCCTTTTCTGCATTCGGTTCGAAGGGAATCTCGGCCCGAATTCGATCAATTATGAAGTTTTGTAGCACTTTTTTGTCCAAAAATTTGCATATGTCACAAAAAAGCAGTACCTTTGCACCCGCTTTTGAGAGTTATAGGTAGGTACTATACGACCAGCTCCCTCTGAACTCCCCCAGGTCTTGACCGAAGCAAGGGTAGGAGGTTGTAGCGGTGCGATATAGTTAGCCTACCTTTTTTTGATGCCTGTAATCGTATAAGTCTCCCCGTTTCGGATAATATAAATCTGTCCGTTTTGAAGAATCTTCCGACTCTCGGTATCTGCATTTCGTACCGACTCTACGCCGGTATGAATATCCATTTGATAGGCCGCCCACGCGTTCGGAATACCGTAACCCATATGGTTTTCGGCATCATAACTCGGATATAAATGTGCAGAACGGATTATACGTTCACGTATTTGCATCGCGTCCTCGTTCGGCAAAGCCGACCATAGACATGCCGCCATTCCTGCCAACAGAGGCGTCGCAAAACTGGTTCCGTTACCGGTATAGATAACTCCTCTGTAATTGATGAGTGTTGCTTGTGCACCTACGGCGCACACTTCCGGTTTGACACGACCGTCGGACGAAGGACCATAACTGGAGAATGTTCCCATGATACTATCTGTCGTTACGGCGCCTACGGTCAGGATACTATCGGCATCAGCAGGGGCACTAATCGTACGCCATGAATTATTTCCATCATTGCCTGCCGCTACACATACCAACATACCTTTGCGGGCTGCTATCGTGGCGGCGCGACTCACGCGCGTTGTCTTACCGTCCAAATCAGTATATTTATTGAGTGACCAAGATTCGTTGTCAAAATTGGCATACCCCAACGATACAGAGAAGACATTCACGCCTAAGGAATCGGATTTCTCCAAAGCAGCTACCAAGTTATCCATCTCTTTTGGGGACTCCGGTTCACTCTCTTCGGAACGCATCAAGTAGTAATTGGCACGAGTTGCCGCACCATGAAACCCTTCCTGTATACCGGAAATAGAACTCAGACATGCTGTTCCATGCGCACCTGTACTACCATAGAAATCATCGGTGTCGTCCGTGAAATCAAAATGTCCCAACTCCTGCGTTTGCCGGAAACAAGACAAAGTGTTCGCATTGTAAAAACCTCCGTCACATACCGTCATCAGGATTCCTTGTCCTTCGTATCCTGCGTTATGCAGCGGTAGTAAGTTATACAGAGCTAATTGGTCGTCCGTCCAATAATTAGAGTTGTTGGCTACCAATAGTTGGCTGTTAAACATTCTTTTGCGGGGACTGTAATCGGGCGCACTGTTATCGCGTGTCATCTCTACGTCCGCTACAAAACTCAAAGCTTCCACTTGAATTGCTTGCTGTGCGCTCATCTCCACCGTCGCTCCGTTGAACCAACGGCTGCAATGTTGAATTGTTACGCCCATCCGCTTCAGGCTGTCCAAATACGCAGCATTCACCGGATAGTCCAATTCGTCCGTTGGTATATTCCATTTGGTGCGTTGTGCTACCGCGCGTTCCGACAGACACGGAGTGCCTGTCTGCGGTTTATCCGTGAAGGATACGAAATAAATTAAGAGTATGATTAACGTAAGCATAGTTGTACTACATTTTCTACATGTTGGGTGTGCGGGAACATATCCACGGGTTGCACTTTCGTTACTTTATATTTGGCATCCAGCAGCGCGAGATCGCGTGCCTGCGTCGTCGGATTACAACTTACATAAACGATACGTTTGGGCGCGGCATTGAGAATCACATTTACCACATCTTCGTGCATTCCCGCGCGTGGCGGATCGGTGATAATAACGTCCGGTCTACCGTATTGGGCTACAAACGCATTATTCAAAATATCCTTCATGTCGCCTGCGAAGAAACGTGTGTTCTCAATATTGTTTATCTTCGAATTGACTTTTGCGTCTTCGATTGCTTCCGGCACATACTCGATACCAATGACTTCTATGGCTTTGCGGGATACGAAATTGGCAATCGTTCCGGTACCTGTATAAAGGTCATAAACCAACTCATCTCCGGTCAGTTCGGCAAACTCTCTCGCTACTTTATACAACTCGTATGCCTGCTCCGTATTCGTCTGATAGAAGGACTTAGGACCTACCTTGAACTGCAATCCCTCCATCTCTTCCAGGATATATTCCTGTCCGAAATAGGTCTTTACCTCCAGGTCTCCGATTGTATCGTTGAACTTTGTATTCTCTACATATAGCAATGAAATGATCTCCGGGAACTCGTTATGCAGATATTCTAAGAGTTGCATACATGCCTCTGTCACTTTTTCGCCAAACGATACAATCAACATTAACTCACCTTTGTGGTTATTGCGCACAATAAGTGTCCGTACTTGTCCCTCGTGCGTGTGTTCGTTATAGAACGTCAATCCATGCGTGCGTGCATACTCGCGTACGCTATTCCGTATTCTATTGTTTATATCCGGCATCAAATGGCATTCCTGGATATCCAATACCTTATCAAAGCAGTTCGGGATATGAAAACCGAGACCGTATGTACTGTCGATCTGATCCAAACCTCCGGCTGCTTCTATCTCCTCCCAAGGCAACCATTTGCGGTCGGCACAAGTGAACTCTAACTTATTACGGTACGCGTAGATATGCTTCGAACCTAAAATAGGACTGATTTCCGGCAACTCTATCTTACCGATACGAGTTAAGTTATCCACAATCTGTTGTTGCTTGTATTTGAGTTGCTCCGCATAGGGTAGGATCTGCCATTTGCAACCTCCACACACGCCAAAATGCTTACATCTCGCTTCACAACGCACCTTACTCGGCTTCACGATCCGCAGCACTTTCGCTTCCATGAAGGAGTGTTTCTTCTTCGTGATCTGCAAGTCCACAATATCGCCCGGTACGCAGTTAGGAACAAAGCAAACGATATCATTGATCCGCACCAATGCTTTGCCTTCTGCAGCAACGCCGGTGATCTCGATGTTCTCAAAAACAGGTAAGTTCTTTTTCTTAGTCATTGTTCAATATCCATTCTATGGATTGTTGGTATAATTTCTCATATGCTCGTACGGCCTCTAAGGGGAAACCGAACACGATACTCTTCTTTGGCGTTCCTATAGCCGCCGGTACATGCATATCTTCATACGTTGCGATCTTGACCGCTCCTTCTTCGGCTTTGAGTCCTTCGGGATGACAAGAGAATAGTTGCTCTTCGTTCGGCTCCATCACCAGTTGGAAGACTCGTTTCCCATCTATTCGGATACGTCCGCTGCGGGTTGCATGCGAAGCATAGGACGAGGCATGCAGGTAGCGTTTCGCCCATATAGGGTCAATCGCACTGAAATGATCCGTACTGATCAAAAGACGTCCGCCATTATCCATATACTTGGCGATAAACGCTTGGTTGTTAGCAGTGAGTGGTTGCTTTTGTCTGCCGCATATATAGTCGATGAGTCTGAAAACTGAACCCTGATTACTGATCACTTCTGCCATTCCTGCCGTACAACTGACATAACTGATTCCCATTTGCTGCAGGACACGACCATGAAGGGTTGCGTAGTCATGCGTATTGCCGATGGTAAATTGACCTGCATGGTCGCGATAACAGGATCCCCATCCGCAGTTATCATCGTTCTTCCATTCGTCCGAACGGGTGTAGTTCCATACCTCACCGATATAGGCGCAACTAAAACGATCCTCGCAGGCATAACTACCCGGCACAATACCGGCATAAGTACTGTCTGCAAACCATTCAGGACCATACACATCGTTGAAACCGTCAACGATAAGTACCGTTTGGTCATTGGCTGCTTGGCTGTTTTTATACGCACTGATAATGGGCGAAGGGTAGGAGAGACCTCCCTCATTTCCTGCCACGACATAGTAGTTATACCGAATGCCGGGAGTTAACTCGAGTTGTAGTTCGGTGGCATTCTCCACTTGTTGCACATCCCATTCATTTTCATTGGCTTGTACATACACCATATAATAGGTTGGTGTTGCACTTGGCTCTAACGAATCCAGTGGTACTTGCCAACGGAGTATACCGTCAGTACCGATACCCAACTCTTGCACAGGTAGCGGCTGAACGGTCGCATCACGACCATTCAGATACCTTAATACACCTTTATACACGGCACGCGCGGCAGTAAAGCGGAACTTCGGATCAAGACCGTACCGCATGTCTGCCATGTTCTTATGGCTCAGCAACTCAAGGATAACACTTGGTACGACCGGGACGCGTGTCTCGCAGTAATTGGCTTCTTTGAGTTGACGTCTCGTCCATTCGGGAGCGATATGACGTAAGTCTTCTGTGATTTGCGTTTGGATCCAGTCCGCTAAATTGCGGTTCGTCTTCTCTCTATTACGTCCGTCGCGCAGCACATACTGACCGTCATCGTCCTTTGCGGTATAGATGACGAGTGTACCGATAACGGTGCTGTCATTGCCGCTGTCATTGCCGTCCGTATGGAAAGCAAGGCAAAGGTCTATGGGCGTCTCCTGTGCATTAATCCACATCGCCCGACATTTCATGTCGTCTTTGTATTCATTGCCCTCGTATAGATCCCAAAGGGAAGAGTCCACCCCTTCGTTCATCATCCAGTACCGTGCGCCTTCAGTCCAGCGAGGCATACCGGATATACCCGGTTCTTGTTGGTCCAGTCCGGCACGAGGCATCAGCACCGTTCCTCCGGCATTCTCCAACATACGTTTAATGAGCCGCACATACTCTTGGCTGTACAGGTCTTCCACGGTCGTCCATAACGTCGCCCGCTGCCAAATCCACTCATTGCGATCCCGATTGAAATAGAGACCGTGACTTGGATACAGAGCAATCGTCTTATCCGTCAAGTCACATTTGTCTTTTTGACATTTGCTGCTCACTGCTGGGCTCTTAGCACATTCAGTAATGAGGGTCTCAATATCTGTGTTGGCACTATAAATAGTTACCTGACCGTTGGTATGCCCCAAAGTCCAAAAGCTGACTTTACGCTTAATGTCTGCGATATTGTTCGGCGTCCAGCGATAGTCACGCAGCGTACCGTTGGTGTAAAGCACTACTTTATTGCCGCTGATACGCATGTTCTTTACCCTCACCGGCGCACTCCATACACGGGAGAAACAGGTGTAAGCAAAAAGCGAATCACTCAGTTCAGACATACTGATCTGAGCTTTTGCCGGACAAAGGACCAGGAGCAAAAGACCAATAAGCGATAGATATTTAGAAATCGTCGTCACTGAGGTCTCCGTTTGCTTTCTTGTTATTCAATGCTGCATCCTGATAGGATTTGAGCAGGTCAGCCGACATCTTCTCTTGATAGCCTTCTGCGATATCATAGTCTTTCGCATCATTGGCCATAAACACGATACGTACTTTGATGATCTTACCGCCTTTCTCAAGTTCTTCGATCACCTCCGGAGCTACTTCATACTGCGTTACGGTCTCATAATATGAAATCGTTGCCGTACCGTTTTTCTTGCTGTACTTACGGGTTGATACACCGGAACCTGCTACACGGTTCAAACGAACGGCGATACCATCGTCAAAACGCAGCAGAACACGCGAATCATCGGTGAACTCATTGAATTGGTTGACATTAACCGTCTGAACTAGCAGTGAAGTGATGTCTTTACCGTCCTTACGGTCTTGCACAAAAGCCAGTTGGGGCTTCAGGTTCTTGTTCACCGAAGCATCTACGTGAATAAACTTACCGCGTTCAGCAGCATTCATACTCAGCGCCATAAAAAGCGCGATACATACAGAAAATACCTTTTTCATTTTATTATCAATTAACTATAATATTAGCTATTTAACACTTCCTCTATTAACGGGTCGAACCCTATAGCCTGCCGCGCGTAATTGTTGCAGCAGTCCTTTGTCTCCGCCCAGATAGACAGCATCCAAGGTGATAAACGCACCGCCTTCCGCCAGATAGTCTTTGAGTCGCTTGACCCATTCTATATTCCGTTGACAATATACTTTATAATCCGAAAACGAGATACTGGTCGTATTGTCCGGACCTTCCACTTGGTAAGCAATATCGGTGAGTCGTCCGTCTAAATACATCTCGCGAATCGTACGTTCCTGCTTCACCTCATTCTCCGGATATTCCAGCACTTTCAATAACTCTTTGCATTGCCAATGAAAAGGCTCGCGGTCAAAGAGCATGTACATCGTCTCGCCAATATGGTCTAATCCCAGAATAGGAATATTCCGTTCCGCAGCAACCGACTCAAAGAACCCTTCCATCGACCGTTGTTCGTTATAGCCCAACCATTGTTTCATCAACTCGGTCCGTACCATCTCGGTCAGGTAAGCCGGTTTCATACGGCATAATTTATCCAAACCCATTCCCAATTGTGTCCTCAGCGCATTATCAATATAGGTGTATTCACTTTCCGAGTAGAAATTGCTTAACTTGACCGAATCGGGTAGGAGCGCCGCTTGCCGTAATGCTGCAATCGCCTCGTAGTCCTGCATGGCAAACTCGGTAATAACCTTATTGCATCGGGAGAAACATTTGAATACATTCGGGATCGTATCCAAGAATGTCATCTCCACGAATTTATTCGTCGCCAAAACATACGACTTGCTCTTCACCCCTTTACCGCTGATTTCATAGAGCAGTTGGGCTCTTAGAGGAACAAGCAAAAAGACCAAGAGAAAAAGAACCAATATGTATCTTAAATATTTCATTTAAATCGTGTTATCAAATTATATGCCTGATAGATTCCTAACTCACCGGCTTTGCTCAGATCCGCCAAACCTTTCTCATTCTCGCCGATATAGATATAAGTCAGACCTCTATTAAAATACGCCTCCGCAAAATCCCGATCTACACTGATCGCGCGCGAATAATACTGAATCGCCTCCAAGTATTCTTTCTTGGAGCATAGCAGGTTCGCTTTATTATAGAGTGCAAACGTAAAATCGGGTTGCAGGCGCAGTACCTGATCATAGTCCCGCATCATTAGTTCATAGTCTGCTTCCTCCATACGATAACGCCAGGTAGCACGGCAGAAACAAATGATTGGTTCAAGTTCTTTATCTGCCAATACAATCGCCTTGGTGCAGTCATCGACGGCACTGGTGTAATCCTTAATGATGGCAAACTCGATCGCGCGTGCCAAATAACCTTCCGCATTATCGAAGTCTCCCACTAACCGGTTGATCTGCGCAAAATGGTAGTCTACCATCTCCGCCGTAAGGGCGATCTCTTGGTTGGTAAATCGCAAGGCAGCCGGCAGTACTTCACGACGGTTGAGTTGATCAACCAGCACTTGGTAGTAGTTCGTGCCCCTTAGACTCAAATCCTGACTGTAGTAGCTAAGTACGATATTGGGTTCGTTCACGACATCCTGATAACGTTTCTGCACCGTTCCGCGTGTCTGCGAATCGTATTTCTGTTCTTCTTCGGGCAGGTCGTTCTGACTCTGTGCGGTAGAAGCCGAGAACTCCTTGCGATGATCTTTCTTCTGCGGCTGAGCGTTTGCAATAAGCATGTCCGTCTTCGGCTGCGCTGCCTGTTGGGCTTGTATCTCTTCCTTGCGGGACTCCAAATCCTGTGCCGTCTGACGATACCGATACGCAGACTTGGTATCTCCTTGTTGTGTCTTCGCTTGGGCTGCCATGTAATAAGCCGGTAAGAAATACGGATAGCGGGCAATGAGCGAATCCATATCCTCAACTACCGCTTTCCATCGTTTGAGTTGCATCTCTACCAAAGCCCGTTGATACCGCATCTCGGTACGTTCAGGAGCTAAGGAAAGGGCGGTATTCAAGTCTTCCAACGCTCGGTTATAATCTCCTACTTCTTGCCGCATTACGCCGCGATTATAATAACAATCAGCATCGCGTGGAGCGATCTTCACAGCCTGGTCATAGTCACTCAGCGCTCCGCGGTAGTTATGCCGTCTGTAATGGATAATACCTCGGTTGATATAGTCGCCCGCCCATTTCGAACCCAAGTTTATAGCTTGTGTCAATTGTACGTACGCATCGTCCTCTCGCTCAAGCATCAGGTTGGTAACACCCAAAGCTGACCAAACGGCAGGGTTGTTCTTATCGAACGAAGCCGCTTGCTCAAAGGCCTCTAACGCGAGTAATGTATCTTTCTTGAGGATACATACATGACCTTTCTCGCTCCATACAGACGCAGACTGCGGTTCGCGTTTGAGCATGGCTTCGATGTCCTCCAACGCTCCATCGTAGTTCTTACGCTGGGCACGTGTATCCGCCCGCAAGAGCATATACGTGCGGTTCTCCGGAGAGAATTGCAAAGCCTGCGTATAGTCTGCCTCGGCTTCCTCTAACCGGTTGAGTTGACGGTAGATATATCCTCGTGTGTAGTAACAACCCGGAGAGAAAGGATTGCGCTCTATTGCATCGTTGCAGTCTTTCAATGCCCCCTGATAGTCCTCCAACTGGATCTTCGCGATCGAACGGTAGAAATAGGGTTCGGCCAAGTACGGCTTCAGACGAATGACCTGGTTGAAATATTGGATTGACAACACATAGTCCTCAAAATACAACGCGTTCCGTCCGATCGCAGTTATGCGGTCGGTGTTGAGTTGTGCAAAAAGAGGAGTACAGAGTACAGAATACAGAGTACAGACTAATAATGCTATGTATCTAAAACCTTTCAACTTTCAACTCTCAACTTTCAACTTTACTTACATCCTTCATTCGGATCAAACCATGCCGGTACATCGAACTGCTCCTCGGGATTATAACCCAATTCCTGATCTGCGAGTACTTTTTGCATATAGAGTGCACAGATAGGCAGCGCCATTGACGCACCTTGTCCTTCTGCCATATTATCAAAATGGATACCACGGTCTTCTCCGCCTACCCATGTTCCGCTAACCAGCGAAGGAGTAAAGCACATGAACCAACCGTCGGAGTTATTGTTCGTCGTACCAGTTTTACCTCCCATCGGTGCCGAGATACCGTATCTGTACCGCATGCGAACACCCGTTCCGTGGTCAATCACTTGACGAAGCATGTAAATCATCTTATAAGCCGTTGTCTCGCTGATGATTTCGTGGGTACGCGGGGTGAAGCTACCGATCACATTACCGTTGGCATCTTCAATACGGGTGACGTAGAGCGGTTCGGTTCGGATACCTTTGTTGGCAAAGGCAGTATAGGCATCTACCATCTCCGCAACCGTCACTTCACACGGACCGAGACAAAGTGAAACGACCGGATCTAATTGTCCCTGAATACCGAATGACCGCATCATCTTCACTAACTGTTCCGGTGTGAAGAGCGACATCAAATACGCTGACATCCAGTTAGATGACTCTTTGAGTCCCCAGGTGAGTGTTACGGTGTCACCTTGGTACTTATCGTGCGTATCACGCGGTACGTAACGGGTGCCGTCGGGCAGGATGAAGACCACGGAGTCATACACCCAGGTCTCACAAGGCCACATGCCTTCATCCATGGCTAAGGTGTAGAGGTAAGGCTTCACGGTCGAACCCACCTGCCGACGACCCTTAGTCGTCATGTCGTATTGGAAATAGCTGAAGTTAGGTCCGCCTACATATGCTTTGACATGACCGCTATGCGGATCCATGGACATGAAGCCGCAACGCAGGAAACTCTTCTGCCATTTTATAGAGTCATACGGACTCATAACGGTGTCGATGATGCCGTCGTAGGTGAAGACCTGCATCTCGCGCGGCGTCATGAAGGCCGCCATGATGGAGTCGTGACTGTATCCGGCACGTTTCATGATACGGTAACGGTCCGTCTGACGCATGGAGCGGTTCATGATTCCGTCTACCTCTTCTTGTGTCAACTGTTTGGAGAAAGGCGCGTTCTTCTTGCGTTTGAGTTCACGGAAGAAGGCTTTCTGCTGCGCTTGCATATGTTCGCTCACCGCCTCTTCGGCGTACCGCTGCATACGCGAATCGATGGTCGTGTAGATCTTCAGACCATCCTGATAGATGTCGTAATGGGTGCCGTCGGGTTTCTTGTTCTTCTCGCAAAAACCGTACAAGGGGTTGTTCTCCCAACTCCATTTATCCAACTCATATTGTTGCTTGTTCCATTCCGCGTACTCACTCTCGCGCGGCTCCTTGGCGGTCAATACACCGCGCAGATACTCTCGGAAATAGGGTGCCGTACCTTGCTTGTGATCTACCGAACGGTAATGCAACTCCAGCGGCAAAGCCATAACGGAATCGCGGGTAACCTCGTCGATATAATGGTATTTCTCCATTTGACTCAATACCGTGTTACGACGTCGCGTAGCACGTTCGGGATGACGAACGGGGTTATACAGCGAGGGGTTCTTACACATACCTACCAGCATTGCTGCTTCTTCCATCTTCAGTTTAGCCGGGGTAGTAGAGAAATAGACCTGCGATGCGGACTGAATACCTACGGCATTATAGAGAAAATCGAACTGGTTGAGGTACATAAGCAAGATCTCGTCCTTCGAGTAGAGGCGCTCTAACTTCGTAGCAATGATCCACTCGATGGGTTTCTGCATCGCACGCTCGAAGATGTTATTGGCGCGAGGCGACCATAACTGCTTGGCTAACTGCTGGGTGAGGGTAGAACCGCCGCCGGCACGACCCAGTTTTAGGATGGCGCGGAAGAGAGACTTGAAATCTACACCCGTATGTTGGTAGAAACGGGCGTCCTCGGTAGCGATCAACGCGTTGATGATATTCGGCGACAAATCGGTATATTGCACACCGATGCGGTTCTCGTAGCGGTAATAACGACCCAAGGACTGCATGTCGGACGAGATGATCTCGCTGGCGAAGTTGTTCTTCGGGTTTTGTAACTCCTCCAAAGGCGGCAGATAGCCCAGTACACCGCGGGTGATCAACCACATCACAAACCAAATCACCAAGAGCCCTCCTATGAAAAGCCCCCAAAACCATGCTAAAAACGGTTTATACCAACTCTTTGTGTTCATATCATCAAATCTTCAATTATTCTGTTTAATATATGTATCCCTTCTTGCGTAGCCACAACTCGTCCGTCATCGGTCTTGCGCAACAAGCCTTTTCGGATATAATCGGTCGTTATCTTACGAGAATGGACCGATAATGGATCGGCAATGCCTCGACTTGTCCTCAACCCCAACATAATCCGTTCGTTGTACAGATCGGTCTCGGTTAACAGCTCACTTTCACGTACCTCTTCGCCTTTTAGATATCCCTCCAAGTCATCCTTGTTCCAACTCCGAACAGGCGGTACATACGTGTGCGCGCCTGCGCCTACACCTATATAAGGTGTGTGATCCCAGTACCGACTGTTATGCTTTGCTTCGTAGCCCGGTAAGGCAAAATTACTCACCTCATAATGCACGAATCCTGCTTGTTTCAATCGTTCACATAACGCATCGTACATTGCATTCTCCGTCTCTTCGTCAATCGCTTCTAATGCTCCGTTCTCTACCGCTTGGGTCAATGCCGTACCGTCTTCGTAGATCAGCCCGTAACTCGATATATGTTGTACACCAAGACCTATTGCTGTCTCTATATCTGCCTGCCATTTCTCCATCGTCTGCGTCGGCAGCGCGTACATCAGGTCGATGGATAGGTTCCCAAATCCTGCCTCTTGCGCCATGCGAACGGCGTCTATCGCTTGCTGCGCATCATGTCTCCGGCCTATCAACTGCAGTAAGTCGTCCTGAAAGGACTGAATACCGATCGACAGACGGTCAATGCCTATGTTGCGCAAAGCCTGCATGTACGCTGGCGATGCATCGCCCGGGTTGAGTTCCATTGTGACCTCTTCCGCTTCATCAATACCTACGGCCTTTACGATACGCGCTATGTCTTGCGGCGTTAAGGTGCTCGGCGTACCGCCGCCGATATACACCGTTCGGATAGGCTCACCTGCCTCATCCTTTCGTGCCGCTATCTCCTTGACCAAGGCTGCTACATATTCCTCTCTCCTCTCCAACATCGTTGTAGAGAAGAAATCGCAGTACCGACATCGCCTCTTGCAAAACGGAATATGTACGTATATACCAGCCACTAATCCACTAACCCCCTAATCCACTAATCCTTCTTCCAAAACACCGTTCCTTGTAACTCGTCGGGCAAGTACTGCTGTGCGATCCAGTGTCCCGGATAGTCATGCGGGTACAGGTAGCCGTCGGCATAACCTAACTCTTTCATCAGGCTTGTTGGGGCGTTGCGCAGGTGGAGCGGAACGGGTAAGTTACCGGTCTCTTTTACTTTCGCTAAAGCCTCGTCGATCGCCAGATAGGCAGAGTTATCTTTCTTACAAGTCGCCAAATAGATCGTCGTTTCTGCCAAAGGAATACGTCCTTCCGGCCAACCGATTTTATTCACAACATCAAAGCAAGTATTGGCAAGTAACATCGCGTTCGGGTTCGCAAGCCCGATATCTTCGCTTGCCAATATCACCAGACGGCGGGCGATGAACTTCGGGTCTTCGCCTCCTTCGATCATACGTGCCAACCAATAGATCGCCGCTTGCGGATCACTGCCACGCACCGACTTGATGAACGCCGAGATGATGTCATAGTGCATTTCGCCGTCTTTGTCGTAAGCGACGGGATTCTGCTGTAGTTGCTTGGTCACCGTCTCGTTGTCAATAACCTTGACACCACTGTTGCTTACCAGTTCGATGATATTGAGTAATTTACGTGCGTCTCCTCCGCTGTAACGGAGTAGGGCTTCGGTATTCTTAACTTGCAATCCAAGCGATTTGATATACGCGTCTTGGGTCAATACGCGGTTGAGCAATTCGAGCAGGTCGCTCTTGTCCAAGGACTTGAGTACATACACCTGACAGCGACTCAGCAGCGGAGTGATGACCTCAAACGACGGGTTCTCGGTGGTTGCACCGACCAGCGTGATCGTACCTTCTTCTACGGCACCCAACAAGCTGTCCTGCTGACTCTTGCTGAAACGGTGGATCTCATCGATGAAGAGAATCGGACTTCGGCTATCGGCAGGAGCAAAGAGTCCGCTATTGAGACTCGCATTGCGTTTGGCTTTGTCGATCACATCCCGCACCTCCTTCACACCGCTTGTCACGGCACTCAAGGTGTAGAACGGACGTTGTAACTGGTGCGCAATGATACGCGCAAGGGTCGTCTTACCTACGCCCGGAGGTCCCCACAGAATGAAGCTGGCGATGTTCCCGCTTTCAATCATCTGTCGTAGGATTGCTCCTTTACCTACCAGATGTTTCTGTCCTATGTATTCGTCCAAGGTCTTTGGACGCATGCGTTCTGCTAATGGCAACATAGTAGTTCTTTGGCTGTTTTTAGTGCTGCTTCGGTGACGTTCTTACCGCTTACCATCGAAGCAATCTCCGTAATGCGTTCTTCGTCATTCAGAAGACGTATATGGGTCTCGGTACGTTTGTCCGTATCGGCTTTATAAACTTTGTAATGGTGCGTACCCTTGGCGGCTATCTGCGGCAAATGCGTAATGGCGATGATCTGTCGGTGCCCCGCCATTTCATTCATGATAGCAGCCATTTGTGTAGCAATATCTCCGCTGACACCGGTATCTATCTCATCAAAGATGATAGTCGGTAGCCCTTTGGTGCTGGCGATTAAGGCTTTTACGCAAAGCATTAATCGACTAATCTCACCGCCGGAGGCTACTTCACTCACGTTTCTCAGACTCTGGTTGAGGTTAGCGGCAAACAACAACTGCACCTCGTCGCAGCCGGTTGGAGTAAAGTCTTCCGTTGGAGTGATCGGGATCTCCACTTTTGCATGCGCTACGCCCAAGCGGGTGAGGCCGCTAATGAGCATCTCGCATATATGCGGGATAATTTTCTTTCTACTTTCTGTGAGCTCTTTGGCAGACTTGGTTAAGGTCGCCTTTTGGGCATCTACCTCTTTCTGGGCCTTAGCGATATCAAAGTCAAATGAGTCCAAACGGTTCACTTGTTCCGCCAACTCATCCCGCATCGCAATCAATTCTTCGATCGTTTCGGCACTGAACTTACGTTTCAGTTCTTCCAACGCTCCTATACGCTCTTCTACCCATTCCAAGCGTTGCGGATCCATCTCCACGCGGTTCGCCATGCGTTCGGCTTCTTCTGCAATGTCCTGTAACTCGATCCGTGCACTTTCAATCCGCTCTTGCAACTCCGGTGCCGCATCGTCCAGACGACATGTACGCAGAGCTTCGATCGCGCTGCCTTGCTCACCGTTGAGTGCAACAACCGCGGTCTCCAAAGCTGTACGGATCTCCTCCGCATGACTCAAGCGGTATTGTTCTTGCTCCAACTCTTCCAACTCTCCGTCCTGCAGGTTCGCTTCGTCCAATAGTTGATAACGATACTGGATATAATCGGCGTCCTGCTGACTTTTCTTGGCCAAGACTTGTAACTTATGCAAGGCCTCCAAGGCTGCGATATAAGCGGTATAGTCGGTGCTGTATTGGTCTTTCAACGCTTCGTTCTGTGCAACCGCATCAATGACCTCTAACTGAAAATCCGCATTCTCGATGAGCAAGTTCGCATGTTGCGAATGGATATCGATCAGTTGGTTCGCCAATACTTTCAGTTCTTGCAAGGTCACCACACTGTCGTCCACGAACGAACGACTCTTTCCGTTAGCGTATAGTTCCCGACGAATGATATAATCGGAGAACTCTGCCTCGATAATACATTTGTCTTCGCCGTCCGTGATGGCTTTGCTGTCTGCACGAGCGCCCAGTACCAAAGCTAACGCACCTAAGATAATGGTCTTACCCGAACCCGTCTCACCGGTCATGACCGAGAAACCGTCCGCAAAATCCATGTCCAGATGACTGATCAGCGCGTAATTCTGTATGTGTAAATGCTTGAGCATTATTCGTTAATTTGATCGTATGTGGTTGATCTTGTCGGATCGATGTCCGTCAAGATCTCATAAACCGTTTTCTTCTCTTTGTTCGTTCCCTTACGGAAGATATCTACCAGTTCTTGCGACTTGGCGTCGAGGAAGGTATTGATGACATATGTTGCAGGGCGGGCACGGTAGGCTTCTTTCAAAACCGGCATGCCTTCCGCGATACGGGCTCTACCGTTTGTTACATTAGCGCTCATCTCGTCCAGCCCCAGACGATGATACTCGTAGTAATAGTTGCGGTATTTCTTGAAGGACTCGTCTAATAGATTGCTTATCAACGCGTAACGGTTTCGGTTACTATCAAAAGCCAACCATCCTTTCTGTTCCGACTGATCCATGCTGGCACTCTGGCACACATTGACGATCTCCGAACAAGCCTCAAAGAAAGGTGTACCGCCTAAACGTTGGAAACTATCTTGGTCATGACCGATGATCAGGTAACAGTAGTACGCCAACATCGCTGTCAGGTTCGTGGTGAACGTGTTTTGTTGCCACTCGATACGGTCGAACTCCTGGTAGGTGAAGTTAAAACTCTTGTCCACGAAGTTCAAAAGCGGCGTAGAGTAGGTCGTTCCGTACACAGGACGACGAGTCTGCAAGGTCATCTCGCATTTATACATGTTGTCCGCTACCTCATTGACGACAATGAGCATGCTGCACTCGATCTTCTCATGCTCGGCATAGGTCATGTTGGTCCATCGGTTTTGACTGATATAATCCTGAATACCGGCCTTGAGTGTCTCGAAGACCTGCTTGTTCGAACCTTCTATCTGATCGGAGTTGATGGTCACCGTACAGTTGATCTCCTGTGCACTCGCTATGCTTACGGCGCACAGCATGCAAGCTATGTAAAAAAACTTTCTCATTTGCTGATAGAAACGATATTTCCGGTTTTGTCGCTAAAAATAATCTTCGGCAGTTCGGTGCCGATGAACATACTCTTCGGAAGGGCCACGTCAATACCCAACTGTGCAATCGGTACGGTGCGGTCAGCCAGGCTGTGGTTTTTATACAGCACACTTACCTGACAACTTCCCGGGATGTTATATTCGATCTGCGTCAACTCGTTCTCGCCTTTCTTCTTACCTTTCTTCTCCTCAACTACAGCCGGTTTGCGGGTCTGTTGTTTACAAACCATACGCACTTCGATTGTGTCCGCATCGATATTGTCACCGTCGGTGAATCCGTTCTCGTCGGAGAAGAAAAGCTGTTGTCCATTGTTGGTCGGTTCAATACGAATGGTCTTATGCTCGCGGCGGGTCTTTTTCTCGCCCACAAACAACCGGATCAAGGCTTGCTCCTGGCGATTCAACTCGTCCAACACCAACTCCATCGCCTTACCGTCTGCCGGCGCATGTTCTACCTCACCGTTGATGAGGTACATGCGCGTCTCACGCAAATGGAAGATTTGCTTGGCTACTTCAAATGCCTGTGCCTCCGGAGTCGCAGCTTTCAGTACCTCTTCCAGATAGGGAGGTGCTTGCATTTTAGGTGCTTTGGGGTTAGCGGCCTTGCAATCATGCACATTCGACTTGAAGGGTGCTTTCTTCTCAGGCAGCGGTACATTATAACCTGTCAACAGACCGCGGTCGTTGATGTTAAGCAGCACCGGAAAACCCGCATCGGTCTTCACTTTATGCGGACGGGTATAGTCCGTGGAGGTCGAAGTTCCGATCTTGACATCCTTGATCGCATAATTTGTATTGGTCTCCTTCACCGCGTCATGGATATCCAACATGGACTCTGCATATTCCGCAAACTGTCCGCGAACTTGCGTCTCAACCGTGTAGGTAAAATCCAAAGTCACACTCGTTTTCGGACTATAATACACCAGTGCCGACTCGTTCTCTTCCAATACTTGCGCACTCAGCGCAACACTCATCATCGCTCCTAAGAGCAAAATAACTATCTTTTTCATATATTCCAAATTTTCCATGCTGCTTTCGCTTGACCGTACAGCATACCTATACCGTTTTGGATGGTTGCTCCTTGCGCGCGTCCTTTGCGTAAGAATACCGTCTCTTCGGGGTTGTAGATACAATCAAACAACAAATGTCGTGCCGAAATAAGTTCGTAAGGTATCGGGGGATAACTCTCCGTGTCCGGCACCATGCCTAATGGCGTACAATTGACGATGATTGTGTGCTCCGCCATCACTGTTTCTGTCAATTCGCTATAACCGATCATTCCGTTTTTTGGTGTACGACTTACCAGAGTAGGAGTTATGCCTGATTGCTTGAGTCCATAACAAACGGCTTTGGATGCACCGCCGGTACCCAGCACCAAGGCTTTGCGGTCAGTGGATCGCAACAAAGGCTTGATCGACTCCATAAATCCGATACAATCTGTGTTATAGCCCACACGCTTATGCACTACGTTCACTGCACCTACCGCTTCGGCTGTCTCATCCAACCGATCCAGATACGGAATGATCGTCTGTTTATATGGCATCGTCACATTCATGCCGTCGAGGGAGTCTAAAAGTCTTTCAACTTTCAACTTTAAACTTTCAACTTCGATCGGATAGAGTGAATACTCCGCTTCGATGCCTTCCCGCTCAAACTTCTCAGAGAAATATTTGGCGGAGAACGAGTGGTGTAATGGATAGCCTATGATACCGTAGTGACGCATAATTTTCCTTTCTTTATAGTTGCCTGATGGGTCTTTGAGGTGAATGTTTTGCCCCCTTCACCCTTCTCTAAGGCATCGTAAATCTTCTCTATTTCCGCAAATCTGTACATGCGAAGTTCTTCGTATAATTTAGCAATACCTGCTTCGCGGGTGTTTTTACTTTCTAATATATCTATATAGCCCTGCATATATTCTGCCGTCTGGGCGATGTGTTCGATCTCCGCTTTGGTGTACGTCCGCAGTTGTTCACGGATGGCATTGCGGGTGATCGAGGTGTCACTGTTCGTACTGTCCGTTACCCATTCCAAGTGCCGTTTGTCCCGCAGATAATATTCGATATAATCGCGGGTCGTGCAGAGTAGAGGACGAACAATCGGAACTCCTTCCGGCGCCATCGGGTTGGTACTTTTCGGTCGCATACCTGCCAAACCCCGGATACCCGTTCCGCGTTTGAGGTTCAATAGTACTGTTTCCGCCTGGTCGTTCTGATGATGGGCTACGCAAATCGCTTGACAGTTATGTTGCAGTGCCACCTGTTCGAACCATGCGTAGCGTAACTCCCGTGCTGCTACTTCTATGCTTACGTTGTGCGCGTGTGCGTAGGATAAGGTGTCAAAAGATGCTACTTCCAACGGCACGTTCATCGTACTGCATAGTTCCCGCACAAACGCTTCGTCGCGGTCACTCTCTGCGTCCCGTAGATGAAAGTTACAATGCGCGGCAACGCATCGATAGCCCGCCTGCAGCAGTACATCCAACAGACTTACGCTGTCTGCTCCGCCGCTGATGGCAACCAACACCTGTTTTTGCTTATCCAGTAAACCGTGTTTACGAATATATGTAGTAACGCGCCTAAGCACCTAAACCTCTATATTTAACACGTTTCGGTTGACAAGCTTCTTCACCTAACCGCATTTTCTTATTCTCTTCGTATTCCGAGTAACTGCCTTCGAACCAGAACACTTTTCCGTCGCCTTCATAAGCGAGGATATGCGTGCAGATACGGTTGAGGAACCAACGGTCGTGCGAGATCACTACGGCGCAACCGGCGAAGTTCTCCAGACCTTCCTCCAGTGCACGCAAGGTATTCACATCGATATCGTTGGTAGGCTCATCGAGTAAGAGCACGTTTGCTTCGCTCTTCAAGGTCAAGGCCAAGTGCAGACGGTTTCGTTCACCACCGGACAGCACACCGCATTTTTTCTCTTGGTCAGCGCCGGTGAAATTGAAGCGACTCAAATACGCACGTGCGTTGATCTCACGACCTGCCACACGGATATACTCCGTTCCGCCGCTGATGGTCTCAAAAACACTCTTATTCGGATCAATATCCGTATGTTGCTGATCCACATAACCGATCTTCACGGTCTCGCCTACGCTGAATGTACCCTTATCGGCTTTCTCGGTACCGATGATCATACGGAACAGGGTCGTCTTACCCGCACCATTCGGACCGATCACACCTACGATACCGTTGGGCGGTAACATAAAGTTCAGGTCCTCGAACAAGAGACGGTCACCAAAGGATTTGGCAACGCCCTCTGCGTTAATGACCTTGTTACCCAAACGCGGACCGTTCGGGATAAAGATCTCGAGTTTCTCTTCGCGTTCCTTCTGTTCCTCGTTCAACATGCGGTCGTACGACTCCAAACGCGCTTTCTGTTTTGCGTGACGTGCCTTCGGAGCCATACGGATCCATTCCAGCTCTCGCTCCAAGGTCTTGCGACGCTTCGACGCCTGTTTCTCTTCCTGCGCCATGCGGTTCGTTTTCTGTTCGAGCCATGACGAGTAGTTACCCTTCCAAGGAATACCTTCACCGCGGTCGAGTTCCAGAATCCAACCGGCTACATTATCGAGGAAGTAACGGTCGTGCGTGATGCAGATGACCGTTCCTGCATATTGTTGCAAGTGTTGTTCCAGCCAATCGATACTCTCCGCGTCCAAGTGGTTCGTCGGCTCGTCGAGTAACAGTACATCCGGTTGTTGAAGCAACAGACGACACAAGGCCACACGACGGCGCTCACCTCCCGAAAGGGTAGTGACACTTGCATCGTCCGGCGGACAACGAAGGGCGTCCATCGCGCGGTCGAGTTTCTGATCGATGTTCCATGCGTCAGCTGCATCGAGTTTGTCCTGCAGTTCAGCTTGACGAGCCAATAACTTATCGAAATCAGCGTCCGGTTCAGCAAACGCCATATTGATATCGTCGTACTCTTTGAGCATGTCCATGATCGGCTGCACACCTTCCTGCACAACCTCCCGAACGGTCTTGTTTGGATCGAGTTTCGGGTCCTGCTCCAGATAGCCGACGCTATAACCGGGGGACCAAACTACCTCTCCCTGGTACTCTTTTTCGATACCGGCGATGATCTTCAAGAGGGTTGATTTACCGGCACCGTTCAGACCGATAATACCGATCTTAGCACCATAGAAAAAACTCAGGTAGATGTTTTTGAGTACCTGTTTCTGCGGGCCGAAACTCTTGTTCAAGCCCACCATCGAAAAAATAATCTTCTTATCGTCTGCCATATTCTGCAAAGGTATAATCGTAGGGGTTATTTTCGTCTGCGCTATGCCGCTCTGCGCTGAGTTGTTTCCACACTTTCGGGTCTATTTCCGGGAAGAAGGTATCGGCATCGTCCCATCTATGATGGATATGCGTGATATATAACTTATCTGCCCGCTCCATCATCTGGCGATACACCATACCGCCTCCGATTACGAAAGCTTCTTCATTGGGATTCACTTTAGCAACCATCTCGTCTAACGAATAAACGGTCTCTGCGCCCTCGAAGGTCTTGCCTTTTACATCGGTCAGCACAATATTCCGCCGATTAGGCAGCGGGTGTTTGGGTAAGGACAAGAATGTCCGCTCACCCATCATGACGGTATGCCCGCTTGTGATCGTCTTGAAATGCTTCAAGTCTGCCGGCATGTGGCACAGCAGGTCACCTTTTTTACCGATCGCATAGTTCTCTGCGATAGCGACTATAATACTGATCATACGCTTACTACTCCGGCTATGTGAGGGTGGGGATCATAGCCTTCCAATGTGAAATCTTCGTATTGGAAGCTAAAGAGGTCCTTCACCTCGGGGTTAATAATCATCTTTGGCAGCGGTCTTGGCTCACGGGTCAACTGCAACTTCACCTGCTCCAGATGGTTCAGGTAGATATGTGCGTCACCGAGTGTGTGTACGAAATCACCGCATTGCAAGCCCGTCACCTGCGCCATCATCTGCAGCAACAAGGCATAACTCGCGATATTGAACGGTACGCCCAAGAAAATATCGGCACTCCGCTGATAGAGCTGCAGACTCAATTTTCCGTCCGCTACATAGAACTGGAATAGACAATGACAGGGCGGCAACGCCATCTTCTCCACTTCCGCTACGTTCCATGCGCTCACCATCAGGCGTCGGCTGTCGGGATTATTCTTGATCTGCTCGACGAGGTTCTTGATCTGGTCGATATGACCACCGTTATAGTCCGGCCAAGAACGCCATTGATGCCCATAGACGGGCCCCAACTCACCGTTCTCGTCTGCCCATTCATTCCAGATACGAACACCGTGATCTTGCAGGTACTTGACGTTCGTGTCGCCCTGTAAGAACCACAACAATTCATAGATGATGGACTTGAGGTGCAGTTTTTTCGTGGTCAGGAGCGGAAAACCGTCCTCCATCTTAAACCGCATCTGGTGACCGAAAACCGACATTGTTCCCGTGCCTGTCCGGTCGTGTTTAACGGTGCCTTCTTCCAGCACCCGCTTGCATAAATCCAAATATTGTTGCATATCAATATAGTTTGTAAGTCGTCTTCACGACTTTAAATTCTGTTCTACGGTTGATCTGGTTGCAGATCTCCTGTTTGTCGTCAGGTAGGGCGGTGATGAACGCTTCGTTCAATTCTTGCTCTACCGGAATCCACGGGTATTTCTTATTGAGTGCCTTGTCGCAGATTACGGGTTTGGTCTTTCCGTATCCTACCGGCGTCAAGCGTTCGCGTTCGATGCCGTGCTTGATCAGGAAATCGCAACAACTCTGTGCACGTTTCTGACTCAAGTCGTTGTTGAACTCGTCCGTACCCTTCATATCCGTGTGGGCACTCAACTCGATCGTGATATTGGGGTTGTCTTCGAGTAACTTCACCAAGTGCAGCAACTCGGTCTCGGAAGCTTGCGTCAATTCCCATCTGCCGAACTCATAGAAGATATTCTCCATCTTCACCGGTCGGCTAATCGGACTCAACGCGATATTCATTGAGTAGGTCTTGCTATCCTTCAGGTTGAGCGTATTCCACTGTTCCTTGGCGTTCAGGTGTCCGCGGCAGGTAGCTAACATGACGTACTTCACCTCGCGGTTCAACTTGATTTTGTACGTTCCGTCTCGTCGCACGTTGAGCTTACTGTTCGTGCCGTCCGAACCTACGATACGCAGACTTGCGTCACTCAGCGGATTGCCTTGTTCATCGGTCACGATACCTTCCGCGATAAACTCCATCTCGGGTAACCAGAAACGGTAAATCTTGTCGTGGCCTTTCTTCTCGCCTTTGTTCGAAGAGAAGAATCCGTTCTGCGTCGCACCTTCGAACGTGATACCGAAATCGTCGCCTACACCGTTAAACGACGGTCCCATGTTGTAGAGTACCCAGACGGTCGAGTCTTTGAAGGTCGTGTCGCGAGTCGCTTTATAGAGGTCAAGACCTCCGTATCCCGGATGACCGTTACTTGCGAAATAGAGCGTACCATCGGCATGTACGTACGGATACATCTCGTCCGCGGCCGTGTTGATACCCTTACCCAACGGCTGGGCGTTTAACCAGTTCTCACCGTCCAACTCCGCCATCCAGATATCTTTCCCGCCTTCTCCTCCGGGCGCGTCACTCACGAAATAGAGCGTATCACCTGTCGCGTTCAAAGCAGGGTGACCTACCGTGATCGAACTATCCAGGAATAACTTCACTTCCTGCGGCTCACCCCATTCACCACTCGCGCGGTCGGAACGGTAGATCTTAGCGCCTAAGTCTTGACCGTTGATTGGCTTCGAATAGGTAAAGAGCATCGTTCGCCCGTCACGGGTGAACGTACAAACACCCATCTCGGCTGTACCGCCTTTGGTGTCTGCTGAGTCTTTGCTTTGCTCGGACTCACCGCCGTCGTACAGACCTTCCGCCAACTCAATCTCCTCCCATTCTCCGGCGGCGTTCTTGCGCGTCTGGTAGATCTGGAAAAGTTGCTGACCCGTTACGTTACTCGGCCGTTGCAGCTTCTTTGAACCGCCTTTGGGTTTCTCCTGACGGTTAGAGGCAAACACCAACGCATCGGTATTGTCACCAATGAACATCGGGGCAAAATTACTCGTGCGACGTTGATTGAACTCTTTGGCTTCGGAGATCTTGTACCGCGAACCCTCTTTCTTCCACTCATCGATCTTGGAGCAAGCGTACTTACCCGCCTGCGCGACATAGTTATCCGGGTGAGCTTCCAAATAGAGTTCATAACTCTTGGCCGCGTCTTTGTATTTACCCTGATATTGCAGCACCTGACCGGCATGCAAGAAAATCGTCGAGTCCTGTAACTGGTACTTGCAGCGCAACGCACTCTGATACGCGTTTGCCGCACGCGGGTTATTGATCAAACGGTAACACTCGCCCTGCCGATAGGCCACGTAGCCCTTCAACTCACGGTCTTTCTTAGCGCTCAACTGACCGTAACAAGACTTGTAGATATCCGCCGCGGTGTAATACTCACCGATAGCGAACTTCTTATCTGCCCGCTTGATCTTCCGCTGTACACTACATCCCGTCAGACATAGGATCGCCAAAAATATGTAGAATAGCTTATGCCAATTCATGTATCACGAGTCCGCTTCTTAATTTCGGTTCAAACCACGTCGTCTTCGGTGGCATAATATTTCCGCTGTCGGCAATGTCGATGATCTGCTGCATGGTAACAGGGTAGAGTGCCAGAGCGACCTTCATCTCGCCGTTATCGACGCGACGTTGGAGTTCGCCAAGTCCGCGGATACCGCCTACGAAATCGATTCGTTTGTCGGTGCGCAAGTCCTTGATACCCAGAATCTTATCCAGAATCAGGTTACTCGAGATCGTCACGTCCAGTACCCCGATCGGGTCTGCATCGTTGTACCGACCTTCTTTGGCCGTCAACGAGTACCATTTGCCGCCCAGATAGAGACTGAAGTTATGCAAGCGCTGAGGCTTGTAAATATCAGATCCTTTCTCTTCTACATCGAAGTCCGCCTTGAGAGCCTCTAAGAATGCTTCTTCGCTGAGGCCGTTCAGATCGCGAACGACGCGGTTATAGTCAATGATATTCAACTGGTTCTCCGGAAAACAAACGGCCAGGAAATACTCGTATTCAGGAACCTTAATTTTTAATTTTTCATTTTTAATTTTTAATTCCTGTCCGACGCCTGCGGCGGCAGCCGACCGATGGTGTCCGTCTGCGATGTACATCGCCGGAATCTCCGCGAAGATCTCCGTGATACGCGCAATCGTCTTCTTGTCGTCAATCACCCAGAACGTGTGACGGAAGCCTTCCGGTGCTGCCACAAAATCATACTCCGGCGCACCCTTGACGACCTCGGCCACGATTGCATCGAGGTCATCGCGGTGCGGATATGCAAAGAATACCGGCTCCATGTTGGCGTTCAAAGTACGCACATGCTTCATGCGGTCTTCCTCTTTGTCCTTACGCGTCAACTCGTGTTTCTTGATCCGGCCCTCCAAGTAGTCATCTACCCAAGCGCCGACCACGAGACCATATTGCGTCTTGTCCTTACCGCCGGACAGCGGGTTGCTCGCCAAAATCGTCTGCGCATAGACGTAGTATTTCTCCTCCGGATCTTGTTCCAGCCATCCTTTGACGCGAAAACGCTTGTATTGCGACAGCGCCTCTTGATACACACGCGGGTCATGCTCATCGGTACCCGGTTCAAAATTGATTTCCGGTTTGATGATATGATACAGACTCATCTCGTTGCCTTCCGCCTCTGCCCGTGCCTCTTCGCTGTTCAGCACGTCGTACGGCCGGCTACTCACCTTGGTCACCAATTCCTTCGGTGGCCGTATTCCTTTGAAAGGTTTAATTTTCATGACTCAGAATATTCTGATTATTCCTATTTATTTTGCAGGTGCTGCAGCTTTCTCTGCGCCCATCGCGCATGTTCCGTTAAACAACGCTCCAGGCTCCACGATCAGCGTCTTGGTATGTACGTCGCCGACGATCTTTCCGTTTGCGCGCAGACTCAACTGCTGGCTGCAGGTGATCTTACCTTCCATCAAACCCAATATCTCTGCATTTGCGCAAGTTACTGTACCTTTGATACGACCTGCCTCACCAATTACCACTTTACCCGTACAGTTCAAATCACCTTCGATCATTCCGTCGATACGGAAATCGCTGTCTGCCGTGATGTTTCCCACGATCTTACTCCCAGCGGTCAATGCGTTGAACATCATGCCGCTCTGTTGTTTGTCATTTGCCATAATTCCTATATATTATTTAATAATTTTCTCACACTAGTGCGTGTATGCACATAAATCGGCTGCAAAATTACAAAAAAAAAATGACATATGCAAGCATATGCCATATTTTTATGAAAAAAAGTGTTCTATTCGTTGTAGAATGTAATGGTCGTATCCTTCTTCGAGGGTTAAAAGACGACTTACTGTGACCTCGTTGGCGGCATTGGTAACGACGCGGGCATAGGCAATGACATGACCTTTGCGGAAGATCGCAAAATGGGTTGCCGTGTAGTCGAGATCGTCCAGGTCAGGAGTAGAAATATGTTGATCCAAATAGAACATTTTGAAACGAACTTTAAGGATCTCGTATAGTTCGGTAGTGGAGAGTTCAGAGAAGGTTTTGATATGCAGCTTGTCACCTTTTGGAAGGGCTTTTAGAGCGGGTTTGCGACGACGTTTAACAGATTGAGTATGAGCCAGTTGTTCGCTGAGTACGGCATGCGCATAAGAGCGGACTGTCTTGTAGCGTTTAGCCAGAGGATCGAGTGCTATACTATGGTTATAGGCGACGCGCTTGGCTTCCCATAATTCATACTTTTGAGGATCGGAAACGATGGCATTGACAAGGGCCGTGATTTTGCCGAAAAACTTACGATGAGCTTTCTGCGCCGGAGAGGCTGGAGAGGCACTTGGATCAGCGGTGTAAACCTGCTGTTTCCCATAACTGATTCGGTAAATGACCTTGTCTTTTTTGTTGAGTTTACCGCGTCTGACCGAGTAGTCTTGATTACTTGTTTTTGCCATAATTCTAATCAAAAAGTATATATATACATAGTATATATATAGTATATGTTAAAAAATTGCATTTTTGACTTTCTATCCTATGGGAATCCTATGGGAATGTTGTGGGAATCCTATGGGGCGGATAGTCAGTTGATAGCTAAATGCGAGTGCAAAGGTACAACAAAAAATCGAGATGTGCAAATTTTTTGTACAATTTTGAATATTTTTTTTAGGAAAAACGCTTGCGCGCTTGCATATGTCAAAAAAATGTTGTATCTTTGCAGCGAATTTTGTGCGCGTGTGTAGAGCGCGTGTAAATTTGAAAGGAAAAAGCACAGGGGAAAGAAGGGAAATTGAAAGGATATTGAAAGGAAATTGAAAGGCATTATGAAGGAATTATTGATTGTGTTGGGGCTGATCGGGGCGGCGGTTTTGCTGCTGAGCGTGGGCGTGATTCTGAGGAAAGATCATAGCTTTCGGTCGCAACATATACACCAGAATAAACGAATGAAGCAAGACGGCATTCATTGTGCTCTTTCGGAAGACAAACTTGCCCGAAAGGAGCACAAATTGAAAATGGAAAATTGAAAATGGAAAATGGAAAATTGAAGATTGAAGAATTATCTTAGGTCCAAAAAGACCAAAAATGATCCCAAAAATAATTAATAAGCCATGCGGCGAGTGGCGACAAGAATGTCGCCAAAATGCAAAATAGGAATTAAAAATTAAAAATTAAATATCAAAATGAACAAGATTAGTATTATTGTTGAGTCGATTTTAGGTGCAGCGGTGATTGCGCTGTTTGTGTTGTTTTTTACAGTAAACCCGTGGGCAAAGAAGCCGGCAGACGGTGAGGTTGAGGCGCAGGGCGAGTTGCTGCCGATCGCGGTGGTGAACACCGATTCGATCCTGGCGCACTACACGCTGGCCGTTGAGGCGAACGACAAGTTGCAATCGAAGTACGAGGAGTCGATGGTTAAGTTGGATGGCAAAGCAAAAGCTTTCCAGAAAGAATACGAGACCTTCCAGAAAGACGTTGTGGATTTTCAACGTAAGGTGGAGGCCAACGCTTTCTTGAGCCGTGAGCGTGCGGAGAGTGAACAACGTAAGTTGCAGAACAAAGAGCAGCAGTTGTTGGCTAAGCAGCAGGAGTTGGAGAACCTGCGTCAGGAGTTGAGTAATGACTTTATGAATCAGCAAGCTGCGCTGACCCAACAGTTGTCGGATTCGGTACAGAGTTATCTGAACGAGATCAACGCAGATGGTCACTATCATCTGATTCTCAACAGCGCCGTACTGATGAATAAAGTAGCCGGTTATGATATCACGAACGAAGTGGTCGAAGGACTCAATGCTCGCTATGCGAAGTAATTATAAATTCAAAATTAAAAATTAAGAATTACGAAACGCTTACTATTTATATTAGCCGTTTTTTGTGCGCTGAGTGTGAGTGCGCAAAGGATTCCCGAGATGATCGAGTACACGGAGGTGTATGATTTTCTCGAGGAGTTGACGACGGATGGCGTGATTGAGACCAATGCCGCCATCAAACCGTACACGCGTGATTATATCGCCGCAAAGCTGCGTGAGGCGCACGAGAAATTAAAAATTAAAAATGAAGAATTAAATGGCGGACTGACGTACGGAGAGAGAAGGCAGCTGGAGGACCTGCAGTTCTATATGCAGGACTATGCTTTGGAACTGGACACGCTGCCGACGTATTATTCTTATGGCTATCGGCATGTGACGCAGTGGAAGACGGAAGTATCGAACCTCAATCTGGCAGACCCGAGTTTGCATATTTTGACGAAGAATAAGATCTTCAAAATGCGTCTGCGGCCGATTTTAGGCATGGACCTTGATTATAATACGAAGAAGGGCTTGCTGATGCATCGTGTCTATGGCGCAGAGATTCAGATGGACATCGCGAAGCACGTGTCGATTTGGGGTTCGCTTCGGGATAACAGTTGGGATGGAACCGGGTTGAATGAGACCTATTTCAATAGTACCGATTATTACAACCCGCGTAGCAAAACGATGGGTGCGCGTATGACGCAGCCGGGATTCCTGAATAATCTTGCGGGCGTGCAATATAAGGAAGCGAACTACGGCGGTGATTTCTCGGATTCGCGTGGCGGTATATCGCTTTATGCCTGGTGGGGTAGTATCGGTGTGCAACGCGAACGGGTCGCATGGGGCGACGCGCAACATTGTTCGAATATTCTCTCGGCGCATAACCCGGCCGTACCGATGGTGACGCTGCAGTTGACGCCGTGTAAATGGTTTCAGTTCGATTATTTCCATGCGTGGTTAGTATCGAACGTGATCGATTCGACCTATTGGTACAACGAGCAGCAGACGGCTACCAGCACGCAGCGTGAGTACCGGCCGGCGAATAAGTTCATGGCGGCGAATATGTTCACGTTCATGCCGTGTAAGTACGTGCAGTTCGGTTTCGGTAACTCGATTGTTTATGCGGAGCGCAACGTGCAAGCGGCGTATTTCATTCCAATCGCGTTCTATAAGTCGCTAGATCACTTGTTGACGAAAGGAATGAGCACGGAGAACCAGAACAGTCAGGCTTTTGCAACGATCACCGTTCGTCCGACCGATCATCTGCGTTTGTATGGTTCGTTCTTCCTGGACGAGTTCAAGTTGGCGCGTCTGAAAAAAGACAACCCGCAGAACAACCCTGTGTCCTATCTCGTAGGTTTCAACTGGAGCGGCTGGCCGGTGAAGGGCTTGGCGCTGCGAGGCGAGTTTATGCGCAGTTATATCGCGACGTATGTGCATTCGATTGAGGTGCTTGATTTTACTTCGAACAGTTATCAGATGGGGCATTATATGGGTGCCAACGCCCAGAGTATTTGGTTGCAGTTGAGTTACCGTCCGACACGAAGTCTGCGTCTGACCCTCGATTATACCTGCGACACCAAGTATACGGCGTACGATTATATCCGCGGCGACATCAAGAATATCATCTCGCAGGAACCGTTCAAGAACACGATCTGGCGGAATGACGAGATCAAGTTCCGTGCGCTGTATGAGGTGTTCAACAACTGTTACGCCCATGTCGATGCATGCTACAACCATGCACGGGCAGGGGAACAAGCGGATCTGGATACGTATAGCCCGGTTTATATGCAAGGCAAGAACCTGACATTTAGTTGCGGACTATCGTTCGGATTTTAATTAAAAATTAAGAATTAAAAATTAAGAATTCTATATAATGAAAAAAGAAATTCAATTCTCCCTTGTCTATCGTGACATGTGGCAGAGTAGCGGTAAGTACGTGCCGCGTAAGGACCAGTTAGCGCGTATCGCGCCGGTGATCATCGACATGGGTTGTTTTGACCGTGTGGAGACCAACGGCGGTGCGAGTGAGCAAGTGAACCTGCTGTACGGAGAGAACCCGAACCAAGCTGTTCGTACGTTCTGCAAGCCGTTCAACGAGGCAGGTATCAAGACCCATATGTTGGATCGTGGTCTGAACGCATTGCGTATGAACCCTGTGCCGGCAGATGTGCGTCAACTCATGTACAAGGTGAAGCACGCGCAGGGTACGGATATCACCCGTATTTTCTGCGGTCTGAACGACCCGCGTAACATCATTCCGTCTATCAAATGGGCGAAAGAGGCGGGTATGACCGCACAGGCAACGATGTGTATCACCTATTCGAAAGTGCACACGGCGGAGTATTATATCAACCTTGCTGAGCAGTTGATCGAAGGCGGTGCGCAGGAGATCTGTCTGAAGGATATGGCCGGTATCGGTCGTCCGCATATGTTAGGCGTGATCGTAGCAGCTATCAAGGAGAAACACCCCGACATCATCATTCAATACCACGGTCATACAGGTCCGGGCTTTAGTGTGGCGTCTATGTTAGAAGTAGCCAAAGCCGGTGGTGACGTGCTGGACGTAGCGATGGAGCCGCTGAGTTGGGGTAAGGTTCATCCGGACGTGATCACCATCCAAGCCATGCTCAAGGATGCCGGTTTCCGTGTGAAAGATATCAATATGAAAGCGTACATGGAGGCGCGTAGTCTGACGCAGGAGTTCATCGATGATTTCCTGGGTTACTGGATCGATCCGAAGAACGCCCTCATGACGTCCTTGCTGGTAGGCTGCGGTCTGCCGGGCGGTATGATGGGAAGTCTGATGGCCGACCTCAAAGGCATGCACGCGGCTATCAACGCGAACCTTAAGAAGAAAGGTGAGAAAGAACTCAGTGAAGATGAGTTGCTCGTTCAACTGTTTGACGAGGTACAACGTATCTGGCCGATGCTCGGTACGCCGTGTCTGGTAACGCCGTTCAGCCAGTATGTGAAGAACGCTGCGCTGATGAATCTCTTCAGCCGTTCGATGGGCGAGAAAGACTTCACGCGCATGGATCCGGCTATGTGGGGTATGATCCTCGGTAAGTCCGGTAAGTTACCGGGTGAACTGGCACCGGAGATCATCGAACTCGCGAAGGAGAAAGGCTTTGAGTTCTACACCGACGATCCGCAGAAACTCTATCCGAACGTACTGCCGCAGTACATCAAAGAGATGGAGGAACTGGGCTGGGATCGCGGACAGGACGACGAGGAGTTGTTCGAGTTCGCTATGCACGACAAGCAGTACCGCGAGTACAAGTCGGGTCTGGCAAAAGAGCAGTTCAATCAAGACCTTGCGAAGCGCAAGGGGCTTGAAATGGAAAATGAAAAATTGAAAATTGAAAATGCTCAGCCTGCGGCTGCTAAATCTGACGACATGGCGGCTATAGCTATGGCCTTGCATCTCGCCGGCAAGAAACCGAAAGAGGGTATTATCACCTTGCCGGAAATTCATCATTCAGCATGGAATCATAAATATTATACGCTTAAATAATCATGAAAAAGTACAATTTCAATGCAGGACCGAGTATCCTGCCGCAAGAAGTAATCAAACAGACAGCAGAAGCTGTGATTGATTTTCAGGGAGAGGGTCTGTCGGTATTGGAGATTTCGCACCGCGCGAAATATTTCCAGCCCATTATGGACGAGGCAGAGGCATTGGTAAAGGAGCTCTTGAACGTACCGGAAGGATACCGCGTACTGTTCCTCGGCGGCGGTGCAAGTCTGCAGTTCTGCATGGTGCCGTTCAATATGTTGGAGAAGAAGGCAGCGTACCTGAATACCGGTGTTTGGAGTAAAAAAGCCCTGAAGGAAGCCAAAGGTTTCGGTGAGGCGGTAGAAGTAGCAGCCAGCACGGATTCGATTCCGATGGACTTTGAGATCCCACAGGACGCAGATTATTTCCATATCACGACCAACAACACCATTTTCGGTACGGAGATTAATGACGACAAACTCGCGGAGATCTACCGCAAGAAAGGTAAAGTAGCTTTGGTAGCCGATATGAGTTCGGATATCCTGAGTCGTCCGATCGACGTGAGCCAGTACGATATCATCTATGGCGGTGCGCAGAAGAATTTGGCACCGGCAGGTGTGACCTTCGTGATCATCAAAGAGAGTTGTCTTGGTAAAGTGAGCCGTTATATCCCGACGATGCTGAATTATCAGACGCATATCGACGGCGGTTCGATGTTCAATACGCCTCCTGTACTTCCCGTTTATACCGCGGTGCTGACGCTCCGTTGGTTAAAGGCAAACGGCGGTGTGCAATGGATCGAGGCACGCAACAAAGCGAAAGCAGAGTTGCTGTACAACTGCTTGGATAACTCGAAGTTGTTCATGCCGACCATCTCGAAGAAAGAGGATCGCAGCCGCATGAATATCTGCTTCGTGCTGAAACCGGAATATGCTGAACTGCAGGATGATTTCTTTAAGTTCGCGACCGAGCGTGGCATGGTAGGTATCAAGGGTCACCGTCTGGTAGGCGGTTTCCGTGCAAGCTGCTACAACGCAATGGACCTTGAAGGCGTACAGGCGCTCGTGGATTGCATACATGCGTATGAGGCAATCCATTAATTAAAAATTAAAAATTAAGAATTAAAAATGAAGGTTTTAGTAGCAACAGAGAAACCGTTCGCGAAAGTAGCCGTTGACGGCATTCGTGAAGTGCTCGAGGGTGCAGGCTATGAGTTGGCACTACTCGAAAAATATACCGATAAGGCGCAGTTGTTGGAGGCTGTGGCAGACGCAGACGCGCTTATTATCCGTTCGGATCAAGTGGACGCTGAAGTATTAGATGCTGCCAAAGCGTTGAAGATCGTCGTTCGTGCCGGTGCCGGATACGATAATATCGATTTGGAGGCGGCTACGGCGCATAAGGTGGTTGCGATGAATACCCCGGGTCAGAACAGTAACGCGGTGGCTGAGTTGGCACTTGGTCTGATGGTGTATGCCGTACGTAACTTGTACAACGGTACATCGGGCACGGAGTTGAAGGGCAAGAAGCTCGGTATCCATGCGTTCGGAAATGTAGGTCGTAACGTAGCACGTATCGCGCAGGGCTTTGGTATGGACGTTTATGCGTACGATGCATATTGTCCGGATGAGGCAATGATCGCGGCGAACGTGAAGCCGGTTCATAGTGCCGAAGAACTATACAAGACTTGCGATATCGTGAGTCTCCATATCCCGGCTACGGCAGAGACGAAGAATAGTATCAACCATGATCTCGTAGGTCTGATGCCGAAGGGAGGTATCTTGGTTAACACGGCTCGCAAAGAAGTGATTGATGAGGACGGTCTGATTGCATTGATGCAAGAACGTGCTGACCTCAAGTATATGACCGATATCATGCCGGTGGCAGACGCGAAGTTCCGTACGCTCTTCGAGGGTCGCTACTTCGCAACGCCGAAGAAGATGGGTGCACAGACCGCAGAGGCGAATATCAATGCCGGTATTGCCGCTGCCAAGCAGATCGTGGACTTTATCCAAAACGGTAATACGCGTTTTCAGGTTAATTAAAAATTAAAAATTAAGAATTAAGAATTGTTGAAGCGATTAATTCAAATAGGGTTCGTTGTCCTTTCACTCTTCACTTTTCACTTTTCACTTCACGCTGCGGATATCGTGTGCGTAGGAAAGGCGACGCAAGTGGTGAACGGGAAGGACACAACTTTTGTCTTCCGCGATGAGATTCACCTGCGTTCTACGCGTGGGGCGGTGAACTGGTACAAAGCGGACGGTTCGCTCTATGCCTCCGGCACAACGGATATCTATCCAGATGATGGGGTTTTTCGGGTGAACGGTCACCGCTTCATCGCGATGCGTTATGAGGACGCTGACTCGGTTTCTTTCCGACCGGAACTCAGTTGTTCCGGTACGACTTTGCATATCGAAGGTGATAGCGCATATCGCACGCGCACGCACACGTATTCCTTATCATATAATACGTTGGCGTGGAACGGGCAGGAGTGGGCGGATTCGACCGTGATTGATTCGGCGAAGAACACCAATGCCCTTTTCCTGCAACCGCTTTATGACTCCACGACCGTCTCTATCTGCATCGATTCGGCGGTACGTGCAGCACTTGATCTGCCTCCTGCTTGTGTGGACCTCATAATCCCGATTGACAGTATCAAGGCGGTGAAGATGCAGTTGACATCCTTAGCTACGACCCGTGGCAAAGAGGGAGAAAAATCCAATGAACGCAATCGACCGACGAGTCAGGAGTTGATCACGGGTTCAGAGTATAGTGGTCCGTTGGAGGTAGCTTTCTATTCGAATCCGACGCCTGCTGCGATGTACTACAGTTGGTCGATCTACAAAGCCACAGAGCGTATCGTCGTGCGCAACGACCGCGATATACGTTATACGTTCAATGAACCCGGTTCATACCGCGTGATCTGTAAGGTCAATAATCCGCTATGCGCTTCCGACTCGATGGAGGTGACGATAGCGGTGTCGGAGTCTTATCTCGCTGTACCGAACGTGTTCACGCCCAACGGCGACGGCAAGAACGATGAGTTCCGTGTGGCGTACCGTTCGCTCAAGGAGTTCCATTGTTGGGTGTATAACCGTTGGGGCAAGTTGGTCTATGAATGGGACGATCCGGCCAAAGGATGGGATGGTACTATCAACGGTCGTCCTGCAGCCGAAGGAGCCTATTTCTACGTGATCCGGGCACTCGGTACAGACGCGGCTAAGGACGCCCAATATACTATGAAAGCGGTCTATAACAAGAAAAAACTGAACGCAGATGAATCGGTCATTGGCGTATATCAGATGTCAGGAGATATTAATTTACTTAGAGGAAAAAGATAATGAAAAAAGCGATTTTTACTATGGTACTTGCAAGTACAGTATTGGCAGCAACGGCTGCTACGAATCCGTTCTTTGACTACAAGAACTGGAAGACACCGCACGGTACGTATCCGTTCAATGAGATTCATGCGGAGCACTATATGCCGGCATTTGAAGAGGCAATGAAACAGGGTATGAAGGATATCGATGATATCGTCAATAATCCCGCGGCACCTACTTTTGCCAACACCATCGAGGCCTATGAGCAATCGGGTGAGATGTTGACGATTGTGGCAGGTTGTTTCTATAACCTGACCAATTCGGAGACCAACGATACCCTGCAGCAGATCGAGATGGAGTTGAGTCCGAAGATGTCGGAATACAGTTCTACGATCCGTTTGAACGAGGGTCTTTTTGCCCGTATCAAAGCTGTGTATGAGCAGCGCGACAAACTCAAATTGGACAAGGCACAACGTAAGTTGCTTGAGGATATCTATGAGAGTTTTGCCAATAACGGAGCGAACCTGAGTCCGGAGGACAAAGAGGTTTACCGTCAATTGTCGGCTAAGTTGAGTCAACTGACGCTCCAATACGGTCAGAACGTGCTCAAGGCTACCAATGCTTGGACGATGCAGATCAACGATGAGGCACTCTTGGCGGGTCTGAACGACGATACGAAGGCGGTACTGCGTAGCAATGCCGAGAAGAAGGGACTCGAAGGCTGGTTGCTTAACCTCAAGCCGACGACCACAATCCCTGTGATGCAAGATCTGGATAACCGCGATATCCGTCGTGAACTCTACATGGCCAATGCATCCAAATGCGTAGGCGGTGAGTTCGACAACACCGGTATCATCGTAGAGATCGTCAATACGCGTCTGGCTTTGGCAAACTTGTTCGGCAAGAAGACCTATGCGGAGAAATCGCTATATAAAACCATGGCAGAGACGCCGGAGAACGTGTATAAGTTGCTGGATCAACTGCGTGACGCCTATATGCCGTCTGCGCTTGCAGAGGTAGAGGAGTTGGAGAACTACGCTCATGCGAACGGATTCTATGCCGCTCATCTGCAACCTTGGGATTTCAGTTATTATAGCAAGAAACTCAAGAAAGAGAAATTCGCTATTTCGGACGATGATCTGCGTCCTTACTTCGAACTGGAGAGCGTGAAGAAGGGTGTCTTTGGTTTGGCTGAGAAACTGTATGGTATCAAGTTCAAAGAGAACAAGAATATTCAGGTATATCATCCCGAAGTTACCGCTTACGAGGTGTTTGACGAGAAGGGCAAGTTCCTCGCTGTATATTATGCCGATTTCCATCCGCGAGATGGAAAGCGCGGCGGTGCATGGATGAATGATTTCCAGCCGCAGTACCGTGAGGGCAAGAAAGATCATCGTCCGCATATTGTGAACGTCATGAATTTCACGCGTCCGACGGCCGAGAAACCGGCGTTGTTCACCTATGACGAGGTGCGTACTTTCCTTCATGAGTTCGGTCATGGCCTGCACGGTATGTTGACCCGCTGCCAATACGCTGCGCAGAGTGGTACGAATGTTCCGCGTGACTTCGTGGAGTTGCCCTCACAGTTCAATGAGAATTTCATTGACGAGAAAGAATTCCTCGATACGTTCGCTAAACATTACAAGACGGGTGAGAGTTTGCCGCAGGAATTGCTGGATAAGATGCACGCGAGCCAGACCTATATGGCTGCGTACGCTTGCGCACGTCAGTTGAGTTTCGGTTATCTCGATATGGCTTGGCACACGCTGGAGACGCCGTTTGTGGTGAATGAGGCAATCGGCACGGTAGAGTCCGTAACGCGTTTCAGCGACGCGGCGATGGAGCAGGTGAAGGTACTGCCGACCGTACCGGGTACGCAGATGTGCTGTGCGTTCACGCATATCTTCTCCGGAGGCTATGCAGCAGGTTATTACAGTTATAAATGGTCGGAGTTGTTAGACGCTGATGCTTTTGCGGTATTCAAAGAGGCGAAAGCCAAGAACGGTTCGATCTTCGATAAGAAAGCCGCTAAGCGTTTCCGCGAGAATATCCTGGAGAAGGGCGGTACAGAGCGTGCAATGGATCTGTATATTCGTTTCCGTGGCGGCGAACCGACCGTTAACGCCTTGTTAGAGCGTGACGGCATCAAAGTGAAACAAGTGAAATAAAAAATAGCAAAAAATCTTATGTTACTTACTATTCTTTTATTAGCGGCAGATGTCGTAGCAGTCACGGCATTCTATATTACGACAAGAAAGAAATTGGGTGTACCCAATAATCTGTCTATTACGTACTATGAGTTCGAGCCGAAATTGCGTTATTTCTTCCCGATGGTCAATGTTTTCCTTTGTTTGACGGGCGGATCGGTATGGATTTATATGACTTGTCATGCGTCGGAGTGGGGAAGAATGTTCATTGCCGTTCCGATCATTACCTGCATATGTATGATGCTGGTAGCGGCTTCTTTTGATTACAAGAGAAGCAAGGGGCTTATCCGTTTCCATTACGCCGTAGCTTGGATTGCATGTCTGGGAATTATCTTGTGGCTCAATGCAGTAGGATGGCGCATTGCTTGGTTCGGTTTGACCATCATGTCGGGTTTCCTGTTGGCAGGAATGTATACTAAAACGCTGAAATCCAGTCCGCTATTTTGGCTGGAAATGTCTGCCTTCTATTCCTTGTCGGCCACCTTGTTAGTAGTTACTATTTTTCACGTACAGATATGAATCTACTTTGGTGTATTTGTTTGGTCACTTCGATCTATGCGAATAAAGCTTACTCGACGGTTGTCGGGGTTCCTGTAGATGCGCCGGCAGAAGTGTCGGATAGTATTTTTGTCCGTTTTATTCATGATTTCCAAACTAGTCCTGATGCACTGTTTGATTGGGCTTTGTATGGTACCGGTACACAGGATGACCAGGAGAAGAATACATTCCTGTTGGAATATAAGGAAACGGTCTATATCCCGGAGGAAAACTACGGGCGTATCACTACGGATATCATCGTCCCCGGTTTTACACGCATCAAAGATATCAAGTTTGAAGGCGATGTGATTGATGAGAAGAGGCCGATAGTATATAATCCCGGCTTATGTGTCGATTCGTTGAAGATCAATAATGTCCCCGGGTTTAACCGGCATTTTAATATCGATGTTACGTATTCTGGCAAGCTGATTGAGCATGGATGGGGGAATATTTATATTATTCCGATTGATACCACTCATTCTGCCTTTTTAATGGATATCAATATCAAATACGGCTGGTTCTTCAATCTCTTCATCAATATGAAAACCTACCGCAATTCGGTTGAATGGCGAGTGAACCGCTACATGAATAATTTAAAGCGAGTGGCGGAAGAGATGTACGCAGAGGAAATAAAGAAGGGTAAGTGAAAAAATGAAAACAGGCGTCATCACGACGTCTGCTTTTCTAAGGTATTAGTCTGTTATTTAAGGTACAAAAAAGATTGGTCAATTCTGTATGATTTTGCAAAGTGTACTTTACATTTTCAAATCCGCTGCAAAGGTACTGCTTTTTTTCCATATGACCAAATTTTTTTATATGTTTTATAACATATTGTGCATTTTTTAGTGCCTTTCGAGCTCAATTACTTCCAAATTGTCAATTTTAGGTCCCTCAATCGTAAATCGCAAAAGTGTTTGGCATGGTTGCCATCCTTGCTTACCGGCTGCACCGGGATTCATGGTGAGGAACTTAAACTGGGAGTCATATTGCACCTTTAAGATGTGGCTGTGACCGCAGACAAAAAGGTCGATACGATGGTTCGGATCGTCGTAGTTCTCCAGTGCTTTGCGGAACATCGGAATGAGCCATGGATTGTAATGACCCGGATAGCCGCCGATATGGGTCATGAGGACATTGACATCTTCCACCCGAAAACGATAGAACTCATCCAATGAGTAGCGTACATCGCCGCTATCCATGTTGCCATATACCGCACGCGTGGGTTTGAATTCCCGCAGACGCTGCAACACCATATCGCTACCGATATCGCCGGCATGCCAGATCTCATCAACATCTTTGAAATGCTCAAAGATCCGTTTGTCCAATAAGCCATGCGTATCCGATAAGATGCCAATCCTTGTCATTTTAATTAAAAATTAAAAATTATTTCTTTGTGAGGCGATCTATCGTGAAGATTGATGCTACGATAGCAATGACAGCGACGGAAAGGAAGATCGCTACGTCGCGCAGGTCGATCACGCCGCGGGAAAGGGCGGAGTAGTGGTCTTGCAGAAGGATCCAATAGAGCACAAAACAAACGAGTGCTCCGCTGATGAAGCAGACGATCTGACTTTTGCTGAAGGTAGCACAAAGCAGACCTATCGCCATGAACGTACCGGACAGCAGGATCAGGCCTAAGAACGAACCCATAAACGCACCGCTATCGAGATTTCCCATGGGTTCCGCCATATAGGCTACCACGAAATAGTGCACGAAGCATGGCAGCAGACCGATCAACACCAGTATCCATGCCGCAAAATACTTACCCAGCATGATTTGGCTGAGCGAGACAGGTTTCGTACGAATAAGATCCCATATACCGCTTTGCCGCTCTTCCGACAAAAGCCGCATGGTCAAAGCCGGGCAAAGCAGCATAAATAGCCACGGACTCAATTGGAAGAGCCCGTCCACTTGGGCATATCCCGAGTCAATGATATTCCATTGCCCCGGGATCACCCAAAGGAAAAGACTTATCGCTAATTGGTACAGACCGATAACGATATACGCTATCGGCGTAGAGAAATAATATCGAAGTTCTTTCTTGAACATCAGTGTTTTACCTCGATATTCTTATTCACCGGCGTCTTCGGGAAGAAGATCCAGAAGGCAACCGCCACGACGAGGGCAAAGCCGGCGAAGATATACCATGCTTCTTTCCAGCCGTCCCAGATAGCCAACGGACCTTGTGCCGTTACGCTTTCCGCCATGACCAGTTTATTGACGATCGCCTGAGCGGAGAGCGTACCGATAGTAGCACCCAAACCGTTGGTCATCATCATAAACAGACCCTGCGCGGACGAACGTTGTGCGGGTTCGGTCTCCTGATCTACGTACAGCGCACCGGAGATATTGAAGAAATCGAAGGCGAAACCATACACGATACAACTGAGTACGAATAGGATCACGCCCGGGAAGCCAGGGTTACCGGCTCCGAAGAATCCGAAACGGAACACCCAAGCGAACATCGCCATCAGCATGACATTCTTGATACCGAATTTCTTGAGGAAGAATGGGATGGCGAGGATACAGAGTGCTTCGCAGATCTGCGAGATGGAGATGAGGATGTTAGCGTGCTGTACACCGAAAGTATTAGCAAACTCCTCGATCGCGCCGAACGAAGTGATAAACGGATTCGCGTACGAGTTGGTCACTTGCAGACACATACCGAGCATCATCGAGAAGATGAAGAACAGCGCCATCTTTTTCTGTTTGAAGAGCTTAAAGGCCTTCAGACCGAGTGCTTCAACCAGATCCACATTTCCTTCTGCCGCTTTGATCTCGCAGGCCGGAAGGGTGAGCGAATAAGCCGCTAAGATCAGACTCAGACCGCCGCTGACAACGAATTGCCAAGGTGTCGATTGGAAGCCTAACAGGTCAATACACCACATCGTCGCGATGAAACCTACCGTTCCGAATACACGAATCGGCGGGAAATCTTTGACCGTGTCCATATTGGCTTTTACCAGCGCATTAAACGCCACCGAGTTCGTCAACGCGATCGTTGGCATGAAGAATGCTACGGAGAAGGTGTAGAGCGTAAAGAGCGTACCGAACTCAACGTCTGCTGCCGTATAGGCATAGAGACCGGCGGCACACATGAACAGACCGGCTAAGGCATGACAGAGACTCAAAGTCTTTTGTGCCTGAATCCAACGGTCTGCTACGATACCCATCAAAGCCGGCATGAAAAGGCTGACTACACCTTGAATCGAATAGAACCATCCGATATGCTGGCCCATACCCTGCTTGAACAGGTAGGTTCCCATAGAGGTTAAGTACGCACCCCAAACGGCGAACTCTAGGAAGTTCATCACAATGAGGCGAATCTGAAGTGATCTGTTTTTCATATGATTTAAATTTTAGAACTCTGAGGTAAAGTGGAATTTGATAAGCTTATAATCTTGTTGCGCCATGTTGAGGACGTAGGCGCTATCGGCCATGAAGACGTCCCGACCTTCCTTGTCTTTCGCCATATACTGCGCCTTGCGTTTGAGGAAAGTGTCCAGTTCGGCATCGTCGTCGGACTCAATCCAGCAGGCCTTGTACATCGGCAGCGTCTGCCATTTGCATTTGGCTTGGTACTCGTGTTCAAGGCGGTATTGAATGACTTCGAACTGCAGTTGTCCTACCGTACCGATGATCTTACGGCCGTTGAGTTGGCTGATAAACAGCTGTGCTACACCTTCGTCCATCAATTGGTTAACGCCTTTCTCGAGCTGTTTCTGCTTCATGGGATCGGCGTTGTCGATATACTTGAACATCTCCGGAGAGAAAGAGGGTAGGCCCTTGAAATGCAAGTGCTCTCCGGCCGTGAGCGTGTCGCCGATCTTGAAGTTACCCGTATCGGGCAGACCCACTACATCGCCGGCAAAGGCCTCATCGACGGTCTCTTTCTTCTGCGCCATGAAGCAGGTAGGCGCCGCAAAACGCATCTGCTGGTCCTTACGCACATGGTAGTAATAGGTGTTGCGCAGGAACTTACCGGAACAGATCTTAAAAAAGGCGATACAACTGCGGTGGTTCGGGTCCATGTTCGCATGGATCTTAAAGCAGAACGCCGTGAACTTATCTTCCATGGGTTCCACCGTGCGCTCTTCGGCTGTCACGGGGAGAGGGGAAGGGGCATTGGTTACCAGGAAGTCCAACAACTCCTGTACACCTACCGTCTTATAAGCCGAACCGAAGAACACCGGCGCCAAGTCGCCTCGCAGGTACGCCTCGCGGTCGAAGGTAGGATACACCTCATCAATGATCTCCATATCTTCCTGTATCTTCTCGCTTAGTTCGGCAGGGCGATTATTGATGGCAAAGACGGACTCGAATTTTAAACCCTGTCCGTTCGCCCATGTTACCGGCGTGCAATGAATACCGAGTTCTTTCTCCGCTTCATCGATCAGATCGAACGGATCTTTACCCTCACGGTCCATCTTGTTCATGAACACCATGACGGGCGTCTTACGCATTCGACATACCTCCATCAAGCGGCGCGTCTGTGTCTCTACACCCTTGGCGGAGTCGATAACTACGATCGCACTATCTACGGCCGTAAGCGTACGGAACGTATCTTCCGCAAAGTCTTGGTGTCCCGGGGTATCAAGGATATTGATGTGATAGCCCGAATAATCGAATCCCATGACGGAAGTCGCTACCGATATACCACGTTGCTTCTCGATCTCCATCCAATCGGAGGTAGCGGTCTTGCGAATCTTGTTACTCTTAACCGCACCGGCTACGTGGATCGCACCGCCGTAAAGCAATAACTTCTCGGTCAGCGTCGTCTTACCGGCATCAGGGTGCGAGATGATCGCAAAGGTGCGGCGACGTAATATCTCGTTTTGATCAGCGGAGGGTAGCATGGAATTTCTCTTCAAAAGTGGCTTTCAGTTTATTCATTACCGCCTCGATCTGCGTATCTTTCAGCGTGTTGTCCGGATCTTGGAGGATGAACGAGAGGGCATAAGATTTCTTACCTTCCTCGAGGTTCTTTCCTTCATAAACATCGAATAGGAATACATGCTTGAGCAGTTTCTTCTCTACCGCAAAAGCAGTACGTGCAAGGTCTGCGAACTCTACCGTCTTATCCACGAGCAACGCGAAGTCACGTTTCACTTCCGGATATTTGGGCAAATCATTGATGACCGCTTTGTATTGCTTGTTCAGTTTGAGAATCTGATTCCACTCCAGGTCGGCATAGAATACCTCTTGGTCAATGTCGAACGCTTTGAGTACCTTGCGGTTCACGATACCGATGAAACCGGTTGCCTTACCGTTAGCGGCTTTGAGTACGAGACCGTCAGCGAACAGTTCATTGTCCAAACGCTCCAGGATGAGCGTGTTGATATCAATGCCCAAGCGCGTGAGGATATTATTCACATACGCATGAAGCTGGTAGAAACTGGTCTTCTCTTCCTTACGCACCCAACTCTGTGCAGTCTTATTACCGGTGAGCCAGAGACCTAAGTGTGCCTCCTCGGAGTACGCACGAAGCGGGTTCTCATCGTTACCTTCCCGTACGGCTGCGTTATAATGATAGCAGTTGCCGAACTCATAGAACTTCAAGTCGCTGTTCTTACGGTTCGCATTGCGTGCAATCGACTCCAGACCGCCGAAGAGCAAGGTCTGACGCATAACGCCCAGATCCTGACTCAAAGGGTTCATGATCTTCACGCAAGAAGCCAACGGCATCTGTTGCAGCGGTTCGTAATAACAGATCTTGGTCAGCGAGTTATTGAGGATCTCATTGAAGCCCTGTGCGGTCAATTGTTCCGCGATCTTACGACGCAGTTTCTCCGGATCGGGTTTGACGCCGTACGCCAGACTCGTATTCAGTTTTTCCGGGAACTCTACATTATCGTATCCATAGATACGCAGGATATCTTCCACTACGTCGCACTCGCGCTGTACATCCACGCGGTAACGCGGTACAGCGAGTTGCCAGATAGCTCCGTTTTTACTCAGAATCTCAATCTCCAGCGCCTTGAGGATGGTCTCGATGGTATCCTCGCCAATCGCTTTACCGATAAGCGCGTTCACACGATTGATATCGATCGTCACGTCAAAGGGTTTGAAATCACCGTTTATGGTATCCGTCACCTCCATGGCAACCTCTCCTCCGGCTACTTCCTGGATGAGTAGGGCAGCGCGTTTGAGAACGTACGGTGTGTTGTTCGGATCGCAGCCACGTTCGTAACGGAATGAAGCATCGGTTTGCAGAGTATGACGACGGCTGGTTTTACGAATTGTCACGGGATCAAAATAAGCGCTCTCGAGGAACACATTCGTCGTGTGTTCGGTCACGCCGCTCTCCAGACCACCGAAGACACCGGCGATACACATCGCTTCGTCCTTATTGGCGATCATGAGGTCACGGCTGTCCATCTCGCGCTCTACGCCATCGAGGGTCGTGAATTTCTCACCTTGCGCCGCATAACGCACATGGATCTCATGGCCCTTGATTTTATCGGCATCGAAGGCATGCAAAGCCTGACCACACTCGTGCAGCACGAAGTTCGTCACATCCACTACGTTGTTGATCGGACGCAGACCTATAGCCAGCAGGCTGTTCTTCAACCATTCCGGGGACTCCTTGATGGTGACGCCTTGGATGCTTACACCCGTATAACGCGGACATGCATCGGGCGCGTCTACGAATACCTTAACCGGCATCGCATGGCTGTCGATCTTGAAGGCCTCTACGCTCGGCTTGGTCAACGCGATATGCTGGCCGTGTGCCTCATAATAGGCGTACAGATCGCGTGCGACACCGTAGTGCGAAGCGGCGTCTGAACGGTTTGGCGTGATATCCACCTCGATGATCGTGTCGTTCTCTACGTGGTAGTAATCGGCAGCTTTCATACCTACCGGCGTATCGGCCGGCAGTACGATGATACCGGCATGGTCGGTACCCACACCGATCTCATCCTCAGCGCAAATCATACCCCAACTCTCCTCGCCGCGCAATTTGCCTTTCTTGATCGTGAAACTCTCGTCGCCGTCATAGAGCACGGTACCGATCGTTGCTACAATCACTTTCTGTCCGGCTGCTACGTTCGGCGCACCGCACACGATAGGCAACGGTTCACCCTCGCCGATATTCACCTTGGTCACATGCAAATGGTCAGAATTAGGATGGGCTTCACAACTCAGCACTTCACCCACTACCAGACCTTTCAATCCGCCACGAATCGTCTCTACTGTCTCTACCGTACCTACTTCCAAACCAATGGAAGTAAGAATCTTCGCTACCGTCTCTGCATCGTCCTGCAGTGCGATATAGCGCTTTAACCAATTGTACGAAATATTCATATAAGTATCATTAATCCAATTTGGGCGCAAAGGTACAAAAAAAAATCCATATACGCAAGCCCGCGCGCGTATTTTTTCGTTATTGATATTTTTTTATAAAAAAATTTGCTCATTTCATAAAAAAGCAGTAATTTTGTAGCCGCATTTTAGTTGTAAACTAAAAATATACACTAATACTAACTAAAAACACAAATCTATGAGTGATTTAACGATTCTTATGTATGTCGTTTTGGCGGCATCTGTTTTAGCGCTCAGTTTCGCGTATTATTTCTATCGCTCCATGTTGGGCAAGGATGAGGGAACTGAGCTCATGAAAAAAATAGCTACGCATGTCCGTAAGGGGGCGATGGCGTATCTGAAGCAGCAGTACAAGGTTGTTACCATCGTGTTCGTGATCCTGGCTGCTGTATTTGCCGTTATGGCGTATTTCAAATTGCAGAACGGTATCGTCTGGTTCGCCTTCCTGACCGGTGGTTTCTTCTCGGGTCTAGCTGGTTTCTTTGGTATGAAGACCGCTACCTACGCATCGGCTCGTACCGCCAATGCAGCGCGTCAGAGCCTGAACGCAGGTCTGCAGGTGGCTTTCCGTTCGGGTGCTGTGATGGGTCTAACGGTCGTTGGTCTGGCTTTGCTAGACATTGCAGGATGGTTCTTGGTACTCAAGTACACGGGTCTTCTGGCGCTGGTAGGCGCAGACGCTGATCTTATTACCATCACCACGACCATGCTTACCTTTGGTATGGGTGCTTCGACCCAGGCTTTGTTTGCCCGTGTTGGCGGTGGTATCTACACCAAAGCGGCTGACGTGGGTGCAGACCTCGTCGGTAAGACCGAATATAACATCCCGGAGGATGATCCACGCAATCCTGCTACCATCGCCGATAACGTAGGCGATAACGTAGGTGACGTAGCCGGTATGGGTGCGGACTTATATGAGTCCTACGCCGGTTCGATCCTTGCTACGATGGCCTTAGGTGCATCGGCATTTGCGTTCTGCGAACAGATGCAACTCAAAGCCGTCTTGGCTCCTTCGCTTATAGCTGCTTGCGGTGTATTGCTCTCTATTATAGGTATTTACATGGTGAAGACCAAAGAAGGGGCAGGGATGAAAGAATTGCTTCGTGCACTCGCTATCGGTACCAATACAGCAGCGGTGCTCATCGCGGTTGTTACCTTCGGAATCTTCGCTTGGCTCTTTGGTACGGAGACGAACCAATGGTGGCAAGTGAGCTTGTCGGTCGTTGTAGGTCTCGCGGCCGGTGTCATCATCGGTCAATCGACCGAATATTACACCTCGCAAAGTTATAAACCGACGCAGAAAGTGTCTGAGAGTTCGCAGACCGGTCCGGCTACCGTCATCATCAGTGGTCTGGGTCTCGGTATGTTATCTACCGCTATCCCTGTTATCACCGTAGGTGTAGCCATCATTTTAGCGTATCTCTGTGCAAATGGTTTCCATGTGGAGTTCAGTGCAGCAAACCTCTCGATGGGTCTCTACGGAATCGGTATCGCAGCCGTCGGCATGCTCTCTACTTTGGGTATCACACTCGCTACCGACGCGTACGGTCCTATTGCCGATAACGCGGGTGGTAACGCGGAGATGGCAGGTCTGCCGGCTGAAGTACGTCAACGTACCGACGCCCTCGATGCACTTGGAAACACCACAGCAGCTACCGGTAAGGGCTTTGCCATCGGTTCGGCTGCCCTCACGGCGCTCGCACTCTTGGCTTCTTATGTAGAGGAGATCAAGATAGCCTTGATCCGTACCGGCGAAGCATTGCCGAATGGAGTAGAGGCTACCAAAGCAACGTTGGTCGATTTCATGGACGCATATAATGTCAACCTTATGAACCCAATCGTACTCGTTGGTATCTTTATCGGTTCGATGATGGCCTTCCTGTTCTGCGGTCTAACGATGAACGCCGTAGGTCGTGCGGCACAGAAGATGGTAGAAGAGGTGCGTCGTCAGTTCCAGACGATCAAGGGTATCCTCGAAGGCAAAGCTGATCCCGATTACGCTCGTTGCGTAGCGATCTCCACCAAGGGTGCGCAACACGAGATGTTGCTGCCGTCGATCTTAGCGATCATCGTTCCGATCATCACGGGTCTGGTACTCGGAGTAGCCGGTGTGTTGGGCTTGCTGATCGGTGGTCTGGCTACAGGCTTTGTACTGGCTGTCTTCATGGCCAATGCCGGTGGCGCGTGGGATAACGCGAAGAAATACGTGGAGGAAGGTCATTTCGGCGGTAAAGGCTCCGATTGCCATAAGGCAACTGTGGTCGGTGACACCGTAGGTGATCCGTTCAAAGATACGTCGGGTCCGTCCCTCAATATCCTCATCAAACTCATGTCGATGGTTTCCATCGTCATGGCAGGTCTTACAGTTAGTTTTCACCTGCTTTAGGTGAAAACTAACGTTAAATTGTTAAGATGGTCACTTTGTGACGTTAATGAGTAAGATGGTGGCAATGCCACGTTACTATGCAGCGAGAAAATTAACGTCGAAGACCATTTTAACTGTTTAACGTGCGAAGCACCATTTTAACCCTTTAACGTAAAAAAAAAGCGCTCGCGGCGCTTTTTTTACTTGTATAGGAATCGTTTGATCGATCGTTTCGGGGTTTTCTCGAATGGTTTGTCCTGTACTTCGATATTAGCCACGCGGCTGTAGGAAGGAATCAAACTGTTGAGTTTCTCCAAGTTGCGTCGCATGATGGCTTGGATCTCTTCGAGGCTCATGCGCTTGGTCAGGGTCTCGTCTGGGAAGACAAGAGCGACTAACTTACCTTCACGCTCCACGATGAGCGATTCTCCTACGGCCTCTTGGTTATTGAGTTTGTCTTCGATCTCCTCGGGGTAGATGTTCTGTCCCGAAGCACCAAGAAACATGGTCTTGCAGCGACCCTTGATATAGATATTTTTCTTCTTATCGAGTCGTCCCAGATCCCCCGTACGCAGCCAGCCGTCTTCGGTAAATGCCGCTTGGGTGGCTTCTTCGTTCTTGTAATAACCTAACATGACGTTCTCACCTTTGACGAGTATCTCACCGATACCGGCTGCGTTCGGTTCGTCGATCTTAACGTCCATATTCATAACAGGTACGCCACCTGTGCGGGCCTTGAAATACTTAGGCGGGTTACCTCCGATCAACGGACCGCATTCGGTCATTCCGTAGCCTATAGAGAGCGGGAAATGAATATCCATCAGACATTTCTCTACCACGGGGTTCATCGCTGCACCGCCGCAGATGAAATAGCGTAACTTACCACCAAAAGCATTCCGCAAACCGCTCTTCACGCGGCTCTTGAGAAAATCACCGATACCCGGTACGTGCCAGAAGGTGCGGATCGCCCATTTGCTCAATGTCGGGTCCAGTTTTTGTTTATAGATCTTCTCAATCACCAGCGGGACGGTCACTACCAGGTACGGCTGCACCTCGTTCATGGCCTTGAGTAGGATCGAAGGCGTCGGACTCTTGGTCAGGAAATAGATATGTGTACCGCTACAAAGCGGGTAGAGTAGTTCGCATATTTGACCGAACATATGGGCTAACGGTAACATCGATACCAGACGTTGACCCGGATCGACAGGCAGCATCTTCATACCCACTTCGACGTTGTTACTCAATGATTTACCGTTCAGCATCACGCCCTTTGGATGACCGGTCGAACCGCTTGTATAGTTGATCAGACTTAACTTCTCCGGATCGGCTGCAAAATAGATATCCTCCGGTTCGATCCCATGCGGATATTTCTTGGCGTACGCGGCATCGATGTCCTCTTTGCTTGGCGCTTGGATGTCTTTCTTAACGTATAAGGTGGACCAATCGACCAACGATACAGTCGCTTTTAATTTATCCGGCATTGTCTGGTGCTGCAGTTCTTTCCATACATAGGGCCCGACGAACAACATTTCGCTATCTGAGTGCTCCAGCAGGTGCGCAATATCTTCTGCCGTGAAATCTTGTAATATACTGACGCACACACCTTCGTACGCCGCGATAGCCAGATAAGCTACCGCCCAGTTGGCGCAGTTACGACCGGCCAAAGCGATCTTATCGCCGGGCTTTAACCCCAACTGCTCAAAGAGCATATGTAGGCGAAGCATCTCTATAGCTAACTCTCCGAAGGTGTATTCGTGATCTTCGTTGTAATCGGTCAAGGCAGGGTCGTTCCATTGATGGTTCATGACCTCTGTCAAGTACTGTAGATAATGTTTAACCATGTTACAATTTAATAATTTAACGGTTTAACAAAAATTCTGCGCGGCAAAATTACTGCTTTTTTTTCATATATGCAAGATTTTATAAGAAAAATCGTAAAAAAAACATGCGCATGGCTTCACAGCTGTGCGCATGTTCGAATCCCCGAAGGGATTCCTACTTACTCACTCTTTTTATACACCATGGGCACCACCCCATAGTGCGGGTTGTTACTTTTGTACGTTTGTACCTAAGCGCGTCTTCATGCGAGTGCTCGCATGGAGACTTACTTGTATAAGTAACGTTTGATAGACCGTTTCGGAGTCTTTTCAAACTCGGAAGCGACTAATTCAATAGCACTGATCTGGCTGTATTGCGGCAAATTCTTGTTCACGAATACGCGGTTCTCTTCCATCTGTTGCGTCAGCGTCTTGGTGCCTAAGGCTTTCTGACCATCTTTGGACGTGTCCGGATAAACGAGAGCTACCAGTTTGCCTTCACGCTCAACCACAATACTCTCTACCACGCACGGCATTGAGTTCAGCTTGTCCTCCAGCTCCTCTGGGTAGATATTCTGTCCGCTCGGACCCAGAATCATGTTCTTCGAACGACCGTGGATATAGATGTTGCCGGCTTTGTCCAGGATACCGAGATCGCCGGTCCTCATCCAGCCGTCTTCCGTGAAGACCGCCTTGGTGGCTTCCTCGTTCTTGTAATATCCCTTCATCACGTTGATACCCTTTACCTGAATCTCACCGTCTTTGCCGGTCGGATCCTCAGAGTCGATACGTACGTGACATTGCGGTAACTCCTTACCACAGCTAAGGAACGCATATGCCCACCAATCTTCATAACTGATCAGCGGACCGCACTCGGTCATACCGTAGCCTACGCAGTATTGGAATTTGATATCGTGCAGTACTTGCTCTACTTCGCCGTTCAGCGCTGCACCACCGATAATGAGATATCGTAACTGACCGCCGAATGTCTTGTCGAGACCTTCTTTGACCTTACTGCGAATGACTTTCTTGAGGAACGGCGTCTTCCACATGATCTTGGCCATCGGGCTGCTGATCTTCGGCAGTACACCTTTCTTCACGATCTTCTCGATCACCAAAGGTACGGTCAAGATCATGAACGGCTTCACTTGTGCAAAGGCCTTCATCAGTACCGTCGGGGTAGGAGCCTGCGTGAGGAAATATACCTCGGCGCCGTCACATACCTGGTATAAGAACTCGAACATGAGTCCGAACATATGGGCAATCGGCAGCATTGACAGCACGGTATCACCCGGTTTGTGAGGAATACGCTGACATGCGAACTCTACGTTACCGCTCAGGTTCAAGTGCGTCAGCATCACACCTTTCGGGTTTCCGGTCGAACCGCTCGTATAGTTGATTACAGCTAACTCATCCAAGTTATCCGTCGGGAGTTGGATATCTTTCAGTTTTACGCCCTCCGGATAAGCCTTGGCAAAGGCAGCGTCTGCACCTTCGAAGGCCTTGCGGAACTTATCGTCGGCTTCTACGATCGTCATGTTGTCCATGAAAATCGTAGCCTTCAGACCCTTCATCTGCGTCGGGTCGATCTTTTTCTTTACGTTCGGACCTACATACAGCAGTACTGCTTCTGAGTGGTCCACTAAACTGTAGATTCCTTCTGCTGTGAAATCAGGTAGAATAGATACTACTACTGCTTTATAACTCTCAACGGCCAAGAACAGCAAACCCCAGTTTGCACAGTTACGACCGCATAATGCAATCTTATCACCTTCTTTGATACCGCACGCTTTCCATGTCGTGTGCAGTTTGGTAATCGCAGACGCCAACTCAGCGTACGTGTACGAGTTTTCGCCGTCCAGATCTTTCATCGCAAGACGGTCCCAATGCGTCTGCATGGTGCCTTGTAAGTAAGCCAGATAATGTTTTGTTGCCATAATTTTCTTGTTTCAATTCCAATTTCGGTGCAAAAGTACTACTATATTTTCGAATAACCGTTCGAAAGTTGCATTTTTTTTTATATTTTCATTAATTTATGCAATTCTGAATATGTTTTTTCCAATAATGAAAAGTCCATTTGCGTTTGACCAAGTCCGGGATCGAAACTGTCTTTGATGTGTGCGAACATGAGAGCAACCTGCTCGCGATCAATGTCGCGGCGTACAAGTCCGGCCCTTTGGTCATGGTAAATAGCCTTGCGCCAAAGATCCAGTTCTTTGAGTGCCAAACGCCGCGCTTTCTTATGCATGGAGGGAAAACGGCTGTAGGCGGTGAACATCAAGTTATTTACATTACTCGTGTTCACCGTCTTGATGTCAAAGGTCATCAATGCTTCTTTTAAACTGTTCAGATAGGTGCCTATTGCCGCAATCATCTGCTCGATACCGGCATCTTCCGGTACATCATTCAACACCTGTTGCTTGGGTTCCAGGAAATAGCGCTCCATACAGGTGAGAAACAACTCGTCCTGGTCCTTGAAATAGTAATAGACCGAACCTCGCCCCATGTCCAAGGCGTTCTGGAGATCGGTGATGGTTACATTCTGATACCCTCTCAGGGCATATAACTCCATCGCCTTCCGAATAATATATTCTCTTCTATCCTTCACCTTTCATCTCATACCGGTCCAAGGCCTCGTTCATGATCCGATAGCCGTCGGCGATGATCTGTTCCGCTTTGTCAAAATCAAAGGTGTTATACGCGTACTGGCGCATGACCGCGTGTACGTCCGGGGGCGTTAGTTTTAAGGAGAGTAGGGTGTTCTGCTGAATCTGCATGTCACTCATGCGGTCCAGCAAACCGAAGAAATTGACGTTCCGTCCCAGATCTGCTGCACGGCGTTGACGGAAATCATCCACCCGTTTGGCGAACTGTCTGGCCTGCCGCTCCCATGATTTAGGAACCGGAATACCCTTCTCCGTCAATTGACAGATGGCACCATCCACATCGATCGGGGCCGGCATCTCCATCTCCATCGGCATGGCATCCTTGCCGCTGATATCCATTGCCACCAGGATATCGCCTTCCGTCCGTTCTATGACATGCAAAGGTAAGGGATTGAGCACCCCGCCATCGATCAGCAAACGGTTATCGATCTGTACAGGCTTGAAGAACAACGGAATACTGATTGAGGCGCGCACCGCTTCAAATAGACTTCCGGTACGGAAGACCACCTCCTCCGTATTCATCATGTCCGAAGCGACCAGGGTACAAGGAATGTTCAATTCTTCCAACGGACGGTCCGGCACCACCTTCTCCAACTCTTGGATGATACGCTCTCCTTTCACCAACGAGTTACCGCTCAGTAGGTTCACGTCCATCATCCTCAGAATCAACTGTTTATCTACCTGCAAGAACCATTCCTTCGCTTCCTTCAACTGCCCTGCAGCGTACATACCGGCGATGATCGAACCCATCGAACAACCGGCTATACTCGATATCGTATACCCTCGTTCCTCCAGCGCTTCGATCGCCCCTATATGTGCTAAACCTCTTGCGCCACCGGACCCCAGAACCAATGCTACGTTCTTTCCCATTACATCTTACACTTTACACCTTACACCTCTTTCGCAGGAATCAATTTCTCTCGTATCTTGATATAGATGATATTCTCTTTCTTCGCGTACTCAGTCTTCACGTAGCCCATACCGATACCTACCTTTGTATTCGGCAGCATGATACCGGAGGTTACATTACCGATCACTTCACCGGCCTCATTGCAGATCTCATAGCCGTTACGCGGAATAGCACGCTCCAAGCACTCAAAATGAACCAGTTTGCGTTTCACACCTTCGGCTTTCTGCTGTTTCAAGAAATCGCGGTCAATGAAATCTTTGGCATCGAGCTTCGTGATCCAGCCCAGACCGGCCTCCAGTGGCGAAGTGGTATCGTCGATATCGTGACCGTACAGGCAGTACCATTTCTCCAGACGCAACGAATCACGTGCACCCAGACCGATTGGTGCCAAACCAAAGGGTTTTCCTACTTCAAACAACGCGTCCCAGATCTGTTTACCGTACTCGGCAGGGAAATAGAGTTCGAAACCGCCTGCACCCGTGTAACCCGTATTACTCAGGATTACACCCGGTACGCCTGCAAAACTCCACTCGCGGAAAGCGTAGTAATCGATGGACTTGAGGTCCGCATCGGTCAACAGCTGCAGCATCTCCGTCGCTTTCGGACCCTGTACAGCCAACTGACCGTAACGATTGGAAGCGTTCTCCAATTTTAAATCTTCATTCTTAAATTTTAAATCTAAAATATGGTTTACCCAGGCCCAATCTTTGTCGATATTGCCGGCATTGACTACCATGAGATACTTGGTCGTCGAATACTTATAGATGATTAAATCATCTACGATACCGCCTTTGCCGTTCGGCATGCAAGTGTACTGCGCCTTTCCGGCTGCGATCATACTCAGGTCATTGGTCGTGATATACTGCAGAAAATCGAGGGCTTTCTCGCCTTTTACCCAGAACTCGCCCATATGGCTCACGTCGAACACACCTACGCCCTCACGAACGATCATGTGCTCCTGGTTGATACCTGTCGGGTACTGAATAGGCATGTTGAAGCCTGCAAACTCAGCCATCTTTGCGCCTAACGCAATGTGGATGTCTGTAAACGGTGTTGTCTTTAACATAGTATTCTTAATTCTTAATTTTTAATTCTTAATTTTAACAATCTCAAGGATGACATTCATGGCAGCCTTGAGACTCGGTATCGGCAGATACTCATACCGGCTATGGAAATTCTCACCGCCGGCAAAGATATTCGGGCAGGGTAGGCCTTCGAACGACAGACGAGCACCATCTGTACCGCCTCGAATTGGCTTCACGACAGGTGTCACTCCTGCCGATTCCATCGCACTTTTTGCAAGTTCGATGATATGCATGACGGGTTCAATCTTCTCGCGCATGTTATAATACTGATCGTGCAACTCGATCTCTGCCGTACCGGCGCCGTACTCCGCGTTGATCTTATTTACCAAGTGCTCCAACTCCCGCTTGCGGTATTCGAACTGCGTGCGGTCATGGTCGCGGATGATATAACTCAGCGTCGTCTCTTCTACCGTACCGCTCATGCCGATCAAATGGTAGAATCCCTCATAGCCCTGCGTGTGTTCCGGCGTTTGGAAGCGCGGCAGCATCACCGCTATTTGGTAGGCGATACGCATCGAGTTACGCATCTTATGATATGCCGTACCCGGGTGCACATTCAGACCGTGCACATGGATCTTGGCACTCGCTGCATTGAAGTTCTCAAACTCCAACTCACCGATCGCACCGCCATCCATCGTATAGGCGAAATCAGCACCGAATTGCTGAACGTCAAAATGGTCCGCTCCGCAGCCGATCTCTTCGTCGGGTGTGAAACCGATACGCACTTTACCATGCTTGATCTCTGGGTGTTGGATGAGGTATTCCATCGCCGTCACGATCTCGGCAATACCGGCTTTGTCATCTGCGCCCAAAAGGGTAGTGGTGTCCGTCACAATGACGTCTTGTCCTGCATAACGTGGATCAATATAATCGCGCTCTTCCGCCTTCACAATACTTGCCTTCACATGCTTTCCGCTTGCGTCCGGACTCGTGTCCATATGGGCAATAAATCCGATCACCGGTAACCGGTAACCCGTAACCTGTAACCCCTCACTCGCTGGCAACGTCGCCATAATATATCCGTTTTCATCAAGAGAAACCTCTGTGAGACCGATAGATTTTAACTCTTCTGCCAAATATTGAGCAAACTCCATCTGCCCGGGAGTAGAAGGCGTCATGCCGGTGTTCTCGTCACTCGTCGTGCAGAACGACACATACTTCAAAAAACGTTCAACTATATCCATTTTTAATTCTTAATTTTTAATTTTTAATTGACAATATTCATGTCTTTCGGTCGATTTTCGACGAAAGCAAGGATATTGTCCGTCACATTCTCGCACATCGCGATGCGTCCTTCCCATGTTCCGGTTCCTGTGTGCGGCGATAGCACCACGTTCGGCAGCGTCAAAAGTTCCGGTGAAATCGCAGGTTCATGCTCATATACATCCAATGCCGCCCCTGCGATGATACCGCTCTTGAGTGCTTCCACCAATGCCGCCTCTTCCACATGCGCACCTCTCGCCGTGTTGATCAGGTACGCACTCCGTTTCATCATGCCCAATTCCGGTTTACCGATGATATGGTGCACTTCCGGCGTGTAGGGTAGGTTCAAACTCATATAATCGCTATCCTGTAGCAAGGTCTGAAAATCGACGTACTTAGCCTCGTACTTTTGCTCGATTTCATCGGACAATTTATGCCTATTGTGATACAAAATGGTCATGCCGGACGCTTTTGCTCTTCTTGCCAATGCCTGACCGATTCGACCCATACCTAAGATACCCAAGGTCTTACCGTACAGCGAATGACTCAAGTTGTTCATCACACCGAATACCGCTTGACCGGCTCGAACCTTTCTGTCGAACTCCGAGACCCTTCTTGCAATATCAATCATCAACGCAAAAGCCAACTCTGCCGTCGGTTCAATCACCGGTTGAGGGGTGTTCGTCACGCGTATCCCGCGCACCTTGCATGCCTCCAGATCGATGTTGTTGTATCCCGCACCGAAATTGGCAATCAACTGCAGATTCGGCATCGCCGCAATCAACTCACCCGACACCTTGGCATCGAACGTGCTCACCAGTATATCCGCCTCTTCAAACGGGGCGTATAACGTGTGTCCGGCTAAGCGCTTAAAGCCTTCACGCGGCAATTCTGTGGTAAATGCGATCTTCATACACAAATTTGGGTGCAAAGATACAAAAAAAAATGCACATGTGCAAATTTATTTGTCAAAATACACTTTTTTAATGAAAATATGCGCGCGCACTTGCGTATATCAAATTTTATTTGTAATTTTGCAGCCGCTTTTTATGGATGTCGTCATAACGTCATAACGACATAACGTCATAACAAAAAAACTAACAATTAATATTAACATTTATGCAAACAATCAAACTGAAACGTGGATTGGACATTCCGTTTGAGGGACAGGCGGCTGAGACGCTGGGTAGCGTACGGAGGCCGGAGGTCTTTCACGTAGTGCCCGACCAGTTCGCCGGCATCACACCCAAGCTGGATGTCAAAGTCGGCGATCGCGTGAAAGCGGGTAGCCCGCTGTTTCACGACAAGGCGTTTGAGAGCTTGTTCTTTACCTCGCCGGTGAGTGGCGAAGTCAAAGAGATTGTGCGCGGTGAGCGACGTAAAATCATGTCCATCGACATCCTTGCGGACAGCGTCATCGAGTACGAGAAATTTGACACCTCAGGTGACGTGAAGGAGCTGCTGCTGAAAAGCGGCCTCTGGGCATTGATGAAGCAACGTCCGTACGATTGCATCGCGATGCCGAACAAGCAACCACGCGCTATTTTTATTTCGAGTTTTGACAGTGCGCCTTGTGCCCCGAACTACGAGTTCGTGCTGAAGGGACAGTTGCCCACTTTGCAGGCAGCCGTTACGGCTCTCGGTAAGTTGGCTCCGGTGTTCATCGGTATCCAGGGCGGCGCACGTGCCACGGAATTCCGTGAGCTCAAGGATTGCACCTTGTATGAGGTGTTTGGTCCGCACCCTGCCGGCAATGTCGGTGTGCAGTTGAACAACCTCGCGCCGCTGGCGAAAGGTGAGACGGTCTTCACACTCAACATCCAGGACCTTGCGCTTATCGGTCGGCTCTTCCAGAAGGGCATCGTCGATATGCAGAAGAAGGTGGCGCTGACCGGTCCGCTCGCGTACGGACGTCAGTATTACAACGTGCTGCCGGGTATGCCGGTGAGCGCTGTGCTGACGAGCAACGTACACACGGAAGTGCCCTGCCGTTATATCGCAGGCAATGTGCTGAGCGGCCGTCAGATCACGCTCGATGACATGATTTCGATTTACGACAACCAACTGACCGTGCTCGACGAAGGCAGCGAGAACCATGAGTTCATGGGCTGGCTCCTGCCGCGGTTCAAAGCCTTCAACGCAGGTTGCACAGACCCCGCGAAGATGCTCGATAACGGCTTCACGCGTTGGTTGTTCGGACCGAAGAAGTACCAATGGGATGCCCGTCTGAAAGGTGGTCGCCGTGCGATCATCGTCAGCAACGAGTACGACCGCGTCTTCCCGATGGATATCTACCCCGAGTACCTGATCAAGGCTATGATCGCGGGAAATATCGACCGCATGGAGGCACTCGGCGCGTACGAGGTGGCACCCGAAGATTTTGCGCTGTGCGAGTATGTCTGCACGTCGAAAATGCCGCTGCAGGCCATCGTACGCGAGGCGTTGGACAATTTAAAGAAGGAGATTGAGTAATGGAAAAGCTTTATCAGATATGGAAGAAGTTCGGTAAGAACTTCGAAGAAGGCGGTAAGCTGAGTTGGTTAAGCTCGTTCTATGACGCTTTTGACACCTTCCTGTTTACGCCGCAGACGACCGCTAAACGCAACGGTACGCATATCCACGACGGCAGCGACAGCAAACGTACGATGATCCTCGTGGTCATGGCGCTTGTTCCGGCGATGCTGTTTGGTATGTTCAACGTCGGCTACCAGCACCTGTTGGCTACCGGTCAGTTGGCAGCAGGCATGACCTGTGCCCTTTGGTGGAAAGCCTTCGGCTTCGGTCTGCTGGCTGTGCTGCCGTATATCATCGTTGCTTATGCAGTAGGTCTGGGAATTGAGTTCATCGTAGCGCAGATCAAGCACGAAGAGGTGGCGGAAGGCTTCCTCGTAACGGGATTCATCATTCCGCTGATCGTGCCGATCAACACGCCGCTGTGGCAAGTAGCTATCGCCGTGGCTTTCGCGGTTGTCTTCGCGAAGGAAGTGTTCGGCGGTACGGGTTATAACATCTTCAACGTAGCGCTTATCACGCGTGCGTTCTTGTTCTTTGCGTACCCGAGTTCGATGACCGGTGACAAGCCGTTCATCCGCACGGGAGGCACCTGGGGCTGGGATGGCGGACACGCGCTCGTTGACGGTTTCTCGGGTGCTACGCCGCTGACGCAGATGGCTACCGGCACTCCTGTGACCGAATCGTTCTGGGACATGGTCAACGGCCTTGTACCGGGATCGGTAGGTGAGACCTGTATCTGGGCTATCGCACTCGGTGCTATCCTGCTGATCGCTACGGGCGTAGCCAGCTGGAAGACGATGCTGGCGATCTTCGTCGGCGGCGGTCTGACCGCTTGGCTCTTTAACATCGGAGGCAACGAGGCTAACCTCGCAGCGCAGTACCCGTGGTACATGCACCTCGTATCGGGCGGTTTCGCTTTCGGTGCGGTGTTCATGGCAACCGACCCTGTCACCTCGGCTCGTACCGAGTGCGGCAAGTGGATCTACGGCTTCCTGATCGGTCTCGTGGCAGTGCTCGTGCGCGTTCTCAACCCGGGTTATCCGGAGGGAATGATGCTGGCTATCCTGCTCATGAACGCCTTCGCTCCGCTCATCGACTGGTGTGTGGTTCAAGCAAATATTAACCGTCGCGCAAAACGGTCGAGCGTCTCGACACACGAGCAGACCGTTGCGGATCAAAAATAGGAGGACACGCTATGAAACTGAATACGAATTCGAATGTGTACACCTTCGTCTATATGACGATTGTGGTGATTATCGTAGCGGTCCTGTTGGCGCTCGCTAACCAGGCGCTCAAGCCGCGTCAGGACGCTAACATCCTGCTCGACAAGCAGAAACAGATCCTCGGTGCACTCAAGGTGGACTTCAGCCAGGCTGATCCTGCAGAGGTTTATTACACCCTCGTGCAGGACACGCTCAAGTACGAGAACGCCGAAGTATATGTAGCTAACCTCAACGGTGCTGTCAAGTACGTTTTGCCGCTCAGCGGTAAAGGTCTTTGGGGCGGTATCGGCGGTTATCTCGCTCTCGACGAGGACAAGAACACCATCTATGGTGTTAACTTCAACCACGAGTCCGAGACACCGGGTCTGGGCGCTAAGATCGTGGACATGCCTTTCCGCGCTCAGTTCGAGGGCAAGCATATCCGCAACGCCGAAGGACAGGTCGTTTCCGTGGCGGTCCTCAAGGCCGGCAATCATGCCGAAGGTCAGGAGCAGGTAGATGCCATCTCCGGCGCTACGATCACCTCGACCGGCGTCAGCACGATGCTCAACGAGGAACTTGTGAATAACTACAAAGAGTTTTTAAACAATGCCAACAGCCAATGCCAAGGCCAAGGCCAAATAGAAAAGGAGGTCGAAGATGTTGAGTCAGAAGACTAAGGACACATTGTTAGGTCCTCTTAACGCCAATAACCCGGTCGTTGTGCAGATCCTCGGTATCTGTTCGGCTCTCGCCGTAACGGTCCAGCTGAAGCCTGCCCTCGTCATGGGTATCGCCGTGACGATCATCGTCGCTATGTCGAATGTCATCGTGTCGCTCATCCGCAACACTATCCCGATGCGTGTACGTATCATCGTGCAACTCGTGGTTGTAGCGGCGCTCGTGACACTCGTCAGCGAGATCCTCAAAGCGTTTGCGTACGACGTGGCTATGCAGCTATCCGTCTATCTCGGTTTGATCATCACCAACTGTATCCTGATGGGTCGCCTCGAGGCGTTCGCCATGACCAATAACGCGTGGGATTCGCTCCTCGACGGTCTGGGCAACGGTCTGGGCTATGCCATCATTCTGGTCATCGTAGCTTTCGTGCGCGAGTTGTTCGGCTCGGGTCAACTGCTGGGCTTCCAGATCATCCCGCAATCGTTCTACGAAGCCGGCTACGAAAACTGCGGTATGATGCTCATGCCTGCCATGGCCCTCATCCTCGTCGGCTGTGTCATCTGGGTACATCGTTCAATTAATGATAAGGAGGCTAAGTAATGGAACACGCTTTAAGTTTATTTGTCCGCTCGATCTTTGCGGATAACATGATCTTCGCGTACTTCTTGGGAATGTGCTCATACCTCGCCGTTTCAAAGAACGTGAAGACCTCAGCCGGTCTGGGCGTAGCCGTTACTTTCGTGCTCGTCGTTACCCTGCCGGTTAACTACCTCTTGCAGACGCTCGTGCTTGAGCCGCTGCATCTGGAGTACCTCAGTTTCATCCTCTTCATCGCCGTCATTGCCGCTATCGTGCAACTGGTGGAGATGGTTGTGGAGAAATACAGCCCGTCGCTTTACGCGAGTCTGGGTATCTTCCTGCCGCTGATTGCCGTGAACTGCGCCATCATGGGTGGTTCGCTCTTCATGCAGCAGCGTATCGGCCTGCCCGCAGTGGATGCCAAGGCCATCACCAGCCTGCTCGACGCGTTCATGTACGCGCTCGGTTCGGGTCTGGGATGGTTCTTAGCCATCGTCTGCCTCGCAGGTATTCGTGAGAAAATGGAGTATAACGATGTTCCCAAACCGCTGCAAGGCCTTGGAATCACATTCATCACCGTGGGCCTCATGGCCATGGCGTTCATGTGCTTCAGCGGACTGGAAATCTAATAGGAGGACAACACTATGAATATGACTGCAATTTTATATGCTGTAGGAGTGTTCCTCATTGTGATCCTCCTGCTCGTGGCTATCCTCTTGGTGGCTAAAAAATACTTGGTATCTTCGGGTAACGTCAAGGTCACCATCAACGGCGACAAGGTCTATGACGTGGCAGCCGGAGGTTCGCTCCTGAACCAACTCGGCGAAGCCGGCGTTCACCTGCCTTCTGCCTGCGGCGGTAAGGGCTCTTGCGGACAGTGCAAGTGCCAGGTCCTCTCCGGTGGCGGCGAGATCCTGCCTACCGAGACCGTCCATTTCTCGCGCAAACAGCAGAAAGAAGGCTGGCGTCTGGGTTGCCAGGTCAAAGTGAAAGAAGACATCACCATGAAGGTCGATGAAGCTGTTCTGGGTGTCAAGGAATGGGAGTGCGAAGTCATCTCCAACAAGAACGTCGCTACCTTCATCAAGGAGTTCAAGGTACAGCTGCCTCCGGGCGAGCACATGCACTTCGAGCCGGGTTCGTACGCACAGATCATCATCCCTGAGTACGACATCGACTACGACCGCGACATGGATAAATCGCTCATCGGTGACCTCTACCTGCCGGCATGGCAGAAGTTCGGTCTGTTCAAACTCAAGCAGAAGAACACCCAGGCTACCGTTCGTGCTTATTCGATGGCTAACTACCCCGACGAGGGCGATATCATCACCCTCACCGTGCGTATCGCGACCCCGCCGTTCAAACCCAAAGAGCAGTGCCCCAACGGTCCTGAGTTCATGGACGTGCCCTGTGGTATCGCTTCCACGTATATCTTCTCGCTCAAACCGGGCGATAAGGTACGCATGAGCGGTCCTTACGGCGAGTTCCGTCCTGTCTATGACAGCAAGAAGGAGATGATCTGGGTCGGTGGTGGTGCCGGTATGGCTCCGCTGCGTGCGCAGATCATGCACATGTTGAAGACCCGCAACTGCCGTGACCGTGAGATGCACTATTTCTACGGCGCACGTGCTATCGACGAAGTCTTCTTCCTCGACGATTTCCTCGCACTGGAGAAGGAGTTCCCGAACTTCCATTTCCACTTGGCGCTGGACCGTCCGGACCCGAAGGCCGACCAACTGGGTATCAAGTACACCCCGGGCTTCATCGCTCCTGTTATGGGCGACACCTACCTCAAGCAGCATGACGCTCCCGAGGATGTCGAGTACTACCTTTGCGGACCTCCTATGATGGCCAAGACCGTCCTCGACCTCTTGCACTCGTTAGGAGTCGATGACGCAGACATCCGCTTCGATAACTTCGGCGGCTAATCCCTGTTCTCAATAAGGTACGTGCGCACCCGCGTGCGTACCTTATATTATTTTTCACTAA
>CAMUYI010000006.1 GCA_947164985.1 uncultured Bacteroidales bacterium | reverse complement strand
CAATCTTGTTATGAATAGACATCTTTTCAAAGATCATTGCTTGTGCTCTTTTGGGACGTGCCCCATTTTTGAGCGAAAGCGGATGCAAAAGTACTGCTTTTTTTTGATATGACCAAATATTTTTGCAAAAAAATGCAAGAAAAAATGCATTTTCTTTGTAACTCATTGAAAATCAATAGTGGCATTTTTGACGATTTTTAGGCATTTTGAAGAGATTGGACGAAAAAAGCCCTTTTCGCGAGGAAAAGAGCCTTTGATACGCACATGTACGTATGTAAATATAATGAACGCGCGCGCCTATACGCGTGTGTGCGCGTTATTCAGCCTTGGGAGCTTCGGCTTTCGGAGCTTCCGCTTTGGGTGCTACGGGTTCATCCAGGAACTCACCGGTAGTGAGTTGGCGATAGATAGAAGCCTCTACACCATAGATAGCGGGTACCATGAAGATGATCAGGATGACGCTGAGGATGGTTCCGATAGCCTGGAGCCAATTGATGTCACCTATACCAAAGAGGCCGCTGATGATACCACAGATAACACCGAGCGCCAAGCCAATGAGGAACTCTGCACCGAAAATACGCCATTTATTGCCGTAAGTGAGACGGTTGGACTCGCGGAGGCAGTCAAGAGCCGACATGTCTTTGTCCACAAAAAGGACGGAAGCAAACGACCAAGCGACGGAGATCACCAAACCCGGGATACCCATGAAGAGGAAACCGACACTGATGGCGCCGCTCATAAGAGCCATGAGGATAAAGAACTCGCCCATATTCTTGCGGTACTTGTCGTCGAAGATGAAGAGCGGGTTGATGGCACCGCCTTTAGCCATTTCGGCAGGGAGTGAGCACATGGCGATGGTCGTACCAACATTAAGGTACGGAATCCAGATGGTAACGAGGTAGAGAACCGTTACGAGGATCAGGCTTACAAAGTTAACAAGCGCGATAGCTAAGCCATCCTTGATGGTCGCCATAATGTTGATTCTTTTGTCCATAATAATACGATTTTTTATATTGATGATGAATATTTTAGATGCTGAGCACCTGGAGTGCCTGCCATTTATCGTCCTTGATATCCTTCTTCTCCTTAATGGCTTTGGTGAGCGGGACATAGATGACTTCTCCATTCTGGAGCCCGACCATGATTGAGCGCTGCTCATCCAGAAGGGCTTGTACCGCTGCACAGCCGAAACGGGAAGCGAGGATACGGTCAAAAGCGGTAGGTGAACCACCTCGTTGGAGGTGGCCAAGAATCGTGACGCGTGTACCATACTCCGGATGGGCCTGCTCGATGATTTTAGCCACAGCTTGTGCTCCGCCGGGGATGGCATGCTCCTGAACGAGTACTATACCGCTGTTTTTGTGTTTGCGTCTCCCCTGTCCGATGGCCGCTTCGAGCTGCTCCTCAAGCGTGGCGCGCTCAGGGATGATAGCCGCTTCGGCTCCCGCCGCTATAGCAGCATTGAGGGTAAGGAAACCAGCATCGCGTCCCATGACTTCGACCAGGAAGAGCCGCTCATGGCTGGTGCCGGTATCGCGGAGCTTATCCACACATTCCATAATCGTATTAAGCGCGGTGTCATAACCGATGGTCGAGTCCGTTCCCCAGAGGTCGTTGTCAATCGTTCCCGGCACGCCTATAATGGGTATATTGTACTCCTGCGCAAGTAAGCGCGCGCCAGTAAAGGTGCCATCTCCTCCGATGACGATCAAGGCGTCAATCTGCTCTTTTTGAAGGGTATTGTAGGCACGTTTGCGCCCTTCGGGCGTCTTGAACTCTTCACTACGTGCGGATTTGAGGATGGTACCTCCCCGCTGGATTATACCACTCACATCTTGGGTAGTGAATTCCTGTACTTCGTCGTCCATGAGACCTTTATAGCCACGGAAGATGGCTTTTACACGAATGTCATTGGCGATGGCAGCGCGTGTCACGGCGCGCACTGCGGCGTTCATTCCCGGAGCATCGCCACCCGAGGTGAGTACTCCGATTGTCTTGATTTTATATTCCATAACGATATACTATTGAACGAATAAATGTTTAACGGATTACTAATCGAGCGCAAAGTTACTACATTTTTTTGATTTACGCAAGAAATATGCCTCTATTTGTTCATTTTTTTGGGGATAGAGTTCGAGAAGTTGTGCTTTTTAATTATGATTTTATGATTTGAGTTCCTGATAGATCATGGCACGGATGAAGTTATCGAAGCGGAAATAGTGCTTCTGCTTGCCAGATTTGTCGAGAGGGGCCTGTTGATCGGGTGCGCCATTGAGTTGGGATTCAAAACGGAGACGGTACTGATCAAGAAGGGCGCGCTGCTCATCGGAAGCCGTGTCAGGGAACTTATAAGCATAGATGAGGGCTGTGGTACGCTTTGCCGCTTCGCCGAAATGCTGTAAATGAGCGAGTTCGTTGCCTTGCGGAGGTGTTTGTTCGTAATTGCGTTTGTGCTTCTGAAGATAGATTTCAGGGTCACATGTTTTTGTGAGCGCGCCATTTGTGTCATGCAGATGCTTGAGGCGTGCGACGAGCTCATGCTTGGTGTCGAGAGCTCCTGTGACATAGTCAATGCCAGCAGAATAATGAACTTTTCCCATATTGTGTGTATTTTTGCGTTTATTTGCGGTTTTTAGGGGGTAAGGATGGGGCTAGGACGTTATAAAATGGTCTGTGGATGATACTGGTTATAACCTACTAATCACCTACTAATCACCTACTAACTACCTACTAATTACCTACTAATAATATACTAATCGCATACTATAGGATGCTAAATCGGGTGCAAAGGTAGTAATAAAAAATGGAATATGCAAATTTATCCCACTAAGAATTGCATTTTTGTATGTTTTTGTATGTTTTTGCATGTGAATCATTCATTTTAGCCCACAGATTGGATGGGATTGGACGGATTTGTGATGAGGGCAATAATTGACAACAATTAGCCAACAATTATTTCATCGCGCTGTTGCGCGAAGCAGGGAACGAAGTATCATTTGTCAAAAAAGATCAAAAATGGGTCAAAAAAACTATTTTCCCTTCGCGCTATCACGCGAAGCAGTAGACGAACTAAAGAAATGAGCGCACATGGATGTGCGCGCAGAGACGCTATAGGAAGAAGAAGGACCAGGATAGAATCTCTGGAAACGTTGCCAAGTGGGCAGGTGGGAAGGTGGGATGGTGGGAAGGCGAAGCAGCTAATGGCGGTAAAAATACCGCCAAAATGCAAAATGAAAGAGAGGAAGCGCACATTCATGTGCGCGCAGAGACGCTATAGAAAGGAAGGAAGTGAGCGGGCGATACTATCGCCCTGTAAGAGACGAAACATTTTTAGCAGCGGATGATATCCGCCTACAAGAAACGAAGTCAAAAGAAAAACGCCCGAGGGGTTGGCTCGGGCGAAGGAAACTTTTTGTTGTCATTAATTAAAAAAGTTCGAATGTTCTTAAACCAGATGCACCCGCTGTACCTTGGTTTGGCGATATAAAAATTAAAGAATAATTATAATCTTCCGGATAGCCAGGGTACTCTATTGAATCTACCCCTCTCATTTGTAATGTAGCCGTATTTGGTCCTGTTTTTTTGTACTCAATAGAACTACATCTATATTCAGAAGAATCAAAATTATAAATACGAGCAGATGTATTTGAAGAAAACTCAATAGTAAAACCACGAGAACCTTCATAATAAAATTTCAATGTTTTTCCGGCAACACTTTTTGGAGCGTTCCCCCCCATACTATCTCCTTCACAAGAAGTGAAACCAAGCATCATAAAAAGGCTGACCAAAGTGAATAAGAACTTTTTCATTGTGTTTGTTGGCGGTTATCCCATCGCCTCGTCGGTTTTAGATGATAGAAATAAGTTTATATCTCCTTTCGGAAAGTTGGTGCAAAATTACACATTTATTTTGATATATGCAAATAAATTTGCAAAAAAATGCGACAAAATGCAAATTATTCGTCTAACGAACTCTCCCCAAGAGCGCACACCGAGTAAGTACTAATAAACAAAAGAGAGACAATATGCGGGATATTATCCCGCGTAAACAACAAACGTCACACTCCGCATGGGCTACACCCGCATTAAGGCCTCGCGGGCGGGACGGGACGTTTGGCAATGTCGGAATACGATTCCGACGCAATTGACAAAGTGACGGACGCGAGGGCGAATTGGCGCTGCGGAGGGTAATGGAGAGGGGGCGCCAGGCGAGGACTAAACCGCCTATGTCCGAGCCCAGACAAGAGCGGGCAATCAGATTGCCCTACAAAAGAAGAAAGAGAAACTCCGCGCTATCACGCGGAGCAGACAACGAACTACAAAGGCGGATAGTATCCGCCGGAAATGGACGCTATAAAAAAGGGCGGATAGAATCCAGCAGGATGGACATAGAACCGGCATACAATGCCGGGACAATAGACAAAGGAACGGGGATAACATCCCCTACTAATAGACAAAATAGAAACCGCACCGCAGGTAATAGGCAAAAATGGCGGATAGAATCCGCCGAAATGGACATATACGCGCCGTAGGAGAATAATGGCGACAAGAATGTCGCCAAAATGCAAAATAATAAATCCCCTACTCTACGGGAGAGAGGGGGATTTGGATAGGATGCTATAGGACACCATAGGACACTATAGGTCGCTATAGGAGGTTATAGAAAGGCGAGGCGGCGTTTTCTATCCGCCAAGATTGGACGGATACAAGATAAAACGCCGAACGGGAGGAGGGATAAAGCGGAAGAGACGAAAAAGAAAAACGCCCGAGGGGTTGGCTCGGGCGAGATGTTAATAAACCATAAACGACAACTATTCTTCTAAAACTTTCTCTTTCAAGTGCAATTCCGAGCATAAATCTTCATAAAAATGAGCATGTGCAAACAACAACATCGGATATATCACAAAAACAAAAACCAATAGTAACAGTATAAAAGATAATAAAATAAGAATCACCCAAAAACGATCTACACTACCTAACACTTTTACCATTACTAATGCGAGTGACAATACAAAAAAGGAGAGAAGAGGCCAAAGACAAATTCTGAGGTCAATGATAAACAGATCCCATTTATGCCCTTCCATCATTTTTATGCTATCATGAAGCTTCTGCCAAACAGATTTGTCAGGGTCGTCATGAACCAAATATGGAAGTATAAAACTAACAGCATATCCCCAAACCCATATTAGTGTCAATACTACAATCCCCACAAAACATAGACCCAATGTATTTACACCCCAACTTTTGAGATGTCCCATGCCATTTAGAAGAAATCCTGGCACAGACACCAAGAAAGATGTTACCACAATTTTCCCTAAGTTGTTCTTGTATTCAGAAAGGTTAATGGTACGCTTGCGCACAAGAGACAAGAACCATAAAGGCACATAATAATTAGTCAAAATTGCCCAAAACAACATGACAACCAAAATAGAAAATTTCCATAGATCTACCCACATCGTATTCGATTGAGCATTTAGCGCAAGACACGGAAATAATATAATAGCAACAGATGCAATAAATACGAACACAACAATGCTGACTAATGTAGTCGATTTTTTGAATTGTGAACGGAACTCATTCCATGCTAATGATTGATACTCCGAATTCGCTTTTATACAATTAAGTTTTGTTTTAGAACGCAAAATTACAACAAAAAATCGAGATATGCAAATAAATTATAAAAAAATGCACAGGCCGGATGATATCCGGCAAAATGGACGAAGCAGCGGGGATACAATCCCCTACTAATAGACATACTGGAACCACATGCGGGATATTATCCCGCGTAAACAACAAACGTTACTCACCGTACAAGAAAATGGCGGATAGAATCCGCCGAAATGGACATACACGCGCCGTAGGAGAATAATGGCGACAAGAATGTCGCCAAAATGCAAAATAATAAATCCCCTACTCTATGGGAAAGAGGGGGATTTGGGTTTGTTTGGTAATGCGATACTATTCGAACTTTTGCCTTACGAAAACTTGAGTGCTGGTAGAGTCTGTGCCACTATAACGAATGAGCGTCAGATAGTCGTGAGAATCATCCACTTCATAGTTGACTAACTCATCAAAGACAGAGAGGTTCGTTAGCGTATTCTCTATCTCTTTCCCATTTTGAAGCACTACCAATTGGTCTGTGATTTCAGAATAGTGCAACGCAAGCTTATCGTTCGTTATACTATATGTGCCATTATACCTACGATAGTAATGGAAATACTTTTTTTCTTGCCCATCTCCTTCATTTCGATGCTTTTCTTCGCAGATATAAAGTCTATTTTGCGTCTTGAAATGAGCCTCGCAATAGGTTCTTATCGTATCTATCTCATCTGGAAGGCTGCTCCATTTACCTACGAGTACATTGTCAGCCGGCCAGTAATCGCCACAGGATGTACATAAACATGCCACCACAAAACCAATCATCGCAAAATATATACTTTTCGTACGCATAATAAATGATATATTTGAAATTTTGCTTGCAAAATTACACATTTTTTTTGATATATGCAAATAAATTATGAAAAAAATGCACAGGCCGGATATTATCCGGCAAAATGAACGAAGCAGCGGAGATACAATCCCCTACTAATAGACATACAGGAACCACATGCGGGATACTATCCCGCGTAAACAACAAACGTCACACTCCGCACAAGAAAATGGCGGATAGAATCCGCCGAAATGGACATACACGCGCCGTAGGAGAATAATGGCGACAAGAATGTCGCCAAAATGCAAAATAATAAATCCCACACTCTATAGGAGAGAGGGGCGGTGAAAAAGGGAATGGATTTTATCGCGGAGGAGACTCAGCAGAGAGAGGCCGATCAAGGCGACAATCCACATAAGGACGATATAGAACCATACATCCGCCGTCGTATCGGGAAGGAACCAGCGACCAAGTAAGGTGGCGGTAACAAGCAATATACCTCCTTGTGGGATATAGAAAACAAGCGAATGACGTCCGATGAACTCAAGGGGAGCAAAGCGATTGATAAATTGCGAGATAGCTATCAACAGAGCCGAACCGGTAAGAGCTAAAAGCAAATAGAACGGCCAATGAGCCAGCGTAAAGGAAATATTCTCCATACCATATTCCAAGGTAGAAAGATCATTCAGACGCGCAAAGAGCATCAACAGGACATACAAACATCCAGTTCCCAGCAACCACCATTTATTAACGGGGAATGTCTTTAATAATTTACCGAAAGCGATGTACACAGCAAAGACTAAGCCCTGACAATAATACCATCGGTCATTAAGCGGAGCATGGGGTTCGAGAAGAATACCACCAATGGCAACCCCTACTAAGAGAGCAAACAAAAACAGCCAGTACAGCCACTGACGTGATTTGGACAACCATGAAGACAATCGATCTATTCCATAAAAAATCTGCCTTGCGAAGAAGATGGCACTCACAAACCAGTTGCTAAAAATCAAATCCAAGGCATGCTTGGAGAACAACGACGTGAAAAACCATCTAACAGCCCCCATATCACGCAGCCCAGCAGATTGAATAAGCACATTAACAAACGACAAAAGCAAGCCAATTAATAATAAATGCTTCGTATCGCCCCAAAGAAATTGCCCATAATTTTTGTCTGTTTTAGTAAAACAACCTGAGATAATAAAGAAAACCGGCATAAAGAAAGGCAAAATGTACGTGCCGGCTTCCACATGAGGTGCAACCAATGCGGCTGCTGCGGGGTGACAGATGCAAAGATAAAGGGGTACGTGGTAAAAAATAACCAGCAAAATGGCCAAGCCACGCGCGACATCCCAGTATGTTATCCTCTGTTGCGACATATTCGGGAGCAAAGGTACAACAAAAAAATGGGATATGCAAATAAATTTGCAAAAAAAATGCACAGGCCGGATATTATCCGGCAAAATGAACGAAGCAGCGGGGATACAATCCCCTACTAATAGACATACAGGAACCCACATGCGGGATACTATCCCGCGTAAACAACAAACGTCACACTCCGCACAAGAAAATGGCGGATAGAATCCGCCAAAATGAACATACACGCGCCGTAGGAGAATAATGGCGATATGAATGTCGCCAAAATGCACGATGCGGGAGGCGCAGGGAGGTTATAGACCTCGCGCTATCACGCGAGGAAGCGAACAAAGAAAAAAACGCCCGAGGGGTTGGCTCGGACGTTTGGGAGGAAGGGAAGTGAACTTAATCGTTAGGTTCCCACTCACAGTATTTCACTTCGGCACCGATGAAACCACCGGAAGAAGCGCCATTTATCCAATCGATAACGTAGATTTTGTAGTACGCAGTTTCTCCATCCACATAGCGATCTTGATTATAATCCCAATACTTATCTTTGCACTTAATCACATAAGTGTGACCAGGAACGACTGCAAGTTCACGAGTCCATCCAGAAGAAGGAACTTTAGTGACAGCACCTAATTTTTTTGCGCCAGCATCAGCCATCTCAATATGATCATTACTACTTACAAAATTATTTGCATCGTTTATAGAAATGTATCCTACATGATTATCTCCAACTTTACAAGCAATGCCAGTATCTCCATTATCTGCATTTCGCATTTTGAGAGTGATTACGCCTTCTTCGGGGTCGTTACCGTCACAGGAAGTGAGGGTAAAGCTGACGAGTGCTGCAAACAGGGCAGCGAAGAATAAAAATGTCTTTTTCATATGAATAAAAATTTATAATTAGAACGCAGTTTTTATTTTAGACGCTTAAACGTATAACGGTAAGCCAGTTGTCCTTGATTTTCTGCTTCCAATACAAGGTTCTGCGAATTTAAGGTTTTAACAGTAGCAGGAATCGGAAGAAATCCTGTAGTAAGTATATTTCCTTCCAAAGACCAAGTACCGCCGTACTCCTTCTCTGTTACATCTTCATTTGGGGAAACGTAAAAACTATGATCCTCCTCAAAATACCAAACTTGATGATCAGTAGTGATGACCTGACCACCAGCTTCAATCTTTTGCATTTGCCACTTTCCTACAAGGCCTGCATCGCTTACGGTTTGGTTACAGGAAGTAAATCCAAGAAGCATAAAAAGGCTTACCAAAGTGAATAAGAATTTTTTCATTTTTTGTGTGTTGGCGGTTGTCCCATCGCCTCATCGGTTTTAGATGATAAAAATAAGTTTATATCTCCTTTCGGAAAGTTGGCGCAAAATTACACATTATTTTTGATATATGCAAATAAATTATGAAAAAAAATGCACAGGCCGGATATTATCCGGCAAAATGAACGAAGCAGCGGGGCGGCACGGACGCGAGGTGGGACAACTGACGAAAGACAACGACGAAAAAAAAACGCTGAGATCACTCAGCGTTTTTCTTTAGGAATCGGGCTTTCAGTTTGTCAACCACCTCTTGGAAGGAGCGTGACTCGCCCTCCGCGTATGCCCCCATTTTCTTCTTGCGCAACACGAAATAGCGAACGATGATTGCTACTGCGCAAAAGAGGATATAGAGTAGCATGTAGAAATAAGCGGCAAAGATAATACACAGCACCACACCGAAGATGAGCGCCAGTCCAAACAGCGCACTCGCAAACGAGACGAAAGCACTCTTAACAGTATAATAAACTGTATTGCCTACCACGCGGATGATGTTTATCGGGTTGAGCGCAGCCACGATCACACCGCCTACAGCCACGATAGAAGCCAGGATAGCCGCTCCCATTCCCGTAACAGCCGAACCCAGATCCATCGTCAGCGTCTTGTTCGCCTTCGCTTCCGCCAACTCCTCAGCCGTCGCAGGGCGGAAAGCCACCGCCACATAACAGATGGTATATACGAATTCTATCACAAGAATCTGAAGCGCCTGTTTTACTCCGCCATTTGAGAATATACTGAGTTCGTTAGGAATAAAAGCAGAATCGAACAAGTCTAAACACCAAACCAGAAGATGGAGCAACCAGCAGCACATCAGAACAATCAGCAGCCAGTGGAACAACCGGCTTCCGTCGTAAATGTAACCCGCAATCTCAGGCGATTTGGGTTTGAATAGGTTCTGATACACCGAATAAACAGCCAAGCCAATCGGCAGAATGATCGCCACAAACAGGATGAGCAAATCCAATAAAAAGTCAAGCATAGTAGTGTTGTTTTAAATGATACAATATACTTTCGGCCGCAAAGGTATACATTTTTTTTGACATATGCAAATAAATTATGAAAAAAAGAAAAAAAATCCCCCACTCTACGGGAGAGAGGGGGAATTCTATCTCGGGTCTGACGCCCCGAGCACCTAACAAAGGTTATTTCACTTCTTCGAAGTCGACGTCTTCGGCGGTGGGGTTGCCACCGTTGTTGTTATCGGAACCCGGTTGCGGGCCTTGCGGGCCGGATTGGCCGGCTTGGGCTTGCTGTTGGGCAGCGTACATCTCTGCGGAGGCAGCTTGGAAGGCTGTCATGAGGGCATTGTTGGCTGCTTCGCAGGCATCGGCGTCACGTTTTGCGTAAGCGTCCTTGAGGTCAGCGAGGGCTTTCTCGATCGGAGCCTTCTTATCGGCAGGGATCTTGTCGCCGAGTTCAGCGAGTTGTTTCTCGGTCTGGAAGATCGTAGCGTCGGCTTTGTTGAGTTTATCAGCCTGCTCTTTGGCCTTCTTATCGGCTTCGGCATTGGCCTCAGCCTCGGCTTTCATTCGCTTGATCTCGTCGTCAGAGAGACCGGACGATGCTTCGATACGGATCTTCTGCTCCTTGCCGGTAGCTTTGTCCTTGGCGGTAACATTGAGGATACCGTTGGCGTCGATATCGAAGGTCACTTCGATCTGCGGTTCGCCACGACGGGCAGGCATGATTCCATCGAGGTGGAAGATACCGATCTGCTTGTTCTGTGCCGCCATCGGACGCTCACCCTGGAGGACTTTGATCTCTACAGACGGTTGATTATCAACGGCCGTGGTGAAGGTCTCGGTCTTCTTGGTCGGGATGGTGGTGTTGGCTTCGATCATCTTGGTCATGACACCGCCCATGGTCTCGATACCGAGGCTCAGCGGGGTTACATCGAGCAGGAGGACGTCCTTGACGTCGCCGGTGAGGACACCGCCTTGGATGGCTGCACCTACGGCTACAACCTCATCCGGGTTAACGCCCTTAGACGGAGCTTTACCGAAGAATTTCTGTACTGCATCCTGGATAGCCGGGATACGTGTCGAACCGCCTACGAGGATGATCTCGTCGATATCAGAGGTTGTGAGGCCTGCGTTCTGCAGAGCCGTGCGGCAAGGAGCGATGGTACGCTGGATCAGATCGTCGATGAGTTGCTCGAATTTAGCACGCGTCAGGGTCTTCACGAGGTGTGCAGGTACGCCGTTGACCGGCATGATATACGGCAGGTTGATTTCCGTAGAGGTAGAGGACGAGAGCTCGATCTTAGCTTTCTCTGCTGCCTCTTTCAGACGCTGCATAGCCATCGGGTCTTTGGAAAGATCGGCTCCACCGTTCTCGTTCTTGAACTCCTGAACGAGCCAATCGATAATACGATGGTCGAAATCGTCACCACCAAGGTGGGTATCACCGTCGGTTGCTTTTACTTCGAAGACACCGTCGCCCAGTTCGAGGACCGATACATCGTGGGTACCACCACCGCAGTCGAAGACAACGATCTTCATGTCTTTGTTCGACTTGTCTAGGCCATAAGCCAGGGCAGCTGCAGTCGGTTCGTTGACGATACGACGTACGTTGAGACCTGCGATCTCACCGGCTTCCTTCGTAGCCTGACGTTGCGAGTCATTGAAGTATGCCGGTACGGTGATGACAGCTTCGGTAACCTCTTGTCCGAGGTAGTCCTCAGCGGTCTTTTTCATCTTCTGAAGGATGATCGCGCTGATCTCCTGCGGGGTATAGAGACGTCCGTCGATGTCCACACGCGGGGTGTTGTTGTCGCCTTTTGTTACTTTATACGGAACGCGGGCGATCTCAGAAGCAAGACGATCGTAGGTCTCACCCATGAAACGCTTGATCGAATAAATAGTTTTGGTCGGGTTCGTAATGGCTTGACGTTTAGCAGGGTCACCTACTTTACGCTCACCGCCCTCGATGAATCCAACAACAGAAGGGGTCGTACGCTTACCTTCAGCGTTAGCAATGACGATAGGTTCGTTACCCTCCATTACGGCTACACACGAGTTCGTGGTACCGAGGTCAATTCCAATAATCTTAGACATAGTATATTTCCTTTCTTTAATTAATTACTAGTTTCTGGTCGACTGGTCATCTGGTCAACTGGTCGACTGGTTCGCTTAAGGAATGACAAACTCTGTGCCAAAGGGTTTTAGAGGCAAAAAGGGGGTATTTTGGCAGAAAAACACTGACAAATTGGCAGAAAATGCAGTTTTTTTGCATTTTTTTGCCGAAATATTTGGTCATATCAAAAAAAAGCAGTACTTTTGCACCCGCTTTCGTTCGAGGAGCGTAATAGCCCCTTCCGGCGGAAGCCAGTTTCCCCGATTAAGGGGACACTTCCGGGTGCTATCGTCTAGTGGCCTAGGACAACGGCCTCTCACGCCGTAAACCCCGGTTCGAGTCCGGGTAGCACTACTAAAGGAATCTCAAAAGGGTTCCTTTTTTGTGTGTTTTTTCAAAAAAAATGAACAATTATTTGCATATATGCAAAAAAAGTAGTACCTTTGTAGCCGATTTGAAAAACCGATATCATGAAGGTCCGACACAACATATATGTCCTTATAGGTATCTTGCTATTCTTGCCTGTTTTTTGTATGGCGCGTGGCGCTAATGATCGTATTGTATGGACCACGAAGGCAAGTCGTCAAACGGGTTTGTACTCAACGAAGAATTTCTTTGTTTCTCAGGGAGTGAGTACGAACATCAGTGCGTTGTACTATTTCGGCGACGCAGACAATGAGGGTGTGGCTTTCAATGGCGGTTTTAATCTGAACAATCTTAGTCTGGGTGGCGGTTTATGGTTCTCATACAACCAGCCGATCGGTAATCACTGCAATATGCGATTCGCGTTGTTAGCCGGTACACTACGCGCCAATAACGAATTGAAATTCAACAGTCTGAATCCACCTCGTAGCGATTATCGCAGGTTCCAGTCGATCATAGCTCAGCCTTCCGTAGGTATTCAATATTATCCGTTTGTACGCGCGGGCCTATACTTATATGGCGGAGTCGCGATGACAGGAAGTTTCAACTTAGAGTATGATTTCTACTACATGAAGAGCGTACCGGCGGGCAAGGAGCGTCGCGAAGTGCAAGGTAAGACTTTCTCTTTTCTGCCGATGATTCAATTAGGTTTAGGTTACAGTTGGAAATTGAGTTCATCGTTATCGCTGAGTGCGGAGTTATTGGTTCAAGAGGGAGTGATCGATACCCAATACATGAACCTGGATGCCTGGCCGTTGGCCAAGAATCAGAACAGCCAAAAGATTGAGTTAGGTGGTACTTTCGGGACATACACCGACCGTTACGGTAAACAACAGATACACTGGAACGACGGCTGGTTCCAGTTAGGTATTACCCTCACCTATCAATGGTATAACTGCGAGCATTGCCGGTTGATCAACAACTATCACAACATCAAACCGAGTCGCAGATAAAGATTCCTTAACATTCGTAATCGAGACAGGTACGGAGTTCGGTGTTAGGCCGAACGACGCCGTTGGCTACTGCGAGATGGGCAGGATGTACGGCGTAGCCTTTGAGGGCATCAAAGGATTCGAGCGTGGAGTCGAGCATGATATCCGCATTGCTGGTTTCGAGACGTCCGTCGATCTGCACATGGATGTCGATGAGACCGGGCACTTGGCCTTTGAGCGATTCGAGGCCTTGTTTGATAGCGAGCGCTTTCTCGCGTTTCTCCGTTTCGCTCAGTTCCGAGCGAAGTTTCCAAAGAATAATGTGCTTAACCATAATATATAAATTACAAATTCAAAATTAAGAATTAAAAATTATTTTTGAGCCGTGTAGATGGTGGCGATGCCGAAGGTGAGGGGGATGAAGTTTTCGGAAGAGAAACCGGCATCGTGGAGATGTTGGACGAAGGCTTCACCCCAGCAGAAGGACTTGACGGACTTATTGAGATAGGTGTATGCCGTTTTGTCGCGGCTGACGATACGGCCAATGAGGGGTAGCACGCGCGTAAAATATATATCGTAACACGCGCGCACGAGACGGTTCGAGGGATAGGAGAACTCGAGGATGGTTACTTGTCCACCGGGTTTGAGGACGCGGTACATCTCACGCAGGCCTTCGTCCAAGTTGCTGAAGTTACGACAGCCGAAAGCGCAGGTGACGGCATCAAAAGAGGCGTCTTCAAAGGGCATGGCTTGTGCATTGGCATGCACAAATTGGACATTGGAGATTGGATATTGGAGATTTGAGATTTTTTTCTGACCGATGGCCATCATCTGGTCGGAGAGATCGATGCCTGTGACCTGTTCGGCTTTGTGCTGGCGGAACATTTCGATGGTGAGATCGGCGGTACCGATGGCTACATCGAGGACGTGTTTAGCGGGTTGCATCAAAGCGACGGTTTTGCGACGCCAAAGACGGTCGATATTGAGCGACAGACCATGGTTGAGTCCATCGTAGGTACCGGCAATGCGGTCAAAGAGTTGTCCTATATGTTGTTTTTCTTCCATTTTCGTCGACAAAATTACTACTTTTTTTTAACATATGCAAAAAAACTGCCATTTTGGCAGTAAAAAACCACTTGGCACATTGTTTGTCATAGACAAAGTAGCAAATTATTAAAACAAAAATACTATGAGTAAGATTCAACCATTGGCAGATCGCGTGCTGGTAAAGGCAGCGGCTGCAGAAGAGACGACTGTAGGCGGAATCATCATTCCGGACAGTGCAAAAGAGAAACCATTACGCGGCGAAGTGCTGGCAGTAGGTAACGGAACGAAAGACGAAGAGATGATCTTGAAGCCGGGCGACCAAGTGCTGTATGGCAAATATGCAGGTACAGAGTTGGAGTTCGAAGGCGAGAAATATTTGATCATGCGACAGAGCGACGTTCTGGCCGTACTCAAATAATTAAAAATTAAAAATTAAGAATTAAAAATTATGGCAAAGAATATTACCTATAATGTGGAGGCGCGAGAGGCGCTGAAGCGTGGTGTGGATCAGTTGGCTGACGCAGTCAAAGTGACGTTGGGTCCGAAGGGTCGTAATGTAGTTATTGACGCTAAGTATGGTGCGCCGCATATCACGAAAGACGGTGTGACGGTTGCAAAAGAGATCGTGCTGAAAGACGCTGCCGAGAACGTAGGTGCACAGTTGGTTAAGGAGGTTGCTTCCAAGACCGGTGATCAGGCCGGTGACGGTACGACAACGGCAACGGTTCTGGCTCAAGCTATCGTTGGCGTGGGTCTGAAGAACGTGACGGCGGGTGCAAATCCGTTGGATCTGAAACGCGGTATCGACAAAGCGGTGGCAGCTGTGGTAGCTGAGATCAAGAAGAACGCAGTGGTAGTGGGCAATGACTTCGACAAGATCGAGCAGGTAGCGACCGTATCCGCCAATAACGACGCTGAGATCGGAAAACTGATCGCAGACGCTATGCGTAAGGTTAGTAAAGACGGCGTGATCACCATCGGTGAAGCCAAGGGTATGGACACGACGATTGACGTGGTACAAGGTATGCAGTTCGATCGCGGTTATATCAGTCCGTATTTCGTGACGAACACGGAAGAGATGCTGGTTGAGATGGACAAGCCGTATATACTGATTTACGACAAGAAGATCTCGAACCTGAAGGAGTTGCTTCCTGTATTGGAGCCGGCTGTTCAGAGCGGTCGTCCGTTGTTGATCATTGCGGAGGACGTGGATAGCGAAGCCTTGACGGCGCTGGTCGTAAACCGACTTCGTGCGCAACTGAAGATCTGCGCGGTAAAAGCACCGGGCTTCGGTGACCGCAGAAAAGAGATGCTGGAAGATATCGCTATTCTGACCGGCGGTACTGTGATCAGCGAGGAGAAAGGTATCAAGCTGGACCAAGCGACGATCGATATGTTGGGTACGGCAGAGACCATTACGGTTAGCAAAGACAACACGACGATCGTTAACGGTGCGGGTTCGAAGGAAGCTATTGAGGCGCGTGCACAGCAGATCAAAGCGCAGATCGTGGCGACCAAGAGTACGTACGACAAGGAGAAGCTGCAAGAGCGTCTGGCTAAATTAGCCGGTGGTGTAGCACAGTTGAATGTCGGTGCTGCAAGCGAGGTAGAGATGAAAGAGAAGAAAGATCGCGTGGATGATGCCTTGAGTGCTACGCGTGCAGCAATCGAGGAAGGTATCGTACCTGGCGGCGGTGTGATGTATATCCGTGCACAGGCTGCTCTGGAAGGTCTGAAGGGCGACAATGAGGACGAGCAAACGGGTATTGAGATCGTTCGCCGTGCTATCGAGGAGCCGCTTCGTCAGATCGTAGCCAATGCCGGTAAGGAAGGTGCGGTAGTCGTAGATAAGGTTCGTAACGGCAAAGCTGACTTCGGTTACAACGCCCGAACGGACGTCTATGAGAACCTGTTTGAGGCAGGTGTGGTGGATCCGGCCAAGGTGACACGTGTAGCGTTGGAGAACGCGGCTTCGGTAGCCGGTATGTTCCTGACGACGGAGTGCGTGATCGTGGATGAGCCGGAAGAGCATCCGGCACCGGCTATGCCTGCAGGAGGCGGTATGGGGATGATGTAATCATCCCGTTAAGATGGTTTTGATTGTATCAAAACGTTAAAAAGTTAAAATGGTGACTCCGTCACGTTAAAAGGTAATAGGAAAAACGACACCCTAATGGATGTCGTTTTTCTTTTGTTCACATTATTAATACCGTAAAGCGGATTCTATTTGAGCGATATGCTGTCTGAGGGAAGCGTCAAACTCCAATTGCTGGTTGATGAGCGCGACGGAGTGCAGCATAGTAGCGTGGGTGCGTCGTCCGAGTTTGAAGCCTATCTCGGTGAGCGAACTGGATGTCAGTTCTTTGCAAAGATAAGCGGCCACGTGGCGCACTTGTGTCACTTCGCGTGAGCGGTTATTGGACAGGAGTGATTTCTCCGTGACGCCGTAATGGTCGGCTGTAGCCGTCAAGACGTCACCGATGGAGATCGCGCGGGGTTGCAGCGCCACAATATGGCTGACCACTTGCTCTGCCAGCTTAAGGTTGATCTCTTCGTCGGTGAGCGTCGAGTGCGCAAGGAGCGAAGCAAGGATACCCTCAAGGTCACGTACCGAGTTACGCACATTCTGCGCAATGAAATCCACGACTTCCACGGAGAGCGAGATGCCATCCCGGTGCATTTTGGAGAGGAGGATATTCTTGCGCAAGAGGTAGTCCGGTTGTTTGATCTCCGCGGACAAACCCCATTTGAAGCGGGTCAAGAGTCGTTCTTCCAGATCTTTGAGTTCTACCGGCGGACGATCGCAGGTCAGGATGATCTGTTTGCGGCTCTGCTGGAGGTAGTTAAAGATATGGAAGAAGGTGTCTTGCGTGGACTTGAGGCCCGCAAAATACTGGATATCATCGACGATGAGCACATCCACCGATTGATAGAAATTGAGGAAATCGGTGACGCGATTATTGCGCGTAGCATCCTGGTACTGCAACTTGAAGGTGTTGGCACTCACGTAGATGACACGTGATTGCGGGTTAAGCACCTTGACTTGGTTGCCGATCGCATTGACCAAGTGGGTCTTTCCTACTCCACTTCCGCCATAGACGAAGAGCGGGTTGAAAGCCGTGTATCCGGGTTGTTTCGCAATCGCGAGACCGGCAGTGCGCGCCAGTTTGTTGGGTTCTCCGGCGATGAACGAATCAAAGGTATAGAGATTGTTCAGCTGGGAGTCGAAGTTCGCTGCAGCCTGTTGACCAACGATAAACTGTGCATTGACAGCTTGTGCGGGTGATCCGGCAGAAGGAACACTGGTGCCGGCTCCGGAAGTGGAGTCAATGAGCACGCGGTATTCGAGGCGTGTGCCCTGGCCGAAGACACGGATGATAGCTGCAGAGAGGAGCGGAATATAGTTCTGCTCAATGTACTCAGCCACGAACTGCGATTTGACCTGAAGAACGAGCACACCTTCCGCAAACTGCAAAGGAACAATCGGTGCGAACCATGTCTGGTAAGCACTGCTGGTCAAGTTGTCCGCCAAGATGGTCTGACACTGAGCCCACTGTTCCTTTAAAGTTAGCATTTTTTGTATATATATATTATTATATAAGGTGTGACCTAATTTTTCGATTTGGGCGTTAAAAAATTCCGGGCTTTGAAACCCGAAACTTTTTCAAAAGCGAGTGCAAAGGTACTGCTTTTTTTTGAATTATGCAAATCTGCCAAATGCAGAATAAAAAGCGCTATAACCTAAATTACGGATTTATAAGCAGTTATATTCTATCATTTGAAAATACGTACTATCGTTCAATTGTTCCCCGCCTAAACCACTGATTTTTAAGTAAGTTATGACAATTGTTCCACGTTTTCAACATGTTAATAACTCACCTAATTCATTGATTATCAGATTGCAAGACAATGTTAAAAAAACATGTTATTTAGAAAACTCACAAATATCAAAAAGCGCATTTTTAGGCCGTTTTGCAAAGTTTATTTGTCTTTTTTACCAAAGACAGAAACTTGGACGTAGCGTTTGGGGTGTGCCTTCAGATCGACGAGGAGAGAGTCGGCTGAAACAACGGTTGCATCGATATGATCATAGAGCGATTTGTTATAGATGAGTTGTCCCAACGTTCCCTCTTGCGAGCGTACGTCCGCGATGAAGCCATTGATGCCGTCAACGGCTGTATCGACGCGTGCGACAGTAGCTGCGAGGTCCGCTTTTTGCAGGTCGGAAGTGATGTCGTTAAGATTAGCGAACGCGTTATCGGCGTTCTTGACGATGGTCGGTACCTGGTTATTCACTACTCGTTTGAGATCAGCCGATACGTCAGTGAGGTCACTGGTGACGCGATCCACATTGCTGAGTGTATTCTTGAGATGATCTCCCTGCACTTGCAGTTGGAGACTTGCCACGAGGGAGTCCACACTTTGGATAGCTGCATCCACATGGGCTATGAGTTCACCCTGAACGGACTCCATTAAGCCGGGCACGTAGATGGTAGGAATGAACGAGCCTTTGGCAATTGGTAATTGGTCATTGGTGATTGTTGATTGTTCGGGCAGTTGGAGTTCGATCGCCATGCCGCTCAGGAGACCGTCCGAGACGAGTGCCATTTGGGTGCCTTGCGGCAGGACGATGTCACGGTTGATGGAGATATCAACGGTGAAGGCACTATCGCGCGTGAAGTCATAATGGATATTATCCACTTGTCCGACTTTATGTCCGCGGATATAGACAGCGGCCTGTTCCTCGAGGTTGTGGAGGTTGACGAAGGTGCCGTGGTAACTATTGGTCGGCGAGAAAATATTAACGCCTTTGAGGAAGTTGAGACCAAAGAAAAGCAAGAAAATACATACTGCGGCAAGGATGCCGATTTTTATTTCACGTGTATGTTTCATATAAATGTTTTATTTTTTAAACGATATAATCCAGCAGTCCGGGAACAGGACTTTGAGGGCCGGCAGTTTAGCCGCTACTTGTTCGCGATCGGTGTCCACGGCGGTGTAGTATTTGATCCATTCGCCGGCATGAATGGTGTCGCAGGGTTGATTTTGCAGTTTTGGATCGTTGGCGGCGAGGGGCGTCTTGGAGGCACAAATCTGCACAGCGTAGTATGTTTTGAACTCGTGTTGCACAGTACTTTCCTCCGAGATGAGTCCGTCTCGATTCTCTCTCGATAGTATGTCGCTAGTCTGATTTGGCATATCAACGGCTTGCGCGGTGGTATCAATAGTAAGTGCCTCTTTGCGCACCGCTTGTTTGTGGGTATACGCGCCAAAGGCGTTGACGAGTGCATTCGCCATCTGGGCTATCGAGGCGGGTTCATTCATAAACCGCTCTTCTTCGGGATTCGAGATGAAGCCCATCTCAAAGAGGATGGAAGGGCAAGCGGTCTTGAGCAGCACCCAGAAAGCAGCCTGGCGTACGCCTCGGTCAGCACGGTTGAGATGTCCGACAAAGCGTTGTTGGACTTGTTCGGCAAAACGAAGCGATTGATCCATATAGCTGTTTTGCATGAGTTCGAACATGATATAGGAGTCAATCGAGTTCGGATCGAAGCCTTGGTAAGTCGTGTTGTAGTCCGCCTCCAGTTTGATCACCGCATTCTCACGCATGGCCACGTCAAGGTTCGCTTCCATTCGGTCGGTACCAAGGATGAAAGTCTCTACACCCCGCGGTTCTTTTTTCTCCGCCGAGTTGGTATGGATGGAGATGAAGAGGTCGGCGTTTGCTTTATTGGCAATATCCGCGCGCTTCTGGAGCGGAATGAAAACATCCGTTGAGCGGGTATATACGACGTTCACATCGGGATATTGCTCATTGATTTGTTTACCCACCGCCAATACCAGCTTGAGGTTGAGGTCTTTCTCTTGAGAGAATTTCCCTACCGCACCCGGGTCTTTTCCGCCGTGCCCGGCATCAAGAACGAGAGTATAAGGTTTCTCCGCCATGAGGGGAAGCGCCAAGAGAGCTGCCAGCAGTATATGTATAATTCTTCGCATTATAAGCCAAATTACATCAAATCGGCTGCAAAGGTACTCTTTTAAATTGAAAATTGAAAATTGAAAATTGAAAATTTTTCTTTTTAGCAAAAAAAACACACTTTTTCCCAAATAAAATGCGCGTGCGCTTGCATATATGAAAAAAAAGTTGTAATTTTGCGCGGTATTTTGGCTATGTATGCAGCAAAGTGAGTTCACACAGGAAGAAGAATTGATGATCCAACGCGAGTTTGAAGCGTTGTTGGACGATTATGCGCACACTCCTCACCGTCAGAAAGTGGAGTTGATCACGCATGCCTTCAATTTTGCGCATAAAGCGCATTATGGTGTGCGTCGATTGAGTGGAGAGCCGTATATCATGCATCCGCTTGCTGTCGCGCGTATCTGCGTGAAAGAAATCGGTTTGGGTAGCACGAGTATCTGTTCGGCGCTCTTGCATGACGTAGTGGAAGACACCGATTACACGGAGCAAGATATCCGAGGTTTGTTTGGCGACAAGATTGCACAGATCGTAGCCGGACTGACCAAGATCAGCGGCGGTGTGTTCGGTGACCAAGCGAGTGAGCAAGCGGAGAATTTCCGTAAGTTGCTATTGACCATCAGCGATGATATCCGCGTGGTATTGATTAAGATCGCCGACCGGCTTCACAACATGCGCACCTTGGGTTCGCAACGCAAGGACAAGCAGTATAAGATTGCCGGTGAGACGCAATATATCTACGCGCCGTTGGCGCACCGTTTGGGTCTTTTCCCGATCAAGACGGAGTTGGAGGACTTGAGTTTCAAATACGAGCACCCCGAGACCTGGAAGGAGATTAACGACAAGTTAGAGAAGATCAAAGCCAGCAAGTTGGAAGATTACGAGGTCTTCACGGCTCCTATCCGCGAACGGTTGACGAGTATGGGTTATTCGTTCACCATGAAGGAGCGCATCAAATCGGTCTATTCCATCTGGAAGAAGATGATGAGCAAGCAATGCGCGTTTGAGGATGTCTATGATCTGATGGCGGTGCGTATCATCTTCACGCCGAACGAGTCGATGAGCGAGAAAGACCAATGCTGGATGATATACTCCGCGATCACGGAGATCTACCGTCCGCACCCGGAACGTATCCGCGACTGGATTTCGACACCTAAGGCGAACGGATACGAGGCGTTGCATGTGACGGTAATGGGTAAGAACGGCGAGTGGATTGAGGTGCAAATCCGTACGGACCGAATGCACGAGATCGCTGAACACGGCTATGCCGCGCATTGGAAATACAAGACAGGCGAGTCAGACGACGGTTTGGACAAATGGATTCAGGAAATCAAGGAGATCCTTGCCCACCCGGAGAAAGACGCGATGGAGTTTTTGGGCAATATCAAGTTGAACCTGTACGCACAAGAGGTGTTTGTATTCACGCCAGCAGGTGAGTTAAAGACCTTACCGCTGGGAGCGACAGCCCTTGATTTTGCATTCCTACTCCACTCCGAATTGGGTGAACATTGTATCGGAGCGAAAGTGAACCATGCCCTTGTACCGCTATCCTATCAACTCAAAGGCGGCGACCAGGTTGAGATATTGACCTCGAACAGTCAGCATCCGCAGAAAGAATGGTTCAAGATGGTAACGACGGCTAAAGCAAAGAGTGGTTTGAACGCTTATTTTCGTCGCGAGGAACGCCGTTATATCAAGCATGGCGAGCAGTTGGTAGAGGATGCTATCCAGATGGATAAGGACTTGGCGGCGAACCATGATATGGCTTTGGCACGATTGTTGACGTTCTACGAAATGACGCAACCGGCGGAACTTTATGCGCAAGTGGGACAAGGCAATATACGGTTGAATAACATCCATGATATCGTCTTCCCCAAACGCGGCTGGCGCGAGTATATTCCGTTCATGGGTAAGAAAAAAGCGGAGCCGGCCAAGCATCAAAGTGAGCCGACAGAGACGGAGCAACCGAAGCCGAAAGACGGCAAGAAGAACTCGCATGCCATTGTATTGACAGACGAGAACTTAGGCAAGGAATATATGCTCAGCCATTGTTGTCATCCTATTCCGGGCGATGAGGTGCTGGGCTATCAGGACGAGAAAGGTGTGATGCATATTCATAAGATCGATTGTCCCGAAGCAGCTTTGCTGAAGACCAGTTATGGCAAGCGAATCTATTCAGCAACTTGGAACACGCACCGCGTACAGTCCTTTGTAGAAACGATAGAATTGAAGGGTATAGATAAGTTCGGTGTGTTTATCCGCGTACTACAAACGATCAGTACGGATTTTCACATCAACATGCGTGCCATCAATATCTCCAGTGACGACGGTATTTTCCAAGGCACGATGGAGATCTACGTATATGACAAGAGCGAATTGGAAGCCCTACTGAAAGCCATTCGCAAGATTGAAAACATCAAGGATGTCAGACGAATAGTGGAAAGTTGAAAGAATGAAAGTTTAAAGTTTTATAGTTTATAGATTATGAAAAAGATTTTAAGTACTCTCTGCGTGGCTCTGATGGCAGTAGCCGCGATCGCACAACAACCGGTAATTACGTTTGAGAAGACGGAGCATGACTTCGGTAAGATCAATGAGTCAGACGGTCGTGTTTCGACGGTATTCAGTTTTAAGAACGAAGGTATGGCTCCGTTGGTATTGAGTAATGTACGCGCCAGTTGCGGATGTACGACTCCTACTTGGACGAAAGAGCCGATTGAGCCGGGTCAGACCGGTAGTATCACGGTGACATACAACCCGAACGGTCGTCCGGGTCGTTTCCAGAAAACCGTTACTATCACCTCCAATGCAACCGAGGCTACGACGCGCGTGTATATCAAGGGTGAGGTTATTCCAAAGCAAGCCAAGCCGGTAAACAAATACAATGTAGCTGTAGGTGATTTGAGTATGAAGGGTTTGGTACTGGATCTGGGTACCGTTAAGAAAGGCGAGAACAAATCCGGAGACTTGGAGTACACGAACCTCACCAAAGAGGATCACAATGTTGAGTTGGCTACCAATGCAGCAGATAATTATGTTATTAACCAAGTAACCTTGCCGGCCGTTAAGCCGAACGAGGTAGGTAAATTCATCTTCGCATTGGATAGCAAAGCGACCAAGTTGTACGGTCCGGTAGAGGTAAATGCATACGTAGTGATCGACGGCAAAAAAGTGATTGACGACGCACACAAGTTGACTATCAAAGCCAATATCGTAGAAGATTTCTCGGCCATGACTCCGGAGCAGAAGCAACAAGCGCCGATCATTGAGACTCAGAACGAGTTCAATGCAGGCAAGGTAGCTGCCGGTAAGGTTCTGAAATTCAAGATGCCGATTAAGAATATCGGTGTGAACCCGCTGGAGATACGCCGTGCATACTGCATGGACAAGACCCTCGTTTGCAAGGCGCCCAAAGCCATCAAGTCGGGTAAGAAAGAAGCTGTGACTGTTGAGATCAACGCCAAGGCCCTCAATCCGGGTAACTACAGCCGCGAGATCATCGTCATTACCAATGATTACCAAAACGCGATTAAGAAAATCAAACTCAACTTTACCGTTGAATGATAGACCATCCGGAAAATAGCGATGAGTACAAAGGATTGACAGTGAACGCAGGTGTAGAGAACCTGCCGAGCGTCAATCCCTACTCCACTTTCCGCCGCAAAAAGACGGTGCTTACCCCCGAAGCGTATTTCGAGGGTATCCGCCGTGGTGATATGACGATTCTAAGTCAGGCTGTGACGCTTGTGGAGAGTAATCTGCTGGCCGATCAGGCGATAGCGCAGAAAGTGATTGAGTTATGCCTGCCCTATGCCGGCAACTCGATTCGCGTAGGTATCACCGGTGTACCGGGCGCAGGTAAATCGACGTTTATCGAAGCCTTGGGAAGTGATTTGTGCGACAAGGGTAAGAAGTTAGCGGTACTCGCTATCGACCCTTCGTCGGAACGCAGTAAGGGTTCAATTTTGGGCGATAAGACGCGTATGAACGAGTTGTCCGTCAAGTCGAACGCATTCATCCGTCCGAGTCCGAGTGCGGGTTCGTTAGGCGGTGTGGCACGTAAAACGCGAGAGACAATCGTGCTTTGTGAGGCGGCCGGTTTTGATACGATATTACTGGAGACCGTAGGTGTGGGTCAATCGGAAACGGCTGCCCACTCGATGGTGGACTATTTCCTGTTGCTGCAAGTGACCGGTACAGGCGATGAGTTGCAGGGTATCAAACGCGGTATCATGGAGATGGCGGACGGCATCGCTATCAATAAATGCGATGGTAATAATATAGAACGCGCACGCGCCGCGCGTGTGAGTTTCAAGAACGCCTTGGCTCTCTTCCCTCCTCCTGAGTCCGGATGGAAACCCGAGGCGATATGTTGCTCGTCAATAGACCACAGCGGTGTGATGGAAGTATGGGAGAATATTGAGGAATATATCCGCTTCACGAAAGCGAACGGTTATTTCGACACCCACCGCACCGAGCAGGCCAAGTATTGGATGTATGAGACGATCAATCAGGCACTGCTAGACGGTTTCTATAAGAACGAGCAGATGGAGCACCAGATTGAAGTAGCCGAACGACAGGTGCTCAATAACGAGATAAGCAGTTTTATTGCTGCACACAACTTACTGACAGAATATGGCAGGAACAAGCAAAAATAACAAACGTACTCAACAGACCACTGTGATCAAGGTAGGTGCCAATGAGATGGGTAAGTTACCCCCTCAGGCGCAGGAGTTGGAAGACTCCGTGTTGGGTGCTATCATGCTGGAGAAAGATGCTTACGGAACGGTAGCTGATTTGTTGCGTCCGGAGGTATTCTATAAAGATCAGAACCGTTTGGTATACGAAGCCATCCGTGAGTTGGCCATCAAAGACCAACCGATAGACGTAATGACCGTAGGTGAAAAAATGCGCACCTTGGGTACGTTAGAGAAAGCCGGAGGCGTTGTCTACCTGGCAGATTTGACCCGTCGTGTTGCCTCCACGGCTCACTTACGGTATCACGCAGAAGTGATTGCCAAGAAGGCGACAGCGCGTGACGTGATTGCATTGGCAGCCCAGATTGAAGAGATGGGTTTTGACGAGACGCAAGACGTAGATGAATTGATGCAGACTGCTGAGTCGGGTATTTTTGAGATAAGTCAACGTGCCCAGAAACGCGATGTAACGCAGATTGATCCAGTGATCGAAGAAGCATTCAAGCGTATGGAGAAAGCTGCCATGAACACGGGTTCGATATCCGGTATTCCTTCGGGTTTCCATGCTTTGGATAAGATTACCTCGGGATGGCAGACTCCGGACTTGATCATCATTGCGGCTCGTCCGGCGATGGGTAAGACGGCTTTTGTACTTTCCATGGCCAAGAACATGGCGATTGATCATGAGATACCGGTTGCTATTTTCTCGCTGGAGATGAGTAACGTGCAATTGGTGAACCGTTTGATCATGAATGTATGTGAGTTGGAAGGCGATAAGATCAAGACGGGTAAGATGAGCAAAGAGGACTCAAAACGTCTGAATACAAAGGTCAATATCATGAAGGGCAAGCCACTCTATCTAGACGATACGCCTTCGTTGTCGATTTTTGAGTTACGTTCCAAAGCGCGCAAGTTAGTTCGCGAGAAAGGCATCCAGCTTATTATCATCGACTACTTGCAATTGATGAACGCACAGGGTTCGTCTTTCGGAAGCCGTGAACAAGAGGTAAGTATCATCTCCCGTAACTTGAAGGCGTTAGCCAAAGAGTTGGATATCCCTATCATCGCGTTGTCGCAGTTGAACCGTGGTGTAGAGGCACGTCAGGGTGTGGAAGGTAAGACCCCGCAGTTAAGTGACTTGCGTGAATCCGGTGCTATCGAGCAAGATGCCGATATGGTTTGTTTCATTCACCGACCGGAGTATTACCACCTTTATAATGATGACAAGACGGGTAAAGACTTGCGTGGTCTGGCGCAAATTATTGTTGCCAAGCACCGTAACGGTGCTACCGACAGTATATGGTTACGATTCCGCGGCAAGTATGCCAAATTCCAGAACGAGGAGGAGGCCGTTGATCCGGATGAATTAGGCAACATACCTGCAGCATCCGAAGGGATGTCTATTCAATCGAGTATGAACACTTTAGGAGAAGATATAAGTCAATTTCAATTATAATATATGCAAAGAACAGTAATTATAGACGCATTGAAGCGTACCGATTTTGGGTCAGAGATCAACGTACGAGGCTGGGTTCGCAGTCGTCGTGGAAATAAGAATGTATCGTTCATCGCCCTTAACGACGGTTCTACGATTAAAAATATCCAGATCGTAGTTGATTTGGCAACTTTTGATGAGGAGCGTCTCAAACTCGTTACTACGGGTTCATGTATCTCGGCAACCGGTATCTTGGTAGAGAGCCAAGGAGCGGGTCAGTCCGTTGAGATCCAACTTAAGGATTTGGAGGTGTACGGTACTGCCGATCCAGAGAAATATCCGTTACAGAAAAAGGGATTGAGCATGGAGTTTTTACGTACCATTGCGCACCTTCGTCCTCGTACCAACACATTTGGAGCCGTATTCCGTATCCGTCATAACATGGCAATGGCGATCCATACGTACTTCCATGAGCACGGTTATTTCTACTTCCACACTCCGCTTATCACAGCGAGTGACTGCGAGGGTGCAGGTCAGATGTTCCAAGTAACGACAAAGAATTTGTATAATCTCAAGTACGACGAGAACGGACAGATTGATTATTCCGACGATTTCTTTGGCAAACAGGCCGCGTTGACCGTTAGTGGTCAGTTGGAAGGTGAGCTTGGCGCTATGGCGTTGGGTAAGATTTATACTTTTGGTCCTACTTTCCGTGCCGAGAACAGTAATACCCCGCGTCATTTGGCGGAGTTCTGGATGATCGAGCCGGAAGTGGCATTTATCCAAAAGGACGAATTGATGGATCTGGAAGAAGACTTCATCAAGTACTGTGTCCGCTGGGCATTGGATCACTGTATGGACGATCTGGAGTTCTTGAACCAATTTGTTGACAAAGGACTGATTGAGCGTTTAAAGTCTGTAGTCGACACCGAATTTATTCGTTTGCCTTATACAGAGGGTATTCGCATTCTGCAAGAAGCCATTCAGAATGGTAAGAAATTTGAGTTCCCATGTGCATGGGGCGATGATTTGGCTTCGGAACACGAGCGTTATCTGGTGGAAGAGCACTTCAAGAAACCGGTTATCATGACCGATTATCCGAAGGATATCAAAGCCTTCTACATGAAGATCAACGAAGACGGAAAGACGGTGCAAGGTACGGATGTGCTGTTCCCGCAGATCGGTGAGATCATCGGCGGTAGTGTACGTGAAGAGAGTTTGGATCTGCTCAACGAAGAGATCGAGCGTCGTCATATCCCGATGAAAGATATGTGGTGGTATTTGGATACGCGTCGTTTCGGTTCCGCACCGCATGCCGGTTTCGGTTTGGGCTTCGAGCGATTGATGCTCTTTGTGACGGGCATGCAGAACATACGCGACGTGATCCCCTTCCCGCGTACTCCGAAAACAGCAGAATTTTAATATAAAAATTATCCATAAAAAACACTAACAAACAATTGTTATGAGAAAGACATTTCTTCTATGCCTGTTGTGCTTGGCAACCAGTTTGGTTTGTGCCCAAGAACAACAGCAACCACCTCAACTACAGGTGGGTGACACCGTTACGGTGAATGAGGATGCAACTCACTATTTGACAGGAGAGCGAATCTCAAAGTGGGTTTATCTAGTCAAGCATCGTATTCGTCAAATTGGAACGAGTCAATGGAAAGACGGTATCCTAATTCGCGGTATCGACTCCTGGTTATCACCATCAGCCGTTACCAAAGTAGGTGAACAACGAGTACCTAATCAAAAGGAGGCCAAAGTAGAGGCTGTAGCCGAAGAGCCTGTTGTTGAGGAGGTCGCAGAGCCTATTGTCGCCGAGGAGCCGAAAGAGGAAGAAGTAGCGGCACCCGTCGTAGCGGAAGAGCCAAAGGAAGAACCTGCACCTATTGTAGAGGCAGAGCCGGAAGAGGCGCCGAAGGCTGAACTGAAGAAAGAGCCGATTTTACTGCGCGGACGTTTGGTTCGCGAAGGAGGAGATGAGGTTATTCCGGATGCACGCATTACCTTGGCTAACCAAAACATCTCGACTCAGACGAATGCGGCAGGTGAGTTCACATTCTATTACATTGAGCCGGGAGACGAGGAGTTGTTAGTAGATGCCGAAGGTTTCCTTTCAACGATTGAGTTAGTGCAGATCTTAGATGGCGGAGCCACCAACCTTGGAGACATTGCTCTGCAACAAGATATCGTCAAAGAGGCGCAAGATGAGATTCTGTTGAACCTAACGGAAGAAGAGATGTCGGATGATGAAGGTCGTTCACAGTCACAAGCTTCGTCTTCTTCGGCATCGACGGATGTATTCAATTCGAATACTTCTTTCGCTTGGTCCACCGCTCGTTACCGCAACCGTGGTTATCAATCGAACGTAGAGAACTACTACATCGAGGGGTTGAACTTTTGCTCGCAGGAACGTGGTCAGTTCAACTACTCGGCGATGGGTGGTTTGAACGATGCCAGCCGTTACAAAGAGGTGCTGAACCCGATTGAGGCAACAAACTTCACCTTTGGCGGTATTGGTCAATCAACCAACTACCTGATGGGTGCAAGCCGTTATGCGCAAGGATGGAAAGTAGGTGTAGCCGGCACGAACCGTAACTATAAGGCACGTGTGAATGCCACGTACTCCAGCGGTATCATGAATAACGGCTGGGCGGTAACCGCACAACTTGCATACCGTTTCTCGCCTTATATTGATATGAAAGGTATCATCGGTGAAGGTATCAAGTATTACTCGCTGGGTTATTTCCTGACTGCAGAGAAGATTTGGGATAACGCACGTCTGAAGTTAATCACTTTTGGTGCGCCTACAGAGCGTGGTCAGAATGCAGCGGTAACGCAAGAAGTATATGACCTGACCGGATCGATCTACTACAACCCCTATTGGGGCTACCAGAACGGGCAAGTACGTAATAGCCGTATTGTGAAGTCCTACGACCCGACCGTCATTGCTGCATACGACTATAAGATTGATGAAAATCAAGCTATTAAAGCAGCGGTAGGATATCACTACTCGATGTATTCGAACTCAGCGCTTAACTTCTACAACGCTCCCGATCCTCGTCCGGATTACTACCGTAACCTGCCATCGGCTATGTGGGATGGTCAGATTGCTAACCGTAACAGTAAGGCGGGAGGTGCCGGTCAATTGTTTGACGAAAATGGCAACCACTACCCATGGGGTTTGTTTATCGGAGAAGATGCCAACGGCAAATCGTTTGGTTCGGGCTTTATCGGTCATGACGGAAACTTGGTAGGTCCGTCCGTAGATGAGGCGCAGTACAATGCGTTGGTAGATCTTTGGAAAGCACGTGATAACAAGACCACTCAGATTGACTGGGAAGGACTGTACGCAGCCAATATCTCTAATAACGCGATAGATCCGAATGGTTCAGCACGCTATATTTTGGAGCGCCGTCACAACGACATCCAAGAAGCCAATGCATCCTTCAACTATGTCAACACTCAATTTGATCATCTAAAGATGACGCTGGGTGTAGAAGGTAAGTTCTCGCAAGGTATTCACTATAAGACGATGGATGACCTGCTTGGCGGTAACCAATGGATCGACATCGATGCTTTCGCAGACCGTGATATCAAAGAGTTGGCTTCGAACAGTGGTATGACCCAGGAAGATATTGCCAACGTCGTGAAGAACGAGATCCGTGACGGTTATGACGAGACCATCTTGGCTAACGGACGTCACTTCGGCTATGACTACCGCATTAATATGGGTAATGTCAAAGCATGGTTCCAGAACGAATGGACCTTCAACGAGGTGGATCTCTATTATGCGATCCAACTCAACTACAGTTCGATGCAGCGTACCACCAATATGTACAACGGACGAGCATGGTACCTGACCACATTAGCCATGCATACCGATGCCCAGAACGGCACGGACAACTATTGGAAATACCTTGGTCACCAAGCGCTCAAACAACTGGAGAACGGACAAGTCAACGCGCCGGGTAACATCCTGGTAGGCGAGGCACACCATTTCCTGGATCCAGGCTTTAAGTTAGGCGCAACCTATAAGATCGACGGTCGTAACCACTTGAAACTGAACGCCTTGGCAGAGACGCGCGCTCCGTACGCACGCGATGCTTATATATCGCAACGTGTACACGACCGCATGGTAGAGACTATCTATACGCACGATCAAGCGAAGAACCTCAAGGATTTCTACGCAGCCAGCGAGAAGCTTGCTTCTGTTGACCTGACATACGAGTTCAACTACCCCATCGTCCGCGGACGTGTTACCGGCTTCTTTACTCAGAGTTGGGACGGAACGGAGTTGAATGGTTATTATGATGACGAGACACGTACATTTGTCAACCAAGCGATGTCCGGAATAGGCAAGCGTTATATGGGTGTTGAAGCAGCTTTGGCCGTTAAACTCGGTACCTATTTCACCTTGACCGGTGTAGCATCGGTAGGTGACTATCGATACACAAGCGATGCAACCTCTATCACATCTGCCGAAAACGGTATGCCTATGGCACAAAGAGATGCAACCAAAGAACTCATCTATGAGGTACGCGATAAAGTACTGCTGAAAGGTCTTAAAATCTCTACCGGCCCTCAAGCAAATGCCAGCCTCAAGTTGAGTTTCTTCCATCCGAAGATGTGGTTTGCCGATGTGACGGTTAGTTACCATGACTGGAACTACCTGTCTGTAGCACCGAGTCGTCGTATGCAGGGTTTGTTTACCGGTACACGCACTGACGGAACGCCTGTAAACGGTTGGTTTGGCGATGAATATGCTAATGCAATTGAAACGACCGACAACATGCTTTTGGACTGCGATATGGATGAGAATGGAAACGTAACGTACAAGAATGCTGTATTGGACGAAAACGGAGTACCTGTACTCAAATATCCGTACAACTTGATGACAATGCAAGAGAACTTAGCGGCAGTTAATCCGCTGAATCGCTTCATCATCGATGCATCGGTAGGCAAACTACTCTATTTGCCGAATCGTCAGTCGTTGTCCATTAACCTGAGTGTCTCCAACTTGACGAACAACACACATTTCAAGACAGGCGGTTACCAACAGGCTCGTCTGCCGCGTGCCGTCATTCAGGGCGAGAAAGACTATCACAACTCGGTCATTACGGCTAACGCGTGGAAATATCCGTCCAAGTACTATTATGCTTGGGGTGTTAACTTCTTCTTATCTGTAACCTATAAATTCTAAGCACCATGAAAACGAATAAATATTTGTACTTTATACTTTGCTCCTTTGTATTGGCTTTCATGAGTTCCTGTGAGCCGGATCCGTTGACAAAAGACGATGTACTCATCAATGACGAAGCCAAATTGCAAAAGTTATTGGACGAAGCTAATCCAGATGGCTATAAGATATACAACATCAACACCCTACTGGCAGCTCCTTTCATGACCGAAAACGGTAACTTCAAGAGTGACTCCAGTATGTACCGAACCCGTTCGACATACGGCACGATGCAATTATTCTCAATTGACACATTGCCTACGAATGGCCAAGGTATCTATATTCGCGGACGCATAGTAACGGACGACTACGGAGGCAACTTCTACAAGACGTTAGTGATCCAACAGGTGAACGACTGGGAGACGGACGGCAATCCTGCGATTGACCAACAATGTCTGCGTATATCGGTAGATATGGGTTCCGCGAGCGGTATGTTCCATCAGGGACAAGATATTGTCATTCGTTGTAATGGTTTGGCTATCGGTCGTTATGCCAACCAACCGCAGTTATGTGTGCCAACGTACAACAACAATATCTACGCCACTAGTTTTACCCAAAAAGTAGGTTGGGCACCGGGACGTATCCCTGCTGCCAAGTTCCGCCATGCGGCACTGATGGTAGGCCAACCGGACAAAAGTAAATTGGTATATGAGACATTGAACTTGGCAGAATTTGAGACCAAATATCTGAACAAATATAACGATGTTGCAGGTGCCCGTTTGTTGGATGCTCGTTTGGTCAAACTGACCGATGTACACTTCACTTCGTCCTATGACACGTTGGACAGTAAAGCGGCTTCCTACAAAGCGAGAGAGCGAGTTTGCAACCGTTATAATCCGGCCGAGAATGATACCATCGGCAATCCGGAAGAAGATAAGAACGCATGTACGTTTGCGCCGACGACCCAAAATGTAGGTCACCCGCAATCGCGTTATGTCAAAGATGCCGGCGATGCTCACCAGGTATTGATTTCCGCATCCGAGTATTCACGTTATGCACATTTCTATCTGCCGGCAGCCAAGTATGTGGGCTCTATTACCGGAGTATTGAGTTATTATTTTGACAACGGCAACTATTCTCCAGATCCAACAAAATGGGCCATTACACCTAATAATATGGATGATATTTTACCAGAGTGTCAGCAAGAAGGAGCAAGTCTTCGTTGGACTCCGGTAGAGTGGAAAAAAGGAACAGCGCAGCCAACTGAATAAAGCATGAACTGGCTAGATATCCTATTGGTTCTGCCGCTTGTTGTAGGTCTTGTAAGAGGCCTTATGCGCGGGTTTATCTCCGAGATCATTGCCATCTTGGTAGTGATTCTCGGAGTGCTTGGCGCGCGTTTGGCTGCTCCGACTTGCTCCGCATGGTTCATGCAGCAATTTGCGTGGCCACAAGGCGTTTGCGATATAGTGGCATATACCTTGGTTTTTCTGGCTATCGCCGTTATTCTGTCTGTTATTGCGCGACTGCTTACTAAGTTCCTTCGGGCTATCCATCTCGGTTGGGCAAACCGGCTTCTTGGAGGTGTGTTTGGTATATGCAAATACGGCATCATCGTATTATTGGCGGTTTTTATCCTAGATAAAACGAACGAAGCGTTCCATTATTTGGATGAAGCGCCGGTAGTAAAGAGTTCTGTAGTGTTTCCACAAATGATCAAAGCAACACATGCTTTATTATCTTTCTCTGGGAAGTAATTTAGGCGACAGAGAGCAGACTCTCAACGCCGCTAAACGATTGATAGAGCAGCAGATAGGAAGAATTACCCGCTGCTCTTCTTTCTTTTATTCCGAGCCTTGGGGATTTGAAAGCGAACATGGATTTTGCAACCTTTGTTGTGCGGTAGAAACGCCCCTTACACCCTTAGCTATGTTGTCCGCCACGCAGGCTATTGAACAGGCTTTAGGACGGACAAAAAAGAGTTCGGACGGACACTATTCAGATCGCACAATTGACATAGATATCATCCGTGCCTTTGATAAAAACGGGAATGAGAAAGCTTATTATTTTCAGTTCTCCACTTTCAACTTAGTCATCCCCCACCCGCTTTGGCAAAAACGGGATTTTGTGAGGATTCCCTTAGCCGAAATAGAACAAAATAAATAAAAAACATTTGCTTTGAAAAAAAATAAATAAATATATTTGTATATATCAATTTTTTTTTGTAATTTTGCGCCCGATTTTGTAAAATGGACGTATAAGTTCGAAGAGTATTGATAAGAATTGTTATGAGAAAGTTTATAATTTTAGGATTACTAAGTCTATTTGGTTTATATAGCTTGGCCGCACAGCACATCACTATTGAAATAGAAGGTCCAGAAACCGAATATAATCAGGTTCGAGTCGTAAATGGGACTTCTCAAGAGAATTTTCGTTGTCGGGTTGTACGATTAACTACCGAAGGAAAACAAGGCGAAACATATGGTGTGTATTACCTGAAGGAGAAAGGAGACAGCGATTCTAAGACAAATTGGGTTTATCAAGGAGATCGTTTCATGATAGATCTTCCGAAGGACTTTCCTGTAGAAGTATCTTATACCATAGAGTATAAGAATTTACCATTGTTTGATGTAGTGATTATACACTTGTTTGACACGAATGAATTTGATGACTAAAAATAATTTAGGATGACGATATCACCATTCATAGAAAAGCCATTAACAACAGAGCAATATTCTGCACGCGAAGCACAAGCTTTGGCGCACCTTATCTCGTTTGGTCCGATTGTTTTTCAAACAGCTCGTTTGATGCTGCATTATGGGATTTTTGAGATGCTCAACGAGCATCCCGATGGGTTAACTCAACAAGACATAGAGCAGCACACCGGATTAAGTTCTTATGCGTGCAAGTGTCTCTTAGAGGCCTCATTAACCACCGGCACTGTTCTTATTGATAAACAAACAGACAAGTATAGGATCTCGAAAGTCGGTTGGTTCTTATTAAACGATCCTCTTATCCGAGTAGATATTGATTTCAATCACGATGTCAACTATGAAGGATGGTTTGTATTAGACAAAGCGTTGGAAGAAGGTCGTCCTGCCGGTTTGGAACATTTCGGCAACTGGCCTACTATATATGAGGGTTTAAGCAGCCTACCCGAACATGTTCAGAAGAGCTGGTTCGGTTTTGATCATTATTATTCGGATCATTCGTTTGATGAGGCATTAGCTATCATCTTCAAAGATGGAGGCAAGCATGTATTGGATGTAGGCGGCAATACAGGGCGTTTCGCAATGCGTTGCGTGGAATTCAATACAGATGCACGTGTAACTATTTGTGACTTACCGCAACAGATTGAACTGATGCGAAAAGCCACCGCAGGCAAAGAGGGTGCTGAACGTATAGAAGGAGTTGGTATGAACTTGTTAGATAGAAATAGTGAGTTCCCCACCCGTGCACATTACGACGTGATTTGGATGTCTCAATTCTTGGACTGCTTTGGAGAAGATGAGATTGTTAGCATCTTGAGCCGTGCAGCAAAAATAATGGATGCATCGAATCGCTTGTATATCATGGAAACGTTATGGGACAGACAAAGATACCTACCCGCTGCTTTTGCATTGACACAAATAAGTCTCTATTTTACGGCCCTGGCCAATGGTAATAGCAAGATGTACAATACGGATGATATGTTGCGTCTTGTTCAAGAAGCCGGATTGGAAATTGAGCATATTCACGATGATTTAGGAATGGGAGGTCACTCTATTCTGGTTTGTAGAAAAAGATAAATTATGCAGTTAACGTTAGATCAAATAAGGGATATTCTTTTAAACAACACCTCCATTACCATAGATGAGGAAACATTGGCGCGAGTAAAAGATTGTTTTACATTCTTGAAACAATTTGCGAACGACCGTATTATCTATGGAATAAATACCGGTTTCGGACCGATGGCTCAATGGCGAGTAGAGGATTCACATTTGGAGGAATTGCAATACAATATCATCCGTTCCCATTCAACAGGTGCGGGTGAACCATTGCCGGATATAGATGTTAAAGCAGCTATGATAGCGCGCTTGGGCTCGTTTTTACAAGCACGTTCTGGCGTTCATACCGAGATTGTGGAATTACTCGTTCAATTTATCAATCAGAACATCTATCCATTCATTCCACGTCATGGTAGTGTCGGAGCAAGCGGAGATTTAGTACAGTTGGCACATATTGCTCTATGCCTTATCGGCGAAGGAAAGGTGCATTTCCGCGGAGAATGGCGTGCTACGTCTGACGTTCTGAAGGAATGCAAGCTGCAACCGATTCATATTCATATACGTGAAGGATTAAGTGCAACCAATGGAACGAGCGTTATGACCGGTATCGGAGCCGTTAATCAGTTGCATGCAGAGAACTTACTTCGTTTGTCTTTGCTCAGTTCGGTATGGATGAACGAAATAGCAGAGTCGTACGACGACCTGATGTCCGAAGAGTTGAATGCAGTTCGTCGTCATGAAGGCCAACAGATAATCGCTTCCAAAATGCGTGATATAGCAAACGGCAGTAAACGGTTGCAGAAGCGAGAACATGTTCTCTATAATGGAGGTCACACCGAGCATGTATTTGCCAAGAAGGTGCAAGCGTATTACTCATTACGCTGTATTCCTCAGATCCTTGGTCCGATATGGGAGACATTACAAAATGCTCGCAGAGTAATAGAAGAAGAATTTAATTCAGCGAGCGATAATCCGATTGTTGATTACGAATCCCAAAACGTATATCATGGCGGCAATTTCCACGGCGATTATGTTTCTTTAGAAGAGGACAAAGTAAAAATCGCTGTGACACGTATGGTAATGACAGCAGAACGTCAACTGAACTATCTGTTTCATGACCGTATTAATGATGGTATTATGCCTCCATTTCTTAACCGTGGCGTATTAGGACTGAACTATGGTTTGCAAGCTTGCCAATTCACGGCCACCAGTACGACAGCTGAGTGCCAAACACTATCCATGCCCAATTACATACACAGCATCCCTAATAACAACGACAACCAGGATATTGTATCTATGGGAACCAATTCTGCTTTGCTGTGTCGTCAGGTGATAGAGAATGCCTATCAAGTATTTGCAATCCATTTCATGGCATTAGCGCAAGCAACGGATATATTGGCAATCACAGAAGAATTAGCTCCTGCCACACAGACCATCTATAGAGAATTGCGTTGTGTAACAGACAGTCGCATAGAAGACAAGCCGTTCTACGAGGATATAGAACGAATCATTGCATTATTGAAAGAGAAGATATGAGTCATCGCGTAGTAATCACCGGCATGGGAATTTGGTCATGTCTGGGAAAAAATAAAGAAGAAGTTGCTGAGTCGTTACGTCTCGGCAAATCGGGCATAGGTATTGACCCTGCGCGCAAGGAAATAGGTTTTCACTCTACATTGACGGGTATTGTACCCCGTCCGGATTTAAAGCCGTATCTAGATCGCAGAATGCGCAACTCCATGGCGGACGAAACTGAGTACGCCTATATGGCTGCGCGTGAAGCATTTGAACAAGCTGGGATTGATAATGAATATTTGCTGGCAAACGAGGTAGGAATCTTGTTTGGAAACGATTCTACCGGCAAAGCGGTCGTAGATGCGTACAAGCGGATGGATGAAATGAAAGATTCTTTCCTGCTCGGCGCCGGCGCTATCTTCCAGTCGATGAACTCGACGGTGACAATGAACCTGAGTACGATTTTTCACCTGCGCGGAATAAACTTCACGATCTCCGCAGCCTGTTCGTCCGGCGCTCACTCCGTCGGAATGGCTTATCTGCTTATCAAGCAAGGCTTGCAGGACGTAGTATTGGCTGGAGGAGCCCAGGAAGTGAATCCGATTGCTTTTGCTTCGTTTGACGGTCTGAATGCGTTCAGCAAACGCATGGACGATCCGCAACGGGCATCCCGTCCGTTTGACAAGACGCGTGACGGCCTGATACCGAGTGGCGGTGGTGCCGCATTGGTTATGGAGGATTATGACCATGCCGTTGCCCGCGGCGCTACTATTCTGGCGGAAGTGACGGGCTACGGATTTTCCTCGAACGGTCTGGCCATCTCCCAACCGGCTTCGGAGGGATCGGTAAAAGCGATGATGCGCGCGATGAGTGATGCGAATGTGACCGCAGATGAGATAGACTATATCAATGCCCATGCCACCTCAACGCCTTTAGGCGACAAAGCGGAGGCGGAGGCGCTGACAGAGCTGTTTGCAGGAAAGAAAGCTATTGTCAGTTCCACCAAGTCGATGACAGGCCATGAATGTTGGATGGCGGGTGCCAGCGAAGTGGTGTATTGTATCCTGATGATGAAGAATCGTTTTATTGCGCCGAATATCAACCTCACAGAGGTGGATGACGCGGCGAGCCGGTTGAATTTCGCCTTTGAACCGATGGAGAAGGACCTGAATGTGGTTCTGTCCAATTCGTTCGGCTTCGGCGGTACCAATTGTGCGTTGGTTTTACGAAATTATAAATAATACAACTCATACAAAAATGGAAAGAAAAGAAATTGATCAAAAAGTAAAAGATTTTCTTGTTTCGGAATTTGAGATCGAGGAATCAGTAGTTGTTCCTGAAGCCCGTTTGCGCGAGGATATCGGAATTGACAGCCTTGATTTTGTGGACATCATCGTTATTGTGGACCGCACGTTCGGTTTTCGTATCGTTCCGGAAGAATTGAAGGACGTCGTAACTCTCGAAGATTTTTGCAACTATATTGATTCGAAAGTAAATCAATAAGTGAAAGAGCCGGCAAGCAAATGGCAGGGAAAGACAGACGGGTTACCATGGATGCATCGTAGTCTGGTTTGGATGCTCCGCTATATTCCCGTTGATGTGATCTATGCGGTCATGGATGTAGTGATTGTATTCTACATGCTGTTTTCCCGTTCGTACACCAAGGCATCCTACCATTATTTCCGCACGATTCACCGAAAAAGGCCGATACCCGCAGTGGGGCATGTGTATCTGCTCTTCCGCCAGTTCGGCCAGGTGGTGATAGACCGGTTTGCGGTGTATGCGGGTAAGCAGTTCGAGATTGAACTGGAAGGTAACGAACTGGTGGTAGAGGCCATGAAAAAGGAAGAAGGCTGCGTGATGCTATCATCCCATGTGGGCAATTATGAGATGGCGGGATACGTACTTCGACCAACCAAACCCATGTATGCCATTATGTTCGGCGGCGAGAAACAGTTTGTTTTGGAGAACCGCAAGCGTGAATTGGAGCGAAACGGGATACGCACGATCGTCTCGGATGACGAATGGTCTTATCTCTATTCGATTCATCAGATTTTGCAGGAAGGCAACATGCTGACGCTTTTTGCGGACCGCAATTTCGGTTCTCCGAAAACAATCCGTGCAACTATATTGGGTAAGGAAGCCAATTTGCCACGCGGGCCGTTTGCCGTAGCCGGTTTATATGAGCATACAACGGTTTTATGTGCGTTTGTGATGAAGGAAACGAAGCATAAATATCATGTGTACGTACGGCAATTAAAAGGAAATAACGCGCAGTCGTACGCTCGCGCATTCGCGGACGAGCTCACGGGCGTAATAAATAAATATCCGCATCAGTGGTATAATTTTTTTGAGTTTTGGGAAAAGGACTAAAACATAGTATAATCTATATTCGCGATGTGCTTTACAGCACCGCAGGTTGGTCAAGCTTCGTTCTACTGGCTTCGCTGTACCTGTTTCCGATGGCTATTATAGACCGTTTGCGCACCCGCGACAGAGAGCAACGTAGGGCACTTTTTCGCGCGCGTATGCGCCGCGTCGTGCTCGTACCTCTAAATCTTATTCGTGGCACACGGCTGACGATGGAGAACCCGCTGCAAGAGAGGTTTGAGAAACAGGCGATTGTAATATGCAACCATACTTCGGTATTCGACTTGCTGATACTGATATCCATCGTACCGAAGATGAGCGTGCTGATGAAAGCCTCTTTCCGCAAGAACTGGATATTTGCGAATGTGGCGAAATTTGCGGGCTACCATTTCGTGGACGATACGGAAGCACTCTATCAGCAGGTGGAGGAAGATATACAGTTGGGTTACTCTATCCTGATTTTCCCCGAAGGTACACGCACCGTTGACGGTCAGTTGTTACCTTTCCGCAAAGGAGCGTTCTCAATAGCGCGATACTACGGCGTGGATATATTGCCGGTGGTGCTGCACGGGATGTACCATTTGCTGCCCAAGCGGCATTTTCTTGCGCATCCGTCGGATCTAACGCTGGAAGTGCATGCACGCGTACGACCTGATAGCCGCTTTGCCCAACAATCGGTACTGAAACAGATGCGACAGATGGAAGCCTTCTACCGCGAATGTCTGACGGACAAGCCAAGCGTTTGCATCATTGGCGGCGGCATGGGCGGACTATTCACAGGCGCATTGTTGGCCACTGCCGGAAGGAAAGTGACGGTAGCAGAAAAGAACGCCATTATCGGCGGCGGACTGCAATCGTTCAAGCGAGGTGATGCCTGGTTCAACACCGGCATGCATAACTTTGGCGGCTGGAGCAACGAGTGGGCACTATCGCACATGTTGCAGTTTGTGGGTGCAAAAGAGGGATTGAAGGTGAAAGCTACAGACGAGGATGCGCAAGAGATCGTCTGGACCGACGCAAAGCATGCCTACCGTCTGCCTCGTGGCAGAGAGGCGTTTGAGGCATATCTGGGTGGACTGTTCCCGAAAGAGAAAGAAGGCTTGCACCAATATCTGGATGCGCTATACGCTATTGCCAATTCATTCGATCACTACTATATGCGCCGTTCGGAGCCTCATCCGGAAGTGACTGCCTATGCAGATATGCACGTGGAAGAGCTGATGCGGATATTTATCACGGATGAGGAACTGATACGCGTGCTGAGCTACATGTCACCGCTGTGCGGACACGCGATAAAAGATGTGCCGGTATCGGTTCATTCGATGCTGTCGGTGCTGTACATGGACGGTGAATACCGCTTCGAAGACAATGCGCTGCAGATAGCGGAAGCCTTGCAGCAGAGCATAGAAAGACACGGCGGGTATGTGCTGACACATGCCGAGGTGGAGAAAGTAGAAGTGAGCGAAGCACACGTGCAAGGCGTCGTGCTGAAAGACGGACGACGGATAGAAGCTGATCAATACGTAGCAGCTATCGCACCCAAAGAGCTCTTCAGCCTGACCACGGAGAATGTAGTGAGAAATGTGTCACGCAAACGGGCAGAGAGTTTCACTCCAGATGCGTCGGCATTGTCCTTCTATCTGAAGCTCAAGCCGGAAACATTCCCGTTCATCAACAGTACCGTTCTGCTTCCTAACCTTGAGCAAGACGACACGCTGCCACCCTATATACTGCTGACCACACCGCCCGTGAGCGAGCAAGGCAAGTGGGCGCACACGATGGAGATACTGGTGCCGACACACACCGGACGGTTTGAAGCGTGGAGTGAGAAACCGATACATCATCGTGGCGAGGAATATGAGGCACTCAAACGCCGGATGGCAGAGGAAACGATAGCCTATATCAATGCCTATTATCCGGTAAAAGAGGCTATCGAATACATGGAGATAGCCACTCCGTTGACGATACGCGACTATTACCATAACCCCGGAGGAGCCATCTTCTCGCAACAGGGACTGTACATGCCCTTGCGCACCAGAACAGACAACCTGTATCTGACGGGACAGTCGGTGCTCTATCACGGTATGTGCGGTGTGCCCCTGACGGCCATTCTCACGGCAGAAGCATTGACCGGGGAAGATCTGCTCACCAGAATTCGCGAAACCAACATGAACGAATGACAGCTATCATAGCGGATCATATTATCTCTCCATTGGCTGACGGAACCGCCGCCAATTTGGACGCAGTACTGGCCGACCGGTCAGCTATTCGCCGCTACGCGGATCATTTTCCGTTGGTGGAACCGTTCTGCGCTTCTCTTTTCGCTCCGGCGGAGATAAAAATGCAGGCAGGTTTTTCCAGATTCGAATCGCTGTGTATAAATGCCGTTCAGTATTCCGCCGAGGGACTGGATGCGGGGTTGTTGTCCGCAAAGGACACCGTTTTCATTCTTTCCACCACCAAAGGAAATATTGAGTTTCTCGCCCAAACAGAGGATATAGCGCTCTGCGATTCTGCTAAGCGTATCGCTCGCTTTTTTGGCAATACGAATACTCCGATAGTGGTCAGCAACGCGTGTATATCCGGCGTATGCGCCATCATCACCGCCAAGAGACTGTTGGACGAAGGTATCTATACGAATGCCGTCATAGTGGGCTGCGACGTACTGTCTCCGTTTATTATTTCCGGTTTTCAGTCGTTCAAAGCACTCTCGGACGAACCCTGCAAACCCTATGATGCTACCCGGAAAGGTCTGAATTTAGGAGAGGCGGCGGCATGCCTCGTGCTCTCTTCGGACAGCCGGTGGGCATCCCGGTCACTGGGCACCGTGATGGCAGGATCGATACATAATGATGCGAACCATATATCCGGTCCCAGCAGGACGGGCGAAGGGAGTTACCTCTGTCTGAAAGATGTAATAACGGATCTTGACACCTTGGCTTTCGTCAATGTACACGGTACCGCAACGCTCTATAACGATGAGATGGAATCGATAGCTCTCAACAGAGCCGGTCTTCAAAATGTGCCGGTCAATGCCCTCAAAGGCTATTTCGGCCATACCTTGGGTGCCGCCGGATTGTTGGAAACAATCTTGTCCCTCCATGCCTTGCATCGGGGTATCATTCTCGGAACGCACGGTTTCGACCAAGCCGGTACAACCATGCCCGTATCTGTTTCTTCTGCCACACGCCGGACGGACAAAAAAGAATTTGTCAAGTTATTGTCGGGTTTCGGAGGCTGCAACGCCGCTATCCGTGTTTCCATAGAGCCTACCGCAACATCGGAGCAGATACCGATGCCGGATGCATGCCGTATAAGCGGAGAGGTGCATATAACGCCCACGGCAGTAACGGTCAACGGTCAGCCTGTCGCTACCAAAGCGCAAGGCGGGGCACTGCTTTCGGAATTATACAGAACTTATTCGGGCGACTACCCGAAGTTTTTCAAGATGGATACCTTGGCGCGCTTGGGTTTTGTAGCTTCCGAACTGCTGCTGTCCGGCATCGGAGAGGAGCGTTTTGTTCCGCGTACTGACCGGGCGATAGTGATGGCAAACCGCAGTTCGTGCTTGCAGAACGACAGAGCGTACCAAAAAACCATCATGCCCGACAACTATTATCCTTCGCCCGCCTTGTTCGTCTATACATTACCCAATATCGTTACCGGAGAGATCGCCATACGCAACAAATTTTTCGGCGAATCTTCATTCTATGTATTGGACAACGAGGAGCAGATGAAACCCTTGGTATCGTCGGCTTTCATGCAGCGCGGCGTGCAGTCGGTGCTCGCCGGATGGGTGGAATGTGCGGATGAGAATACATTCGAAGCACATATATGCTTGATAGAGAAAAACGATTAAAAATTTATACTTATGAACAACGAATTATTGAAACAACAGATCATCGAAGCTTTGAATCTGGAAGACATTACTCCGGCCGATATCCAGGATGATGCACCTCTTTTTGGCGAAGGATTAGGTCTGGACAGTATTGATGCGCTGGAGTTATTTGTATTGTTGGAAAAGCAATACGGTATCAAATTGCAAAACAAAGAAGAAGGAAAACAGGTATTCCAATCCGTCAACAAGATGGCGGAGTATATTGAGCAACACCGTACAAAATGAGAATTGTTATTACCGGCGCTGGAATTGTATCGTCTTTGGGAAATGGGAAAGAGGATACACTCACTCATTTGCTCCACGAGCAAAGCGGTATCGCTGCGCCGGAAATATTGCCTACAGCGCATAAAGAGCATCCGGTAGGGGAAGTTAAAAAGACGAACGGCGAACTCAAATCCATGCTTGGCATAGAGGAGAACGCAGTGCTTAGTCGGACTTCTCTGTTGGGTATTATGGCTGCGCGCGAAGCCTTGGCTGAGGCTTCGATTGAGGATGTCAGCCAGCTGGCATTTATCAACGGAACCACCGTGGGCGGTATGGATCATACAGAGCAATGCTGGAGTTCAAAGGAGCAGCATGCCGATACGATCGTAGCCCTGCATACTGCCGGTTCGTCCACCGACCACATCGCGCAATATATCGGTTCTTTCGCGTATAAAACCACTATATCCACCGCCTGTAGCAGTGCGCTCAATTCCGTGATCACAGCGTGCAACATGATCCGTACGGGACAATGCACGCAAGCGCTGGTCGGCGGAGCGGAGAGTTTGAGTTTGTTCCATTTTAACGGTTTCCGCTCTTTGCAGATTCTTTCCACGGATGTGTGCCGGCCGTTTTCCGAGAACCGGCAAGGCTTGAATTTAGGTGAAGGAGCGGCGTATTTGGTGGTGGAAACCGAAGAGTCGGCAACGGCGCGTCATGCACCGATACTGGCTTATATAGCCGGGTACGGCAACGCATGCGACGCGTTTCATCAGACGGCTTCTTCCGAAAACGGCGAAGGGGCGTATCTGGCGATGCAGCAGGCGTTACAAATGGCGAACCTTGCTCCCAAGGATATCCATTATATCAATGCGCATGGTACAGGTACTCCGAACAACGATGCTTCGGAGTCTGTAGCGATGCAGCGTTTGTTCGGAACAAACCTGCCGCCGTTCAGTTCGACCAAATCATTCACCGGTCATGCGACATCCGCTGCAGGAAGTATCGAACTGGTCATCAGCCTGCTTGCCTTGCAGCATGGATTTGTGCCGGCGAACCTGAACTGGCAGGAACCGATGGAGAACAGCTTGGTGCCTGTGCTGCATACGATGCGCAAACCGCTTTCGCATGTCTTATGCAATTCATTCGGATTCGGCGGAAACGACAGCAGTCTCATTTTGGGTAAAGAACCTCATACTTTGTCTTCGGAAACGATCCATCAACCCATTCGCGTGCTGGCGGATGTAGTGACCGGAGAAGATGCCGATTATAAGCAGTATATGTCTCCTTTGCAGGCGCGCCGTTTGTCGCCGGTGCTGCGCCGCTTGGTGGTTTCGGCTTACCGGGCGCTGGAACAGGCACAAAAGGAGAATGTGGATGCCGTCATCACCGGTACGGATCTGGGCTGTATCTGCTATTCGGTGGCATTACTGAACCAGTTGACGGAAGAAGGAGAAGATGCGTTGAAACCCACGCTTTTCATGCAATCCACGCATAATACCCCTTCGTCACTGATATCGATTATGCTCCATAATAACGGGTATAATTGCACGTATTCGCACGGCGAAGCATCCTATGAAGATGCGCTACGCGATGCACAAACGCAGTTGCAGTTGGGGCTGATCCGATCGGCACTCGTGTTGGGATTCGAAGAGATCGACGAGACTTGGCAAGCGCAGGAAACCGCCGCCGGACAACAACATCAAGCGCTGGCAAGAGCAACGGTAATAACAAAATAGTAAATTGTACATTGTAAATTGTAAATGAATCGATGCCGCAACTGATAATACTCTCTGTCATACAGGCCTTTTTCCTTTGCGCCGGCCAGGTACTGCTCAAGTTGGGGGTACAAGCGCTCCCTCCGTTCGTTATGTCGTGGGGATATATAGGAAAGGTTCTGACCGACTGGTGGCTGCTGGCTTGTGGAGTCAGTTTTACCCTCGCCGGTTTATTATGGATGTATATTTTGCGCCATTATGAGTTCTCGCAGGCTTATCCCTTATCCAGTCTCGCTTACGTATTCGGAATGGTTGCTTCTTTGCTGGTTTTCCATGAGCAGATAGCGGTAACGCAGTGGGTAGGGATCTTGTTGATTATGGCAGGTTGTTATTTTGTGGCAAACTAATTTGCGTATGACATTTTCGGTACTGATTATATTGGTTATATCTTCTTTCACTGCCCGTTTTACGCAGACAAAGCAGTCGGAGATCTTTGCGGGACCTCAGCAAAGCAAGGGTGTGCTGGAGTATCGTCAGCCGGATTATATGCGTTGGGAATATACGGAGCCTCAGCCGCTCGTATGGGAGATAGACGGCGACAAAGGCAATATGAACAAGCAGATTTCCGGTATGCTGATGCTCATCAAACAGTGCGTGAAAGGGGACATGGAGGCAGCCCGGAAAAGTTTCATCGTGGAGCAGAGTGGCGATACGATTTTGTTGACCCCGAAGAAACGCGAACTTCAACGCTTGTTCCGTCAGGTGGAGATCACGCTCAATCCGAATTCGGAGATCGCCAAACAAGTACTCATCAGCGAGGCAAACGGAGATCAAACAACCATCCGGTTTTACGATGTGAAGATGCTGTAAAAAATGATTTGCGCCATTATTCCGACATATAATAATGCTGCTACGCTTGCCGATGTTATCCGGCGAACGGCGCGCTATATCAGCGATATCATTGTGGTGGTGGACGGCTCTACGGACAACACGCGATCCGTATTGCAGTCGCTCGATGTGCCGGTTGTGGTGGTTTACTATCCGCAAAACAAAGGCAAAGGACATGCGCTCAAAGCCGGATTCGAGAAGGCGAAGGAACTTGGTTTTACCCATGCCTTGACGATAGACAGTGACGGGCAACATTATCCCGAAGATATCCCGGCACTCTTGTCGGTATCCAAACAGCAACCCTTGTGTTTTGTGGTTGGAAGCCGCAATCTGAAGGCGCAGAATATGCCGGGCAGAAACACCTTTGCCAATAAATTCAGCAATTTCTGGTTCACCGTCCAAACAGGCATGCGGCTGCCGGATACCCAAACAGGCATGCGGATCTATCCGCTGGAGCGTTTGCACGGACTGGCTTTGCTGACCTCGCGTTATGAAGCGGAATTGGAATTACTGGTGTTTGCCGCCTGGGCGGGAGAAAAAATCGTTCCCGTGCAGATACGTGTATATTACCCTTCGCAAGAAGAACGGATCTCCCATTTCCGGCCGGCATACGACTTTACGCGCATCAGTATTCTCAATACAATTTTATGTTTCTTCGCGCTTGTTTACGGCTTGCCGCGTCGTTGGTGGCGATCGATGTTATACGGACCGTGGTTTATCTTTTGCTGGTTGGTAGGAGTGATCGTGACCTGTTTCGCTCTCCTTTTCCGTGTATCGGACCGGACCTACCGCAAGCTGTTCCATTATGGCGCATCGGTTCTGATGCATACTTTTCCTGCTTCGCCATTCCATGTGAAGCGGACGCCGAACGCAGTGCCGTCCACTCAACCGGCGATATTTATCGCCAACCATACTTCGGTGTTTGATATATTGGCTGCGGTGACGGTGCATGATAATTTGTCTATCATTTCCCAACATTGGGTGTTTTCCAATCCTTTCTTTGCGCCCGTTGCCCGCAGAGCCCATTTCCTGTCGGCGGCGAAAGGATACGAATGTATAGTGGACCAGATGCGTGCAGAGGTAGAGAAAGGAGCTTCCGTGCTCATTTTTCCCGAAGGAGGCCGCTCGATAAACGGTACGGTTCATCGTTTTCACAGAGGTGCTTTTTATCTTGCCGAGCAATTACATCTTCCGATCCAACCGATGCTTATTGAAGGGACGTTCCATGTGATGTCCAAAGGCGAAGTGTTTATCGGTAAGGCCAATATACGACTTACTTTGACCGACCCGATCTATCCGGACGACAAAGCATGGGGAGAGACCTATCAGGATGTCGCGGTGAATGTCCGCAAGATGTATGAGCAACAACTGACTCATTATTAGCCTATGAAAAAATTTTTACTGTATATATTTCTTATTCTCTTTTCCGCTCCGCTTTGGGCGGGAGAGCAATTGGGCAAAAGCGTAGAAGGCAACGAGCGTCTTTACGCGTATTTGGCGGATCCGGCGGCAAACAGCGGTATTGCAGTCATTGTTTGTCCGGGTGGCAGTTATTCCTGGCTGGATATGGAAACGGAGGGTATCGGAGTAGCCAAATGGCTCCAATCCATCGGTATCAATTCCTTCGTATTGCGATATAGAGTTGCTAATGTAAGTGCATACATATTAGGATACAGAGTATTAGAAATAGGGAACAAATATCCAAATATGCTGGAGGATATAGAAGATGCGTTACGTTACGTTTACACACATGCCAATGAGTATGCGATAGATACAGCAAAGATAGGAGTTATGGGATTTTCTGCAGGAGGTCACTTAACTATGTCCGCATATCTATACAACCGCACCTCATACAAACCGCATTTCTTATGTCCGATCTATCCTGTTGTCAGCATGAGTCATTCCGTAACGCATCACCGCTCACGACGAGGAGCATTAGGAGTATGGGGGCAATTCGATAAAACGATGCAAGATTCCCTTTCCCTGGAAAAACATATTTCACCGGATTGTCCACCTGTGTTTCTCGTTAATTGCGTAGATGACCCTATCGTTAAATATCACAACTCGGAACTATTAGATTCCGCTCTTACTGCCAATAATGTAAAGCATACTTATATTCAATACCAAACAGGAGGACATGGGTTTGGCGCTTCCTCTACTAAGGGGACAGAAGAATCAAGACAATGGAAAAACGAGTTTTTACAATGGATACAACAAGTATTATGATGAACGAAAAAGATATAGAGTTCGCTTCTCCTTTGGAGCAAAAACTTTTTCAGGAACAGCTGTTACAGAAACAATTGGTGTTTCTGCAAGAGCATTCGCGCTATTACCAACGCATGTTCGTAGAAAATCAAATTGATGTACAGTCCATTCGTACCATCGAAGATTTGCAAAAGTTGCCTTTTACGGAAAAGAAAGATTTACAACTCTATAATGATGATTTTTTATGTTGTCCTGAAGAAAAACTGATAGACTATGTTACCACTTCAGGAACATTAGGCGAACCAGTTGTATTCGGATGTTCCGACCATGATTTGGATAGATTGGCTTATAATGAATTTAAATCTTTCCGTTGCGCAGGTGTTACCAGTAATAGTTTGGTTCAATTAATGACCACATTGGACAAACGTTTTATGGCAGGAATGGCCTATTTTAATGGTTTGCGTAAGTTGGGAGCGGGTGTCATCCGTGTTGGCAATGGTATTCCGGAGTTACAATGGGATACTATATCTCGCCTGCATCCTGATACGATTATGTGTGTTCCTTCGTTTGTATTACGTCTTATTGATTATGCCAAGCAAAATGGTATAGATTACCATAACAGCTCTATTAAGCGCATCATTGGGATTGGTGAAGGTTTGCGTAATCAGGATTTCACGCTCAACCTATTAGGAGCACGTATCCATGAACAATGGCCCGAAGTGCAACTCTTTGCTACCTACTCTTCCACGGAAATGTCTGCTACATTCTCTGAATGCGAATATGGTTGTGGAGGACACGTTCATCCAGAACTTATTATCGTTGAAATCATCGGTGAAGATAATAAACCCGTACAAGATGGCGAAGTTGGGGAAGTGGTTATTACAACTTTAGGAGTAGAGGCTATGCCGCTATTACGATTCCGAACAGGAGATATGGCAGCAAAGATATCCGAACCATGCCAATGCGGCAGAAACAGCTATCGGCTCACTCCTCTTGTAGGGCGTAAAAACAACATGCTCAAACTCAAAGGCACGACCATCTATCCTCCTGCAATTAACGACGTATTGGCTAATTGTGAATATATCGAAAATTTTGTGGTAGTAGCTCGTCAATCTAATGCGGGAACGGATGATGTAATTGTACGCATAGGAATCAAAGCACCATTTAGCACTCATAATAACGAGCAATTAATTAAAGATCTAAAGGATCGTTTCCGTGCACGTTTGCGCGTAGCGCCCTCGGTAGAGATATTACCGACAGATGTCATACAAAAGATTAACTATCCTGCTAAATCCCGTAAACCTCTTTTGTTTATAGACGAGAGATGAAAAAAGCAGTACTCGCTATATATGACTACCTAAGTACCCATAAAGCGGTATATCGAGGGATTCTTTTCGGACTGATTGCAGTCTGCACACTATTGGTATGCAGATTAGACTACAAAGAAGATATATCTGATTTCCTCCCCTTGTCTGCCCAGCAGAAGCAGGCTATGGATATCTATCAGGAAATTAGCGGAGCCGAAAGGATTGTCATCATCTTTGAAGGAGGTCAATTGGATGACAAACTGAATGCCATAGATGACTATGCGCGGGCACTACAGAAAAGCGACAGTACATTATCATCATACCTTACGACACAAATAGATATGCAACAATACCTCGATGTTCTTCATTGGGTATATATGCATATTCCCTATTTCTTGACAGAAGAAGACTATGTACGTATTGACTCGCTTCTGGCTATAGACGATATCGTAGCTCAGAGTATGGCAAACAACAAACGTATTCTACAGATGCCTGTCTCATCCTTTATGCATCGCTCTATAGGAGATGATCCACTGGCTTTGTTCGCTCCAATAGTTTCCTCTTTACAACTATTTCAACCCATAGTAGCCGGTTTTTCATCATTTGACGGATACATGCTTACGGAAGACGAGCAAATGGCATTCGCTTTTCTCCAGACGCCTTACGGAGCCAATGAGACCCAAAAGAACACACATTTGATAGACCAGTTAAATAGTGTCGGCAAAGATGTTTCTCTATTATATCCAGGTGTTTCTATTCGCCTCTTGGGTGCTCCGGTTGTTGCCGTGGGAAATGCGTCTCGAATAAAGAAAGATAGTTTGATTGCGGTCGGTTTGGCAATCATTCTTATTGCGTTGGTGCTGCTATATTGCTTCCGGCATGAGCACAAATCAATCCTCTTTATATTACTGACAATCGGTTTTGGCTGGTTATTCGGAATGGCGGTGACAAGTCTTATATGCAAAGAAGTCAGTCTAATCGTTCTCGGTATCGGCAGTATTATTATAGGAATAGCCGTTAATTATCCACTGCATATCTTATTCCACAGGCGTTATACAGGTTCTGTACGTCAAGCACTACAAGAAGTAATCTCTCCTTTGATCATAGGTAATATAACTACTGTAGGCGCATTCTTGACACTTGTACCACTGAAAGCTGAAGCATTAAAAGATTTAGGCATTTTTGCGGCAAGCATGCTGATAGGAACCATCCTTTTTAGCATTATTTTCTTACCGCAACTGATGCGATTTAATTATTTGAAAGACGAAGATGTAAACCTGAATATAGCGGAACAAGAGGCTTCTCGTCCCATGACACGCACGAAGCGATTTATTGGGATGGCAGTTCTTGCCATCTTTACATTCGGATTCTATTGGGTTGGAAAAGACATTACTTTCGATGCCGATGTCTCGCATATGAATTACATGACTTCTCAGCAACGTACAGACTTCGCTTATTTCACGGCATTAGCAGGAGAAACAGAATCAGAAACGGTCTATGTGATTGAGCCACAATCACAAATAACGAATGTACAAACAATAGCTTCAATCAATGGCGTCGAATCTGTATTATCCGTATGGCGATGGTTGCCGGATGAAAAGGAACAACAAAGGCGCATCCGATATTGGAATCAATTCTGGCAAGAGCGTCGGGAAACTCTTATAAAAGAAGTTTTAAGCCAAGCACAAAATGCAGGTTTCCGTCATGAGGCATTTTATTCATTCATTGAAGTACTCGAAGAGAACTATCAACCCCTGCCATTTGAGGACTTTGAATCTCTTGCAACAAATATGCTCAAAGGCTATTATGCAGCGCAAGATGATCAACGGCTACTCGTCACCCGTGTAAGCGTACGTAAAGAACAAGCACCAATAATCGAACAGCGGTTAAAAGAGACTATAAGTGCATCCGGCTTAGTCTTCGACATACGTTCTTTGAATAAAAGTGTAGCAAATCAACTATCAGACAACTTCGATTATATCGGTTGGGCTTGTTCCTTGCTTGTTTTCTTCTTCCTTTGGGCTACCATGCGTAGTTGGCGCGCTGCGTTAGTATCGTTCATACCGATGGCAGTAAGTTGGATATGGATATTGGGAATCATGCATATCTTTGGTTTGCAATTCAATATTGTCAATATTATCTTGGCAACATTTATTTTCGGACAGGGAGACGACTATACTATATTTGTAGTAGAAGGTTTACAACACGAATATCGTACCGGTAAACGGCTGTTACCTCAATTCCGAAACAGTATATTCTTGTCGGCGATCATCATGTTCCTTGGCATAGGAGTGCTAATTATCGCCAAACATCCGGCGATGCATTCTTTGGGATTGGTTACACTCATTGGCATGTCGGTAGTCATTTTAACAGCTAATGTGATACCTCCATTATTACGAGAACTATTATTTGGAAAATCAAAAAATTAATTTTATATGACACCATTATATACCCACGAACAGATACCACAACTCATACCACAACGTCCGCCTATCGTCATGATAGATACCGTATTGAGCGCGGATGAACAAGGGATTACAACCGCTTTGACGATCAAAGAGGATAATATATTTTTGGATGATGCACATTTGGTCGAAGCCGGATTGATTGAACACATGGCACAGACGGCTGCTGCGTTTGCAGGTGTACGGAACATCGTTGAACATGCAGCTCCCAAAATAGGTTTCATTGGAGAGGTAAAAGATTTTATCTGCTATGCGCTTCCTCAAGTAGGCGATACGCTTTCCACAACTCTTACCACTATTGCTGATCTGGCAGGTGTGCGTCTTGTTGCCTGCCAAACGAAAAAAGGGGAAGAACTTGTTGCAGAAGGACAGCTAAAAATTGTAATACAAGATTGAAAATATGTATACTCATCAGTTATTAGAAGGGAAGAAAGGCCTTATTTTCGGTGCCGTAGATGAAGCATCGTTGGCATGGCATATTGCAGAACGTTGCCACGAAGAAGGAGCGGAAATCGTCCTGACGAATGCTTCTTTTGCCATTCAACTGGGGGATGTAAAACGGCTAGCAGAACAAACAAATAGCCCACTTATTGAATGCGATGCCACCGATATTACTCAATTGCAAAGCTTGTTTGAGCAAACAGTGAATTATTTTGGAGGGCAGATTGATTTTATCCTTCATGCAGTAGCGCAGTCTCCTAATATTCGCCGCAAAAGACGATATGACGATGTTAATTATACCTATTTTCAACAAACACTGGATACATCTGCGCTCTCGCTACATAAAATACTGCAAGTAGCCAAAAAGATGGATGCTATAGCCGAATGGGGTTCGGTGGTTGCTTTGTCTTATTTGGCAGCAGAAAGGCCCATACACGGCTATGTGGATATGGGAGATGCAAAAGCCCTTCTTCAATCCATTTGTCGAACGTTCGGATTAGTATATGGCGCAGAAAAACATGTACGAATCAATACTGTTTCTCAATCACCGACTCGGACCAATGCAACCAAAAGTTTTGGCGAGTTTAAAATCATGCAGGCATTCACAGAAGATATGTCTCCTTTAGGGAATGCGACACCCGATTCCTGCGCGGATGTGTGCGTGATGCTTTTCTCTGACTACACACGCTATGTCACCATGCAGAATATTGCCAATGACGGTGGGTTTGCAGCTGCCGGACTGACTGACTCCTTTATTAACAATAGCAAATTTGTACAATTACGAGAAGATGAAAACTATAAAGACTGATCTTGAACTAACACAGAACGTCCGAGTTCGGTTCGGAGAACTAGATGCACTCCAAATGGTTTGGCACGGCAGTTACATCGCCTATCTGGAAGATGCACGTGAGAAATGGGGAGAGCAATACGGATTCGGGTATATGGACATGTATAATCATGGCTTTGTGGCGCCGATCTATGACCTCCAGCTCCACTACCGCGGTATGGCGACGTTAGGCGACGAACTGGCGGTGAAAATCATCTATCATTATGCAGAGGGAGCAAAAATGGTTTTTCATTATACGATTACCAACTTGCGCACCTCACAAATTATACTAACAGCCGAAAGTGTGCAACTCTTCCTTAGTAAGGAAGGAGAGTTCTTGCCGGCTATCCCGCCGTTCTATGAGCAGTGGCAGAAACAACATAAACTCATTTGACAATGGCTATACAAAATTATTATACGGTTTTACAACAAGAGAATATTAGTCCAGAAGAGTGGCTATTTACGGTTCGTCTTAACCCCGATTGTAAAGTATATAAAGGACATTTTCCAAACCAACCGGTTGCCCCCGGAGTATGCCAATTGCAAATTGTCAAGGACTGTGCAGAGACTGCTTTGGGCGAACAACTGCGCATCACTCGTATAAAGCAGTGTAAGTTCCTCCGTATCATCATTCCGTCGGAAGATACCACGCTGGATATCTATCTCCGAATCGGAACGGATAACACTCTTCATGCAGAAGTACGTGATGCAAACACGATATATGTAAAGATAAAGGCACAATTAGAAAAATTATAAGCACCTATGAAATATGCATTAGTTACCGGCGGAAGCCGCGGAATCGGCAAAGCCATCTCTATTCATCTTGCCCAAATCGGGTATGTTGTTGTAATCAATTATCAATCAAACGAAAAGGCAGCCAACGAAACGTTGCAGACGATTCAAGAACAAGGAGGCCAAGCAGAATTATTGCCGTTTGATGTCAGTAACTCGGAGAGCGTACAGAATGCGCTACAGAAATGGCAGGATGCACATCCGGAAGAGTATATCGAGGTGCTGGTCAATAATGCCGGTATCCGCAAAGACAATCTGCTCGTATGGATGGAACCTGATGACTTTGAAACTGTACTACGTACGAATCTATTCTCATTCTACCACGTCACTCGTCCTTTGCTCACACCGATGATTCGCCATAAACAAGGACGTATCATCAATATAGCATCTCTTTCCGGCATTACAGGACTACCTGGACAATGCAATTATGCAGCAGCAAAAGGCGGAATGATTGCTGCGACCAAAGCACTTGCAAAAGAAGTGGCCAAAAAGCGTATCACGGTGAATGCCATTGCTCCCGGATTCATTAAGACCGATATGGTAGAAAGTTTAGACGAAGCTGAACTAAAGAAAACAATCCCCATGAACCGTTTTGGGACCGCGGAAGAAGTGGCTGCTTTAGTTGCCTTCCTCGCATCTGATGAAGCGGCTTATATCACCGGAGAATGTATCTCCATCAATGGCGGATTATATACGTAATTTACGGGAAATAAATAAGAAAAATCAGCACGTAAGGTGCTGATTTTTTTGGGGTGGAGAGTGGGGCTCGAACCCACGAGGTCGTAGATACATAAAATCGAACCTTGTCGATGTCGTAACTTATTTGTTTTCAGTTATTTAACATTTTCCAATTTTTCAATTTTCGGGCTTTTTGAGGGTCATTTTGGTTCGAAACAGACACGTTTTCAACTAATATATTAGTCGTTTCGTGTATTATAATGTGCATGTTTTCAGTACGTTCCGAACGGCAAAATAATTATTCCAAGTTAGGTATACAAAAAGTTGGAATTTTTATTTGGCATGTTTTACCTCATTTAGCTCAAATTCCAAGAGCCTGATTTTTGACTTCAGAAGCTCGTTCGCTTCATTACTCATATTGATCTGCGCTTCCTGTGCCCGGATGAGTTTTTCCATCAACTCTACATCACGGTCATTGGCATTGCGAGGGTTGTATCGACCAAAGAGCTCATCTATTGATACATCGAGGAAGTCAGCCACTTTCTCAATCAATTCTGCTGTCGGGTTTGCACCCTCTTTTACCAGATGGACTACAGAACGTCTGCGGTTCCCATAGATGAACTCCGCCATATCAGAAGCTGACTTCTTCTGCTCCCTCATTAGCCGATCTACAATTTCAACGTTATACATATATTTGTTTAGTTTGATTTTTGCAACTTCGGTTTCTTCTCGTTTCGAAATCCGCTGCAAAATTACAAAAAAATTCCAATTATTCCAAATTTTCCAAATAAAAAATTCAATTTTATGTCATTTTTTCTATTTTTATTTGCATATTTGATGAAAAAGTAGTACTTTTGCACAAAAATACGACTAATAGATTAGTAATTGCAAAGTAATGAATATACAAAACAGATAAGTCATGAGACCATTTGCTCGGTTTTACACTTCGCTCGATAAGGCGGATCGAATGGATTTTAGGAAGGCTGCAATGCCCCTGTTAGGAATCCCCAATTCCACGTTCTATTACAGAGTACATCATGGGAACATGTTCCCGTCAGATTTGTTGAAGATTAAACATTTAATGATTAAGTATGGCTGCACACAAGAAATGCTATTATCCATGGGCATCATGGAACAAAGCCGTTAGTGACCGCGGGATGCAGTTCCTGAAGGTATTCTTTAACCGCCTTGACCCCACTGTGGTTAACCGGGCGGTCGTTTCTGCACCTTATACTAAGCGTGAAGTTGTTGGTGGTGTTGGCCATATTCTCATCCTGCGCAAGGATGTGTATCTGCACTCTGACGGCACGGCATATAGTAAGGACGGTAAACCTCTAAAGGAGTTTGACTTAGAGTTGTCTGAATAACTATGATTTCCCAATCTACTATTGAAGCAGTGCGCGCGCAAGTGTCTGTGCGCGAAATTATAAAGGAGTTTGCCGACATTCGCAAGGCAGGCTCTGATGATGTCTGTTGTTGCCCGTTGCACCAAGAAAAGACTCCATCGCTCCATATACGTGAAAGCCGTGGTTATTGGCACTGCTTTGGTTGTGGCGAAAGCGGTGACGCTATCGCCTTTATACGAAAGAAAATGGGCTACAATTTCCCGGATGCCGTTCGGTATCTGGCAGAGAAGTACCATATCAAAGTGGAAGAGGATAAACAGGAGCGAACGCCGGAGGAGCAAGAGAACGATAAGAAGAGAGAAGCCATGTTCGCTGCATACGAGGTAATCCAAAAGCATTTTGTTTCTAACCTCTATGCTGCGAATGACGAGTCAATACTGGCGCTCAACTATGCGAAGGAGCGATGGGGAGATGAGTTTGTATCGTCGTGCGGTATTGGCTATGCTGTGACATCGAGCGAAGATTTCCTCAAGTTTGTCAAACTATCTGCGCTTAGTGTTGATGTGTTACTGGAGATGGGTGTCTTGGGAAGAAAGGATGGGAAAGATCCTTACGCTTTCTTCCGGGGGCGACTGATGATCCCTATTCGGGACAATTACGCTCGCATTATTGGTTACACCGCTCGTGCTCTATCGGATAAGGAGCACGCCAAATACCTCAATACGAAGAATAACCTGCTCTATCAGAAAAGCTATTCTATTTTCGGTATCGATGTTGCCGCTTCTTCCGGTGCGAAAGAAGATAAATTCTATCTGGTCGAGGGCGCGCCAGATGTGTTACGGCTGCAGTCTATTGAGGTATTGAATGCCGTTGCTTCATTGGGTTCAGACTGGACCGATCAGCAACTGAAGGCACTCAAACGATATAGCCGTAACCTTTGCTTTATTCCGGATTACGACCCGCCAAAAGTCGGAGAAGAATATGGCACAGGCATACATAAGGTAATGAAATCCGGAAAGCAAGCCTTGAAGCTTGGCTTTCGTGTGTATGTTCGTGAGTTGCCACCCGGGGAGAAAGGAACCAAACAGGATCCTGATTCATTTTGTAAAAACCCTGCACTATGGGGTAAGTTGACAGAGGAGGATTTCATTATATGGTATGCCAAGAAGCGCGAGAATGAAGATGGCGAGGTCACTATTGATACAATTGACGAGATAGCGGATTTAGTTGCACTGCACGATGAGGCACACGAGCAGAACCGCTATATCGATCAACTTAACAAGATTATTCAGGGTCGTGGCACATGGAGTAAAGCCATTAAGAAAGCGCGCCAAAGAATGGTCGAGGAGCAGCTGCGCAAGCAGGGGCAATCGAACCAAGAGTTGCTGGAAAATTACGGCTTTCAGCAGTTAGGCAATCATTATGCTTCTATGGGCTCGGATAACAAGATGGTTGAGTGGTCCAACTTCGTTTTGCACCCGCTCTTTCATATACGTGACGCGCAAAGCGCAGTACGTATCTTTGAGATCGTCAACGATGCCGGGCGCCATGAGGTGATTGAACTCAAGCAGGAAGATCTTACGAGCCTGCAGAAATTCTGCCAGCGCATAGAGGGCTTGGGCAATTACCTATGGAAAGCATCTTCAGCACGATTGATGCAGCTGAAAGCCTATCTATATGAAAAGACCGAGACAGCAACACGCATTGACCAACTCGGTTGGCAAAGTGCCGGCTTTTTTGCCTTTGGTAATGGCATACACTACCAAGGCACATGGTATCCGGTGGATAAGTACGGCATTGTACCTTTGCCGGACCATGGGAACCAGTTCATTCCCGCCTTTTCCTGTTTCAAGAGAGCGGAAGATTACAAGTACCAGCGGAGCTTTGTACATAGTAATCTGAACGGCATCACACTCAAAGAGTATGTCTCCAGAGTGATTGATGTCTTTGGCGACAATGGAAAAGTGGCGTTTGCCTTTCTCTTGGCTACCTTATTTCGTGATGTCATTGTGACGAGGACGACCAACTTCCCCATCCTCAATATCTTTGGTCCGAAAGGAAGCGGTAAATCCACCTTTGCTTCTTTCTTCACCACCTTCTTTATCGCCGACTATAAAGCGCCAAACCTTATGACGGCCACGTTGGCTTCATTGGCTGAATCTGTGGCGGAATGTTCCAATGCGCTCGTCCATTTGGATGAGTTCAAAAACTACATAGATGGTGAGAAGCGCGAACTGCTCAAAGGTTTGTGGGATGGTGTCGGCAGAACCAGGATGAGCATGGATAAGGATCAGAAGCGCGAAATATCGGATGTCAAGTGCGGAGTGATTGTTACCGGTCAAGATATGGCAACCGCAGACGTGGCGCTTTTCTCACGTTTCATATTCCTGAACTATGCCAATACAGAGTTCTCTACGGATGCCAAGAAACGTATCGATAAGCTGATGGAGGTTCGCAACTTAGGCTGCACGCATCTCACGTTGGAAATCCTCAGTCACAGACCGCAGTTTGAGCATCGCTTTCGGCAAGCCTTCATCAATGCCTTTGACGATTTGAATGGGGCACTTCCTCCCACCGGTATAGAAGATCGTATCTTCCGCAACTGGGTGGTGCCACTGGCTGCATTTGCTGTTATGCAGCCGTTGTTGGATCTGCCCTATACGTATGCTGATTTGCTGAGGATTTGCACCGAGGGAGTTATCTATCAGAATAAGCTCATTAAGAAGACCAATGAGATAGCCGTTTTCTGGTCTATCATTTCTTTCTTGAGCGACGATGGTACGCTGGTTCAAGATGGCGACTACATGGTTGAATACGAAACCGGTCTCGATACGAAAGACAAAGGCGAATACGTATTCAGCCAACCTAAACGCGTATTGTATATCAAGCAGACGCGAGCCTTGACGCTCTACACAATGTATGGCCATCAAATAGCCGAAACATTGTTGCCGCAGTCCTCGTTGGAGTACTATCTAATGAATAGCACGCCATATCTGGGTAAGAAAGTCAAGCGATACGACACTACCGAGAATGGCGAAGTCATTACTACTACCACGGAACATGCGGACGGCTCCAAGGGAAAAGCTAAGGTCTCAAAGACTACACAGTCCTTTTGTTTCGACTATGATAAACTCGTTGAGCAGTATGAACTCAACCTTATAGATGACGATCAAAGCCATGTGTAATCGTCGCAATGATATCACTGTTTATAGGTGCGCACTACCCTGTCTTATAGGGGGTGCGCATTTAATTTATAGACGTAAATTGCGAAATAGTTTGCGAAAATGCGTAAACAACGTAAACATTGTACACTTCGCACTATTTCAAATACTTAGAAACTTTTATAGCATAAACATCTGTAAACATTTAATAACATTGTTTATAAGAGATAACTTAGTTAATTTAGATAGCCTTTTAGTAAAGCCTTATCTATCAAAGATGTTTACGATGTTTACGCTGTCAATGGTCAAATATATGTTTCACATTTAATTTTCACACTTATGTTGAGAGATCACAGAACAATGGGATGCGAAGACATCCATTTAATCCGGGAGGCACTGGATTGGTTTTATACGGAGAATGTCCGTACTGTAACCCGACGGAAGAACCCGGCTCCATTAACGGACGAACTCAGTGACAAGATTGAACACCTCCGAAGCCTGACTAAGACTTTCAAAGAGTTTGATGAGGTGATGGGCTCGGAGATTGAGTTTATTCTTTGACCAAGGTGCTCGCGGCGCGGAAACGGGCAAGGTTACCACGTCTGTCTTGCCCTCTACATGCTGACGCACGTGCTGTCGCTCTTACTTTGGCTTTTCCGGTGGTTCCGAGTTCCCGCTGCACAACACACCGCGCTCCTAATTACTTGTAAATCAATTGCTTGCGTGATAGTTATTTATTTCCGGTACAAAAATAGTTACCGCTCCGTTCGTTTGAAAGGTCAGGACGCGTTTCTGGTAAAAATCTCCACACTACGGTAGTATTTTTCCCGAAAACCTTGCAAACACTACTCGGCACACTCGTAAAGTACCGTAAATAAAATTCTATCGTTATGAGCAAGCAACATTCATATCAGCAATTAGAGTTGGATCTCTGGAGTGAAACAGTCATCGCTACTTCCACCGAAAGCCAAAAGAGCGAGGTTAAGAAAACAGTACGATACACTTGCAGTGTCGAGGATTTCAAGGCGCAGCAGGAGTTGGAAAATGATTTAATGCACGGGCGCGGTGCGTGGCTCTATCAGCAGTTAGAACGTGAGTTCGCGTTCGAGCGCAAGCAAGAACAAATATTGGCGCAGTTCGAAGCAATGCGCGCCGAAGCATATAAGTATAATTTTTAATCGTTACAATTATGATTTCGTTACAACAAATTCTCGTTCGCTGCACCGATGAGCAGTTAGAGTCAATCCTCAGCTCTTGCAGCACTATCATGTCCCATTTTGAGTTCGTCACCAATCACTCATCCGTGCAGCTTGCCGGAGAGAACGAGCAGTATTGGAAAGTTTACGGTATCAATGCGCTTGCCTTCTCGGAGCTTGCCGCTCGTGCACAGGGCAAAAGCCACCGCAACCCTTACCCTTTAGTAACCGATTAACTAACCCGCCCGCTGCCGTTCCGGTGGCGGGCATAAACAGACTACAACAATGACAGTAATTACCAATCAAATCATCCGTGAGTGTTTCGTAAAGAACGAGACGCATCGCTTTGTGAGCATGTCTAATGGCAACCGTATAACAGTTGACCATCCTGATTTTCTGTCCCCTGTGACGATGTTTGTGTTTCCGGTAGAAGATGATTATTCAGGTCTCAAGATCTTTGGAGGAGACGAGAAACTGCATGACGAAATGACGGCTATCATCCAACGTCATTTAATGCGGGAGTACGACACTTATTTGGTGCCTTATATAGTGGCGAGTAAGTTTGTCGTGTATAAGTTCGTTTACTACCTTGGATAGGCCAATTCTCTTCAAAAAAGTGCATTTTTCATAAAAAAGTGCATTTTTTTTGCATTTTTTTCGAGCATCGGACTCCTTGTGACATACCCCATATAGTAATTTTGCAGCAAATTTCAAAATTACCCGCGTTATGGAAGAGTTAATTGGAATACTTTTAGGCTTGCTGCAGGCAGGGCTTGCACTTTGGTTTTTGATCGACCTTATCTCTAATACATGTTTTTAAGGATTGCAGACAAACCGACTATTGGCACATGCCGACAACCTGCGGATTGTCCGAGCAATCTATATATATCATGTTTATAAAAAAAACACCTAAAGAGAAGGGCGTGTGTTTCGTGCAGCCCGTATCGTAGTGTATTACGCGCTACAAGTGTGAAACGACGGATTCAACGGATCGATGGCCGTCTGAGTGCTCTTGAAAAGTGGCTCGCAATCAAGGATGCCGAACGACGACGGCTGATGAAAGAATTAGGGTTCTTTGACACAAAATGACACATGTTCATGTTAAAAAGGGCAAAAAAGTCCAAATTTTTGCATTTTCCATTTGGAAAATTTGGATAATTCGGATTTTTTTTGTAACTTTGCGCACTTTTTCGTGCGCCGTGCATATATGACACATACGCACGACGAGAAAGATGAACATGTAAATTGAATGCAGTCGCGCATATCATCATTGCAGAATTGGAAACTCTAACGATGACACTTAGATATGTACGTCGCAACTGCTCGCCCGTTTGGTGCGAGTCGTTGGTCGTATCTGAGTAGGCACGTTTCCAAGCCTTGCAATGGCGCCACGGCTCGCACTTTTCAGGGGTATTAGCTCATCTGGCTAGAGCGCGACACTGGCAGTATCGAGGTGAGCGGTTCGAGTCCGCTATACTCCACTTAAAACATTGAATCTATGCAGAACACACTGATTGACAACTCGACAGGCAATCTGTCAATGACGAACATCCTTCGCCGTTGCATTGCTGCCGATGGTTTGAAGGAAATCAAGATCGCAACCGGCTATTGGGATATACCCGGCATCGCCTTGGTAGTAGAACAACTGCGCCCATTCCTCGATCGAGAAGATTCCAAACTGAAGATCGTCATTGGTCGTGAGATGTTCGTCTATGCAAACCAAGTGCTATCGCCTCTAGTGGACGCATCTTTCCCACAAGACTTCATGAAGCAAGATATTGAGCGTCTCAACGACAATATCAAGCCCGAGTATCAAGAAACCGTGCGTTTGTTGTTGAGCGGTTGTGAATCTGGCAAGATTGAGATCCGCAAGTACGAGAAAGATGCTGAAGGCAATCCTCAATTCCTGCATTCCAAATGCTATATCTTCAATGGCGTATCTCCGGAAGGAGAGAAGTTCGCAAATGGTATCATCGGTAGTTCGAACTTCACCGAACAAGGTCTGACCAATTTTGACAAGAACAAAGGCAACCGCGAATTGAACTATCTCGAGACCAACAAGCAGATAGTTAATTTCCACGACGAGGAAGACACCACCTGCAAAGGTCACAATCAGTGGTTTGATGAGATCTGGGAGTTGGCTACACCTTGGAACGAGGACTATCTGGAGCAGGTGCTCAAACCCGCCAAAATAACGAAAGAACTGCCGCCGGAGAAACCGGTCATTACTCCTCTCACACCGTACGAGGCATATATCCGTCTCCTTAGCGATCGCTTTGGCAAGTTGATGGACGACGACATGGAAGCTATGCTCAAGAGCTATCTGCCTGACGGAATTCAGGAATACAAATTCCAATCGGACGCGGCAACGCTCTGCACGCAAGTAATGCACCAGCACGGAGGTTTCATGTTGGGCGACGTCGTAGGTTTGGGTAAAACAATCGTCGGCGTTCTTGTGCTCAAATACTATCTCGACACAGCTGTTGACGAAGGTCGCGCGCAAAAGGCACTCATCATTGTCCCGCCTGCTATCAAGTCCTCGTGGGAGAAGACGATCAAGCTCTTCGACGAGAATCGAGACGACAAGATTGCTCCTTACGTGGATTTCATCACAACAGGTAGCATCAGCAAACTGATGGAAGATGAGGAGGATGATCTGGACGAGGACACCGGTGATTTCGAAGGTGAACTTCAGCACAACATCTACGGTCTCATTATGATTGACGAGAGTCATAACTTCCGCAATCGTAGCACACAGAAATACGAGATGTTGGAGAACCTCATTGAGGAGATCAACCTCCAAGCCGGTTACTATCCATACATCGGTTTGCTCTCTGCTACCTTCCAGAACAACTCTCCGGAAGACCTGAAGAACCAAATCTATCTCTTCCAACGACGTCCGAGAGAAAGCACGCTTGCCGTTGAAGGGCACAACTTGGAGTATTTCTTCACTCAAGCCTGCGACCGGTATCAGAAGATTATCAGCGAGCACCCGCTATCCGACACAGAGAAGAACACCAATCGTGCTGCACTTATCTTCCTCTCGCAAGAGATCCACAACAAAGTCCTCGCAGAGTTGTTGGTTCGTCGTACGCGTACGGACATCAAGAAGGACTATCACGAAGACTTGCACTTCCCCGATGTGAAGGGACCTGTTCCATTGACATACGCGATGAACGCACGCTTGGCACAACTCTTCTATGACTCCATGCAATATATCGCGCCGACCAAAGAGGAGATTGCAAACGGAGAACCGGGCATCGTCTATATGCGTTACCGCGCAACTGAGTACCTGACTCCCGAACTCAAAAAGCGCTATTCCGGAAAGAATATGACGCCGGAGAAATCCGCTTCCCGTTTGGAGCGTATTATGCAGATGTTGCTCGTCAAACGTCTTGAGAGTAGTTTCACTGCTTTCCGTGAGTCGCTGGAGAACCTGCAACGATACACCCGCAATATGATTACGATGTGGGACGATAACTGCATCTTCATTTGTCCTCAGATTGATGTGAACGCCGAACTGCATCTTGCCGAGAAACGCCGAAAGACCGGCAACCAAGATTACACCATCCAGCAGTGCTACGACGATATCCGTGCAAAGATTAAGAAGTTAAATAAGGAAGGTCGCAACGCTAAACAGCAAAATGCCGAATACACTCGCGCTGATTTTGACCCCAGTTATTACCAACATCTCATCGAGGATATTCGCTATATTGACGAACTGGTGAACCGCTGGAAAGACGAACGCTCCGATCCGAAACTCCTTCGCTTCAATCGTGCTATCTACGAAGACCTCTTCGACAAAGAGCGCAATAAACCGCAGAAACTCGTCGTCTTCTCAGAAGCCATTGCTACTGTGGACGAGATCGTCAATGCCCTCCAAGATGCAGGCAAGCGTGTGCTCAAGATCACCGCTGCTAACCGCAACGAGAAAGAGACGGCTATCCGTGCTAACTTCGACGCTAACTACGAAGGCGAATGGGCAAACGACTATGACGTAATCGTCACGACGGAAGTACTTGCCGAGGGTGTGAACCTCCACCGCGCTAACACTATCCTCAACTACGATACGCCTTGGAACTCTACGCGACTCATTCAGCGTATCGGTCGTGTCAATCGTATCGGTTCTATCGAGGATAGCGTGTATGTATATAACTTCTTCCCGTCCAATGAAGGAGACAAGACTATCAACCTCACTCAACGTGCTTTCACTAAACTGCAATCCTTCCATACCCTCTTCGGCGAAGACAACCGTATCTTCATGGAGGAAGAAGAGTTGTCGCAAGTGGACTACATGAAGTTGATGGACGGGCAAGAGACTCCGTTCACGAAGTACATCGCCGAATTGCAAGCCTACAAGCAGAATCATCCTGAGCGATTTGAATATATCAATTCCGTCGAGGCGCCTATATGCTCTTCCTTCCGTTCGCCTGACGCAGAGTCGCTCTTTGTCGTCAAGACCGATATCAACAATGCCGGAAGTGTATACGTGCAGTTAGACGGCGAAGAAGGCAAGATCATCTCTTGCTTGGATATGTTCCAATTATGCGCTTGCGACGAAGACACACAGTCCGCTTCTGTTGAGATGAACGAGGCTCAGGCAGAGAAAGCTATCTTGGCTTATAACACCCACGTCGCTAAGATATACCGTGCTGCTACGTCCAACAACAAATATATCACCAACGCCAAAGGCTTTATCCGTGAGATGGTAAGCAAAGGCGGTTTGTCTGCCGACGCTAAGCAGCGCTTAAATATCGCATCCCGAATTATGGGCAAAGGTGACGTGGCTCTTGCGCGCAAGGTCTGCAAACTGGCTGACCAGTTGCACGATCTCCAGCAATCGCTCTTTGAAACCACGATGGAGGATAAGATGGCTCGCGTGAGCGGAATCATTGAGGAAGAACTCAAGGCTCTCAATCGCAAGATGATTGAGCGTAACGGAGAACCGTATATCTATTTCTGTACCAACAAAGTAAACAACTAATCGCAATATGCTGTCCAAACAATTTATCCAAGATTATTTCAACGCCGACTTTAAGGGCATCAATTCCCTCCTGTCGGAAGTATTAATCCCGATTTTCCAGGATTATGAAGAGGGTTATACCGAGATAACCGTTCAAACAGACAAGGCGAAAGATATGGCTAAGGCAGCTCATATCAAAACTATCAAGCACGTAGCTACGCTTGGTGGCTTGGCGTTTGATATCAAGGTCTTTGATGTTACCCTTGATGACAACAGCCGTATTCATAAGTCTCGTAAGAAAATTCAAGAATTGGTACGTCAGTTTGTGGATCGCTTTGAGGGTGCGTTCATCGTCTTCCACTATGATGATCCCAAAGATCGCTCTTGGCGTTTGTCTTATCTGGAGAAACGGGAGTCCAATGCAGCATCTACAAATGCGAAACGCTACACCTATCTTTGTGGACAGCAATATCCGTGTCGCACTTTAGCCGACCGTTTCTATAAACTGCAATCGGAGGAACTGACTGCCGTTAACTTAGAGGATGCGTTCTCGGTAGAAACGCTCTCCGATGAGTTCTTCGACGAGTACCGTTATTTCTATCAAGATCTCGTCAACTTCGTATGCAACGAGAATGACTTGATAGATGGTTTCGTCGATTACGCTAATGGGGATAATGAACTGGCAGAGAAATACGCCCGCGATTATATCAAGAAACTGATGGGTCGTCTGGTGTTCATTCAGTTCTTGCAAAACAAGGCTTGGTTGAACAACGATATCCATTACACACATACTTTGTTTGACCGCTGCTCGGAGAAGCAAAAAGAGAATTTCTTGGATAATGTGCTTGAACCGCTCTTCTTTGGTGTCTTCAATACGCCCAAGCAGGAAAGAGAAGCTTATTTCCGTTCGAACCGTTGGGATATGAAACTCTATGAGCAATGGAAAGACTTCCCTTACTTGAACGGTGGTTTGTTTGAGTGCGATGAGTTAGATCAATTATCTTTGCCTCTCCCGGACTATTTCTTCTCTAACCCCGAGAAGAAAGACCACGTCCGCACTCCTAACGACGAGTATTATAGCGACGCATGTGGTATCTTTGATTTCTTTGATAGATATAACTTTACTATTGACGAGTCAGACCCGCTGGATCGTGAGGTCGGTGTAGATCCGGAGATGTTGGGTAAGATCTTTGAGAACTTGCTGGAAGACAACAAAGATAAGGGTACGTTTTATACTCCTAAAGAGATAGTAGAATATATGTGCCGCGAAGCCCTCATTGCATATTTGGTTGATGAAGCTCGCCGCAAGAGTGAAGTCAATAAGCAGCGTCAAGACAATTTTGAGGAAGCAATCCGCGCGTTTGTGACCGATCCTGAGATGACCGTTACGCGTATACAGCGTTATGGAGATCAACAACTCAAAGACTTGAATGATTCGTTATGTGAGGTAAAGATCTGTGACCCTGCTATTGGTTCTGGTGCTTTCCCGATGGGATTACTCAATCTGCTTATGACGTGCCGAGTTGCATTAAATAATGCACTAGGGAAAGGACAGCCTCGTTCATGGCTCAAAAAAGAAATTATTCAAAACAATATCTATGGTGTGGATATTGAGCGAGGTGCAATAGATATCGCTCGTTTGCGATTCTGGTTGTCCATAGTTGTTGATCTTGACGAACCCGAAGCATTGCCGAACTTCGACTATAAGTTTATGCAGGGTAACTCGCTCTTGGAGCAATATAACGGAGTAGATCTGTCACAAGTTGCAGACGTACAAGAAAAGAATAATGTTGGGGGATATCAAATTTCGATGTTTGAAAGCGAATTGGACGTATGCCGCAAGAATCTCCACGATAAACTAAATGAATACTTTACGGTTACCAACCACATAAAGAAACAGAGTCTACGCGATGAAATCGGCGAACTCGTTCAAAAAGAATTGGACGAGCAACATATCAATGTAGATCTTTCCGATATCGACATTGCCGCTAATACCCAATTCTTCTTGTGGCATACTTGGTTTGCTGATGTATTCAATCGCCCAGACAAACAAGGCTTCGACATCGTCATTGGTAATCCTCCGTACGGAGCAAAACTATCAGCAGAAGATAAAGCGCGATACAGAAGAGTATTCCCGGAGTCTCAGTTCAAAATAGACACATATTCATTATTCGTGTTACAGGCTATTTTATTGGCTCATAAAACGGGTATATTTTATTACATTATCCCTAATACGTTATTAGACAATTACTTTGAGGAGGAGGTAAGAAGGAAAATTCTCAAGGGAACTATCTTGGAAATTAATGATCTATCTGATAAAGTTTTTTCATCGGCTGTAGTTCATTCAATGATTTTCGGATATACAAATCAAGTTATAGCGCCTCAAAATATAAAAGTTAACACTTCTCCCATATTGCAATCTGCCGACTTGATTGTTCCGCAAAGTTATTTTGCTGAGCAGCCGCAGACAGCATTTGCTATACGGTCTTATGGAACTAATGATTTGACTAAAAAGTTAAACGAAAACAGTGCGAAACTTGTTGATGTTCTCGATATCAGGCAAGCGATCAAATCTGGTGATGATAAATATTACATTGTTGATTCTAAACTCGCAGAGAATTTTAAGCCCATATTAAGAGGAAAAGATATTAATAGGTATGTAACTAAAGATCCGCATTTGTTCATTAATTATGGAAAACACCTGGCATGTCCGCGTAATTATGAGATTTTCGAACAGCCGAAAATTTTGATTCGTGAGGCAGGAGCAACAATAACCGCAACTTTAGATGAGGATAATTACTATATTATGTCTTCGCTCTACAATGCGATTTTAATAGATCAAGCTTTCTCTATGAGATATTTGCTTGGATTGATTAATTCTAAGTTGTTCCAATATCTAATGTACAAATTAACTTTTGAAAAGACTAAGGGAGCCTTTACTAAAGCCAAGATATTCCATTACTATGAGTTACCCGTAAAGAAAGCATCTTCCGAACAACAGCAACCTATTATTGATTTGGTTAACACTGTCCTTTCTATAAAGAAAGCCAACCCTGCTACTGATACTTCTGCGGAAGAAAGAGCTATCGATAAACTCGTCTATGATCTCTACGGTCTCACCGCAGATGAAATAGCCCTCATTGAAAACCAATAACGCATAGCGATATGACGAAACTTGAAAAACTATACGGCTCGATTCGTACTTTGCAAGAGTTAGGACTACCGTTGAATAACGAAACACTACAAGCTGTAGATGAGTTGGAGGAAACTCTTATTAAGAAAGAGATTCTTCCGGCTCTCTCTGAGAATGTAGAACCATTACTCAAACCCATCCAACGTGACTTGGTGCTCGTTGTCGAGTATCACCCCGGTGAAGATATATCGGTTGCGCTCTCCCGTAAGACAAAAGTGGTTGAGGCTATTGGTGCTAAACCACTCGAACTGGATCCGCAAGCGCAACACAAAGAGGGCAAGAAGGGTATCACCAAATCTCACATTGCGCCCAAGACAGGTCTCTGTGTCTATCTTCCTGATGGCTCGTTCATCCAAGAGAAGAAAGCGTGTGATACTTTCACCAAAGCCATCCAACAGGCAGGCGTACTCAAAGTGCGTGAACTCGGCTATAAGTTCTGTCACGTACCCTTGGTGTCTAACACAATCGATGCCAAATACGGTCACGCTCAACATCCAGTAGGTAACGGTCTCTATGTCCTCACGCACTCCAGTACCAAGGACAAGAAGAAACAACTCGACCGCATCTGCAAAGCTCTCAAACTGAAATGGAGAGTAGAAATTATTAACTAATAATTATCTTATGCCACGTAAACCAAAATACGGATATGCCCGCGATATTTTCGGGCGCGTACAAGAACGAGACTCGTTCAAGGACGGAGAGTATAATGTGCCTGACTATGGCCAGGCTTCCTATGATCCAGAAGATGATAATGGTGATTGGTAAATGATATTTTAGAACTATGGCTATCAAACTCATCAAGGCTTGTAAGGACCTTAATATTGGGATGAGAACACTCGTTTCTTTCTGTGAAAAGCGTGGTGTTCCTGTTCCTTCTGACCCCAATTATAGGCTTTCTGATTCCACATATTTGCTATTAGCACGAGAATACAATACATCTGTAGCTGAAAGATTGGAGGCTGACGGTGTAGCTGTAGAGAGTCCTGCAGACGTCGCGTTCGATTTGCCGGTTAACCATGGTAAGCCTTGGGATGACGAGCAGATAGTAGAATTGCGTCGTTTAGCAGACGAGGGCAGGTTACTCGGCGAAATTGCTCGTATTCTTGGGCGTACCGTTCATTCTATTGAGATGAAACTAATCAGTCTCGGTTATGAGATATATACTCCGGGGGAGGAGAATAGCGAGGAACCGAGCGTAGCAGATGAATCCGAAGATTTATATACTGATGCTTTCGATGACGAGGAGGAGTTGCATGCAGAAATTGAGCAACATGAAGAACTAATAGATAATATAAAACAAGATGAAGTAAAGCCTATTATGGATTTGTCAGAAGAACAAATGTCATTGGCTGAGCAGGTTCTAAGTTTGTTATCTGAAGACAATGGTACCAAACTAACCACTTTGGCATTTCAGCATAACTTAGATCGTGAAGACACGATTACCGTTCTTAATAAGTTACGCGAGCAAAAAATAGTTCGCTATGACCGATATAATAATCTATGGTTCCTGCAGGATAAGAAAGAACGCAAAGAACCTATAGATTTTCTTGAAACACGTACTCCGAAAGAGGAAGACGACGTGGAGGAACTTCCAGTTGAGAAAACCGTGGAGCAAGTGCAAGAGATTGTAACCGACTCTATTGAGAAACTCAATATCTTCGCGAATTACCAACAAAAATCATACGTAGCTGCACGTTATTGGATAACACGGAATAGCACAGAGAGTTGCGCCTATTGGTTAATGACCACGGAGCACTGTAATATTCAAGCCGACCGAGCAATTAGGCAAGCCGGAGGACATGTAGTCTACAAGAACTCTATGATGGGCGTTCAATTGCAGACCACCCAAGAGGGCGATAACTTTGTTATTACACCACCTGCCGGTCGTATGGATAACCACGTGCACAACACGCACGTTATGCACACTCGCGAGATCCGCATAGAAAACGATCCCAAACCATATAACTACCGCGGATATCTATCTCTTGAAGATTTCATGCGTTATCTTCGAGAGACCCAGTCGGCTTACGAACAGACCGTGGCTGCTATTGAGCAAAAGGAGCAAGAACGTCAAAATACAAATCTGACGCCAATCGAAAAGGGTCAACTGACACGTGAGATCAATAAGATGAAAGAGACGAAGCGTGAGTTGGCCGGTCAACGTGACGATCTGCTTCTGCTCTCTAACTATATCCGCGAACAAGGTAGTTTGCGCTACAACCCGGTTCTTGACCAGAAGCAATCGCAGATAAAAACCAATTATCTGTACGATGGTACTACCCTTGTCATTGATGGAGGTCCCGGAACAGGTAAGACGACCACAATGATTCAGCGTCTTAAGTACTTGACTGATATTGCAGCCATTACCGAAGACCAAAAAGACAAGTATGGCCGCTTCAAATTGTCGACATCTCAGAGTGAAGATCTTATCGAACGCGTAAAGACCAACCGAGACTGGGTATTTTTCTCTCCGTCTCAACTCTTGCAACTTTATTTAGCAGATGCCATGAACAAGGATGGCTTGACCAACACCAAAGAAAAAGTTTGGGACTGGTCAGACTTCCGCCGAATGGCGCTTCGTGACTATGGTTTCTTCGGAGTAGGAAAATCTTTCCCGTTCTCCGATTGTGAAGAGAATGGATTACTGATCTATGAGAACGCAAAACCGGAAGTGGCTTTCATGGATTTCCTGCGGAATGCCATTATAGAGGAGATTGCTAAATTGCCGGCTATTGAATCTTCATACATCTCCGGAGTGAGCAATAATGTAAGGAGTATTGAAAGAGAATTGTCCGGAATAGAGAAAGACTCTCTCGATGGTATTATTCGCCGTTTGTTCCGAATGCGGCAAATACAATTAGTCAATACGGTTGATGTAGAAACCGAGTTGTCTAAGATTGCTGATGACTTAATGGATAAGATAGCCGAAGTCGAGGAACTTGAAGAAGTTCTGGAAGATATTCAGTTGCAGGACGACAATATCGAGTATGAGAAGGCGGAGAATGAAAATGAAATGCACTTTATGCTTAAGAACTGGCTACGCATGTACTGCTATGATAATATCTACCATACCGAAGACAAGCCAGAAGAGTATAACGAAGTATTGGCATTTTTAGGCGACATCCTCAAGACGATTGATAGTGCTCGGTTTAGAAGGATTGGAGATAGTTTAATATACGAGCAATATCAAGCTTATACGAAAGGCGTTCATAAAATCATCCTGCGTCGTCTGCCTAAGTACTACAAGGCATTTAGAAAGCATATCATTGAACATAACTATACTGAAGAATGGAATGTGGAGTTGCTCGCTAAACTTATAAAAGCGGACAAGAAACAGCTTCATTTCCAGGAGCAAGCTCTCCTTTTGCTAATCACGAACAACTTAATACGCACGATAAACAGACTTAGCCCGAACGAGCCTATTAAGCACAAATACATTACTGCATACAATGAGTTAGTTCGTCCTATCATAGGTATTGATGAGGTAACTGACTTCTCTAAAGTCGAAATACAAACGATTGTATCATTTGCGCTGCAAGAATATCATTCCATAACAATGGCAGGAGATCTCATGCAGCGACTAACTGTTTCGGGCATCCAAGACTGGAGCATTCTCGATGAGATAGTTGCTCCTAAACAGGTCGTTGAATTGCGTACTTCCTACCGACAGAGTAAACGAATGTTGGAAGTGGCTCAACAACTATACGAGGATACGATTGGTAAGAGTCCGAATTATAAAGCGCACTTGGTGGAGAACAAAGTGCCGAGACCGCTTATATACACGAACGACTCCGAGGCTAAAAAAATCCGATGGATTGAAAAGCGAATAGAAGAAGTATATAAAGCCTACAGTGGTCATCTTCCTGCTACTGCAATCTTCCTCAATTCAAAAGAAGATGTAACGCCTTTTGTGGAGCAAATGAGGCAATCTGCCACCCTGCAAAACGCCGGTATAAAAATCGTCGATGGATCTGCCGGAAATGTGACAGGCTCCAAGCAAGAGATACGTGTCTATCCGATAAACGTCGTAAAAGGTCTTGAGTTCGACGTTGTGTTCTTCCATAACATTGACTCCTCTGGCTTCAACGATGAGACCATCAAACGCTATATATATGTCGGTGTATCTCGTGCCGCTTTCTTCTTGGGCGCCACAATGACAAAAGAGATGCCGGATATCTCGCAGTACTTCTCTAAACAAAAGAACTGGAAGAACTTCTTGGACGACGATACGACTGCTTCGCAATCTGCAACGCCCATTCAAAACGAAGAGCAATCAACAATCAACCCTATTGATGAACTGATCTTGAAAGCCATGCCGCAGATACCTAATGAGACCAGCGGTATTTCTGACGAGATATTATTAAAGGTGGCTGCACAATATCTTGACAACTTCCGCAAACAAGTTCAGAAATACGAGAACGGAGGTCGTCACGAAATCGATAAGCCGGAAATGAAGCAGAAACGACAAGTCGCTGTCATTAGCGATATGATTGCCGCAGAAGCGAAGCGCGAATTGTGGGGTAATAAATACCCAATATATAAAGTATACTTCATCTTGGGTATCTATATGTCGATGCCGTTGGCAAATCATAGTTGGTGGGAACAGAAATTCGCACAAGGAATACGTGATTACCTTGAATGGTGCACCTTCTTCCACGGCAGTGCCCGCAAGATGGATAATGTTCTCCAAGAAATCATTAACTTGAACTCTAATTAACATATTGGAGCACAGAATAAGAGATATTGATATATAATCCAATTTATTATTATGCAGACGGAATTGTTAAATGATATCACAGTCAGTGATTTGAGGGAATTTAATGTTGCAGACACAAATGTTCTTGACACCTTATTAGGAGTTTTGGACGCTTCGGAAGATAAAATTCCCGGACGTAACTTTTATAACTTTCTAAAAGTTGCGGAGGAGAATCAATATAGACTAGCTACCGATGGTAATTCGTATACATCGCGTACTTTGGTAGCGCTCAGTAATGTATATTTATACCTCATTGAGGAGTCTGATTGGTTGATTCGTTTGCCTAAAAATGAAGCGGACAAAGAGCGTAGCCGTGTAGAGGATGTGTGTCGAAAATTACGTGCTTGCGCTGACGCAGCGGAATTGTTGCGTGATAAGAAGGCGGATATGTATATCAATCGTTTCCTCACAAAGGTTCAGAAGACAGGCTATATACACCGCAAAGAGAAGACCTGTCAAGTAGTGCTTGACATTCTTCGTATGGATTCGGAGTACTATGCATACATTCCTGTACTCGTTGATATCGTCCTTATGAGACAGCGGGAAGAATGGCTGACGAGTGATCTTCGTGGACAACTTGTTACGCTCCTTCAAGAGTACATATCTTTCAAGTCTGATACGCTGAAGAATCTTGTTAGTCCCGACACGAAGCATGATCAAGAGCAAGTATCGCAATTAGTCAAAGCTCTTGCTCTTCAGCTGCTCTTGTATAAAGATTCAGATGATATCAATTTCATATTTAATAGAGCCCTCTTGTATAGGTTCGCTTCGTATGTGCCCACAGCGAATTCTGAGGATCTGCTAAAAAATGCTTATAATTGTCTCGTCGGTCTAACGTCGGACTATCAACTTGAATATAATTGGAGTCAACTTTCTTCCGTAGGTGTTATTGCATCAATTCTTGCGGTTAGGAGAGAACCACTCCGCACCATTCATAAAGCATTTTCCAATAATGAGCAACTCATAGATATAACGGACAAGGCGATTCTTATTACTCCAGAGGGATTGGATCATTCTATCTTAAAAAAAGCAGTTCCTTCAACTATTCCGATGTGGCATGGGTTGCAGGTTGAGATAGATGGTTCGCCATCTGCTAAAGTTACGCAGACGACTGCTGACCTCAAGCAATTTAACCTTTGGTGGAAAGAGATCGAACAGCATCTCTTCCGTCAACGGGCAAAGGCTTCAGCCACTATCATAAAGAAGAAAAAACCGAGCAAAGGAGAGAATGTCTTCATTATCATTGACGGTATTATTAACCAATCCGATTGCTCTTTCCATGCGACTATCAAAGATGAGTTATTTGAAGGTGATGGAATCATTCACATCAAAGATGATATCGTAGGATATGATCCGCGTAGTTTGAATGCCTCGTATTTCCTTGATAATGGTTTTCGAGATTCTGAAACTAACAAACCATATTTATTCGAAGCAACTGTCGTTGGTTCTGTCGGGGCATTACTTCACTTCTCCATGGCAAAGCTCATTGAGGAAGACTGGAATGATTCGGACATTACCAGTTATGGTAATGAGCTCAACGCAGTGGTGACATATAAACTTGACTCTACCGGTCAATGTATTGCAGTTTCGGAAGCAGGTCCAACAATTCAGTTTGTTGATACGGAATCGATTGTGAATATAGGCGATCATGTACTATTGCAAGTTACTGGTACTGTAAACGCCAAAAAACATGGTCTTCAGTTGAAGGGCGAGTATCTCTCTGCAGCAACAACAGAAGTAACTCAACATCAAGCCATTGTTAGACTTTTACAAGATTATAGTAGAGGTGAAACCTACGACGAGGCAGAAGAGCTGGTTCACATTGAGGAGAAGCCCCAGGTTGAGCAAATCAAGCCAGCAGTTATAGAGGAAATGATTCACCTTATCGACCGTCAGGCATACCTAAGCAAGGATCTCATCGAACGTTTCCTACTTCTGTGTGTAGCAGGCACATTGTCTCGGATCATCGGCAATCAATATCAATTAGATTATTATCGGCATTGTTGTGAGCAACAGATTACACTCCAAGATTTCGGGAAGAACAATGCAATTAATCTGGAGAAGCTTCGTAAACTTGACGAAATTCCGGAAGAGATGGTAGCGATGTTCCCCGTTCTTCATCTTCGTCGCCAAGAACTTCACGCGCTCAATGCGCTTGGGAAGCCGGATGACAAGGAGAAATTGCTCACAATGCTGGAAATGACGGACAATGCCGAACTCAAACGTTTATGCAACCTTGTACTGGCATACAACTTCCTTTCTGAATTTAAAATGGAGGGAGAAAAGAAAGCTATCATCGACAATATAAGTAGTCTGATGAATATTAAACTTGATATTCAGGAAGCACTCTACATTGGTGATGAAAGTGAGACAATGGAATTCAAATCGTCGATTGTTTTTGTTGCTAATGCCGAACGCAAGGTTATTGCCGATCCTCAAACACAAATGCAGATTATCTTAAAAGAGATAAATGCTTTCCTTAATACCAAAGGAGGCAAGTTGTATATTGGAGTCAACAATCTTGGATACGCCGTTGGGTTGTCCGATGATATAGAATGGTTCCAAAAAAATCCGGGCAAAGTGGGCAATGTCACCGATATGGATACCTACCAACAATTCTTAACGAATGCCATCTATAAAATATGGCCAGATATTAACACACTAATCCAAGTGTCAGCTCCTAACTATAATGGACGTATTGTGGTTGTGGTCGATGTGTTGCCGTCTTCTTCTCCGCTGATGCTTGATGGTATTTATTATTATCGCGTTGGGACTGAAACACGCACAGTTACTAAGGAGGGTGAAAAAGAATTCCTTAAACGTCGTCCTGCTCAATACGAATCTTTAAAGCAATAATAAAATATGGGAGCACAGAATAAGTTATTTACTCGAATGATATGGCTGATAGACACTGTCTATTCAGCAGGGCATATCAAAATGGCAGAGATTGACCGGAAATGGGCGCGTTCTGCTTATAACGACGCAGGTGAGGAAGAATACGGAGCACGTAACTTGCACCGTCATCGTGAAGCGATAGCTGCGCTGTTCGGCATAGAGATCGTTTGCGACCGTACGACCAACGAGTACTCGATTGGTTCGCGTGGCGCGATGGATGGTGACGGAGCTCGTGCCTGGTTGGTGAACACGTTTGCCGTGAACAACATGGTGAACCTCGCCGGAGGAATGAAAGACCGCATCATTTTTGAGGACATTCCTGAAGGTGCTCGGTACCTCAGTACTATCGTGAATGCGATGAAAGAGGAGCACCAGTTGTTTGCTTCTTACCAAGGTTACAAGCGTGCCGAACCGCACTCTTTCCTACTCGCTCCGTACTGCCTGAAAGTGTTCAAGCAGCGGTGGTATCTGGTGGGCAAGCCCGAGGATCATCCGGAGGAGTCTGAGCCACGTGTGTATGCGCTCGACCGCATGAAGGATCTGGTGGCGACGGATAAGCCATACAACATGCCCAAGGATTTCAAGGCTTCGCTATTCTTCCAAGGTCAGTATGGCATCGACCGTTCTATCACCAAGCCGGAGAAGATAGTGGTCAAGGTAACCAACTACGACGCGAATTTCATGCGTTCGTTACCGCTCCATCCGAGTCAAGTGGAGATGCGGCATGATGACGAATTCACCTATTTCAGTTTCTTCGTCTCTCCGACGTATGACTTCATCATGGAGTTGCGTAAGTTCGGCTCGAAACTGGAGGTGCTTGAACCCGCATCCCTTCGCAAGGATTTTATCGACGAGATTGAGGATTTGAAGAAATTATATACCAAATAATATGATACGCTTAAATTGCTTTTTTCAGGCCACCGATGGTGACCAGTACAAAGACGCTCTGCGTGCTGCAGTAGCTCTGACCGAGAAGTCCCGCAATCATGCCGGGTGCATCGCTTATGATGTGTTCCAGAGCGCGACCCGCTCGGACGTTTTCATGTTCTGCGAGACATGGAAAGATGACGCTTCGCTCAAGGCACATGCTGAAACTCCGGAGTTCAAGAAATACGTAGCTGAGATAGAGGCTTGCGGTCAAATGAAGTTGGAACGATTTGAATTTTAACGACTATGATAGTTACTACCACACCCACTATTGAGGGGCACACCATTAAGGAATACAAAGGCGTTGTTTCCGGAGAGGTTATCTTCGGCATGAATTTCCTGAAGGACTTTGGCGCGTCGCTTCGTGATTTCTTCGGAGGACGTACCGACAGTTACGAAAAGGCTATGCTCGAAGGACGCGAGACAGCGCAGAAAGAAATGCGCGAGCGCGCCGAGCAACTGGGCGCCAATGCCATCGTGGGAGTTAGCTTTGGCTATGAGACGATGGGACAAGCCAACAGCATGATCATGATCTCCATCTCCGGCACTGCCGTTGTGATTGACTAAGAGATGACGAAGATATCTAATTTGACACCTGCGGAGAAGGAAGGCTTAGTGCTGGAGTTCGTGGACGCTGTGCGGGCGGGATTTCCGTCGCCTGCTTCTGACTGTGCCGGTTCACGGATAGACATTGTCCGTGAGCTTTCCAACCACCCGGACACTACGTTTTATGCGCAGGTAAACGGGGATAGTATGCGCGATGCGGGATTGTTAGACGGTGATTTGATCGTAATAGACAAATCGCTAGAGCCGCATAATGGCGACTTTATTGTAGCTGCTATCGACGGAGAGTTTACAATTAAGGAGTTCCGCATGGATCCTGACCGCCAAGGAGGTTGGTTGATACCGCACAATCCGGAGTTTCAGCCCATCCGTGTGACGGCAGACGACAACTTCTCCGTATGGGGAGTAGTGACGCACTGTATTCATAGAACACGCCAATGATGTACGCGCTGGCCGACTGCAATAATTTCTATGTCAGTTGCGAGCGCGTGTTTCGCCCTGACCTCTGGGGAAAGCCCGTGTTGGTACTGTCGGGCAATGACGGCTGTGTGGTCAGCCGTTCCAACGAGGTCAAGGCTCTGGGCATCAAAATGGGTGTTCCATTGTACCAGATAAAAGACTTGGTGACGCAGCACAATATCGCTTGTTTCTCCTCGAACTTTCCGTTGTATGGAGATTTGTCTGCACGCGTGATGTCAATCCTTCGGAGTCACACCACCCGATTTGAGCAGTACTCGATTGACGAGGGATTTATCTCTGTGGATCATTTGCCTGCCAACAAACGCAAGTCCACTTGTGAGCGTATTGTGAAAGAAATATACCAAGGCACCGGCATACCGATCTCGATGGGTATTGCGCCCACGAAAACGCTATGCAAAGTAGCCAGTAAGTATGCCAAGAAATACAAAGGCTACAAGGGTGCTTGTATGATTGATACGGAGGAGAAGAGACGCAAGGCATTAGAGGGATTTGATATTGCTGATGTATGGGGAATAGGACGCAGCGCACAGGCTAAACTGGCAGCCGTGGGAATCACGACGGCTTTGCAGTTTGCCGACAAGAGCGAAGCTTTTGTGCGCCGTCTATTCAGTAAGCCGGGAGTGATGACATGGAAGGAGCTGAACGGCATCGACTGCATCGACATCACCGAGTTGGCCGCCAAGCAGTCCATCACCACCTCGCGGACGTTCGCCAAGGCGATTACCGACCGCGCAGAACTGGAGCAGCAGTTGGCTAATTTCTGCGATAACTGCGCGCGTAAGATGCGGTTGCAGCGCTCGGTATGTGATCAGGTGGTCGTATATGCCATCACATCACCGTTTAGGAATGACATTGAGCAATATCATGTTGTGCAGCAAGTGGCATTGCCTGTGCCGACGTCGGACACGCGAGAGATATTGGGGTATGTTCTTAGGGCTTTTCGTCCGCTCTGGCGCGATAATGTGCAGTTCAAGAAGGCAGGAATCGTATTCACGCATATCGTGCCGGAGAATGCAGTTGTGCCGGATTTGTTCGACACTCGCGATAGAGTGCGTGACGCGGCGCTGCAGCGCACCATCGACTCGATCCGCGAGAAGCAAGGACGCTCCTCGCTCATCCTCGGCACACAGTTGGCAATTCCTTCGCAGAAGGATATGCCGGTCTTCAAAGCCGACCATCATAGTCCGCTCTACACGACGGACATCCATCAGGTGATAAATATAAAAGTTGGGTAAAATGAATAGACGAGATATATACAACAAGTACGATGGCCATTGTGCGTACTGCGGAAAGAAAATCGAGTACGACGATATGACTATTGACCACCTGACTGCTCAATCAAAGGGAGGTACAAATAACTTGGAAAATACAATCCCAAGTTGTCAGTTATGCAACAACCAGAAAGCAGACAGAACCGTTGAAGAGTTCCGCGCTTTCTTGGAGGACATTACTTCTGTTCTTGATGAGAACAAGCAATATCGGCTTGCACTTCGATATAAGAAAATAGCTGTTGTAAAGCGCTCTCCAATAGTTTTTTATTTTGAACAAACAAAAGAAAAGTAATATGGCAGACAAGAAGAAAAAACCGAATTATTTTCGTATCACTTCGCCAAAGGTGAATAAGTTATTTTGGCTGTTTTTCTCCATATTGGTCCCCATTGCGGTATTGCTACTTGCAATGTGTGTTGTATCGCTGATAAGTATTAAAATATCAGAGCCAGGGATGGATATATCGTCTTTATTTGTTGGATATGATTTTTTCATGGAGTTTTTGATGACGATATTCATGCTCGTCTTCTTGGCTTTTGCGTCAGTGGTCGTTTACAACTATGCCACTAACCGCGATAAAGCTGACACCGAAAAGAGGGAAATTGAAGCGCAATCTCCTTTGTTGGGTGTAGCTAAAGAGCACGAGGAGCAAATTATTGAGTGCCTAAAGTCCATCGCTAAACCCACAAAAGGCAAATCCTATTTGCGCCGCGCCGGTACAGTTCAATTCCTCCGCGCGCTAACGGAACTTGGTTATATGGACGCCAACACCTCCGGGGCAAACATGATGGCTTGGGTAGAAATGACTACTGGCTATAAGGATAAAGACAAAGATTCCGGGCATTTCTACTCCGCTTTCAACAACACTTCCAACCAAGACACCAAGATTCTTGGATTCATAGAGCAAATAGAGAAGATCGTGGGCAAATAGCTGCTCTCTATAAATTTGATAAATTTGATAGTCTTGATGGTCAAAAACATCAAGGCTTTTTTCTTGCTCATATCGCAGCAAAGCAGTACCTTTGCCGCCGATTTCAAAATCTTATGCGACATGAAAAAGTTTATTTATTTCCTTTTCTTCGCGACCGTGATAACGCTCGCAGGATGTTCAAAGAGTGCAAACGAGCCAACGAAATCTGCTGTAGCCATCAAAGGCCACACGTACAAAGCGAGTGACGGGAGCAACTACATCAGTTTCTACTTTGCCTCTAACTTCACTTGTTCCATGACGGCTAATGTCAATGGGGAATATACATCAAATTCCGCTATGACATACAAGATAGATGCTAATAATGTGGATATCTATCGCGACCATTCTTCATATTGGCAAGAAGCCTATCGTGGCTCATTGTTATATCATTTGGTATACTACCCAGCAGACGATGCCCTTGTCCTTGACGGTAATATCTTCAGACGAGTTAATTAAGAGGTTAGTATGACTACGGAGAAAGCACCTCGCGTTTTGTTAGAGCGCATGAAAGTCTATCGACGTGTTCCAAAGGCTTTCAGGAGCAAGGACTGTAACGAGGCCTTGTTTAAGTCCTTTGCGCGTTTCCCAGTAAGGAACCCGCATTGGCAGTTCGAAACTATCGAATACCAAGGGCATGAGTACTTATTGGATACTGTTCATGAAGTTGCGTACGATGGACAGGGAAGGCCATTTCACTATTTCCGAGAGACTAAGGAAGAGTTGGAAGAGTCTACTACCGTGTACATAGCAGCAGCTGACGGTAAGACCGTAGAAGTAAGGGCTACAAACGAAGGGCGAGTATGTATTGGTACTATGGGCTTTGACGGGAGTCCGGGTGACGACCCTAATTGTTATTGGATTGACAATGGTTGCTTGAGTGGCCTTACCGAGCGTGTATATTCAGACGCGCAAAAGCGGTATTATGAGTTGGAGGACCGACTTTCATTTGGAGATGGAGAAACCAATATGACCGTGGAGGAAGAGGAGCAAGCATGGGAGTTCATCGAGAAAGGCAAGAATCGTCAGGTCATTGAAAAAGACAAGTTTGGAAATTCCTTGCGCGAGATCCATTGGGATTGCGACGAGGTGCTTGACTATGTTACTTACGAATATACGTACGCTGAAGAATGATTGTAAGAGATTTGTTAGATAGTGTCACCTTTGAGCAAGTTGCTCCATTCATCACCAGTATGGAGAAAGGAATTGAACCGGACTTGCACTCATACAATGAGCATTTCGACATGCTTCTTTCCTTGACTCCACAAAAGGGAGTTACTGATGTTTGCCATATCGAGATGGACTATGATGATTTTGATGAGAGGATGAGAGTTGAGGTCTATCCTGTGGCAGCTATTGAATGGGAGATTGTGCTAGGGATGCCGGTGGTGATTTCTCCGGATGTTAAGGTTTCGCGCGCTGAGATTGTCGCGCGGTGTATTTGGAACACCGCCAAGTATGGATTTACACGCGAACAGATGCACACTTTAATTGGTTTTATCCGTAGTTCCCGTGAAAAGCAGAAAAAGAAGAATCCTCACATCATGGAATATGATTGGTGATATATTGACATTTTGAAATCAAACTTGACACGTCTTATCTTTGGATATTGAAGCAAGGTTGGTTTGATTTCAGGGCTCTCGTGAAAAGTGGATACGGAAGTAGCGAGGGCCTCTTTCGGACAGCAGTATCCGAAAGTCTGTTTGAGCGAAGTAAGTTACTGCTGACATTTTGTGTCTGCTGGCTCGTGGCGAGTCGGCAGTTTTTTTTATTGGGGATGATCCTTCACTTTTCTTTGGTCATGCTTGACGGCTTCCGCATAGGTGGTAACGGGGATGTGGACATCGTTTCTTGTTGCCGTTCATCCGCTTTCCTGCAACGATTTGTCTTGACGTGTTCAAACGAGCCACGCTCCTCGCTTGCGAGTTAGTTGGAGAGGTGGCTTCTTGCTGCGATAAAAAGGTGTTGAGCGCAGAGCCGTACTTGGGTGTTTCGTGGGTACGTTCTGCCGCTCTTGGGCTATGCTAAGGCTGCTTGGTTACTTCTGCCTAACTGATTTCTTGCTTTTGCCTTGTCGTTTCTGAATTAACATATAGGTTTGTCGATTTATGTCGTTCCTTTTAGCAATGCAAAGGTAGTTGGTTCTTTCCGTATGGCAAGGCTAAACATGTTCCGGCGTTGGCACTGAAAATTTCTCCAGCCCTGCGGGTAGTAAATTTTTCGGAAGTCTTGCTGTTCACGGAATGGAGAACTGCACTGGCGTCAACTCTGAAAGCATTGTAAAAGAAACAAATCGCAAACAAATAAGTTTAACAATTCAAAAACATTACAGTCATGAAAGCTACAAAGAAAAACAGTCAGTCAACCGAAGTTAAGAACAATGCAGTTGCACAGCCCCAAACAGAGCGTCAGAGTCTTCGTACCCTTTGTAAGAAACTCCGTGAAGAGTACGGCAATGATGAGCGCATCAACAATCTCCTTTGTATCTACTACAAAAAGTTACACAATCTCTCCATCCTGAAAACTCGCGAGCAATGGGAGCGCGAAGGCTTTAAGGTTATGAACACGGTTGAAAATCGTTTCCCTGCATGGGGCAAGCCGGTAAGCCGAGTGAATAAAGAAACAGGTGAGTCCTACACATTCTACCCCGTTACTCACTTCTATGTGCCGGAAGCCGTTTGTCAAGCATGATAGCAAAGTGGAGGAGCAATCCTCCATTTTTTTTGCCGACGCAGATTTGCGTATCTAAAAAATTTGTTGTATCTTTGCAGCGCTAATCGTGTTTGGTATTTACACGGACGAGCTTTTGCTCGATAGCAAACGCTTAAATCGAGACCGCTGGCTTGTGAAAGTCGGCGGTTTGTTTTCGGACTTTTATCTTCCTCATCTTTTTTACGACTGTCTTTATTGGGGCGTTCCCGGCATAGTTCTGTAGATCCTCTCATCTCCAGAGCTACGTCGGTCTGGCTTTGCCGGGGTTCACAAGTTCCGCATTGTTGCACAATACCGTAGCCCTTCCAATCCCTAACGCAGTAAAAAACAAGTTTTTTTTGTTAATTTTTGTTAAATCTATAATCGCGCACGTAATAAATTTGCACATCTGAATATTTTTTTGTAATTTTGCAGCGAAAAAGAAAAGGTTTTTATGGAATCAATACAAACTCTATTAAGTATTCCGAGGATATTATCTTGTGCGGACATTCCATGCGAGTTGAAATCACTTGCCGGAAAGTTAATGAATGAATACTGTATTTCTAACGGCAGGCATAATTACCGTCTTCTGGAAATAGAGTTTTATATCTACGATAAGGACGCACATGCCGATGAGCATGTGTATGAGAGAGACACTGAAGCAGGGCAATTGTTCTTGCATAAGATGGGTGTGGATATATGCTTTGCAAGTTCTATGAGCCAAGGTCAATTCGGGGGCATTCTTATTCGCGCACTTGAACGTGACGATAATAAGGTATTTGGTGGCCCACGGATTTGCTCATACGAACTTATGAATACAGCCACATCGCTATGCTCTGTAGAAATGAGCAAAGACAAACTTACTTTTGACGTAGAGGAATCTGTCCGAATTGGAGTAAATGAATGGGACGATCCGAAGTCTGACTGGAAGGACGAGTATTATAATAAAAAATACCGTTTTACTCGTAAGGGTCTTAGACAGCTTCAGATGACTGTATGCAGGTATAACTTCCTAGAAACTAAGATTAAGACAGATATAAAAACTTATAAATTGTAATTGAAGAGGACTAAGTCCTCTTTTTTTATTTTTAATATCTTCTCCTAAACTTTTAACAATTTTTAACAGAAAATTTTGGGACGTTTGCGAAAAAACCTATACCTTTGCACCGAAAGCTAAATAACTAAATATTAACTTTATAAATGCAAAGATTATGTTACACGATTCGCAAACTGATTTAGTGTTCATACCGATGGCTATTCGGTATCATTTTCCTCGTTTTTATAAGAGCCTTATTGCGGCTTTTAGGGCAGCTCATGTCAAGTGTTGGGAATTACCGTACACTGGTGAGAAAACGCATCTGTGGGCGCGCGACTACATGCCCATCACCGTTGACGGGAAAGGTGACATTGCGCAGTTCCGCTACGACCCGGACTATCTGCGCGCACCTCGTTATAAGAAGTACAAACCCGATATGGTGCCTATATGGGCTGATATGGAGATAACTCCTTTCCGGTATGAGGATATCGTTCTTGACGGAGGTAATGTGCTTACAGACAAGAGAGGTAATGTCTATATGACCGATAAGATCTTCTTGGAGAACCCCAATTATCCTCGTGACTTGCTTATCAAGAACCTCAAGAAGGCACTTAATGCACGCTCCATTAAGATAGTGCATTGGGACAAGTCTGATATCTATGGCCATGTGGACGGGATGATGGCAATAGCTGACGATGGCTCGCTCATTACTGATCTTAGTTGGGAATACCTCAATTTCCTCCGCGTTGGAAACAAGATTTTCATGGCGCAACTCGGTAAACCATCTGACGCGCCTGCAGTCAAGCGCATTCAGGAGGCATTCCCAGACTGTGAGGTTTATCCTATTAAATACACGCAGTCGCTTACGCGCTTGGGGGGAGGACTGCATTGCGCGACTTGGAACACCTTGGAACACGGTCATCAAAATGCAAAGTATTTTAAGCCTTCCAAGCGACATCCGTTCAATCCATTTGATGACGACGCTTTTACAGAGGAACGATTGCGTGCAGTCCTGGAGTATGACTTGAAACGACAGTTATTTGATGACGAGTGGGAAGCCATCGATAAACCTTTCTTTATGTATTGGAATGATTTGTATTTCCTTGATAAAAGATTCTCTCCGAATGATATGTATGATGCTATAAAGAAAGATTTGGAGACGAATAATAGTCCTTATTTACGTTCAAATAAGGAATTGACTGACGTTGTAAATAGTCTTACGACATACATGATGCATGTGCCAAAACTAATCCTTCCGGATAATACTAAATATAATCCGAAAGAAAAGAATATCCCAGCGAGAGTTATGCTGTTACATTTTAAAGACACCGTTGCAAACCTCACTTCTTTTAAAATTGAGTATGAGCATCTTTTGAAAGGTGTAAAAGACGAACTGGAGTTTACAAAACAGGTCGAGAAAGAAGCTGAAGAAGCAGAAGAACGCAAGGATGGAACGATTTATATTCTCAATTATCGGAACTTCGATAAGCGGCGTATTAGTCCGTATCGCTACACTATAATTGTCAGTGCAACTTGGAGGAAACACATTCGGATTATCGTTTATGATGATTCTCCATTAGAGTACTTTCCGCTTGCTGACTATTTAGAAATGCTTGCCTCAAAAATCAACTTCTATGAAAACTATCGTGAGGGTGATTGTAATTTTGATAAAAAAATAGGTCTCGATGATGTATCCGACTTGCCCTTTTGATCTCAAACCTGAGTATGTCGATGAGATGACTGTCGATGCCGAAACTGAAATCAAACACAAAACCGGTTGTGTTTGGAAACTCCTTGGCTCTTGCTATACCCAAGTCCAACTAGAAAGGTACTGCACACTATATGGAATCACTACCGATCAAGCTCTGCAGTGGAAAAATTATTGGATATAACTTGCATATCTCAATAAAAAGCAGTACCTTTGCATAGTGTTTGCAACAGAAGTATGAATATACACAGGCAGACATCTATTGTATAAACGCTGTTTATGTAAGTATGTAGAGACTGCTGACTCGTGACGAGCCGGCAGTTTTCTTTTACTCTTACCTACGGTCTACCTCTTTCTGTCACGTTTGTTCGCCCTGACCAAGCAGCTGCGCCCTTCACTCTACCTGCCGGTGGCTGCAACTACCTCCGGTGGGTGACTACAGCCCTTTGCTGTACCGGCTGACATCTAAACCTTGCGAGCGTCCGGCTTGACCGCCCCTAAACCAGACGCTAATTTCTTTTCTTTTTGCTTGTCATTTGAGGGCTTGATTTTCGCCCTCGATACCGCAATTGTCTGCTATGCCAAGTATATGTTTCTATACGAATACATTTGTCCGCAGCAGATCCGCGTTTATCTGATACAATCCTTTCCGGTGCAAAGTTAGTTACCGCTACGTTGATTTGAAAGGTCGGAGCACGTTTCGCCGTTCCGATTGTCGCTAAAAAAATCTCCACACATTATTCCGGCGCAAGACCTCCCTTTGGTCACTTCTTGCGCCGATGGTAGTATTTTGTTACGAAAACCTTGCAAACACTCCCACGGAACACTTGTAAAGCACCGTAAAGGTTATATCAAACGCTAACTGCTTTATACGCAAATGTTAAATTCTAAAACACATACAATCATGGCACAGCTAACTATTTCATTTGGTATCGATTTCGAAAGCCGCTCAAACAACAATCAAAGTTTTGTAAAGGTTGCTCACCGCTCCAGCATTACCGCAAATGAAGAAAGCGATTTCGGAGATATTTACGAGGAATACGAAGATTTTCAGTACACGAGCCAAGTTTGGCACTAATTAACTAACATTTATAAACAATCAAAATTTTTAGAGTTATGAACTACAGAGAACCATTAACCAAGAACGAAATCCGCGAACACGCTGCACACTATGAGAACAGCAATCCGGCAGTCTATTGTGGCACGTATGCCAAGTACAACAACGGCAGTCTCTACGGCATGTGGATTGATTTGTCCACCTTTGAGAACTACCACGATTTTATGGAGTTTTGCAACCGCTTGCACGCCAACGAGTCAGAGCCGGAACTCATGTTCCAAGATTACGAGCACTTCCCGGAACAATGGTATTGTGAAGGCTGCATGGGCGAAAGCACGTTCGATAAAATCAAAGAATATGCCGCCCTTAGCGAGGAACGCCGCGAGGCTTACGAGGCTTATCTGAGCTATTGGGATGAGGGCACGCTCGAAGATTTCGAGGAGCGCTACGAGGGCAAATACAATAGCCCCGAAGATTTCGCCGAGTACCTTTGCGAGGAGTGCGGCTACTTTAAGAACTTGCCGCAGTGGCTGCAATGCTGCATTGATTATTCGGCAGTATGGCGCAATCTCGATACGGGTGGCGATTACACCGAGGTCGATGGGCACATCTTCCGGAACTAAGGCAAAGCGGGGCACAACCCCGCTTTCTTTTTTGACCAGACCCCCCGGATCCAGACGGGCGGTCTTTTGTCATGTCCTCATAAAGCAGTAATTTTGCATCGAAATCATAGTTGGGATTTTAGTTTCTTGTTTGCCATAACGCGAAAGTTTTGTGCAAGAGGACGCCTGCTCGTGAGAGTCGGCGCCTCGTTTTTTTATGTAGATTGATTGTTATTCCAAATATATTCCAATTATTCCAATTAAAGTGCATCCTTACAGTCATTTAGACCTGAATTTTCTTGTATATTTCGCAAAAAAATTGTATCTTTGCACTCGCATTGTAGTATATATTTTATTGGACCTATGCTTAACTATTACTTATATCTTACCATGCCCGACTATCTTGTACAGTGGTACGCGCATGAATGTCGCCGCAACCACCAAGCTGCAGGCGACACTTTTTCGGCTCCAGTCTATCGTTATCCGGAGCCGGTATCTCCCATTAGAGGGTCTGTTGAGTCTGATATTTTGGAGACGTTCCTGACGAAACAACCAGGACCGAAACCGGAGGACTTCAAGGAGGGTGCCAATATGGTGATTCAAATTCCTTCCTTCCGACATCGCGACCCGCAGATCTATAACTACCTGCGTCAGTCTGCGCGCGATCTCCTGTACGAGTGCATCCGTCGACGCTTTAAGATTGCCTTGTGGCGCGATGTGCATAATCTGGATACTGCTTTTACACGCAAGGATCTTGCTATCCAAGCTTGGATGGAGCATCATGGTATCGAGGACACGGAAACGAATTACTTTGCAGTACTCAAGGTCTATGATAGAGCAGATGCTGCCTATCGGAAGTCTGAATCTCGCAAAAAAATGAGAAAATCGTAATGAGTTCAAATGCTTTTTGTCTTTTATGTCTCAAACCGTCACACCACATAATATGAAAGATCTTTTTTCTCTCCCCGGAGTCAAATCTATCTCCTACATCCCGGCAAGTTCACTCGCTGATAAATTAGGAGTGCAGGCATTGGCAGGCCTACCTATCTATATTCATGCCACCCCGACACCCATTGAGTTTAATGGCGACCCCACGTGCGAATGTACGCATTCCAACGCGGGCGTATCTCCAAGTCAGTCGCTGAAGTTTTCTTTCCGCTCCACTCAGCAGATACCTGATGACCGGTATCTGGCATTCCTTGTCGTAGATGTGAATGACCATAGCTATCTCATTGGCACCAAAGAGGAGCATCCTCTCATCGAGCGCGTGCAGTCGTTCGGCAACCCGGATAGCGATCCTTCCACATTCACATATACCATACAACTCACTTCTCCGCGCGCACTTATACCGTGTTCAATCCTTTGATGGCACGCGTATAGGGCGCGTTGCTCTGTCTTTTCGCACACGCACATAAAGCAGTAATTTTGCGGCATAAATCAAAAGTTTATGCCCAATTACCACTTAAAACTCAAAGGCTTTGTAGGAGGTTATGACTTCGACGCATCGTACGTTGACTATATCCTCTCCAAGAATCAAGGCAAGCCTGTCGATGTGCTCATCGACTCTCTTGGTGGCTCTCTCGCTACCGCTCTTTCTATAGTTGCTTCTTTCCGCGAGCACGGCCAAGTTCATGTCCACTATGTTGGCATGAACGCTTCTGCGGCCACTATTGTTTCCATGGGTGCTAATCATGTCACCATGGACGCTTCCGCTATGTACCTTGTGCATAAGTGCTCTGCGGAGTTCATACAATGGGCTTCACTCAATGCCGATCAGCTCAAGGACCAAATTGCTCATCTGGAGCAGATGAAAACGGACTTGGAGAAGATGGATGCGAACGTCGCTTCGCTCTATGCGGCTAAGTGCAAGAAGCCTGCCTCCGAACTGCTTGACCTCATGAAGGTCGGTGGATGGCTCACGGCTCAGGAAGCCCTTGCTTGGGGCTTTGTGGACGAGATCACGGACAGCAAGGAAGACAAAGCTCCCGTCCTTACCGAGGCTACTGCTTGCGCAATGGCTTCGGCAGGTATTCCTTTGCCTCACATGCCCATCCAACCGGAGCAGTCGGAGTGGTCGAAGTTCCTCTCGTCATTCATGCAGTTCTTTTCCGGACGCACCTCTGAACTGGCGCAGCCGAAAGCATTGTCAACCCCTAACCAAACAGTTAAAGATATGAAGAATTTATTTCCTCTCATCGTGGCGGCATTAGCCCTCACCGATGAAGCATTCGCCAAGGATGCAGAGGGTAACGTTACCCTCAATCTCAATCAGTCTCAACTTCAGGCACTCGAACGGGAGATGAAAGGTCTTCACGAGGATGTCACTGAAGCTAACGGACGGGCTAATGGAGTCCAATCCCTGAACCAGGAAATCTCCACTCTCAAGGCTTCAGCGGAAGCCAAGGATCAGGAGATTGCCACGCTCAAAGCGCGTGTAGAGGAACTTGGTCGCCAACCGGGTGACATCACCCACCAAGTTCACAACAGCGCCGGTGCCGATCCTCAGAAGCCCAAGTCGGATGTCGAGCAGTTCTTCGACACCAACCGCGAGGCGCGAGATTTATTCAACCGCCTTCCGTAACCATCAACCTGAACCTTAACTAACTTTTTTAACCTAACTTAACTATGGCTGGAAAATTTCAATTCACCCTTGAGGAGTACCAAGAGGCGGCGCACAAGTACCGCTCTGATCTCCTTCGTCTGCCGATTATCGGTATCGACGAAACGCTCAAGTACATGACTCCCCGCCCGGGCATCCGTTACAAGGAGTCTGTCGCTGATGTGTCCGGCAATGCACAGTTTGCACCGTACAAGCCGTCGCGTTCCACGGACTTCAATCTCAAGATGAACTTCCGTACGCTGGAAACCTTCTTTGGTTCGGTGCACGCTAAGTTCGAGCCGAACTCTGCTATTAGCACGCTGATGGGTGCTATTGCCGCTCAAACCAAGGGCGACGCGCAGATGAAAGCGCCTACCGCACTGGAAGTGTTGGGACTCATTGCCAAGTCCACCTCCGAGAACCTGAACAACGCAATCTGGAAAGGTCGCCGCAATGCCAATGGTGACACCTCTATGGACCTCTTTGATGGCTTCGATACCATCACCGAGAAAGAGATAGAGGCGGGCAACCTTGCAGCTGCCAAAAACAACTACATGAAGCTCACGGAGGCTATCACCGCCGAGAACGCTGTAGATGTTGCCAAGGCGATCCTTTTCTCGCTCGACCCGCGTCTGCGTGCGCAGGATTGCTATATGTTCTGCTCGCAGGACTTTGCCGACAAGTACAACGAGGCATTCCAAATCACCCACGGTGGCCTTGTGTACAATGGTCAGTACAATCAGGACACCATCGAAGGTTCCAACGGCAAACTGCACATCGTGCCGCTCTTCAACAAGATGGGCTCCAAGTTCATCCACATCTGCCCCAAGGTCAACATGCTTGTTGGCTACGACCAGATGTCCGACTCCGAGTCCGTTATGGTCAAAGAGTTTGAGCCGTTCATTCTCTCCTACATCGCTACGATGTTCTTCGGTGTTCAGTTCGAGTCCATCGACAAGCGCCGCTTCAAAGCTATCGAGCTGTCGGATGATGATCCGGCTGCACAGGAGGAAGCGCAAGGCTAATCAACTGCTCTGCCTACGGGATGGTTACGAGTTGATAGCCGTAGCCATCCCAGCAGAGCTACTTTTGTTCAACCTTAAAACAACGCAATATGCCTAACAACTGTTCAGCATTACAACGCTCTCTGGCATGGTGTCAGGGAACACCGGAACTGCCCGGTATCAAGCGCCGTTTGTATTACATCGCCAAGTCGCAGATTGCCAAGTGGCCTAAGTTGCCGGTGGACGAACAAGGTCGTCCTACCGCTGCCAAGTACTTGGGTTCATTTGTGCTTGTAGCCGATGCCAAATGGAAGTTCATCGACATCCTCCCGGATAAGTCGCAGGTAACTTCCGAAGCACAAGGTGAAGTACCCTCGCAAACGCAGCTCAACAAACTTACTGCCGTTCATCCAGCCGTTGGTGAGGAGGCTTCAGCAGCTTCTGCTTACCTCAACAACAACGACAATGTCTTCCTCGTGGAAGATATGAAGAACAAGTATCGAGTCATCGGCTCGGATAAGTGGAACACCAAAACCACCGTAGCCCAGGATCTGGGTCAAGGTGCGACCGGTACAACTGCCACCACCATCAATGCCGAAGCTACCGACGTCGTGCCGGCACCCTTCTATGAAGGAACAATCGAAACCGAGGACGGCACGATTGACGCTGCTGGTGGCGACGAGTCTGACTGACGTCACAGGTCTTGATTGGGACTTCGCTCCTTTCACGGAGCAAGTCTCACTTCAAGCACCGGACGAGGTGCCCGTCATCGACTATAATGGTCTATCCATCATGGGTGCGCAAAGCACGGATGGAAAGGATTACATATCCACCGATGGCGCGCGCTTTAACGGAGCTGGAACTCCTGGAGTACGCAGATGTATCATCTTTACGCCTGTTACAGACGCTCTCCTTACGGTTACTTTCCACTCCAATAACTCAAACTACCGCAGGCTGCATATAGCCGACAGTGAGTTGGAAGAACTCACCAGAGCCGATGCAGCAGTCGAGGAAGTTTCCGCTTCTGCGAACTTACATGCGGGTCAGAGTTATTTCATCTGGATAGATAATGGTGGAGGCGGCACTATAACACGATTGACTTACGCAGTATAATCATGGCTCTCTTTTCCCTCAATGAGTTAGACGGAGGGGCTGGTAATCCCGGTCCCTCTGCCGCCGTGCCTAGAGATATCTTTGCGGAAGAATCCCGCAAGGGATGGCACAAACCGGATGTGATGGAAGCCCGCTGCGATCTGTCGGTCGAACGGCTGACCATGAATCCGCATGCTTCTATACCGGTTGTATCTATCTGGAAGAAATCCGTCAAAGGGCGCAAGCTTACTGACATCAAAGCAGACGACGCTATGGTCGGCTACTTTGCTGATCATCTTACGCCTGTTATCTGCCGCGTATTGGGCAATTACCTTTCATCCGGGCATTGGGCTATCTGTGCCACACCGAAACGTAGGCACCTCACCCAAAACTTTGCCTGCCGTATAGCAGCTGAAATTGGCAGCCGACTGTCAATTCCTTACTACGAAGATGTGGCAATTGCCCATTCGCGTCAGCGTGTCGGAGTTGAGTTCGATTTGGGAGTGCTCCCGGAAGAACCCAACCTCATTATCTTCGATGATTTCGTTACAACCGGATCAACTATCGCTGCCATGAAAAAGCTTCTCGACCCGCTGGGAAAGAACCTCTTTTTCATCGTCGGCATCAATAACAACATGTAAACCCTAAAATTATGGATCACGAATTAACTAAACAAATCGGACAATGGCTTAATACTCCGGAGTCGGAACGCGACCTTAAAGAAGGCGCTCTCCTCGTCCTCCGTTTGTCCAACAACCGCATCATGTACCAGAACTTTGAGCGCAACCTCAAACGTTCGGCAAAGATGATTGCTTACCAACTTCAGAAGTACTACAACTTCCGTGTGCGCGATCTCTCCAAGCACGAAGTTGCCGAAATGCAGAAGCAAGTCGATGAGATAGTCATCAAAGACAATCTCAAAGCTATTCCTGCTAAAGAGGAGAAGCCCGCTGGCGAAGGTACGGCATCTTCGCAAGTTGAGGAGATTCGCAAAGGGAAACGCCCCGACCACGATTCCCTTCCTGAAGAGATACAGGCTCTCTATAAAGTGAACCTTTCCATCCTTCAGAAGATGCGCAATCTCCACACGAAGTTGGAGCTGCTTTCAACCGAGCATTCCACATGCCCGGATTCGGAACGCTATCCGTTCCTGGTGGAAATCATCAAGTTGGACAAGCAGTACCACGAGAACTGGAATACCTACGATCATTACGTAGCCGGTACTCCGGTCGCTCCTGCTGCTCCTACAGAGCCTGAGGAGGAAGCTCCCAAAGAGGAAGTTAAGGAGGAGGAGAAAGAGGACAAACCGAAGGAGGAAAAGCCCAAGAAAGCCCCTGCCAAAAAGACTACCAAGACCACCAAGAAAACCGCTAAGAAGTGAAACGTGGAGTTGGTATAGATGATATGCTCAAGCCATTGGCCAGCCATCCTACACAGTGCTATCTTACGAATGTGCTGCAGGTGGCTGACGTGCTTGAGTGGGTCCTCGCACAGGTCGGGAAGTCTACCGTTTGGCAGACTTCCTTCTCCATCTCCGAGGAGTTCCTGCGCCGCCTGTATTTCATTGAGAAAAGTGGACGGGTAAATACCATCCACTTAATTCTCGATTTCAAGGCTACGCAGAAAACACTCAAGCTGTGGCCGTTCCTTACCAAGGTCATTGAGCATACTTACTTGGCGGATAACCATTCAAAGGTCATCCTTATTCAATCGGAAGCGGGTGAGAAGGTGTCAATCATTACCTCGCAGAACCTCACACGAGGTAATCGTATGGAGTCGGCTGTTGTCTCAACCGACTCGCATGTCTTTGACACTTTCCACCGCTCCCTCCAGGATATCATCACCAACCATTCCGTTCCACTCTCCGAACTATTCAAACAGAAAATTGCCGAATGAAACACGCTACACTTCCTTACATCCATATCACAACCGCAAAGCACTTGCTTGCCGGTCCTGATCCGGTAAACCTCTCCGTCTGGAAGAAAGACGGCTCGATCGTCGAGTACGAGAATGTTATCTCTATCTCCTACGATTTCTACAAGGGCACAAGACATATCAAGTTCTTGCGCTCGGGAGAAATACGCCTTGTACGCGATGTGTGCATCTTCCGTTTGAATGGCATGGTGGTCATTATGTAGTCTTTTCGTACGTAAAGCAAATAGTGTATCTTTGTACAAAAATTAGAGTAATGGAACCGTATTTCTTACCATCAGTTGAAACATTGCCGGGTATCAATGCCAAGGTGGCTTTTGTTCCGGATACCACAACGCTTTTTAAGGAGTCTATCGACACTCCTAATCTTGTCATCGACGACAAGACCAGCATTGTGCCTTGGGGTATGGACAATAAAATGCCTTACACTATCCTTGACAAGATAGAACAGGACGAGACGCTTACCACCTGTCAGACCTTCAATGCCGAAGTCTGCTATGGTGGTGGACTGACCTATAACAGTTCCGAAGCCGACGAGCGGATCCGGAACGAGGTCGAAGATTTCCTTTTCGAGAATAGCCTTCCTGACTATTTCCTTGGTGCTTGTCTCGACTTCAAGCACTTCGGCTTCTGCGTATCACTTTTGATACTTTCCAAAGACGGAAAGCATATCACCAACATCTACCGCAAAGAGGCGGCAAACTGTCGCTTCACTCCGGCAGATGGTCATGGTGTTTCCAAAGAGATACTGTTTGCCAACTGGGAAGCCGTGGATCAAGGCCAGATAGAGCATATTCCTTTGCTCTCGCAAGTCAATCCGTGGCGCGACCTCCAAGCGCGTATCTCCAATGGCGACACCCACCGCAAGTTTGCCATCGTGAGCCGTATTCCTACCGCTCGCAATACCTATTATCCCATCCCGTATTATGCCGCCATCTTCAAGTCGCGTTGGTATGATATCAAGCAGCTCATTACCACTGCCAAGAAAGCCAAGCTCCAGAACTCGGCACCCATCAAGTATCAGATAGAGATATCCAATAAGTATTGGGAGAAATTATTCCTCTCCAAAGGCATCACTTCCTTGGAGGACAAACGCAAAGCCGTTACGCAGGCCAAGCAGGAGATGATTGATTTCTTGACTCGGGCAGAGAACTCCGGCAAGGTATTGTTCTCGGAGTTCTACCAAACGCCGGACGGCAAGGAGCAGAAAGAGGTTCGTATCTCTCCCATTGATACCGGCAAGGAGGGAGGCGACTGGGAAACGGACATTCAGGAAGCGATCAATATCATCTGCTTCACGCTCCGAGTACACTCCAACCTCGTGGGCTCCGTTCCCGGAAAAGCGCAATCGAACAACTCCGGTTCGGACAAACGGGAGCTGTACACCATTGCGCAGGCTCTTCAAAAGCCGTATCATGATATCCTCTTCCTACCGCACCGCATTATCATCCGCTTCAACGGATGGAAGGGAGTGAAGATTGATTGTCCTTTCATCCAACTAACGACGTTGGATGAGCATCGGGATGCCAAAACAGTAACCACCCATAAACCCGCAGATTAACTATGTATCTTATTACCTCAGATGAACAACTCCGGCCATACCTTCCCAATGCCCTCAAGACGGTAGCGGGCGAGTTGTCATTCTTCGACAAATTATCGGCTGATCTCCATGCCTCGGAAGCATGGCTTACCACCCATTTTGTAGTCCCGCAGTTATTGGAGACTTTAGGAGAGGAGGAGAAAGAATTGGGCTTGGCACTCACGCGACGCATCGTCGTTGCCGATGCGCTTCTTCGTGCCATTCCTCAATTGGACCTGGTGCTCACGCCTAACGGCTTCGGTATTGTCAGCAATCAGAACGTCGTTCCTGCCTCCAAAGAGCGCATCGACAGGCTGATGGCTACTTTGGAGCTGACGCGTGACCGCGCTCTCCAGCAACTCCTTCCTATGCTCACGCATATCCCTGATTGGCCGCAGGCATCGTACTTTGGCGCTACGCTGTTTCCGTTCATGGATATAGCGCCCCTGCTTGGTCACCGCGATCATTTCTGGTCGAGGCACCAAGATTATCAGCCACGCCTCGTTCAGATGGAACAGGAGTTGGCTGATAAGTTCATATCGGTAGCGCTATACCAACGCTTGCGCCGGGCACAGTTGAGCGGCAGTTATTCCATCCTCGAAGCGGATTTGATCAACCGCCTTCGTGCCGTTGAGCTGGCGCTGCTGCGAGGCGAGAAGCTACCCATCTTGGAGTTGCACTCGATGGTCACGCTCATACGCTCCAATCCCGAAGATTTCCCGGAATGGGCGGCATCCTCCACGGCTGCGCTCTATATCGATCAATCGTTTCACAATAAAAAACAGTCCAGCGGATACTGGTTCTAATCCGCATAGCTATGACCCTAAACCTCATCGTTCCTACCTGTTGGCAGGAGTTGACGCAGAAGCAACTGCGTTACGTCTATTATCTTATCGCACAGGGCTTCAGCCAAACAGCAGTTCAGACCTACTGTCTATGCCGTTGGGCCGGACTCGAAATAATCTGTCCGGAAGGGGATGGATACCGTGTGCGTCATGCGTACAATATCCACCATATCAATGCCGAGCAGTTAACGGAAGTGCTCTCGCGCATCGACTGGCTTAATCGCCTTCCTATCGTACCGCTCCGCTTGCAGGAGATACAAGGCTGTCAAGCGGTCGCGGCAGACCTGCAGGGCATTTCCTTCGAGTCGTACTTGGTGCTGGAGAACCTTTTCCAAGGTTATCTCACTACGATGGATGGTAAGCTTCTGGACGAAGCGACCCCCATCTTATACGGCAAGTCGCTCGAACTCCTTCCGGAAGAGCAGATGTCCATCTTCTATTGGCTCAGTACTGTCAAGCAGTATTTCTCCCGGCGATGGAATCATCTGTTTGTGGCTGCATCGAACCCCTCGCAGCCGAAGGATATGCAGGCTCATCTGCAGAACATCATGGATACGCAGATTCGTGCGCTCACGAAAGGTGACATCACCAAGGAGCGCGAGGTACTGCAGATGGACGTGCATCGTGCGCTCACGGAGCTGGATGCCCAAGCGAAAGAGTATGAAGAACTGAAACGTGAAACCAAATCCACTGCCGTATGAAGAATGCCAATTGGAATGCCACCGCTTTCTTTGCCCGCCTCACTGCCGAAAATCTGTTGGCGCAGGAGCAGTCCTTCACTTTCTGCAAAGTGTCAGGACTGCAAGGCTTCGAGGATGCGCTGGCACAGATGCAGAGCAGTACTGCTTTCGTTTGTGTGTCGGACAATAGCGATGGCTATACGGACATTAACAACTCGCCTCACACCCGCCGTATCAAGACCGTGTTTATGGCTATGCGCCATGCCATCGACGATCAGGACGCTCGGCTCACGTGTCTCGATACGATGCGGGAGTTATTCCGGCAATATATGTCCGTTCTCATCCTGGAGAAAACGAAGCTCGCGGAGCACTGTATCTATCTTGATCCGCGTATTCGGTTCACGGAAATTCCCGAATACTTTGCTTCCGGATGCGCTTGTGCCTATTTCCAAGTGGCAGTTGATATCTACACCGATCTCCGCTTAAATCCCGCGGAGTGGTCTAAACCTCAAACCGTATGATATACACCGATGAACAATTAGAGATGATTGAGCAGTTTGCCTCCATCTATCTGCCGATAACCGATATAGCGGTTATCTTGGAAGTCACTCCCGAACAGCTCCGGGAGGACATACACGATAGCGCCAATCCTGCATTTCAGCGTTACCGCAAGGGCAAGGCGTTGAGTAAGGTACAACTTCATCAGCAAGAGATGACTCTTGCCAAAGTTGGTTCACCCCTTGCCCTTCAGAACGCACGGGATAACTTACTTGCTATGGAGGACGATGAATAATTTTTGAGCCTATGCCATTACCCGCCATCATAGATGTAGCCACACGTGATCTATTCACGTCTGAGCAGGAGTTACGCACACGATACACGGACGCACAGGTGGTCCATGTCATTCGTTTGCGCGATATGTATAACTGGATGCTTTCCAATCCGGATGCACACGACAGGCAGTTTATCGAGCAATGCCGGTCGCGTTATCAGTTGAGTCGGTCGCAGTCGTATGAAGATCTTGCGCTCATCAAGAAACTGCTACCCACGCTCTCGCAAGCGAGCCGTGATTTCCACCGATGGAAAGCCAATGAGATGTTGCTTGAGACCTACCGCATGGCCAAGGCACGTAAGGATACCAAGACGATGGAGCGAGCCGCTTCCTCATACGCCAAGTACAATCGTGTCGATTTAGAGGACGAGCAGGCTATGCCTTATGACAAGATTGTTATTCAGCCTTTCACCGCCACGAGCAATCCTGCCGTGCTCGGTATCCGCGCTATTCCGCATCTGGATGAGAAGATAGCTGCCTTGCTGCGAAAGTATGGCAGCGAGGACATTGAGGATGTGGAATGCGAGGAGGCTGATTTGGAGGAAGCGGAGTTGTTTGCAGAACCTACGGACGAGCCAGAGACATAAAAAAAGAGAAAGGTGCTTGCTACAACCATTGCGGCTATTACTTCCTTTCTCTCAATTGTTGACGGAGTAACTACAATAGTGGGATTAGTCAGCTACCCAACCTATGCAAGCATCCGCTAGGATTCGAATTCGGGTGCAAAGTTACAACTTTTTTTTGATATATGCAAATTTTGTTATGAAACACGATGTATATTTCAACAAACCGCAGCGCTTGACGCAGCTCATCGGAGCGAACACTACCGTTATTGTAGCCGGGCGTCGTACCGGCAAAACGGATAGTATCGCTTCGCCCTTTGTGTATCGGAACATGCAGCGCATGCCCGGATCAACAGGCGGCATCGTAGTCCCTACATTCAAGCATGGTCTTACCAATACCATTCCGGGACTACTTGCCGCTTGGCGCCGATGGGGTTTGTTGCCCGGTGTGCACTATGTGGTCGGACGACGCCCGCCTAAGTCGTTCGGGTCCGCCATCATTGAGCCCACCGATTATGAGCACGTCATATCTTTCTACAACGGCTCACGAGCCGTCATTATCTCGCAGGACAGACCGGGCTCGTCCAACTCGCTTACGCTGTCTTGGTTACTCGTGGACGAGGCCAAGTTCATCGATTATGAAAAGCTCAAGGACGAGACCCTTCCTGCCAATGGTGGCATCAAGTCTTACTTCGGGCGCCACTCATTCAATCACTCGATAATGATCTTGTCCGATATGCCGCAGACGAAGAAAGGCTCGTGGTTCCTCCACTACAAGGAGAAAATGGACCCCGAGCTGATAGCCGCTATCGAGGCGCTTATTCTGCGTATCTACGAACTCAAGGAGCGGGTGCGTGACTGTCGCGCTAAAGGCATAGAGCCACCTGCTTATTGCCAATCTCGCATTCGTAAGCTCGACCGGCAACTCAACCAACTGCGCTCCGTGGCAGTGTACTACAAGGAGTACTCATCCATCGAGAACCTGCAGCTATTGGGTGAGAACTATATCAAGCAGATGAAGCGCGACTTGACACCGCTCACTTTTCAGACATCCATCCTCTGCAAGCAGATTGGCATAGCCAAAGATGGTTTCTATTCGTCGATGCGCGAATCGCATAAGTACGATGCTTCCAACTTCGAGTATCTCGATAAAGTATGGCAGAACATTGAGTCCGGCAAGAACATCGTAGTCAACTCCTCGGGAGCTGACAAGGATGTCAATCCGGACGCTCCTATCTGTATTGGCATGGACTACAATGCCAATATCAACTGGATAGTCGCGGGCCAGATTGCAGGTCGCCGTCTCAATGTCATCAAATCGTTCTATGTCAAGTTCGAGCGCAAGCTGCCCGAACTGATAGCCGATTTCTGCCATTACTACGCGGAGCATCGGAACAAGACAGTGGTCTTTTACTACGACGCTACGGCACTCGGTTCTAACTACGCCGTCAACACCCAGGATTTCCATTGGGTGATCAAAACGCAGTTTGAGGAGCGCGGTTGGCGCGTGATAGACGTCTATCTGGGTCAACCCATGCGCCACGATGAGAAATACCTTCTCATCAATAATGCGTTTAAGGGCTTGCAGAACCTCATGCCGTTCTTCAACCGCCAAAATAATGATGATCTCCTCCTCGCCATCCAAACTGCCGGAGTCAGCCGAGGGCGACTCGGCTTCCGCAAAAACAAGTCCGGCGAGAAATTGGCGGAGACGGAGGAGGATTTGCTGGAACACCGCACCGATGGCACAGACGCGTTTGACACGCTTTTTATCGGTTGCGAAAAGTTCCCGCAAGAGGTGCTGACCGAAGGCAGCGTCTTCTCATCCGGCATTAGTTAGACTATTATCCTTTGGGCGTTCCGGCATAGCCGTCGGGCTTTGCAGGGGTTACCGCACTACGTACCAAGTTTGCCCGTTTCAATCCCTAACGCGGGTCAAAAAATGAAGAAAATGCACGATTTCCATGAAAAAGTGCATTTTTTTTTCATTTTTTTCGAGCATCGGACTCCTTGTGACATATAGTTGGTAGTAATTTTGCACCGTCAATTAAAAATCACGCGTTATGGATGGTTGTATGTTCACATTTTTGAGTATCATTGTCGATATAGTGATAGCAGTGTTATGTATTGGATTTTTGTCAAACATGTTCTGCTCTGATATGGGTGTGGAATGGAATGGTGGAATTTGGTTTCTATCAGTGGTTATTGCCGTAGCTATAGTTGGTTTACTGATGTGGCTACTAAAAAAAATTTTGGATAAGTAATTTTAATATCTGGTAATATGGAGAGCAGTATTAAGAATATGGTAATGGATACCATCAGCATCATCGGCATGTTTTTCGTTGCCGGAATTTTATTGTTTGTTTAATCCTTTAAATAGGAGGTAGTTATGGCACTATTTGATTTCTTATTTGGTTCGGACGAACGTCCCACACGCTCCGGCAATTGGACGGATGCTGACGATTGGAATTGCGGAAGCCAAGACGATCACGATGGTATGTATGGCTTCGACAGCTATGAAGAAAATGATTTCTAAAACTTTTAAATAGGAGGTTACTATGAAAATCAAGCATGACAAGGAGCATTTCCTGAGCTGCAATGTAGCAGCATTCACGTACTGTGAGGGCGTTGAGGTGTTCAGCCAACTCAAGGTCGGCAAGAAAGTACGTCTGGTGCGTGAGGACGAGAACCCGCACGACCATAAGGCGGTCGCAATCTTCTTTGGCGACACGCACATCGGTTACATCCCTCGTCAGCAGAACGAGACCATCTCCAAGCTGCTCGACCTCGGTTATGATGACATCTTCGAAGCCCGCATCCAGGCAGTTGATCCCACCGCACATCCCGAGCAGCAGATGGATATAGTTATTTACATTAAAAGAAAGGAGAAATAATCATGGAAGCAGAGAAAATTATTGCCGTCACCGGACGGGGAAACATACACGTAGTGCCTGACGTCACACGCGTGGAGGTCAAGATCAATAGTATATTACGCTCGTATGACACGGCATATCAGATGGCGGAAGCCAACCTCAAGGACATCGGAGAGGTGGTGACTAAATGTGGTCTGCCAAAGTCGCATCCCAAGACTACCCATTTCTCCATTGACAAGCACTATCACAATGTGTACGACAAAGGTCATTACACCGGTGAGCAGGAGTTTGATGGTTTTGAACTCGACCAGCGCATCCAGATTGACCTCGGCATGGACAATGCGCTTTTGACAAAAATTGTCCGTGGACTGGGTGAGAACCTGACGGACGTGGAGATCAATATCGGTTACACGGTCAAGGACCCGCGTCCGCATCAGCTGAAGATGTTAGAGCGCGCCGTGAAGGACGCAACCGAGAAGGCAAAGATCATGGCTACTGCTGCCGGTTGCTCGTTGGGTCTCGTGAAGTCCATCGACTATAGCGAGCAGGAAATCCATTTCTACTCGCAAGCGCGCAATATCGGTTGCGCGGAGGAGGCTGCTGTATGCATGGAGAACTCGCTGGACATCACGCCGGAAGATCTCGTCGGTGGCGAGAGCGTGACGGTCACATGGTATCTGTCAAACCAAGTTGCTAAATAATCTAAATTTATTACCTTATGAAGAAGTTTTATTTTGCACTGATAGCAGTGCTATTAGCATTAACTTTCACTGGGTGCCAAGCTGACATCGATCATCCAATCGCCGGTCATACGTACAGCTCCTATGGAGGCAGTTCAATTGGAAGTATTTCGGTTTATGCCACATTCCACTCAAAAGGTTCTTTTGAAATCGACTACATGAGAAAGACCTATACAGGTTATGAGCATAATAGATATGGTCACATGAAGTGGAGCGTGGCCGGCAATCAAATTACAGTTATTCACGACAATAGTACTTATTGGAAATCGTCTGTTCGTGGAACTGAAGCTTATTCTGGTAGTTATAACCCTTCTAATAATACTGTCACATTAGACGGGACCGTTTATGAATATTCATATTGACCCAAATTAAAATGCCTTATGAAAAAGATTTTACTTGTTATGATGATGGCTATTGCCACATCGGTATCTGCTCTCGCAGTGAACGTTGTTGTTAACTTTACCAATGGCGGTTCTGTCGAAGGAGTGCTTGTTAGTCAAAACGACACATTGCTGGTAGTTGAGCCGTACTACACGACCACCCACAAAGCTCTGGAGATCAGACCGGAACGGGTAAAGTATTTCTCCGTTTCCGGAATTGGTCGCTACGATGTAGTGGACGGAAAGTTTGTTCCCTCAGCTAAAGCCCAGGCTAAGTTAGACAAGATGCGTGCGGAACAAGAGGCACATGCACAGTTAGTAGGAGAGAGAGCTGCCAATCCCAATCTGGTGATTGGCAGTGCACTTAAAAAGACCGGTGGTGTCTGTATGGGCATCGGTATTCCATCCGCCATCGTAGGCGCAATATTAGTAGGTGTCGGCAATTCGGGAACAAACACTACGGATGTTTCGAAGCTGAAGACTAAAGCTAACTGCGCAGCAGCGGGCTATGTTCTCCTTCCGATGGGTGCAGCCCTTACCATTGTCGGCATACCGCTCAATGTACATGGCAAGCGTATCGCCGAAATGAATATCAACTACACCGGCAACGGTGCAGGTTTATCTTTCAATTTCTGATAGTATGTCAGCTGAAGAATTAGCAAAGCATCGCCAAGTGTATTTCGAGGAGTTATCAAAGGGTCTCGATGCATGTCGCTATGGACCCTCGTTTACGGAGGAGGAGAAACGCCAAATACATGCCGAGATACCCGATAGTGAAATTATCTATAACGTAGAGCATGGTCTCCCGCCAAGTTTTACCCTTGATAGGATTATATATTATTCTGCTATTTTGCACTGAAATTAGACTATGACTAAAGCACCGATACATGCTATATCGCGATTGCGGCCTGGCACGGACGGGAACGGGATCACCACCTTGGTCACGTTCTATGGTTGCCCGCTGCGCTGCAAGTACTGCCTTAATGCCGATACGCTTGGGGCTATTCCTCAGGGGCACGAGATGACCCCGGAGGAGTTGTACGAGCGCGTACGGAAGGACGACTTGTATTTTCGCGCCACGGGCGGAGGGGTCACGTTCGGAGGTGGTGAGCCCTGCCTGCGCAGCGAGTTCATCAGCGAGTTTGCTCAACTCAACCGGAACGGTTGGAAGATACGCGTCGAGACCTCGCTGAACGTGCCCTTGGAGCATGTACAAGCGCTTATTCCCATTGTGGACCAATGGATAGTAGATATCAAGTCTTGGGACTGGTTCACGTACCTTGCGTACACGGGGCAGGATAACTACCGCGTGAAGGGGAACATGAACCATTTTGCTCTGAAAGAGATACAGGATAAGGTGGTCGTTCGGCTACCGCTCATTGAGAGTTACAATGACGATGAGGATCGCAAGGAGAGTATGTCCTATCTGCAAGCGATGGGATTTACACATTTTGATTTATTCACCTATAAAACACCGAAGCAATGAAAGGAAAAGAGTTATGTGAGATTTTGAAATCCATTCGCCAAAAGATAGCTGACGCGAATGGTATCCCGTATGAGACGCGGGAGTGTACGCATAAAGGTGATTGCCCCGGCACATGTCCGCTTTGCGATGCGGAGTTGGATGCCCTTCAGCAGCAGATCGATGCCATGGAGGCAGAGGGAAAGAAAGTGAACCTTGATGTGCTGACAGACGAGGAGAAACGAGTGCTATTTACGTTAGTCAATATGCCCGACGATGATAGCGACGATGGTGAGCACCACATATTGATGGGTGATGTGGTAGCTCCAGACGAATGGGAATTCGGGAAAGAGGAAGTCACAATGGGTATGCCCGTTCCTCCCAGAGAGTTTTTAGCAGGTATTCCCACGCTGCCTGATGATGATTTAGACCCCAAAAAGAAATGAAAAAACTGCTCTACATACTTATCGCCTTGTTGTGCTTCTGCGCGTGTGAATCGACCGGTGTCAGTCCCGGAGGATCGACGGGGAACACGCGCATCTGCAGGGGCTATGGTTACGATGTGGTGTACACCATCCGTGGCGTCCACGTCTGTCAGGGCTATGGTTACACCGTCGTCTATACCCTCCGAGGCGATAAGGTATGCGATGGGTATGGGTACAATGTCGCATACACCATCCGCGATGATAAGGTGTGCAATGGTTATGGCTACAACGTCGCTTATACCATCCGCGGCAAACAGATTTGCCAAGGCTACGGCTACACCGTAGTTTATACCATCCGGTAGTGCCAAAAAGCCTGTCTTTTCATTTTTATCAGTAAAGCCGTATCTTTGCAAAAAATTAGCAAAGGTATGGCTTTAACTTTACAAACTGTGATCGATGGCGAGAATTTCTATTCTTGTAACTTTCCGGAAATCTCCGCTACATCCGACCAATCGTATATCTCTTTCAACCTCCTTGTGGACGGCACTACCGCACTTTCCACACGTTATTATACGGTAGGAGGCAGAATAACCGTGCGCAATCTGGCTTCCTGCATTGAACAGGCAATGGAGCAAAACTATAAAGTTTATTCTGCCGTTCAAATCTTACTTACAGCAGGAAGTCAAACATCTTCAGCAATATGTCATGTGCTATTCTGCAAATCCAAGTGCCTTACAACCCCGGTTGCAGATTTTATCGCCAATTCGTTCCTGACCACCAACACCCACCGCTTGATCACGATGCATGGGCAGGATGTACTATCTTTCTACATCGCCGGAAGCGGGAACTATGCTGTAGCTTCACTCAAATTCAATTGTATAGCCCGGAAGCCTGACGGCTCTATCGGGCAGTATGAGTATGTCTCGGGAAGGCGCTTTGGCTACGGCGTTACCAGCGTCGCCATCTTAGCCACCGAGCAGCAGGCCGTGTGCCAAAGTCAATTCGGAGCGGGCACACAGTTACTTTCTTTTACAGTGACTTTCAACAACCGCGTCTGCCATTTCTACCTCGTGCCATGTCCGGACGCGAAGATCTTCCGATTTACGAACATCTTCGGCTGCGAGGAGGCAGTCGCTTTTCCCGCCACCACTATCGCCCATCTGGAAACCGATTATTCAGAGGCGATGGTCGGCGGGAAATTGTTGCATTACGATATCCGGCACGCTCGTAGTTACGAGGTGCAGACCGCTTCGCTATTTGCCCACCACATGACGTGGCTGGAGCAGTTTCTCACATCCACGGATATCCATCTCAAGATGCCTGGCGGAATGTACGCAAGCGTACTGATTAAAGAGTATGAGTTCGCCCAAAACGACGCTCCCGGCGAAGCCAACACGCTCAACTTCACATGGATCTTCAGCGACCAGCGTGAAACCCCGCAGCGGTTCAGCTATAGCGTGGGTATTTTTACCGATCAATTTACGCAAGAATTTATGTAATGAACGAGGTTACCCAAGATATGGCCCAGACCGAGCGCGAGCGATACGTTCGCGCCTGGAACGAGACGATGATCAAGATATGGCAGGAGCGTATCACGTTGCTGGAGGTGATTGACACAAGCCGGCTGTTGCATTCGGTAGCTGCGCTGCCGATACGTGCCGATGGACGGTTCTTCGAGATGACTATCTCGGAAGAGTTCGTAGAGTACGGCTTGTGGCAGGACTACGGCACAGGTCGTGAGACACCTCGCGGCAACAAAGGTGATATCGGACGAACCAAAGTGCGCCAACGCCGCCCGTGGTTCAGCAAACGCTATTACTCGTCCGTCCTCAACCTTCGGGACTTCCTCGGCGAGAACATCGGCCGAGAGTTCCAAGGCATCATGGCTGACACTTTTGAAAGGATCAATAAATTATAAAACTATGACACCATCGCAAATCCAAGTCTTAATTGACAACCTGCGGCAGCAAACCGCAGCGAACTCCATCACGCCCATCATGCTGGCGAACATCCTCACGGCTCTGAACGAGAACAGTGCGCCTTCGCAAGCAGAGCCGGAAACACCGGCTGGTATGTTATCCGGAGGAATGAACTGGTTCTTCGGGCACCTCTGTCAAGCCACCACCACCGCCGGAATGGAGTGCCCACTAACTACAGATGATAACGAGTGCTCGATGCAGACCGGCAACATTGTGGATATTCCCACCAATGACACCGATGAGCCGCTTGTCAGAGCTCTCCAAACCTGCTTTGTGGAAGTCTCGGGCTTCATCACGCTCAAAGTGAACGACAGTTATACGGCTGACCGTATCATCGAAATGTACAAGTTCGATACCGAAGGCGAGCGCACCGAACTTGCTTTCAATGCCGTTCACTTCACGGGAAACACGCAGATCTTCTCCGTGCCCATCAACTACAAGTGTCTGATGACAACAGGTGAAACGCTGCACCTAACGCACTTCTCCTCCAGCGGCTCATCCATCATCTCCTACAACTCCATGATTTACATCACCGCAACCCCTGTTTAAATCAATGATAAAATGAAAAATCTGAAAGCCTTAACTCCCCAAGCGTGGGTCGCAATCGCCCTCGCTTTCGTGGCAGCTGCCACGTTCATCGCCGGTATCATCATCCCCCCTCCGGGGGAGGTTCATCCCTCCATCATCCAAGGTGTGGGATTGATGATCATTCTCGTTGCAATCTTCTTTGCATGGGATGCCGTCATCCGTGGGCTCAATACCAAGATTGAGCACGGAAAAACCAAAATCACTGTATCACAAAAACCTAATCCTGAATCAGAATGAGAAAAATTTTGGAAATCATCGTTCACTGTACGGCTACCTTCCCGGACCAACGCGTCAATGTAGCCGACATCACCCGCTGGCACAAGCAGCGCGGTTGGAAAACCATTGGCTATCACTACGTGGTAGATCAAGAGGGAAATGTTTACCCCGGACGCCCCATCGAGCAGGCTGGAGCGCATTGCCTCGACCACAACAAAAATTCCATCGGAGTTGTTTATTGTGGCGGTCTTAATGCGCAAGGACAGCCTGCTGACACCCGCACCGATGCGCAAAAAGCCGCGTTGCTTGGGCTGCTCACAGACCTCAAGCAGCGCTTCCCGGAGGCTGTTATCCACGGCCACCGTGATTTTGCGTCGAAAGCGTGCCCATGTTTTGATGCCACCTCTGAATACGCAGGCCTATGAGAACTATTTGCAGAATCATGATGCTTGTCGGTGTGGTACTGCTTTCGGCTTGCCACACGACCCGACACACGGTGTCGGAGGTAGGTGTGAAGCAAGACGAGCAGTCCTCACACCAGGAACAGACTACCACCCAGAGGCTGGATAGCCTGTTCTCAAAGCTATCCGTTTCTGCGGATAGTATAACCATTGATCTGTATGATAGTGCACCTACGGCTTCGGCACAGGCTGACTCGCTTGTGACCTCGCCAAGCACGCAGGCTCAACCGGTGACGGCCAAGCCTGCGCGCAAAGGGCGCATTACCATACATCAGCCGCGTATCAACAAAGAGGAAAGGAGTGGCTCGAATGTACTTCAGCAGACCAACGTGGCCGATAGCACACGGAGCAATTCCCAAACCCACACATCCACCAATGACTCCAAGGAGTCCATCGGTGGCGCTGAACCACCAAACCTAACGGCTGTGTTCATTGTGTTGGGATTGGGGATTACGCTCCTCATTATTGGTGCTTTATTCGGCTACTTATGGCTGCATAAGAAGCATATCATTTGAGGCACACCTTTCCTTATTCAAAACATGTACGCATGTGCATAGGCTTGCGCTTATACACGTGCGTAAAGCACACTACCGCACATCCCGCAATGGGGTGTGCGGTTCGTCTTTTAAGAGACTTGCAAGGCTTGCGCCCTCATGGGTGACCTCATAGGCTCTCGCGATAGGTAGCAGACTTTCCGCTTTCGTCAGCAGTAGGAGACCTCAAAGGCTTTCGCGCTTATGGTTGACCTCATAGGCTCGCGCGGTAAGTAGCAGACTTTCGCCTTTCGTCAGTAGTAGGAGACCTCAAAGGCTTTCGCTCTCATGGTTGACCTCATAGGCTCGCGCAATAGGTAGCAGACTTTCGGCTTTCGTCAGCCGTGAGAGACTTTCAAGGCTTGCGCGCTCATAGTTGACCTCATAGGCTCGCGCGATAGATAGCAGACTTTTAAGGTTCGCGCTTATGGTGGAGACTCGCGATGCGGGACTGCATAGGCATGACTTTGGAGACTTTCGGAATAGTGGAGACCATCAAGGCGCGTGCGTATTGTAAAGACTCGCGTAGTCTTGTGCGCGCATAATGCACGCGTGAGACTATAGGAGCACGCGAAATGGGATGACCTTGGCAAGCAGACTTGCGCATTGGGACTTGGGCAGTAAACAAAACGAAGAGACTTTCGGCTTTTGTTCGCGTGAGAGACTTTTGAGGTCGCGCGAAAGGGTGTGACTTTCACGGCTTGACTTGCGCAAGGTGACTTGGCATATAGCGCAAAAAAGAGGTGCGTTTGGGCAATTGGCTACGCAGGGCGAGCGGGGGGTGAACAGAGCCAAAGAGGGGACGCAAACGTCCCCTCGAACCCCTTGAAACCGCATTTTTACTGGGAAAGTGCCGTCGGAGGGCAGGACGCTACGAACTCCGGGCAAACTCCTCGTTCGAGAAAATCGACCTGAGCCCTTATAAACACAGGATTTTGGGCACTTCAAAAATGCTGTCTTTTCATATCTAACGCAAAACGACTAATTTTGCGAAAAAATTTAGATATGTCAGATACAACAACGACCGCCCAAGTTAACCTACAAGTTAATGGGCAGCAGGCAGAGGAGACTCTGCGAAATTTGCGCAAACATGCGCTGGACTTGACGGAGCAGATTGCTAAAGCAGCTGCCGCCGGTGATAAGGTAACGCTTCAGAAACTCCGCAAGGAGTTGCGCGATACCAATAGACAGATCAAGGAGATGGAGTCCGCGACGATGCAGGTGGACAGTGTGCTTCGCCGACTGGACAAAGCCACACCCCACGAACTGCAAAAGACCTTGACGACGCTTAACAAGCAACTCCAGTACATGGAGCGAGGCTCTGAGGCATGGAACATCAAAGCTCAGCGCATAAGAATGGTTAAGGATGAGATTAGCCGTGTGAACGGAGAACTTGCCAAGTCCCAGACGTTCCTTGAGCGGTTCAATGCCAAGTGGCAAGAGTGGCAGACGGTCGCCATGGGAGGAGTTGCCGCCCTGACGGGCGCAGTACTGGCGGGAAAGAAAGCGGTGCAGATGTATGCTGAGATGGAGCAGGAAATGGCATCTGTTCGCAAGTACACCGGCATGACCGCAGAGCAAGTCGAACATCTAAACGAAGAGTTTAAGAAGATCGACACACGCTCTCCGCGCGAGGAGTTAAATCGCCTTGCACAAGAAGCGGGCCGCCTCGGAAAATCTTCCGAGCAGGACGTTCTTGGCTTCGTAAAGGCGGCTGACCAAATCAATGTAGCGTTGGATGATCTTGGAGAGGGGGCTACGTTGCAACTCTCTAAACTTACGTCCATCTTTGGGGATGAAGAACGGCTCGGCACGGAACGGTCGCTCCTCGCTGTTGGCTCTGTGATCAACGAGTTATCGCAGAACTGCACGGCAGGAGCTGCATACCTGTCTCAGTTCGGCCAACGACTGGCAGGCGTTGGCGCTCAAGCCGGTATGACTGTTCCTCAGGTCATGGCCTTTGGCGCTGTTCTTGATTCCCAAGGACAAAAGGTAGAGATGTCTGCCACGGCACTCTCTAAACTCATCATGAACCTTTTCAAGAACACAGAGAAGATTGCCAGCGCGACCGGCATGGATCTTGAAAAGTTTAACGCTGCCCTCAATAGTTCTACGAACGAGGGTCTATTGATGTTGCTCAACCGCTTGAACGAGTTAGGCGATATGTCCGTCCTTGCACCCGTGTTTGCTGACATGGGTGAGAACGGCGCTCGCGCTTCCGCGGTCATTTCGGCACTTGCGGGTAACGTCGATATGCTTGTCTGGGAGCAGCAGGAGGCTGCCAAAGCCTTTGATGAGGCAACGTCCGTCACCAAAGAGTTTGAGGTGCAGAACAATACTGTTCAGGCAAGTTTGGACAAGGCTCGCAAAGGCTTTCAAGAGATGGCTATTTCCTTGGGTCAGGAACTGATGCCGGTCATGCGGCACTTCATTTCGTCAACGTCTGCTACCATGCGTATTATGCTCAATTTGGTGAAGTTCATCAAGGAGCATAGAACGGCTATTCTTTCCTTGGCTGCCGCTGTTGCTACTTACACCGTAGCGGTTAATCTCGCCTTAATCAAAGAGAAAGCACATGCAGCGCTGCTCGCCATTAAAACGGCTGCTATGCACGTGCATCGTGTGGCAGTTTTAGCAGCGTCCGTCGCTTATAACCGGATGACCGGTAATGTCACCCGCGCTGATGCCGCTATGAAACTGCTCAATGCCACCATGCTCACCAATCCGTATGCCTTGGTAGCAGCTGCCATTATTGGGGCAACAGTAGCGCTCGTGGCTTATATCAAGAAACGCCGTGAGGCCACCGCTGCCGAGAAAGCCATCAAAGAGGTGCAGGATGATATCACAAGGCAGTATGCGGAACAGAAGGGCAAGATAGATATGCTTATCGCAACTGTCAATGATGAGAAAAGAGCCTTGGGCGATAGACGCAAAGCACTCGAAGAGTTGCGCAAAATCGTTCCCGGTTATCACGCGGAACTAACCGCCGAAGGGCAGCTCATCAAGAACAACAAGGAAGCCATCGACGACTACCTTGTAGCCCTCAACAAACAGATTGCGCTCAAAGCATATCAGGAGAAATTGGAGGAGGCATATCGTAAGCGTGCAGAACTGGAGATGAAACTGGATGAACAAACGGCTGACAGGGATGCAAAACAAGCGGATTATCGTCAGAAAAGTGCTAAAGTGTCTGGACAGAAGAATATCACGGTGGACACCTTCAAGGCTGACGCCGCTTGGAACAGATACATGTCCGCAGATAAGGACGTGAAGAAAACTACGGCTGCTATGCAGGAACTGGACGAGGTTATCGCTGCTATTAACAAGAAAGTAGGCGAATATGCCGACGGCATGCAGCAGGTTGCACAAACAACCGATGAAGTGGAAGAAGTTACCCCCGGTGGTGGTCAATTACCTGCCGGTGGCGACGACAAAAAGGCTGATAAGGGGAACAAGTTCCAAAAAGAGGATGATTGGCGCGAGCGCGAGCAGGCTCTCAACCGTATTGCCTATGCCAAAGGCACGGCAGACTACGAGCAGTACAATGCCCGTATGTTGGAAATCGAGGTTGAATACAACAGGCGTAAGTTGCTGCATAAAGACTTGGTCGGTAACGAGGAAGTGACCATTGAGGCCTCCTATCAGGAAGCGCTCAAGAAGCAACATCAGAACGCAGTCGAGGGCACTGTGCAGCAGGAGGAAGAAGCCTACAAGGAAGTGATGGCAGTCCTTCAGCAGCGGTACATGGACGGCGAGCTGTCCGCGCGCCAGTACCAGAACGCAATCGAGATGGCGGAGCTGGAGCACTTGCAAAAGGTCGTTAACCTCTATGACGAGAACTCCAAGGAACGGATCAAAGCGGAGAAGCACTATCACGACACATCGCTCAAATACCAACAGAAGCACTTGCAGGAAGCCCGGCAAGCGCAGGAGAAAATGCGCCAAGCGTATTTCACCAAAGGTTTCCGCGTGACGGACGATGAGTCCTACCAAAGGGACATGCAGAACCTGGAGCTGGTATATAAGCAGATGTTGAAAGCTGCCGGGGACAGCAAACGTGATCGGCTGCGCGTCGAGCGTGCTTTCTATGAAGCCAAGTACCAGTTGGCACGCAAGTACAACAAGCGTGAAGCAAAGGAACTCAAACGTTCCTTCCGTGGCGCCATTGACGATAGCATCGCATGGCTGGAGTCCGATGCAGGCAAAGCCATGACAGAGTCGTTCTCAACGATTGTCAATCAGATGGGGGCCATCTTCTCCGGCTTGTCAGACATCATCCAAGCCGAGTTGGATATCCAAACCGCAAGGATCGAAGCCAAGTATGACCGGGAAATCTCGTATGCGGAGGGAAATAAGTCGCAGGAGGTCGCTCTGGAGCAGCAGAAACAAGCGGAGATAGGCAAAGCCAAGCAGGAGGCAAACCGGAAGATGTTTGCCATGCAGGTCATGCAAGCCGTGGCGCAGACCGCCATGTCTGCTATCGCCGCTTATTCATCCGCTGCAGCAATTCCGGTTGTCGGCTTTGTCATGGCACCTATAGCAGCTGCTATGGCAGTCGCCGCCGGAGCTATTCAGATTGCTGCCATCAAGAAGCAACAGGAAGCCTCGGAAGCCACCGGGTATATGGAGGGTGGTTTCACCAAGCCCGGACGCAAGGATGAACCTGCCGGTATCGTCCATGCAGGGGAATGGGTAGCAAGTCAAGACTTGCTCCGCAACCCCCAGGCCCGTGCCATGATTGAAACCCTCGATTATGCCCAGCGTACCAATACCATCGGTCGTCTGTCCGCTTCGGATGTATCGCAGTCTATCACGGCTCCACAACGGATAGCCAAAGCATCCTCCAATGGCGAGTTGCTTGCCGTCGCTGCCGCGTCACAAGCCTTGTCACGCTCCGTTTCCGAGATGAACAACCGCCTGCATGAGCCGTTTGTTACGGTGAACACAGTCACCGGGGATGCGGGCATCAAAAAGGCACAGGATGAGTACAACCAATTAATGCGTAACAAAACCCCTAAATCCCGTAGATAATGGAAATATATGTGGACCATAAATTAGCCGTTTTGAAGAAAGGAACGGCATTTGATTTTGTCAGCGAAAACCGCTATTTCTCGGGGGCTGACAGTTATTCCATGACCATCACGTTTCCGCTTGCCGGATGCGCGCAGAACATAGCCATTTTCGGTCATATCAACCGAAAGGACGTAGTGGCGCAGCAGTTGCTTTTTGACTGTGAGATCCGTGATCGTAGTTTCTACAAACACGGCTCAATTACCATTACTGAAATCAATGATGTGGAGGTCAAAACACAGTTCTTGGAAGGTCGCTCCGTGCAGAACTATTCCGACAGTTTCGATGTGCTCTATATCAACGAATTGGAGTTAGGCTATCCCAACACGTCGCCGTCCTCGTTTCCGGCAAATTCGCACATTGCTCATAGCTTTGGTAATGGTCTTAATTATCTTGCTTTGCCGTGGGTCAACAACTCCACCGGAAACATCCAAAATCGCACGAATGATGCGAATGACTGGCCTTCGTCGTGGTATTACGATACGCGTGAACTGTCATTCCAGCCGTATCTCATTTATCTCCTTCAGCAGATCTGCAACGCGATTGGTTATACCTACGATTTCTCGAAACTGATGAATAGCCAATACAAGTACTTGGTTGTATGCAATACGCTGCCTGCTGCATGGGGGTGTAAGAACTGGGCAACTGCCTTGCCACACTGGACGCTCACAGAGCTGTTTGAGCAACTGGAGTATTTCCTCAATGGTGAATTCGACATCGATCATGTTTCGAAGCATATATCTTTCCGTTTCTCAACGGAGGCGATTGCTTCGGCGGGTACAGTTGAGTTAACGAACATCGTGGACGAGTTCTCCTCAACCGTGGAAGATGCGGGTTCTTGTAAATACAGGGAATACGTCAACCTCAAATTTGCAGAGTGTGACCACCGGAAGTGGAAATACTATTCCTGCAAATGGTTCGTTGACATGATGAAAAATCAAGACGTTATTTTGTCCTATAGCTTGGGCACATATAATCAAGGTCGTTTCTATAGAGAGGTGAATAATACGCAGCGTCTCTATATCGAGATGAGAGGCGCAGCGGACTATGTGCAGGAGCAATACGACGGATGGAGCACATGCTTCCTCTATTATTGCAGGGCAGAAGATACATACTTTGTATTGCGCAACTATGGCAAGTATATTGTGGACTCCTCACAACCGGAGAACTTAGAGGGTAACACACGATATCTGAATACCTTGGAGCCAGTCAATATGTTTGGTGACTCTGTCGTCGATGAGAATGCAGAGACGATTGAAGTGAAGATAGTGCCGGTGTGGATTGATGAAGCGTACGCTGACGGTAATTTCAAAGGCAATGCTTTCTTCTTGGAGTGTGGGCAATACATAAATGGTGCCAATAATACGATACCTTGGGACTATGCCGACAAGAAACTGTCGGCAGGGGAAAGCGAAAGGTCTGTAGAGTACTTTGATAAGTTGTACATGGGCTTTTGGACGGGTAGCACCTATAATGCCATGCGCGGAAAGCTGTTGCATCCGGTGATTGACCATATACTGACGTACCCGCGTGACATGGACTTTGAGGCGACAGGCTTGAGTATGCGCCTGCGCTCTAAGTTGTTTGGATCTAACTCCCAGACGCACCGCATAGCGTCCAATAAGAAGTATAAGTTTAGCTTCTTGGCGAAGGACGTGCCCAATGTTCGCTCGCTGTTCGTCATCCATGGGCAGCGGTATATTTGCGAGAAGATAACCGCTAACTTCACGGAGGACGGTATGTCAGAGTTGATGAAAGGAGAGTTTTGGCTGGTCGAGGACTAATCCCCGACCGCCATTGCTCTTAGAATTTCGGTGTGTACTTGCGCACCTTGCTAACCAATTCTTTGTCTACGTGGTTACAGTAGATAGAGGTGATCTTCAGGTCGTGGTGGTCAGCTGCTTGCTTGACGGTGTTCGCATCGGCACCTTTTTCAAACATTCCGGTCAGTCCACTGTCACGCAGTGAGTAAAGTTGGATTGTCTCGGAAATGCCAGTTACCTCGCGCATCTTCAGCCACCTCTTATTGTATGCCTTGGTGGTGAGAGGCTTCTCGCCGGGCTGGAAACCGGTGCTAATTAAGAAGTAATCATCCGGATAGCCTGGTGCAAGCATATTGGCAAGGATCTCGATAAGTTCGTCTGTAAGCACACAATCGCGGGCATATCCGGTCTTAGTTTGTTCTTCATCCAAACGGATTACTTTCTCATTGAGGTGGACTTGGCCCACACGAATGCGGGCAATCTCAGCCGGACGGATAAGGGAGTTGAACACCAATTCCGCTATAATGAGGAAGTTCGGACACGTTTCCATAAAGTAGTTACGGATCTTGTCGCGGTCCTCAATCGTGGCAAGGGTACGTTTCTTTTTCTCTTTCTCCTTAAGTTTCATGCCCATGAACGGATTCTCCTTGAGGTAGCATTTCTCTACAAGCCAAGAGAAGAACGTACGCGCGTTGCGCACATAGTTATTGTAAGTATTAGGACTGATAGATTTCTCTTCCGTTCGCTTACTATCAGGCAATTTCTCTTGCTGGCGTTTTGTACGAGGTTTATGAATGGTACGCCCGTTCTCATCCTTTTTCGGCTGAATAAACTTGTAGTCATTGTAGATGTAATCCAGAAATTCAATTGCATGTTGCTTCTGGAATTGGATGCACTTACAATTAGGGTAGTGCTCATCCAGCCATCCAATGAAGATACGGATGAAACTCTCGTAGCTACGCATAGTCTCGGAAGACATGTCCTTCTGCTTTTCCGCTAAATACTTTTTGGAGATGTCATGAATGGTTTTGTAGTAGCGTACATTCTCCTCAGAGGTGAATGGCGACCATCCATTTGCAAGTTTGGCATTTATCTCCATGACATAGTTCGCAGCAAAAGCGCGAAACTCTTGTTGTGTACGATAGTGCTTGCGCACACGGTTCAGTTTAACCACGCGACGCTCCATGAGAGCAGTCATCGGGTTAAACACGTAGTAGTAAACATACCAACCATGACTGGGGTCGTTTGTGAGCACAGCGGGAAGGAAGGGCACTGTGCTGCCATCTAAATTCAGAACTTGTTGCATTTTTTTTTCTTATAATTTTCTTTCGAAAACTATAAGTCACGACACTAATTTTGCATCTTTGCAACTAATATAATAGCAAAAAATCGCACCAGATTAGTCGTTTTTGAAATTCGATTCTGGTTCGATTTTTATCTGCGGGTTCCTATGTGATGTAACTTGCTTATTTTTAGCGTGTTACATTTTGGGGGTGGAATGTGGGGCTCGAACCCACGACACTCGTAACCTCTGAGTCAATTTCTTAAAGTGCTGATTTTCAGCGGTTTATAAATTCAATTTACTATCATTTTTGCCATTTTTTAGCACTTGCTGGCTTAAATCTGGCTGAGCTTTGCTTCTTCAATTTGTTACTATATAATATATAAATATATTATAAAAATTCACTCTTATCAAAAAGTTGTGAAACCAGTTCCGAGTGCTCAGGCCACTCGGACCTCATTCAGTTCATTTTCTCGATAAGTGCCACGTGACCGCAGGATTGTTGCAGCA
>CAMUYI010000005.1 GCA_947164985.1 uncultured Bacteroidales bacterium | reverse complement strand
TTGACGTTACTCCCATGCCGCACAACGGTTGCCGTCCTCCGAAACGTCGTCGTGTCTAAGTTAACAAGTATGTTTAATCAGATTCTATGATTCAATTTTGAATTTTTAATTTTGAATTTTGAATTTAGAATCTTTAAATAAAATTTAAAGTTCTATGGCAAGATATATTGGCCCAAAATCTCGCATCGCACGCCGTTTCGGCGAGGCTATCTTCGGCGAGGATAAGGTGCTTGCAAAACGTCCGTACGCACCCGGACAACACGGCGTTAACCGTCGTAAGAAAAACTCTGAGTATGGTACTCAGCTCGCTGAGAAGCAGAAAGCTAAATACACCTATGGTGTACTCGAGCGTCAGTTCCGTCTTCTCTTCGCGAAAGCTGCTCGTACCAAAGGTATTACCGGTGAGATCCTGATCCAGCTTCTCGAGTGCCGCCTCGACAATATCGTTTATCGTCTCGGTATGGCTCCTACTCGTGCCGCTGCTCGTCAGCTCGTTAGCCACCGCCACATCACTGTGGACGGTAAGGTAGTCAACATCCCGTCCTTCGAAGTAAAGCCGGGTATGGTTGTCGCTGTTCGCGAGAAATCCAAATCGCTTGAGGTAATCAACGAGTCCCTCCAAGGTTTCAACCACGCTAAATACAACTGGTTGGAATGGAATGAGGGCGAGAAAGCCGGTAAACTGCTCAATGTTCCCGCACGTGAGGAAATCCCGGAGAACATCAAGGAGCAATTAATCGTTGAGTTGTACTCTAAATAATCATTAAATTCATGGCAATATTAAATTTCATCAAACCTGATAAGGTTATCATGTTGGATTCGAGTGCGAACAAAGGTATCTTTGAGTTTCGCCCACTCGAACCGGGGTACGGAATTACGATAGGCAACGCCATCCGTCGTGTGCTGCTCGGCAGCCTCGAGGGATATGCGATCTGCTCTGTCAAGATCAGTGGTATTGATCATGAATTTGCGACCATCCCCGGAGTAATAACTGATGTAACTAACCTTATCCTCAACCTCAAACAAGTACGCTTCCTGCATAAGGAGGGTATCGAAGAGGAGACCGAGACTGTCATGCTGCACGTGCATAAAGCGAAATCGTTTACTGCAGGTCAGTTCAACACCGTTCTCCAGAACTTCGAGGTACTCAACCCGGATCTCCAACTCGCTGAGATGGACGAGTCCGCGGACTTTGAGATTGAGATAACCATCAACAAGGGTCGCGGATACGTGCCCGGTGATGAGAACCGCAAAGCGAATGACCCCATCGGAACTCTCGCTATCGATTCCATCTACACGCCGATCCGTAACGTCATGATCTCGGTTGACCAGTACCGTGTCGAGCAACGTACCGACTACGAGAAGCTCACCCTCGAGATCACGACCGACGGTTCGATCACGCCGCAACAGGCGCTCACAGAAGCCGCTAAGATCCTCATCTACCACTTCATGCTCTTCTCTGACGAGCGTATCGTTCTCGAAGAGGAGACCTCTAAGGGCAATAACGCTCTCGACGAGGAGATCCTCCGCATGAGACAGCTGCTCAACCAGAAGTTGCAAGACATGGACCTCTCTGTTCGTGCGCTCAACTGTCTGAAGGCTGCTGAGGTAGAGACTCTGGGGGACCTCGTCCGTTACCACCGCGCTGACCTGCTCAAGTTCCGTAACTTCGGTAAGAAATCGCTCACCGAACTCGACGAACTGCTCGAGCGTAACGGTCTCGCCTTCGGTATGGATATCTCCCGCTACCGCGTGAATGATTAATTTATAATTTTTAATTTTTAATTTAGAGTTTATTATGCGTCATAATAAAAAATTCAACCACCTTAGCCGCAAGGCCAACCATCGCGCAGCGATGTTGTCCAACATGGCGTGCTCGCTGATCATGCACAAGCGTATCAGCACGACCCTCGCTAAGGCTAAAGCGCTCCGTATCTACGTGGAGCCGATCCTCACACGTGCCAAAGAGGATAACATGAACAACCGTCGTTTGGCTTTCTCCCTCCTCAAACAGAAAGAGGTCGTTACCGAACTCTTCCAGAATGTAGGCGAGAAGATCGCTAACCGCCCCGGTGGTTACACCCGTATCCTCCGCACAGGCTTCCGTCTGGGCGACGCTGCTGAGATGTGTATCATCGAGCTCGTTGACTACAATGAGAACATGCTCAAGGAGACCAAGAAAGCTGCTAAGAAAGCTACCCGCCGCGCCGGTAAAAAAGCCGCTAAGGAAGAGGCAGCTGAGGCCGTAGCCGAAACAGCCGAGGCTCCGAAGGCAGAGGAAGCACCTGCTGCTGAGTAATTCTTAATTCTTAATTTTTAATTTTTAATTAAGAGTTATGTTCTTAGATGTTAATCAACATAACGCTAACGTAACAGATCTCGCCAACTGTAAGGTTGGCGAATCTGTTTCCGTTTCCGGCATGATCCATAATGTCCGCGTCACCAAGTGGGGCGGCTTTATCGTGCTCCGCAAGAGCCGTGGTCTGCTCCAGGCAGTAGTCTCCAACGACACCTCCAAGTTCTTCGACGAGAAGGGCGCAGAGATTGCCATGAACGACTTGTGTCGTGAAATGGCGATCACCCTCACCGGTACGGTCAACGAGGCGAAGATCAAAGACCCCGCAGCGTTCTACAACACGATTGAGATCGCTGTCTCCGAGGTCCGCGTCCTGAGCCGCCCGACAACCGCCGAGGTAGTGGACATGAACGCCCTTAAGTTCGGCGACGAAGAGACACTCCTGCGCTATAAGTTCGACAACCGTCAGGTCACCCTCCGCAACCCGCGCGATATGGCGATCCTCAAGGTACAATCGACTATCGCACGTGCTTTCGGCGAGTTCCTCAGCGCCAACGGCTTCACCCAGATTTTTACCCCGAAGATCGTATCCGAAGGAGCAGAAGGCGGCGCGAACGTCTTCAAGATGGATTATTTCGGCAAGCAGGTCTATCTCGCGCAGTCGCCCCAGTTCTACAAACAGATCGGCGTCGGCGTTTACGAGCGTGTCTTCGAGATCGCTCCCGCTTACCGCGCAGAGAAGCATGCTACCTCTCGCCACTTGAACGAGTACATCTCCCTCGATGTCGAGATGGGCTTCATCAAAGGTCAGGAAGATGTCATGACCCTCGAGGCTGCACTCCTCCGCCATATCATCGCCGTCGTAGAACGCGATTGCGCCCACGAACTCCAGCTCCTCAATGCGGTCAACCCCGTATTGCCTGAGCAGGTACCGGCATGGAAACTTAGCGAAGTGCATGAGATCCTCTTCGAGAACCATCTCTGCGAAGCAGACCACCGCGGCGAGGACGACCTCGCGCCGGAAGAGGAGCGTGCTATCTGTAAGTATGCCTTCGAGAAATACGGTTCGGACTTCGTCTTCGTTACCCATTTCCCGTCCGAGCACCGTGCTTTCTATGCGATGGACGACCCCGAGGACCCGAGTCTCACTCTGAGCTTCGACCTCCTCATGAGAGGCCTCGAAATCACCTCCGGCGGACAGCGTATGCATAAAGAAGCCGACTACCGCGAGAAGATGCTCCGTCGTGGTATGAACCCCGATGCGTTCCATTTCTACCTCGATACCTTCAAGAACGGTATGCCTCCTCACGGCGGCTTCGCCATCGGTCTGGAGCGTATCACGGCATGCTTCTTGGGCATCGCCAACGTCAAAGAATGCTCCATGTTCCCAAGAGACATCAATCGTGTGGCTCCTTAATGAACCCGCTCAATAAGAAAACGTCCTTCGGGGCGTTTTTTTTATCCCTCATCTTCTCCTCCTCTTCCCCTCATCTTCACCTCATTTGGCTACCCATACGCTTTAAATTTTTCTATTGTATTTGAAAAAATATAAAGATTTTTATAAATTTTCTTGTGTATTTGAAAAAAATGTAGTACCTTTGCGGCAAATTTTAATCGAGTGCATTTTTTGCACGAGAAAAATACGCATTGCGGCAAATTTTAATCGAGTGCATTTTTGCACGAGAAAAATACGCATTGCGGCAAATTTTAATCGAGTGCATTTTTTGCACGAGAAAAATACACATTGAGGAATTTTAATCGAGTGCATATATGTTAGATCAAATTCGCAAGTACAATCTATGGGATGGCAATGTGCCGGAGTTGGGATTCCTGCGTACCAATTACACGGACCAGATACATGCCGCAACAGGCAATAATCTCGTCAAAGTGCTTATCGGGCAACGTCGTGCCGGTAAGAGTTTTGTGTTACGTCAACTAGCCAAACGGCTGATGGACGATGGGGTTCCTGCGAAAAATATCTTGTATATAAATAAGGAGTATTTGGAGTTTGGTGATATCAAGACAGCAGAAGATTTGCAGCAGTTATACCAAGAATACCGTTCGACCTTTCGTCCTACTGGCAAGGTATATCTTTTCTTGGATGAGGTGCAATTGGTATTGCAATGGGAGCAGTTTGTCAATTCGCACTCGCAGGATTTTGCAGAACCGCAAGAACTGTTCATCAGCGGTTCCAATTCCGATTTACTGTCCGGAGAATTAGCATCTTTGCTTTCCGGACGGTACGTTGAGTTTGAGATATTGCCGTATAGTTTTCAAGAATACGCGGCAATGGAGAGTCTGCCGTTGACACGAGCCAATTATCTCCAATTTCTGCAAATGGGAATGCTGCCGGAACTGTTCCATTTGAACACCGAGGATATGCGGCGCAATTATGTGTCTGCTGTCAAAGATACGGTTATGCTGCGGGATATAGTGCGTCGTTACAATGTCAAGGACCCGCAGTTATTGGAAGATCTGTTCCGCTATCTGGTTAATAATGCAGGGCGTTTGGTGTCTGTTTCCAATATCGTCAACTATTTCAAATCGCAAGGACGCAAAACTAACTACGAGACCTTGTCTTCGTATATATCTTATCTTGGTAAGGCTTTCTTGATGCACAAAGCAGAACGGTATCATATAGCCGGAAAAGAACTGCTTTCCGGTAATAGCAAGTACTACAGCAATGATCTTGCTTATTACAACTATCTGTATCGCGGTTTTGCGTATGGTATGGGCAGTCTGTTAGAGAATGCTATCTATCTTGATATGCGTCGCAAGGGATGGCTGACGTATGTCGGCGTGCACGGACAATCAGAAGTGGACTTCGTCGGCATAAAAGGCGAGCAGAAGATATACGTGCAGGTGTGTTGGGAAATGGCGGGAGAAGAGGAGACTGCCAAGCGAGAGTACGCGCCATTATTGAAAATAGCAGACCAGTACCGCAAGGTGGTTGTCACGTTGGATGAAATCCGATTCCCGAACAATAATGGCATAGAGCACCTCTTCCCGTGGGAACTCTCTGCTATTCTCTAATATATATAAAACTGCGTCGCGCCTTAATAGAGAATCCGCCAAGTTGGCGGATTTTTTATTTCCTTTCCGCTACCCTTGCGCTACCTTTGCGCTACCCTTATCCTTCTTCTTCGCATTACGTCGTCTATCTGACGACATCTTCATCTTCTCTTCTTCGTATTGCGTTGGCTAGTTGCCGACACGTATCTGCTATTTTCTATTGATTCCGCCTCAAAATCAAGATTTATTTAAGATTCTATCGAAAAAACTTGTGTATATGCGATTTTTTGCGTATCTTTGCACGTCAAATGCACAGGAAATATTACATATTGTTTCTGCTGATAGTATGTGTTATTACAGCTTGTACACCTCGCGTTATTCGCAAAGCGCAGTTTGTTGTCGCGCAGGCAGATAGCTTGTGGATGAAAGGATGTATATACAATGATAGCGCAGAACTCGCGCAGGCATACGAGACACTCGGTCAATGGCAATGGTTCTATGCCGATGAATACGCTCATGCGTGCTATCACTACGGACGGATCCTGCGCGAGAAAGAACACCCGGTAGAAGCCATGCAGGTCTTCATCAACGCCATACATGCCGGTTCGGATGACAAGCAAATTCTCGGACGCATATACAACAATATGGGAGATATATGTCATCGAGCCAACGAGTTCGACCTCTCATATGACATGTTTGAGCGTTCTGCAAATATCTTCCTGGGCGACAAAGATACACTATCTTACTATTACTGTCTAAACGATATGGCTTTTGAGTTGGCGGAGCAAGGAAAGAAAACGGAAACACTCACATTGGTTTTACAGATAGAAAAGGGATGTGATGATGTAGACGTAATTGCTCATGTCTTAGGAACTAGAGCTGAGTTGTATCTCAAATGCAAGCAATATGATTCGCTCTTGTTTTTTGCAAAAGAGGCACAGTCCTTTGAAAATCCACCTTTTATTTCCTATGTCCAAATGGCGCAGGCGTATTCGTTTCTTACACAAAAAGATTCTGCTACACGGTACGCTAAGTATATTCTGGAACATACCGATGATATATCTGCTGTGAATAATGCATTGTATATATTGACAGCAGATGATCAAACAAAAGATATTGATGAAGTTCGTGAGGCAGCTGCTGATAGATCTGATACTCAGAAGCTTATTGAAATTAATAGGAGTAAGCATGCTCAAGCGGTTCAGTTATTAGAGCCAGATTTAAATCGCAAACTAAGTTGGACATGGCTCTATGCAATAATGGGTACATTGGTCATTGTAGGAGCAAGTATCTGGATTTATGTACATCGCAAACGCTTACAACATCAATTGCTCTCACAACAAGTAAACGAACTGACCTCGAAGAAGATAGCTGCACAGCAATGCCATGAACAATTAGTTCACGAATACACAGAGTACACCAATAATTTGGTCAATCAAGTAGAGCAGAACTGTGCCATCTTCTTTCAAAATGAGAATTTCCCTGACAATATATATTGGAAGGATTCTGCAGTTATGTTTAAATTAATCAATGACAATTTCGGAATGCTGGTAAGCAAGTTACAAAGTATCTATCAATTGTCCGAGAAAGAAATACGACTCTGTATTTTGGTCTTAATAGGAAATCCGGAAAGTAAACAAATGGCAGATTGGTTGTGTTATTCTGAGAGTGGTATTCGAAACTACAAAAATCGAATAGCTAAAAAACTGGGGACAAATAGCACGCAACTACGTGATTTTTTGATCGATTTGACGACGAATAGACTTTCTAAACAATCATAAAAGGATAAAAATCCACACTAAATTTTAACAATTGATTGAATATCATATATTTGTGTTTAATCAATTGTCCACGCTATTTTTTGCAGGAATGCGAAAATAGCGGTAATTTTGTGCCGTCAAACGATTAAGCGTATTGACGTAACATATCTTTAACCACAAAATTACAACAAGTATGAGAAAGTTTTTCTTTTTATCATTGTGTATTCTTCTCACAATGCCGTGCGTTCTACTTCATGCTATAGAAGTAGAGATTGAATTAACAGAGGTTATAACAATGCAACCTCTTCCGGGTGATGGACCATTAGATAGCTCGGGAGAAGTTGGTGATACACCTACCCGTCCAAGAAGTTTCCGTGCAACTATTGACGGTAACGCATTATCCATTCTTAAACAGGATGAAGCCATCCCATCTGCGCAAGCAATTGTCGTTAATGCATCTACCGGAGGTATTGTTGTCAATCAGCAATTCACCACTTCTCTCTCCGAGCAGATTTCCAACACCGGCGTGTACGTACTCCATATTGAGACAGCAGGCGGTGCCCTTGTCGGACAATTTATGGTGCAATAACCATTACATTATTAATAGTCGTGCGTGCGTATGAGAAGTTTTCATCTTCCATTATTCGTAGTGGGGGCTATGCTGATGCTTGCAATACAGAGTCAAGCTCAGACATTGACTAAACGTCATCTTCCGTATACTACTGATAGTTTATGGGCGTATAAACTACCATATGTTACGATTACTGATGGCAGGCAGAATGGCGTATTGTGAAGATGGAACAGGCTCTACCCGACTGTATTATGACCGGATGGGTAATGTCCGCCTATCACATCGTAGAATAGTTATTCCAACAGAGAGTAATGTTTATACCTTCCGTACGCGATACACCTATGATAGTTTCGGGCGGACAAAGAATATTATCTATCCGGATGGCGACAGTGTTTCCTATACATACTATGCAAGCGGGGAACTAAAAGAAGTATTCCGTTCTCCGCTAATGGGACCTTACATGCCCGTCGTTCACAAACTATACTATGATGAGCAGGGACGTAATATATACCGACAATACGGTAATGGAGTGTGGACATCTTATCAATATGACCGGTTCCGCAACCGTTTGGAAAACATAAGGACGATTTCCCCTCTCTGTGAATTGCAGGATTTGGATTATGATTACGATGGGGTAGGTAATGTCACTGACATCAAGCAATCTTTCCCCGATTGTTATGGTATGGGCGGTCTATATGAACATGAGAATAAGTATGATGTCCAAGACCGATTAATTGCATCATATTCATACACAAGTCCATTTGTTTACGGCTTTGATGCAGATTATTCTCGCGCAGGACGATTTGGGCACGGTTTTTGTGGTTATATAAGCGGAGTGGCAGATGAGAATACACACTGGGGGTATGATGTTAGCAGGCATACTCATCAGCCGCGAGTGATCTTTGACCAAGAAAACAATACGCACACCCAGTTGTTCTGGGATGCCAACGGTAATCTGTCCCAGATATTGAACTGCAAAGAAGAATATGCCCGTTTCCATGACTGGGATGACGAGAACCGTCTCCGTATGGTGTTGGATAACACGCAGGCAGGATTCTATGGCTACGATGCGAACGGCGATCGTGTATACAAACTGACAGGTGTAAGCGATGTTGTGCACTCATCAGAAACGCTGTCAGAGGCATCTGTGCAACTGGATGACGTGGTGCTCTATCCTAATCCGTATATGACCATTACACCTAAGGAATATACCAAGCATTACTATGTGCAGGGTGAACGTTTGGGGAACGCCATAGGTTGTGGAGGATGGTGCTCGATGTCACAGGATGTCCTATCCGAGCCACAAACACAGCATGAGGTATTTTTGTTGAATGAGTGGCCTAAAATCTATCAACATGCATATCCCTTCGAGTATCCGAAAGAGACGATGCCGGATGTGACGATGAATGAGGATATCTACGGCAATGCACCTGAAGATTTGCAATACACATGTCCGATGCGCTATCTGTTAAGTCTGAAGGTGGATTACAAAACGGATCTGCTCTGGATGATAATGCATGACCTGTGTGAGGCATATGATATGGAAAAGGATATCTTCTACCGCCACTCAGACCATCTGGGCTCAGCAAACTGGATTACAGATCAAGGTGGAAACGCTGTTCAATACCTGCATTATCTGCCATATGGACAACTATTGGCCAATCAACAGGTTGCAGGTCATGATGAGCGGTATAAGTTCACCGGAAAAGAACGCGATGCAGAAACCGGGTATGATTACTTCGGTGCGAGGTACTATGCATCACCGCTGTACCATTGGACCAAAGTAGATCCGTTGGCTGACAAATATCCGAATATATCACCCTATGCTTATTGTGGGTGGAATCCGTTGAAGTTTGTCGATCCGGACGGGAGAGATGTATGGGAATTATCTGATGATGGCACAATTAAAGCCAGAATTCGAGACAAAACCCAAGATGCAATCGCAATTAAAGGAAAATCTATTTCCTTTGACTATGGCACAATTGATATGGGGTTTCATGGAAGGGAGCGTAACAACACTAACTATACATACTTCCAATTTGCCGAGGGAAAAGAAAATGAAGCAGCAGCTGCTTTTAAATTTCTAGCCGACAACTCTTCTGTAGAATATGCGTTAGTAAACACAGATAAAAATGTATCAGGTGTATATACAAATCGTAATAAAGATTATGTGTATTCTGGTTTCGCTGCAGCTCGTGTTGAGGGGTTTACTGGCGCAAAAATGACTGATAACTATCATAGCCATACTAACGGAACGTTGTTTCCTTCTGGACTAACAGATGTGCAAGGGGATATGAGATTCGCTAAGAACAAAGGAGATTCGTATAACTATTATATTTATCCGGCGAAATCCAATGGCGTTATAGAGTATTTTTCTGATGGAAGTTACATTAGTGTGCTGCAGCCATGGCCATATAAGAATGTAGGGACAATATCTCCTTACGTACGTCAATCTGGGGTTCCTGCATTATTAAGAAGACTAGGTATAAAATTATGAAAAAGTATATATGGTTTTTTGTCGGGGCAATAGCATTCAGCTTGCTTGGTATTGAGATGTTTTATGAGAGCCCGGTAATCGAAGGTAATGACCTCTTTGTGGAGAATGATCTTGGTATTAATATCCCAATATTTGACCAATCATTGGATTCTACTGCGGAATTGTCACCCAAAGTACAACACATACTAGGATTGTACGTCCCTTACATTTCATCGGATATAGCGGACACCTGTTTTGCTATCGATTTACGTGCATCTCGTCAGTCAAATCAACGGATCGCCTTATCGGTGAGACATGTGGAGAAAAATGAGTATGAAGATGGGACCTACTGCGGTGCGTCCAGATATAATGGTCATATAGTGAGACTTTGGGGAGAAAACATTAATGAGTTTTGGACGACATCGAGCATACCAATTGAGGTACAGCCGGACACCAATTATAATTACGTGGGATCTTCTGATGATCAATGCAGTTGGTGGTTTTGTATTGATATGGTTAATCAGAAAATACTCCCTAGCGAATGTTTTTTCTTTTGCGGATTTCCATATCCTGATGACTCTCTTATCCATATGTGGTAAAAAATATACAAACCCTTGCATATATCAAAATTTATTTGTATCTTTGCAGCGGAATTAGTGATCTTTGATTTTACCTGCCATACGGGCAACTGCTGGCGAACCAGCAAGCAATAGGCTACGATGAACGGTTCAAATTTACAGGTAAAGAAAGAGACTGGGAAACCGGGTATGATTATTTCGGCGCAAGGTACTATGCATCACCGCTGTACCATTGGACCAAAGTAGATCCGTTGGTGGATGATTATCTGTATATTTCTCCTTATGCGTATGCAGCATGGAATCCTATTAAATACGTTGATCCGGATGGAATGAGGCCGGTTTATGATTTGGATGGAAATCTTCTTGGTACAGACGAAAATGGACTGCAAGGAAATCCGATTATTATGGATTCAAAGTTATTTACACAAGGAATGGAAAAAGATGTAGCTGAAGGATTTGATGTGGGGGTTGAATTTCTGAATAAAGAAAATAGAAACTCTATGCAGGAAAACTATAATGGACTATCAAATAGACCAGACTGGGATGGGCAATTAAATCTTTCTGAGGCAAATAATTGGTATCGAAATGGAAATGGTAATCCGTTGTACGTTGACGCTGCTAAAGTTGATTTATCTCCTCTTTCGAAATCTGATTTTTCTGCCATTGGATCTTCTAAACATGTTAATTTCCTAGATCCTAAAAATCTTAATATCCAAACAGGTTTGGTATATGGCACTATTCAGGTAACTTTGATAGATAATGGAGGAACGGTGAGGATAGGCAATAAAAATGGGCTATTAGACATTTATGATTTTGATATGCAGAGGGGGCGAGGGTTTAGAAATATTGCAACTCAAATAGGTTCGATGGTTGCTGGAAAGGGAACACCATTTAACATATATTATTATGGACAAGGAAAAGTCAAATAAAATACGTATAGTATTATTCATCTTTCTTATCAGCATGTTTTCATGCGTGAATAAGTATGAGAAACACCTCTCAGACATTTTGTGTGTCAGTGAGGTCAGCGTTATCTCATCAAAAAGGTATGAATCTAACGCAATCGGAGAATGGTATGTTGTTGAAAAATATGTGTTAGCTAATAGTGTAGTAAATTGGACCGGATGGCATTCTTTATCCGAACATTCATCCTTGAAAGCCGTAGTATTAGAAAGCGCATCTTATCTATCTAATAATTCTTTAGTGCAGGAATATGAGAAATGTTGTAATAGCGATGCTGGTTATTTCAAAATAATCATGCAAGATACATTACAACTCCATAATGATTTTTTTGAGAAGACAGTCGTGGTAATAGATACCACAACTAATACATTATTTATATGTAACTATCACTATTAATCTTGTTAATGAAATACTACCATACATATTTTTTGCCCCTATTGTATCTGGTATCCATTAACGTGTATGCCAAGCCTCAGTATGTATTCCAATCGGAAAACCCTATAGCGAATTTTGCATGGGATGAGAAAGATACCTCTCTCTATGAGGGGCATTACCGCTATGAGCAAGCATATAAGATGATTGGGAAACGGGTTATGATTACTACGGGGGCACGGTTATTGTAGCGCAAATAACAGCATTGTCAGCCATCAGGTGCGCAGTATATATGACATGGAAAATGACGCTACCACATTCTTTATGTGGGATGCGTCGGGCAGGTTGCAGGACATCTATCGTCCATGCAGTGGTAATTTGCGCCATCACTGGTGTCATGACGAAGACTAATGATCGTAGCGTTCGTTCTGCATCGGTTTCTCAAGAGACAGTGAATAGTATAGTAGAGTCTAACGGTTTTAAACAAAATCCAACATTATGGCAAAGAATAAGATCATGGTTCGAGTAATTCAACTTGCATTATTTACGTGTTTTGTGGGACTGTGTTCCTGCAGTAATAGTTCGCAACAGGGCAGATACTATCAGTATTATGTTGGAACAATGAAAATCGAGAATCCTGTCCTTGTTGAGTTTGAAAATGGTGATGATATGTGGTTTGTCTGTCCTGACAGTGCCCTATATTGTTGTAATGATTCTGATTGGGTACACAGAGATGATGTGTTCCCATACTTGCCGGTTGTGGAATACAATCCATTGTTGCCAACCTACTTTCCGCAGAGAGAGTTAAGGCATTTAGCATACTTTCAATGGAGTTACATTCCATTTTATGAATGTAAGCGGATACAAAACCATACTATATGCCGATTTTATTATGATGTAAGTACTTTTGAGTGCTATATGCAAGCAATAAATGGAAAATGGTCTGATTGGGATGATGATATCGATATCGAGGTATCAAACCCCAACCAAACATATATTAAGTCATACAGTGCTGAAATTAAAGATTCTAATCAGGAACAGATCTATAGAATGGTAGTTCGACAAAAATATAATATCTTCCAAATCATGAGACTCAAGATGAAGTATAGGGACTATTTCGAAAGCAATCAATAGAGAAGTACGCCGGTTATTATGGCTATAATGCCGATGGCGAACGTGTGTATAAATTAACCGGTATGAGTGTGATGGATCAGGTCAACTCCGGCTCGACCAAGGCACAAGCGATCTTTGATGAAGCTACACTCTATCCTAATCCGTACATGGTTGTTACTCTGGTATATTTTTTAGATGATATTTACAATACGTACTATTGCGATGACGCGCAGCATTGGTATCGTCTGGAGCGTGTGGCGATTGCGAAACTGAAGAAAAAAATGCACTTTTCGTGAGCAAAGTCTTGCATATCTCGAAAAAAAGCAGTACATTTGCACCGTGAAAAGTGCATTAAATATAAAAATATGCACCTTGAAGAGTGCAAATTGAACTGATAAGGCTATGATAAACGAAGCATTATTGCAGTACATGAAGGAGCAATTGGACTTGACATCGATAGATTTCAAGCGGTATCTGTACAGCCAAATGGATTGGGACAAACGGCTCCAATGCCTGACCGGCGGACGAGGAGTTGGTAAGAGTACGATGGTGAAGCAGCATATCATCGAGACTCCGGAAGAACATAGTCTCTACGTGTCTGCCGATCATAGCTATTTCACGCTGCATACGCTGGTGGAGTTGGCAGATGAGTTTGTGAAAGAAGGAGGTGATCATCTGTACATCGATGAGATACACAAGTATGATGGTTGGAGTCGCGAAATAAAGCAGATATACGATACGCATCCGGCATTGAAAGTGTTCATTACGGGTTCTTCTATCCTTGACTTATTAGATGGCGAGGCAGACTTGAGCCGGCGTGTGATCATGCGACATCTGCATGGCATGTCGTTCCGAGAGTACTTGAAACTGGTGCATAAGATAGATGTGCCGGTCTATAGTCTGGAAGATATATTGGAAGGTAAAGCGCAACCTAAATCATTGCCGCATCCGTTACCGTTATTCCGGCAGTACTTGCGCGACGGTTACTATCCGTTTGCATTAGAAGGCGATTTTCAAGAGCGCATGCAGAATGTGATTCGTCAAACAATGGAGTCGGATATACCGCATTACGCGAAGATGAGTCCAGCAACAGGCAGAAAACTGCGGCAGATGTTATCGATTGTAGCGCAGAATGCTCCGTATAAGCCAGAGGCGCAAGCATTGGCTAACGAACTGCATATTAGTCGCAATGACGTACCGAGTTATCTGTTATTCATGGAGAAAGCAGATATGATAGGTCAGTTGCGTGATGATACAGGAGGTATGCGCGGACTGGGCAAGGTAGAGAAGGTGTACCTCAACAACACGAATATCCAATATGCGCTGGTGGGAGAAAAAGCGGAGATTGGCAATGCGCGAGAGACGTTTTTCTATAATCAGCTGCATGTGACGCACGATGTAATTTCATCTCGTGTGAGTGATTTCAGCGTAGGTGATTATACGTTTGAGGTGGGCGGCAAGAAGAAAGGAAAGAAGCAGATATCGGAAGTGCCGAATGGGTATGTGGTACGCGACGAGATAGAGTATGCCGCGAATCAAATTATTCCCCTTTGGGCATTTGGATTGATGTACTAATTCCTCCTTCCGGCAAGATGGGCAACAAGTTCACCGAACCGAAATCATCTAACGGAGATCTGCTGTTTGGATATGACCAGATGCATAAGACCCATCAGCCGCGTACTATGTATGATCCGAATAACGGCACGTTGGGTCATTTGCCCTTCTATTTTTGTTTAATCATTCAAGAATCTTCATTCTTTTTTAGTAGAGATGACAATCAGGTAGTAAAAAAAATTAGCATAAAAACAAATAAAGGACATCGAGCGGTGTCCTTTATTTGTTGGGTTATATCTTCTTATACACTTCTCTATCGTTTGGTCATAAGCTTTCACGGCGGTATAAAATATGGTTTCTATTCCTTCCCAATAATCAAAAATAGATAAAAATCCACGCTAAAAATAATCAATTGATTGAATATCATATATTTGTGTTTAATCAATTATCCACGCTATTTTTTGCAGGAATGCGAAAATAGCAGTAATTTTGCGGCGAATTTTCAATAATAACATAAGAGAGTCGCTAGTAAGAATACAATATAGCAGTGCAAGTGTACAGGTAAAGAAAGCGATATAGTGATCTGCTATGGCAATTTTGGAATGAGAATAATATAGATAGACAGCTTAACTTGTATATGCTTTAGAAAAAGATCATCGTAATAATTCTAAATCTAAAGAATACGCATACATAAAGAATTATTTTAGGTATTATTCTGCAGAACTGCCTATGATATAATAATGTTATCAGTTGTTTATTGGCGCGAATGCTTAAATATAATCTCTAATATAAATTACATATGAAACTATTAAATAAAACAAATCTATGTATTATGTCAATGGAATTAATATTCATATTGGCGTTTATCAAAAGTATTGATATTCCAGTTTATTTTGGACCAGACTGGGAATTTGTCGGATGGGGTAATCTGTTTCTGGATCGGCCAAGGAATTTTGTAGCCCTCTTTTGCCTGTTGGGATTCCTGTGGAGTCAATGTGTGTATTGGATGCTGCGCCATAAGTTAAAAGGCTCGCCGGACGCGCTGCCAGTAAAAATCCAGAATATTGAAAACAAGGATGCTGAATACATGTCATTACTATTTACCATTTTGACAATAGTGAGTTTTGATTTTGGCAATATAAGGGATATTATTGTTTTTGCTGTGATATTCCTTATGTATTGTGTCATTCTGAAAAGAACGGATTGGTATGCAGCCAGTCCGATATTGGCTTTAAAAGGATTTCACCTCTATGCGGGAGAGACGGATAAACTACCGAAAAATACCATATTCCTATCGTATGGGGAGATACCCTTAGATAATGAAATTGTCCGATCTTATCAAAAAATATCCAGAACCGTATATTGGCTCTATCCTCAAGCATAATCGATTAACACCTTAAATAGCACAATTATGACAAAAGAAGCATTACAACAAAAAATGGATGGGCTAATCGCCCAACAAGAATGTGGAATGAACCTGTATTTCATCCTGCATCAACAAGATGACTATATACTGAAGAAGGCAAACATTAAAAATGAAGCGCTTGCTCCGATTAAGACTGTATTACGTGACAATTTGCTTCAGCTTCGGCAGATGATGGATGAACCCACCTTTGCAGTATTGAATCTATCTGGAGCAGAAGATAGGAAAAACGTAATCTATCAATATGATCTAGAAGAAGAACTCCGTCCGATTTCGTTGATGAAAGAGGTGGATGCTAACTTGTTCAATGATGGCTACTTTACCGCGGACAACAACCGCATCTTTGATTTTAACACCGACACATTTGAGGATGTGGATGCCTGGATTGCCAGTTATGGAGTGGAAGGAAATCATATCATTATCTATCGTAAAACCTTTTCCGTCAATCTCTTGAAACAAGGACGAAACTTGTTCATCTTTAAGGACGCAGAACAAATAGATATTGTAAAAGATGATATCTTCAGAATTGATGGGAAAATAGATTTCTTCCTCTTAGATAATACGACTTTGATCTACAATATATCCATCTTGGAGAAATTTAATGACTTCAAGGATATCGTGCAGCGTTCTGCACGCAGTTCAATACAGCAGATTGATGCAGTGGATTTGGTCGAGGATATTGCTAAACTACGGGAGAGAGCAGAAAGTGACATTTCATTTGCTAGAAAGTTAATCAAGGTAACAACGAATGCCTTAATTTTAAATGTGGTTGATAAAGAAAGGATAATTCAATTCGCGAGGGAACATGCTTATCTCTCAAGAAGACTGAAAATATCAGCCGGTAATAAATTTGAATTAGACAAGAAATCTGCACAAAATCTGTTTATCCAGTTATTGGATGATGCTTTTCTTCATTCTGAATTATCCAGCAACGACTATCTCTCTCCAGGAAAGGACATTCTCCGTCCGGACGAAGCACAAGATGCCCAATAGTTAATAATTGAATTTTATAGTGCCATAAAGGCACGCATAATACCAAACGATAAATAAGGTGGCTGCCATTCGTGGTAGCCGCCTTATTTATGCCATGTACTCGTCCTCCTCCTGTTGCTTGATTTATAGATTATTTGTTTCCCGAGATTTTGGGATGATTATTCTTTGTGTCATGTCGGCGATCTGTCGACAACTATAATTCAAGCAACAATGATGAAATATAAATCAATGTATAAATATGAGCTCGCAAATGCCGCGGGCGTATCATCGGAAACCTTCCGCCGGTGGCTCAAATCCGATCGAACCTTTCTGACTTCAATGGGTATTACCCCAAAGCAACAACTCCTTCCTCCCAAAGCTGTTCGCTACCTCTGTGAGAAGTACGACATAGATGTCGGATAATAACACTCCAAGCAGGGGACTTTGTCGGCATGTCCCACAATGTCCCCTGCCCGTTTTTCCCCCGCATCGTATCTTTGCACTCGATTTCAAAATAACCCATTTATTAACATCAAACAACTACATTATTATGAGTCAAGTAAAACCCGGAGCGTCCTTCCGTTGAAGCGGAAGGAGCGGCCTCCGCCTAGGAAGGTATTATTTACAATTATTATCAACAATCTAACTTTAATTAATTATGTCTCTTATTAAACCAAACGCACTTATTGAGTCCATGAGTGGCAAGATCTGTGGTCACTCCGACATGTATTTCTTCAGAAAGAACGGCAAGGTGTTCTCTGGTAAGATTTGTAATCCTTCTACCAAGGAACCTACTGCACGCCAACTGGCACAGCGCACCAAGTTCGCCACAGCACGTGTCAATGCGAAGACCGCCCTCGCGGATCCCGAACAGAAGGCTGCGTATCTCACTGCCTTCAAGAACCAAAAGAAGTACGGCGATTTCAGCGGTTACGTCTTTGCAATGGAGTATGCCAAACTCGGAGATTAAGCATCAGCAATATATGGCTGATTAAAAGTCCAGTGCAATGAAAAAGTCTCTTTTGCAACTTATCCTCGCTACGGCAATGTGCATCTTTGGATGCGCACTGCTCGTGGCAGGAGTGGCACTTCCTCCAGCAGGAACCATTGATTCTTCCCTCCTCGTAGCCTACGGTGAAACCCTCACCTTTGCCGGTGCCCTCATCGGAGTGGATTATCACTATCGCTATCGTCATAAATAGCTAAATGTCTAAATGACTAAATAAATCGTACATCGTAAATGACTAAATCGTAAATAAGACTATGCTTTTATCTCTTATTCGTATCAATCAGTCTCCCAGCGAGACTACGGGTGTCCTTCTTGTTGGAGGCAAACCTTTCTGCGGAACACTGGAACCGCCCACCGTCCCCAACGCCACCCATCCTAAAGGAGCTATCCCTCTCGGGTGGTACAAACTGACACTCACCCGGTCTTCCAAGTTCGGTCGCGTGCTGCCGCTGGTCAACTATGTGCCTGGCTTCGAGGGTATCCGTATTCATGCAGGCAATAACAAAGACCACACCACAGGCTGCATCCTCGTCGGACAGCTGAGCGGTAACACGCTGCTCCATTCCCGACAGACCGAACGCGACTTGGTGACCAAACTTCAAAAACACCCCGATCATGAGAACTATATCGAGATTACCACACCCGAACGCTTTTTTACTGAGCATTGCAGTTCTGTGGATGCTCTTGCCTGCCTGCTCCGCGGTGCGCAGTTCAACGGAAAGTAACCATACCCGCCTCTCCAACACCATCCAACGCGACAGCATCTATCTGCACGATAGTGTGTCATATACCTACCGCCCTGCAAAAATCTCCCTTCCCTACAGGGAGGGGGCGGGGGTAGGCTCTCCGCCCGACACGGTCTATCTGGAGAAATGGCACACCCGCTGGCGTGACCGCGAGACACTCAAGACGGACACGATCACATTGACGGAAACTAAGACAGAAACGGTCGAGAAACCTTATGTACCCTCGTTTTACAAGTATTGTGCAGCCTTTGCCATCCTCTTTGTGCTGTTTCTTCTTGTCCGTCTCGCTATATACACCGCGAAGCGCTTTTATCGGCCATAAACCTCTAATCATTCAACACTAAACATTATACATTAAAAATTAACATTCATTAACCTTTATCCCCTCTACGCAGACCGGAGGTAAAACATGATCTGCATAAAGTGGCAAAAGTTGTTTGGAGTGCCGGTATCGACCATGTGTCGGGCGTACTTTGTAAATCCGGCAAGAAAGGTCAGCATTCTTGCGAGAAGATGTTGCTGGCAACTCATCGTGTAGCAGCGACCGAGTCAAAAGACTGTAACCGTCTGTACCTCCGCAGAAAAGTGGAGCGTACCACTCCGCTGTCCAACCGTGAGGTAGCAGTCCGCGCACGCTTCACCGCAGTACGCGACATGGTTGCAACCCGTGCAGCCGATCTGAGCAAACAACTTGCTGACCAGCAAGCCTTCATGGCTCAGAAAGACCTCGCAGGCGGCAAAAAGACCCTCAAGGCTTGGTACTGGTCTGTTTGCGGCGCTGAGTACGACCAGCAGCACGGTTAATCGCTCTGCGCACTCTCAAGGAAAAATCGCCCGAAATGAGCGATTTTTCCTTTTTTCTCTTGCATATGTCATTTTTTTTGAGTACCTTTGCAGGCGAAATCGAAACCATCTATATCATGAAAAAGTTATTATTGGGCGATGAGGCGATCGCGCAGGGTGCTATCGATGCGGGTCTGAGCGGCGTATATGCCTATCCGGGAACACCTTCGACTGAGGTCACGGAGTATATTCAGTCGAAAGTTATCAGTAATCAGCAATCAGCAATCAGTATTCAGTGCCGATGGGCGGCGAATGAGAAGACGGCGATGGAAGCGGCGTTGGGTATGTCGTACATGGGTAAGCGTGCGCTGGTATGTATGAAGCACGTGGGCATGAACGTATGTGCCGACGCCTTCATGAATGCCGCTATCACGGGTGTGAACGGCGGTCTGATCGTACTGGCTGCCGATGACCCGTCGATGCACTCGAGTCAGAACGAGCAGGACAGCCGATTCTATGCGAAGTTTGCAATGATACCGTGTCTGGAGCCGAGTAACCAACAGGAGGCGTACGACATGATGGCGTACGGGTTTGAACTGAGTGAGCAGCTCCGGACACCGATCTTGATGCGCGTGACGACCCGTATGGCGCATAGCCGGGCGGTGGTCAACATAACAGAGAAGCCGCGGCCGCAGAACGAGCGATCGATGCCGAAGGATGTGAACCACTTCATCCTGCTGCCGGCTTTTGCGAAGCGCAACTACGCAGAGTTGGTAGCGGCGCAGCCGAGTTTCGTCGCGCACAGCGAGACGGACGGGCATAACGTATATGTCAAGGGTAGCCATCCGGAGAAAGCGATCGTGACGACGGGTATCGCGTATAACTACCTGATGGAGAACTACCAAGCAGAGATGGGATGCTCGATACTCAAGATCACCCAATATCCGATCCCTGCGGCGCCGGTAGCGCAGATGGTGGCCGACGGAGCGAAAGAGATACTGGTGATGGAAGAAGGGCAGCCGGTGGTAGAAGAGTTGCTGCGCGGGATGGTGCCGTCGGAGATCAAGATAGAAGGCCGCTTAACAGGCGTGCTGCCGCGGATGGGTGAGTTGAGTCCGGATGCAGTACGTACGGCTATCGGTCTGGAGGCGCTGCCGACGTATGCGAAAGAGGCGATCGTGGTAGGTAGGCCGCCGGCACTGTGTCAGGGTTGCGGTCACCGCGATATGTACACTGCCTTGAACGAGGTGGCACGCGAATACGAGAACGCCCGTATCTTCGGCGATATCGGTTGCTACACCTTAGGTGCACTCTCGCCTTTCCATGCGATACATGCCTGCGTGGAGATGGGTGCGTCGGTGACGATGGCGAAAGGTGCCGCCGATGCGGGTCAGCATCCGGCGATAGCCGTGATAGGCGACAGCACGTTCACCCACTCAGGCATGACGGGTCTGTTAGACTGCGTGAACGCGAAAGCGAACGTGGTGGTGCTGATAAGCGATAACCTGACGACGGGTATGACAGGCGGTCAGGACAGCGCAGGTACCGGTCGGCTCGAACAGATATGTATCGGTCTGGGCGTGGAGCCGGAGCATGTGCGCGTGGTGGTGCCGCTGCCGAAGAACATGGAGGAGATAAAAGGCGTGCTGCGCGAAGAGATCGACTATAACGGAACATCGGTAGTCATTGCAAGGCGCGAATGCATACAGACATTAAAACGTCATTTGAAAGCGGCTAAGAATAATTAAAAATTAAAAATTAAGAATTGGCCATGAAAAAGGATATTATATTAGCAGGCGTGGGAGGACAAGGCATCTTGTCGATCGCCACGGTGATAGGAGAAGCGGCGCTGCAGGAGGGATTATACCTGAAGCAGGCGGAGGTTCACGGCATGTCGCAGCGCGGCGGTGATGTGCAGTCGAACTTACGGTTAAGTTCGGAGCCGATCATGAGTGACCTGATCCCGAAGGGTGGTGCGGACCTGATCATCTCGTTGGAGCCGATGGAGGCATTGCGGTACGTGGAGTACCTGGCGCCGGACGGATGGATCGTGACGAGTTGTGTGCCCTTCCTGAACATCCCGAACTACCCGGAGATAGAGGCGGTGCTGGAGCGCATCAAGGCGTATGAGCACCATGTGCTGCTGGACGTAGAGGCGCTGGCGAAAGAGGCAGGTGCTCCGGCGCAGGCTGCGAACATGGTGCTGCTCGGAGCCGCGATACCGATGCTCGGCATCGAACATGATAAGATGATAGCAGGCGTTTCGCGCGTGTTCGCGAGAAAGGGAGAAGCGGTTGTTGAAACCAACGTTAAAGCGGTTGAAGCCGGGTTCAACCACTCGGGAATTAAAAATTAAAAATTAAGAATTTTGATGCAGTTTCCGTTAGATAAACATATAGTGGACTCGATATGCCGGCAGTTCGGTCTGCGGGATTTTGACGAGTTAGGCAACGCGAGTATCCGTCAGTTGGCGGGCGTGGTGAAGAACATCGAGCAGGCGACGGGTGTGGAGTACGTGAACATGGCGTTGGGTGAACCGGGTCTGCCGGCTTCGGAGATCGGAATCGAGGCGGAGCATGAGGCCTTGATGAAGGGTTGTGCGGCGCATTATCCGATCATCATCGGTATCCCCGAAGTGAAGAAATGGGGTTCTGAGTTCGTACGTGCTTTCGTCGGTCTGCAGCGTCCGCCGGAGTGTATCCTGCCGACAGTGGGTTCGATGCAGGCGGCTTTTGCGCTGAACATGATGCTGATCCAGTTGGACCCGAAACGCGACACGATCCTGTTTTTGGATCCATGTTTCCCGGTGCAGAAGATGCAATGCCGCGTGATAGGTAGCCGGATCGATGCGTTTGATATCGCGGACTACCGCGGTGCGAAGTTGAAGAACGAGTTGGAACGGCACCTGATGAGCGGTCGTATCGCAGGTATCTTGTACAGCAACCCGAACAACCCGACCTGGGCGTGTCTGACGGAGGAGGAACTGCAGATCATCGGTGAGTTGGCATCTCAGTACGATGCGATCGTGCTGGAGGACCTGGCGTATATGAACATGGACTTCCGTGCGCCGGATCGCGGTAATCCGTATGCGGAGCCGTACCAGCCGAGTGTAGGGCGCTACACGCATAACTGCATCCAGATGATCTCATGCTCGAAGATCTTCAGTTACGCGGGTCAGCGTGCGGCTTTTGTGGCGATCGATCCGGCTCTGGCGAAGCGCGTCTATCCGGCGCTGGGCGAGCGGCTGCATAACAGCGGCGAGTTGCTGCAGAGTTTTGCTTACACTTTCCTCTACGTGCTCTCGAGCGGCGTGACGCACTCGGTACAACATGCGATGGCGGCGATGCTGCAGGCGGCATGCGAGGGTCGGTTGCGCTACGTGGAGAACACGCGGGAGTACGCGCGGCGCGCGCATAAGATCAAAGAGATCATGCTGCGCAACGGCTTCCATATCGTCTATGACAAAGATGCAGACGGCCAGGAGGTAGGCGACGGGTTCTTCTTCACCTTCGGCTACAAAGACTGGACGGGTGCCAAACTGGTGAACAAGTTGATCTACTACGGCGTGAGTGCTATCTCGCTGGAGAGCACGGGCGCCAAACGGGACGGTATGCGCGGCTGTGCGTCGTCGATCCGCGAGGACCAGTACGAACAGTTGGAAGAGCGACTGCGTAAGTTTAACGAAGATTATTCCCAATACGATGCTTATGACCCGGCCCAATTGCCCGACATACGTTAGTCCGCTCGAGGCGGTGAGCCATGTAAAGAGCGGCGACACGATCGTGATCCAAGGCAGCACGAGTATCCCGACGGTGCTGATCGACGCGTTGGTGCAGCGCGCGAGTGAGTTACGGGATGTGAAGTTGATTTCCGGTTTCGGTATCCTGCCGGAGGATGCGCCGTACGCGAAGAAAGAGTTGATGGACTCGTTCCGGGCGCTGTCGATCTTCGTACCGAACACCTTACGCAAGGCGATGCGGGAAGGTGTGGCGGACACGATTCCGGCTTTCCTGGGCGAGGTGCCGTTCCTCTTCCGGAGCCGACAGATCCCGGTGGATGTGACGTTCCTGAACGTGAGTGAACCGGACGAGGAGGGGTACTGTTCGTTCGGTGTGTCGGCGGATATCGCTTTCTCGGGTGCAGAGTGCTCGCGGGTGGTGATTGCGCAGGTGAACAAATACATGCCGCGTACGTTCGGTGACCCGGTGATCCATGTGAGTCAGATCACAGCGATGTGTCGGGGCGATGTGCCGTTAGTCGAAGTGCCGACGCCGGTACCGAACGCTATCGAGACGAAGATAGGTAACTACGTAGCCTCGGAGATCCCGGACGGTGCAACGCTGCAGATCGGCGTAGGTGGTATCCCGAACGCAGTCATCAATGCGCTGAAGGACCATCAGCATCTGGGCCTGCATACGGAGGCTATCACGGACGGTGTGCTGCCGCTGATCGAGAAGGGCGTGATCGACAACAGTCTAAAGAAAGTACTGCCCGGCAAGACGGTGGGCAGTCTGATATTAGGTTCGAAGCACCTGTATGAATACGTGGACGGCAACCGCGATTTTGTGATCCGCGATGTGGCATGGACGAACGACCCGCAGATCATCCGTCAGAACCCCAAGGCGATGGCGATCAACTCGGCGGTGGAGGTGGACCTGACGGGACAGATATGTGCGGACTCGATCGGCGAGACGGTGATCTCCGGCGTAGGCGGTCAGCATGATTTCATGTACGGCGCGGCGTTGTCGGAAGGCGGTAAATGCTTCATTGCGCTGCCGAGTATGACGAGCAAAGGGCAATCGAAGATCGTGGCAAGACTGGCACCGGGCGCAGGTGTGGTGACGACGCGCTTCCAGGCGCAGTATATCGCCACAGAGCACGGCATCGTGTACTTGCGGAATCTGCCGTTGGCAGAACGAGCCAAAGCACTGATCTCTATCGCAGACCCGTCGGTACGCGAAGAACTCGAACGAGAAGCCGTACGACGATTCGGAATAGGATTCCTGAGATTGAAATAAAAAAAGGCAACCGGTTGGTTGCCTTTCTTTTTTAGAGCCAGCGGACGTAGCAGAAGTCCATGCGGTGGGGCAGGAGTTCGTGCTGCGGATACATACGCAGAGCGAATTTCATACCACCGGCGTAGTCCACCTGGTAGATATTCTCGAAGAAGAGGTGGCTGCCCTCGGATTTAACGAGTTTGAGCGGTTCTACTTCGTAGAGTTTATCGTTATTATGGGTGGAGGTACGAACAGCTACGAGTTCAACGCCGATACCCTTGTCGTTGAGATCATGGGTGTCGAGTTCAACGTTGATCTTCGCTTTGTCACCAACGGTGAGGGTGCTGAGATCTTTGGAGATCGACTTATTGATTACCTCTATCTCATCCCAATGCGCTACCATGTTCTCTTTCCAAGCGGCAATCTCCTTGGCTACCTTGTAGTGGTCAGCCAAGAGGAGGTTGTGACGCTTCGCGAGTTTGTTGTAGAACTTATCGAAATAGTCATCGATCATACGCTTCATGGTGAAACGCGGAGTGATCTTGGTAACCGAGTTCTTGATGTACTGGATCCACTCTGGGCTGTAGCCTTTCGAGTTCTTCGCATAGTACAGCGGAATGATCTCGCGCTCCAGCATGGTGTAGATCGTAGCGGCATCGAGTTGGTCCTGGTGGGCCTGATTCTCGTAGGTGCGATGCTCGGTCAAAGCCCAGCCTGCGCCCTCTACGTAACCTTCGTACCACCAACCATCCTTGACGGAGAAGTTGAGAACACCGTTCATCTGTGCTTTCTCACCGGAGGTACCGGAAGCCTCGAGAGGACGGGTCGGGGTGTTGAGCCAGATATCGACACCGGAGATGAGGCGTTTAGCGAGGCGCATATCGTAGTTCTCGAGGAAGATGATCTTACCGAGGAACTGCGGCATACGGCTGATCTCAATGATGCGCTTGATGAGTCCTTGACCCCCACCGTCAGCCGGGTGGGCCTTACCGGCGAAGAGGAATTGAACCGGATAATTCGGGTTGTTGACCAGCTTATCCAGACGCTCCAGGTCGGTGAAGAGGAGGTGGGCACGTTTGTAGGTAGCGAAACGGCGACCGAAACCGATGATGAGGTTATTCGGGTTCATCTCGCTCAGAGCCTGAACGATACGTCCCGGGTCACCTTGGCTCTTCATCCAGTCATCATGGAATTTCTCCTTGATATAATCCACCATCTTGCGCTTGAGGTTCAGACGGGTAGCCCATATCTCTGCATCGGGTATGTCGGCATACGGCTTCCACATGTCGAGGTTGGACTGGTCTGCCATCCATCCTGCCGGCAGGTATTTCTTATATACTTTCTTCCACTCGGAAGCCGCCCAAGTAGGCATGTGTACACCATTGGTGACATAGTCCACGTGGAGTTCTTCGGGGAAATAACCCGGCCAAACGGGCGAGAACATCTTCTTCGATACTTCACCGTGGAGCCAAGATACACCGTTAGCCTCTTGGCAGGTATTGAGGGCGAAGACGGACATGGAGAATTTCTCGTTGTGGTCATCAGGATTGGTACGACCGAGACCGATGAGGTCATTCCACTCGATACCGAGTTTGCCGGCATAGGAGTTCATGTACTTATAGAAGATATCCTCCTCGAAATAGTCGTGACCTGCAGGCACCGGGGTATGGCAGGTGTAGAGACCGGATGCGCGAACGACCTCTTTCGCCTCATTGAAGGTAAGTCCTTCGGCTACGAGATCGACGAGGCGTTGGAGTCCCATGAGGGCAGCGTGACCCTCGTTGCAATGGTACACGTCCTTCTTGATACCCAATTTGTTGAGGGCAAGCATACCGCCGATACCGAGCATGATCTCCTGCTTGAGACGGTTCTCGTTGTCGCCACCGTAGAGTTGGTGGGTGATGGAACGATCCCATTCGGAGTTGAGTTCATTATCGGTATCGAGGAGGTAGAGGTCCATACGACCCACCGCTACTTTCCAGAGGTACGCTCTGACGATGCGGTCGGGGTACGGCACTTCGATCACCATGTTCGAACCGTCTGCTTCTTTGACCTGCGTGATAGGCAGGTTGGAGAAGTTCTGCGCCTCGTAGTTAGCGATCTGCTGTCCTTCGGGACTGAGAGTCTGGGTGAAATAACCGTAACGATAGAGGAAACCGATGGCAGTCATATCGACATTGCAGTCGGAAGCCTCTTTGATATAGTCACCTGCGAGGATGCCGAGACCACCGGAGTAGATCTTGAGCACATGCGTGAGGCCGTACTCCATGGAGAAATAGGCGATGGTCGGTTTTTTCTTGTCCTTCGGCGTGTCCATGTATTTGCGGAACTCAGCGTAAGTCTCGTTGAGTTGCTTCATGAACTTCTCATCCTTGGTGAGTTCTACCATCTTGTCGTAACTGATGGTGTTGAGCAGCACGACGGGATTGGAACCGGCACGATGCCATGCGTCGTTGTCGATGTAACGGAACAGGTCTTTCGCTTCCGCATTCCAGCTCCACCATACGTTGTAGGCCAATTCTTGCAATTTGCTCAGCTCAGCGGGAAGGGTAGCGTGTACGTTACACTCTTTCCACATCGGCTGATTGACATTACTTACTTTTACTTTCATAATAGTATAGAGTTTTATTTTTTCGTCATTTGATATCTCGAGATCTCGAGGTCTCGAGGCTTTACACGCAAAAAAGCGTGCAAAGTTACGGAAAAATTTTGATATGTGCAAGAATTTTTGTAATTTTGCAACCGATTTTATGATTTTGTGTACTACGATTTACAATCTATGATTTTCGGAAACGACATACAGAACGAGATAGTTCGCAGACGCGACATGCGGGATGTGTTCACTTTTACGATCGATCCGGCGGATGCGAAGGATTTTGACGATGCAATTTCGTTTGAGAGGTTACCGGTTACGGGTGAAGGGTTACAGGAATATCAGATCGGTGTGCATATCGCGGATGTGTCGTTTTATGTGAAGCCGGGAACGAAGGTGGACGACGAGGCGTATCAACGGGGCACGAGTGTGTATCTGGTGGATCGCGTGCTGCCGATGTTGCCGGAGGAGCTATGCAACGACAAGTGTTCCTTGCGGCCGGGAGAGGAGAAGCTCTGTATGTCGGTGGTGTTCACGATGGACGAGGAGGCTAAGGTGCTGAAATACAAGATCTGCCGCACCGTCATTCGGTCCGACAGGCGGCTGAACTACGAAGAGGCGCAGGAGATACTCGAGACTTCGAGATCTCGAGATGACGAGATGTCGAGCGCCTTAACGACACTGAACGAGATGGCGGCGAAGATGCGGGCGGAACGGATTGCGAATGGGGCGCTGACGATTGAGCAGGAGGAAGTGCGGTTTAAGTTGGACAAGAACGGATTCCCGACGGAGATATACTTCGAGTCACCGAGTGAGACGCATCATCTGATCGAGGAGTTCATGTTACTGGCGAACCGGACGGTGGCGAAGGCGGTAGGAAGCGGACGGCCGTTCGTCTATCGTGTGCATGACCTGCCGGACAGCGAGAAATTGGAAGCGGTGAAGAAGTTTAAGCGCGAGGCCATTCAGACAGCGAAAAGAAGACACCGGACGATTTCGGAAGAGGCCTTGAATAGGACGATGGATATGTTGACAATCCGGGCGCAGGCAAAGGCGGTGTACTCGACCTATAACATCGGTCACTATGGTCTGGCGTTCAGTCATTACACGCATTTCACGTCCCCGATACGACGCTATCCGGACTTGATGGTGCATCGGTTGGTGGAGAAATACATCCTTACCGGCAAGCCCTGTTCGCTGACGCGGGAGGAGTTGGAAGAGAAATGTGAACATTGTTCGGCATGCGAACAAGAAGCGGCGCAGGCGGAACGGGACTCGATCAAGCAATTCCAGGCGATGTGGATGAAAGAGCATGAGGGTGAGGTGCTGACGGGTCATATCACGTCGATCATGGACTTCGGGTTCTTCGTGCAGTTGGACGAGAGTCGCTGTGAGGGCTTGGTGCATATGATGACGATCGAGCATCCGGAGGACTATATCTTGGGCGATGAAGTGAAGGTGTTGGTGGTGCGTGTGGACCTGAATAAGAGTCAAATTGACTTTGAGTTGGTGGAAAATGCATAAAAATCATACAAAATTTTGCATATATGCAAATTATTTTGTAACTTTGCAGCCGATATGAGAAAGATAGCCTTATCCATATGCTTTTTGATGGTTCTCGCATGCGCGCACGCGGAAACCATAGTACTACGTACGGGCGCACGCGTGAAGGGCACGATCCTCTTTGAGAACGAAGAGGTGGTGGTTGTTCGTACGGACGAGGGTGCGCGTTTTCAGTACCCGCGGACGGATGTGGCGCAGGTGTTAACGGATGCGCAGATGGCGGAGATTGAGGCGAAGGAGAAAGCTGAGGCGGAGCGGCAGGCGAAAGAGTTAGAGCGTCTGCAACAACTAGAAGCGGAGAAATTGCCGGATATCACAACGCCGAAGAAGGCATCAATCTTAGTGGAGATAGCCGGTGGTGCGGCTATTCAACCGGGAGAGGCAGTAGGCGGCGGTGCGAGTGCAGACCTGTTGGTGGGTTCGCATCATATCGGTGGCCGACATGTGTTTGTCGGCGGCGGAGTGGGTTATCACGGACTGTTTATCGGTGCGGATAAGTATAATTTCCTGCCGATCCAGGTAGCGGTACGTATGCCGTTCACGGAGCAGAAGCATGCGCCGGTCTTTGGCGTGAGTGTGGGGTATGGTATCGCGCTGTCGAAGGAGTACTTAGGTGGATTATATGCCGGTGCAGACTTTGGATATCGTTGTCAGATGACCCCGAAGAGTGCGATCAGTGTTGTGGCTTTTGCGCAGTTCCAGCAGGCGATGATGCCGGTGACGACGGAAATCAATGAGTTGAAGTTTACCCATACGGCGGGTCGTAGTCTGGTGACGACCGGTATTAAATTGGCTTTTTATTTCTAAAGGATATGGCATCTCAGAAGGCACCCCGTGAGTTCAAGGTCTCGATCATGTTGAATGAGAGTGAGATGCGTGCGTTGGATCGTTACTGCGCGCAGTATAATGTGGGTAACCGAAGTCGGTTAATTCGTGAAACGCTGATGCGTACGATCCTGAAGCAGATGGAACGCGACGAACCGACGCTATTTGATTAGATACGAAAAACGCCTCCTTGTCGGGAGGCGTTGGTTTTACCCAAGGTAAGTCATCAGGATACGACTTCGTTGACCGGATTCGAGTTTGTGGATTGCTTTCTCTTTGATCTGGCGCACACGTTCGCGGGTGAGATGAAGTTCATCTCCAATCTCTTCGAGCGATTTCTCGGGTGTACCGATTCCAAAGAACTTACGCAGGATGTCTGCTTCACGTGGGGTAAGGGTGGCGAGTGCACGGCTTATCTCGGTGGAGAGCGACTCATTAATAAGGCCACGGTCCGCATTTGGCGAATCCTCGTTGACCATCACGTCGATCAGACTGTTGTCCTCTCCTTCCACAAAGGGTGCATCGACACTGACGTGTCGTCCCGACATCTTAAGCGTCTCAGCAATCTTATCCACCGGCATGTCGAGTGCTTCGGCGAGCTCTTCGGCGCTCGGGCGTCTTTCGTGCTCTTGTTCGAAGCGTTGCAGGGCCTTGTTGATCTTGTTCATCGAGCCTACCTGGTTAAGGGGCAGACGAACGATACGACTCTGTTCGGCTAATGCCTGTAGGATGGACTGGCGGATCCACCATACTGCGTAGGAGATGAACTTGAAGCCACGTGTCTCGTCGAATTTCTCTGCGGCTTTGATCAGGCCGAGGTTACCTTCATTGATCAAATCAGGAAGGCTAAGACCTTGGTTCTGGTACTGCTTGGCCACAGAAACGACGAAGCGGAGGTTACTTCTGACCAGTTCTTCCAGGGCAGCGCGGTCTCCATTACGGATACGACCTGCCAGCTCTACCTCGCGGTCCACGGAGATCAGATCCTCTCGACCGATCTCCTGGAGATACTTGTCGAGACTGGCTGACTCACGGTTGGTGATTGATTTTGTAATTTTTAATTGACGCATGTATAGTAATAACTATATTTTTTTATATTGGGGTCCCCACAAATTTTAATTTGTGGGGAGAGCGAGAGCAAGGCGAAAATTCATATGAACAATTATTTGTTCATCGTATTGAGCCTTAGCTCGCGCGAAGTGATCCGGTCGGGATTCGAACCCGAGACCCACAGCTTAGAAGGCTGTTGCTCTATCCAGCTGAGCTACCGGACCGTGCCTATAGGCACACAAAAACCGTGCCTAGTTAGGCAAAATAGGGCGCAAAGGTACTGCTTTTTTTTGACATACGCAAATTTTTGCGCATTTTTTTTACAAAATAGCGTCAAAAAGTTGTGCAAGGTCCTGTTTGCGGCATGCTCCAACGTGGCGATTAACGAGTTCGCCGTTCTGGAAGAAGAGCATGGTAGGGATATTCATGATACCGTACTGCTCGCATGTCTCGGGGTTCTCATCGACATTCAGTTTGCCGACGATGACACGTCCGTCGTAGTCGTTAGAGAGTTCTTCGAGGATGGGGAGCATCATCTTGCAGGGTCCGCACCATGCTGCCCAAAAATCTACTACTAAAGGTTTGCCTGAAGCGATCATGTCTTTGATGTTCGCATCTGTAATTTCTACTGTCATATGTTTATTGATTTAATTGTTATTTTTTTCTGATCGGGTCGGCGCAGGAGGATGTCGGTGAGCGGGTCCTCAAGGTAAGTCTGGACGGCTCTTTTGACGGGTCGTGCGCCGTTTTTGGTATCCATACTCTTATCGACAAGCTGTTCGATAGCCTGTGCGGAGACGGTTAGTTGATGTCCTTGCGCTTTGAGTCGTTGCTGCAGCAGACAGACCTCGTAGCGAACGATCCGGGTGATGGAGTCGCGGTTGAGGGCATCGAAGGTAACGACATTATCGATACGGTTGACGAACTCCGGCGGGAATTGTTTCTGAAGTGCCTTGAGGAGGGTGTCGTGAGCCCGTTTGGCGTCCAGTTCCTGTGCTCCGAAACCGATGCCGGCTCCGAACTCCTGCAGTTGGCGTGTGCCTACGTTGGAGGTAAGGACGATGATGGTGTTGCGAAAATCGACGTTATGTCCCTGACGGTCAGTGAGTCGTCCTTCGTCCAGTACCTGCAGCAGGACGTTGAAGATATCGGGATGCGCTTTCTCTATCTCATCGAAGAGAACGATGGAATAGGGTTTGCGTCGAACGGCTTCGGTCAGTTTACCGCCATCTTCGTGTGCGACGTATCCCGGAGGTGCGCCGACGAGGAGGCTGACGGTATGTTTCTCCATATATTCGGACATATCGAAGCGGATGAGTGCCTCTTTGGAACCGAACAGTTCTTCGGCGAGGCACTGCGCGAGATAGGTCTTCCCGACGCCGGTCTGTCCGAGGAAGAAGAAGGTGCCGATGGGGCGTTTGGGGTCACGTAGTCCGAGTCGGCTGCGTTGGATAGCGCGTACAACGGTCTCGACGGCCTGGTCTTGTCCGATCACTTTTTTCTTGAGCGTATCGGCCATGGAGCGGAGTCGTTCGTTCTCGGCGGTAGCGACGCGTTGTACGGGTACGCCGGACATCATACTGACGACGTTCGCCACATCGTCGGCGGTGATGACATAGGGCGCCTCGCCCGGTTCGCCGATAGCGGTCTGGCGTGCATGGGAACGCGCGCCTACTTCGTCCATGACGTCAATCGCTTTGTCGGGGAAGGCGCGGTCGGTGAGGTAGCGTTCACTGAGGTTGACGCAGGTACGGATGATATCGTCGGTATAGACGACATGGTGGTACGATGCGTAGTGTTCGCTCAGGCGCGAGAGGATATCGATGGTCTCATCGGCGGTGGTAGGACGAACTGGTACTTTTTGGAAGCGTCTTTCGAGTGCCCCGTCTTTCTCGATGGACTTGGCGTATTCAGCGGTAGTGGTAGCACCGATGCACTGCACTTCGCCGCGTGCCAGGGCGGGTTTCATGATGTTCGCCGCATCGAGTGAACCGGAAGCGTTACCGGCACCGATGAGGGTATGTATCTCGTCGATGAAAAGGATAATCTCGGGATGGGTCTGCAGTTCGGTGATGACCTGTTTCATACGTTCCTCGAACTGTCCGCGGTAAGTGGTGCCTGCCACCATGGCCGCTATGTCAAGGGTCACGATCCGTTTGCCACGCAGTGCACCCGCCTCTTGGGTGACGATACGGAGTGCGAGTCCTTCGACGATGGCGGACTTACCGACACCGGGTTCGCCGATGAGGATGGGGTTGTTCTTCTTGCGCCGACTGAGAATCTGAATGACGCGTTCGATCTCCACTTCGCGTCCTACGACGGGGTCGAGCAGACCTTGTTCGGCCTGTTTGGTGAGGTCATGACCGTACTTGTCGATGGCGGTTGTGGCACTGTTCTTACGGTTATTGCGTTGGGGTTGCCAACTATCGTTGACGTCTCCCATGGACTCGGAACTGTCCTGCGGGTTCTCAGTCGTGTTATGCGGTTGACCGTATATCTCGACCAGTTTAGGGTAGGTAACGGTCCATATATTCTCGAGGTAGATAGCGGCGCGGTTGATCTGTTCGCGCAGGATGGCGAGAAGCAGGTGGATCGAACCGATGGCCTGTGCGTTGTACTCGCGGCTGATGCCTTCGGCTATACGGATAATACGCTCCACTTGTGCACTACGTGTGACGGGTTGCGCCAGTCCGGGTTCTTGCTCCCGCAGGTCATCGTCCAGTTCTTTCTTCGCTTTGACGGGATCGAAGAAGGCTTGCATGAGGGCATCGTAGGCCGATCCTTCGCCGAGACGGATGATCGCCAGCAGCAGGTGTTCGGGTTCGACGGTCTTGTTCCGTAAGCGCTCCGCCTCATCATGCGCATAGAAGAGTATCTTATTTAAGTTTTGCGTTATGATCATTAAATATTTATGATTTCAAATTTCAAATTTCAGATTAATTATAGAAATGCCATGCGACACCGGCACGGAAGACATCGCGGTTGGTGGGGTAGTCCGGCATGGTGAGATAACCGATGTTCTGTTTCATAAACAGGTGGTTGAAATGTTGATACTGCGCAAAGAAGCGCAAGTGGATGGACCGAACGTAGAAATTGGCGTACACGTTCATCCAGGGATAGTTACCTATCTTGGTGTCCTGTTGGGTAGCAAACATGCCGGTGGACGGACAGAGCACCGGTGCATGATATTGGGTAAAATAGCGCAGGTCCACACCTATCTGTGCATCGAGGGCTTTGAACCACGTACCGTGGTAGTAGAGCCGGTGTTGCAAGATGACGAGGGGGACAGGCAGCACGCTGTCGTTGGTGCTATGTTGGATGACGGCGCGGTTCTCGAGGTTGATCCAGGGGGTAGTCAGGTCGAGTCCGACATCGCCGGTGATGATCTGTACGTTACCGTTATACTGCCGCGGTTTCCAGTCGGTTGCGGAGACGTAGATGGGGTTGGTCTGGTTCTCAAAACTGAAGTCGATCCGCGGTTTAATCCATTGGTAGGCATAGGCGACGGTCGCTCCACCGAGGAAACGATAGGTGAAACCGAAATGATTATTCCACCGGATATGGTTGGATCGGTAGGACTGTAGGTAGTAGTTCGGCGTCTCGCTCTTGGCGTAGGCGCGTGCGTTAATGATAAGCGGGTATCCGCCGGCGTTGAACTGCGTAGCGAGTTTTCCGTTTACATCGAACTCACCGATCTTATACCCCAGGACGCACACTTTTCCTTCGACATGATAGCGCACGTTAGCGCCGCTATGCTTGTGGATCGCTCCGCCAACGAAGGTGTTATTGGTCCAGCGGTAGTCGTATATACTATCCGGATCGTAGGGCACGCTGTCGTTGAGGAAGCGCTGGCACTCGTTCATAGCGAAGACCGTAAAACCGAAGCGGAGCTTGGTGTTATATGCTTCGCAGAAGGTGACGGCAAGGGTGTTGCGGATGGTGAGAACATCCGTTGAGTCACTGGTGTTGGTGGAGTTGTAATAGGTGGTGTCGTAGAAATTCTGGTTCGCGTCTTTCTCGATGTACCGCCTGTTGGAGTTATTGGTCTCGAAGATATGACTGAAAGTCATGAGGGGGATATGCTTTACCTTGATCGTGTCGTGTTTGACGCGTCGTCCGTCTTCGATCACTTCGATGGTGTCGTGGTACTCCCGTTCTTGGGTGATGGCGTACTGGTTATGAAGGAAACCGCTGAGGTAGCGATAACCGATCATGGCGTTGAGTCGCACGGGTATATCTTCGGGGTTGAGACTACCGCTGAGCAGGCTGACGTCTTCCAGACCACCGTTGTTGAACGAATTGAGTGAACTCCACCCGAAGGCGGCATGCATGCTATAATGGTCCCCGGTGTAGCTGCCCCAGAGGGAACCGCGGAACAGTTTACCGGCAGTGTTGGCATAGTGGCCGACGGAGTTGAGATAGTCCATCTCGAGACCGAGGTTGAGGTTGCGGTTGATGTTTCCCGTGAAGAGGAAGTCGATATCGTTCTCTTCGTGTTTATTGACGAACCCTTTCTTGTACGCGATGGTCGAGAAGGGAGTGGTGGAGTTGAAGAAGCGTTGTTGCTGCGGCGTGACGACATAGGGTGTGAGGCTCCATGCAAAGGGGTCCTCGATGGTCTTGAGTCGGTCGTTGACGACACGGCTCTCGATGGGGGATACGAGTACGTTGCCGTTCATGGCGCTGCTGAGTGAGTATAGTTGCTGTACATCGACATCGTGGTAGTTGAGCATGACGGTGTCGGTAAAGGGGATGGTATCCGCCACAGCCGTGTACCCGGGCATGGTCCAGGTACGTACCACGGTCTGTGTACGGGGCTGTTTGGCAGCGGCCACAAGGGTCGCTGCCAACAGAACTAATACTATCAAACTACGTTTGAATTTCAAATCTTAAATTTTCAATCTTCAATTTTCAATTCTTCTTCTTAAGCTTTGCTTGAAGAAGTTGAATCTCCTCCTCCTGGTTGCGGATGGTCTTGAGCAGTTCGTTCAACTCTTCGTTTTCGATCGTTGTCGGATATTGTTCTTCGACGGTCTGCAGGAAGTCAGAGAGGATGTTCATATAATTGATGAACGCATCGTACGCGGACTCGAACTGGGTCTCACCCTGGTCGATATGGTTCATGTAATGCAGATAGTTCACATCCTGCAGGCGGAGCCAGTTAGTCTTGAGGGCCTTGTCCTGACAGAGGTGTACGCGCTCCGTAACCGCATAGAGTTTGTTCAGCGCCTCTTGCTGCAGGTCATTACCGGTGTAGATGCTCAGGTCCTTCGCTTCACCGCTCCAGGTGAGAGGATAGGGGCTGGAGAGAACGTCATCTGCCGCCAGTTTCTTGGCTGCCTCGGCCGGGGTCATGAAGCCCATCTCACGCTCGAGAACGTAGTACGGCAGGGCTTTGAGGAAATCGAAGATACCTGTTCCGGCATTCTGACGGATACCGAAGGTCTCGGCACCTACCCAGATGTTGATGATCTCTTCGCCTTCCGGCAGCGCTTGCAGCATGTTCGCGTATTTCTCTGCGTCAATCGGGAAATTAGCCCAACCCGGATCGGAGAAATGGAAACTGAGTTCGTCGCTGAGGTTGGTGTTACGCAGCAGTACTTTCATCTTCGGAGCGCCGGCGCTCTGGTAAACTTTGTTCGGGGTCTTCCAACTGAGAATATGTTTGGCACCTTCGGTGAGGATCACTTTATAACCCATCTTGTTGAGGTTATAAGCTGCCTCGTCGGTGTAGAGCAGTTCGGTATTCCAAACGGTCTGTGCCTTGACGCCGAGGATAGACTCGAGCAATTCGCCTTGGAACTTAAGTTGTTTCTTGAACTCCGCCTCATTGAACTCCGAAGCAAGGGAGTAAGCGTACGGCGTAGCGAGGAACTCAACGGCTTTGGTAGCTGCCAACTCTTTGAGAATATCGATCATCTCAGGGTTGAACTGCTCAAACATCTCGATCATCGTTCCGCTGACGCTGATGGCACAATGGAACTTACCTTTGGAGAGGTTGATCATATCTTTGATCGTTTGGCACAACGGCAGATACGAGGTCTGTACCAACCAGTTGACATGCTCTTCGGTAGCCATGTCATCGTAGTAGTAATGATCCTGACCGATCTCAAAGAAACGATAGCGCTTCAGACGATACGGTGCGTGCATCTGGAAGCATAAACATATATTTTTCATACTATTAATTTTTAATTTTTAATTTTGAATTTTTAATTAGTAAGCGTGATTAATGACTTTGTCATAAATCGCGCGCACCTTCAATCCTGCATCGGACCACTTGATATTGTTCACTTCGGCCATACCGAGTTCGTGCAGACTCTTGTACATCGCCGGATACTTGACGATAGCATAGATGGCGTCTGCCATGGCGTCGATATCCCAGTAGTCGGTCTTGATAGCATGCTTCAGGATCTCTGCGCAACCGGACTGATGACTGATGATCGACGGACAGCCTACCTGCATCGCCTCCAGCGGAGAGATACCAAACGGTTCGCTGACGGACGGCATGATATAGACGTCGCTCATGGCCAGCATCTGCTGTACCTGCTTGCCGCGCATGAAGCCCGGGAAATGGAACTTATCGGCGATACCGCGTTTGGCTACGAGATCGATCATCTCTGTCATCTTGTCTCCGCTACCTGCCATGACGAAACGAACACCATCGGTCTTGCTCAGCACGCGTGCTGCGGCTTCGACGAAGTACTCCGGTCCTTTCTGCATCGTGATACGACCGAGGAACGTAACGAGTTTGTCCTTGCGCTCTGGCTTGGTGAACTCTTCGGGATGCTCCAGGGGTTCTACGGCATTATGCACCGTGCTGACCTTGCGCGGATCGATTCCGTATTTCTCGATGACGGTGTTGCGCGTGAGGTTACTTACGCATATGATATGATCCGCCTCTTCCATACCGCGTTTCTCGATGGAGAAGACGGTGGGGTTGACGTTACCGCGACTACGGTCGAAATCGGTTGCATGTACGTGGATGACCAGCGGCTTACCGCTGATATGCTTGGCGAAGACGCCGGCGGGGTAGGTCAGCCAGTCATGCGAGTGGATGATGTCGAAATCGAGACTGTGTGCCAGTACAGACGCTACCGCTTCGTAGTTACCAATCTCCTCAATCAGGTTATCGGGATAACGACCCGAGAAACTGATACAACCGAGGTCATCGGTACCGATACGACGGTAGTCGTAATGAATGCCGTTCCGGAAATGGAAATACTCCTCCGGACTCATGCGGCCTTCCATCCGCTGTTTGACGTAATCATAACTGTTTTCTTTCCAAACGACAGGCACACTGTTAGCACCGATGATACGCAGGAAGGATTGATCTTCATCGCCCCAGGGTTTTGGGATGACAAAGGTGATCTCCATGTCAGGTTGCTGCGCCATACCACGGGTCAGACCGTAACTGGCCGTTCCTAAACCACCTAAGATATGGGGAGGAAACTCCCATCCGAACATTAACGCTTTCATTGTTGTGCCTCCTTTTCTTGCGCCTCTTTCTCGGCTTGAATATATTTCTTGAGGGTATCCATTAGGCTGATGACAGCCGCTACACTCGGTGCGCTACTCATACCGCCACGACCTTTGTAGGGCGGGTAGCCGTCATAGAACTCATTGAGCGTACCGATCGTCAGTTCGTCCATCTCGGCTTCGAAACCTACCAACAGACGCTCCATGAAACTGGTACCACTGTATTTATATACGTTCATGTACGCACGCGAATAAGCGGTGATCGTGGACGGCCAAACGATGCCGTTGAACAAGGCCCGTTCGCGGTCGGCTGCGTTACTATTGTAGATCGGGTAGTACATACCGCTCTTCGGACTCAACGAACGAAGACCCTTCGGCGTCAGCAACTCCTTGGTGCAGATATCGACTACCGCCTTCTGCTGCTTGCGATCCAGCGGACTGTACGGCAGACCGACTGCCCAGATCATGTTCGGTCGAACTTCCTTATTGGCATAGTTGTCAATGACATAGTCATTCAGATAGAGTCCGTTCCAGAAGGTCTTGACGAATGCGTCCTTACTGATCTCCGCTTGGTATTCCATGAGGTCGGCGCTGGTCTCTTTACCCATCTCACGCAGCATCTCTGCGGTGAAACGCATCGCGTTGTACCAGAGGGCGTTCAGTTCAACGATATATCCTGTACGCGGAACGATCGGCCAGCCGTTCTCCATGGCGTTCATCCAGGTAGCCGGACGTTGGGTGCCATCCACCCAGAGCAGACCGTTCTGGTGCAGTTTGGCACGCGGGTGGTTCTGCTTGCGATACCAGGTGATGATATCCAGACAGAGTTGACCGTACAGGTCCGCTGCCTCACGTACTGTATATTTATGCGCGTATTTCTGACAAGCGCGAATGAACCACAGCAGCACATCGGGTTCGTCCATACCGGTCATCTTGATCTCGTTGCCGCGACCGTTCATGAACTTGAGTATCTCGTCTATGGCGGTCTTGTTGATGATCGCATCCCAGTATTCGGGACGATCGATATCGAGCGTACAACTTGCTACGGAGAAGAATGTACTGCGTGCATCGGCTTTGAACCACGGGAAACCGGCCAAGAGGTAACACTTGTCACCTTCGCGTTTGTAGAATTGGCTTGCACTATTCTTCAATGTCGTGAACATGTCCAGACGACGGTTTCTGCGTTCGCACTCTTTCTTCCACGTTGCCTTCAGCGTTGCCGTCTTCACTTCGGTCACACCTGCGGAGAAGATGATGCTCTCGCCTTTCTTCATCGGCAATTCGAAATAACCCGGTACCATCAAGTCCTCTTTGTACGCATAACCGCGTTCACGCTCTTTACGATACACGATGTCCTTGTACCACTGCGGGTCGTGGTGATACTCAACGGCCTTGCTGAACTGCATGTACAGATTCGGGAATCCCGGGTACATGCGGTTGTAACGACCATTCTCGCAGTCCTCCATGTTCGAATTAGCCAGCGGGTTCTCGTGGGTCAACTCGTTCACGCTTCGGAACGCCAGGAACGGACGGAAACGCAGGGTCGTCGGACTACCACTCTCCAACAATGTGTAGCGGATCAATACGCGCGGTTCAAAACTAACCAACAGGCGCTCTTTCTGCAGCACCATCGCGCCTACACGGTAGGTCGTCTTGGAGATCAACTCGCAGTCAAACTCGCGAATGTACTTGTGTCCGTTCGGACTGAAATGGTTCTCGCCGTACTCGTGCAGACCCAAGTTGAACTCCGCGCCATGTTGGATCACCGTCTCGTCCAGCGAACTGAGCAACACGAAGTTGTCATCGCTGATATGCGGCAACGGCATCACCAACTGGCCGTGGTACTTACGCGTGTTACAATCAACCAGCGTGGTCGAGTTGTACACACCTGCACGGTTCGTTCGAATCATCTCTTTCTGCAGCGATCGCTCCAGATTAACAAGCACTTTCTTGTCAAAATTAAGATAACTCATGATGTGTTTAAGTATTAAGTAATGTTAATTATATTTGCCTCCAAATTTACTTTGCGCGTCGGCTACGAACTGCTTGATGCGTTGTTCTTCGGCTTTCTTGCAAACCAGCAGCACGTTGTTCTGCTCCGCAATAATCATATCCTCGACCCCTTGCACCACGGCTAACTTACCCGGCTCCAACGTAACCACATTGCCGGTTGCCTCATAGAAAACGGCATCGCTATGCAGGCTCACGTTCTGCGCCTCATCTTTCTCACTCAGTTCGTACAACGAACCCCAGGTACCGAGATCACTCCATCCGAAACTGGAAGGGATGACAAATACATTGTCTGCCTTCTCCATGATACCGTAGTCGATCGATATATTCGGGCATTTCGGGAAGATCTGCTCAATGAAATCCTCTTCTTTCTCTGTACCCATCAGCAACTCGCCCTCGCGGAAACGGTCCGCGACCTCCGGCAGCAAATACCGGAAGGCCTCGCTGATCGTCTGTAAATTCCAGATGAAGATACCCGAGTTCCATAAGAAATCACCGCTCTCGAGGAAGACCTTCGCCATTTCCAGATTCGGCTTCTCCGTGAAGGTCTTCACCGGATAAATGCCGTCGGTGAAAGCGTCCGGCTGACGTTGGATATATCCGTAGCCTGTCTCAGGACGGGTGGGGTTCATGCCCAACGTGCAGATCGCCTTGTTCTGACTTACAAAATCAAAGGCTTTCGAGATCGTCTGGCGGAATTTCTCCTCCTCCAAGATCAGATGATCGCTGGCTGCTACGACGATGTTCGCCTGCATCTCCGGTCGCGTCCAATCTTGGTTCTTGGCCGTCAAACCTGCCCGTTTCAGACACAACGCACGGATATGGGCGGTCGCATAAGCAATACACGGCGCGGTATTCCGTCTTGCCGGCTCACAGAGAATCTGCACCTCCTTCAAGTCCGGAATCTGCTCCATGATCAGCTTCTTGTATGCCACATTCGTCACGATGAACATGTTCTCTATCGGAATCAGCGGACGGAAACGGTCCACTGTCATCTGCAATAAGCTTCTACCCGTACCGAAGAAGTCCAAAAACTGCTTCGGTTTATTCTCTCGGCTGAACGGCCAGAAACGACTTCCGACGCCGCCCGCCATGATCACACAATAATTAGTGTTCTTTTCTACTGACATATGCAATTATCCAAAAAAGTGCGCAAAGATACAACATTTTTTTTATATGTGCAAGCGCGCGCGTATTTTATTAATGAAAAAGTGTGTTTTTTGCGTTTAAATTTCAAATTTTCAATTTTCAATTTTCAATTTTCAATTAAAAAGAGTAATTTTGTGCCGTAATTTGGACAAGTATGGGCTATTGGCAAAAAAATAGGAAAGTGAAATTTTCAATTTTCAATTTTCAATTTTCAATTGTAGTGTTGTTAACATGCGTTGCTTGCAACCATGTTTCAACACCTCGTCCCTACGGCTACTACCGTATCACGGTGCCGGACACTGCCTATCGCGATTTTGCGGCGCAGTACCCGAACTATCCCTATACCTTTGCCCTCTCGCAGAATGCGGTTGTCAAGCCTCGCTTAGATGCAGAAGAGCCCTACTGGATCAACCTCTTCTACCCGGCCCTCGATGCCACGATCCATTGCTCGTACAAGCCTGTGCGGCATAACTTGCGGGAGCTGACCAACGATGCCCTCGAGTTTGTCTATCGCAATGCTTCGTTCGCGAATGCGATACCCGAACAGGACTATACCCATCCTGAAGCCCGCGTCTATGGAGTACTCTTTGATTTAGAGGGAAATACCGCTTCGTCTTGTCAGTTCTTTATTACCGACTCCACGACCCATTTCTTCCGTGCCTCGGTGTATTGCAACTGTCCGCCGAACGCAGACTCCTTGGCCCCGGTCTATGAGTACCTCCGTACCGACGTTCTCAAAATGGTAGAGACTTTTGAATGGAAATAACCGGTAACAACATATTGCATCGACCAAGCTTGGGCGATAAGAAACTCGCCCTTCTTTTGGACCCCGAGAAAGCCAATCTGGACGCACTCCCCATCACGGATCTGTGCCATCCGGACTATATCTTTGTCGGCGGTTCTACCGGCGGCGACACCACGGAGTTTATACGCGCCCTAAAAGAAAAATTACAAATTACAAATTACAAATTACCAATAATACTTTTCCCCGGAAATTCGTCCCAATTTAGTCCCGAAGCGGATGGGATTTTGTTCCTGTCTTTACTATCAGGAAATAACCCTGAATATATTGTAGGTCAGCAGATTAAGTCGGCACGTGCGGTGCATGATTCGCACCTGGATTTCGTCCCAACGGCCTATGTGCTGATCGATGGCGGTGTGGAGACTTCTACCATGCGTGTGACGGGTACAAAACCGCTGGATCCAAAGGATGTCAAAACGATTGTGGACACCTGTATAGCCGCCGAATTGATGGGTAAAAAAGCCATTTATCTAGAGGCCGGTTCGGGCGCGATCACGCCGGTCTCCACAGATATCATCAAAGCGGTGCGCGAAGCAGTTTCCGTTACGCTTATCGTAGGCGGCGGTATCCGAACACCTGAAGCCATGCAGGCTGCCTACAACGCCGGTGCTGACATCGTTGTCATCGGAAACCATTTCGAGGAACATCCCGAAGAATTGGAAAAATTTCTTACAGCGAAGCGGTCTTACAGTGAAACGGTCTTGGTCGGACCTGGAAGCGGTCTTACAGCGGAGCGGTCTGAGGATGAGCGATATATGCGAATCGCTTTGAGCGAGGCGCATAAAGCGCTATCCTCTAATGAGATCCCTATCGGCTGCGTCATCGTCAGCCAAAACCAGATCATCGGTCGTGGGCATAACCTCACCGAGACCCTCGCCGACGTCACCGCTCACGCGGAGATACAAGCCATCACGGCGGCATCCCAGACACTTGGCGGCAAGTACCTGCCGGACGCGACGCTCTATGTCACCGTCGAACCCTGTCCTATGTGTGCAGGTGCCATCGGCTGGGCGCAGATAAGTCGAATCGTCTATGGCGCACCTGATCCCAAACGCGGCTACAAGACCTATGCTCCGCGTGTCTTCCATCCTAAAGCAACCGTCACGGCAGGCGTCCTCGAGAACGAATGCCGCGAATTGATACAAGAATTTTTTAAAGCGAAAAGATAAATGCAAATCTCAAATCTTACATCTCAAATCACCCATGCGAAATATACAAAAACCGTATTTCGCCTGAGCATTTTTGCCGTCTTGGCCCTTGTGCTGGTTCTTATCTTCCCGCGCTATAACAACGCTTTCCGCTATCACTACGAGATCGGAAAACCCTGGGGCTATGCTACACTCACGGCCGATTTTGACTTCCCCATATACAAGACCGACGACCAGATGAGCAAGGAGCAGGCGCAGTTGCTTTCGACCTTTGCACCTTATTTGAAATATATCCCGCGCGTGCAACGCGCGGTAAAGGTCATCCCGCTTGAGAACATGGAATGGCTCAAGACCGAAGGCTATTCGCGCGTCACGATCGGTCAGAACAAATATCCGCTTTCGGAGATCTATACGCCCAAGTCCGCGTACGCCAAATACGGCTATGAGATCACGACGAACCTCGTCCTCGATACCGCGCGAACGATGGAGATGAAAAGCAAATTGCTCTCTACACTCTCGCCTACGATGGGCCTCGTGCAGAAAGGCGAGAAGATCATCGACAAAGGCGACATCGTCACCGATCGTACCTACCAGATCTTGCAATCCCTTCGTCGTTCGTACGAAGATGAGACGTTAGGCCATCGACAACGCACCCTCTCTATCCTGGGCGAAGCGATGTTGGTGATCCTTTTCCTCTGCCTCTTTGTGATCTATCTGTATGTGTTCCGCATCGCCTATCTGCGCAGTACCTCAACGGTCCTATTCTTCGCGCTGCAGATCTTCATCGTCATTGCCCTTGCGTGCCTGGCGCTGCGGTTTAACCTCACCGTTTACCTCATCCCGTTTGCTTGGGTGCCTATCCTGACGCGTGTCTTCTTTGACTCACGCACAGCGTTGTTTCTGCATTTTACAACCATCCTCATCGCATCGATCATCGTGCCGGCGCCGGTGGAGTTCTTCTTCATTCAGATAGTAGTCGGCATGGTTGCGGTATCGTCCCTCTCGGACATGACGCGCCGCGCCCAACTGGTGCAGACAGCCGCATGGATTTACCTCGCGCAGAGCGTTGCCTACACGGCTCTCACCTTTGCCCAGACCGGTGTCTTCTCGTCCATCGACCCGTGGATGTACCTCTATTTCTTCATCTGCGGCCTGCTCACGATCGGTTGTTACGGCCTGATCTACGGCTTCGAGAAGCTCTTCCGTTTCATCTCGTCGATCACGCTGGTCGAATTGACGGATATTAACTCTGAGTTGCTGCACACGCTGGCTGAACGTGCTCCGGGTACGTTCCAACACTCCATGCAGGTCTCTAACCTCGCAGCCGAAGCCGCCAAAGCCATCGGCGCCAATGCCCTGCTGGTACGTACCGGCGCGCTCTACCATGATATCGGTAAGATGACCGATCCGCTCTATTTCGTGGAAAACCAGACAGGTACGGAGAACCCGCTCTTGAACATGGATCCGCGCGATGCCGCACAGGTGATCATATCCCATGTCGCCGAAGGTGAGAAGATCGCACGTCGCAACCACCTGCCAGAAGTGGTCATTAACTTCATTACTACCCATCACGGCACTTCGCTGGTTCGCTATTTCTACAACACCTATTGTAACGCGCACCCGAAGGAGACGGTCGACGAGTCCCTCTTCCGTTATCCGGGCGCTAAACCCTCTACCAAAGAAGGGGCGATCCTCATGATGGCAGATGCCATCGAGGCGCGTTCGCGCAGCTTGACCGACTTCACCGAAGAGTCGATCGCTAAAGCCGTTAACCAGATGATAGACAGCCAGATAGCCGACGGACAATTTGCCGAGACTCCGCTCTCTTTCAAGGATGTCGAGGATATCCGTCGTGTCTTCATATCCCGCCTCGTCGCCATGAACCATCATCGTATCTCTTATCCGACGCTCAATAAATCGTCAATTAATAACAATCGTCAATAAATCGTGCCCCGTAGGGGCTAAGAATAATCTTAAAATCGTAAATTGGTAAATCGTCAATTATATCTGGCTCCGATGGAGGACGTCACCGATCCGGCCTTCCGAATGCTCTGCAAGCGTTACGGAGCGGATAGGGTATATACGGAATTTGTGAATGCCGATGCCCTTGTTCGGGACATCGCTTCTACGACCCGTAAACTCACTATCCATGACGAAGAGCGACCCGTAGCCATCCAGATCTACGGCCGTGAACCCGAATCGATGGCGGACGCGGCACGGATCGTCGAAACCGCTCATCCGGACTTCATCGATATCAATTTCGGCTGCCCGGTCAAGAAAGTAGCGGGTAAGGGTGCAGGCGCCGGACTCCTGCGGGATGTCCCGAAAATGCTCGATATCACACGCGCCGTGGTCAACGCCGTCCATACACCCGTCACCTGCAAGACGCGCCTCGGATGGGATGAACCCTCGCTTTATCTGCCGGATGGCACACCCTTTATCGTGGATCTCGCCGAACGACTCCAGGATTGCGGCATCCAAGAACTCGCCATCCACGGTCGCACCCGGTCGCAGATGTATCGCGGCGAAGCGGACTGGACCCTCATCGGCGAAGTGAAGAACAACCCGCGCATGCATATACCCATCATAGGAAACGGCGATGTATGTACGCCGGAACGCGCGAAAGAATGTTTCGACAAATACGGTGTGGACGCCATCATGATCGGTCGTGCCACTTTCGGTGCCCCGTGGCTCTTCGCCGAGATGAAAGAGGCGCTGTCCTACAGTCCGAAGGACGGTCTTACAGCGGCTCCGCCGCGGTCTATGGAGGAAAAGGTAAATGTTCTGAAGGAACACGTCCTTGCCTCCATAAAGTGGTGCGGCAACGATGAACGCAAAGGCATCGTCCATTCGCGTCGCCATTTTGCTGCCTCACCCGTCTTCAAAGGCCTCTTCGACTTCAAGCAGACCCGTATCGCCCTCCTTCGCGCCGAAACCGTCGCCGAAGTCTTTGCCATCATGGATGACATCGTCGCTAAATGGGGCGAATAAATCGTCAATCATTCGTTAATCGTCAATAAATCGTGCCCCGTAGGGGCTAAGAATAATCTTAAAATCGTAAATCGTCCAATCGTCAATGAGAAAATTCTTCGATTCTAACGCCCTCTGGCTCGGTATGCTCATTGGAGCCCTGGGCTATAAACTCTTCTTGCCGCTGAAACCGACCCTCCCGTGGCTTATCTTCGGCATGCTCTTTTTTACCTTTTGCAAGGTAAACCCGTTGGATCTGCGGCTGCATAAATGGCACGGCGTCGTGCTGGCTGCCCAAATGCTTTTCTCCTTCGCTACCTATGCGTTGGTACTTCATTTCACGTCCGATCCGATCTTGGCGCAGGGCCTGCTGATGTGTTTCATCATGCCTACGGCGACAGCCGCACCGATCATTGCTGGTAAGATGGGAGGCTCGATCCAGAACCTCACGACTTTCACCCTCCTCTCTAATTTCGCGACAGCGATCATCGTGCCGGCGACCTTCCCCCTCATCTATCCGGCGGCAGACATGAGTTTCTGGAGTGCATTTTTAATGATTCTGCAAAGAATTGCCCCACTATTATTAGGTCCTTTCTGCTTGGCGTGGGCTGTGAGAGCTGCCTTTAATTGCTATTACCGTCGTCATGACGTCATCACGTCATCACGTCATAACGAAAAGCCCGCCCCTCGCGAATTCACGCTCCCCGTTAAACTCGCCGTGGTACCTTTCTATCTCTGGGTCTGCTCGATCACCGTATTGACGGCTGTAGTCACGGAAACAACAATTACAAATTACAAATCACAAATGACAAATATACTAATTTTATTAGTATGTTCGTTCTTTATCTGCCTGCTGCAGTTCAGTCTCGGTAAACTGATCGGCTACTATCTGCCCGCTCCAAGCAAGGGTACGGACTACCAGGATGTACTCATTAATCCTGCGGCCGCTCCGACCACCATGGCAGGTGTCTCGTCCATCACAGCCGGTCAGGCTTTCGGACAGAAGAACACCTCACTCGGCGTCTGGATGGCCAATACCTTCCTCGATCCCTTGTCTTCGCTGGGCGCAGCAGCGTATATCATTTGGCAGAACCTCTTCAATTCCGCCCAGCTTTTCATCGTCGCACATAAAAAATCAAAATAATTGCAAATAAATTTGCATATATGCTTTTTTTGTTGTAACTTTGCACCGGTTTTTGAAAAACAACAACAAACTAACTTTTTGTTTAACTAATAAATTTTAAATCATCATGAGAAAAATCTTCTCTTTAATCGCTGCCGTTCTTTTTGCAGGCAGCATGTTTGCAGCTGATGCCACGATGACTAAGGGTACTAATGGCTACGACGATTTCACCGTAAACAGCAAACCCGCTATCAAAGTAGGTACAGGCTCTAAAGGCGGTGACATGACAGTTACTGTTGGCGCTGGAGCTACCTCTCTTACCGTTTATGCTGCTGCATGGAAAGGTGTTAACGGTCTTGTACTGAACATCACCGCTCCTGACGGTGTTACCATTACTCCGGCATCTATCACGCTTACTGCAGAGGACGCTTTTACTGGGTCGGAAAAAGCCTTTACGGTTGCTAACGAAAGTGCCTACAAGTTTGATTTTGTTATTTCAGGTGCTGAAGCAGGAGCTACTTTTACCTTCGCGACCGCTACTCAAAAACGTTTCTTGATGTGGAGCGCTACTTATGAGACTGGCGAAGTTGCCCCTGTTGTTGAGTACTACGTAGTAGGTTCGATGAACAATTGGGCACTCGACGCAGCTTACAAATTGGCTGCTAATCCTGCTGTAAGTGGTGAGTTCATGAAGAGATTTACCTTCGCTGCTAATGACGAGCTCAAAGTGCGCAAAGCTATTGATGGCGTACTCGATGCTTGGTATCCGGAAGGTATGGGTAACAACTGGGTTATCAACGAAGCTGGTGAATATGACGTTTACTTCCGTCCGGAAGGCAACACTGAATGGGCTAACGGCTACTTCTTTGTAGCTCCTTATGTGGTTCCTCAATACGAAGTTGCTGAGGCTATCGCTGCTGGCTTAACTAATGGAACAGAGATCAAAGTTCGTGGTATTGTTTCCAAAATTGAGCTCAAAGGTAAAAACTTCGCTAACTACGGTTCTGCTTGCATCTATGTAGCTGATGCTACTGATGCTGAGGGCCAGTTTGAGTTCTACAACTGCCTTGCAAACGGTTCTGTTAAGTTTACCGTGACCGATCCTGCTTATGATGCAACAAGTACCGCTTGGGCTGAGTTTAACGAGGTTGCTACGGCTGATGGTTATGCAATCCACGTAGGCGACACCGTTATAGCTCAAGGTAAGTACAAACTATATAATACCACTTACGAGTTGGATCAGAACTGCTACATTGTTTATGCAAAGGCTCCGGGCGCACTCTATCCGACCAATATCGAGAATGCCGCTACCGAGCAGAAGGCTGTTAAGTTCTTCGAGAACGGTCAACTCCTCATCAATAAGAACGGCGTGATCTATAACGCACAAGGTGCTGTAGTTCGCTAATTCGACTAATACAAGGAGTGGGGCGTTTTCCGTCCCATTCCTTATTTTATTATTTTATAATAATTAATTTTTAATCATGAAAAAATTCTTTTCTTTTGTTGCTGCCGTGCTCTTCGCAGGTAGTATGATGGCAGACGTTGAAACAGTTTATAACTGGGCTGACAACGTTGGTTCTTCAACCATGGGTACAAGTGTAGAAGCTACTACCGTTAAGATTCACACGAATACCGATGCTGTAAACTGCATTAAGTTCAGTAATTCCTACGTATATGCAGATGGTAAGTATCTTTCTATCAAACCGGCTGAGGGTGGCTTCAAGGCTGGTGACGTACTTAGTGTAGCCATTGTATTCAATAATGCAGATGATACCAAGTACGCACAGGTAGATTTGCGTGCTGCTAATGGTGACACTCGTATTTGGCTGTCTGACTCTGCTTCTACGATCAATGGTCGTACTTCTGCTGCTGAACCCATCGTTCAGACCTACACTCTGGAGGCAGACCAAGACTCTCTCCTCCTCGGTCGTTATGGCAACACCGCTATGTGTGTAACCCTGCTCTCTGTAACTCGTGAGGCTGCTCCGGTTACTCCTGCTGGTACTACCTGCGCTGAGGTTTACAACATGGCTAAGAATGACGTTGTTGACTTGCTCAACGATGTAGTTGTAACCTATTCCAACGGTGCTAACGTTTGGGTGAAAGACGAGACAGCTTCTATGCTGATTTATCTGCCGTCTGGCTTTACCAATAATTTCCAGGCTGGTGATGTCCTCTCTGGTGTCGCTGGTGTTGTTGATATTTATCAGACCCTCGTTTATGAGGTTAAACCGAGCGCAGACCAAGCTGCTGCTATCGTAGCTACTCCGGGTGAAGCTCCGGCTCCTTCGCAGGCTGCCGTTATTGAAGCAAGCGACGTGAACAAGTATGTAATTCTTCCGGGCTTCTCCATTGAAGGTGCGTTTACTGCTGACGCCAAGACCAGTCTGCCGGCTGTTTTGGGCGAAAATACGGTAACTATCTATAATAACTTCAAGTTTGCTTATACCTTTGAGGCTGGTAAAACGTATGATATTATTGGTGTAGTTTCTGCTTATAAAGGCAACCCGCAAGTTTACTTCATCTCCGCTGAGGAAGCTGAAGCTGAGGGTGAGGAAATCAACATAACTATCAGCTCGCTGACCAACCCTGGCCAAGTGCTCTATGCTGACGCAATAGCTTCGTATGGTTATTGGGATATCTATGCATACAATGACCAATATAAAATCGAGATCTCGAATACCTACACCACTGAGGCTGCCGGTACCTATACAATTGATGATCTGGATGCTAAATATACGTATATCGTTCCTGCTGAAGGCGATACCGTTCATTTCACCGCTGGTCAGGTAGTTCTCTCTATTACTGATGGTGTTGTTAATGTAGCTGGTCAACTCACTGGTGATGATAATAACATCTACAACGTCAATCTTACCTACAAAGATCCGGTTGCTGAGCAGACTGTTAATGTAAACATCCCTAAGGGTGTTTTGTTTGAAGGTTATGCAACATATGGTCTGTATGCAGTTTATGGTTATGCAGAAGATAGTACGTATGTTCAACTCGCTATCTGGACTGAGGCTGGCTTCGAAGGTGAGTTCACCGAGGATGACCTGGATAACAAATATGTTGGTTCCGGTTTGAAAGATGCAGCCGGCAATACTCAGCAAATCTACACTGCAGCAATCACGGTAACTCCGGGTGCTATCGAAGGCGCTTACACTATTACTGCTGACCTGTTGTGCTACAACAACACGCTGTATAAGGTTACGATGAAGATCGGTGAAGAGCAACAAGGTATCAACAATGTAGAGGCTGCTGTAGAGGCTATCAAGCGTATCGTTAACGGACAACTTGTTATCGAGAAAGCTGGTAAGACCTACAATGTAAACGGCGCTGTCGTAAGATAATATATCCCGTTCAAACTCTCGGCCTATCCGCCGAATTCAAAAGGACGTCCGTCGGGCGTCCTTTTTTTTGTTCCCCTTCCCCTCCTTCCTCTACACCCCCCTCCTCTACACCCCTTCCTTCACTCGCCCGTCTGTATTATAGTATGCGATTAGTATGTTTATAGTAGGTAATTAGTAGGTGATTAGTAGGTGATTAGTAGGTTATAATCGGTATTATCCACGGAAAATCTTCCAACGCGCACATCCAATCCAACGCCCGTCTATGTCCAAATTTGAAAAAAATGTTATTTTTTTCTTGCATATGTCAAATTTTTGTAGTAATTTTGCAAGCAAAATTGGTTTCTAACCAATTGATAGATAAAAGAGCATAATATAAAAGATAAAAGAACATAATATAAATTGAATACCATGGGAAGAACAATCTCTCTTTGTTTTGCAATTTTGTGGGGTTTTGTAGTAGCTGCAGTAGCTCAAGATCCAATTATCATCGACATCGATACGGAAGTGACTTTTAATAACGAGATAGCGACAGATGGCTATTGGGAGTTTCAGGTCGAGAACGAGATGTATGAGATCGATATTGTGAGTGACATTACCACCCAAGTAGCCGGAGTTTACACGCTCGCAGATCTGGATCTGGAATGGAGTTCTATTATAATTAAGTCGCCGTATAAGAAAGTGACCTTTGTAGCCGCTAATCTCACGCTCACCGAAACAAACACTTCTCACACGCTCGAGGGAACGATCACCGGTAATGATGGCATAATCTATCAGATCAGACTTTTCTCCGGTGTTCCTACCGCGCAGACGACCGTGAATGTCGTGATCCCCTCATGGACGTTCGAAAATGGATACGAATTAACGGGCATGCAGTCGCAGGTATTTTACGGAATGTCGGAAGATGGTATCTATGTGCAGATCACGGTTCGTGGCAGAAACAAAACCGGCCAATTTAACTATGCGGATTGCGTAGATACACATACCCGTCTTGAAGTAGCGAACGCTGAGAAGACGATCTATTCCCTGACAGCTAACATCAGCGAATATTCGTCAGGTATTATGAATATCACGGCAGGCATTCTCTGCACCAACAATACCCTCTATCACGTTACGACAACCGCGCCGCCGGTTCAAACCGGAGTTGGCAATGTCAATGCCGCTAAGAAGGCGACCAAGCGCCTGATTAACGACCAAGTCGTGATAGAGAAAGACGGAAAAATGTACGACACAAATGGTGTATCACATTATATTTTTTAAATTCAATTAATTAATGTTTAACTAAAAAATCAAAGTATCATGAGAAAATTTCTTTCTTTATTGATGATGGCGATGTTTAGTGTAGCTATCTTTGCTGCTACCGAGACCACGGTGTATTATACTGCATCGGAGGCAACTATCGGCACGAAGACCGTTAAGCTGAACATCAACCGCCAAGGTGACGCTGACAACTGGCAGCAGTACAACATGACGCTGACAGAGCTCACTTACAACGGCGATCCTGTGTATACCTACACGTACACCGATCTGTACGACGGAGTAGGTAAAATGCAATTCCAACTGTATGATGGCGATAACTGGGTAAGCGAGAAAGAGGCTATCAGTTCTTGGACAAGTGTTGGTGAGTACAACGGCAAGATGTACGTTCACGCCACCGAACAATGGGTAGCCGCTCCCGGTGCAGCTGCTGAGGCCGCTATCTACGACTGGGCTGGTGAAATCGGTACTACTATTCTTGGTGCTTCTGGAGTAGAAGTCTCCACTGTTAAGATCCATGCCAACACCGATGCTGTTCCTGCGATCAAGTTCGGTAGCTCGTATGTATATGCAGATGGCAAGTACCTCGCTATCAAACCGGCTAAGGGTAGTTTCAAGGCTGGTGACGTACTCAGCGTAGCTGCTGTATTCAACAATAACGACGATACCAAGTACGCACAAGTAGATGTATATGCTGCTGATGGTGCAACGCGTCTCTTCCGTTCGGATGCTGCTTCTACGATCAATGGTCGTACTTCTGCTGCTGATCCTATTGTTCAGCAATATACTTTGGCATCTGATCAGGATTCGCTCCTTCTCGGTCGTTATGGTAACACCGGTATGTTTATTACACTCCTCTCTGTTGCTCGCGCTGCAGGCGAAACTCCGGAGCAACCGGAACAACCTGAAGAGAACGTTCTGCCGGTAGTTAAACTCGCAGGTTCGCTCACCTCTTGGGAGGAGCCCGTTTTGATGGCAAACGCAGAGGATAGCCTTAGCGCAAGTGTGACACTCAACCTCGGTATCGACCACTATCAACTTAAGGTCGTTTCCGACGGCAATTGGCTCTCAAGAGCCGGTGAGGATGATCTCTTCACGATGCACCGTGACTATCCGCATGTAGATCATCTAAACTTAATTAACACCGGTGAAAATATCAAACTTATTACTGATGTAGCAGGTGAATATACGTTCACATGGACATATGCTGATAGTACGCTCGTAGTTACCTTCCCGGAAGCTCCGGCAAAACCGAACTACTACCTCATCGGTGACTCGGCATTTGTAGTAGATGCAGGTGCAACGGCCGACAAGGCTTGGACGCCGGACGCTATCGCTTCCTTCAACGATACCACCATTCTTAACCTCAAAGCAGGTGTGAACTATATCATGCGACTCTCGCTCAACGGTACATGGGAGAACCATCGTGACTTCCGTCACCTTACCGATACCGCTGCCGGTCTGATCGAACTTCCGGATGAGTACCAGAACCGCAGCATCGGTTTCCGTCTCAACGAGGCTGGCCCTGTGACCATCATCTATATCCCGGCTGCCGAAGAGCAACCCGAGGTATTCAAACTCATCGGTGACTTCTACGTATATGTTCCTCAATTCACAGATGGCTACTACCTCGTCGGTAACCAGTACAACTGGACTCCGGCTGCTGAGCGTCTGTTCATGGCAAACCCTGAGACCGAAGGTGAGTTCTTCCTGGATAGCGTTGTTTTGGCTGCAGATGATTCGCTCAAAGTGGTTTACGTAGAGAATGACCAACTCCTGAACTGGTATCCGGAAGGCAACAACTATGTAGTTGATGCGAACCGCGCAGGTACGAAGACGATCTACTTCAACCCGACTTATCAAAAGGAATGGGGAGGAAACATCTTCATCGCAGAGAATCCGGCACCGAAAGAGTACTATGCTAAGTACGCAGAGGCTTGGGAGTGGGTTAAACTGACGGAGGCAGAAGGCCTGTGGTTGACCGACACCATCGTTTACAAAGGCATTGGTATCAACATCAACGACAAGGCTGCTGATGAGGACAATCTGTTCTACAGCAATGAGGAGATCGAAGGTGCGCTGCCTATCGCAGGTGCTGAGATCAAGCTCAACGACACGATCCGCTTCTCGTTCAACCCGGCTGACAGCGTGCTGACCGCCGTATTGGTAGGTGCGTACGTTGCTCCGGATCCTACCGCTTCTGTTCGTCTTGAGATCATGGAATGGAACGAAACTCCGTTCGAATTGGCTGCTGACAAACAGTCTGCTTCCCTGACGATCGAAGATATCCATCATGGCAACTATGCATTCAAAATGTTCATCAATGGTGAATGGCGTTCGAATGCAGGTACGATCAGTCGTGAGAATCCGACTGCTATCGTTGCTGGTAACGAAGAGGGTAACATGACCCTCAAGGCAGACGTGGATGGTAGCTATACCTTCACATGGTTCTTCGCTAACGACTCGCTCGTTGCACTCTTCCCGGAGAAACCGGTTGTTCCGATGACTGAGATCCGTCTCGTTCCGGGTGTTTGGAACGTAGATGGTGCTAAGTTCGCTGCGGTTACCTGGAACGAAGGCGAAGTGATGGAGGATGGTGTTGTAAGCGACTGGTTCGTTGGTACAGACACTGTTGTCGGAAACATCCCTGCAGCTGCTGATAGCATCGGATTTGCACGCTTCAATGGTGAGGCTGCTGCTCCGTCGATAGAAGATCAGAGCATCATCTGGAACCATACCGACAAGCTCTTGATCGACAAGCAGACCATGATCTTTACCATCTCCGGATGGCCGGAAGAAGGTAAAGACTACTGCCCGGGTTACTGGGGCGAGTATGTAGAGCCGGTTTACGTACTGGAGAATGGTTACTACCTGGTAGGCAACTTCAGCGGCGTTGACGCTTGGAGCGTAGAAGATCTCTCGGCTGAGAAGAAATTCGCTGCAAATCCGGATAACGAGGCTGAGTATCAGCTGACAGTTAACATGGCTGAGAACGACCAAGTTAAGGTCGCTTATGTGGAGAACGACCAGATTATCTACTGGTACCCGAAGGGTGACAACTACACGGTAGATCATAACCATGCTGGTTCTACCACGATGTACTTCCGTCCGGACTACTTCGATGATTGGAATGCATTTGGTGGCTACTTCTACATCGTTCCGACGAGCACTGTGGACATCACCAACGTCGATGCAAATGCTCCGGCAGTGAAGATCCTCCGTGACGGTCAACTCTTCATCATCAAGGGGGAGAAGATGTACAATGTAATGGGTCAAACCATTAAATAACATCCTCTCTCATACAAATCGAGGGGCAGCCTTTGGGCCGCCCCTCTTTTTTATATCCCTAAAAGATTTTTTGACTTAATCTTGAATAGCCTTTAAAATCGTCGGTGCAATATCGGTATTGTCTTTCCATCCGCTGAAAAGTTCAGCCTTTTGACCGATTGCAAAGATAGGAACAGCGTGTGCGCTGTGTGCGCGCGTCGTCCAGCCGATATGTGCTTTCTTATTGAGCAATGCGATACCTTTGTCGCCTAACTTATTAATCGACTTATACATCGTCTTCGTGTCCTTGCTCTGACCTTTGCACGCTTTCTCATAAGCAGCTTTCAAGTCCTTCTCTTCCTCTGCGCTGATTTCTACCGTCTTCCAAAAACCTAACTGCTCCTTGTAGATTTTTTGCACTTCATTCCATGACGGATTCTGATTCTCTTTGAATAACTGCGTAAACAAATCACTCAACACCCATGCCGAGCATTTCTGATTCTGCAGCATCTCTAAATGTAAGGTATAGTCGCTGTTTCCCAAAGCCAGACCTCCGGTCTCATGGTCTGCCGTCACCACAATAAGCGTCTCTTCAGCATGCTCCTGATAGAATTTATATGCTACCTGCATCGCCTCGTTCATATCCCATACTTCACCAAAAGCGGTAGCCGCATCGTCCCCATGACACGCGTAGTCGATCATTCCGCCTTCTACCATCATAAAGAACCGATCATTGCGTTTCTCCAGGAATGGAATAGCTGTACTTACGATCTCCGCCAAAGTCAAGTCGCCTTCTTTCCGATCTATAGCATAGGGTAGGTTACTGCCATGCATCGGACCCTGATCGTCGCTCTCTTGCACGAGAATCAGTTTCTCGGCGTCCATCTTCTCTTGCGCTTCCTTATAACCGTGCGCTATTTCATATCCCGCACCCTCTGCCAAACGATAGAGGTTCATTTTCTTGTCATCTTTTTCTCCCTGAGGATGATGAAATCCTGCGCCGCCGAAGAAATCAAACTTACTCTCAGCCAACTGCTCTCCTATTGTATAATACGCGTCGCGCGTAGGTACGTGCGCGTAGAAAGCCGCAGGCGTCGCATGGTCGATCGCAACTGTCGTCATGATACCAATGCCCCATCCCTCTCCTTTCAGAATCTCTGCGATCGTCTTCAAATGGTCTCCTTTCTCATCAAGCCCTAAGGTCCCGTTTGTGGTCTTACTGCCGGTAGCCAGACACGTACCTGCAGCCGCAGAGTCCGTAATGCCGTTACTCTTTGAATAACTGGACGCATGTCCTGAATAAGGGAAAGTGGTCATCAGCGTCTGTACGCGTCCCAAGGGGTCACCCTTAATGGCCGAACGGTACATCTCTGCTCCCAATACCTGGTTTGCACCCATGCCGTCTCCGATAAAATAGAAGACGTACTTAATTTCCGCGCTTACGGCGAGTGCTACTATCAGCAGCGCCGCCAGAAGGATTGTTCTTTTCATTATTGCGTTTCTGTTTGTTTTGTCGTTTGCGTTTGCGTGCTTCGCGCCGCTTGGCTCGTTGGTGCTCCTCCCGTTCTTCGGCTGTCATATGAGGCGGCGGTTCAATACCTTGTTCTCTTAAACGCTGATCCTGTATCTCCTGCTGATGCTCGATCATTCGCTCTTTCTCTTCGCGCTGTAAGGCACTCACCTCTTCCGGTGTCCATCGTTCGTGTTGCAGCAGATCCTCATAAATCAACAAGGTAGCCCAAGCGTCCGTACTCGCATACCGCGCCTGTTCCGGCGTCAGATGACTGTTCTCCCAATTGGTCAGCTGCTGGCTCTTCGATATTTTCTTCCCGAAACAGATGGCGAATAACTTCTGCAATCCTAAATCCAGAATCCCGTACTGCGGCACCATCTTCTGGATATCTACACAATTAGCCGGTACGAAATTACGTCTCCTTCGTAATCCGTTGATATCGTCCTTAAACGCCAGACCTACCTTGCAAATTTTTTCATCGGCAAAGAAATCCGCTAACTCTTGCGGCATGCCGATATGGGTCAGACGAAACAGGTAGCAGCGTTCGTGACTCGCTATCTGTACCAATGCCGTCGGGTAATGAATCCCCCTTTGAAAACTCGGCCGTGCCTCTGTATCCACACCCACGATAGGCTGTGTACGCAGATAGGCGACAGCCTCCGCTACCTGTTCCGGCTTATCGACTACTACCACTTCGCCCTCAAACGCTGCCAAGGGCATCCATTGGAGCAGCTCTTTACTGATATGAGGCGTCTGATATCTCATGTAGTGCTCTTAATACAGCTAATAGTTTGCGACCCCAATGATCCAAGAAAGCCTGACGGCATATAACCACCGCATCATTCATGATAGGCTCCTCGCCTGTCTGGAAAGCAGCAGCTAAGTCCTTCAACTCCTGATAGATATCCGCCAAACCCTCTGAGATATAGGCTGTCTGTACCTCGTCGGTATAGACTCCTCCATCTACGAATACATCCAGATAGGCATCGTCCGTACCTAACAACTCGCGGATACCCACTAGCGCGAAGTTATAATCCTCTTCCGTCACAAAACGCTGAGGTTCTTCGTCCATCATTTGCTCAGCCTCTTCCAACAACCGCGCCCGCAGATACAATACCGGCAATAACCGCATCATCTGTTCGCGCCATTCCTCTCGATCGTATTCCTGCACTTTCTCTATCAGCAGACAAGCCTGCGCAGCGGCCGTTACAAAAGCGATCGTACTGTCCTTATAAATGTAAGATTGCATACTTTGATGAATAAAATCGCTGCAAAATTAGTAAAATTTTTCTTATTTTGCAAGGAAAAACGATAAATTTTATTAATTTTTTGCATATATGCAAATTTTGTAGTATCTTTGCACCGAATTACGTAAATAAATGTAAAAAATCATAAAAACAATGAAAAAGTCTATTTTTGTAATTGCCTTTTTGGCACTTGGTCTGAGCGCTTTTGCGCAACATGTTACTCCCCTCAACATTCGTATCGCAGATGTGAAAATTGATTCACTCCGTGCCCTTTATCTCGCGGAACCGATGATGTACCGCGCTTCTTTAGATGTCGCTTCGCAGGTATTGAATGAGAATGCAACCCAACTCAAAGCGGCTAAGGCTGAGTTCAAAGATGAGCAGGCACATGCCAAAGAGATGGCTACTTCGCTCAAAGAGGCAACAAAAATGACTGCTTCGCTCAAGAAGATCTATTCGCAAGAGGAGTCTACTCTCAAAGGCATGCAGAAAACGGTTGAGAATCAGCAACGTAAACTCAATGGTCAGAAACGCCTCAACCAAGGAGCGCGTGACGCTTATTCGGAGATGTTGGAGAAAGAGCAGAAAGAACTCGGATACGCCCTTCGCGAAGTAGCAGAGCGTCAACGCGGTATCGCTGAACTCGAGACCTCGATTCAAAACTGGCAAACGACCCTGCAGAACTTCAACATGGAGGTTACCCAGAAAGACGCTGAACTGAAAGAACTTGAGGCACAACTCAAAGAGCGTACCGCAACTGTCAAAGCAGAGCAGAAAGCAGCTAAAAACATGCAATAATATGAAAGTTATTAACCTCTCCGAGCACAATAGTGTGCTCAACCAATACCTGCGCGAGATACGTGACGTGGAGATCCAAAAAGATCGTCTCCGTTTCCGTCGTAACATCGAGCGTATCGGTGAGTTCATGGCGATCGAGGTCAGCAAGACCCTCAATTATGAACATACCGACGTACAAACGCCCCTCGGCGTAGCGCCTGTGAACACGATCTCCGATAACCTCGTGCTCGCAACCATCCTTCGTGCCGGACTTCCGCTTCATCAAGGTTTCCTTAATATCTTCGACAACGCCGAAAATGCATTCTTGAGTGCTTACCGTCGTGTGAACGACAAAGGAGAGCTGGAGATTGTAGCCGAGTACATGGCAGCGCCGGCGATCGATGGTAAGACCCTTATCATGGTCGATCCTATGTTGGCTACCGGTATGTCAATGGAGGTAGGTTATCTGGCACTCCTTCGTCATGGTAAACCGACCCATACCCATCTCTGCTGTGCAATCGCTACGCCAAAGTCCATCGAGTACATGCGCAATGCACTCAAAGACAGCGATGACGTTACACTTTGGTGCGCGGCTGTCGATCCGATCCTCAACGATAAGAAATATATCGTCCCGGGTTTAGGCGATGCCGGAGATTTGTGTTACGGAACAAAAATACATCTGTCCGATCGTTCGTAACATTTCTTATATGAAGTATCTGCCCGCCGTGTGTATCACGGTAGGTATCGCGATCATGAGTCTTACGGAGAGCAGTTATATGCCCTCCGTATCGCTCAATGATAAACTCATGCATGCCATCCTTTATGCCTGCCTTGCCGCTTCCTGGTGGCTGGCAATAAAGCGCCCGGTATGGATCATCGTAGGAGTAACGCTATACGGCGCTTTGCTCGAACTGCTCCAACATTATTGCACCCAAACCCGATCCGGCGAATGGCTCGATCTATTAGCCGACTTTGTGGGCACCACAATAACTATTATCCTTGCAATCTTATGGCAACGCCTCTCTACGACATCGCGTTAAGTCTGCTTTACCGCAATCGTTTGCGCAAAGCGCTTTCCCTCCTCGATCAGTACGGATCGGCGGAGGAGGCTTGGCAAACTATTGATGAACCGGACCAACAGGCTTGCTTGGATCGTGCGCAGAAAGAGCTGGAGTGGATTATGGCGCATGGCATTCGTGTATGGACGCTGGCGGACGAAGATTACCCCTACCGCCTTCGCCAATGTCCCGATAGACCCCTTCTGCTATACGGCAAAGGTAACCTCCATCCTTCTAATGGACATATCGTCTCGATCGTCGGTACACGTCAGGCTACTCAACGAGGCAAGGAACTAACCGAAGCCCTCGTGCGGGAACTGCATGAACAACTGGACGCAGTCACCATCGTCAGCGGAGGTGCGTACGGCATAGATATCGCGGCGCATAGAGCCGCTATCCAGTACGGTGTACCTACTATCATTGTACCGGCGCACGGTCTCGACCGTATCTATCCTTACCAACATCGCCCCGAAGCGGTAGCTTCGCTGGAGCATGGCGGTTTGCTCACCGAATTTCCTTCCGGTACGGAACCCCTCGCACCGCTTTTTGTGCAGCGTAACCGTATAGTCGCCGGCTTGGCTGATGCCGTAGTCGTCGTCGAATCCAAAGAGCGTGGCGGAAGTCTCATCACCGCCCATATGGCGAATGATTATAATCGGGATCTGTTCGCTTTCCCGGCACGTCCTACTGATATATCGTCCATGGGATGTAATACTCTTATTCGCACTCATAAAGCGTCCCTTATCACCTGTGCCGCGGATCTTATTGCAGCTATGCATTGGACGCCGAAAACCGCGCAACCTCAGGCTCTTCAAACAGAACTAGTGGGACTTCGGGATGATCTCCCGCTTACTCAACAAGCCATCCTTCAAAAACTACAGGAAGCCGAAGAAGGATTGCATATCAACCTTATCGTTATGGAGACCGAAAGACCCTATAGCGATGTGTCTTCAGACCTTATGGAATTGGAGATTCAAGGACTCATTCGCTCCCTTCCGGGCGGAATTTATCGTTTTGTGCGATAAAAAAGAAGAAAAATTCAAGAAAACTTGCATATTCCAAAAAAAAGCAGTAAATTTGCACCGCAAATTAATTAAGGACTAAGAAAATGAGTAGTGTTAGGAAGTATTTTGGAGTAATCCTCCTTCTTTTGGGTTTCATTTGCCTTGCGGTTTACAAATGGGCTGTAGCTGATAACGCATTGTTAATCATAGCAATGCTTCTCGAGTTAGCAGGTATCATCGTTTATATTTGTATCAACAGAAAAGGCTGATAACGAATGGCTCAAGGCGGTTTCAATGATGCAGTGAAGTATCATTTGACAGGCATGTACCAGGACTGGTTCCTGGACTATGCTTCGTATGTGATACTCGAACGTGCTGTCCCGGCTATCGAGGATGGTTTGAAACCTGTGCAACGCCGTATATTGCACGCCATGAAGTGCGTCGATGACGGTAAGTTCAACAAGGTGGCGAACATCGTCGGTCAGACCATGCAGTATCACCCTCACGGTGATGCTTCCATCGGCGATGCACTCGTTCAACTGGGTCAGAAAGATCTGCTTATTGATTGCCAAGGTAACTGGGGAAATATTCTTACCGGTGATGGCGCCGCTGCTCCCCGTTATATCGAGGCACGGTTGAGCAAGTTCGCCCTCGAAACGGTATTCAACCCCAAGACGACTGAGTGGATGAAGTCCTATGACGGACGTAAGAATGAACCCATTCATCTGCCTGTTAAGTTCCCGCTTTTATTGGCGCAAGGCGTAGAAGGTATTGCCGTCGGACTTAACTCGAAGATCCTGCCGCATAACTTCAATGAACTATGTGACGCTTCGCTCGCTTATCTGCGTAATGAAGAGTTCGCGCTCTATCCCGACTTCCCTACGGGTGGTGTCATTGATGTGACCAAATACAACGACGGAGAACGAGGCGGATCGGTTAAGATTCGTGCGCGGATCACCAAGACCGACGACAACAAGACCCTCGTCATCACCGAGATACCGTTTGGTACGACGACCTCCAAGATCATCGAGACCATCATCAAGGCAAACCAAAAGGGCAAGATCAAGATCCGTAAGGTTGATGATTTCACCGCTGAGTCAGCACGAATCGTTGTGCAACTCGCGCCCGGTTCCTCTTCCGATAAAGCGATCGATGCCCTCTATGCCTTCACCGATTGCGAGGTGAATATATCGCCCAACTGCTGTGTAGTGCAAGACAAAAAACCGATCTTTACTTCGGTTAGCAATCTGCTCAAACTCTCGTGCGACAACACCAAAGCCCTTCTTAAATGGGAACTTGAGATAGAGAAAGCCGAACTCGAAGAGAAATACTTCTATACTTCGCTCGAAAAAATCTTCATTGAGAATCGTATCTATAAGCAAGAGGGTTACGAGAACGCACCGAACAAAGAGAAACTCATAGAGTTCGTAGATGAGGCGCTGACGCCGTTCAAACCGCAACTCATTCGCGAGGTACGGCCGGAGGACATCGAGAAACTGTTCGAGATTCGAATGATCCGTATCACCAAGTTCGACTCCAAGAAGGCGGACGAACTGATGAAGGATCTGGAGAAGAAGATCAAAGCCTGCATCAAGAACCTCAACCATCTGATCGACTACACTATCGCTTGGTTTGAGATGCTCAAAAAGAAATACGGCGAGGCCTATCCGCGTCGTACCGAGGTGCGTAACTTCGGCGCGATCAATGTCAAAGCCGTGGTTGAGAACAACGAGAAACTCTATATCAATTGGGACGAAGGCTTTGTCGGAACGGGTCTCAAGAAAGATGAGTTCCTCTTCAACTGCTCTGACATGGACGAACTCATCGTCTTCCATAAAGACGGTAAATACAAAGTCGTTAAGGTGGCTGAGAAACTATTCATCGGCACTGACATCCTCCATATCGCTATCTTCCATCGCGGAGACGAACGCACTGTCTATAACGTCGTTTATCGGGATGGAAAGAAGGGTGTTTACTTCATGAAGCGCTTTAACGTCACCGGCGTGACGCGTGATAAGGAGTATGATCTCACCCAAGGTAAGCCCGGATCGAAAGTGGTGTATTTTACGGCGAACCCCAACGGCGAAGCGGAGACGATCAAAGTGACCCTCAAACCGGCTCTCCATCTCAAGAAACTCGAGGTCTTCAAGGATCTGTCCGAACTGGCGGTTAAGTCCCGTACCGCACGCGGAAACGTGCTCACGAAATTCGACGTCAAGTCGATCACCCTCAGTAAGAAAGGCCATTCGACTCTTGGAGGCCGTAAGGTATGGTTCGATGCTGATGTGCTCCGTGTTAACTATGACGAGCACGGTATGTACTTAGGAGAGTTCTTTGACGAAGATCGTATCCTCGTTATTCAGACCGATGGAACCTATTATACCACTTCCTTTGATCCTACTGCCCATTTCGAGGATAATATCTTGCGTATCGAAAAACTCGATCCAGGTAAGATTTGGAGTCTCATCCAATGGAATGGCGAACTCAAATATTACTACGGTAAACGTTTCAAACTGGATGACGCACAAGCGAAACTTCAATCCTTCTTGGGCGATGACAAAGACTCTCGTATCGCGGTGCTCTCCGATCGCGCAGAAGCCACCTTCCGTGTACTCTTCAAGGATGAGAACCGTGAACCGCTTGACATCCTCATGGAGGAGTTCATCGACGATAAGTCCGCGCGTGCCAAAGGTAAACGAGTTACAACCCTCGAGGTCGCTTCTATCGAAGATATAACCCCTGCTCCTGTTGAACCGGAGCCCGAACCTGAACCGGAGGTGCCTTCTGATGAAACGGGAGAAACCTCGGAGGCTGAGCGTGTTGAAGAAATCGATATCGATGGCGTCAAGATGACGATAGAACCTCCCAAAGATACCCAACTTGATCTATTCTGATGGAAATCATTCTTGGTTCACAAAGTCCGCGTCGTCGCGAGTTAATGGCAGGTCTCGACCTGCCGTTTACGGCTATCAATATCGATGCCGACGAGACCTATCCTTCTGAATTGCAGGCAGGTGACATACCTTATTATATATCTCGCGCGAAAGCGCGCGCGTACGAGACGAAACTGAAACCTAACCAGCTCCTCATTACCGCCGACACCATCGTTTGGCTTGACGGACACATGCTCGGCAAACCCCATGACGCCAACGATGCCTTCACCATGCTCCGCGCCCTCAGCGGCAAAACTCACCAGGTCTATACGGCTGTAACGTTCGCATCGCTTAACATCTCGACATCTCGAGATCTCGAGATCTCAACGGTCGTCGATAAAACGGATGTCACCTTTGCGGATCTTTCCGACGAAGAGATTCACCACTATATACAAAAATACCGACCTTTCGATAAGGCCGGTGCTTATGGTGTCCAGGAGTGGATCGGATATATTGCCTGCACGCAGATGAAGGGTTCGTACTTCAATGTCATGGGTTTCCCCGTTCATCTCGTCTATCAGGAACTGAAGAAACGCGGTTTCTAAAATCCCCTTACAATACAAATACTGTATAGCATCCCGATCAGCATAGTGAACTTCACTACTTGCTGGCATGCCTTATAATCGCTCGGGATCTTGGCAGACCATAATAACCATATTGTGCAAAGTAGCGGCGTTACTATACCCAAAGCAATATACCGTGTGCTGAGGCTGGTCCATGTGGTAGGGAAGGGCAGTATATGCCACCAGAGATGGCCGATGATCGCTAAAGTAACCACTATTAAGCCGGTCACAAAGACTTTCGTCCATTTTTCTCCCCATACTACCGGCATCGAGTGGCATTCTAACTCTCTGTCTCCCATCTGATCTTGCATGTCTTTGATGATCTCCCGTATCCAGGTCAGCAGGAAAGCAAACAATGCAAAACCACCTAACCAGGCATAGATATCGTGAACCAAAGTCGTATAGGGTAGGATCGTTTCGTATCGTAATTGCAGTACTGCTACATTGGTCATTGCTATCACGATCGGTGTAACACCGGCCAACAAAGCAATAATGAGGTTGCCTACCATGAACAACCGCTTGTAACTGCTGGAATAGAACCACAACAAACCCGGTATGAGCACAAACAGGATTCCGATCGTCAGACTTCTTAAGAGCACCGCTACTGCGATACCGCAAGCGATACCGATACCGCTCAGGATCATACTCAACCGCATAGCTGCCGGTTTGCTGATACTACGCGTTACAATCACCTCGTCCGGGCGGTTGATACGATCGATCTTAACATCGAAATAATCATTGATCACATACCCGCCAGCCGCAATAAGTACGGTCGCAAGGATGATGAGCCAGAGAATATAGCCGGGTAACTGCTCACCGAAAGCGGCTTTCACCAATATCGGTGTTGCTACCCATTTTTCCATCAACCATACCAGCGCGGCAAGGAAGAGCAAGTTGCTCCACCTTACCAAACGCATTATGTCTTTAAAGAGCTCCAAATCTTCAATTATTTGATTTTCAAAACTACTCCTTTCCAAGCCTGTAACGTGATCTCGAAAGTCGCGTCCGGAGTGAAGTTAATAGGCATCTTCTCTCCGTACAACAAATCGGTCGCGGTCGCTTTGGCCTTACCTTCCAGATCCAGGTAAACGAAAGCATCATTCGGGAAACGCACCTTGATATGTTGCTCGCGATCATGGAAATTGACCACTACCAGCAATGTCTCACCCTTCGAGTGACGCAGGAAGGCAAAATGTTGCTGTCTGTTGAACCCTTCGCCTTGCGCGTACTCGAGGTCGTACATCAATCCTTTCTGAATGGTCTTGTTATCGCGCGCGAGAGTCATCAGACGCTGGTAGAAATCGCGAAGCTCTTTCTGCTCATCGTTCAATTTACCTCCGTCAAACTTGCCTTTGTTCGCCCAGGCTTGTATGCTTCGGATTCCCCAATAATCGAAGATGGACGTTCTGCCATCAATGCCGGAGAAGCCTTCCAAGTCCATGCCTCGTTCACCTAATTCCTGACCGGAATAAATCATCAGCGGGCATTGGTTCAGGGTAGCTGCAACGATCATGGCAGGTTCTGCACAACGTCCGTCACCGCAGAAGAATCCGCTTGCCAGACGCTGTTCGTCGTGGTTCTCCAAAAAATAGAGCATGTGTTTGATCCGTTCGTCCCCATGCTGCATCCATTGATGTGTGATGCCTTCTGCTGACCATCCTTTGCTGGTCACGCCGCGCAGGTAGTCGTACATGCCGACCTTGTCGTAGAGGTAGTCAAAACCGGCTGCTAAGTACGCATCGTATTGATTTGGATCGTAACACTCACCGATAACGATGAATTTCTTGTATCTTTTCTTTATCTGCGGGATAGCCCATGCGAAGAACTCAACAGGCACCATCTCGGCCATATCCACACGTACGCCGTCAATACCTTTGCCGGCCCAGAAAAGCAAGATGTCACGCATCTTGATCCAAGTGCTGGGTATCGGGTTGAACTGCTTCTCGTGGCCTCCTTGGTAGAAGACACCGTAGTTTAGTTTGACGGTCTCATACCAATCGTTGAGTCCCGGATGGCTGGTGAAACAGTCGTTGCCTGTGACTTTCGCGGGATACTCTTCGTAGCCGGCCAGGTCTTTGTCCAATGTGAACTTCTCGCCCGGCAGATAATAGAAATTATTCAGCGGAGAGAATGCCCACTCGGGATGATCGGTCTCGCCCAGATCTTCTACACCGGCCGGTTTGCAAACGCTTTTGTACTCGCGGCTGACATGGTTTGGCACGAAATCAATGAGTACGTCTAGACCGGCGGCATGGGTGCGTTCCACCAAGGCCTCGAACTCCTGCATGCGCTTGGCTTCGTTCTTCGCCAGGTCCGGATCGACATCATAGTAGTCGGTGATGGCATAGGGCGAACCCGCCAGACCTTTGGTGATGGCAGGGTGATTATATTGGGCGGTTGCATGACGTATGACACCGGTGTACCAAACATGCGTTGCACCTAAGTCCACGATGGACCTAAGTGCACGCTCGTTGATATCGACGAACCGTCCACAACCATTCTCTTCCTTCGTCCCGTTGTGCTTACGTGTCTCGTTATAATTGCCAAACAGACGAGGGAAGAGTTGGTAAATAATGATTTTATTGTTCATGTGTGTTTTACTGGTCTACTGGTTAATTGGTCTACTGGTTTACGGATTAAACCAGAGCAGCGGTGTCGCTTGCAATCATGAGTTCCTCGTCGGTCGGAATGAGCACAACGGTCACTTTCGAACCCGGCTTGGAGATGATACGCTCTTCGCCGCGTACGTTGTTAGCGGCCTCATCCAACTCGATACCGAGGAAACTCAAGCCCTTCATGATTTCGGCGCGGATATACGGATCGTTTTCACCGATACCGGCTGTGAATACGAGGATGTCAAGACCGTTCATCGCAGCAGCATACGCACCGATATATTTCTTCACGCGGTAGATAAACATCTTACGTGCCAAGTCTGCACGCTTGTTGCCTTCGTTGATAGCAGCCTCGATATCACGGCAGTCGCTCGATACACCGCTCACGCCCAACAGACCCGATTTCTTGTTCACCAGGTTGTTGAATGCTGCGGTATCAAGGTGCTCCTTATCCATGATGAAGGTAGCTGCGCCGAGGTCCAGGTCGCCTGCACGGGTACCCATTACCAGACCCTCTACCGGCGTCAGACCCATACTTGTATCTACGCTCTTACCGTCCATCACAGCTGTACAACTGCCGCCTCCGCCGATATGGGCAGTCACGATCTTCTTTCCTTTCGGATCAACACCTAAGAACTCGCAAACACGCGCACTTACATAACGGTGACTCGTGCCGTGGAAACCGTAACGACGGATTGCATATTTTTCATACAATTCATAAGGAAGCGCGTACATATAGGCGTAATCCGGCATCGTCTGATGGAAAGCGGTGTCGAAGACAGCTACTTGCGGTACACCCGGCAGGATCTTCTCGATCGCATCGATACCCTTCAGGTTGGCAGGGTTGTGAAGCGGAGCCAACTCAACGCACTGGATGATCTGCTCCTTTACCTCCGGAGTGATCAGTACCGACTTATTGAATTTCTCGCCGCCATGGACTACGCGGTGGCCTACCGCATTGATCTCCTTGATATCCTTGATGCAACCGATCTGCGGATCCACCAGTTTCTCTAGAATCAACTCAATACCTACAGTATGTTCCGGCATCGATTTCTCGAACTTCACCTTCTCGCCGTTCGGCAATTTAACCAACAAGAACGAGTCCGGCAAACCGATCTTCTCGATTCCGCCTTGCGCCATCACTTGCTTGCTCTCCATCTCAAAGAGCTTATACTTAATACTGCTACTACCGCAGTTCAAAACTAAGATTTTCATATTATTTGATTGCTTGATTTGCTGTGATTACTACCATTTGTACGATGTCTTGCACTTTGCATCCGCGGCTGAGGTCATTGACCGGCGCGGCAATGCCTTGGAGGATCGGTCCTACTGCGTCTGCACCGCTGAAACGCTCTACCAGTTTGTAACCAATGTTACCTGCCTGCAGATCTGGGAACACGAGTACGTTTGCCTTTCCGGCTACGCTGCTACCCGGCGCCTTGGTCTTCGCTACGCTCTCGATAAGCGCTGCATCAGCCTGCAACTCGCCGTCCAAAGCCAATTCCGGAGCCATCTCTTTGGCCAACTTGGTCGCCTCTTGTACTTTGTCAACCAATTCGTGCTTAGCGCTTCCCTTCGACGAGAAACTCAGCATCGCTACGCGTGGCTCGATGCCGGCAATAGCGCGCGCTGTCTCAGCTGTCGAGATAGCAATCTCTGCCAACTGTTTAGCATCCGGATTCGGGTTAACCGCGCAGTCTGCAAACAGCAGGAATCCGTTCTCGCCCAGGTGTTTAGCCGGCGTGAACATAAGGAACGCACCGCTCACGATCGAGCAACCCGGTTTGGTCTTCAAAATCTGGAAAGCCGGACGAATAGTGTCTGCGGTTGTACCGCGTGCACCTGCCAATTCACCGTCTGCATCGCCAGCCTTAATCATTAAGCAACCCAGATACAACGGATCTTGCGCTTTCTTCTTCGCCTCTTCCTCTGTCATACCTTTGGCCTTACGGAGCTCGAACAGCAGGTTCGCATACTCCGGCATCTTCGGGTCGTTGATCGGATCCACGATCTTCGCCTCTTTGATGTACTCATAACCCTTCTCAGCGGCCATGCCTTTGATCTTCTCTGGGTCACCAATCAAAATAAGCTGCGCAATCTTGTCCTTCAACAGAATGTTCGCAGCCTCTAACGTACGCGGTTCATCGCCTTCCGGCAACACAATGCGCTGCGGATTTGCCTTCGCACGCGCAATCATTTGATTTAAAATGTCCATAATATTGTGTGTTTTAGTTGATTTCTAAAATATGGCACAAAATTACAAAAAAAATCTTATATATGCAATACGGAGTGTAAAAAAAAATTTTTTTTCTTAAAATATTTGCGTATGTCAAAAAAAAGTAGTAATTTTGCAGCCAAATTGTGATTATTGAAACAAATTATCTCTTTTCGTTATGAAGAAAGGTATACTTATACTATCCATGTTAAGCTTTGCTTTTGCTGCCGCTATGCAGGCGCAGGAGCTTCAGAATCAGCCGCAAGAATCTGATTCGATTAAGGGTGTCCATCCGTATAATTTGGAGGAGAATGCTAAGGGTATCAAGCCGGAGATCGCACACTGGTCGATCATTCCTCATCTCGGTTTTAACGCCTTTGATGGTGACTTTACTTCCGAGATGAAGCACAATGTGGCTATCCCGTCGGCCGGTTTGGCTTTGGAATATAACTTCACGCCGATCTGGAACGTTGGTATCGAATACATGTACAATATGTATGATGTTACTGGCGTGAATGACGAATATACCGTGGATACGTTGCTTACCGGTCATATGCATAGAGCCGGAGCTTATCTGTCGTTTGACCTGATTAATCTCTTTTTCCCGAGAGCGGAGAAGAAAATTGTGTCTCTCCTTCCGTATGTAGGAGGTGGTGCTGCTTGGTACAAGCGTGCAAAATACTACTTGGATGACAAGTATTACGATGCGGAGAAGGGTAAGTGGATCAATCCGACGCACGGTCGCGGTAATACCGCTAACTATATTAATGCAGACGGTGTTGTTGGCCCGGAGCATGATAAGGACTATAGGACTATTGGATATCTCCAAGCCGGTGTGAATTTGGAGTTTAACCTCAACCGAGTTTTTGCGTTAGGATTGCGCGCGAACTATACCTATTTCACGCGTGACTACATGGACGGTCGTGGTTATCACAAGCATAGCTCTTCGTCTTATGCATCCAAGAATAACGATGGTATCTTTGATATCACCGCTAATCTGCGCTTCAAACTGGAGTCTGTTTCCAAATCGCATCCGCGTAACATGCCTTCCTTCGATGCGTTCGACAAAATGCTGGCGGCTGCCGAGCCGAAACTCATTCCGCATGACACCATCATCATTCGTCATGATTCGATCATTGTTCGCGAGAAAGAGATCATCAAGCAGGCTCCGCGTAAAGAGGTATATAATGTATACTTTGATAACGACAAGCATAACCTCCGTCAAGATGCACTCGTAACGATCCAGCAGGTTGCTGATCGTATGGAGAACGAACCGGAACTCTACGCAGTAGTAATCGGTTATTGCGACAACACCGGAACTAACGGACATAACTTCAAATTGGGTGATAACCGTGCAGATGTCGTAGTAGATGAGTTGGTTCAGGAATACAATATCCCGGCAAGTCATTTGTATGGCAAGGGTAGCGGTAAACTTGTAGGACGTCGTAGTAGTAAGGCTTATGGTCCGAACCGCCGTTCGGCTATCCACCTTGTGGATAAAGAGACCTTCGAACTGATGAAACTCCAGCTCGAGGATAATAGTGACAACCGTGACGAGTCGATCGTGCCTACGTTCGAGAACGCCAAACCGATGCGTGTTCCGGTGCTGGAGCAGGAGCAGGAGGTTGTCGAGAACGGTGTCAAGACGGTTGCATTGGCAGAGAGTGCACGCAAAGAGAAAATCAATGAGTATAAGACCCGTGCCCACGAGATGATTACCGTTGAGAAGGGAATGACGCTTTCGAAACTCGCTCGTAAATATTATAACAACACTTTCTGTTGGGTATATATCTACATCGCCAATAGAGATCAACTCAATGCGCCGACTGACCTGCAGGAAGGTATGGAGATTATGATTCCGGAATTGACGGAAGAAGAGTTGAAGATCGAGTCGAAAGACTGTCTGCGCCTTTATAGCATCGCTGCGCATAACAACAAATAATAGTTGATTCAGGTCCCATAGCTCAGTTGGTTAGTAGCACCTGACTCATAATCAGGGGGTCCTTGGTTCAAGCCCAAGTGGGACCACAGCAGGAGGATAGTCCCACGACTGTTCTCCTGCCGCTTTAAAATGAGAAAGATCATTACCATATTATCTATTCTTTTCTCCCTGTTACTGGGAGATATGAATGCGTATGCGCTCACTCCGCAGCAGAAACGTGCGAAGGCGAAAGAGGTGCAGTTGCGCAAAAGGGAGGCAGCCAAACGCAAAGCGGAGAAAAAGAGAGCTGCAAAACTCAAAGCAGCCAAAAAACAACGTATAAAAGACGGCAAACCGCTTCTCTATGTTTATTCCTATAATCTGCAGACAGGAGAACCCATGCCGGCTACGCATATCACGGTGCAAGACCTTCAGGCTAAACCCAACAAGAAACCAAAAATCAGCAAACCGACTGATAATAAGCATGCACGTGTTTCCAAAGGACTGCCTACCGGCTCTTATTGGATAGTAGCGGCAAAGACCGGTTTCTTTACTTCGGATACCATTCGCTTTGCGCATAAAGAAGATGAAGATACCATCAAGGTCTATCTCTATCCGGAGACGCGCCTCACCTTTACGGTCACAGACTCACTTACTTCGCGACCGGTCGCAGCCAACATTATTGTGCGAAATGATGCTCGTGAGAAAGTGATGCAGACTACATCTGACTCCATTCACTGCGTGTTGGCTGTCCTCTTGGATGATCGTGTGCCTTTCTATACCGTCGAAGCGACCGCGGCAAACTATTTCCCGTATAGAGATACCATATCTGATCCTACCCGTTTCGACGGAGTCGTCATGTCACCCAAAGAGATCAAATCCTTTGTCTTGCATAATATCTATTTCGCAACAGGGAAAACGCATATTTTGGATTCCTCGGAACCGGCGCTCAACGAATTATACCAATTCCTTGTGGCTCGACCGCAACAGAACATTCGTATCGTCGGACATACCGATAATATCGGTTCGGATCGCTCTAATCAGATTCTCTCTGAAGGCCGATGTCAGGAAGTGAAACAGGCGATGATCGATCGTGGCATCCATGCCGAACGTATCGAAGTAGAAGGGCGCGGAGAGATGGATCCCATCGTGCCAAATGACACCGAAGATCACCGCCAAATGAATAGACGAGTGGAGATTGTATTGCAATAATTGCAAAAAATTGCATTTTTATTTGCATATATCGCAAAAAAGCAGTACCTTTGCACGCTTTTTCACAACAAGAGGGGCTATTTGGTTTTGACAGCAGGTAGAATGGTTGTGTAAGCACGCCGAGCAATGAGGCAACGCTCGTTAATCTCGCTTCAAAAGATAACTGGCAACTATGAGTATGCTCTCGCTGCCTAATCGAAGTATAGTAGATTAGCCTTTTTCGGATGCAAGGCGTCTGAACGAGACATCGCTCCAAGCCGAGTCTGTGGGCTCAATGGATATAGCGGTGCGGAAATTCACAGAATAGAGATCGTAGGCTGCGATACGGTGTCGAAAACTTAGCAGATAAGTCGGCGGTTGGTGGCTTGGGTCTTGCTGCCGAACGAAAATCAAGGCCAAGATAAGCGTGTAGAAAGCATAAGTATTCCTTGTTTGGACACGGGTTCGACTCCCGTTAGCTCCACACGGAAATTGACGATTGGACGATTGACGAGGTACGATTGATTGTTCTATTGAGGGCAATTGTACAATTTAAATAAATCGTCAATAACTCGTAAATCGTAAATTTGTAAATCGTCAATAAATTAGGGGTATTAGCTCAGTTGGTAGAGCGCAACGTTCGCAATGTTGAGGTCAGGGGTTCGACTCCCCTATGCTCCACTAAAAATCCGGTTTCGGCCGGATTTTTGCTTTTTTATTTGCACATTCGGATTTTTTTTTGTAATTTTGCAGCGCATTTTATGTAGAACATAAAAAATACAAATATACTATGGAATTTAAGTATGCACCGATGTTCCAACTCGGCAAGGACGAGACGGAGTATTATCTGCTGACTAAAGACTATGTATCGGTCAGCGAGTTTGAAGGACACGAGATATTAAAAGTGGCGCCTGAGGCGCTTACTCTCATGGCGCAGCAGGCTTTCCATGACGTGAGCTTTATGCTCCGCCGTTCGCATAATGAGCAGGTCGCGAAGATCCTCCGCGATCCCGAAGCTTCTGCCAACGATAAGTATGTAGCGCTCACCTTCTTGCGCAATGCCGAAGTGGCTTGCAAAGGTCAACTGCCACTCTGTCAGGATACCGGTACCGCCATCATCCATGGAGAGAAAGGCCAGGAGGTTTGGACCGGTTTCTGTGATGAAGAGGCGCTTAGCAAAGGTGTCTTCAATACCTATACGGAGTGCAACCTGCGTTATTCGCAGAACGCACCGCTTAACATGTATGATGAGGTGAATACCAAATGTAACCTGCCGGCTCAAATCGACCTCGAGGCAACCGAAGGAGCAGAGTACCGTTTCCTCTGTGTCACCAAAGGTGGCGGTTCGGCTAACAAGACTTATCTCTACCAAGAGACTAAAGCACGTATCCAGAACCCGGGTACCCTCATCCCGTTCCTCGTGGAGAAAATGAAATCGCTCGGTACGGCTGCTTGTCCGCCTTATCATATCGCCATCGTCATTGGCGGTACGTCGGCAGAGAAGAACCTGCTGACAGTGAAACTGGCTTCGACCCATTACTATGATAGTCTGCCTACCACAGGCGACGAGACGGGTCGTGCTTTCCGCGATGTCGAACTGGAGAAACAACTCCTGCAAGAGGCATATAAGATTGGTCTCGGTGCACAGTTCGGAGGTAAATACATGGCGCATGACGTACGCGTCGTTCGTCTGCCGCGCCACGGTGCTTCCTGTCCGATTGGCCTGGGTGTCAGCTGCTCTGCCGACCGTAACATCAAGTGTAAGATCAATAAAGACGGTATATGGATCGAGAAACTCGATAATAACCCCGCTTCCCTCATCCCGGCTGAACTGCGTCAGGCTGGCGAAGGCGATGCGGTACGTATTGACCTGAACCAACCGATGAAGGATGTTTGTGCGATCCTGACGAAGTACCCGATCGGAACGCGTCTCTCGCTCAACGGCACGATCATTGTAGGCCGTGACATCGCCCATGCGAAGATCAAAGCGCGTCTCGATGCAGGTGAACCCATGCCGGAGTACCTCAAGAACCATCCGATCTACTATGCCGGACCGGCAAAGACGCCGGCAGGCATGGCTTGCGGTTCGATGGGACCGACCACAGCCGGTCGTATGGATCCGTACGTTGATGAGTTCCAGGATCACGGCGGCTCGATGATCATGCTTGCCAAGGGTAACCGCTCCATTGATGTGACGAACGCTTGCCAGAAACATGGAGGATTCTATTTGGGTTCCATCGGCGGTCCTGCCGCCATCCTCGCGCAGAATAACATCAAGTCCATCGAGTGCGTCGAGTATCCCGAATTAGGCATGGAGGCTATCTGGAAAATCGAAGTGGAGAACTTCCCGGCATTCATCCTCGTCGATGACAAGGGCAACGATTTCTTTAAACAACTTAAACCCTGTGCGGGTTGTACCATTCTCTAATGGCTAACAAAAGACATAAATATCGTTTGGCGATGCTGGATGACCTGACGCTGCGCGAGGTGTTTCACTTTCGCGTCAGCCTCTTAGGTGCCATCAGCATGATTACGCTTTCCATTATCGGACTCATTCTGCTCCTGTCTGTGCTCATCGTATATACGCCTATACGAAATATCTTACCTGGGTATAGCGAGAGCCTGCGTCAGCAGTTGATCCAAGAGTCGGCGCGTGTGGATTCTTTGCAAACGGACCTTACGCTGCAACGCCAGTACCTCGATGTTATCAAACAGCTTACGGCGGGGGCTATCCAAACGGATAGCGTGCAGAGCCTGGATTCCTTGCAGCGCATCGAAAGGGCGCGTATTGCCGAACAACATTCCGAGGCTACCGATGCCTTCATGGCGCAGTATGAGCAGAAAGAGCATGATCGTTTATTGCTTTTCGATAATACCGCGTCGGTCAAGGTGCTCCAACTCTATCGCCCTGTGCGTGGCGTTGTGATGCAATCGGCGCGACCGGATCAACGGATCTATGGTGTGACGCTCCGTACGGCAAAAAAAGAGAACGTCATGGCTACCATGCGTGGTACGTTGGTTTCTGTCGAAAGGATGGCGGATAACTCTTTCACCCTCATCCTACAGAATGCAGCCATGGTGACGGTTTACCGTCATGTCTCGAACGTCCTCAAGACGCAAGGTGCTGCGATCGAACGCGGGGAGGCCTTAGGTCAGATGGATGGCGAACACGATATAGTCATCGAGTTATGGGATGCCGGACAATTTGTTAATCCGGAGGAGGTGATCGTATGGTGAAGCAACTTTGCATCTTAGGCAGTACCGGCTCAATCGGTACGCAGACGCTCGATATCGTGCGTGCAAATCCCGACCGTTACAGCGTCTATGCCCTTTGTGCGCATAAGAGCATTGATAAACTGGTCGAACAGGCGCTCGAGTTCAAACCCGAAGTGGTCTGCATCGCCGATGAATCGCTCTATGAGAGGCTCAAAGAAAGAGTCTCGGCGCTTGACTGCAAAGTTTGGGCAGGCTCTGACGCTATCGCTCAAGTGGTCACTATGCCTTCCATCGATATTGTCGTGGCAGCCATGGTAGGATACGCTGGTTTGCATCCTACTATCGAAGCCATTAAAGCCGGAAAGACAATTGCACTCGCCAACAAAGAGACCCTCGTTGTAGCCGGTGAGATCATCTGCGAACTGGCACAACAATACCATACGCCGATCCTGCCGGTCGATAGCGAACATAGTGCTATCTTTCAATCGATCGTTGGCGAAGATCGCAGTGAGATAGAGAAAATTCTGCTTACGGCCAGTGGCGGACCCTTCCGTACCTTCACGCTCGATAGGATGCGTACTGTCACAGCTGCCGATGCACTCAAGCATCCCAACTGGGATATGGGAGCTAAGATCACCATTGACTCTGCGTCTATGATGAATAAAGGCTTTGAGGTCATCGAAGCCAAATGGCTCTTCGGCGTGCCCGTGGAGAAGATACAAGTGCTTGTTCACCCGCAGTCCATTGTCCATTCGGCGGTGCAGTTCACCGATGGCGCCATCAAAGCGCAACTCGGTGCACCGGACATGCGTCTGCCTATCCAGTATGCCCTCTCTTTCCCGGAGCGACTCAAGAGCGATTTTCCGCGTGCAGACTTGTTTGCACTCAAGGATCTGACCTTCGAGGAACCTGACCTGCATCGCTTCCCTAACTTAGGACTTGCCTACGAAGCTATGCATCGGGGAGGAAACATACCGTGTGTACTCAATGCGGCCAACGAGGTCGTTAACCTCGCCTTCCGCGAAGGACGGTGCGGATTCCTGCAGATGAGTGATATCATCGCTGACACGATGGCGAAGGCGCACTTTATCGCCAAACCCACTTATGAAGATTATGTGGCTACCGACTTGGCAGCTCGTCAAATCGCAGAAGAAATGGTAAATAGTAAATGACCAAATAGTAAATTTGATGATACAAGCAATTCAATTGATACTTGCCCTTTCGTTCCTCGTGTTGATACATGAGTTGGGGCATTTTACGTTCGCAAAGATCTTCCACGTCCGCGTGGAGAAATTCTATCTGTTCTTCAATCCCTGGATTAGCCTCTTCCGAGCAAAGAAGTTCGACGGCAAATGGCATTTTAAGTTCTTTGCGCCGAATGAGGACAAGGAGTGGGAGGCGCATCCCGAGACCACGGAGTGGGGCATCGGATGGCTGCCTTTCGGCGGTTATTGCGCCATCGCCGGTATGGTCGATGAGACGCACTCCACCGAAGATCTGGCGGCTGAACCCCAAGAATGGGAATTCCGCTCCAAACCTGCTTGGCAACGTATGTTCATCATCCTGGGCGGTATACTCGTCAATTTTATCGGTGCGTTAGTCATCTTCTCCATGCTCCTTTGGACTTGGGGACAGGATACCTTGCCTTTGCGTAATGTTACCTCCGGACTCTATTTCTCGGAAATCATGGTGAACGAAGGTTTTGCGCAGCAGGATCGTATCCTCACCATCAACGGTGAAGAACCCGAGGCGCTGGGCGATGCTGTACAAGCCATCATCATCGAAGGCAAACGCGACGTTGTAGTGCTGCGCGGTGCTGATACTATCCAACTGACGCTTTCCGAAGATCTGGGACAACGCTATCTCGCGCTCCAGAATGACTTCGACAAGGCTGAACGGGAAAAAGCACGCGCCGATAAGAACTATCAGAAGCAACACTACGTGCTGATGTCCGAATGGATCCCGTGTGTAGTGGATACTGTCCTTCCCGACAATGCCGCTTACTTCGCCGGTATTCAGAAAGGCGACAGCATTGTGGCTGTAGCAGGTGTTTCTACCCCTTGTTATATGCAGATGACCCAAGAACTACGTCTCCATCCCTGCGACTCGATCAGCATCGATTATTACCGGGATGGCGAACTGCAAACAACCCGCGCTTTCTTGGGCGACCAATGCAAGTTAGGCATCGCAGCACGTATCGATCTGAAATTTGATCATCAGGACTATACCTTCTGGCAAGCCATTCCGGCTGGTATTCAATACGGCTGGGACATCCTGGCGATGTACGTCAAGCAGTTCCGATTGGTCTTCACCAAAGAAGGCGCGCAATCTTTAGGCGGCTTTGCTGCTATCGGTTCGATGTTCCCTGCTGCTTGGAGCTGGTATGCCTTCTGGCATATGACCGCTTTCCTCAGCATCATCCTGGCGTTCATGAACTTTTTACCGATCCCGGCGCTCGACGGCGGATACATCCTCTTCCTGCTCGTAGAGATGATCACGCGCCGCAAACCCAGCGATAAATTTTTGGAGAAAGCCAACGAGATAGGCTTCTGGATTCTCATCGCCCTGCTTATCTTCGCTAACGGAAACGATATATTAAAATTCTTCTTCTAATGGAAAAAGATTATTTTGTTCACGAATCGTCGTATGTGGACGAGGGCTGCCAAATAGGAAAAGGCACGAAAATCTGGCATTTCAGTCATATCATGAAGGACTGCATCATAGGCGAGAACTGTAACATCGGTCAGAACGTAGTCATCTCGCCGGACGTAGTGCTGGGACGTAACTGTAAGATCCAGAATAATGTCTCCGTCTATACCGGAGTCCGTTGCGAGGACGATGTGTTCCTGGGCCCGTCCATGGTCTTCACCAATGTGATCAACCCGCGTGCAGCTGTCTCGCGCAAAGATGAATATAAACCTACCATCATCAAACGCGGCGCATCGGTAGGCGCGAACGCAACCATCGTTTGCGGTCATACCCTCGGTGAGTACTGCCTCATCGGCGCCGGCTCGGTCGTTACTAAAGATGTACCTGCCTACGCCCTCATGGTCGGCAATCCTGCCCGCCAAATCGGCTGGGTCAACGCCCACGGAGACAAATGTGCCTCCCTCGAAGAAGCTCAAAAAAACTGAATACTGAACACTGAAACTGAAAACTTTCTTATGATTCAGAGAATCCAAACCCTTTATTTATTGGCTGTCGTAGCCTTAGGCATCGCCCTCATTTGGCTGCCTGTTGTGCAACTGGTTACACCCGAAGATGCGGCGGAACTGCAAGTATACGAACTCTCTGCTTTGGGCGGTGCACCCATCCAAGGTGTATGGGGCTTACTCGTCACGACCATTCTGATCCCCTTGCTCGCGCTCATCGACATCTTTTTGTATCGCAAACGCATCCTGCAAGCCCGCCTCAATATCTTCACCGTCATGCTCTGCCTTGGTTACTACGGCGTGCTCGCCATTTATATCTGGCAGGCAAAACTGGCGTTAGGAGTGGATTGGCATATTCTTCCATGGGCTTCGTTCCCGCTCGTTTGTTTTGTGTTAACCCTCATGGCTACGCGGCGCATCCTTAAGGATGAAGCACTCGTTCGCGCGGCTGATAGAATAAGATAATATGAATCCCTTATCATTGATTCTCCTTCAGGCTACTGCCCCGACGCCTGAGCAGATTGAAGCCAAACGCGATTCCATCCGTGCAGGAGCACGTATGATGATTGAGACCGCCAAGAATGACCCGCATACCTTCTGGCAGGAGGTCGGCGAGTCCATGCTGCAGTTTGGCATCAAAGTGTTAGCCGCTCTCGTGCTCTTCATCGTCGGAATGCTTCTCATCCGGTGGGTGAAGAATATCCTCGCCAGAGTCTTTGAGAAGCGGAAGACGGAACCGACTATCGCCTCTTTCGTCTCGTCGTTTGTCTCGATCTCCTTAACCGTACTGCTGGTGGTCATTACCGTGAGTACCTTAGGGGTGAATACCACTTCGTTGGCTGCACTCTTGGCGGCCGGAGGTATGGCGATCGGTATGGCGCTATCCGGTACCGTGCAGAACTTCGCAGGAGGTATCATGTTACTCGCCTTCAAGCCTTTCAAAGCAGGCGATTTCATTGAGGCGCAAGGTGCTTCGGGAAAAGTCATCGAGGTTAATATCACCGCAACGAAGATACTGACGGTTGATAACCGCGTGGTTATCCTTCCCAACGGTGCTCTCTCCAACGGAACGATCAATAACTATAACGGTCGTCCCTTACGTCGTGTCGAGTGGCTCGTTAGCGTGTCCTACGGCGTCGATGCGGCGGCTTGCAAGAAAGCGATACGAACCATTCTCGATACCGATCCGCGTGTCCTGCAGGCCGATACCGATATGGACAAACTCTATAAGGACCTCAATATATCCGCTTTCCAACTATCTACGGTCAACTACCGCATGGATGCGATACCCGAACCCTTTGTGGCGCTCAAGTCGCTCAATGAGAATGACATTACCTTTGTGGTGCGCGCGTGGGTCAAAGCCAATGATTACTGGGATGTCTTCTTTGCGCTCCAGGAGCGGTTCTATACCGAACTCCCGCCGCAAGGCTTCACCTTCGCATACCCCCATGTCGATGTCACGATGCTGAACTCGTAAATGGAGATTTTATTGGGAAAAACATTGTCCGAACTGCAAGAGGTTGCGCTTAGCGTGGGCTTGCAGAAGTTCGCAGGAAAACAACTCGCTGAATGGCTCTATGTTCGGCGGGTTTCCTCCTTCGATGAGATGACCAATATCTCCCTCAAAGGTCGCGAAGCCCTCAAAACCCGTTATTCCGTCGGACGTCATGCCCCCGTCCGCGAAGCCGTCAGTGCCGATGGTACACATAAGTACCTCTTCGCCGTAGGCGAGCAATTCGTTGAATCGGTTTATATTCCGGAAGATGACCGTGCTACGCTTTGCGTCTCCACCCAAGCCGGCTGTAAGATGGGATGCCGTTTCTGCATGACCGGCACGCTCGGTTTTCATGGTCATCTCTCCGCTGCCGATATCCTCAACCAGATTTTTGAAATAGATCAATTAGCAATCACCAATCACCAATCACCAATTACCAATCTGGTCTATATGGGCGAAGGAGAACCCATGGATAATATCGATAATGTCCTGCGTTCACTCGAAATCATGACCGCCGACTATGGCTGTGCTTGGTCACCCAAACGAATCACCGTCTCTACGGTTGGCATTCCGGCTATGAAACGCTTCCTCGATGAGAGCGAGTGTCATTTGGCCATTTCCATGCATAATCCCTTTGCTTCCGAACGAGCGCTGATCATGCCGGCAGAGAAAATGATGTCCATCACCCAAGTCATCGCTCTCCTCAAGCAGTACGATTGGTCGCACCAACGTCGCGTCAGCTTTGAGTATATCTGCTGGGCGGGACAGAACGATACACCGCGCCATGCCAAAGAAATAAAACGACTGCTCAAAGGCTTGAACAGCCGTGTGAATCTGATTCGCTTCCACGAAGGTGTAGATCGCGATTTTCCTGCTTCTAATGAAAAGCAAATGGAGTGGTTTCGGGATTACTTAACCGAGAATGGCATCACTACGACCATTCGTCGTTCCCGTGGCGAAGATATCCTTGCCGCTTGCGGCATGCTCGTTAATTCGTTAACTCGTTAATTCTTTCACTCTTTATAGCAACTTGCTAAGTTGCTCGTAGTATTTCGGAGATACAGGTACCGGCTTACTGCTCGTTACATCCAACTCGGCTTGAATGAAGCCCTCCTTGTCGCGGCGCAGTACCGTCACATGACGCGGGTTAACGAAATACGAGCGTTGGCAACGGATAATACCGTGCTTGTCCATCATGTCCTCTATTCCGCGCATCGACTGCCGTAACGAATATTCCTTCATCTTCTCGCCTTCCATATAATGAATCGAGATATAGTTCTCCTGTGCCTCGATATACAAGATCACATCGTGGGCGATCACCAATTTCAATCGTCCCGTACTGTCGGCAAAACGCACCAGATCTTCTTCTGACGCTTCCTCTTCATCCGGTTGCACCAATGCAAAGAGCAACGCAAAAACGATGTAAGGGTAGAGTAGTGTCGCCAATGACATACGCATGCATACTCCTAATGCGGGGAAATAACCGTAATCGCCGTACACCAATGCCATGTACAAAGCTGCAAAAGCGGAGAACACGACGATCTCGGCAAACGTCCAGAAAGCATACTGCCACCAACCCAACCGCAGCGAACTCCTAAATGCTGTCATCGGGATACGTGAAGCGCATAGTACGCCGATCAGGATGCAAGTCAGCATCAGCGCATTGAATACCACACCCAAACCTGTATCCAAAAATCGGCTGATCCATTCACTTTCGTATATCAGTATAAAACCCATAAAGAATGCCGGCAATGCCAATATATGCGTCAGCAGCATCGGTATAGATAGCAGAGAAGAAGGAATTTTACTCATATTTTAATCTCTTTTTATGGTGTGACGAAATAGAAACTTACCGGATTTCGTCCCTATATTTGCGTTTTAGTCTTCAAAATAACCCTTTTCGTCTCAATTTTTCGTCCCTAATCACAATCATTTGCACACCTTGCTCAAAAGCAGTAATTTTGCATCGGATTTTTAAAAATAACACACTATGGACAAGACTCTTATCATTCGCCCCGAAAGCGGGTTGCAGTACAACTGGCAAGCGATTGCAGCAAATCCCGGTGGTCATCACGAACCCAAAGTGAATCTCGTTGCCTATAAGGCATTATATATAAATACGATCGCACAGGCGCGTGCGCGTGGGCAAGAACCCGTGTTGGTCAGCCTGCCTATCATCGATCCCGATCGTCTCTTCGCCTCCATCACACGCGGTATGTCCGTGCAGGAGCGTAAGAACATCCTCTATTGGTTAGGCGGTACGACCGACCGTTTGCGCAATATTCATGCACTCTACAACCTGGCGCTCTTCCGCCTCGCTGCCCTGCAATGTGTGCATATCGTTGATATCACCTCTCCCATGTTGGCCAGCAACCACTATCAGCAGTTGCTGAACCAAGACGGAGTCACGCTCTCTCCCGCCGGAGAAGAACTGGTGGATAATGAGTTAGCGACGCTTACTAGCCGCCTTAGCGTTCTCGCGTGCTAATCGTTGTTGATCGCGTTGCATTTTTTCTAAACGCTCCATAAAGCCGGACTTAGGTTTGCCGGCTTTTTTCTTTTTGTTCTCTTCCATCTCGCGCAGCATCTTCTCGTCGTCCAGCGACCAGCGGAAGATCATCGTCTGAAGGATAGTAATGAATAGCGATACGAGGTAGTAATAACTCAGACCCGCTGCGTAGTCGTTGAAGATAAAGAGGAACATTAGCGGCATTGCGTACATCATGTACTTCATCGCTTTCATATTCGGATCCGTTGCCTGCGACTGCATCGTGATATACGTGTACGCGATGTTACATACGGTCATCAAGAGGCAGAACAAACTCAGGTGATCGCCTAACAGCGGAATATTAAAGCTCCAATGGAAGACGGCATCATAGGTTGACAGGTCGTCTGCCCAAAGTAAGGACTTACCACGTAACTCGATAGCCGTTGGTAAAAACCAGAACATAGCCATCAATACCGGGAATTGGAACAGCATGGGCAGACAGCCGCTCATCGGACTCACACCCGCTTGTTGATACAACTGCATCGTCGCCTGTTGACGTTCCTGCATCTTATCCGCCGGATATTTCTCGTTGATAGCATCGATCTGCGGCTTCAGCACACGCATCTTAGCGCTCGATTTGTAGCTCACAAACACGAACGGCAGAATGATCAATTTGATCACAATCGTCATCAGCAGAATCACAATACCGATATGCAAACCCCAACTGGTGAATAGATCAAACATCGGGATCACCAAGGCCGTATTGATCCAGCTCACAATCTTCCAGCCCAGCGGAACCAACTTATTCAGATACAGCCGATCTTCTTTCTCTACGCCCTCATCGTACGCTTTCAGCGTATGGTAGTGATTCGGACCGCAGTACAGACGGAATCCCGTCTGGTTTCTGCCTGTCAGGTCAAACGGCACCGAGGTATGCGTCTCGTACTCTTTGATATAACCCGAATGCTTACCCTGCATCGTCGATTTGAACTGCGATGAACTGAACGCCTCGTCCGCGATCAGGACCGTCGAGAAGAACTGATCCTTATAACCGATCCATTTCACACGCGCCGACTCCTTCGCATCATCGTCCTTGCTCTCGCTCAATTTCTCCATATCGCCGCCTACCAGCATATATTGCAACTGGGCATAGCGCTCCTCGAACTTACGTCCCTGTTCCTGCTGCGGAATCAACTGACGCCATTGGAGCTCCAGCGAATTGACATTCTGCGCCAACTCCTTCTGCATGTTATGCGGAGCGATCTTGAAAGAAACCATGTAGTTGTCTGACAACTCATACACGAAATCCAACCAGGCATCTTCGCTGCTACCCGGCAGACGCATGATCGCTTTGTTCGGTGCATCGCATGCAACGGGTTCGAAATACAACTGCGAGGTATGCAGGATGCGGTTGTTGATCGTGATAAGCGTCACGCCGAATGACGACTCGTCGGCGCGGAACAGGCAAAGCGGATTAACCGTGTCGTTGCTCGCGTGATACTCCAGTAACTCAGCGCGTTGTATCGCACCTCCGTGCGTGGAAAGCGTCAGACGCAGATGCTCGTTCTCCAGGGTTACCCATTTCTCTTCCGGCACTACTACCTCCGGTTCAACAACGGCTGCCTCTCCACCCGCTACGAACTGCAGCGAGTCAGAGATACGTTGTGCCTCCGCCTCGGCCATACGAACCAGGGCAATCGAATCATGTACACGTTGGCGCTCTGCTAACTCCTCCTTCGACGGACGGTTCAGCATCGTGAATCCAACGATAATTGCGGCTATCAATAAAAAGCCGATCCAAGTGTTTTTATCCATTATCTATTTATTTTAAATCTTCAATCTACAATCTTCAATCTTCAATCTTTAATCTTTAATCTTTCTTAAACTTTCCGAACATCACACCCACATACAATCGCGGTCCGGAAGGGGTGACAAAATTATCCCATTTAACAATCTTACCGGCCTCTGAAAGACCCTGATTGTTGATATTAAACGGTAACATATAATCAATGCGAATGAGTAAGGCCATATGTCTGGTGAGGGTGATCTCCACGCCTACATACGGGTCCAGGAAGAAGAACGGCGTCTGCACATAAGACGAGTTATACACCGTGGTCGTTATGGTGTCGGTGGCTGTGGGTACGGTGGTCGGATCATTCTCCGGTACATACAGACGCTTCATCGCGCCGCCGCCGATCGTCAGACCTACCATCGGACGTACTTTTTTCCAATTGCAGTACACGTCGCAGAATGCGCCGCCCCAACCGGTACGAACATTCGAACCCGTCTTCATCAGCGGCATCGTGCTCACAAAACCTTCGGCGCCTACATGGATAAAGTTGAGCAGATGCGCGCGAAGTGAGCCACCTAAACCGTAACAAACTCCGTCTTTCGGCAGACCTTTGACATAGTCAATACTACCCAGACCGTTATTACTGAATACTTTCGTCGGATCGCTGGCAAACAAGTACCCGCCATGCAGCATCATTCCGCCACTAAACCCGGTGAAAACACCGGACGAGTGCTTCGTCTCCTTTTCCGACCATGTACCAGCATCCTCCTGCTCCCGAGCCATCAGACTCAGGGGCAGAAGGGCTAATACCAAAATCAAAAATTGTTTTTTCATTCTTGTGCAATAATATCAAACGCAACGTCCATCATATTCGTGAACGAGTTCTGACGTTGCTCTGCGGTGGTCGCTTCGCCGGTCAGGATATGATCGCTTACCGTGCAGATCACCAGTGCTTTCTTGCCTGCGCGTGCCGCGTTCATGTACAGCGACGGAGCTTCCATCTCGTCGGCCAGCACACCCATCTTCGTCCAGTTCTTCTTACGCTCGTCCTCGCAGTAGAAGATGTCGGCGCTGAATACATTACCTACATGGTATTTGTATCCGCGTTTCTCCGCTGCATCTACGGCCTTACGGCAGAGGTCGAAGTTAGCGATCGGACAGTAACGACCCGGCAGGTTATACTGTGCATCCCAGTTGCTGTCGGTGCAGCTTCCTTGTGCAATCACGAGGTCACCGAGGTTCACGTACATCTGACGCGCACCGCACGAACCCACACGAATGATCGTTTCTACATCGTAGAAATTGAACAACTCATACGTGTAGATACCGATCGACGGGATACCCATACCATGACCCATTACAGTCACTTTTTTACCTTTGTACGTACCCGTGAAGGCTAACATGCCACGTACATTATTCACCTGAACAGGATTCTCCAAATAACGATCTGCCATCAGTTTAGCACGTAGCGGATCTCCCGCCATGATCATTGTCTTTGCAATCTCTCCATACTGCGCACCAATATGCGGAGTCGGACATTGTTCTTTACTCATAATTTGTGTGTTTTTTAAAAGGTTATTATATTCTTTCAACTTTAAACTTTCAACTTTCAACCATTATACTTGTACCATTCTATGGCACAAGTTAAATCCTCCGGTGTATCAATACCGATCGTCTGCGTCTCAGTCACGCCCACGCGGATCTTATACCCGTTTTCCAACCATCGCAACTGTTCCAACCGCTCCGCGATCTCCAGCGGACTCTGCGGTAACTGCGTGATCTTCGCCAGCACGTCTGCGCGATACGCATAGATACCGATATGACGGTAATGACTTCCGTCGGCGCAAGCGATCACCTTCCGGCTGAACATCTCTGCCACGCAGGTCTTCTTGTCCCATTTCACTTTCGGCGTATTCACATTCTCCAGCGCTTCCTTACTGTCCTTGTCCGTGTACGGCCGTACCAGCGTCGCGATATCGGTATCCGGCTCATCAAAACAAGCCATCAGCGCCTCGATCTGTTCCGGCTGAATGAACGGTTCATCGCCCTGAATATTGATTACCACCGTCTCTTTATCGTTCTGAGCGCGCCAGGATGGGGTAGTGATCGCTTCGTATGCCTCCAGGCATCGATCTGTACCGCATTTATGGTCCGGTCGAGTCATCACCACCTTACCGCCAAACGCCTCTACCGCATCGTAGATACGCTCATCGTCGGTAGCTACAACTACCGTGTCCAAGGCCATACTCGCCTGTTCATACACTCGACGGATGACGGTCTTACCGCAAATATCCGCCAGCGGTTTACCCGGAAAACGCGTCGATCCATACCGCGCCGGTATTATTCCAATAAATTTCATATCAATTTACAATGTACAATTTACAATCTACAATTCTTAGCCCTCAATGGGCACGATTATTTCATTGCGTTCGATTTTCGAGAGCAATGTGATCGCTCCTGCAATCGTCTTCACATTCGCGATCGTCACCATCCTACGTCCTGTCGGCAATCCTTTCTTATCTTTCTCTTCATGCAGCAAGCATCGCTCCGGTCGTTTCACCGCATACTGTACAATATTCCCGAACTGCTCCGATTGCCAGTACGCATCGCGATGTTGCACCAGATAAAGCGTCATCCGCTCGCCTTTCAACAAGATCTTCTCCACGCCTAACCGGCAGCAGATCCATCGTAACCGCACTACTTCCAATAACTCCTCTGCCGGTTCCGGTAGTACGCCAAAGCGGTCGATCAACTTCTTCTTGAAGTCCAGCATCTGTTCCTCACTGCGGATCCCGTCCAACTCCCGGTACAGCGTGATACGCTCACTCACGTTCTCAATATAATCCGTCGGGAAGCATACCGCGATATCCGTCTCCAACTGACTATCCCCACACCAGAGGTGCTTTCCATCATTCGCACCATTCGCATCATTAAGCGAAGCGTCACCATTTTCATCATTAAGCGCGAGTTCCTCGCGCAACTCTTCCACCGCCTCATTCAGTATCCGCTGATACGTCTCATAGCCCAGATCCGCAATAAATCCCGACTGCTCTGCCCCTAACATATTTCCTGCCCCGCGGATATCGAGGTCCTGCATCGCTAAGTTAAAGCCCGAACCCAACTCGGCAAACGTGCTCAAGGCCTCCAACCGCCTTCTCGCATCTTCCGTCAATAGCTCCTTCTCCGGCGCGATCAGGTAGCAGTACGCCTTTCGGTTACTTCGTCCTACGCGCCCTCGCAACTGGTGCAAGTCCGCCAGACCGTACTTGTCCGCACTGAAGATGAGTATCGTATTCACGTTCGGTATATCCACGCCGGACTCGATGATCGTCGTCGCCAGCAGGATATCATAGTCGTAGTTGATAAACGCTTCCAACCGCTCTTCCATCTCGCCCGCCGGCAGTTGACCATGCGCCGTCACGATACGCGCCTCCGGACAAAGTTTTTGCAACCGATGCTCAATACGCGGTAGCATCTCAATACGGTTGTTCACCACAAAAATCTGTCCGTTTCGACCCATCTCCAACTCGATCGCCTCTTTGATGATATCTTCGTCGTCGATCGTGATCAACTCCGTCTGCACCGGATACCTGTTCGGCGGCGGAGTCGTCATGATACTCAGATCCCTTGCGCCCAGCAAACTAAACTGCAAGGTACGCGGGATAGGCGTTGCCGTCAGCGTCAGCACATCGATATTGGCGCGCATACTCTTCAGCTTCTCTTTCGCGGCCACACCGAACTTCTGTTCCTCATCGATAATCAGCAGTCCCAAGTCGTGCCATTTGACGCCCTTACCGATGATCTTATGCGTACCGATCAGGATGTCTATCTTGCCCGCCTCCAAGTCCGCCAGGATCTCTTTCATCTCCTTCGCGCTCTTCAATCGGCTGAGGTACTCGATCCGCACCGGCATATTCTTCATTCGCTCGCGGAAGGTGTTATAGTGCTGCAAAGCCAAAACGGTTGTCGGCACCAGTACCGCCACTTGCTTACCATCGGTCGCGACCTTAAACGCTGCACGCATCGCCACTTCTGTCTTGCCGAATCCCACATCGCCGCAAACCAACCGATCCATCGGCATCGGACTCTCCAAGTCATGCTTCACGTCTGCCGTCGCCTTTGCCTGATCCGGCGTATCTTCGTATAAGAACGACGCCTCCAACTCATGCTGCATATACCCGTCCGGCGAATAAGCGTACCCTTTCTGCTGCTTGCGCGTCGCGTAGAGACGAATCAAGTCCCGCGCGATGTCCTTCACCTTGTCCTTCGTCCGCTCTTTCAACCGTTCCCATGCACCGCTACCCAACCGCGCGATCGTCGGTTCTGAACCCTCACGACCCTTGTATTTACTGATGCGGTGCAGGTTATGGATGCTCACAAACACATTCGCGCCGTCGCGGTAAATCAATTTGATCATCTCTTGCGGTTTACCGTTCACCGGTGTTGTCACCAACCCGCCGAACTTAGCAATACCATGATCGCTATGCACCACATAATCGCCGATCTGCAACTGGTTAATCTCCCTTAAGGTGATAATAGCCTTACCTCTTCGCGCGTTCTCACTCGTCATCGTCACGCGGTGGTACCGCTCAAAGATCTGATGATCGGTGTAGCAACAAATCTTCAATCCCTTATCCACAAACCCCTCATGCAACGTCGCCTGAATCGGAATAAACCGAACACCTGTAGCGTTAGCGTCCTGTAGGCTCGCAGAGCCGTCCTCTAAACTATCAAAAATCGCCGCCAAGCGATCGAGCTGCTTCTGCTGCTCCGCTAAGATATAGATTTTGTATCCCTCGTCTATATGCCGCTTCAGATCGTCTGTCAGGATGTCGAATTGCTTATGGAAGACCGGCTGCGGTACCGTCTCAAATTCTATCTTCGTATACTCCGGGAAAGTACTTTTTTCCGCAATCTCTATCGTCTTTCTTTCCTGTAACCCGTAACCCGTAACCTGTAACCCTTCTAGTTTAAACCGCACGATGGAGAAATCATTGCTCACCCACACATACTCCTCCGTCAGATAGTCCACAATTGTACATTGTACATTGTCCATTGTACATTGTTTCGAAGAACCGACGATTTCGGCAGAATCCACTCGGTTCTTCGAAAGCTGGTCCTCTATATCAAACTCCCGTATCGAGTCTATCTCATCTCCGAAGAAGTCCAACCGGTAGGGTGTATCATGGCTATAACTGTAAATATCCACGATCGATCCTCTCACCGCATACTGTCCCGGCTGAAACACAAAATCCACCCGCTCAAATCCCAACTCTGAAAGCTGACTACTGAGTGCTGACAGCTGTATCTCCTGCCCAACTGACAACTGAAAACTCACCGCCTTCAGCTCCTCTTTCGCCGGCACGCTCTCTGCCACCGCCTCGGGATACGTCACAATGATATGCGGCATCGTTGTGAGCGTTTCCGTTCGCTGTATGACAGCTGCATCGTCAATGGTTCGTCTGCGTTTTGCGGCAGGAAAAAATCCGACATTTGTGCCCAGCGCCTTCAGGTCGCTATACGCGTATTGTGCTGCTTCTGCATTGTCAAAGATCACAAACATCGGCTGAGTTACATGCGCCAACGCCAGCGCGCGTGCACTCGCGTGCAACCCGCTCAATAGGAGGTGTTTATCTCCTCTAACCCCTAACCGCTCACCGATCGCCTTTATTTCTGGGTGCTCTCCGAACAGTATATTCAAATCTTTGATTTGCATGCGCACATTCAGCCAATATAAAATCGGGTGCAAAGGTACAACAAAAATTTGGAATACACAAGGCTTTTAAAGAAAAATTCAAATTTATTTGAAGATTTTTTGTGTAAAAGGCTTGCTATTCGCACAAACGTGCGACTGTAGCTTCGAAGGGTTCCCTTTTAGGGTAGTGGTCGAATGTACTACAAATTTTTGTTGTACAATTTTTCCCAAACGAACTTTTGTGCAGGTCATTGCCTACTTTTTAGCTACTCATTAGCTATTCAGAATTTCTTTTCGCCCCTTTCTCCAATGTAGAAAAATTGACACATTTTGTATAAAATTCGCGTATATACTCCCGCGCCCTTGCGTATTTAAAAATAATTTTGTATCTTTGCGCCCGATTTTGTAAACTCAACATAGCAAAACGCATCAATAACAATAAAAATTAATCCTTATGAAAGCAAATCCTACAATAACGAAAGCAGAGATTGCAGAGCATTTTGTTACATTGGAGGAGATGCATGAGCATTTAGTGAAGAATATAAAACAGCGCTTTGCTGAAAGAGAACGCAAAAATAGCAATAAATAAAAACACCAATTAATATGGAAAAGAAAGAAAACATAGTAGAAAAAGCCAAGAAGATCTCTAAAGGATGGTTGGAGTCGCTTAAAACACAAGGAAGTATAGTTATTAACGATCCGGCTTTAGCATAATGCGATATCTCTTGGATACTCATATTCTGTTTTAATAATAAATAATTTGATTTTGACCCATTTTTGGCCATTTTGGACGAAAAGAAAAAATCGCAAAAATATTTGACTAAAAATATTATAAAAACCAATTTTTTTGTTTAACTAAATTAAATTTAAATGCTTATGAAAAAACAATTTCAAAGTAAGGCTGTTCCGCGAGGAACACGAACTATTTGGCGCTATTTAGGCGCATTATTCCTATTATTCACATTTGCCATCGGAAATGTGTGGGCGGCGGATTTAGAAGAAACTAGTTTAGTATCTTCCAATTTCGCTACGGCAACAGAACGGGCATATGTTGGAAATGTTGCTTGTGCAATAACGGGCGAAGCCTGTCCTGCTCCATTTACTGAGTTGTACATGTATAAGAGTTCCAACTGCGATGTGGCTGTAAATTCTGCAACCGGTGGTGGAAGTAGGAAAGTATCGGGGAAATTACAAGCTTATCTAAACAATACATCAAAGAAGTGGTCTTGGGTGCGGTCTTCTAATCTCGCTACCACTGCGCCAGAAGTACTTCACATAAAAGCAGTGATGCTTTTCGATAAGACACTTGCTGGTAGTGCCGGAAATACAATGTGTATTGCAGTAGGAAATGGATTTGAAGACGGAACGCAAGCTTATCCTGCTGCAACTAATGTAGTTGCTGGTTTCTCATTTAATGGTGGCAATACGAAAATTAATAAATACAACGCTTATGGAACATCTATAAGTGGGAGCAAGGAGTTTTCTAATAATACTGAATTTACGTTAGATTGGTATATAAATAACTCCGCTTCGAAAATTTCATATACAGACCCTAATGGAACGAGCCATGAGTTAGCAGCAGGATGTTTCGATATTTGGGTAGATAAGGTTCTCTTTTGTGATGCAGTGGATAAAGCAACAAATGGCGTGTCTGGTACTACGATGCAAAACTTATACATTGGAAGTAATGGTAGTTCTACAAAGAAACATGAGTTTGTATTAAGTTCAATCAATATTTATTCTCTTAGTGCCGCTTCGGCATGTACTGCACCGGCGGCACCGACGATTAGCGGAGAGACTGATTATACGGAAGGTGAAACAATCACTCTTACCGCTTCGCATGATGGAACAAATCATACTGCCACAACGACTTATGCATGGTATAAAGGTGGAACTTTCGCGACGGCTTCCGTTGTTCAGGCAGCTGCTACCGGCGCCGCAGGTTATACTTTTACCAAGACTGCGGCTCTGACAGATGACGGTGCAACGTATTGGTGCGAGGCTGCAAACGAAACTTGCAAATCTCACAATGAGACGGGTAAAACTATTGCGGTTTCTGCTTCTTCGGCTGAGACTCATAGTATCTCTTATAATTCGGAAAGTTTGAAGGGACAGAGCGTAAGTGGCTATCCGACAGAGTTTACAGAAGGTGTCGGTAAAGCGGCTTCGGATTTCCCCGCCTTAGCTGATGTGACAGACTATCACTTCAATGGTTGGAGTCCGGCTTCTATTGGTACAGATGTAACGACTGATGTACAGATGGCCGCTACTTGGGTTGCAGCACATAATGTGACCTTTAGTGCAGGTGCAGGAAGTGGAACCGTTCCGGCTGCTTTCCAGAAATGGGATGGCGCAATGTTTAATTTACCGGGACAAGGTTCTATGGTTGCTCCGAGCGGCAAGGCTTTTGACGGTTGGAAAGCAAACGGCACAGGTGATAAACTTGCTGCCAATGCGGAATATACGATGGGTGATGCTGCCGTACAGTTTGTGGCTCAATGGAAAGCTGCTGCGCAAACAATTTTTGATTGGACTGCAGCAACTACAAATAATATTGAGGCAGATAATACGGATTTGAGCAATGCTACTTATGGAACATTAACAACCGGAACATCTGTTGCTGGTCGTTTGCTGGGTTCTAATACGATAGCTAAAAATAATGCTGGTTACAAACTTGGTAATAATGATGTATGTATTGAGATTGCAGGAACCTCTGATTTCCAAGAAGGTGACACAGTTATTATTACTGCAAAAGGAGGAGGAGATGGAGAACGAGGTTTCGCTGTGACACCTTCTTCATCAGATAATCCTACAACTAATGCTGTTGTGACTAACTTATTAAACGGAAGCGTAAACGGTATCTGCAAGGTAGTCTTGGGTGAAGCGCAGGCAGGTGCAAAACTTCGTGTCTTCCGCCATAATAGTAAAACTATGTACTGCAAATCAATCAAAGTTATTCGTCCGGCACAAAGAGATATTGCTACGACGGAGATTACTTTGAGTGATTTGAAGGTAAATAACCATTCGATTTCTTCTGACTCGTTGGCTATCCTGACTACAGCTCCTGCTTATACTTTGATGTTGGGTGATGAGTTTGTTACTGCTCCGGAAATTAAGTTCAATGAGCATAAAGTGATTACTTATGCAGATGAATTACTTCCGGCAACCAAAGAAACTGATAAGGTTTACACGGTAACGGCTACTCTGGTAGATGGTAATTGGCAAGCACAACAAGAGATAGATGGTAATACTTATACCGTAAAAGCTCCGAAACAAAGTTCGGTTAAGTTGGCTTACTATGATGGTGCAACTAAGCTAGGTGAAGAGACTGTCGGTATCGGTGGTCATCCTGCTGAGTATGCAGCAAAGCAGAGCAAGGATTTTGCAACTTTCGTTGCATGGTATAATAATAGCGATTTGGCAGAGGAGCATAAGATTGCAAACATCGCCGAGTTGGTAGTTGATGAGGCTACGAATGTATATGGTAAATGGACTCCGGCATACGCAAGTTCTATCAATATCGAGCAATGGGTATTGGATAATGGAGTTAACAACACTCCTTTCCGCGCAGAATTAACTGCACGTAATTACCAATATACAAGTTTGAATAATCTGGATTCTCTGAATGATGATCCGAGCAAGCCTTATCGCAACTATGCATATTTGGGACAAAAGGTAAATAAGACCGATTCTGAGATTAGCTTCTTGTTGAAGACTGGTTCTACCCTCAATGTTCGTTTTGGTCATATAGGAACCCCGCTGAATGTAGTAATAGGCTCTGCAGAGCCGGTGGAGTTGACAAGTGCAGCATATGCAAATGATGCTCCCGGTGATAAGAAGTATACATACACGGCTACGGAGGATGTAATCGTTAAGTTCCAAACTACAGGAACTAGTACTTGTGTCTTCAAGCAGATCATGATTGATGAAGAAATTCAGAATGTTATTCTGCCGGCAATTGTGACATTAGACGCAAATGGCGGTACGTACACTGATGCATCGGTTAAGTACACGGGTACTGCTTTGGTAATCGGTGACGCTAATCCGGCGGATGAATATCATGTATTTGTAGGTTGGTTCGACGGTGATGATCAGATTGATGCAAGCGGCTATGTTCCGACAAAGAACGTGACGCTGCAAGCTCATTATGCTAACAAGCCGTATACCGTTACTTATTTAGGTGGCGAAGGTGCTACTGGTTCGATGGATCCGGTACAAGTAGCATGGGGCGATGATTATGCCGCTCTTGCTTGTGGCTTTGCGAAAGAGAATCACTCGTTCGTAAAATGGACGGTCGCAGGAGTAGATGCTATTTCGGAGATTGCAGCCGGTTCTGCATTTGTAATGCCGAAAGGTAATGTAACCCTCACAGCTCAATGGGCAAATGATCTCTTGGTAGCTCGTATCGGTGATGATTATTACGAGAGTCTGCCTCTGGCTGTAGCTGCGGCTATCGCATCGGAAGAGACAAGCATCGATATTCAGTTGTTGGCGAAAGACGGCGGCGTGATCGAAGGTTCCGGCGTGAAGATCCCCACAGCTAACAAGACGATTACTATCGACTTCAACGGAATGAAATACATTGCCGGTGATCCTGCTGTAGGTTCTACCGGCACGGAGACTCAGGCGTTCCAGTTGCTGAAAGACAACAACATCACCTTGAAGAATGGTGCGATTGCTTGTAAGGCTGGTAGCAATGTGAAGATGTTGATTCAGAACTACAGCAACTTGACATTGAAGAATATTCGTCTGGAAGGTGAGAACTTGAACATCGCAGCTTCCAGCGCATATACTCTGTCGAATAACAACGGTGCTGTAGTTATTGGCAACGGAACAGAGGTTATTGCAAAAGAGGGTGGTATTGCATTTGACGTTTGCTACTATGCAAGCTATCCGTCAGTCAGCGTGACCGTTCAGGAAGGTGCTTCCATCGATGGTAAGATTGAGATGAGCATGAGCAACGGCAAGCAGAATGTAGAAGAGAATTGCCAACTGATTGTTACCGGTGGTGAGTTCGAGAACTTCTCGATTGATCATACCAATATTCCTGAGGCAAATGTCAATGCTGCTATTTCTGCCGGTACGTTCGATGCTCCGGTTGAGAACCTGTATTGTGCTGAGAACTATGTTCCGGCAACGATTAGTGCAGGTGTATACTCGGTAGAACCAAAGACAGGCATATGCTTGATTAAGGCAAATGTGGGCAATGATAGTTTTACCATTGATACAGATGCTTCATTGCTGAGCGGAACAGCCGATAAGAAAAATGTTAGAGAGAATAGTTCTACTTATGCTGAAAAGACAGGTTGGAAGTTCCAATCTCGTCCTGCTTATTTAGGAATTACACTTGATGGCGATGAGACATTCCAAGCCGGCGACGTTGTTGAGGTATTCGTAACATCTGTTGCTAATATATCCGGTAACAATGATAAGATGCGTGTTATGAGCGCAAATTCAGATGATAAAGTATTGAAAGAAAGCACAGACGAGATGGTTCTGGGAATTAATCGTCTGGAGTTGCCGACTACTTCTACTAAATCTATCTATCTGCGCCGTAGTGCAGAGGGTGGCGATTATGAGAACTTCAACCCGTTTGTAGCATATGTTGCTGTTTATCGTATTATTTATCCGACTTTGACGGCTATCACGATAAACGATGTAGTAGCAACAAAGGGCGAAGGTAATACATTTACTATTACTCTTCCGGAGGCTGGAACAAACCTTAATGCACTGGATGTTGTCCCGACTATCATCCGTAATGCCGCTCACGCTACCACTCCTGAGGCAGTCGTTGGCGGTACTTGGGCAGAAGGTGAGAATACTTACCGCGTAATGGATAAGGACGGTGACTACACCGATTATACCATCACAATCACGCTGCAAGGCGAGGCTCCGGCTCCGGTTATTGCAACTCAGCCGGCAGGCGTAGCATACTGCGCAGGTAGCGAGCCGACATTGACGGTTGAGGCTACAGGTGACGAGTTGCACTATGCATGGTTCAAGGAGGCAGGTGAGACCGACGAGGCTGTTGGTACTGATCTAGCTTCGTATACGGTAGAGGCTGCAGGTACGTACTATGTAATCGTTACCAACCATGTAGATGGTAAGCTTGACAAGAGTGTAACTTCGGAGAATGCTGTTGTAACGCTGAATGTAGCTGCGGCTATCACAAAGCAGCCGACCAACAAGCGCGACATCGTTTCCGGTGCTTCCGTTACACTGTCTGTAGAAGCAACGAACGCTACGGGTTATCAATGGTACATCTGCGACGATGCAGAGAAGGCTAACGCTTCTGCAATCAGCGGTGCTGACGCAGCAAATTATGTATTCAACTGCTCGGCTAATGCGTTCTACTACTGCGTAGTTGGAAACGCTTGCGGTACGGACATCGAATCGAATGTCGTTTCGGTTAAACTGGAACCGGAAGGATGTAATGTACTTGATGGTACTATCCCGAGTGCAGCTCCGTATATCTACGATAACGGTGAGTGGACGCTGTATGCTGTTACATCTGGTGGTAAGTTGGATGGTACAAGTCGATTTGACGATGATGCAGAAGACTTTGATGGTAATACCGTTAATGCGATTACTTATGGTCGTGTAGGTATGACATTTGCAAAGGATGTTGAGTCTCTGACTATCTATGCTACTTCAAGCAGTAGTGACAGAGCTATCAGCAGCATTAAGGTGACAACTGATGATGTAACTACCGGAACTCCGAGTTATTCTGATGTAACGTTCACTGCAAGTGCTGAGAAGTTAGGTAAGAAAGACAGCAGCAGTCCGTATCGCTTCGTTCTGGAAGCAAATAATATGTTGCTGGAAGCAGGCAAGAAATATTGGCTGCAATTCAGTGGTACTGTTTCCGCCTTCAAGATCTGTTACTCGGAGGCATTGGCTATGCCGGTTCTGCCGACATTGGCTAATCAAGAGTTGTGTGCAGGTGCCGCTTATGAGGCCTTCGACGCAACGATTACAAATGCTGCGGCTTGCGAAGGAACCGTTTCTTACAAGTGGTTCAGCACTGCTGATACAGAGACTCCGGTGGCTACCACTGCAGAGTTCACTCCGACCGCAGAGGGAACCTACTATGTAGTAGTTACTCACGCAAAGGCAGGTCATATCACACGTACGGCTCAATCGGCTAACCTGAGTGTGGCTCACTTTGACGCTCTCACCTTAGTATCTCACTCGGATGATGTATTCCAGCATATGGGTACAGCTGCAACCTTGAGTGTTGTTGCAACCGGTAAGAACGTAGCTTATGTATGGTACACTTGCAGCAATGCAGCAGGTGACGATGCAGTAGCTATTGATCCGGCAGAGACCGAGGCTGAATTGGCGATTGCTTCAATCTTAGAAGGCGTACACTACTACAAGGTTGTTATCTCGCACGACTGCGATGCAACAACGCTGTCGCATGTCTTCAAGGTAGAAGGTTGGGATCAGTTAGAGCAAGTAGATGTAACCGAATCTACTGTTTGGGATATGAACAATGTATCGGCAAGTGAAATCAACTTGGCAAGTATGACTCCGAGCAAGCAAAATGTTCTTCTGTTGTTGGCTAATATCGAAGGCGTAAACAACAACGCAAGCTTCAACAGCCAAGCACTGATGTTCGAAGGTCAGCGAATTGGTCGTACGGAGAATAACGTTAAGTATGTTTCGGGACAATATGTACAGTTCAATGTAACTGTTCCTGGTATGGTAAGCGTTACCTTCGCAAGCAACGGTAGTGCTCAACGTACTATCCTAATTAATGGTAAGCAATGTTCCCGTACAACGAACGATGGTACGTACATTAAATACGATGTAGCAGTTGAGCCGGGTTCTGTTGAGATTGAGGATGTACAAGGTTACGTTCGTATCTCGAAGATCGAGTTCAAGGCTGAGGATAATTACCACCGTACGGTTAATCCGTCGTTCCTCGGAACGCTCTGCTGGACGAACAATGCTGTTCTTGGCGGTGCAACGCTGTATGAATTCGCAGGTAAGGATGAGTACAACAAACTTGTCTTCGACGAGGTCGCTGAGAATCGTCTGGAGGCAGGTAAACCGTACATCTTTATGCCGGAGAACGGTAATACGGAGATTAAGCTGTACAACACCGATAACGAGGCTGCTTTGACAGAGGATCAAGAGCCGGTTAACCACATGTACGGTACGATCACCGGTAAGACCTTGGTTCCGGGTGTAGATGATAATATGTACTACTTCTCGTCCAACCACATCTGGGCAGTTAAGGACTTCGTAGTTAATATTGCTGTTCCGGCATACTACTGCTACGTTGACTATCCGGCTGTATTGGCTGATCAACCGGCTCCTGCAGCTCCTGCTCCTGGTCGTCGTCGCGTTACGATGGGCGTTCAAGGTGAGCAAGTTGTTACAGGCGTTGAGAACCTCAATGCTTCTGAGCAACCGGTTAAACTCCTCATCAACGGTCAGATCTTCATTCTCCGCGGTGAAAAATTGTTCGACGCAACGGGTCGCCTTGTAAAATAAGGCGCACCCGTGTGCGTCGCGCACAACCCTCTAATGTATAATAAAAATCTATTATAGCAAAATGAAAATGTATAAGAAACCAATGACAGAGGTTATGGACCTCAAGACGGCAAGTCTGATGGTAGGCATAACGGTATCTACGGGCTCTGGAGCAGATCCCAACACTCCGCCTCCTGTAAACGCGCCGAAACGCGGTGACATCATCGACTAACACGCGTACACACGTGCGAACTATATATCGCGCGTAAGATGAAACAACAACCCTGCCTCCTCGAGGTGGGGTTGTGTTTTTGTGCTATCCGTTTCATCTGTGGGCTCTCTTTTGGGACTCATCTCCTATCAACTACCTTAGCGTTACCTGGTAATCCTAGACTTTTCCCGTACCTTTCCTGTACCTTTCCCGATCTTTTTAGCTATCAACAGTTAGTTATTACTTAGATATTACTTGGTTATTGCTTGGTTGTTACCCTTCCCAACTCCTAACCTCTAACCCACTAATCCTCTAATCCACTAATCGAATTTTTACCTTGTCGCTTTGTCGCTTTTAAAAATTTGCATGACACTTTTGACACTTTGACACTTTTGCTATTAACCATCTATATATCAAGTACATACAAAGTCTCATCAAAGTCTCATAGTCTCAAAGTTCCATCTCATTAATAGCGTCATAGCGACAACTGCTATCTTTTATTGGGCTCATTTTTGGGCCATTTTGGAGATTATTGACAAAAAAACATCTAAAAGAATGTGTGGAAAACTATGCAAATCGGGACTTAAACTCCCTAATTGCATAACTTTTTCTGTGAATTATTTGCATATATCATTTTTTTGTTGTACCTTTGCAGCGTCAAAGGTAAAAGGAAAACGAGATGCCAAGTGCAGAAGTAGCAAATATGATTCCGCGGATGCAGCGTTTTTTTGCGTCAAGACCGGTGAATAGAGCCTATTTGTTTGGCTCTTGTTCGCGTGGAGAGGAGACGCCTGAAAGCGATGTGGATATATTAGTCGATTTGGATAAGTCCAGACCAATGGGCTTGTTTCAGTACGTGACCATGAAGTTGGATCTGCAAGAACTGCTTCATCGCGAGGTAGATCTAGTAGAAAGTGATGAATTGCTTCCTTTTGCACAGGAATCCGCAAACAGAGATAAATTCTTAATCTATGAGAGAGCATAGCAGAGACAAGGAGCGTTTAGAGCATATTCTGGATGCTATTAGCGTTATTGAGAACGGCTTGGCAACTTACTCAAAAGAAGAGTTGCTCAATAATCGTTTGCTGTATTACGGCCTTGTAAAGCAGATCGAGATCATTGGCGAGGCAGCCAACATGCTAACGCGCGAGTTCCGAGATGAGCATACCGAGGTAGATTGGAGACCAATTGTGGCTATGCGTAATGTGCTTGTGCATGATTATATCCACATTAGTCAAGATATGCTTTGGGTAACTATCACACAAGACATACCGCATTTTAAAGTGCATATTGAGAAATTCCACAAGGAGTTTAAATAATCTCTCCCGCGTATGACATCCTAAACAACAACCCTGCCTCCCCGAGGCGGGGTTGTGTTTTTGACCTCACAAATCGACTTTTTGTAAAACAATAATAGCAAAAAAAATTATTTTACGAAAACGCTTGCATATATCAATTTTTTGTTGTATCTTTGCACCGGATTTTTGAATACACCATAAGTACCAACGGTTAAGACACTACTTTATGATGAATCAAACGACAGCATATCAGTATTTTACCTCCGGCCTCACGACCGCAGATAGGCTTGATACGCTATAAAGAAACAGAACCACTATACGGTTTTGTTTCTTTTTCGTTTATGATTGAGAATGGAAGAGAATAATAAAATACAATTATTCGAAGGGAAGCAAGTTCGCTATGTCTGGGATGCAGAGAAGGAGAAATACTTCTTCTCGGTAGTTGATGTGATTAAGGTCCTGACGGATAGCGAGAATCCTCGCCGCTATTGGAGCGACCTTAAACGCAAGTTGGAAGCGGAAGGAAGTGAAGTGTACGAAAAAATCGTACAGTTGAAATTACCCGCTCCGGATGGCAAGCTACGTCTTACTGATGTAGCTGATACAGAACAGGTTTTCCGTTTGATACAGTCTGTTCCAAGCAAGAAAGCGGAGCCGTTCAAGTTATGGCTGGCTGCTGTGGGACGGCAAAGGTTGGATCAGTTGCAGGATCCGGAGCAGAGCATAGATCAGGCTATTAAGGACTATCGTCGTCTGGGATACTCGGAGGAGTGGATCAATCAACGTATAAAGACCATAGAGATTCGTAAAGAACTGACAGACGAATGGCAGAGGGGCGGAATGGAAGAGAGTAGAGATTTCGCTCTATTGACGGATATCATCTCGATGGCCTGGAGCGGGATGTCCACTCGTGCGTACAAGGAATATAAAGGTCTTCGTAAGGAGAACTTGCGAGATAATATGACAAACGTGGAGTTGATGCTCAATGGTTTGGCCGAGGCTGCAGCAACCGAGTTGAGCCGACGCGAGAACCCACAGGGATTTGCTGAGAATGCCGATGTGGCTCGACGCGGAGGTAATGTGGCGCATGTGGCTCGTGAACAATTAGAGCAAGAATTGGGAGACACGGTTATTTCTAATCAGCGTGCCGTTAATTTTACATTGCCGCCAGATGAGTTACCGTTTGAAGGAGAGGATGAAAATAATTAATTTTTGGATCATTGTTGGTGATTTTTGACTAAAAAGAAATCCGGTCAAAATTTTTGACCACATATCTGTAAAAAACTGAATAACAATATAATATTATGGCAACATACGCAATGACAATTGATGAGCGTTCTACACAAGGAAGAGCCTTGTTGACGTATTTAGGGACGCTGAATATTAAGTTGCAACCGCTAACCCGTGGTGTCGCTCCGTGCCAATTTTCGAAAGAGGAGATGAAAGCAATGTTGGCAGAATCAGCGGCTGAGGCTCGCAAAGGTTTGGGTACATCTCATGAGGACTTTAAGCGGGAGATGGCATCATGGCTTTGATAAGGTGGCAAACACTTGCCAAGCGGCACTTAAAGAGTCTGTTCGACTATTATCGAGACAATGCTTCTGAAGTCGTTGCCTTGGGGCTTCGGGATTTGATAATGGATGATGTTGAGCGATTGGGAAATTTTCCAACGATGGGAATTAAAGATAATGAGTTCTCAACACCGGACACGCAGTACTATTATCTAATTATCCGTTGGAGCAAACGCACATATAGAATTTACTATTTATACGAAAATGACATTTGTTCAATACAAGCTATATGGGATTGCAGTATGAATCCGAGAAAACGGAGAAGTATTGTTCGACCGCTTAGAAGAAAAAAGCAACAAAGCTAACAATCAATATTAATTAACATTTTTGTTTAACTAAAAATCTCAAACATATTATGGCAACATACGCAGTACATATTAATGAGAGAACGCAAGCGGGACAGAGTCTGTTTCTGTATTTAAGTTCGCTTGGTGTGATAACAGAGCGATTGAAACCGCGTCGTCGCAAAGGTATCGATGCTGCTTTGGAAGATGTGCGCATGGGACGTATTTACAAGGCTGATAGTGTAGATGATATGTTTCGTCAAATCTTAGGTTGAGATGTACACTATCCGAGGATTATGCTAATTGTTGGGAGTGTCATATAGAACCAAATTGGTTAATGATTTGGCAGCAAAATGATACACAACTGACTCTGTTATTTATGCGTACAGGGACACATTCCGATTTATTGTAATAACAAAACAATCAATATTAATTAACTTTTTGTTTAACTAAAAATCTCAAACATTATGAGTAATAATCGTGCCTCGTAGGGGCTAAGACAATTAAAACTATTTTTCGCCTGTCTGCTGATGGCCGTCCTCAGTATCGGATAGGGGAGATGGTATAGAAACTCATAATAAACGAACAACTATAACATGGCGCAGATTGTTAAATACGAACAAGTCAAGGACAAGATAATACTCCTTCGCGGAAAGCAGGTTATTCTGGATTCCGATGTCGCCCTGTTGTATGGTGTTGAGACCCGTGTCGTAAATCAGGCTGTGAAGAATAACCCGGATAAGTTTCCTAATGAATATCTGATAAGGCTTGATAATCAAGAGATTGCGGACTTGAAATCAAAAATTTTGATCTCAAGTTGGGGTGGAAGACGAAATGCGCCAACAGCCTTTACGGAGAGTGGTTTGTACATGTTGGCAACTATATTGAAGAGCGAGCGTGCTACTCAAACGACAATAGCCATTATTGATACTTTTGTTCAGTTGCGTGAATTGGCTCGCACGATGCAGGCAGTTGCCGTAGCAGAAGATGAAACTCAGAAGAAGAACCTTCTGCATCGTAGCGGAGAACTAATTGGTGAGGTGCTTGGGACGCAATTGGATACAACGGAGACAGAAACAGAGATTGAATTGAATTTGGCTGTTGTTAAGATCAAGCATAAAGTCAAAAAAAGTAAGAAATAATATTAAAACAATCAATATTAATTAACTTTTTGTTTAACTTTAAAAATTTTAACATTATGAGAAAACTAAAACTATTTCTCTCCCAGCTGATGGCCGTCCTCAGCGTGGGATAGAGAAGATGGTTTAGAAACTCATAAAAACAGCGATTTTAGTGACAAAATGAAAATAACTGCAAAAGAATTTGCAAATATCAAAGATATTTTGTAACTTTGCCGCGGAATTGAAAATCTAAAAATCATATGGAAACAACAAGAATAGAAGAGTTAGAGAGCAAGGAACTCTTGACCTTGGAAGAGTTTAAGGAACTGGGGCACTATCGTATGTCTCAACTGATTCAATCAAGAGTAGCATGTTGAGATATACACAACAATCGGCCGAAGACTTAGCACGCATCCTTGCAGGACTGATATCATTCCGCATAGGGGATGCTATTGATCCGGCATTAACAGAAGAGCATGCTAATCTCATTTTTGATGACATTGCGGATCATATAAACACTATAGATCAGCAAGTGTTTCATCGCACGAATACATTTGCAGGTTTGGAAAGTTACGGTGAGTTTGTATATACCTACACAAGAAATAGAACCAATTGGTATGCGTTCTATGATAAATGTGAAGGAGGATTTGTTGTCAATCGTATAACAAACAATTGGAATATTCTTCTTCCGAGACTATAGACTATAAGCAATCAAAATAACAAACAATATTAATTAACTTTTTGTTTAACTAAAAATCTCAAACATTATGAGAAAATTAAAACTATTTCTCTCCCTGCTGATGGTCATGCTCCTCAGCATCGGATAGAGAAGATGGTTTGAATCTCATAAAACCAGCGATTTTGGTGACAAAATGAAAATAACTGCAAAAGAATTTGCAAATATCAAAGATATTTTGTAACTTTGCCGCGAATTAATGAAATAAGAAGTAATGAACCTATCAAGTCTCATAAAACAATACTTTCCTGCAGCAGAGGAGGACGTGACGATAGATGTGTTCGATGAGAAGACCATTGATGCTGTCTATAGACATGTGGTGCAAATCCTGATGCGACATATGGATATTGAGAAAACGGTATTGGATGCATTTAGTTATTGCTTCTATGAGATGTTAGATAATGTTATTATACACACAGACAAACAACTGGGCACGGTGTTAACGCATTATAATCAAAAGGCTCATACACTGAGTATTCTGATTGCAGACGATGGAATAGGGGTACAGGCATCCTTGGCAAAAAATGAGAAATATCGTACTTTATCAGAAGCAGAAGCATTAAAACTTTGCATTGAAGACAACGTAACAGATGGCGCGGGGATGGGCTTTGGTTTATATGCCACCTCATTGCTTGATCAAAAAGTAGGCCTGAAGTTTGAGGTTCGTTCCGGAAACCACGCAATGCAAGTAATCGATGGGGTCATATCAACAAAAGAAAGTGATTTTTGGCAGGGTACAATCGTTTATATGCAACTTCAAACCGATAAGGAAATAGATCCGCAAGAAGTGGTTGCTTATCGTACCGATGTGACTGATGAATTTGATACATTATTTTTAAACGACAACGAATTAGAGCAGCTATGGTAACATTTGCTTTTAGAGAATATGGAGAGGATTTGGGTACGCGCCAATTAGGGGCAGTCGTACGAGAAAGATTATTGCCGCTTTTGCAACAAGATGAGCGCGTGGTATTGGATTTTACGGGAGTAAATGTAGTAAGTAATTCTTTTGCTGATGAGTGCATCGCTAAGGTGTTATTGGAAATGCCTCTTGAGGAATTGAAACGCCGTACTACTTTTCGTGGACTAAATCCTATGGCTTCGGCATGTGTGCTTGCCGCTCTTAAGCGTCGCCATTTGGCAGTAGCATGATTAAGCAACAAATCAAAACTAACAATATTAATTAACTTTTTGTTTAACTTAAAATTTTAACATTATGAGAAAACTAAAACTATTTCTCTCCCTGCTGATGGTCATGCTCCTCAGCGTGGGTAATGTGTGGGCGACAGATGTAAGTTTCAAATTTTCCACAATGGGTTCTACTGGCTGGACTAGTGGTTACGCTCAGCATAGTACAACGTGTACTGATGGAACTATTACTTTTGTGTCTGCAAGTAAACAAACAGGAACTATCACAGATTATCCTGTTACTAAGGGAAACCCAGTTACATTTGTGTTGAGTGATAATACGAAGAGTTTGAGCTCTGTTTCTTTCACATGTCGTCAATGGAGTTCAAGAGCCCAAACTATTACGTTACATTACTCGACAAATAGTGGAAGCACATATACTTCTACGGAGATTACATCAACAAACTTCTCTATTTCGTCCTCTTCTCTCCCGACAGGTACAAATGCTGTTAAAATAACATTCAGTTCGACAAGTAACCAAGTTGGTATTCAATCGATGAGTTATACGCTTGCGGCACAACAACAACAGACGATTCCTGTAGCAAGTGTAACTCTTGATGAAAGTGCAATTACTTTGAATGAAGATGAGACGCAGGAGTTAAATGCAACTGTTCTGCCTGCTAATGCAAGTAATAAGAATGTAACATGGACTTCCGATGATGAAGATGTTGCAACTGTTGTTGATGGAGTTGTGACCGCAGTAGGCAAAGGCGATGCGATTATTACTTGTACATCTGTTGCAGATAATTCTAAGTCCGCAACTTGTGATGTGCATGTGAATTCTCCATATGAGAAATCCAAATTGATCTTCACGGCAGCATGTGGCGGTTCAGGTACTGCTAACGATGGTGCAGAATGGTCGGTAACTTCTGATGGAACAGAATCAGTATATGATGGAACGTCGGGTATCCACTATGGTACTAATAACGCGAATGTTACGTATGTACAACTTGCTACTTCGGATATCACGGGAGAAGTTGCTAAAGTTGTCGTAAATGCTCGCGATGCACAAGCCACGGCAACTATTTCTGTAACAGTTGGCGGAACAGAATTTACTTGTGCAAGCGCAACAGCAACGAATACCTCTGCGGATTATGTCTTTACCGGTACAGGCAGTGGTGAAATTGTAGTACGCGTTGATCGTGGATCAAGCAAGTCAAAGGCAATTTATGTTAAATCTGTAGTTGTTTCCTATACCCCCGATCAAAAGCAACCGGCTGATTTGGCATATAATGAGGTAGATCAAAAGAAATTGACAAAGTTGGACGAAGCATTTACTGCTCCGACATTAACTAATCCGAATGGTCTTTCTGTAAGTTATGAAAGTAACAATACTGCTGTAGCAGAAGTCGCAGCAAATGGTGCAGTTACTATCAAGGCTGTTGGTTTTGCAGAAATCACGGCTTCGTTCGCAGGTAATGATGACTACAAAGCTGGTTCTGCGAAATACACTATTGGTGTTGTAGAGCATGAGGGTACTTTGACTGATCCTTATAGTGTTGCAGATGCAAAAGCTGTTATAGATGCATTAGGAGGAAAAGAAAATGTATATGCAACTGGTATAGTTAGCACGGCTAATTTGAATCAAGATAACATTGATCAATACCACAATGCAAGTTATTGGATTTCGGATGATGGAACTACTGCAAACCAATTAGAGGCATTCCGTGGAAGATATTTAGAGGACGAGGATATCACTTCCGTTACGGATATTTTGGTGGAAGATGAAGTAGTAATCTACGGAACTCTCACGAAACATGATGATATCTATGAGTTTGCTGCTGGTAACTATTTGATTAGCCTTAATAGAAACAAAGCGGAAGCAGGTTTGAACTATGCAATAAAGGCTATTGAGAAAGAAATCAATGCAGCTGCATTTACCAATGATCTTTCGAATCCTAATAGTTTAACGGTAACGTATACCAGCAGTGATGAGAATTTGGCAACTGTTGATGAGAATGGTGAAGTAACTGTTGGTAATGAAGATGGTGTAGTGACAATCACTGCTTCCACAACGGGAGACGCTACTCACTTAGCAGGTACAGCAACATACACCCTTACCATTGTTAATCCTTCGCTCACAAAAGTAACCTTTGATGCTACTTTGGCTTCAGATATCGCGGAAGATAATGATGAAGGTGTTACCAAGAGCGGTATCAATATCAAAACTTCACACACGGATGGTGTAAATGATCAAAGTAATCTTATCTCTTATTATCAATGCTTCAAAAATGCAAATCTTACAGTAACTTCTACAGTTGGTAATATTAAGAAGATAGAATTCGTAACAACTGGCGGTAGTTATACATCTGATGGTTTTGCAGGCGTATCAAATGACAAATGGACAGGTAATGCAAGTGAGGTTGTTTTGACGGCTTCCGGACACCAAGTTCGTATGAGCAAGATCATTGTTTCGTACATTCCTGACAACCGTTCTGCTGCTGGTTTAGCTTGGAGTACTGACGCTATTGAGTTGACCGTTGGTGATGAGTTTACTGCTCCGACATTGCAGAACCCGAATAGCATTGATGCTGCTGAGATCACAATTGAAAGTGATAATGAGAACTTGGCAGAAGTTAACGCAGGTGTTGTTTCGCTCGTAGCTGATGCAACTGGTACGGCTACTATTACTGCTACCTTCAATGGTAATGATGACTATAAACCCGCAATTGTTTCTTACACCATTACGGTTAATGAAGCAGGTTTGGATAATATAACGTTTGATGCTACTGTAGATATTGCAGGTACAAATGAGTTGTCCATTACCAAAGGCGGCTTTACATTAGAGTTCACAAACGGAGCAATGGGTAATGGCGAAAATTATCGTTTGTACAAGAATCAAACGATGACATTGTCTTCTACGGATTATAAGATCAAGAAGATCGAATTTACGTGCACAACTGATAAACCGATTGATGGTTTTGCAGATGATCCAGCTCTTGATAAGGACAACAACCAATGGACGGGTGATGCTAATTCTGTATCGCTAACAGCTTCGAATGAGCAGGTTCGTATGACGCTGCTGAAAGTTTATTATGTTGAAGATACTCGTGCTGCTTCTGGTTTAGCATGGAGTACTGATGAAATAGAAATCACGCTTGGTGATGAATTTACTGCTGCGACATTGCAGAACCCGAACGGCATTGACGCAAGTGCAATCACAATTGAAAGTGATAATGAGTACTTGGCAGAAGTTAACGCAGGTGTTGTTTCGCTTGTTGATAATGCAACCGGTACGGCACACATTACCGCTACTTTTGCTGGAAATGATGACTATAAGCCGGCTACAATTTCGTACACGATTATTGTAAATGATCCGACCCCGGAAATCATTACTAATCCGACAACTTATCTGAACTTTGGCTCTGTAGAGCAAGGTGCTACTATCAATGCAAAGAATCTTCAGGTAACGCTGCAGAATGTGGCAGCTGCTACGGTGGCGATTACTGGTGAAGGCGCTGCTGCATTTAGCGCTGACCCGATGGCTCTCTCCGCAAGTGGAACTATTATCGTTTCGGCAAGCTCCGCTAACGTAGGTACATTTGCAGCAACGCTGACCATTAGCGATAACGCTGGTCAGGCAACCGCAAAAGAAATCAGCCTCTCTCTGACCGTTACCGAGCCTGTTGCTGAGGATGATGTTACCGGTACTTGGACGCTTGTAACTGATGCTTCCACACTTGCTGCTGGTAAGAAGATTATTATTGCTCAATATATAAATGCAGATGGTACTATCAACACGATGGCAGAGCAACGTAGTAATAACCGTGGAGCAATCGAAAGTGCTGTTGCTGGCGCATCACTTACTCCTGAAGAAGGGACGAAAGTGTTTACTTTGGTTGCAGTAAGTGAAGGCATATGGGCATTCCAGGGAACAGATAATAAATATCTCTGTGCTGCTTCTTCTGGTAGCAACTATCTAAAATCTCAAGAGACTAATGATGCTGAAGGTCAGTGGAGTATTAGCATTGATACAGATGCTAAAGCAACTATTACCGCTCAAGGTGAGAATACTCGCAAACTGATGCGTTATAATCCTAATAATGGTAATCCTATCTTCTCTTGCTATGCTACGAATTCGACGACAGGAACTTTGGTGGCTCTTTACATGCTCGAAGAGGATACTCCGGAACCGCCGGTAGTGAATTACACCGAAGTTCGTAATGGTTTGACCGAAGGTTGGTACTACACCATGTGTCTTGACAAGGCAGTTACCGCTGTTAAAGCTGGCTCTATTTGGAGAGTACTCAGCAAGGCTGCAAACAACAAAGATATCATCCTTGAAGAAGTTACCGGTACACTCGATGCAGGTCGTCCGTATATCTTCCGTGCAGCAGCAAGCACGCTTGAGGTTGCTTACACCGGTGATGCAGTATTAGCTCCTGTAACCGAAGGCAACAATGGTCTGGTCGGCGCGTTCGAGCAAGCATCGATTGCACAGGTCGCTACTAACTACATTATCTACAATAACGCATTGTACTATGTTAACTCGGATAATGTATATGTTGGCGCAAACCGTGCATACTTGGATATGACAGGAGTTCCGGCTTATAGTAACGAGCCGCAACAAGGCAATGCTCCGCGTCGTCGCGTAGTTATGACCGTTCATGGAGAGCAAGTTGCTACCGGTATTGATGCTATCAACGCTGCTGAGGCTCCGGTTAAGGTAATGATCAACGGTCAGATCTTCATCCTCCGCGGTGAGAAGATGTATGACGCTACTGGTCGTCTGGTAAAATAAACTAAATTCGGCAAAAAGTACGGCAAAAATTTGCATATGTCAAAAATTTGCCGTACCTTTGCAGCCGATTTGTAAAATTGAGAATTATGAAAAAGAATTATAATCAACCAATTGTAGAGGTAGCAGAAGTTTTTGCTACGTCTTTGATGCAGGCAGGAAGCCCCGGATCACTCATTAATAGTGGTTCTGGAACAGGAGGCCTTGGAGGCGGTGAAGAAATCACCGGTAATTAACCCCTCTCGCCATTAGACGAATGAACGTAACAACCCTGCCAATTTGGCGGGGTTGTTTGGTTATTATCTATCGGTGACGTTCCGTAATGGTCGCGAGATGGTCGTGATGTTCGTGAGATGATACCGATTATAATATACTAATAACCTACTAATCACCTACTAATCACCTACTAATCACCTACTAATAACATACTATAATAAGTATACGCCAATTACGAGAAAAAATGGAAACTTAGTCCAAAATAACCCAAAATGTTCCCAAAACGAAGAATTTTCCCTCAAAAATTTGCATATATCAATTTTTTATTGTAATTTTGCAGCGCAAAATTGAAAATACAAAACTATTATGCCAACATTATTTAACTTATTTGGGTTCCGCTTTATGTTTTATTCGAACGACCACGAGCCGGTACATGTGCATGTTATTAAGGACCAAAAGCACGAAGCTAAATTCAGCGTAGAGCCAGAGGTTAAACTCATTGAGAATAATGGATTAAAGGCATCAGAACTGAGATTGGCAGAATCCGTCATAGAGGAAAATAAGGAAATTATTGTAAATCGTTGGAATGAATATTTCAAAAACTAATAGCTATGCTTAATGTTTCTAAAATATGGTTGACCGACACAGGAGTATGGATACGTACTGCTGATGGTCGTGAGGCATGTGAGCCATTCGCACGCTACCCTAGGTTACTGCATGCAAGCGAGAAAGAGAGAGCCAACTACGAATGTTCGCCCTATGGTATTCATTGGCCTCTGATAGATGAGGACCTATGTTTTGATGGGTTCTTGCAACGATAATTTGATAGCCCTGCCAATTTGGCGGGGTTGTTTAGTTATGGGGGGAAAAGGCACCCTACAGTGACGTCCGTAATGGTCGCGAAATGGTCGCGAGAGTCTCTGCTAAGGCATTCAACAATCAAAGGCAGCTTTCCCGGCTGCCTTTGATGTGTATATATGTCCAAAATGCTTCAAAATGTTCCCAAAACGAAGAATTTTCCCTCAAAAATTTGCATATATCAATTATTTATTGTAATTTTGCGGCGCAAAATTGAAGGAAAGGAAGCATATGCCTAAAGTACTATTATACATGACGGCAAAGATCGTGTGGACGTTCTTGTTTTTCGGAAGAGACGTAAATGAGAATAGAGCACATGTCCATGTCGGTAAGAAAGATACAGAGCATTTTGCCAAATTTTGGTTAGAACCGAAGGTGGAGTTGTCTAAAGAAGGAGATTTGACAGATGCGCAATTAAAGGAATTGGAGCAAATAATTGAAGAAAACAAAGAGTTATTGCTTAAACAATGGCAGATTTTTAAGAAAGGTGGAAATGTGAAATTAATTAAAATCACTAAATAATATGGCACAGGTAGAAGGATATTGGGATATTAAGCCCACGATTAGCAAGTTGGTGTTTCCGGCGAGAGGAAAGTTCCAAGTAGTGCTGAAAGATGGTAGGCAGATAACAATGCCCATTTCGGCGTTCCCGTCTATAAAGAAAGTGCCGGTACGTAAGCGTAAGAACTGGTACTTGATGGGCGGTGGTTTTACATGGGACGAATGTCCGGAGGTAATTCACATTGAGCAGATTTTGGGCAACTATGCTCAATATAACCACGATGCTTGAAGACCAACAGTAAACAACACAAAAAAAAAGAGGATTTGTTAGTCCTCTTTTTTTACGTTGGTGTACTCGACATCTTCCGGTTCGGGTTTGCGACCCTTCTGTGAATTGGAAGAAGGTGCTGATGCCTGCGGCGCTGCCGGCATAATGAGAATCAGCAGCAGATACAAAAGCACTCCCGGGAAGCAGGTAGTGAAGATCGTTAACGCTGCATAGCAGACACGCACCAGCGTGATATCCAAATCAAAATACTCTGCAATTCCGCTACATACGCCTGCCAACATCTTGTTGGTACTGCGCGTTAGTTGTTTCTTTTCCATAGAGCTATAATTTTTATGACGATATTACGTTATGACGTCATGACGACGCTATAAGGAATCCTACAAAAATCATGCCGTTAGAGGCCTAAATGAATGCGGAAACGCATACCCCACATGACATTTACCATTTTGTCATTTACCATTTGGTCATTTGGCATGAAGCCCCAGACGGAATAGAGGTCACAGACGCGGAGGATGTTACCTAATCCGAGGCCTACCTCCGTGTAGAGACCGGCTTCGCCTGTAAGACCGTTAGCACTGTAAGACCGCTTCGCTGTAAGACCGCTTACGCTGTAAGATAAATATCCATAAGCGATCTTGGCTTCGACGAGTTCGCGGAGATGGAGCCATCGGATACCCGGGATGAGGTTGAAGAGGATTCCCTCGCCGTTCCATTCGGCATGCAGCGCTACGTACTTATCTGCCAGCAGTTGTCCGCCATGCAGCATCGTGAAACGGTACGGATCATACGCATAACCTTGGTTCGCACTTGCCTGCCAGAGTAGGGACGTAGGCACGTGCCCGAAGATAGCACCCGCCTGCAGGGCATAGGTGAGCATACCGCCCATACCTAAGTTAGCGTGTTGCGTCAGCATAAGGCGCAAATGGCAATAAAGACCGCCTTCGGCTGTAAGACTCCAATGTCCGGTTTCGAAGCCGGCATAGAGCACCGGATACTTGGGTGAGTAGGCATAGCGGCGCATGAAATAACCGTCGTACTTGCGTTCGCCCCAACTGAGACGCACGATGGCGGACAACGATTGATATGCATAGCCGTCTTGCCATCCTGCGCGAATGAAGGTATGGGTCTCTACATTCTTATGCCAATCTGCAAACCAATGCAATTGAAATTGTCTCTGCCGCATGGCGGTATTGACGCATAGGCTGTCGCGATGCAGGGCCTCAAACGCATATGCCGTGAAGTCAAAGTTACCCCAACCCATCGAGTTCTCGCGGAGCATCCGATCGAAATCATCGACCTCCGACCATACATAATGATCGTTGTACTCCAGTTGCATCGTTTGCTTGCGCGCCGTAGGCAGGTTCACCGATATGCGTCCCATGCCCTTTGGGCTGCGGTCCTTGATACCATAGCCTACCGAGGCCTCGAGACTCACGACCTTGGATAGTTTCTCGTTCGTGCGGAAGGGCAGACCGAAATGCACGCCTTCGTGATGATTCACTTGCAAGATCTCTTCTATGTGACCGATATCGAGGAACGTGCCGGTAGGAATATATCCCGTCGTTGCGATCGTCGCAAACCACTTGGCGGTTTTTATCAAAGGCAGAGAATCCAGCGCCGTGAAGGCACTGTCTGCCTTTGATGGACCGCCTTCGGCTGTAAGACCGCTGACGCTGTAGGACCGCTTCGCTGTAAGACCGCTCACTTTGTTCGCTGTAGGGTTCTTCAGCGAAGTCGTTAGCAAGAGCGTCGGGAAGACTGTGCCGGCTTTCTCTGTTTTGATGGAGATGTCCAATAGCGCAGACACATGTTCTTCGGCGATAGATCCGTCCGGCGCCAGCGTCTGCGAGACATGCAGGTTATTGACATAGTTCACCGCTACCTCTGCCGGCACGTAGGCGGTAATGGACCGCAACGCATAGGTCGCGGTATCGATTACCATCTCGCCGTTAAACGTGGCGTAGAAAGGGTTTCTCGTTCGGAAGTGAATCCGAACGAGACCGCTTTGCTGTAAGACCGTTTCACTGTAAGACCGTTCACTTTCGTTCTCTGTAAGACCGACTTCGTCTGAAAGATAATACTTATAATAGAGGTTTCCGCCGGTAGCCAAAGGTGAGAGGAAGGCATGGCCCATGAGCGGGACGGAATTGGCGTAGAAATTGAGATTGCCTTCGCCGCCCAGCAGGGAAGAGTAGTCCGTCTCGCTGAGGATCAGCGCCTGATGCTGTTGGTCATTGGCGGGTATGGCTTCCGTTCCTGCCATTCGGAAGGACTGCGTCTCGCGGTAGAGCGGTAGGATATAGGTTGAGTCCTCTTGTTCTAACATGCCCGATTGCAGGCTCTTCCATAACGCGCGGCGCAGATGCCGCTTATTGATGTGCGAGACGTAAAGCGTCTGTTCGCGTTTCAGTGTGGCACCGATTTCCGGATGCAGTGTCCGGTCATTGTCCTGCCGATGTGCCCGCACTTGGCGTAAAAGTTCCAAAGCAGGGTTCTCATTAGGCGCTACGACCACTTCGGTGAGTGTCGCCACGCGTTCGCGCATCGCCACCTGCAGACCCGCCATCGTACCCGGTTCGACTTCAAAACGCTGCGGATAATAACCCACGGCCGAGAAGACCAGTTGTGCCTTGCCGGTCATGTCCACCCGCAAGACATACGAACCGTTCTCATCGGAGGTCGTACCGATCTTCGTACCCCGGAAATGCACATTGACATTCGGTATCGCCTCACCCGTTGTCTCATTGACAATTTCGCCAATAATGATGGTCTCGACAGCGTGGAGAATTGAAAATTGAAAATTGAAAATTGAAAGGAAGGAGAGAATGAGAATCCCTTTCCCCTTTAACCTTTCACCTTTCACCTTATATGTCCTTTCACCTTTCATCTTTCACCTTTAACCTTTATTCGCGGGATGACATTCTAAGATGGCTTTTCGGAGGTCTTGCACATTGAGGTGGGTGTAGATCTCGGTGGTAGCGAGGTCTTCATGACCGAGTAACTGCTGGATGATACGCAGGTCCGCGCCGTTCTGCAGCAGATGGGTTGCAAACGAATGGCGGAGTGTATGCGGCGAAACGGTCTTGGTGATGCCGGCTTCGGCGCAGAGACGTTTGACGATAGTAAACACCATCGCGCGAGTCATAGGACGACCGTACCGGTTGACAAACGCGATATCTTTCGATTCGGGCTTAAGCGGCCAGGTGGCGCGTTCCTGCATCCAGTAACCGAACCACTCCTCCGCTACCGGCGAGATAGGCACCAGGCGTTGCTTGGAGCCCTTCCCTTCGATGAGCATGTAATGTTCGTGAAGGTAAATCTTACTAAGTTGCAGGTTGACTAACTCACTTACCCGCAGTCCACTCCCGTATAGCATCTCCAGCATCGCGCGGTTGCGATGCCCTTCATTCGAACTGAGGTCAATAGCCGCCATCATCGCATTCACTTCATCCAGCGTCAGCACGGTAGGCAGATGTTTGGATTTCTTCGCCCCTTCCAGCAGTTCGGACGGGTCCTGCTCGATATAATCTTTGTACAGCAGAAAACGAAACCACGCATGGATACCCGCCAACAAGCGCGCCTGTGTGGCTTCCGACTTCATATCCTTGCAGAGCGCATAGATGCACGCTTGCAACTGGTCAAAATCCATATGAACGATGTCGAGACCATTGTCCTGCGCGTACGTACGCAGTTTATCCAGATCCATCTCGTATCCCTCGATGGTATTGGGCGAGTAGCCCCGTTCCAACCGCAACCAGGTATGGTATTCGCGGCGGAGATGCTCATCGGATGTTATTTTTTTACCCATGGGATGAGGGTTCCCGAGAAATTGCAGTTATAGGTGGCAGGATAGCCTTCGGCATTCGTATAATAGAGCGTGAATAGCAGGCTGTCGTTGCGATAGACGAACGAACCCGAGTCGAAGATCTGTATCTTAGTGATGCTACTATTCTCGATCGTCAGCAGATAGATGCCGTGTGGCGTACCTCCGTAGTCCTTTCCGGGAAGGAAAGTGAAAGCGGTAATTGGTAATTGGTTATTGGTGATTGATATATATTCGCCTTCTTCGAGCAGAGAGTCCGGTACGAAGATATCGGAGAGGTAGAGATTGTATCCCGTTCCACGAATGAGCGAATCTTTATCCAGATCAAGTCCTTTGGAATAGAGATCCAGCGCTACCACCGCCAAGTCCGGCAACGAGTCATAGCAATGACCGAATATCTGCTGATAGGCCGTGGTATAGCTCTCCGGATAAACCTGTTTCGGCAGAGGCGTCGTTTGATTGCAAGACATTGCGCAGAGCGCTATTACAAGAAATAAGGCAATCTTTTTCATTTGTCTATTTGTATTTTATGTGCGGGATACCATGCGGCTACAAAACCGAGAATCAGGACGATAGCGGCCACGAGGGCGATATCCGGAAGCTGTACCTGCACAGGGTAAGCGGAGATGATATATTCCGATCCTGTACCGAGTTTGAGCCAACCGTAGTGTTGTTGCCCAAGGCAGATGAGTACGCCGAGGATAAGGCCGGAGAGCGTGCCGAGCGAAGAGATGAACCATCCTTCGAACAGGAAGATCCGACGTATCATCGCTTCGTCTGCGCCCATATGCGAGAGGATACGGATGTCTTCGCGCTTATCGATGATGAGCATGGAGAGCGAACCGATAACGTTGAAGCTGGCGATGATGAGGATGAAGACCAACAGCAGCACCGTTAACCATTTCTCAATACGCAAGATGCGGAAAAAATCCGCCTGTTGCTCGTATCTATCCAAAACTTTGTAGGCAGAGCCTAAAGTTTTGGAGATTTCAGATTTGTGATTTGTGATTTGTGATTTGTCTTTCGGCTGGATTCTCAATGCACTTGCCGTATATTCGTCGTATCCGAAGAGGCGTTGGGCCATCGGCAAGGAGACGAGCATCAGTTGATCGTCATACTCGATCTGGTTGACAGCAAACGTGCCGGCGATGAAAGCATGCTCATGGCGGAGCGACTTATCCGGACGAAGCATGTTGATGCGACCGATTCTTTCCGGTGCGTACAGGTGCAGCGCGCCTGTGAAATGGGCATTCATCCCTAATTGTGCCGCCAAACCACGTCCTAAAACCGCCCGTTCAAACGCTCCATCCCAAACGGAATAGAATCCATCGGTGATGATCGAATCGATATGCGCGGTAGCCGTGAAAAGGCTATCGACTCCCATGACGCGTGCCGGCATTTGATGCTCTTTATACCGAACAAGCGCCGTTTGCTCCAGTTGCATGGAGATGGCTTCGATGTCCTCGCGCGCGTATAAAGAAAGAACCGGTTCGGCATCGGTGCGCAGCGTCTGCCCTTCGGCAGGTACGACCAACAGCACCGGATCGAACTCCGAGAACATATGTTCGACGATGGTACCGAAACCGTTCATCACACTCAGCACGCAGATCATTGCAGCCGTGACGACCGCAACAGCAACTGCACTAATACCGGATACGATATTAATGGCATTGTGTCCTTTTTTCGAGAAAAGGTAACGTAAAGCGATATGGGGTTCTAATTTAGCCATGCAGCAACTCATCAATGCGTTCCATCCGATCGATGGTCTCGTCCAAATGGAAGACTATTTCCGGAATTATACGCAGTTGATGGCGCTCCAATGACCCTAACTCACCGCGAAAACGGTGGGTGTTCTCAGTAATCTCATTCATCGTCGCCGCTACTTTGTCTTGCGGGAAGATGGAGAGATAAATGTGGGCAAGAGACAAATCAGGCGTTACGCGCACTTCACTTACGGAAATCAATGTTCCATGTAGTGTGCGCGCGTAACGCAGTAGAATGTCGCTCATGTCTTTTTGAATCAGACGAGCGATCTTGTGTTGTCTAGTTGACTCCATTAAAATTTGTGGCGACCCTCGTCGGCAACGGTCAGTTTCTTACGACCTTTAGCGCGGCGTGCAGCCAATACGCGACGACCATTAGCGGTAGTCATTCTCTCCAAGAAGCCGTGTTTGTTACGACGCTTGCGTTGGGAAGGTTGAAATGTACGTTTCATTGTCTTATTATTATTTAGGTTCTCTCACGAGAACGGGTTTATACGTCAAAAAAGCGTGCAAAATTACAACAAAAATCTGACATGACCAAATTTTTTCGCACTTTTTTTGCTTTTATGTGCTTTTTTTAATCAAAAACCTCCATTAATACGTCCAAAGAACGAGGTGTTTGCCATGTTTCAACATGTTCTTCGAAATATTCGCATAAGGTCTGAAGTGCCTCCTGACGTTCCTTTCGGGAGTGGGGTAGAGCGATCTCTTTCTCCATCTCAAAACCCAGTTTTGCCGCTAATCCGACCAAAAACGCCAGATGAAAATTCTGCGGTTCTTCCGATTGATCCAATGCTTGTACCGATAGCCGGATAAATTCGTACATAGGTTCATCGGGCATCGGATGGCGAAGCACATGATACAGCACTTCGGCTAAAAACAGAGCGATCGTTCGTTTGTAAGGATCGGAATTGGTGGTTGATGGCACAAAAAGCAATTGGGCAGTACGAACCGAACGATCATCAGTCGTTAACTGTACCACGGACAACGGACTGTATTTCTCGGCGGAGTTCTTCTTTCCGACGCCATACACCATATAATTAACGCGTCCACCCGCGCGCGTATAGGCGTGGAGCATATGCGCTTTATCCGAATGCGGCTGAAGCGACAATACTATCGCATCAGTCGTGGTTAACATAGAGAGAATCGATCAAGGTGTTATCGTTCAGACGATAAACCTTGAATTGAAGATTGGAGATTGAAGATTGAAGAATGCCATACACAGCGACGGTGTCGGTCACTTCAGGGGTGTAGTGGTATTTCTGTTTTTTTGTCTTACCGGCGGTGTTGAGCACCACGAAGGGTGCGCGGCGCATGTAACTATGGTCATGACCGGCCAGCACCAGGTCGGCCTTGCTGAGTGTATAACGGAATGTGCTATAGACCAATACGTTGGCTCGCCCTTTACCTACTGACAGGACCGGATGGTGCATCAGCACGACGGTGAAACGTCCATCAGCCGTCTTGAGTGCTTCCTCCAACCAAGTGAGGGTACGGGTGAGATGCACCATGCGCACCAGCGGGTTGGTATCAATGACGATGAACCGCACCGAAGGCAGGTCGAGGTAATAACTGGCACCGGGAACGCCCACAGGTCCGTTGTCCGGATGGGCAAAAGCATGCTCCCATACGGGAGAGAGCTGTTTGTTGAACCCTTTGGTGTACTCATGGTTTCCCGGACAGGCGATGACAGGCAGATCCTTCAGATCGCTGTTCGTCCATTCGCGCACCAAGAGTTGGTAGTAATAATTCTGCCCCCGATCCATCCAGTCGCCAATCTGAATCACACCATCCGCTTGGGGTACGCGCGCCGCCAACGTGTCATAGTCCGCACGGCTAAGACGGCTGTGGATGTCGCCGAGTACAATAAAAGTGCTCGGTGATGGGGCATTGGATATTGGATATTGGAAAATATAATCTACCGTCTCACCATTCCATTTGGGTTCGGCAGGCATTCCGAACCAGGCCTGCCAGCGGATGGCGCAGATCACTGCACCACCCGCTAACAAGAGACTTGGTATCGTTATTTTAAGCCATCTACGCATTAGAAGGGCAGATCGCTGGTGCCGTCACCGGCTGTTGCATCAAACGGATCCACATTCGTCGGCGCAACCTCTGCCGGAGCGGCCGGAGCAGCCTGCGCTACAGGAGCGGCTACCGGTGCGGCAGCAGGAGCTGCAGCAGCTTGTTGGGTCATATCACCCTGCTGGATCTTCCATGCGCGGATAGAAGTGTACCAACGGCCGTTGAACTCGCGGCTCTCGATATCGAAACTAACCGTTACGATCTGATCGATCTCGCAAGGGTTGTTCTTAATGCGATCCTCGCCGAATACCTCGAAATGCACCTTGCGCGGATAGTTCTCGATGGTCTCGAGTACGTAGCCCTGCAGTTTCCAGGGATTACCGTTACGGCCTACGCCTTCTTGCATAGGCAGTACTTGTATGATTTTTCCTACTACTTCCATACCTTATTCTCCTTTAATAGCTGCTACACCCGGGAGAACCTTACCCTCGATTGCTTCGAGGAGGGCACCGCCACCGGTAGAGATGTACGAAACCTTATCTGCCAGACCGAACTTGTTTACGCAAGCGACAGAGTCACCACCGCCGATGAGCGAGAATGCGCCTTCTGCCGTTGCCTCTGCAATCGCATTACCGATAGCGCGGCTTCCGTCGCAGAAATTATCGAACTCGAATACGCCGGCAGGACCGTTCCAGAGGATGGTCTTGGCGCCCTTGATAGCGGCAGCGAAGTTCTTCTGTGCCTCAGGACCTGCATCCAGACCTTCCCAACCCTCAGGAATAGCGTTGGACGGGAATACTTTCTGGTTGGCGTCGTTGCTGAAACTGTCTGCGCAGATAGCATCCGGAGCGAGAACGAGCTCTACGCCGTTCTTCTTAGCCAACTCCTCTACGCCTAATGCTACATCCAGCTTGTCGAGCTCTACGATAGAACCGCCGATCTCGCCGCCGTGCGCCTTAGCGAACGTATAGGTCATACCGCCGCAGAGAATCAGTTTATCTACTTTGCCGAGCAGGTTCTCGATGATACCGATCTTGGAGGATACTTTGGAACCACCCATGATGGCAACGAACGGACGTTTGATGTCTTTGAGGATAGCATCTACAGCTGCCACCTCTTTCTCCATCAGGAAGCCCAGCATCTTGTTGTCTGCATCGAAATAGTCAGCGATGACAGCCGTCGATGCATGTTTGCGGTGTGCGGTACCGAATGCGTCCATGACATAGCAGTCAGCATAACTTGCCAGCGTCTTAGCGAACTCTTTCTGACGAGCCTTCATCTCTTTCTTAGCGGGTTCGTAAGCGGGATCTTCTTTCTCGATACCTACGGGTTTGCCTTCCTCTTCCGGATAGAAACGGAGGTTCTCCAGCATCAGTACCTCACCCGGCTTGAGGGCAGCAGCCTTGTCTGCAGCCTTTGCGCAGTCCTCTGCGAACTGTACCGGACGACCCAGCGCAGCAGCTACAGCGTCAACGATCTGGCTGAGGCTGTATTTGGCATCTACTTTACCTTTCGGCTTACCCATGTGGCTCATGATGATGAGCGCACCACCTTCGTCTAAGATGTGCTTGAGGGTAGGCAGAGCACCGCGAATACGGGTGTCGTCTGTGATCTTACCATTCTCATCCAGAGGTACGTTGAAATCTACACGTACGATCGCCTTCTTGCCGGCGAATTTGTAATCTTTGATAGTCATAATGTTATATATTTAGTTTGTTGTTAGTTTACCAATCAATCGAGTTGAGTCGGCCGCGATAGACGTCGCTGTAGGTCTGCTGTCCGTCTTGTCCGCCGAAGACATAGATATAGTTATCGCGCACGATAGCGCTCTGTTTTTGCCGTGCACCATACGTCTCGGGCAGTTGGTTCTTAGCCGTGTCGGCTGCTATCCAACTCAGTCCTTCGTTCTCGGAGATGAAGATATCCCGTCCGAGATAAGTCATGTTCTCATCTACGCCGCCGAAGAGCAACAATTGGTCATTATAGTCGATGACGGAGATGCCGGTGAGGCTCTGAAAAGCCGGTCGGTCTATCGAGAACTCTTCCAAGCGATATTCACCGGCGCTCTTATCTGAGTATTTCACATATTCGATGTTCCAGCGCGTATTGAGGCTCTGACCGTTCTCGGCAAAACCACCTATTATCATCGCGCGCTCACGCATACTGGCACTACGGAAGGTGACCGCTGCAAAATCGCTGATGGGGAAGTTGTCGGTCGGCTTAAGATCCGTCGGCGTCAGTATGCCGCCGGCATAGGTGGCTATCTGATAGCCGGTATTCTGTATGAGCACCCATACCAAGTCATTCCAATGCATCAGCATCGTGACCACATTTTCCGAGACGTTGTTCTGCGTCCAGTGGATGGCATCGGTGGAGGTGTATACCGCATTGCCTTGACCGTAATAGAGGGTGGTGCCGTCCGAGATGATCTGACGTACATTGGTGCCGGCAGGTAGACCGGTTGTGATAGCCGGTGTGGACCAGTTAGCACCATCCGCAGAAAGGATAGCATATATCTCAAAGCCGTTCGAAGTCAACATGACAAAGTCCGAACCTAACTCTACCACCCGTTGTTCACTGTCATCCAGCGGATAGATGCCGGCGTTCAGTTGCTCCCAAGTGTATAGATCGGGATCCATCTGATGCACCGTAGCGCGTATCTCATAGGTCTTGGTATTCTTATTATCCTGGGAACGGATGGTCAGATAGATCGGCGTCTTGGTGAAATCCAGCGTGTCGTATCCGGTCAACTGAACGGTAGTATCAGGGAAAAAGAGTGTGGCTGCACCCGGTGTGGTTGCAAACGTGAAACGCGGTACTACGCGGTCCAGCTTGGTGCCGTACAACATAGAATCTTTATTCCAAACCAAGCCGGTATCGAGTCGTTCCTCCACTTTGAAAGAAGCCGCTGCAAGTCCCGGTATCGAGTCCACTGCCGCAAACGAGAAAGCGGACAATTGAGCCACGGAAGAAGGGGTTGTTGTGGTCTTTTGCTCACAATTCGTTAGAAAAATGAGACAAAAGAGCAGAAATATGCTGAAATATTTGCGCATGTTATTTTTTTTTCGTACCTTTGCAGCCCGCAAAGGTAAATGAGATAATTAACTACTTTTAAAATCTATCTATACTATGTTATTTGAATCACAAGTACATGACTTCTGGTCCATCCTGCCTTGGATTCGTACCCGTAGGGAGCAGCGTGCTTTGCGTGCTATTGTGGAGCAGAAGCGTCGTATCATGACCAAGGAGCAGGTGGCAGAGCAATCCGCTCTTATCATGGCTCAGCTGGAGCAGATGTCTGCTTTTCGGGAAGCCAAGACCGTGCTTCTATATTACCCGATACATAATGAGGTGGACCTGCGTCCGTTGCTCTCTAAGTACAAGGGTCAAAAAATATTCTTGTTACCTGTTACCCATCGCCACTCGATGGAGGTTCGTCCGTATGACGGAGAGGATATGATGCGTCGCGGTCGTTTGGGCGTTCCGGAACCTCAGACATCTACGTATCGCGGGCATATCGATTTGATTATTGTTCCGGGTGTGGTCTTTGACCAGCATCGTCACCGTATCGGTCGTGGAGGAGGTTATTACGATCGCTTCTTGCGTAAGCAACTCACAGCAAAGAAAGTAGGCGTGTGCTATACGTTCCAGTTGAAGAAACACACGATTCCGCATTCCTGGCGTGATCAGAAGCTGGATCGAATCATTACTCCCCAGCAGACCATTGGATAGTCGGTTGGCTATCCCGTATTTGTTGTAACTTTCGGTCGGTCTCGGCCGAAAGTTTTCTTTCGCCCTTACGGTAATAATAGATGACGCCGTAATACTGGCATTTCATCATCTTGGCATAAGGCAACTCGTTCTCATAGAACTTCTCAATCATGTTCCATAAGTTCAGAATAATCTCGTCTGCCTGTGCGCGTAAGGGCTCCAAATCACCATGTACTCGTTCGTTGTTTTGCACATGGAACGCATGTTGGCGTTGGTGCTCACAGAAGATGTCATAATGCACCTTCACTTTGTTGATCGCCGGGTTGTAGATCGGAAAACCACCGTTGGCCATGCGTTTTTGCTCACCCTCGATAATATTCTTACCCCATTCCAGCAGGTACTCTTCCGTCGATAAATCCGGCACAATATGCTGATGCGGATCCAAGCCATAAAGCAGTTTCTGCTCTCTCTTGATCTCTCCGCGAATAACGGCAAGGTTGAGCACTTGGATGAAATGCGAGATGTACATACGTGCGTTCTGCACGATGTGGCGGTACTGTTTGTTGGCAGTGACAGAGGACTTGTAGTTATCCTTGGACTGCATCACCACATTCTCGAACTGCACAAGAAAACGCTGTGCTTCGCTGAGCGTCTTGTACGGGATGACCTGCTCGGTATAGTCCGCGGTCTGCGCACGTTGGATAGCGTTCTGCAGCGCGTGAAGACGGGCGAGGTCTGTGTTAGGTAGTCGACGGTAAGGCATCTTATTATTTACGATTTAACGATTTACGATTTACGATTTGCGAGTTGTTCGGCCAGCAGGCGAAGGGACTCGGTGGCTGCGTTCTGCGGCAGTTTGTCCAATTGTGCCAGAGCAAGCGCAGTATGTTCCTCCATCGTCACTTCTGCCGCTTGGCGTACGCCCAAGCGATTATAGATGGCGGTAACGGCTGCTATCTTCTCTTCGTTCCGGTCATTGGCCATGAGCCATCCTAACAACTCTGCTTTGCTCTCCGCATCGGCTGTCTCCAGCGCGGTGAGGAGCAGGAAGGTCTTCTTGTTGGCGCATATATCGCCTCCGATCGCTTTACCAAAGGTCTTGGGATCGCCGTAGACATCCAGAATGTCATCTTGAATCTGGAACGCCAGACCAATATGCAGACCATACTGGTACAACGCCTCTTGTTGAACCGGGGTAGCACCGGCGATGTATCCACCGATACGCATGGCGTTAGCCAGGAGCACTGAGGTCTTGAGTTCGATCATATGCATGTAGTCCTCGATAGACACATGACTCATATGCTCGAAATCTACATCGAGTTGTTGACCCTCACAGATACCTGTAGCCATCTCGTTGAACCATTTGAGCACCTGCGGCAACTTGTCATCCGGGACACCGCTCAGCAGCTTGTAGGCTTCAATGAGCATCTGGTCTCCGGAAAGAATAGCGGTATTCTCATTCCATTTGACATGTACGGTAGGTTGACCGCGACGGATGGGCGCTTTGTCCATCACATCGTCGTGCAGCAGGGTGAAATTATGAAACACCTCCAACGCCAGTGCTGCCGGTAAAGTCTGCTCGATAGCATCGCCGTTAATCAGACCTCCGTTGACAATGGTGTCTGCGGCAATAAGCGCCAGGGTGGGGCGGATACGTTTACCTCCTGCTGATAGTGCGTACTCAATCGGTTCGTACAGTCCTCGCGGCTCTTTGTTCCAGTTCAGCGATGCGATCGCTTTGTTAATATCGATCATGCTATTCGTAATTTACAATGTACAATGTACAATTTACAAAGGGCTCTTGGCGCTTGGTACAAAGTTTAGAAGATCCGTACTTTCTATTGAGTTAGTACCAAAGCCTCTAGGACGCTTTGTTAATTGTTAATTATTCATTGTTAATTGTTAAACTTGTTCTCAATAATATCTGTCAGTACATCTTTAATGTCAAGTCCTGCGGCACGAACCTGCTGCGGGATGAAACTCGTCGGCGTCATACCCGGAGTCGTGTTCACCTCCAAGAGGTTGATGTGAGGCATATCACCCGTCCATTTTCCATTTTCCATTTTCCATTCTCCATTCGGAGTAATGATCCAATCTACACGGATGATACCGTTGGCACCGATGATGTCGTACAGACGCAGGGTTTCTGCCTGGATCTTATCGCGAAGCGCATCCGGGATGCGGGCCGGAGTGATCTCGTCCACCTCACCTTTGTATTTGGCGTCGTAATCGAAGAACTCATTATGCGTCACCACCTCGGTGATCGGGAAAGCAACGGCTTTGTCTTTCGTCTTATACACACCGCAGGTCACTTCCGTTCCTTGCATGAACGACTCGCAGATGACCTCATCGCCCTCTTGGAAAGCCCGTTCAATCGCCGGATAGATATCCTCCACCGTCTTCACTTTCGTGCAACCGAAAGAGCTGCCGCCTACGTTCGATTTGATGAAACAAGGCAGGCCTAAAGTCTCCGCGATCTTCGGCGCGTTCGGCAGTTTCTGACCGGCACGCAGCATCATACTGTTCGCGATATGGAAACCAAAATAAGAGAGGTAATGGTTGCAGGCGTACTTATTGAACGTCAATGCTGCGGCCAACACTCCGCAACAACTGTACGGCATACCGATCATATCGAGGTATCCCTGCAATATTCCGTTCTCACCCGGTGTGCCATGAATAGTGATATACGCAAAATCAAAGGTATGTTTTACGCCTGCGCGCGTAAAAGAAAAATCATTCTTGTCGATGGGATAAGAATCATTCTCCAATTTCCATTCTCCATTTTCCAATGCCGGAACGGCATACCAGTTCTTCCCGTCAAAGACGACGATCGTCACGTCGTAACGCTCCTTATCCATGAAGGAGTACAGACCTGCAGCCGACCGGAGCGATACCTCATGTTCGCTGCTGTCTCCTCCCGCTATAATAGCTATCTTTCGTTTCATTTTCACTAAAAACCAAATTCGGGCACAAAATTACAAAAAAAATATGACATACACAATAGTGTATGCCATTTTTCTTGATTTTTTATTCAAAGCTAAGATACGGAGCGATTCGTTGAAGGTCTTCTTCGGCGAGTTCCGGTAAGGTCCGCAGTTCTTGAAGATTGTGCAGTCTGACTTTTTTTCGGCGAAGGGTGTAGATTGCTTTCGCTTGATGGTAACGCAGATACGGATGCCGCTGAAGTCGGTCGATGGAGCAGGAGTTGACATCTATCTGCTGTATCGCTGCACTATCAGCGGTGAAATGCGCCAACAGGGTATCCAAATGGCATTTGGCGAAGGGAGCATCGGTTAGTTGAGTAGGTGAATAAAAACCACCTAATTGTTCGCGATAATGCAGAATCTGTATCGCCGTATATTGTCCGATGCCTCGCAGATAAAGCAGGTCGGTGGTGTCGCAGTGATTGAGGTCAATGATAGTATCTTTCTTGATGCGCTTCGTGAAGTGAATGCCCATGGAGTCGCGCCAAAGTGAGTCGGCTACCCGTGCTGAGTCACGGAAGTATTTGAGTTGGGCTTTGAGTTCCGCCCGCCGCATGGAGTCGGCTACGCGAAAAGAGTCATACCGCTGTTCGCGTTCGGCTGCGTATCGAGCATATCGCATCGAGTCCGCCCTATCCATCGAGTCCCGCCGCTCTTCCCATGTGCGGTACTTCTTTTGTTGAGCGGGTTCAGGAGCAGGTACCGGTTGACGGGATGGCCATACCGCGACCACGATCCATCCTACCAATGCTATACCAATGAGTATCGCTGCTCCGATGCGTTGTTCTTTAGCGAGAATCATACTGTCAAATCACGTGAACCGTCTGCGAGATGGGTGGTGACGGTATCGCCTTCCTGTAACTCACTCACACTTCGAACTACCTTGCCGTTCTTAGTCAGCAGACTATATCCCATTCGATAGATCCGTTCGGGATTGCAGGCGGCGAGGCGTTGTTGGAGCAAGTCAATGCGGTGCTGGCGAATGAGGATCTGCCTTTCGGCGGTGCGTTGCAGACGGGTGAGGAGTAGACGAATACGTTCCGCCTGTTCGTCCATCCGATGGATGAGCCATTCGGCTACTGCAGTAGGGGTCTTGAGCGCTTGATGCGCCACCAGGTCCAAGACCGATATATCGCGCGTGTGCCCGATACCGCTTATAATAGGTATTTCGTACTGCGCGCAGACGGCACATAGTTCGTAGTTGTCAAAACAACTCAAGTCCGTCGTCGCACCGCCGCCTCGGATGATAGCCACCGCATCAAAACCTGAGATTTCTTCCAATGCGGCTATGATGGATTTCGGGGCTTGTTCCCCTTGCATGGTTGCACCAAACAGTTGTGTTTCAAAATGATAGCCGCTATTATCCAATTGGTGCTTGAAGTCCTCATACCCGGCCGCATTCGGCGATGAGATAACAGCTATACGGCGGATGAGGGTAGGGAGCGGGAGGAGTTGTTGGGCATCCAAAAGGCCGTCTTTCTGCAATTGATTGATCGTCTGTTGGCGCTGGCGGGCAATGTCACCCAACGTGTAAGAAGGATCAATACCGATGATAGACAGACTCAACCCATAGACCGGATGGTATTGAATCTCCGCTTCTATGAGTACGTTGAGTCCGGGTTGCAGCCGTTGACCGGTCTCAGACTCAAAATAAGCCGTCAGCATCTCTTTGGTGCCGGCCCAACACGTAGCACGCATCTTAGCGGTCTTGCCGTCAATGAGATCCAGATACATATGGCCGCCTCGTTCGCTGAGGCTGCTGATCTCGGCTTTGACCCAAAACGAACCGGCCAGACTCTCGTCCAGCGTTTCGCCGATAAGGGCACATAGTTCAGTGAGAGTTAATGACGCCATGTATCGCAGAGGATGCATCGCTCTTTCGGTTGGAAACCGAAGAGGAAAGTGACACGTATGCCGGCAAAGAGATTACGTACCCAGAATTTCGAGGCATCTTGGGTCGCAAACACATGGTCCATCTGATAGGTGGAGAAATCAAAAATCGTCTCCGTCGGCATCTCATAGAAAACACCTTTGGTGTTCGGACAGATATTGAGCATGCCGAAATCGACAAAACCGGCTATACGGATACGTCCGTCCAAACGGTCGCTGGGACGAACGCGGTAACTTTTCGAACTCTGACGGGTGTTGTATTCATAGCCCAATTCGGCATGCGCCATGATATCTATCTTGAGTTCTAGTTGCTTACCCGTTCGCTCGATAGGTACATCTTTTCGGAAACCATGATTATCCATCTCTTCCATATATCCGACGTACTGCTCGTAGTTACCGTAAGTAGAGCCGCTCAGGGTTTGTTTGGTTGTACCCCAGAACGCATAATTGGCATGCAGACCAGCTAAGAAATAACCGATTCCTCGTGAACCGAAGAAATAATGGCCGAGATACAAGGGCACCTGTCCGTATGCCATCTGCGCCATGTCCTGACGGTTCGTGAAATGATGCTTGAGGGTGAAGGGGCGGGGTGTGGTGCCGCTCCAGGTATCCAGCATGTTAGGATGGTAGATAGCCGTGTCGGCGATGTCGTTATATACCTGCTGGAAAGCAACACCGACGCCTGTCTGTACAAGGAGACCGTTATGCTGGAACTCATACAACAGATGCAGTCCGGCGCTTCCTCCGCCCGGTGTTATTTTAGCCGCCGGCATATTCGACACGAAGGATGACCATGCACCTTCGAGAGAAATACCGATCAGGTGGTGCGTACCACCGTATTCGGAAGAGTGAAGACCAAAGAGCACATCGGTCTTGTTCTCCACATCTTTGGAGGAGAACCCGCTCTTGCCTGCCAACTCATACTCGCGCTTCTCGGAAACGGAGTAGCGCCGCTGTGCCCATGTGAGCGCAGGGAGCAGACAGAGGATCAGAAGGATGTATCGCAATTTGGACATATATCTCTTACAACTATTTTTATAGCTCTATACGGTTCTTCCGGGGTATCATTGGACCATAACTGCACAATATACATACCCGATGTTGCCGGTACGTTTACGGCGGTTACATCCGGATGGAAGACGCCTTCACCGGCCAGATTTCCTTCGGTGGTGGTGATACGATAGGTGCCGCTCTTACGTGACAAGATATGGATCACAGGATGAGCCGATACGACGCAGGTCGGGGTGACACCCAAATAGCCCATTTTAGGTGCATAACCATCATAGATGGTGACAGCTAGGGTAGGACATGTACGTACTGTAACACTGTCGTCTGTGCGGGTCAGTTCCACACTGTAAGCGGATCCGGCATTCAGTCCGGTCGGTATATGCAGGTAGGGCTTGGTCTGACCGACGATCGGTGTGTCGTTCTCGTACCATTGGAAGGCTGTCCATGTATAACCGCCGTTGTACGGTGCATCCAGCAAAGCCATCACATCATTGAAATGTTGTTCTACGAGCCAGGACGGGTACTGCATCGTCATCGTGAACGGATAGGTCATCAGACTGTCGGACAGACATACACCGTTGTTAAAGGCGATGACGGCATTGTAATAACCCGGACGCGGATAAGCGGTCGGTTCACTGAAGGTCGGTACCGTCAGATCCAAAGTGGTCTGGTTCGGCGCAATCGGTATGTCCTCTTCATCCTCAAAGCCCATAGCCTGAGCGACAGAGTCATAGCGGATGGAGTAGGAGATCGGTGCAAACTCGCTATCGTGCGTATAATGCAGTTGGTAGATATTGGCTACACCCTCTTTGTCCACACATACCGGATCGACCTTGAGTTCGAATTTCGGCGTCGGCACCTCAACCAAAGTGAGATAATAGAAGGTCTTGCAACCCCATTTATTCGGTTGCTCCGCCGTATAGTTACCGGCCGTAGTCAACTTCTGACCGAAGAGGTCATAGGTCTCGCCGTGACAGATCGTATCCGTCCATATCGAATCGAAGTTCGGCGCTATCGTGATCTCCAACCGCAAGATAGAGTCGCATTGACCGATCGTGGTCGGATAATTGCGAACGAACGAGTACGACTTCGGCTCCAACCAGGTACGTGCCTTGCGCAGCGTATCGTCAAAGACGATATCTTCCCATGTATAATGCTCTACATCCGAGCAGAGGAAGACGGAGTCGGTGGTGTCATACGACAGGTTAAAATGCACATGCAGATAGAAGATCGAGTCGCATCCGTTGGAGGCGGTACCGAAGATGGTGTCGTATACCTCCGGTTCACCCTGATAGGTATAGAGCGAGTCGTGCCAGTCTAAGGTGTCTGCCGAACAATAGACGTAATCCGTGTCATACAGATGATAGGACGGCTTGATATGCAGTTGGAGCGTATAGACGGAGTCACAACCGCAACCTGTGGTCTTCAGGCTGTCGTAGTACATGAAATCACCGGCCACATCCGTCGGGATCTTCGTCAACTTATGTCCCTTGCCGTCCCGCAGATTCTCCAGGTGTTCGTTTACTTCTCCCTCTGTAATCCAATGGTAGTCATCCAATTGGCAGATTGTGTCGTACTCGATAAGCGCGGTGCTGTAATACGGAACAAAGGTCAGATCCATGTGGTAGATATCGCCGCACAAGGATTCCTCATCTTTGTATATTGCCTCTACGTATTTCATGCCTCCCTGACGGTAGTAGATCTTCTGGTCCTGCCAATAGAGCGTATCGTTCATGCATAGGATGGTGTCGAACTGGTAGAAACCGGAAGGCACAACATGCAAGTTCAGCACATAGACGGAGTCGAAGGTATGGGTACCGACTTTGTAGTTCACGGAGTCATAAACAAAACCGCTCTTGTATCGGTTGACGTAATCATATTTCCGCCAGTCCCATCGTGCATTGGAGCATATCGTGGTGTCGAACTGGAATCGGTACGACGGGAAGACGATGACCGAGTCATGCACGATCGAGTCGCAACCATTGGTGGTGCGCAGCGTATCAATAAAGAGGTACTCGCGTATCGCGCGATCGTGATCTACGGTGTAGTCCACCGGTATGGTACATGCATCATCGTAGTAATGGAACTTATGTCCTGTGACGAGCGGTAAAGTATGTTTGCCATATTCGGTCTCACCGCCAAAGAACCAAGTCGTATCGTTATCGGCAATCGTGTCGCGTAGCTGCGTGAACGTAATCTCGCATATATGGATCACGATATAATGCACACTATCGCAGTTGTATTGCGAACGGTTAATTACCGAGTCCCGCCAAGTCTCATCACCGGTAGGTTGGATATAGACCACGGTATCGAACTGTTGCTTGAAATCTTCTTTCGTCACACCTGCTGCCTCAAAGTCGAAGTCATATCCGACGAAGAGCACATGCGGTTGGTTGAAATACGATAAGGTGTCGTTCGAACTCATCGGGAAAGTGTCGCTCCGCAAGACATAACGGTCGTTATAGGTCTCATGGATGGTGAGGTTGAGCGTCCAGACACTATCGCAATGCATCTGCTTCACTTCGCCGGTCTTCGGATTTCTGAAGATCGTATCCGTCAGCATACTGTCTACCACCTGTATCAAACCGAATGAATCGGTCGGGATCTCGGTGATGGGTTTTCCAGCCACAAAGAGGCGGTGAACCACCGCATTGTCAGTCGGCATATGTCCCGGCCAGTTATATGCCTCACCCTGACAGATCTCATCCGGTTCATCATAGTCATAATGCGGATAGCCGGTCAGACGGAGCACGTAGATCGAGTCAAAATCCAACTCGGTCAATAGACTGTCGTAATAGATGCGCTCCTGATAAGCCTCCGGCAGATCGGTGATCGGAATGACGGTGTCGACGCCGGTCTTGGGACTTGTGATAGTCCAATAATACGTACCGCAGTTGACGCAAGTAGCATCATACATGGTGTCACGGAATACTTTTCCGATCGCCAACTTGAGCGTGCGTACCGAGTCGCAAAAATGGGTACCGATCTTCGTCGTAGAGAGAGAGTCGGTGTAGTATTTGAGACCGGTACTGCGTACCACAGGCCAGCCTTTGTCGTTATCAAACACTGCATCAATACCGGCATAGATACGTCCCTCCCAATGTACTGTGTCCTCGCTGTTCATCAGATGCGGAATGGTGTCGTCGTACGTCGGCATGATGACCAAAGTACGATGGATGATCGAGTCACAACCGTCAATAGTGGTTAATGAATCCACTAAATACTTGGTGGTGGCGGTGTTGAGGGATACCTTATGCGTTGTGTTCCAAAGTGCATGGTCTTCCCCTTCCCACTCGTAATACGCTTTTCCTTGCAGCACTTGACATACAGTATCGTTCTCTTCTTGTTCATTCAGATAGATCGGATGAACGGCTATGTAGTGCAAGACAGCGCTATCGCAACCATGTATGGAATTGACATGTTTGGAGAGAGGAACAATGGTTCCAGGAGTCCATCTGTTACCCGGTGTATTGTACCACGTTCCGTCAAAATTATATGGCTCATCGGCACATACGAATGTATCTTTGCGTTCCGCCACATAGGTCGGCCAGATCTTCAGATGCAGTGTTAGTATCGAGTCACAGCCATATTGCGTAACCGTATCTTTACGCGAAGTATAAATCGAACCGGTCACTTTCTTGCTCTTTTGCGAGGGGGGGATTGTCCCTTCGTATTTGATACCGTAGAACAAAGTGTCTTGCCACATGAACGAACCATCATCGCAAATGGTATCAATGGTCTTTTTCTCTTCCGGTTTACCTACCCGCAACTTAAGTACGCATATCGAGTCGCAATGACAGTCATACGTAGGTATCGTATCACGATAGGTGAATAGACCCGGTCGTGTAATCTTGATCGCCGCAAACTTCGGGTGATTTTTCCAAGTATAGGTCTGTGTACCGGCGGCCACCGCTGCGGTGTCGATACAAACAGTGTCATAGGTCATCTGATCCCGATAGACGGTATCTACATAGAAAGTTACGCTATCGTTGAACCGGCATAGCTCTGTGCCTTGTACGTCTCGTACGATGATCTCCAAATTATAGGGATAAGGCGTGTTGCATTTCTTACCGACGCCGGAGAAATACTGACGTGTGCCCATATTGTTGTAAGTGGTGTCTTTATTCTGACACACATGGATAACGTGCTCCTGACCGTCATCGCTGATGAACTGAAGGGATAGGTGATTTCGTACACTGTCACATCCTCCATCGGTGCAGTCCGGGCAGTTCTTGTATTTGACGGTATCGCGGAAGGTGTAGATTGAGTCCTTGCGCATTGTGTCGGGGTTGAAGATATGAATCACGCGCTCCGGATTACTCTTCTTCTCTATCCATTTATAGACGCCACCCATCTCTGCCAGTCGGGTCATACAGATATTTTCCGGATAGGTGTTATTAACCACCTTCATCACCTTCAGATGCAACTCCATTACGCTGTCACAACCGTTGAAATCGCGGCAATGCGGACGGAACTTGCGCCATTCGGGACCCCTCATACAATCTTTCGCACGCAGTGTATCATACAGCGTCGTATCGGCTTTCGGCCAGCTATTGTTTTTGGAGAATCGCTCGAAGAACTTACCGAAGTTGAGGTGCTTCAAACTATCTTGGCACACTACTGTATCGACCCGCTTATAACTTGGTTCGCAGACGTAGATCATCAGGGTGCTCAAAGAGTCACAACCACGGCTGGAGATATATTCGCGTTGGATACTGTTCGTTCCGACTTGGTACTGATACAATCCGCGGGATTCATCATGGGTGGTATCATTGAAGATGGTGGTGCGCATCTCGTAATGGATGCCCTCTTCGGGTTCTCCGGTGATGGTAGCGGGATTCACATTCCATACGGTGTCGCGGAAGAAATGTATGGTGTCGCCTACGCAGATCGCTTTCCAAGTGGTGTCGTTATACTGCCGCATAACGCGTACAACCGTGTTGAACGTGTCGCGCTCCCATTTGTCTTCGGGGATGATCTCTTCGCAGATAAGCGGCTTATGGATCAGGATACCGCGCACCTCAAAGTCTTCGTAGGGCTTATTATTTTTCTCAATAGGCAACAGATGGAAGAGGTGCTCCAGTTCGGGTCTCGGTGTGGTATCGACTTGCTGCTCATAGGGCGTGAAATAATTCTTTCCCTGAATCGAGCCCTCTATCTCCCAACGCACTAACTCCCATGGTGCATAGGTCTTAATGGGGAAGGTGAGGCTGGTGCTGTCGCAGATGAAGGTGGTGTCAAGATCATAAGTGCCGTCATCTTTGAGAATACGATCCAGATACCATCCTCCTTCGGTGGGGCTTATGTAGTCCCGTTTCCATTCCGAAGGACGAACTGTCTCACCCTGAACGTTATCTAGAAGGAAAAGCGAGTCTTTTTGGGGCGTAAAATCATAGCCTACAGGATAAAGATACGCCTCTCCTTCGCCGATACCGAAAGCGTATCCTGTGAAGGCTTTCTCGGGTGCGGTGATGATGTGCGTGTTATCCGCCACCTCGCAGGTTAATTGCGAATAGGCATTATTGGACGGAATGGTTTTCCAGCCCGAAGTCGGTGCTCCGTCCAGTTGGATGCTACCGATCTTGGACGTAGGCGCCAAGAGGTTGATCATATGCGTCAGCGCACCGTCACCGCCGTTGTAGGTTCTGAAGATCGTGGTGTCGGTCAAATACTCCAAGGGCGGAATAATCGTCATGGACGGGTTGCTGGGCAAGTAGTTGTTACCGTCGTCGTCGTACCAGTTGTTTACACCCGCACTGGTGGAGTAGAGATAGACCTGTATCGGTTTGGTTGCCGTTATATAATGGGTGGCATTCTGCGGATTGGCGTTGTTGACATTCTGCGTCATACGCTGCATATGGGTCCCGCCTTGATCGAGCGACACCATGGTAGGCGCATTGTTACCGCGTTTGATTGAAACATCCGTACCATTTTGTAGCGCCACAATACGCATGATGTTCAGCTGGGTATTGACGGCCGTCATAGGCACCAAGAAAGTCTTTCCCCATTTCGTGACCGGCAGCAGCTGGTCGTAGGCATGGTCGTTACTCAGACCCTGTTGATATGGCACGATAGCGTATTGGTTACCGCTCCAAACAGCGATTGGCTGATCGGCACAGATAGTAGAACCCGATAGATCAATGATATCACTCGGGTTTTCAGGATCCGGCGCTTTGGAACGAACGATATAAATCTGTTTTGGGCCATTGAGCGTGACACTCAAGTCGGTCGTGTTGCCACGACGGCTATTTACCTTAAGACTCATAGTGACATGGGTCTCACCGGGCTTGGTGGACATAACTACAAACTCGGTTGCAGTGGCATCTCCGTCAGCGGTCTGCACCATATACTCTGTACCTAATGCCTCTACCGGCAATATATGCGCACCATCGAAACTGTATGAACCGGGTGCACCCATCTGGTTCACGGAATAAAGGGTGAAGAGTTCGTCTGCGTCACTATATACGCGGATACCTTTGCTAAGGATTTTTTCTTCTTCATCCAGGGCCGGATTCCAATAGACCGAATTAGGATCAACGGTGATAAGCGTGGTCTGTCCGGCTGCAATCGTATAGTTTTGGGTGGCACCATTCGCATACTCGACGGTAATCGAGTTGTCGCGACGCGAAGAAGCAAACATCTGTAGCTTTAAGTCTCTTGAACTTGGTTCACTACCACCGTTCGGCAGCCAGGCTACATAAAAATCGCGTCCTTCCGTGGATGTTACGTCCGGTAGCTTCTTGGGCTCCTCCGGCACCTGCGCCACAACCGAAAGACACCAACTCAACGCCAGTGTGATCAGTACCCATATGTGTCTTAGTTCTTTCATGAAATCAAAATCGGGCGCAAAGATACTGCTTTTTTTGCATTTATGCAAATAAAAAGAAGAAAAATCGCTCTCATCGGCGATTTTTCTATATTTTGAGCTTGTTTTCCTTAAAATCACCCCTTCATTTGACGGATAGCAGCCTCCGGATCGGGTGCACCGAAGACGGCACTACCGGCTACCAACGCATCGGCGCCGGCGGCAAAAAGTTCAGCGGCATTGGCGGTGTTTACACCTCCGTCTATCTCAATGAGCGTAGGCAGGTTTCGACGGTCTATCTCTGCTTTGATATAACGAATTTTATCCATCGTCTCCGGGATGAATTTCTGACCTCCGAAACCTGCAAAAACGGACATCAGCAGCACCATGTCCACCTTGTCCAGATAAGGCACGAGGCGCTTCACGTCGATATCCGGATTGATGGTTAGACAGGTACGCACCCCTTTGGCTTTGATCATGTCCAATATCGGAAGTGGATCCTCCACCGCTTCGAGGTGAAATCCCACCGACCAGGCACCGGCATCGCAGAACCGCTCCACGTATTTCTCCGGATGCACAATCATCAGGTGCACATCCAAAGGTTTGGTGCAGTACTGCTTGAACGGAACCATTAACGGAAATCCGAACGATATATTCGGTACGAATGTACCGTCCATGACATCAATATGCAACCAGTCCGCATCGCTGCGGTTGATCATCTCTAAATCTTGAGCCAAATGCCCGAAATCGGCAGATAATACACTCGGAGCTATAATTTTCATATCTTTTTTACCAATTTATACCCTTTAAAACGAACGGCAATAATCTCGTATTCTGCGGGCGTCAGGAATTGCCGTAAATGATTGATATACACGCCTAAAGAGCGTGCTGTGAAAGCATTGTCTTCTTTCCATAAAGCCATCAGAATGCGGTGCTTGTCCACCACTTCTCCTTCCTGCCGACAAAGCATCAGCAGTAGGTCACTTTCGCGCGAAGACATATGACTTCCGTCGAAGGTCTGATGCACAGAGTCAAACACCTTACCGTTCAATTCAAACACCTTCTGTTTGCTCTCCTCAAAGGCCCGTACGCGGCGTAAGATCGCCTCCATTCGGCAGATAAGGATATCCATCGTGAAAGGCTTCATCTGATAGTCGTCGCAGCCCAACTGAAAAGCGCGCATTTGGTCCTCGCGGTCACTGCGGTTAGTCAGGACGATAAGCGGTATGGTAGGCAGCCGATGACGGATATCCTTGATTAATTCAAAACCGTTCATACTCAAGCCCTCCAACTCCATTAATATCAGATCGTACGAACTTTCCGTCAGACTCTCCAGACCGGCTCTGCCTGTATGAACCAGATGAGTCTGATAGCCGCGGCTACTCAAGTAGTCGCTGAGCACCGTCGAAAGGCTGATGTCGCCGTCTATGATCAGAATACGTGTCATTTTCGCTGCAAAATTACAACATTTTTTGCACATATGCAAATATCCTGCATTTTTTTTGTGTATTTTCTTGCGTATGTGGATTTTTTGTCGTACCTTTGCAGTCGCAAAGGTCAAAGAGAACTATGAGTAAGGTACTTTTGATTTCGACAGGCGGAACGATCACCATGGTGCGGGATGCCGCGACGCAGGCCCTGGTGCCGGCGGACATGGAGACGTTTAAGGCCTTTATGCCGGAGTTGTTTGCCGGTGAGGTAGAGGTGGATATACAGGCGTTCTCGCCGCTGATCGACTCGTCGGATATCAATCCGGCCTGTTGGGCGCGCATGGCGCAGATGGTGTATGACCATTACGAGGAGTACGACGGCTTCGTGGTTCTGCATGGTACGGACACGATGAGCTATTCGGCTTCGGCGCTGTCGTTCATGTTGGAGAACCTTAGTAAACCGGTCGTGTTTACGGGCTCTCAACTGCCGGTAGGTGTACTGCGGAGCGATGCGAAGGAGAACCTGCTGACGGCGATCGAGATAGCTGCGGCGCAGGATGAAGAAGGCAATGCCATCGTGCCTGAAGTGACGATCTATTTTGAGGACCGGCTCTTCCGTGCCAACCGCACGACCAAACGCAATGCCGAGCATTTTTCGGCGTTCAACAGTTATAACTATCCCGCGTTGGCAAAGGCCGGCGTACATATCATCTACCAGCCGCATCTTGTGCATTATTCGGACCCGAACGCACCGCTCAGGCTGCATAAGGACTTCGATACGAACGTGGCGGTGCTCAAACTCTTCCCGGGTATTCAGCAACCCGTCGTACACGCGCTCTTACGTACGCGTGGTTTAAAAGGTGTGGTACTGGAGACCTTCGGTGCCGGAAACGCGCCGACTGACAAATGGCTCTACCGCGAACTTAAAGCGGCGGTGGATCGCGGGATCATCATCGTCAATAAGACGCAGTGCAACACCGGATCGGTGGAGATGGGGCTCTATGCCGTCTCGCTCAACCTGATGAAAGCCGGTGTGCTCTCCGGTTATGATATCACGACCGAGGCCTTGCTGACCAAGATGATGCTTCTCCTTGGCGAGCAACCTGAAAACGCCAAAGAACTTCTTTCCCAAGACCTCTGCGGCGAGATGACCATTGATTGACGAATGGACGATTGACGAGGTACGATTGATTGTTCTATTGAGTAAAATTGTACAATCGATTAAATCGTCAATAAATCGTAAATATGTAAATCGTAAATTAAAATGATATGAAAAACTTAGAACCTAAAGGTTTGTGGAGCAGCTTCTACAGCCTTACCCAGATCCCGCGTCCAAGCGGCAAGCGCAAAGAGATCGCGGATTTCTTAGTGAACTACGGTAAGAGTCTTGGCCTGGAGACCCTTCAGGACGAGATCGGAAACGTCCTTATCCGCAAGCCCGCGAGTCCGGGTATGGAGAACCATCCGGGGGTGATCTTGCAGGGGCACATGGACATGGTGCCGCAGAAGAACAGCGACAAAGTGTTTGATTTTGAGAAAGACCCGATCGAGGCATATGTAGAGGATAACGGCGAATGGGTAACGGCTAACGGAACGACGCTGGGTGCGGACAATGGTATCGGTGTGGCAACGGCCATGGCGATCCTTGCCGACAAGAGTGTGGTGCATCCGCCGTTGGAGGCGCTCTTTACCATCGATGAAGAGACCGGTATGTATGGCGCCAATGACCTCAAGGGCGGTTGGCTCCAAGGCAAATACCTGCTCAACCTCGACTCGGAGACCGAAGGTGAACTGTATGTAGGTTGTGCCGGTGGTATCGACACGACGGCTACTTTTGACTACCAACCGGTAGAGACCGAAGAAGGCGATATCGCCCTCAAGGTAGAACTCAAGGGTTGCAAGGGAGGTCACTCAGGTTGTGATATCCATCTGCAGCGCGCCAATGCGATCAAATTGCTCTTCCGTTTCCTCAAAGATGCGGTGGCTAATTTCGAGGCACGTCTGGCATGCGTGGAGGGCGGTTCGCTCCGCAATGCTATCCCGCGTGAGGCATCGGCTGTCATCACCATTCCGGAGGAGAGTTATCAGGACCTGCAGGACCTTGTGGATCGTTACGAAGACCTCTGGCTCAAGGAGTTCGACGGCGTTGAGACCGACCTGACCTTCAAGGCTACCGAAGTCGAATGCCCGAAGATGGAGATGCCGGAGGATGTACAGGACTTCCTCATTCACGCTATCACCCTCTGCCCGCACGGTGTATACCGCTTCATCACAGAGATGCCGGACATCGTTGAGACCTCCAATAATGTGGCGATGATCAAGACCGATGATAACAAAGTGACGGTCTTCTGCCTCACTCGTTCGAACGTAGAGAGCCGCAAGGAAGAGTTGGCTTCGATCATCCATTCTGCTTTTGCTTTGGCAGGCGCAGACGTTAAGTTCTCGGGTGCATATCCGGGCTGGCAGCCGAACTTCAAGAGCAACTTGCTGCGTGTCATGAAAGAGACCTACGAGAAAGAGTTTGGTAACTCGCCTCGTATCGTTACCATCCATGCCGGACTCGAGTGTGGCATCATCGGCGCTAACTATCCGAATATGGAGATGATCTCCTTTGGTCCGACGATCGAGCATCCGCATAGCCCGGATGAGCGCGTGAATATCGCTACCGTGCAGAAGTTCTACCGCTTCGTACTGGCAGCCCTCAAAGCCATTTAATTGTATGAAAAAAATCACATCTTTGTTGGTAGCGCTGCTTTGTATCGCAGGCGCACAAGCGATCACGGTGACGGAAGCTCTCGCGATCGGTCAGCAGTTGGATAATAAAGCTACCTCCACCGATAGTTACACCATCGAGGGCTATGTGAATGTGATTACGGACAATAGTTACAACACCGATTACAACAACATGACCTTCTGGATCGCAGACACACGCGGTACGGCGAGCAGTACGTCGCAAGGGGCGCTGCAAGTGTGGCGTGGCAGACCGGATAGAGAGTTGCAAGTGGGTGATAAAGTGCGGGTGGAAGCGAAGTTGAAGAAGTGGTATGAGAAGATAGAAACCGATCCGGTTAATGCGCCGGTTTTCTGGCTGGAGTCGCAAGGGGATGAACCGGAACCGGACACCGTTCGTGGCTCGTTGCGCGTGTGTGCACAGAACCTGCAGAACTATTATTACAACCTCAATACCGGTCGCGGCAACTACACGCCGGAAGAGTTTGTGGCCAAGACACGCAAGATCGTCCGGAATATGCTGGCTATAGATGCCGATATCTATGCGTTCTGCGAGGTGGAGGCTCAACCGATCGTGTTGAAGCAATTGGCGGACTCGATGAATGCGCATGCCGGTGTGGCAGGACGTTATGCGGCGGTGAACGATAATATCAGCGTCGCGTGGAGCGAAACCGCGGATTATAACATCAAGTCCGGTTTCATCTACCGGACGGACAAAGTGGCGACGGTTGGCAGTTCTATGGGCGGAACGCCCGGAAATGGTTACTATGCGCACACGATGCGGATACAAACTTTCAAGCAGCTATCCAACAATGAAAAACTGGTGGTGAGCATGAATCACTTCAAAGCAAAGGACAATTCCTTAGACGCGGGAGAAGGAACGCGCATGACGAATGCGAATAATCTGATTACTATGCTCATGAATACCACTTCCGATCCGGACAAACTCATTCTGGGTGACCTGAACTGCGAAATAGGCGAAGCGCCGCTAAACGCTATTGAAGATGCAGGCTATGAGGAGCAATTGTTGCGGTATGATCCGAATGCCTATTCGCATTGTTACGGCGGCGGCGAATTGATCGACCATGTGTTCGCGAACGCGTCAATGGCAGAGCAGATCGTCAATGCCTATGTGAAGCACGTGAGCACGTACAGATGCACCTCCTACGTCACGCAGGATATGTCTTACTCGGACCATGATCCTTATGTCGTAGAGATAAATTTAGGAGTGTCTGCCGGCTTGACTGATCAGCATCCGCAGGACAACAGATGCCGAAAGGTATTGGAGAACGGACAACTGATCCTCATCCTGCCGGACGGCAGCAAATACAATGTGATCGGGGTGAAGATGCAATAACCGATCCAAGGCATAAAAAAATAGAGGTTCTCATTTGCTGAGAACCTCTATTGCTTTCTTGGTGATCTCGTCGTCACGCTCGAAGAGCGGGAAGAAACCGTCATCGCCTAATACGTCACGAACGATATAAGCGATCAGAAGTCGTGTCATCAACGGGCGCGATTTCCGGATCTCTGCCTCGTTGCGTTCTACGCCTTTCTCTTCGGCAAAAGCGACAAACTGCGGGATGAGGTTTTGCTTAAGCAGATGTTTCTCCAAACTCTGCCAGTCTTTGAACTTATCCAACTCTTTGCGGTGCTCATCCGTGTACTTATACGCGAACTGATAAGTGTACGCGAGGTTGACGCAGTGGTTATACCACGGGGTGTTGAGCGTCGTGTCACGACCGACGAACACATCCGGCATGATACCACCACCGCCGTACATCTTACGGCCGCCTTTGGTGTAATACGCTGTGGTGTCCGCAAAATGGATCGAGTCTGCCGAATAGAACTCACCGTGCTCCCAACGCTCCATGAGGTCTTTCTCGTAGTCCTCCTGGTCGCCTAAGGTGTAGGGTTTCTGAATGCAACGGCCCGATGGCGTGTAATAACGGGCTACGGTGAGGCGTACGGCACTGCCGTCACTAAACGGCATCTGTTGCTGCACCAGACCTTTACCGAACGAACGGCGACCGATGATGGTAGCTCGGTCGTTATCCTGCATCGCACCGGCGAAGATCTCCGAAGCCGAAGCGGAGAAATTATCGATCAGTACAACGAGAGGCGTCTCTTTGAATCGACCCGTTCCGTTGGCATTCGCCTCATAACGCGGGTAAGCGCGACCTTCCGAATAGACGATCAGGTCACCGCGGTTCAGAAACTCATTGGCCATACGGATAGCCTGGTCCATGTATCCGCCGCTGTTCTCGCGCAGGTCGATGATGAAGCGGTCAGCACCCTTGCTACTCAACTCGGCCAACGCCGAGATGAACTCTTTGTAGGTCGTCTCGCTGAATTTATTAACGCGGATAAAACCGAGTTTCTTACCCTGTTCCTCGATGATGAATTTCGCATCGACGGAGTTAACCGGGATATCACCACGGGTGACGGTGAAAGAAAGCGGTTCTTTGACGCCGGCACGGAGAATGCCTAACTTCACCTTCGTATCTTTCGGACCGCGGAGGGTCTTCATCACCTTCTCGTTATTCATTTTCTTGCCTACAAACGTCGAGTCGTCCACCGTGATGAGCTTATCGCCGGCTAACACACCGACACCTTCACTCGGACCGCCTGCAATGACCGCTACGATACGAACGGTATCCTGTTGGATCGTGAACTGCACACCGATGCCGGAAAACGAACCTGCCAACTCGGAGTTCACCATCTCGAGGTCCTCTTTGGGGATGTAAGCACTATGCGGGTCGAGTTTCTGCACCAACTCCGTCATCGCCTCATCGGTGATGCTGTCGATGTTCAGTTCGTCCACATAGGCCGTCTCCATTAACTGCAGCAGACGATCTACCTTACTCAACTCCAGTTGCAACTGACCGTTCTGGTATACGATACGTTGGGCGTTGGCTTTCTGACTCATCGTCATGCCCAACACGAGTCCCAGCACAACGCCTAAAACCGTTAATGTAGGAAGAAGATATTTTTTCATAATGTACAATTTACAATGTATAATGTATAAAGGGCTCTTGGAGTTTTGTACGAACTTTTAGAATACGTACGGTTCTTCAAGTTTTGTACAGAACTTTCCAGGACGCTTTGTTAATTGTGAATTGATAATTGTTAATTATTCTGATTTCTGGTCGTTCAGGAAAACGACCTCAATACCTGCGCGTTTGAGCAGTTCTACACCATCCATGATGCGGTACTCTTCGCCGTAAACGACACGCTTGATACCGGACTGGATGATCAGTTTGGAGCACTCGAGGCAAGGCGATGCGGTGACGTAGAGCGTGGCGCCGTCCGAACTGTTATTGGAGCGGGCTACCTTGGTCAGCGCATTCGCTTCCGCATGCAGCACATAGGGCTTGCTCACGTTGTTCTCGTCTTCGCATATGTTCTCAAAGCCCGAAGGAGTACCGTTGTATCCGTCGGAGATGATCATCTGGTTCTTGACCAGCAACGCACCTACCTTACGGCGTACGCAGTAACTGTTCTCCGCCCAGGTACGCGCCATGCGCATATATAAATAATCGCGTCTTGTTTGCTTATCCATATCTTTCAACTTTCAACTTTCAACTTTCAACTGAAGAGTTCGTGCGCGAACTCTTTCACGTCAATGCCATCGAACGTGCCGCTGGACATCATCAGCAAGGCTATGCCCTGATGGCTGAATGCTGAATACTGACGGCTGATAGCTTCCGTCATCGCCGCACTCTCGGTAAACACCTCTACATTTTTCGTGCCAAACGCGTCACGAACCGCCTCTTTTGTGATCGGAGTGAGTTTTTTATGCTCGATTACCTTGGGGTTGAAATAGACGAATGCCTTGTCGGCTTCGGCCATGCAGCCTTGGTACTGCGGCAGGAAATCCGCCATCAGGCTGGAGAAGGTATGCAACTCCATGCAGGCTACCAACTGCTTGTCCGGATAGCGCTCCCGAACCGCATTAATGGTCGCTTTCAGTTTGGACGGACTGTGTGCAAAATCTTTGTACGCCACGCAGGTCTCGGTCTCAGCGATCTTCTCCAGACGGTTCGATGCTCCGGTGAAGGATGCTATCTCGCGGTAGAAATCATCCGGCGCCACACCGATACAATGGCAGGCCAGCATCGCCGCCTGCAGGTTCTGCATATTGTGCTTTCCGAACACCTGCATCGCCACATTCCCATCGTATGCGTCGTAAGGAATAATTTTACATTTTCCATTTTCCATTTTCAATTCCTCCGCCAGGAGGCATAGGTTCTCATCGCCTTTATAGTAAATGAAGGCGTCGGAAATGGTGTGCGTAAATTGGCGGAAGGTCTCCACGTACTCCGGGAAGGTCGGGAACACATTGATATGATCCCATGCGATGCCGGTCAGGATGGCTACATGCGGGTGATACCAGAGGAACTTGGACCGCAGGTCGAGTGGGGAAGTGAGGTACTCATCGCCCTCAAAGACCGCGTACTTGGCTGTATCGCTCAGGCGTACCATGCGTTCGAACCCTTCGATCTGCGCGCCTACCATGTAGTCTGCCTCGATGCCCAAACGGTTGAGCACATAGAGGATCATGGACGTAGTGGTCGTCTTACCGTGCGAACCGCCTACCACGATACGGATCTTGTCCTTCGTCTGCTCGTAGAGGTACTCGGGGAAGGAGTAGATCTTGATGCCTAACTCGCGGGCGCGCACCAACTCGGGGTTATCTTCGCGGGCATGCATACCGAGAATGATCGCATCGAGATCCGGCGTGATACGCTCGGGGTGCCAACCGATCTCATCCGGCAGCAGACCGGCATCACGCAGATGAGACAAAGCAGGCTCGAAGATCTCATCATCCGAGCCTGTTACTTGATACCCAGCCTTGGAGGCAACGGCCAATGCCAAGTTATGCATCGCCGCACCACCAATAGCTATAAAATGAATTTTTGTCATAAACCAATCTTGGTTTATTTAAACAACTTGTCAAACTCCTCCTGGCTCACTTTCTTGGTCTCAACCTTAACGATAGCCTTGACTGCTTCGAAGATCTTGTCCTCAACGAGGCGCTCTACGATGCCGCGCAGTTGGTTCTCGTTCTTGAGCATCTCCTGTGCGTAGTTAGCCAGCATCGCGTCTTCTACGTTCATCAGACCGTACTGCATGAACTGCATCTTCGCGATACGTTTAGCGTAACCTTCCACGTCCTCTTTCTCGATCTCGATCTTGTACTCTTTCATGAGTTGGTCCTTAGCCAAATGCCATTTGAGTTCGTCAAGCATCTTGTCAAAGTCCTTATCGAGCTCTTCTTGGGTCATCTTCTCGTTTGTCTCGAGAACCCAACGTTTGAGGAAGTCAACCGGGAACTCCACCTTCTCCATCTTCTTCATGATGGCGGCCTTCACGTCGATACCGAAGCGGTACTTGGTCTCTTCAGCCAGGCTGCGCTCGATGTCCTCTTTGATGCGGGCGCGGAAACCGGCCTCATCCTTCGGAGCGTCTGCTCCGTAAACCTTGGCGAACAACTCTGCATCTACTGCGCACGGCTTCACCTCTGCCTGCGTACCTTTCTCTTTGTCCTCCGCGATGTACTCGCCGAAACGGTTGGTGTACGCCTCGATCTGCTTGTTGACCATCTCGTCGGTTGCCTCGATGATGTACTCAGGGATCTTGTTCTTACCGTTCAACTTGGCATCGAACTCCGGAGCTACTGCGATATCGAAGGCGAAGGTGTAGGTGTCCTCGTGGTCGAGATCGACATGACCTTGCTCTGCATTCGGCAGCGGATCACCAAGGATCTGCAGTTTGTTGTCCTCGATGTGCTTGTTCAGACCTTCGCCCACTTTCTTGTTCAGTACGTCTGCCAGGATACCCTTGCCGTACATTTTCTTTACCAGGCCCGCCGGCACCATACCCGGACGGAAGCCCGGCATCTGTGCTTTGTGGCGCACCTCTTTCAGTTGCTTTGCAACCTCTTCCTGATAGTCTGCCGGCTCGATCACGATCGTCACCACCGCCATCAGGTCTTTCAATTCACTTTGTTCAATTTTCATTGTTGTATGATTTTGTTTATTTATTATCATTTATAAGTAAGCCCTTCGCTCTGCGAGCGATACAGTATATATCCGGTTGGAACATTCTTTTGCGGTTGGGGTCCGCAAAAGCATGAGCGGGGGGCACCGCGGTTCCAGAGGATATATACGCTATCCGAATGGCTTCAAGGGCTTACGCTCTTCCTGCGCGCTTACGCTCTTCCCGCGCGCTTCCGCTCCAGCTCGTCAAGGATGATCTTGCGGATACGCATCGCATGCGGCGTTACCTCTACGTACTCGTCCTCTTTGATATACTCCAGCGCCTCCTCCAGGCTCATACGTACCGGCGGCGGTAATACAGCCTTATCGTCTGCGGACTTCGAACGCATATTGGTCAACTTCTTGCTCTTGGTCACGTTGATCACGATATCGCCTTCCTTGGCGTTCTCGCCTACCACCTGACCGGCATACACCTCTTCTTGCGGATCGATAAAGAACTTACCGCGGTCCTGCAGTTTATCGAGGGCGTAGGCATACGCCGTACCGGCTTCCATCGCGATGAGCGAACCGTTGGTGCGCTTCACGATCTCACCTTTCCACGGTTGGTACTCGAGGAAGCGGTGCGCCATGATCGCTTCGCCGGCGGATACGTTCATCACGTAGGTACGCATACCCATGATGCCGCGGCTCGGGATAGTGAACTCGAGGTGTACGCGGTCGTTGACCATCTCCATCTTCGTCATCTCGCCTTTGTGTGTCGAGACGAACTCGATGATCTTGCCGCTGCACTCTTCCGGTGTGTTCACCGTCAGGCTCTCTACCGGTTCGCACTTCACGCCGTCGATCTCTTTGATGATCACCTGCGGTTGACCTACCTGCAGTTCGTATCCCTCGCGACGCATCGTCTCGATGAGCACACTCAGATGCAGCACACCGCGGCCATAGACGCGCCAGGACGACTCTTCCGCTCCTTTCTCGACACGCAGCGCCAGGTTCTTCTCCAACTCTTTGTTGAGTCGGTCTTGGATATGACGGCTCGTCACGTACTTACCGTCCTGTCCGAAGAACGGACTGTCGTTGATGCAGAAGGTCATACTCATCGTCGGCTCGTCAATCGCGATCGGCTTCAGCGGTTCGGGATTCTCCGCGTCGCATATCGTGTCGCCGATCTCAAAACCGTCGATACCGATCATCGCGCATATATCGCCGTTCTTCACCACGTCGGTCTTCACATGACCCATGCCGCTGAACGTATGCAACTCCTTGATCTTCGTTTTGATAACTGATGGCTGATGGCTGTCGGCTGACGGCTTTTTATATAGCGTCACGGCTTGTCCGTCCTTGAACTCACCGCGGTGTACACGTCCGATAGCGATTCGTCCTACGTAACTGTTGTAGTCCAGACTCGTCACCAGCATCTGCGGCGTACCCGGGTTCTCTTCCGGCGCAGGGATGTACTCGATGATAGCGTCCATGAGGTCGGTGAGGTCGGTGGTCGGCTTGCGCCAGTCGGTACTCATCCAACCCTGTTTGGCAGATCCGTACAACGTCTGGAAATCCAACTGATCGTCCGTCGCGTTCAGGTTACACATCAGGTCGAATACCTCTTCCTGCACCTCATCCGGACGGCAGTTCAGCTTGTCCACTTTATTGATCACCACGATCGGTTTCAGACCCAACTCCAGGGCTTTCTGCAGCACGAAGCGTGTCTGCGGCATCGCGCCCTCGAAGGCATCGACCAGCAGCAACACACCGTCTGCCATGTTCAGTACGCGCTCTACCTCACCACCGAAGTCCGCGTGCCCCGGAGTGTCAATGATATTGATCTTCGTGCCCTTGTAGTCGATGGCTACGTTCTTGGCCAAGATCGTGATACCACGTTCGCGCTCCAGGTCGTTGTTATCCAGGATCAACTCTTTCGGCTGATCGCTGAATGCTGATTGCTGACGGCTGATAACATTTGCTGTGTATAGCATCTTATCGACCAAGGTCGTTTTGCCGTGATCCACATGCGCAATAATTGCTATATTTCTAATGTTTTGCATACTTTTTGTATATGGCCACATTGTGCCAAATTAAAATCGGCTGCAAAAGTACAAAAAAAAAATGACATACGCAAGAGAAAATGGTATTTTTTTAGTTAGACGGTATAGAGACGTTGTGGGTTGGTCTGTAGATGCTACCAGTTATCACCTACTAATCACCTACTAATAACCTACTAATCACCTACTAATATCCTACTAATCGCATACTATAATATAACGCGAGATAGTGAAGGGGTGGAGGGAAAGGATTGGATGAATGAAGAGAGTGTGTGTAAGATGGAGAGACTAAGGAGATACTTGAAATCAAAAAAGGACCAGGCTATAATAGGAACACGGCAAAAAAGGACCAGGCTATAACAGGAACACGGCAAAAAAGGACCAGGCTATAACAGGAACACGGCAAAAAAGGACCA